>NZ_PTJD01000042.1 GCF_002934625.1 Kineococcus xinjiangensis | reverse complement strand
CATCCTTGGAGGGCTGCTACTTCCATCGACCGGCGGGACCCGGACCTGAGCGGATGGCACCGCGGCGAAAGGGTGAACCGCCGACAGCCGGCGAGTCGCGAGCGGCACACGGGGACGCGGCAGCGCCCCGCTCCCGGATGACCGGGAACGGGGCACTGGGTGGTGCCGGGTGGATCAGCCGCGCAGCAAGGAGAGGATGTTCTGCGACGCGGAGTTGGCCTGGGCGAGCATGGAGGTGCCGGCCTGGGTCAGGATCTGGTTGCGGGTGAACTTGGTCATCTCCGCGGCCATGTCGGTGTCGCGGATCGCCGACTCCGAGGCGGTGATGTTCTCGATCGAGACGTTCAGGTTGTTGATCGCGTGCTCGAAGCGGTTCTGCACCGCACCCAGGTTCGCGCGGGCGGAGGAGACCTTGTTCAGCGCGGCCTCGACCTTCTTCAGGGTTTCAGCGGCGTTGGCGGTGCCGGTGGCGGTGTTGCCCACCAGCGACAGCCCGCTCGTACCCAGCTTCGAAGCGTCCATGTCGTCGATCGACACCGTGATCGTGTCGTTCGCGGTGCCGTTCGCACCCACCTGGAACGTCTTCCGGTTCGCCGTGGTCTCGGTCACGGCGGCGCTGGTGCCGACGAGGTTGAGCTTCGCCCCGGGGGTTCCCGTGCCGTCGGCCACCACGAGGCTGTCCGTGGTGGAGGTGGCCTTCGACCCGAGGGTGACCTTCAAGTCGCTGCCGACCTCGACGGTGACGTTGGCGAGGCCGGCGGCGTCGAGGTCCTTGCGCAGGTTCGCCTTGAGAGCAGCGGCACCGTTCGCGTCGGCCGTGTACGTCGTCACGCCACCGGTGTTGGCGAGGGTGACGGTCTTGGCGGTGCCACCGTTGATCGCGACCGTGAGGGTGTCCGCGGTGCCGAGGGAGTTGACGGAGGCCAGGGTCGGGGCCGCGCTGCTGGTCACCGATGCCATCTTGCCCGCGAAGCCGCCGTAGGTGCCGTCGAGGAGCTTGGTGTTGCCGAAGGAGGTGGTGTCGGAGATGCGGGTCAGCTCCTGGTTGAG
>NZ_PTJD01000041.1 GCF_002934625.1 Kineococcus xinjiangensis | reverse complement strand
GGGTCTGCTGCATGATCCGGTGTCAGATCAGGTCACGCGGCCTGATTGGCCGGTGCGGTCATGATGGTCTCGTACTCGATAGGGGTCAATCGGCCCAGGCCGGCCTGTCGGCGGCGCCGGTGGTAGGTCCGCTCGATCCAGGTCACGATCGCGATCCGCAGCTCCTCTCGGGTGGCCCAGGGCTGCCGGTCGAGGACGTTGTTCTGCAGGAGGGCGAAGAAGCTCTCCATCGCGGCATTGTCGCCTGCGGCGCCGACGCGGCCCATCGACCCGACGAGGCCGTGTCGGCTGAGGCCGTGGACGTATTTCCTTGATCGAAATTGCGACCCGCGGTCGCTGTGGACCACGCAGCCGGCCACGTTCATGCCCTCGGCGCGGCGACGGGCGACGGCACTACTCAGGGCGGCGACCGCCAGGCGCGACTTCATCCTGGAGTCGATGGAGTAGCCCACGATCCGGCGGGAGTACGCGTCCTTGATGGCGCAGAGGTAGAGCTTGCCCTCGCTTGTCTTGTGCTCGGTAATGTCGGTCAACCACAGCTGGTTGGACTGGGTGGCGGTGAAGTCGCGCTGGACCAGGTCGTCATGGACGGGCGGGCTGGGTCGCTTGCCGTTCTTGCTGCGCCGCTTGGCAAAGGCACTCCACCAGCCGTTGGTCGAGCAGATCCGCCACGCGGTCCGCTCGGCCATCACCTCTCCGGCCTCGCGGGCTTCCTCGACGAGGTAGCGGTAGCCGAACTCGGGATCCTCCCGGTGAGCATCGAACAGCGCGTTGGCCCGGTACGCCTCCTCCAGCTCCACCGGGGTGACCGGCTGGAGCAGCCAGCGGTAGTAGTGCTGGCGAGCGATCTTCAACACCCGGCACGTGACCGCTACCGGGATGCCCTCGGCAGCGAGCTCGCTCACGAGCGGGAAGAGCCTTTTCCCGGCAGATTCGCCTGCGAGAGGTAGGCCGCTGCCCGGCGCAGGACCTCGTTTTCCTGCTCCAGCAGCCTGATGCGCGCACGGGCCTGGCGCAGCTCAGCGCTCTCGCCGGTGCTGACACCGGGCTTGACGCCGGCGTCGACGTCGGCCTGGCGCATCCACTTCGACAACGTCATCACGTGAACGCCGAAGTCGGCGGCGACCTGCTCCAGCGTCACGTCCGGATCACGGTTGCGAGCGACCCGCACGACGTCATCGCGGAACTCGCGGGGGTAAGGCTTGGGCACAGC
>NZ_PTJD01000040.1 GCF_002934625.1 Kineococcus xinjiangensis | reverse complement strand
CCAGCGGGTGGGCAGCCGCAAAGAGAGCGTCACGCCGGGCACCTCGACACAGCCTGGCCGGGCCGTTGCCGTGCCACCAGTGAACAAGTAGCCGCCGTCAGTGCGCGATCAGGGTGCTGGTTGGCACTGGCGGGGTGCTCCGGGCAGTGAGCGGGTGACCTTGCGCGACCGCGGGTCATGTCCGGATTCGTCGTCACCCGGACGGGGCAGTGGTGCTCGGCGGAGAGGAACTGGACGACTCGGGCACTGTCACGGTGGGCGCCATGACAGTGGAGCTGGGCGGGACTGGACCCGACGTGGATGACGTACCGTCCGTCATCTCGTCATGGCGTGCGCGACCGCCACGTTGGGGCTTCCACGTCCTCCTGCTGCCCCCGACCCTGCTGCTGTTGTGGGCGGTCAGCGGACCGATCTGGTCGCTGCTGGCCCTGGCGACCGCCACGGCCGTCCTGTGTTGCGCGGCGCTGGTGTGGATGGTGCGGGTAATCGTCTTCGTGCAGAAGCCGCCGAGGTGGTCGTGGTGGTTCCTCCTCGCACCGTTCGTCGGGGTGCTGGTGCTGAGCCTGGTCGCCCACGACGTGCCGTTCCAGAAGCGCTGGGAGTTCAGTCGTCCGGCTTTCGAGGTGGCCGTGCGCGACTTGCCGCCAGCTCCTGCGCGGGTGGATGAGTGGGTCCCGCTGCAGACGCAGGGGCGGGTGGGTGCGTATCGGGTCTCGGCCAGTCGCGTGCTGGGCGGGGTCATCTTCACGGACCAGCACGTCAGCGGGACGGTGGACACCGGCTTCGCGTACTTCCCCGACGGGCCACGCCACGACCTGGAGACCGGCTGGTTCGAGTCCCCGCAGTTCCACCACCTCGACGGTCCCTGGTACGTGTGGACCGCGAGCTGGTGAGCAGCACGACTTGGAGCGGTTGAGCCCCCCCGGCGGACCACTGCGGAGACGTCCGCTCACGCCGCGCTCAGTGCGCGATCACGGCGGTGCTGGACTGCGTGATCATGCGGATGGGCGAACGATCGAGTCCATGGCTCGCAGCACCGCGACCTACGCTGGTCATGTTCGGCCACCCTGGCGGTAAGGGGTGAACGGGTTGTCCAGGAGCTTGCGCTCCGGGTTCAAGAAGGCCAGGAAGTAGACCCCGATCATCCGCCGGACTTCTGCACGAGATGCGCGCTCACGCCGCTGAACCGCCCCGGCGAGTCCGGAGACTCCGTTCCTTGGGAAGGATGGAGTCATGTCAGGGAGCACGTCCAAGCGTTACCCCGCGGAGTTGCGTGA
>NZ_PTJD01000039.1 GCF_002934625.1 Kineococcus xinjiangensis | reverse complement strand
CGGGAGCTTGACCCGCTTCTCCGGACACCGACCTGAGGCGATGATGTCGCCCAGAGAGGAGTCCTTCGATGCCCCGTCCTCACCCGCCGGAGTTCCGCCAGCGCGCCGTTGAGCTGGCCCAGCTGCGCGAGCAGCCGATGGCCAAGATCGCCGCTGACCTCGGCATCAGCGAGTCCTGCCTGCGCCGCTGGGTGCGCCTGGCTGAAGGCGACGCTGCGACAATCGCTAGCCGTAGTGGTCAAGGCGGTGGCGGCGTACTCGACGCAGGTGAGCGCGCTGAGCTGATCGAGCTACGCCGCAAGACGCGAGTGCAGGCGATGGAGATCGACATCCTGCGCCGGGCCAGTGCCTACTTCGCCCGGGAGTCGCTGCCGGACCCAAAATGATCTTCCCGCTGGTCCGCGACCTTGCCGCCGACGGCCTGCCCGTTGCGGTGACCTGCCGGGTGCTGGGCGTCTCGCGTTCAGGCTTCTACGAGTGGCGCGGTCGGCCGACGTCGGCTCGATCCATCGCCGATGCCGCGTTGACGCAGACCATCACGCAAGTGCATACCGCCTCTCGGGCCACCTACGGCGCCCCGAGAGTGCATGCCGAGCTGCGCCTGGGGCTGGGCATCGCCTGCGGACGCAAGCGGATCGCCCGGTTGATGCGTGTCGCCGGCCTGGTCGGCGTCTGCCACCGCCGCAAGCGAGCAGGCAGCAGGCCACTGCCGGCCCCGCACGAGGACCTGGTGCAGCGTCGTTTCGTCGCCGATGCCCCGAATCGGCTATGGGTCACCGACATCACCGAACACCCCACCGCCGAGGGCAAGGTCTACTGCGCCGCGGTCGTGGACGTGTTCAGCCGCATGGTGGTGGGCTGGTCCATCGCCGACCACATCCGCGCCGAACTCGTCGTCGATGCCCTGGAGATGGCGCGCTGGCGACGTCGTCCTGAGCCTGGAACCATCGTCCACGCCGACCGCGGCAGCCAGTACACCTCCTGGATTTTCGGGCACCGTTTGCGGGCTGCCGGACTGCTCGGCTCGATGGGCCGGGTCGCCTCCAGCGTCGACAACGGCCTGATGGAGAGCTTCTGGTCGACGATGCAGCGCGAGCTGCTGGACCGCCGCGCCTGGTCCTCCAGAGCGGAGTTGGCCTCGGCGATGTTCGAGTGGATCGAGGTCTTCTACAACCCGCGTCGACGTCACTCCGGCATCGGCTACCTCAGCCCTGCCGAGTACGAAGCCCTTCACACCACACTGACTGCTGCGGCATGATCGAGCCACCCACCTGTCCGGGAAACCGGGTCAAGCTCC
>NZ_PTJD01000038.1 GCF_002934625.1 Kineococcus xinjiangensis | reverse complement strand
ACCGCTGACGGTGCCCTCGGCACGGCGACGACGATCCTGCAGCGCATGCGTGACCTGGCTGTGCAGGCGTCGAACACCGGTTCGTCCGACCCCTCCGCCCAGGCGGCGGCGCAGACGGAGTTCGACCAGCTCAACAACGAGCTGACCCGCATCTCCAACACCACCTCCTTCGGCAACACCAAGCTCCTCGACGGCACCTACGGCGGCTTCGCCGACAAGAAGCTCTCCCTGGTGGGCACCAACGGCGCTGCCCTCACCGCCGGCGACACCGCCGCGACCGACACGGTCAAGGTGACGGTGAACCGCAACGGCAACGACTCCATCAAGGAGTTCGCTCTCACCAACACCGGCGCCAGGGCCTACACGGCCGATGCTGCAGGCGCCACCGCGCTGGCCGTGAACCTGCAGAAGGACTTCGACGCGGCGGGGCTCAGTGACCTCACCATCTCCGTGGACAACGCCCTCGTGGTCACCATCACGAGCAAGACCTCCGCCTCCGCGACCACGGACAAGGTCACGGTCGAGGCGGGCGCCACCAACGTCGCCGCCAGCACGCTGGACATCTTCGGTGCCGCGTCCCAGGTGTCGGCCGCGATCACGGAGACCACTGCGAACCGCAAGACGTTCCAGGTGGGCGCCAACGGCACCGCCAACGACACGATCACGGTGTCGATCGACGACATGGACGCCACGAAGCTGGGCACCAACGGACTGTCGCTGGTGGGCAACGCCGCCGACGGCGCCGCCAACGCCGCCAACACCCTGAAGAAGGTCGAGGCCGCGCTGAGCACGGTCTCCGCCGCCCGCGCCACGCTGGGTGCGGTGCAGAACCGCTTCGAGCACACGATCAACAACCTGAACGTCTCGATCGAGAACATCACCGCCTCGCAGTCGGCGATCCGCGACACCGACATGGCCGCGGAGATGACCAAGTTCACCCGCAACCAGATCCTGACCCAGGCCGGCACCTCCATGCTCGCCCAGGCCAATTCCGCCGCCCAGAACGTCCTCTCCCTGCTGCGCGGCTGATCTACCCGGCACACCCGCTTGACCAGGCGCCCCGTCCCCGCACCGCGGGGGTGGGGCGCCGTCGCGTCGGCGCTGGGACTTCCACCCGAACGGCCGATGCCGAGGCCTCAAGGTCCGTCGTCTCGAGCCGATGTAGTACCTGGTGGCCCACGGACGGGCTGCTGCAGCTCGCTGGACCCCACGTCATGGAGGATTGGTTCTCATGGGTCTTCGGATCAACAACAACATCGCTGCGGTGAACAGCTACCGCAACCTGCAGGCTTCGGAC
>NZ_PTJD01000037.1 GCF_002934625.1 Kineococcus xinjiangensis | reverse complement strand
CTCAACCAGGAGCTGACCCGCATCTCCGACACCACCTCCTTCGGCAACACCAAGCTCCTCGACGGCACCTACGGCGGCTTCGCCGACAAGGTGGCCACCGTCGCGAGCAACGCCACCGTCGCCACCACGGCCTCGGTGCAGGGCATCACCGCCGGTGACAGCATCAACATCACCATCAACGGCGGGACCGCGAAGACGGTCACCCTGACCAACCTCGGTGGTCTGGTCACGGCCGACTTCTCCGCGACCTGGGACGCTGCGACCGCCACCAAGGTCCAGGACGCGCTGCGCAAGGACCTCGACGCCGCTGGGCTGAAGGACGTTGCAGTTGCGGTGGACAGCGCCGGCAAGATCACCATGTCGTCGAAGGCCACCAACACCACCGACTCCATCACCGCCACCGGTGGCGTCAGCACCGCGTTGTTCGGCGCGTCCACGGTGAACACGACCGCGACGGAGACCACGGCGAACCGCAAGACGTTCCAGGTGGGTGCGAACGGCACGGCGAACGACACGATCACGGTGTCGATCGACGACATGGACGCTTCGAAGCTGGGTACGAGCGGGCTGTCGCTGGTGGGCAACACCGCGACCGGCACCGCCAACGCCGCCGAGACCCTGAAGAAGGTCGAGGCCGCGCTGAACAAGGTCTCCTCCGCCCGCGCGAACCTGGGTGCGGTGCAGAACCGCTTCGAGCACGCGATCAACAACCTGAACGTCTCGATCGAGAACATCACCGCCTCGCAGTCGGCGATCCGCGACACCGACATGGCCGCGGAGATGACCAAGTTCACCCGCAACCAGATCCTGACCCAGGCCGGCACCTCCATGCTCGCCCAGGCCAACTCCGCGTCGCAGAACATCCTCTCCCTGCTGCGCGGCTGATCCACCCGGCACCACCCGGCACCACCCGGCACCACCCAGCGCCCCGTTCCCGGTCATCCGGGAGCGGGGCGCTGCCGCGTTTCGGGGCACTGTGGGGGTTCCCGGGGGTGACAGTGGTAGCTATGCGTGGTTGAATGACTACGCAGCATGATGCGGTGTCGCATCATGCCCGGTGCTGGGTGGGCGTGGCCTCCGGGAGTCGGGGCCGGTGCTGTCGTTCCGGGCGGGCGCGGGTTTCGCTCGTTCACTCCGGGACCGAGGCAATGAAGGCGTCCATCTGGTCGGTGAGATCTCCAGCCGCTCCACGGACGGAGTGGTTGCACGAGTTGGACCCCACGTCATGGAGGATTGGTTCTCATGGGTCTTCGGATCAACAACAACATCGCTGCGGTGAACAGCTACCGCAACCTGCAGGCTTCGGAC
>NZ_PTJD01000036.1 GCF_002934625.1 Kineococcus xinjiangensis | reverse complement strand
TGAACCGCCCCGGCGAGTCCGGAGACTCCGTTCCTTGGGAAGGATGGAGTCATGTCAGGGAGCACGTCCAAGCGTTACCCCGCGGAGTTGCGTGAGCGGGCGGTCCGGATGGTCGCGGAGGTCCGTGCCGATCACGACTCGGAGTGGGCGGCGATGACCAGGGTCGCTGAGCTGCTCGGAGTCGGGACCCCGGAGACGGTGCGCAAGTGGTGCCGACAGGCTGAGATCGACGCCGGTGACAAGCCCGGCGTCACGACCGGGGACTCAGCGGAGCTGAAGCGCCTGAAGCGGGAGAACGCTGAGCTGAAGCGAGCCAACGCCATCCTCAAGGCGGCGTCGGCTTTCTTCGCGGCCGAACTCGACCGGCCACAGCGCTGATCGTGGCGTTCATCGACGAGCACGTCGGTCAACGCCACGAGGACGCCGAGGGGCAGGGTCTGCGGTGGGGTGTCGAGTCGATCTGCGCCCAGCTCACCGAGCTGGGCGCCAAGATCGCCCCCGCGACGTACTACGAGCACCGTGCTCGCACCCCCACCGCCCGCCAGGTGCGCGATGCGGAGCTGAGGCCGCGCATCGCCGCGGTGCACGCGGCGAACTACGGCGTCTACGGGGCGCGGAAGGTGTGGCTGACGCTGAACCGTGAGCGGGCGGCCGACGAGCCGCCCATCGCCCGATGCACCGTCGAGCGGCTCATGAAGGAGCTCGGGCTGCACGGTGCGGTGCGTGGGAAGGTCAAGCGCACCACGATCAGCGATCCTCGGACACCGAAGCCGCACGACCTGGTCGAGCGGAACTTCCACCCCCTCGCGCCGGACCGGCTGTGGGTCGCCGACTTTACCTACGTCTCGACGTGGTCCGGCTGGTGCTACACCGCCTTCGTGATCGACGCCTACGCCCGGCGCATCCTCGGCTGGTCGGTGTCCACAACGATGACCAGCCAGTTCGTCGTCGACGCCGTCGAGCAGGCGATCTGGACCCGACATCGCGACGGTCACGACCTCACCGGGCTCATCGCCCACCACGACCACGGTGTCCAGTACCTATCGGTGGCCTACTCCGAACGCCTCGACACAGCCGGCGTCAAGCCCTCCACCGGCGCCGTGGGCTCCTCGCACGACAACGCACTCGCAGAGTCGATCATCGGGCTCTACAAGACCGAACTCATCAAGCCACGACGGCCATGGAAAGGGCTCGACGACCTCGAGATCGCGACCGCCGAGTGGGTCGACTGGTACAACCACCGCCGCCCCTTCGAGTACTGCGACGACCTCACACCCGTCGAGGCCGAGCAGGCTCACTACGCTCACCACCAGACCCCGACACCGGTCGGAGCCTCAGAGTAGGAAGTCTCCGGACTCGCCGGGGCGGTTCA
>NZ_PTJD01000035.1 GCF_002934625.1 Kineococcus xinjiangensis | reverse complement strand
TAAGTCAAGACGGGGTCTTGCGGGGCGGCAGTCGAGGTGGGGATGCTGGGTGTGGCGGGTCCGGGAAGTGACTTCTCCGAAGGGCCGGTGTGGGGATCCGAGCCGGCCGCGCTGGAGCCAGTAGACGCCCCCACTTGTCCTCCCGGACCCGTCACCAGCTCCTCGACGGCGACGACGTCTAGCTCTGCGGCTTGGCCTCCGTCGTCCTGCTGGTGGCCGGTGGCGTCGGCCACGAGCTGGCGATAGACCACATCGGAGAGGCGCCGCTTCAGACAGCGCAGGGCCTCCATGCGTGACTTACCGGCAGCGACCTTGCGGTCGAAGTAGGCCCGACCCTCGGTCGGGGTGCGCAGCTGGGCGATCGCCATGATGTGCAGGACCCGGTTCAGCCTGCGGTTCCCGGATCGGGAGAGGCGGTGGCGGACCACGTCGCCGCTGGAGGCGTCGATCGGGGCGGTGCCCGTCCAGGACGCGAAGTGGCCCTTGGTCGGGAAGCGGGCGATGTCGCCGACATCGCCGAGGATCCGGGCGGCGGTGACCGGCCCGATCCCGTGCAGGCCCATCAGCCCCGAACCGGTCGCCTGGATGAGCTCGGTGAGCTGCTTGTCGGCGGCCTTCATCTTCTTGTCCAGCGCCGCGATGTCGGTGACCATCTCCACTGCCAGAGCCCGCCGGGTCTTGCCGACGAGGTCCCTGGGCCGGACGGAGGCGAGCAGCGTCTTTGCCTGCGCTGCAGACAACCACGTCTTGGCCCCGCCGGGGATCAACTCCAGCAGCAGCCGGTGCAGCCGGTTGACGGTGTCGGTCCTACGAACCCCGAGCTCATCACGACGATCCGCCAGCAGGCGTAGCGCGACATGATCACCATCGACCGTGACGCGGCGCAGATCCGACGTTCTGAGAGCGACGACGGCGATGGAGTGCGCGTCGGTGGCGTCGGTCTTGCGGCCCTGACCGGTGGAGAAGACCCGAGCCCGAGCGGACAGCTTCGCCGGAACGTCCACGACGGCCTCGCCGTCGGCGATGAGCCGCTGCGCGAGGTGCTTGCCGATGCCGTTCGCGCCCTCAACGGCCCACGTCCGCTGGGTGAAGACGCGGCCGGCGGTGAGCATGTCCTTGTAGCCGGCGGTGTCGGTGGTGAACCGTCCCGCCAGCAGGACCCGCTCCCGCCGATCGAGGACCTCGATGGTCGCTGAGCGTTTGTGCGGGTCCATCCCGATGATCACGTGTCCCATGGTGGGCAGCCTCTCCGTCGTCGAGGTGGTGCTCTGGGACGGGGAGGGCAGCGCTACTTCGAGTGGAACAGACCCTTCTTGAGCCTCACCCCGCCGGGCGGTGCCCGACGCTCCACACGCCAAAGTCGAGCCACACCCGCCAGCGGGTGGGCAGCCGCAAAGAGAGCGTCACGCCGGGCACCTCGACACAGCCTGGCCGGGCCGTTGCCGTGCCACCAGTGAACAAGTAGCCGC
>NZ_PTJD01000034.1 GCF_002934625.1 Kineococcus xinjiangensis | reverse complement strand
GGCCGATTGACCCCTATCGAGTACGAGACCATCATGACCGCACCGGCCAATCAGGCCGCGTGACCTGATCTGACACCGGATCATGCAGCAGACCCTTCAGCCGGTTCCGGCGCTAGGCCTAGTGGGACGCTGACGGCATGAGCCAGCTGGACCAAGGGCCGCAAAAGCCGCTCGCCACGCCGCACCGTCGCACTGGCCGGCGCCTTGTCGTCCTGCTCTTGATCGAGCCTGCCATCGGCTTCCTCGCCGGCTTGGTGCTCGCACGTGCCTTCCTGGAAGACAGCTGGCGCGCATCCGTCGACGACGCGGCCTGGCTCATCGTCGTCGTCTTGATCGCCAACCTCATCGGGCTGTGGTTGAAGCGGGCCGTGAAGGACTCCCGTTGAGCACCTACGACGCTCGATCTTCGGCGAAAGTGCACGTGCGGCGGTGGCCGTGATCGCGCCCTCAGGGCGGCGTGTGCGGATGTCGGGCGGACGTCTCCGGCGCGAGTCGGAGTCATCCCGGAGGTGCAGGGGACCTCGGTCGTCGATCCTCGGGCGATCGGTGTCGGGCGGCGCGAAGGAGGGGCGATGGCCTACCGCGTGCGAATCCGCGAGGCTTTACGACCCTGACGACCGAGGCTCCGTTGGTGGCGCGGAGGCCGCTGGGTTCGCGGCGACGAGGAGACGTCCTCCTTGACGCTGCGACCAGCTCAGCAGACCGAGGAGCGTGACGACGACGCCACCGATGACGCCGAAGACGCCGAGCCCGGTCAGGTCGGTCTCCGCGAACGCGACCGCGCCGCTCCAGAGGAGGACGCCGACGAGGACCAGGATCGCGCCGGCGAGGGGAAGCAGCGAGCGTGGGAGCCGGTTGGTGAGGCGTCGGGTCAGCAGGTACTCCCCGTACCCGCGGCCGGCCGCCGCGACGAGCGGGTCAGGTGCCGGCAGTCCCTGCTTCGCCATCCGCACCGCCTCCAGGCGTTGCTGGAAGGGGACTCGTCGCCACGCCACCCGAGCCTGGCGTCGCTCAGCTCTGGTGAGGATGTAGACGTCGTCACGCACTCCCAGAACGGTAGCGCTGGGATGGACGACCTGGACTGAACCGCGCTGGTCACGTCCGCCCATCGGCGGTGAGGACGTCCGGCGGGAGTCATGATCGCGCCCGCACGGCGGCGAAGGCGTGCGTTGGTGGTGGGCTGTCGTGGTCCTGGACACTGAGCGGGTGAGCACTGCAGAGGAGCCCACAGGTGGGCGCCAGGAGCTGGTTGCCGCGACCTACGGACAGCAGCTGCGTCGCATCTCCTTCGCCGGGGCCGACCTGACCTCAGTGCGCGCCGCCAAGCACCTGGGCCTGGACCGCTGCTCCTTCGCCGGCGCCGACCTGCGCCACGCCACGTTGGAGCAGGTCTTCTTCAAGATGTGCGACCTGCGCGGCGCTGACCTTCGCGCAGCCTCACTGCGCGGGGTCCGCTTCGCAGCCTGCGACCTCCGAGGAGCTGACCTGCGGGGCGCCGATCTGCACGGCGCCTCCTTCGGGCGAGTGAACACCGGGGACGACACCGGACGCACCCTGCTGACCGGCGCCCGCCTCGACCCTGGCGCCCTGGACGACGCCACGGTGGAGCCGGGCACCGCACTTCCCAGCGACTGACTGCGCCCGCAAGGCGGCATGAGATGCCCTGTGTCAACGGCTGCCGTCTGGGAAGGTGTTGGTCATGGCCGGTGCGCAGCCGCTGACAGAGCAGCCATCAGGTCCGAC
>NZ_PTJD01000033.1 GCF_002934625.1 Kineococcus xinjiangensis | reverse complement strand
GTCGAGGCCGAGCAGGCTCACTACGCTCACCACCAGACCCCGACACCGGTCGGAGCCTCAGAGTAGGAAGTCTCCGGACTCGCCGGGGCGGTTCACGGAGCCTCAGAGTAGGAAGTCTCCGGACTCGCCGGGGCGGTTCACCCCCCACTCGTCGTGGAGGCTGAGGCACCACTCCTCGCCCTTCTCACCGCCCTGCCCGTCGCGACGCTGCCGTGACACCGAGGCCAGCTGCAGCATCTGCTCCATCGGCATGAACCGCTCCTCCGGCGCGAAGTCCTCGGGGGGATCGACGCAGTGCTGCCACTGTCGCGGGCAGGAGGCCAGGACCGTGTCGAAGGGCTCCTGCCCGGCCAGGGCCGCCAGCTTCGTCCACGTCGGCTCCTCATACGGAGGGAACACGGCCCTCACCAGCCCGGCGATGACGTCTCGGAGCTTGCCCACCCATCCACCGTGCCACCCGCCGCCACACTCTCGCTGAGGCACCGCCCAACGCGCCCCACCCGCGGCATGAGCGAGCACTCAACGCGGGTCGTGCGACGGTTGCTCGACTGTCCGGATGGTGACGAGGAAGCTGCCGCCGGTGAGGAAGTCGCCGTGATCGGACGTGAGCACCTCGCCGGTCCACGGGTCTTCCAGGTGGCCGTCATCGGCCGGATCGACGCCACGTAGGGCGTCTCCGCTCGGTACTCGGAGGATCGGCAGGGTGCGCCCTCCCTGATCTACGACGTGAATGTCGATCACCCGCCCCTGGACCCGCTCGATGGGCTGGACGTCAAGCTCGTGATGACTCTCGCCGAGGTGCACCTGCCCGTCCTCATCCATCCAACGGATGCAGCTGAGGTCGACGACCTCGTTGCGCTCGATGGGCGACCCGCAGCAAACGTGCTCCCAGTCACCCACCTCGACCACTACGTCCATGGCAGGACGGTAGAGGTGCCTTGTACTACCTGGCAGCCCTAACGATCATGCACTCTTCGGCATGGCCTGATGCCGCCGACGGCCCCATGATCGCGCCCGCAGCGCGGCATGGTCGGATGTTCAGGCAGGGTGCTGGTCAGGGCGCCGGGCAGGTCTCGGCCCATCCGATGACGCGCTCCAGGCCGTCGTGCTCGGCGTTGTTGAACGTCACCTGCAGGAGCGACTCGCCGCCCTGCGTGCTGACCACGCCGTGCCAGCCGTAGTGGCCACGGCCGAAGAAGCCACCGCCGTCCGCGCCGGGCTGAGTGCCCTCCTGCCACACCCACCGTGGCTCGCGGTCGTCCTCGATGAAGACCCCTCCGCCCTCGGCGAGTGCGTCGATGACGTCCTGCTTCGGTGCCTGCAGCCGGATCCTGGTCTCCAGGTGCCACACCGAGTCCACATCGGTGAAGTGCGAACGGCAGGCGCTCTCCACGACCGCAGTGATGCCGGCGCCGGTGATGGGGTCGAGGAAGTGCGCGCTCAGTTGCTCCTCCGCGTCATCGACCCCGCCGCCACCCCCACAGCCCGCGACGGCGATCACGACCAGCGCCAACGCTGCGGTGCCAGTCCATGTGCGTCGCATACAGTGCTCCTCAGTCTGACTGGGCGGGCCAGCGTTGAGTCTGCCCGTGTCGGGCATGGGTGGGAGCACTTCCTCGAAGTGGAGGGGGCAGCGACCCCACTGCCCCCTGGTCACGCAGCCAGAGGAGCTTCCGGCGGACCACCATGTCCGCGCCCGCAGGGCGGCATAGTGATTCGTTCTGCGCGTCGGATCGGGACGGATCGAGGGGCTGCAGAGCCTGCTGGGGCTGGTCGTGGCGACGTCCTCCTGGTGCGCTACTCGGGCTTGGTGTCCCAGCGCAGAGGAGGACGTCGATGAGCAAGGCTAGTCAGATCTCCCGCGGTGACAAGAGCCGCAACGCGAGGCTGGGGCGGCTGCGGGAGCTGGTCCCGGTGAGCAGTGCGATCGTCGGGATCGACCTGGCGGACGCTAAGCAGATGGTCGTCGTCTGTGACCACGACTCCCGGGTCCTGGCGCGGCGGACCTTCCGGGTCCGGGCCTGGGACCTGGGCGCGGCCCTGGACTGGGCCGCGGAGCGGGCCGCCAAGGCCGGCTTCGCGGGTGTGACGGTGGCGTGTGAGCCGACCGGTCACCGCTGGCGGGTGCTGGGTCAGCTGGCCGCTGAGCGGGGCATGGCCTTCGTCTGCGTGCAGCCGCTCATCTCATCCTGGGCCCGGCGCGGTGAGGACCTGACCAGCGACAAGACCGACGAGAAGGACGCCGTCCTGATCGCACGGCTGACGGCGCAGCTGCGCTGCTATGCCCCCGAGCCCATTGATGAGACATGGGGGCGGTTGCGTCACCTCGGGGTCCGTCGTGAGCGGCTCCTGACGGAGGCGACGGCGCAGGTGCAGCAGATGCGGGACCTGCTGGAGTGCGCCTGGCCGGCGGCGCTGGACACGGCGTCCTACCCGTTCCGGTCCAGGACGTGGGCGGCGACGATGTCGATCATCCTCGAGCGTGATGGCGGGGACTTCGCCCGGACCAGGCGGCTGGGTCTGGAGCGGTTGGAGAACCTGGTCCGCAAGGAGGCGATGTGTTGGGGCGCAGAGAAGCCGACCCTGCGCATCACCCGCAAGCTCTTCGCTGCCCTCGACGACGAGGCAGGGGTCCTGGCGCACCGGAGCGGGGCGCTGGAGCGGGTCGCCTTCGCCCTTCAGGACTGGTTCGAGACCCGCCGCCGGCGCCGGGACACTGAGGCCCGCATGACCAAGGTCATCGAGGAGTTGGGCCTGACGGCATTGGTGACCTCGATGCCGGGGCTGACCGTCATCGGGGCGGCGGCGATCCTGGCCGAGACTGGGGATCTGCGCCGGTTCACCTCCGCCCGGGCGCTGGTCAAGCACGCCGGCCTCGCCCCGCGGGAGAGAAGCTCAGGCGCCTTCACCGGGCGGACGAGGGTGACCGGGCAGGGACGGCCCTCGCTGCGCCTGGCCGCCTGGCGGGCGCTGTGGGGAACGGTGAAGCACAACCCCGTCCACGCAGCCCGCTACCGGCACCTGATCAGCCGGGAGCACAACAAGCTCAAACCCACCCAAGCCCAGGCAGCGGTCGCCGCCGCGCTGCTGCGCCAACTGCACGCCGTCATCACCAGCGGGCGACCCTGGGACGCCGAGGTCGCCGCCCACGGCCTGCGCCGGCGGGCCCTGGAGGCCGCCGCATGAGTCGCTGAGCTTCGCCTGACGTCAGACGCTGACGGTCTGCGTGAGGAAGAAGGTCGGGGCGAGCTCCCTGCGGCATTGAGGCCGAACCTGGACCTCGACGCACATCATGAGCAGCCCCGCCCGTCGCCGTACCAACCCGATCACACGCTGCTGGGACCACCCCCATCACCGCTATGCAGGGACCGACGACGGAGCAGGGCACCGACCACCACCCTTGACGCAGAACGTCTCACGCTGATGTGCGGATGTGCCAGAGGCGAGGGTCTCTACTGTGCTGTCATGGAGCAGCAGCGGTCTCGTGCCTGGCGGGTGGCTGAGCGCCTGCGGCTCGTTGAGGAGCCCGGGCTTCGCCCCGTAGGAAGCCGAGCGTGGTGGCGCCGGTTGGCGCTGGGTGTCGGCGTGGGTGTGGGGACCTTCGTAGTCATCCGCGCCTTCGACCTGTTCGGCTGAGCTCCCACCGCACCCGATCAGCGGCCAGTGCTGAGGCTGTGATCGCGCCCCACTCGCGGCTACTTGTTCACTGGTGGCACGGCAACGGCCCGGCCAGGCTGTGTCGAGGTGCCCGGCGTGACGCTCTCTTTGCGGCTGCCCACCCGCTGG
>NZ_PTJD01000032.1 GCF_002934625.1 Kineococcus xinjiangensis | reverse complement strand
GAGGTCCTTCGAAGCATCACGCGGTGGCCGCCTTCTCATGCGTCAGCCACGCCCGTCAGCCGGGCCGGTCGTACACCACTCTCATGGACGCCACTGAGGCGTCAGCCGATGGCATCCAGCTACACCTGGCACCAACGCGACGTCGTGCAGGAACGGCTCGGCTTCACCATGCCGACACTCTCGGCACTGCGGGTGCAGGGACTGTATGAGCACTTCGCCACCCTGGGTGCCGATGAGGTCGAGCGTCCCTCTGAGGTGCCCGCCAACGGAGGAGGTGGTGTCCGCGTCGTCTACGTCCCCGACGAGCAGTCACTCAACCTGAGCGAGGACCAGGGCTACCGCCACGGCGTGACCACCCTGACGTTGACCTATGGCTGCGGGGGACTGCCCCGACTTCGGTTGACTCGCTCGGGTAGGCGGGGTCAGGCCGCGTGAGCGGCTTGGAGAAGTGTCTCGTACTCAATGGGAGTCAGTCGCCCGAGGGCCTGCTGACGTCGGCGGCGGTGGTAGGTGTTCTCGATCCAGGTCACGATCGCCAGGCGCAGGTCCTGGCGGGTGTCCCAGCGGCTGCGGTTGAGAACGTTCTTCTGCAGCAGCGAGAAGAACGACTCCATCGCGGCGTTGTCGGCGCAGGTCCCCACGCGTCCCATCGAGCCGCGGGCCTGGGCAGCGCGGAGTTCCCGGACGTAGCGGTGCGAGCGGAATTGGCTGCCTCTGTCGGAGTGGACGATCACCTCTAGGGCGTCGGTGTTGCCGCGCAGGGTGAGTGCGTTGCGCAGTGCCTGCACGGCCAGCTCAGCGGTCATGCGGGCGTCGATGGAGTAGCCCACGATCCGGTTGGAGCAGGCGTCCTTGACCGCGCAGAGGTAGAGCTTGCCCTCCGCGGTGGGGTGCTCGGTGATATCGGTCAGCCATAGCTGGTTCGGCCGCTTCGCGGTGAACCGGCGTTGGACGAGGTCGTCGTGGACCTGCGGGCCGGGCTGGCGCTGCCGGCCCCGCTTGCGGGAGTGGGCGCTGAAGAGCCTCTCCTGGCTGCACAGGCGCTGCACCCGGTTGCGCCCAGCCTGCACGCCCTGCTCGGCGAGCTCGTCGGCGATGAAGCGGTAGCCGAACTCCGGATCGTCGTGGTGGATCTTCCGGGCAGCGTGGATGAGGTGAGCGTCGTCCCAGTCCCGGTTGGTGACCGGGCATGCCCGCCACTTGTAGTACGCCTGCTTGGAGAAGCCCAGCACCCGGCAGGTCACCGCGACAGGGATGTCGTCGTCGGCGAGGTCACGGACCAGCGGGAAGATCATTTTGGGAGGGTGTCGCGGGCGAAGTAGGCCGTCGCCCGGCGCAGGATCTCGTTCTCCTGCTCCAGCTGCTTCGTTCGCCGGCGCAGCTCCCGGTTCTCCGCCTCCAGGTCCGCCCCAGCGGCTGGGGCGGGCTGCTCGACCAGGCCGTCCTCACGGTCGGCGATCGCGAGCCAGCGACCGAGACAGGACTCCGAGATCCCGAAGCTGCGGGCGATCTCAGCGCGGGACCGTCCGCCCTGGCGGGCCACGGCGATCACATCCCGGCGGAACTCGGCGGGAAAGGGCTTGGGCACGGTCGTCATCCTTCCAGCGAGGACCATGATCCTCACAGGTCAAGGAGTCAACCGAAGCCGGGGCAGTCCCAACCGACACCTCCTGGCCCGAGCCCTCAACCGGCGAAGACGAGGAGGAGCCGCGGATCCTGGCGCGCGGGGCCGCAGCCATCGCCAAAGACGCGCAGCGGGCCCCTGTGACGTCGCCCAGCTGCCCGACTACCTGCCCGAGCGCGAGGGTGCAGCGGGCGAACGTGGCGCACACCCAGGCGCTCGCGGCGCGCCAGGGGGTGGAGGAACAGGGTGCTGGTGGAGGAGTTGGCCGGCACTCTCGGCGCGCAGCCGCCGAGCCCGGACGTCTGGGACACCCCGGGCCGCCGTGACGGCCCCACCCGCCTCCACCCGGACCACCGGATCGTCTCCGGCACGGTCGAAGTAGACGGGGCGAGGGACCCCCGCACACCTACCCGCAGCGCATGGAACTGCACGGGCTGACCACCGCCCAGGCGCGCGCCGTGGCCGCCGCCCTGCACGTGGACCGCCCCGCCGCGCCGGTGCTGGTAGACCCGACGGGCAGGCAGAGGGCGTGGCGTGCCCGTACTGCAGCGCGCGCGGCAACGTGCAGGAGCTCGACCGCGCCGAGCGCGTCAACGAGGCCATCGTGACCGCTGACGAGGACTGCCTCGCGGTGCGGGTGAGCCTGCCGCCGGCCAACGAGCTCACCGCCCATGCATGACAGGGAGACTCACGGTGACCGACGGGCGTGCGGTGCCAGCGATGGGACCAGCATGGATGCCAACGGGTGGTCGTGAGCGAACGAGCGCCGGATTGTCGCTCTATCTGGCAGCATGTCGAAGTTGAACTTCTATCATTCTTCGGCAGGTTGACGCCGTTGCGGATGTCGACCGTTCCATGCCGAGGGGCCGTCTCACCACCGGTCAGGCCAAGCCATGTGCCTGGTCGCACTCGTTTAAGGGGGCAGTATGGGTGAACGAAGCAGTGCACCGGAGCCGTCGGCACACAGCTACCGGGCCCGGAATGCATGGTTTCTCATTCCCGCACTCCTTGCCTCATTTGCTCTAGCCGCAATGACGGGGGTGTACGCGGCGTTCATAGAGTGCGGCTTTACTGGGTGCCAGGGTGGTTTGAGGTCGGTGCCGTTGCCGCTTCTTGTGGTTGTGTTGTGGCTTATTTCGGGCGCAATTCTGGCAACCCCGATCGCGCTCATCCGCTGGGCTCCCTGGGGCGTGCGCAAGGTCATCGCCGTCGTCGTGACCCTGGCTTGGGCGGGCTTCTGGTTCTTTTTCAGCGCGCTCGGCTGAGAGCGTTGCGAAACGTTGGCCCAGGAGGCGCCGGACTCCGTTAGCGCTGTCCTCGTCAGCTTGGCAGAAACCATGATCGCTAGCGGCCCGAACTTGTGGGCTCTGCACTCGACGGCTGGGCGGATATTGCCTGCTCTGCCTCATCCACACGAGGCGCTTGTGTTCTTCTAACTGAGCAGCAGCTGTTGGTGTGCCGGCATCCGACTGATCGACCGCGGCCCTGCCGCGTTCCCGGTACGCGGCCTCGTCCATACCCACGTCGGCGATGACACCGTCGATCTGCCCTGCTCCTGGATCTTGACGCGATGGATCGCGTCGCACCCCTTGGCGGACCTGGTTGAGGGGTCTTCGGATCTCCAGGTGGGTAGGCGAGTCTGACTGTCACTGAGCCGCGGCCCGACTTCACGGTCGTGACGATGAGCGAGCAGGTGTCCTACCCCTCTGCTGTCCTTGGCGGCGGCCCCGGGTCCGGCATGGTGGTTGCTGCGCGCACCGGCCCTGCAGCAGGCCGACGCGCGGTGACGAAGGAGGCATGACGTGATGACCGAGGGGCCCCTGAAAGCGCATGAGGCCGAGGAGTGGGCGGCCTCACTCCTGAGGGAGGACCTGCCGTACCGGGTGAAGGTCACCGTCGCGGCTGACGATGCGGAGCTAGCCACCTCCCTCCTCGACACCGCCCGTGATGTGCTGAGGCGCACCGAGCCCGTGATCGACGGTCCAGTGGCGATCTTCCGGCTGGAGGTCGATGACAGTCGCCGCTGGAGTGCCGCCATCGGCCCAGCCTGGAGGCTGTGCCAGTCAGGGGTGAAGGTGGTGTCCAGCGAGCCACTGGACATCGCCGAGACGGTCAGCGACACCTGGCTGCAGGAGCAGCTCGGCGGTCCCGGCCCCGACCGCTTCTTCTTCGTCTTCCCCTTCAACCACCCCCTGGCCGCCATCGGCGGGGCACAGGTCGTGCGGCAGCTGCTCGCCATCGTCAGCGACTCCAGCGCCTCCCTCGGCTACCGCGACCGGGCAGCGCAGGCGTGCCACTACGCCCTGTTCAACACCCCTGACGGTCGACTGTGCCGACAGGTGCTGGAGGTCGCGGTACAGGAGCTGCGCTCGGCGCTGCAGGCATCGCCGACGCGGACTCGAGCACCCTGGTACGTCACCTCCCTGGCGGAGGCGGTGGAGGGAGCGGTGCAGGAGATCGCGACCCCTGAGGTCGCCAGCTTCCGTCCCATTCCGGAAATGCCGGAGGACCTGCTCGCCGAACTCCTGGCCAGCCCCTGCCAGGACATCCATTGGCCGGTGCTCGAACTTCTCGCAGCGATGCCCGGCACGCTCAGCGAGCACACGACAGCCGTGGTCGCGGGCGTGGCCCTGCACCACGACGCCAAGAAGGGCTCGAGCGCCCAGATCGTGGCCGGGGCCGCGCTGAGGGTCCTCGCTCGCGGTCCCGACACCACTACGGCGCGGCACGCACTGTTGGCATTGAGCCGATCCCACCACCTGGAGAACCGTCTGAGCGCGATGAGCCAGCTCGCCCACCGCGCTGGCCGCCCGATGGCTGAGGATCTGTGGGAGCGGCTGCTGCAGGACAGGTCGCTCGCCCATCGCATGTTCGCCGGGGAGCTCATCGAGACGTACGGAACAGCAGAAGACGTTCCCGCCGCCGCCATCGCTCTCCGGCATGCGCTGAAGTCCAAACACACCCCGCCGGTCGTGCATGGACGCTCAGGACCGATCGTGATGCCCCCGTGGGGTTCGGGCATGCTTGCGTTCCTGTGGCAGCACCGCGAGGAGCCCACCGCCGCAGCCGAGATTCAGCGACTGCGCCGGCAATGGCCCAAGATCCGTCCCGACCTCGCGGCGTGGGTTGCTGAGCACCTTCCCGACCTACCGCCCTCCGCGGTGTGACCGCAGCCCGGCACCTGCCATCACCGCACCACTATCGGGGCGGGCGCACAGGTGGTCGAACCTCACGCCGATCACGCGGTCCGCGGCACGATCCCGGCGGACCTACGACTTCACGGCCATACCGCGATCCGGGCGTGATCATGACCGACCAGAGGAAGCTCGCGGAGAGCCGACGGCCACCGGCGCCCCAGACGTGAGGCAGCCCTACCCACCCGTAGATCCGAAGACCGTGGTGACGCGCATGCCCGCCCCGCCGTGCCAGGTGCGGCCAGCCACGCGTTGGTGAGACAAGCGGGAGCTTGACCCGCTTCTCCGGACACCGACCTGAGGCGATGATGTCGCCCAGAGAGGAGTCCTTCGATGCCCCGTCCTCACCCGCCGGAGTTC
>NZ_PTJD01000031.1 GCF_002934625.1 Kineococcus xinjiangensis | reverse complement strand
GGGGTCGGGGTGTGCGTCCGATGTTTGAGAACTCAACAGCGTGCCGAATGTCGATGCCAAATCGATTTATCCCCGTCCATCAATCGTCTGGTTGGTGGTGGGATTCCTTTGGTGTTGAAAGGGCCTGATCCTCGTCAGCGTGGGTCGGGTCTTGAGTAGATGCCAGATCGAACGCTTCCATCCTCCTTGCGGGGGTGGGGGTGTCCGGTGAAGAGATTTGCTCTCGCACGGTTGCTGCTTCCTCGCTTTTGGGTGGGGGGTGGTGGTGTGGGGGTGTGAGACTTCAACGGAGAGTTTGATCCTGGCTCAGGACGAACGCTGGCGGCGTGCTTAACACATGCAAGTCGAACGGTGAACCCCTTCGGGGGGGATCAGTGGCGAACGGGTGAGTAACACGTGAGCAACCTGCCCCTGGCTCTGGGATAACTCCGGGAAACCGGAGCTAATACCGGATATGACCTGTCACCGCATGGTGCGCGGGTGGAAAGTTTTTCGGCTGGGGATGGGCTCGCGGCCTATCAGCTTGTTGGTGGGGTAATGGCCTACCAAGGCGACGACGGGTAGCCGGCCTGAGAGGGCGACCGGCCACACTGGGACTGAGACACGGCCCAGACTCCTACGGGAGGCAGCAGTGGGGAATATTGCGCAATGGGCGAAAGCCTGACGCAGCGACGCCGCGTGAGGGATGACGGCCTTCGGGTTGTAAACCTCTTTCAGCAGGGAAGAAGCGAAAGTGACGGTACCTGCAGAAGAAGCACCGGCTAACTACGTGCCAGCAGCCGCGGTAATACGTAGGGTGCAAGCGTTGTCCGGAATTATTGGGCGTAAAGAGCTCGTAGGCGGTTTGTCGCGTCTGCTGTGAAAACTCAGGGCTTAACCCTGAGCTTGCAGTGGGTACGGGCAGACTAGAGTGCGGTAGGGGAGACTGGAATTCCTGGTGTAGCGGTGAAATGCGCAGATATCAGGAGGAACACCGGTGGCGAAGGCGGGTCTCTGGGCCGTAACTGACGCTGAGGAGCGAAAGCATGGGGAGCGAACAGGATTAGATACCCTGGTAGTCCATGCCGTAAACGTTGGGCGCTAGGTGTGGGGCTCATTCCACGAGTTCTGTGCCGCAGCTAACGCATTAAGCGCCCCGCCTGGGGAGTACGGCCGCAAGGCTAAAACTCAAAGGAATTGACGGGGGCCCGCACAAGCGGCGGAGCATGCGGATTAATTCGATGCAACGCGAAGAACCTTACCAAGGCTTGACATGCGCAGTGGACCGGCAGAGATGTCGGGTCATTTAGTTGGCTGCGTGCAGGTGGTGCATGGTTGTCGTCAGCTCGTGTCGTGAGATGTTGGGTTAAGTCCCGCAACGAGCGCAACCCTCGTTCTATGTTGCCAGCGCGTTATGGCGGGGACTCATAGGAGACTGCCGGGGTCAACTCGGAGGAAGGTGGGGATGACGTCAAATCATCATGCCCCTTATGTCTTGGGCTTCACGCATGCTACAATGGACGGTACAAAGGGCTGCGAGACCGTGAGGTGGAGCGAATCCCAAAAAGCCGTCCTCAGTTCGGATCGGGGTCTGCAACTCGACCCCGTGAAGTCGGAGTCGCTAGTAATCGCAGATCAGCAACGCTGCGGTGAATACGTTCCCGGGCCTTGTACACACCGCCCGTCACGTCACGAAAGTCGGTAACACCCGAAGCCGGTGGCCCAACCCCTTGTGGGAGGGAGCTGTCGAAGGTGGGACTGGCGATTGGGACGAAGTCGTAACAAGGTAGCCGTACCGGAAGGTGCGGCTGGATCACCTCCTTTCTAAGGAGCATCTGGCGTCCACCGTGAACATTCCTGGCTGGCTCTTCGGGGCTGGTGTCACCTTCTTCGGGGGGTGGTGGGGGTGGGTGGTGCGTCCAGGCGCCGTTTCTCACGCGAGTGTCGTGGGGCGGTCGCTCAAGGGTGGAACATCGACATTGTGGTTCGTGGTTCCTCACGGGGTCTTCTAGTACGTCTGTCCTTCGGGGTGGGTGGGAACGGAGATGGTGGGGGAGTGCGGGTTGCTGGCACGCTGTTGGGTCCTGAAGGATCGGCCGCTGGCTGGTGCTCTTCGTAGGTGGTGTCCCGGAAGGGGTGCCGGCTGGGGGGTGCTGGTGGTGGTGCCTTCTGGCGGGTCGACCGGTGGTCGTCATACCGCTCTCCGGGTACCGGGTCGGGTTGGGTTCATCTTCGGGTGGGCTTGGGCTGGGTCGGTGGTGGGGGTGGGTGTCGGCTGGGTGCCGGTGTACGCCGCCCGTATGTTGAGAACTACACAGTGGACGCGAGCATCTTTGTAGTCTTTTGTGGCCAAGTTTTTAAGGGCACATGGTGGATGCCTTGGCATCAGGAGCCGATGAAGGACGTAGGAGCCTGCGATAAGCCTCGGGGAGTTGGCAACCGAACGTTGATCCGAGGATTTCCGAATGGGGAAACCCGGCCGTCGTCATGGGCGGTCACCCGCACCTGAACACATAGGGTGCGTGGAGGGAACGTGGGGAAGTGAAACATCTCAGTACCCACAGGAAGAGAAAGCAACCGCGATTCCGTGAGTAGTGGCGAGCGAAAGCGGAAGAGGCTAAACCGAGCCGTGTGTGATAGCTGACAGGCGTTGCACGGTCGGGGTAGTGGGACCCTTCTATCCAGACTGTCATCTGGGTGGGGAGTAAGAAAGTCGTGTCATAGCCGAAGGATCTGGGAAGGTCCGGCACAGTGGGTGAGACCCCCGTAGGCGAAATGGCGTGGCCTCCCGAAGGGGATCCCGAGTAGCACGGGGCCCGTGAAATCTCGTGTGAATCTGCCAGGACCACCTGGTAAGCCTAAATACTTCCTGATGACCGATAGCGGACAAGTACCGTGAGGGAAAGGTGAAAAGCACCCCGGGAGGGGAGTGAAATAGTACCTGAAACCATGTGCCTACAAGCCGTCGGAGCTTAACCTGCGGGTGAGTGACGGCGTGCCTTTTGAAGAATGAGCCTGCGAGTTAGTGGTACGTGGCGAGGTTAACCCGTGTGGGGTAGCCGTAGCGAAAGCGAGTCCGAATAGGGCGTTTCAGTCGCGTGCTCTAGACCCGAAGCGGAGTGATCTACCCATGGCCAGGTTGAAGCGCGGGTAAGACCGCGTGAAGGACCGAACCCACCAGGGTTGAAAACCTGGGGGATGAGCTGTGGGTAGGGGTGAAAGGCCAATCAAACTCCGTGATAGCTGGTTCTCCCCGAAATGCATTTAGGTGCAGCGTCACGTGTTTCTTGCCGGAGGTAGAGCTACTGGATGGCCGATGGGCCCCACCGGGTTACTGACGTCAGCCAAACTCCGAATGCCGGTAAGTGAGAGCGTGGCAGTGAGACTGCGGGGGATAAGCTTCGTAGTCGAGAGGGAAACAGCCCAGATCACCAGCTAAGGCCCCTAAGCGTGTGCTAAGTGGGAAAGGATGTGGAGTTGCGCAGACAACCAGGAGGTTGGCTTAGAAGCAGCCACCCTTTAAAGAGTGCGTAATAGCTCACTGGTCAAGTGATTCCGCGCCGACAATGTAGCGGGGCTCAAGCACACCGCCGAAGCTGTGGCATTCACGCGTGAACTAGGCCTTCGTGGTCCAGGTGTGTGGATGGGTAGGGGAGCGTCGTGTGTGGGGTGAAGCGGCCGAGTGATCGAGTCGTGGACTGCACACGAGTGAGAATGCAGGCATGAGTAGCGAATGACGGGTGAGAAACCCGTCCGCCGAATGACCAAGGGTTCCAGGGCCAGGTTAATCCGCCCTGGGTAAGTCGGGACCTAAGGCGAGGCCGACAGGCGTAGTCGATGGACAACGGGTTGATATTCCCGTACCGGCGAAGAACCGCCCATGCTGAACCTGGTGATGCTAAACACCCAAAGCCTGTTGGCTCTTCGGAGCCGGCGTGGTGGAGCGTGTGACCCGAGCTGGTAGTAGGCAAGCGTAGTAACAGGGGTGACGCAGGAGGGTAGCTTCCGCGTGGCGATGGTTGTCCACGTCCAAGGGTGTAGGGCGAGGTGTAGGCAAATCCGCACCTCATATAAGCCTGAGACCTGATGGTGACCCCTTATGGGGGAAGCAGAGTGATCCCATGCTGCCTAGAAAAGCCTCGGCGCGAGGTTCTAGCCGCCCGTACCCTAAACCGACTCAGGTGGTCAGGTAGAGAATACCAAGGCGATCGAGTGAATCGTGGTTAAGGAACTCGGCAAAATGCCCCCGTAACTTCGGGAGAAGGGGGGCCTGAGGGGTGAAGCCACTTGCTGGCTAGCCTTTGAGGGCCGCAGAGACCAGGGAGAAGCGACTGTTTACTAAAAACACAGGTCCGTGCTAAGTCGCAAGACGATGTATACGGACTGACGCCTGCCCGGTGCTGGAACGTTAAGGGGACGGGTTAGTGCACTTCGGTGCGCGAAGCTCAGAACTTAAGCGCCAGTAAACGGCGGTGGTAACTATAACCATCCTAAGGTAGCGAAATTCCTTGTCGGGTAAGTTCCGACCTGCACGAATGGCGTAACGACTTCTCCGCTGTCTCAACCGCGAACTCGGCGAAATTGCACTACGAGTAAAGATGCTCGTTACGCGCAGCAGGACGGAAAGACCCCGGGACCTTCACTATAGCTTGGTATTGGTGTTCGGAACGGCTTGTGTAGGATAGGTGGGAGACTGTGAAGTCGGCACGCCAGTGTCGGTGGAGTCAACGTTGAAATACCACTCTGGTCGTTCTGGATGTCTAACTTCGGTCCGTGATCCGGATCAGGGACAGTGCCTGGTGGGTAGTTTAACTGGGGCGGTTGCCTCCTAAAGGGTAACGGAGGCGCCCAAAGGTTCCCTCAGCCTGGTTGGCAATCAGGTGTCGAGTGTAAGTGCACAAGGGAGCTTGACTGTGAGACAGACATGTCGAGCAGGGACGAAAGTCGGGACTAGTGATCCGGCCGTGGTTTGTGGAAACGCGGTCGCTCAACGGATAAAAGGTACCCCGGGGATAACAGGCTGATCTTGCCCAAGAGTCCATATCGACGGCATGGTTTGGCACCTCGATGTCGGCTCGTCGCATCCTGGGGCTGGAGTAGGTCCCAAGGGTTGGGCTGTTCGCCCATTAAAGCGGTACGCGAGCTGGGTTTAGAACGTCGTGAGACAGTTCGGTCCCTATCCGCTGCGCGCGTCGGAAACTTGAGAAGGGCTGTCCCTAGTACGAGAGGACCGGGACGGACGAACCTCTGGTGTGCCAGTTGTTCCGCCAGGAGCATGGCTGGTTGGCTACGTTCGGAAGGGATAACCGCTGAAAGCATCTAAGCGGGAAGCCTGCTTCAAGATGAGGTTTCCATCCACCTTCGGGGTGGGAGAGGCTCCCAGCAGACTACTGGGTTGATAGGCCGGATGTGGAAGCACCGACTAACGAGGTGTGAAGCTGACCGGTACTAATAAGCCGACGACTTGACTACCACCACCGCCCTTTGGGGTGGGGGTGAGACTGCTTCGCTCGCGTTCACTGTGTGGTTCCCGGGATACGGGCACCCCAACACCACGACCTCACCACCGCCGTGTACAACGGCGGTGTGTGGAGGGGGCGGGGGTGGGGGGTGTGTGTACAGGCCCGAAAAGTGTTTCGGTGGTCATAGCGGTGGGGAAACGCCCGGTCACATTCCGAACCCGGAAGCTAAGCCCTCCAGCGCCGATGGTACTGCCTCCGGGAGGGGGTGGGAGAGTAGGACACCGCCGGACTCAACGTGAAAG
>NZ_PTJD01000030.1 GCF_002934625.1 Kineococcus xinjiangensis | reverse complement strand
GTCGAGGCCGAGCAGGCTCACTACGCTCACCACCAGACCCCGACACCGGTCGGAGCCTCAGAGTAGGAAGTCTCCGGACTCGCCGGGGCGGTTCAGCCTCCAGGTGGGCGTTGATGCGGTCCAGGTGCTCCACGGCGGCCCGGATGAGCTGGGTGTTGGCCTCAGTGACCGGCAGGTGCTTCAGGAAGGCGATGTGGTCGCACCGCGAGGACAGTGGCGGCTCGTCGAAGGTGTTCACGGAGCCGGTGAGCCGATCGAGGTCGTCAAGCCCTTCGACCTGCAGCAGCTTCGCGAACGCCGGTCTCAGATCCGCATCCACACCCAGTGCCATGCCGCCCCCTCGCTGCGATCAAGTCATGAGCCTGTCCGGCCGTAGCTCCGGACTGGACGACAGTCCTTCCGTTCTTCGACATCGGCAGACGTCGCCAGCCTCCATGATCGCGCCCCCAGGGCGGCAAATGCGGATGACGGGGCGATGGTGTCGGGTCAGTCGAGTAGCTGGCCCCAGCGCATAGGGAAGTGCGCCAGCAGCAGGTGCTCACCCTCGTCGGTGCGCAGCAGCGCGATCCTGCCCTGCAGGTGCCCTTGGCGACGCAGCTCGGGCGGGCCGGCCGTGGCCGCGTGGACCACCTCCTCGGGGCTGTGCCAGCGGTAGCCGCAGTCTCCGCCGCAGCCGCAGGCGTCCCAGCCCAAGCCGGCGCCCTCGGCGGCGATCTGGCGGGCGCGTTCGGAGCTGAGGTCGGCGTCGACCAGGCGGTAGCCGCGGCCACCAGGGCCCAGCAGGTCGAAGGGGACCGGCGCCGGCGGTGCCGCCTTGACCTCCTGCACGACCTGAGCGAAGGACGCTGCGCGGCGCTGCTTGGCCATGAAGCCGAGTGTGCTCATCCACCGCCATGATCGCGCCCTGTCGGCGGCATAGGCGGGCGCTTCATCCAGTGGGGAGGTCGTCCAGGTCGAGGCGGTACCACTCGGCGCCGATCGAGAGGTGTAGCTCAGAGCCGCGGCAGGTGTACCGGGCTTGGGTCAAGCCTTGGGGCAAGTCCGCGCCGCCTGGTAGCACCAGCCGTACTGGCGGACCTGCCAGCCAAATGCCGTCAGCGGTCAACCGCAGCGGGGTGATCGCGTCGCGTTCCCCGGCGTAGCCGCCCACCGCCGCGGCATGATCACCTTCGACGAGCATCCCGTGAGCCCCGTCGACTGGAACGCGACCGTGATCGACAGCCTGCTGACCGTCGATGTTGACGAGGTGGAACGAGGCATAGTCGTACATCCATGCCTTGTGTCGATTGACATTGAGGGCCTGGCAGGTCGGGAAAGCCGGCAGCGCAGTGCCGAGGGGATAGCGCCACTGAGGTGACAGCTCAACATCGAAGCGGACCAGGCCGTGCAGGCGGAACTCGCCCTCGTTGGCGACCGCGTTGTCGTAGCCGATCCACACCTGGCCGTCGGCGGTGCTCAGTACGTGCGTGACGCTCTTGCCGACGTCGGCTGCGCGTACCAACCGCCCCGATGCGTCGTAGACAGCGGCGCTGAACCCGTCGGCGGTGTGGCTTCCGATGATCAGCACCTGTCCATCGGGTAGCGGCTGCACGCGGTGGGGCCAGGACACCGTTGTCAACGGTGTGCTCGCAGCGAGCCGGCCATCGCAGTGGTACCAGCTGACCAGAGCGGCGCCCTGGCTGGAGCCGTCCCACAGCGCGACGGCGTCGTCAGCTGCGCCGAAGCCGACAGTCAACGGATCCTGCTGCTCGGGCACGCCCTCGGGGCGCTGCAGGTGAGCGTGGTGGCGCAGTGACAGCGTCGGATATGTGAGCACTTCCTGCCGACGCATCGCGCGGCGTCTGTCCGACTCCTGGCTCGACTGCGACTCCTCCGGATGCTGTAGGCGGTCTTGCCGGAGCAGCTCTTGCAGCTGCTCGATGTCGCCTTCCCGGATCCCGAGGCGTCGTCGTTCTTGATCGATTCGTTGCCAGTGCTCCGCAGCTTCTTGCTGCGCCTGCGCATTGGCAGCCTCTTTGCGCCGCTCGTGCTCGGCATGCCACTCCAGCCACTGCTGCCGTCCCCAGCGCCGCATCTCCTCCCGCCACGTCTCCCACATGCCAGCATCCTGACCTGCTGGAGCAGAAGTGCACGACCGCTCTTCGACAGAGGCGTGCGTCTGGGTGGGGCATGATCGCGCACTCAACGCGGCAAAGGCGGGCGTTGAGCGGCTTCAATGGGTACGTGCTGCAGATGCAGGCGGTCACCGAGATCACCGCCCCAGTAGAGGCAGCGCGTTGGCCGGTGGCTCCGGTGCTCACTCCGACGTGGCTGGCCTTGAACGACGACTGCACGGCGGAGCAGGTCGGTCTGGTCGTCGCCCACCTGGTCGCCTACCAAGGACACGACCTGCGCGGGGTGACCCTGCCCGAAGCCATCGACCTCCTCATTGCGGCCGACGAGCTGGCGACCCCAGGTGGTCTGCTGCTCAAGGACAGCGCCAGAGCAGTCCAAGTGTCGCCCGGCTGCTGCGCCGGCTTGGAGGACTGGCGGCAGTGGGTCGACCTCCTTGACGGGCGTCAGCCATGGCTGGGGCACTCGCCCAGCGCTGGCGTGGAGCTCTTCACCGACTACTTCCGTGTCTGGCAGGACGCTGAAGCGGCGGCCGTTGATCCAGCGTCCAGCTCGTTCCTCGACGTGCCGGCACACCTGTTGCTGCCCCTGCTGGAGGAAGTGCGCATGGACTTGATTGCTTTCCTCGACGTCGTCGGCGCTTGGGGTGCACACCGGCGGCTGGGGCGCCGAGGTGCCGCGTTGGTCGAAGCCCTCGACGCGAGCTGGTCGATCACAGCCCCACTGCCCTCAGCAGCCGCGCCGTGATCGCGCCCGCAGTGCGGCATGAGCGCGCGACTCAGAGGATGGCGGACTGCTTGCTCACGGCCTGTCTTCAGCGCTGGCCGGAGGAGGCTGCCGGCAGCTTCACGCCTTCCGGCACGAAGCTGGGCGAGTCTTTGAACGCCGCGCAGGGGTCCTCTGTCGCCGCGATGCTCCCCTCAGGGGCGGTGCCTGCAGGGGCGGCAGCCTGACCGGCGCCGGGGTGGATGGTGCCGCCGGCGGTCGTCTTGGCGGCGTGGGCCTTGGCGCGGGCGGTGTAGCCGTGGCCGTACTCATCGGCTTCCGCGGGGGTGTCGAAGTGCAGCATGATCCCCTGGCAGGTCAGCTCGGGGCTGGCGGAGCTGTAGAGCGCCTGGCCCTCATCGTTGAGGTCCTGGATCTCGCCCAATGTCACGATGCGCCCGTTGTAGACGTTGGCCACGCGGGACAGGTCGTTCATGACGACGCCGTTCTCGTTCACGCTGACCGCGAAGCCACCGGCGGCGGCTGTAGCCGCGATGCCCATCCCGCTGACGCCGAGAGCGGCGATGGCGGCCACCACGGCAGGCTTGCGCTGCCACCAAGGGCGCACCGAGGCGGTCGGCGTGTTCGTGGTGGGGGTGTCCATGTCAGCCTCGCCCGCGGGGTCCACGCCCCTTCATCGACCATGCAAGCCCAGTGCTGAACATGGTGACGACCACAGCACGCCATGATCGCGCACTGAGCGTCAGAGGCGGATGTTCAGTCGGCGCGGGGCACGCCCCCTCGTGGTCAGTGACGGAAGACTGTCCCCATGCGCTGGGAGGAGAGCTTCCCCTTCGAGGGACGCATCGTCTGGTTGACGGCCGAGCAGGGCGGGCGCATGTCCGGTCCGCCCGCCACTCCTGCGGAGCACGACTACGCCGCAACGGCCCACGTCCCGCCCTGGACGGAGGAGAACGGGTCGGCCTCCTTCGTGCTCCGGGTAGCCGATCGGCATGGCTGGACCTCCCGAGCCGAGGGGACCTGGCTGGTCCAGCAGGACGATGAGCGCTTCCTCGTCCATCCAGGGACCGTCATCGTGGTCACTGAGGGCTACAAGGTCGTGGCGTACTTCCACGTCGACACCGTGTCCAGCGACCGGTGACGCAGCCCGGAGCATCCCTCCTCCCGCTCTGATGAGGACCGTCGATGGCTCCTCGCAATCATCCGCAGATCGACAAAGTCGCGCGTCCGCCGGCCGCCCATGATCGCGCCCTGAGCGCGTCAGAAGAGGGCGTTCAGGGTGGCGTGATGTCGTCCAGGTCGAGGCGGTACCAGGTGGCGCCGACGGCGACGTGGAGCTCGGGGCCGCGGCCGGTGTAGCGCGCACGAGGTAGGGGCTGGCCGTCGGGCATCGTGAGCCGCCGCGGTGGGCCTGCCAGGCGTAACCCCTCGGGGGTGATGTGTAGGGGGGTGATGACGTGACGCTCGGCGGGGTAGCCGCCGATGAGTGCTGCGCGGTCTCCGTCGACGAGCAGCGCGTTCGCGCCACGGAAGGGGACCTGGCCGTGGTCGTGGGCGTGCTGCCCTTCGGCGCTGACGAGGTGGAAGGCGTCGTAGGCGTAGGCCCAGGCCGTCTCACCGGTGACGTTGAGGGCGTAGCAGTCGTCGATGACCGGCAGGTCAGGTTGCCTCTTCTGCGGGTAGCGCCACTGTGGTGTCAGGTCGGTGCCGAAGCGGACCAGGCCGTGGGTGCTCAGTCCGGACCAGGCGAAGACGCCTTCGTCGAAGTAGGACGTCCACACCTCGCCGCTGGCGGTGCTGAGGAGGTGCTGGATGGCGTCACCGACGTGGGCGGTGCGGACCAGCCGGCCGGTGTCGTCGTAGACGGCGGCGTTGTCGTCGTCCTCATCACGCCGACAGCGCGCTGAGGCCAGGAGGATTTGGCCGTCGGGCAGCGGTTGCACCTCGCTCCGGTGGGGCTGCGGCGGCACCGGCGTGATGGTGCCCGGCGTCCCGTCCGGGGCGTGGTGGCTGACCTGGACGGCGCCCTCACCGCCGTGCTCCCACACCACCAAGGCGTCACCAGCTGGGCCGAAGCCGACCGTCACCGGCTCCTGCTGCTGCGACCGCCTGTCGAGGTGGTGGAGGTCGGCGTGGTGGCGCAGCGGCAGCGTCGGGTAGGCGGACACCTCCTGCCGGCGGATCGACTCCTGCTGCTCATGCGCCCGCTGTGCCTCGCTGGGGTGCTCCAGAGCGTCCTGGCGGTACAGCTCCATGTGCTGTTCGGAGTCCTGCTTGGAATCTTCTGACGGCCTCAACTTTTCCGCGAGGCGCCTCCTCTGTTCCTCGGCCTCTCGTCGCCACCACTCGTCTTTAGCGCGGCTTCGCTGCTCGTGCTCCTCGTACCACTGCCGCCACCGCGACTGCTCCCAGGTCCGCATCTCCTCGCGCCAGGTCTCCCACACCCGACCATCGTGACCCAGTCAACCGACGCAGCCACGCCCACGCGCGTACCGAGGGATGCGGGCGTTCGTCGGCCGTCATGATCGCGCACTGAGGGCGGCAAAGTCGGATGTTGCGCGTGGTCATGGGCGCAGGTCGTCGAGGTCTATGGCGTACCAGTGCTGGCGCAGGTGGAGGTGCAGTTGGCGTCCGCGGCAGGTCGTCTGGGCGCCGTAGATCTCCAGGCCGTCGGGGAGGACCAGACGCTGCTGTTGCCCGTCCAGGTGGGTGCCGTGCTCGTCGACGGTGAAGGTGGTGATGAGGTCGTAGGCGGCGCCCCAGCCGCCGATGAGGGCTCCACGGCTGCCCTCGATGAGCAGCTGACGGGCTCCGCGCCGGTCCAGCAGGCCGTGGTCGGTGATGTCGTGGCCGTGGATGGCGATGAGGTGGAAGTCGCCGTAGGTGCAGTGGTGCACCGCGGTGTCGGTGACGTTGAGCGCGTAGCAGGCGAGGATGCCCGCCGTCGGGGTCGGCGGCGCGTAGGTCCAGGTCGGCGTCAGGTCCTCGGCGAAGCGGCACAGGCCGGTGGCACCGGGGCCTGACGAGGTGGTGGCGGTGTCTCCGTAGCCGACCCAGATCTCGCCGCTGCGGGTGGTCAGGATGTGGCGCACGTCGCGGCCGAGGTCACCGGTGGCTAGGACCTGCCCGTCCAGAGTGCGCACTTGCGCCCAGCACGACCCCTCGTCGCTGGTGGTGCCGGCCAGGAGGATGCGTTGGCCGGGGAGGGGCTGGACGTGTTCCACGCCGTCGACGCCGCTGTGCGGCCAGGCGTCGTCGACGTGTCCGCCGGGTCGGTGGGCACTCAGCACGCCGCATCCAGGTGTGCGCACAGATGCCCACCACGCCCAGGTCCATCCTTCCGGGCCGACACCGATGACCGGATCGTCGACCACCTCAGCGCCGTCGGGCACGACCAGCCGGCCCAGGTCACGCGCCGGCGTCATGGACAGCGCCAGAACTTCTCTGCGCAGCTCCAGCCCGCGCTTGCGTGACAGGTCCACCCGATCACGATGCCGCCTGCGTCGACGTCATGGCGAACGCGGGCAGATCGGCGAAGTCGTGCGTCCGCGGCGCCATGATCGCGCCCCATCAGCGGCGAAGTCGGACGTTGCTCGGGCGGCGTGAAGGCCCTGCGGCTCGCCATGATCTGGTACTCGCCGTGAGTCGCCCTTCGTGCGCCGCGCACCGGGGTCCGGGGTGCAGTTGGATGCTGGTGTGATCCGGATGCGGGCGGTCCTGGAGGTGCTCCCGCACGATGACACCTGTCCCTGGCCGGTGGCCGCCGTGGACGACTTCTCCTGATTGATCTTGAATGGTGCCTGCAGCAGCGAGCAGGTCGGCCTCTTCCTGGCCCAGCTGCTGCCCGACCAGGACGACACCGCAGCAGAACCCAGCGCGCAGGAGGCCATCGACGCCACCCTCACCATGGAGCAGCTGATCGCGGCCGGCGGCCTTCGCGTGGAGGAGGAGGGGACCGGCGCGGTGGTGGTGCCGGGCTGTTGCGCCGGCCTGGAGAACTGGCGGGAGTGGGCCGAGGTTCTTCGAGGTCAGTCCCCGTGGCTGGGACACGACCCCACCCCCGCAGTGGAGGTCCTGCCGGACCGTCTGCGCATCTGGCAGGACTCCGAGGCGCCCGGGGGCGCTGTGCGTGTGGCCGCTGGCTTCATCGATCTGCAGGCCGTAGCTCTGCCGGGGCTGCTTCGAGAGGTGCAGGCAGACCTCATCGCCTTCCTGGAGCGGGTGGAGCGCTGGGGGCAGCAGCATGAGCTGGGTGACCGAGGCACAGCCCTGGTGCAGATGCTCGACGCGCACTTCCACATCAGCGCACCACTGGACCTGCCTGAAGCTTGACTTCCACGCCTCCGTCGGACCACGCCATGACCGCGCCATGACCGCGCCCGGAGGGCGGCGTGGTCGGATGTTGAGTCGACCTGTCCTGCGGCCCGGCGCTCACCTGCTGTCCGGCGCAGCACCTCGCCACCACGTGTCGTCCACCGTGAGCTCCAGCTCAAGATCCGCCTGATGATCTACATGGCGGACGAAGGCCTCCGGGAGGCGCACGCCATGCTCGAACACATAGTGCGCCAAGCCCTGCGGCCACAGGTAGACGCCGTCTGTGAACTCGAGACTCCCGTTGTTCTCATTGCAGAAGCGGCAGCGTGAGTAGCCCATGAACGCTCTGGCTACAAGACCATGCATGAGGTAGGAGCCGACATCCTGTCGCTCCTGCTCGTCCCACTGCTCGTCCACAAAGTCACGGACGTCGGGCCAGCCGGCTGACGTGTGTGGACCATCCCAGTAGCCGATCAGGATCAATGGCCCCTTGTACGGATTGAAGCTGTCCGGCATGCATTGGATCTTCGCACCTGGCCAGGTCCGACAGTCGGTGCGAGCCTCCGCGCCATGCGCGCTCTTCGGCAATTGAGGACGTCCGACGGCCGTCATGATCGCGCCCTCAGCGCGCGGCAGATGAGGATGTTCGGGTCTGCTGCATGATCCGGTGACACCGACGCTGGCTTGCCCGAGAGGCAGCCTGGGAGGATGTTGCTGTGCCCAAGCCTTACCCCCGCGAGTTCCGCGATGACGTCGTGCGGGTCGCTCGCAACCGTGATCCGGACGTGACGCTGGAGCAGGTCGCCGC
>NZ_PTJD01000029.1 GCF_002934625.1 Kineococcus xinjiangensis | reverse complement strand
TCACGCAACTCCGCGGGGTAACGCTTGGACGTGCTCCCTGACATGACTCCATCCTTCCCAAGGAACGGAGTCTCCGGACTCGCCGGGGCGGTTCACCCACGAGGAGGTCACCGACGCGAGCCGCGCCGCTGATCTGGGTGTTTCCATTGCGATGGGTGTGGGCTGCCCAGGTCTGGTCCGCCCCTGGAATGGCAAGGTCGAACGGCTCGAAGTCCTCGGTGAAGCGGCAGACGCCCCAGTTGCCGACGAGGGCGTCGAAGGTCATCGGACCTCCGCCGGTCCGGCGCCCGGTCACGGCTACTTCGATCAACTCCTGCTCAGGGTCCGACTGATTCGCGCCGATCCAGGCGAACTGGCGTCCGGCCACCATCGGTGGGTTGAAAGCCAGCGGGCCGCATGCCTGACCCGGCACCGTCGGGCTGTTGGGGTACTGGCCCGAAGCGCCCAGACGCGTCATGCCCGCAGGAAGGGCGGCCTCTGTCCGTGTCATGTCGGGGATGTCGTAGGCGACGGGCAGGTTCGGGTCGGTCAGATCGGATGCCTCCGTCGGCGGGGCATCCGACGGTGAAGCTGCCGCTGTCGGGCCCGTGATGGTGACCGTCTGGGCCGGAGGCACTGTTGTGCTCTGGCGCGTAGAAGGCGGCGGCGTCGTGGAGGTTCGCCAGGCCTGCACGGCGATCGGAACGGCAGCCGCGATGACGAGCGCTGCGCCGACGAGTTGAAGGCGTCGAGTGCGGTGATGGCGTGATCGAGTGCCTGCAGCGCGACTTGGCTCATCTGCCGACTCGCTGTGCTTGTCCTCGGCGGAGGCGTCCATGGTGTCCTTCTCGTTGAGGGTCGCCGGCTCCGCTGGCACTGCCCTCGGCACTCGGCCCTGCTTCCGCGCCGATCCTAGGCCGGCCCGGTTGCACCCCAGTGCCTCCGATGCGGCTGGTTCCGGCCGAGCAAATGTCGATGATCTGCAAAGACCGGGAGACGTGAACCTGCGAGAACCATGCCGGCGGGCCGGCGCGTCGTCAGTGGCATCAAGTCGCTACTGACAAAGGCTCACTAACAGCTTGTTTCAGTATGACTTGCTGGGGCGGTGAGGTGAGAGCAGCCTGGTGGCATGGCCGAGGTCGTGGTGCCCGATCGGGTTGCGGAGCTGGTGCCGGACGCGTTGTGGGAGCGGGTGCAGCCGCTGCTGCCTGAGCGTCCGCCGCGCCGGCACCGCTACCCAGGACGCCTGCCGCGCGATGACCGCGCGGCCTTTGGCAGGCATCGTCCACGTGCTGATCACCGGCTGCACCTGGGCGCAGGTTCCCACTGAGCAGTTCGGCTGTTCAGGGGTGACGTGCTGGCGGCGGCTGCGGGACTGGACCGAGGCGGGCGTGTGGCCCCACCTGCACCAGGTCCTGCTCGATGAGCTGCGTGCGGCGGGAAAGCTGGACCTGGAGACCGCGGTGGTGGACGGCTCGCACGTGCGGGCCCTCAAGGGGGGGCTCACACCGGCCCTTCACCGGTAGACCGCTCCCGCAACGGCTCCAAGCACCACCTCCTCACCGATGCAGGCGGGGTTCCCCTCGTCGTGACGCTGACCGGCGGCAACCGCCACGACGTGACCCAACTGCTGCCCCTGGTCGATGCCTTCCCGACCGTGCGCGGCATCCGCGGCCGGCCACGACTGCGCCCGGACTACCTCTACGCCGACCGCGGCTACGACTTCGACGTCTACCGCCGCGCCCTTCGAGCCCGCCGCATCGTGCCCCGCATCGCCCGCCGCGGCAGCGCCCACGGATCCGGCCTCGGCGCCCGACGCTGGGTCGTCGAGCGCACCTTCGCCTGGCTGCACCAGTTCAAGCGCCTCCGCACCCGCTACGAAGTCCGCGCCGACCTACACCTCGGCCTGTTGCAGTTGGCCTGCGTGCTCATCTGTTACCGCAAGCTCCCACCGTCATAGTGAGGCGAGCTGATACAGCATTGATGAGACCGTCCCCGGCGCACTGCAGGTGACGGCATACGGCATCTGGTCAGGCCCGGATCCACCGGGACGGTAGATCGGTGGCGCGTGGGATGTTGTCACCCTCCACAGATGAGGCGACGTACTACCGTCGGGGTCGACGGACCGGCGTGGTGCGGGAATGGGAGGCGGCGGTGTCGCTGGAGCACCTGCTGCTGCCTGGGTGCACGCAGGACGTGCGCGATGAGGAGCTGGAAGCGTTGTGGGTGGCCCTCGTCCATCAGGCGGTGAGACGGGCCGGGGGCCGCGTGGTGGGCCCTGTGACGCGACCCCAGATGGCGCAGAGCTACTACGCGATCCAGACCCTGGCAGCGGACGGCGTGGAGATCCGGATCTTGCTCCATGCCATGGGGCGGTTGGTCGCCGCTGCGCGGTGCGACAGCAGCGTCTACGTTCTCGCCTTCATGCCCGTTCCCGAAGGGCACCTCTTCACCATGGCCGGCTTGCGCGTCGCAGCACCGGAAGAGCTGGACGCGCCCTTCGAGGCAGACGTCACCTCATGGCCCAAGCTTGAGCGCGACGACATTAAATACCACAAGCCTGAGCGCGTCGGCGACGTCCTCTTCAGCTGGTTCGACTGACCCGCCTGATGCGCTCAGTAACCTTGCGCTTCATAGTGAAACAAGCTGTAAGCCTTTCCCAGTAGCGACCGGTCGCTACTGGGAGAGGCTTGTGGCAGCAGTCGCCCGCATACCCTTCAGTCGCACCGTCGCTGAGCCACGAGGGTCCCGACACGGCGTGACACGTCCGCGGCCCTATGAAGTGCGCACCAGCTACACCCCGTCCTGTGAGATCACGAAAGTGCGAGGTCGCCTCGAGGAGATCAAGCGCCAGACTGCGTGCTCCTCGACCGAACCTATCCATGTTGAGAAGTCGACGACGGAGCCGCGAAACCACCAGCTCGTCTCGCGCGCCGCGGAAGCCAACTCGTCATCGGAGTCATACAGGTAGTCCATCGACACTTGAACGTAGCCGCCACATTCACCACCTGAATCGATCATCTCGAGCTGACGAGTGATCCCGACGCTAAAAGTAGGCTCAGGCCAGATGTTGAAGGCGCCGTACTGGAATAGGAAACCGTCGGAATCCTCCGAAGTTGGCACATCGAATCGCACCGCCTCGAAGCGCGTAATTAGGGAGAAGAACTGCGCCAGCGACGGAGGGTCGTCGACCTCACCCTGCAGTTGACGAAGGCGGCGAGCCACATCGGCGGCGCTCCCTACGGGGAACTCGGTAGCCATTCGGAGACGAAGCCTTTCGTGGTGACCAGATGATCAACGCTGATGCTAGGGACGATGGGGGGCAACGGGGCCCGAGCGGTCACGATCCCCAGTGACGAAGCATGGACGCCTGACTCGCTGGAGCCCACGTGCTGTTCTACCGCGCCATCTCGACGTGCCCGTCGAGCTCGCCTACGACCTCGCCGCCCTACTGCGCGCCCACCGTGCCCGGATCGGCACCCGCAAGGGCAGACGGGCATTGGGCTGCTACCAGCAGGCCGTCCTGGCTCTGCGGTGGTTCCGCGACGCCACCCGCATCACGGCCCTGGCCCGGGATGCGGGGATCGGCCTGGCCACGGCCTATCGATATCTCCACGAGGTCATCGTCGTCCTCGCCGCACAGGCCCCCGACCTGCATGAGGTGCTCGCCGAGGCACTACACAGCGGCGCGGACCACGTACTCCTGGACGGGACCCTCATCCTGTGCGACCGGGTCAACGAACCGCACCGGCACAGCGATCGGTGGTACTCCGGCAAACACCACCGCCACGGCGGCAACGTTCAAGTCCTCTGCGCTACGGACGGAACACCGATCTGGACCTTACCCGTGGAGCCTGGCTCCACCCACGACCTCACCGCCGCCCGCCGACACGCACTCCCCGCCTCGTACCCCACGGCCACAAGAGGCCTGCCGCTGTTGGCCGACAAGGGGTACATCGGTGCAGGTGCCGGCATCCATGTCCCCGTGCGCCGTCCCGGCGGCCGGCAGGTCCTTGACCCGGTCACGCGAGGATGGAACTCGTACGTCAACAGCTACCGTGCCCCGGTCGAGCGAGGCATCGCCGTGCTGAAGAAGCGATGGAAGGCTCTCCAGCACGTCAGCCTCTGCCCCCAGCGCATTGGCGACATCGTCGCCGCAACCCTCGTCCTCACCATCCATGAACACCGCTACTGACAAAGGCTCAGTGAGGTTTTGTCAGTAGCGGTTCTCTAGGCTGCTGAGGACCAGGGCCGTGGCGATGATCGCGCTGATGCGCGATGGGCAGAGGGTGACGCGGGCCAGGGCTCGCCAGCGGGTTTTGAGGTGGGCGATGCCGTGCTCGACGAAGGCCCCTGCGGAGCTGACGTAGGAGTTCCAGCTGAGGGTGGTCGTGTCGAGGACTTGACCGCGGCCAGGTCGGCGGACGGGGACCCGGATGCCGGCTCCTGCGCCGGTGTAGCCCTTGTCCGCGAGGGTGGGGACGCCATGGCGGGCGGCGGCGTAGAGCGCCGGCAGGGCGTGAACGCGGGCCGCTGTGAGGTCGTGGGTGCTGCCTGGCTCGACGGGTGACACCCAGAGCGGTCGCCCATCGGCATCGGTGAGCACTTGGACAAGACCGCCGTGGCGGCGGTGCTTTCCGGAGTACCAGCGGTCGCGCTGCCCGCCGGGGTCGTGGACGCGGTCGGTGTCGATGAGGGTCCCGTCCAGCAGTAGGTGCTCCTCGCCGCGCTTCACCGCTGCGGTGACGACATCGGGGAGGTCAGGTGCCTCAGCGGCGAGCACATCCAAGGCCTCGTGCAGGTAACGGTACGCCGTCTTCAATGCGATCTTGTTGTCGCGCGCCAAGTCGGCCACGGCGGCACGCTGGCGCATGAAGCGCAGTAGCAGCACCGCCTGGGCGAAGCATCCCAGCGCCCGCCGGCCGCGCCGGGTGCCGATCCGGGTGCGATGCGCGAGCAACTTGCGGGCGATGGCCTGAGCGAGGTCCCGAGAGACATCGAGGCTGGCGCAGTAGAAGAGCACGTGGAGTCCTGACGGGCATGGCGGTTGACGGCCTCGCTGACTGGGGACGTCAGCCGAGTAACCGCCTTCCGCGCAGGGTTGTGCTCGTGCGGATGGCGCGAGTGGGGTTTGGGACAAGGCAGGTCATACCTCCTTGCTTATGCAGGTAGATGCCTGCATGATTGGTCCATGACCGGTGACGACCTAGGACCGGTGTTCAAGGCGCTGGCCGATCCGACCAGGCGCCTGCTGCTGGACCGTCTCCGCCGCAGGGACGGGCAGACCCTCACCGAGCTCTGCGAGAGCCTCGACATGGCGCGCCAATCGGCGACGCAACACCTCAATCTCCTCGCCGAGGCCAACCTGGTCACCGCGGTGCGACGAGGGCGAGAGCGATTGCACTACCTCAACGCCGCGCCGATCTACGAGATCGGTGAACGCTGGATCGCCACGTACGACGCCCCGCGATTGGCCACCCTCAGCGCTATCAGGCACCGAGCAGAAGAGGAGCATCCGATGACCGATACCCGGACGATCGTCACTGGAACCACCGACACCGCAATGACCGTGCCGACGTACGTCTACGTCACCTACATCCGCGCCAGGAGCGAGGACGTCTGGCAAGCCCTGACCGACGCCGATCTGACCGCACGCTACTGGGGACATGCCAACGTGTCGGACTGGCAAGCAGGCTCCCCGTGGGAGCACCGGCGGGTGGACGGTTCCGGCGCTGTAGACGTCACCGGCAAGGTGCTCCAGGCGCAGCCGCCGACGCGGTTGGTGATCACGTTCGAGGACTCCGAGGAGGAGCGGGCGACCGGACCGTCCGTCGTCACGTTCCTCATCGAGCCGCACGAGGGCATCGTCCGGCTCACCGTGACCCACGAGAACCTCCCGAACACCGACATGCTGAACGGGATCTCGCGCGGCTGGCCTGCTGTGCTCGCCAACCTCAAGTCCCTGATGGAGACCGGCGACGTCCTGCCCGCGGCACCGTGGGACATGCCGCAGAGGCCCGGCGCATGACCACCGAGCTGTTGCACCGGGCCACCGACTACGCACGGGGTGTCCTCTCGGAACTGACGGACGACGACCTACGCCGGCCGACGCCGTGTGAGGGCTGGGATGCGGGCAGGGTGGTGCTGCACCTGGCCGACGTCATCGACGGCCTCATCGGGCTGCTCGAGAACGGGGAGCTCGCCCTCCCGCAGCCACCGCGGATCAATGATCCCGACCCTGTGGCGATCGTGGATGAGCGACTGGTGGAGCTGGAGCGAGCTCTCCACGTCGGGGCGGGTGCGAAGAGGGTCGATCACGCGTTGCTGGCCGGTGCGATCGAGCTGACGACACACGGCTGGGACATCGGCGTGGCATGCGACCGCGCCCACCGGATCCCAGATTCACTGGCCGAGGAGGTGCTCGCGCAAGTCTCAGCAGTGCTCCACGTCGACGCGCGCGGTGCGAACTTCGCCGCGCCCGTTGACACCGCCCGCGACGCCCCTGCGAGCGATCGCCTCATCGCCTTCCTCGGCCGGGTACCCAGGCACTGAGGCGTCAATAACTCACCGGCCCTACTGACAAAGGCTCAGTAAGCCTTTGTCAGTAGCGACCAGCCGCTACTGACAAAAGCTCACTGTGCTCAAGCAGGCGCGCGCCCGACAGGTGGAGCTGGCCCGGTCCCACCCGGGCACCTGAGTAGGCCTCCGCGTCGGCCGATCCCGCGGGACGAGGCCCTGTCACGCCCTCCGCACCTCGTGCGCCGGGAACCACTCGCCCCTCGCGAGGCCCTACACGTCAACGCACACGGCGTTCGTCGTCCATGCGTCAGCGAAGCCGTGAACCTCCACCGGACCCGAGTCCGACCAGACCAGCCGCACGACGACCTCGCCGGGCTCCGGGGCGTCCGTCCATTCCGCTGATACCCGACCGCCGAGCGAGTTGGTCAGCCGGTGAGCGGTGAGCAGCGCGACGTCGAACACGGTGCGCACCATGGCGGGCCGGTCCGACAGGACCGCGCGGCGCTAACGCGCCCAGCGTGCGCGACGACCTTGTCACCATGACCAGGGCGCAGTTCCTCGCGAGTGACGTAGGAGGCCTCAGAGGCGCTCCACGCGATCGGCTTGCGGGCCCCGGTCGCTCTGACGCACTGTGTACCGGACTCGGTCGCCCTGCTGCAGCGGTTCCGACCCTGCGACCACGGACACGTGGACGAACAGGTCGTCACCTCCGGCGTCCGGGGTGATGAACCCGAACCCGCGGTCGCCGTCGTAACGTGCAACGACGCCCTCACCGGCGCGTGCAGGCACGCCCCGTGACCCCGGCTCCCTCCTCCCGGTGCGTGCCGGCCCGGCCGGTGCCGGCTGTCGCGGTGGCGGTGCGGGCTCGGCCCGTCGAACGAGCTGCACGTCGCGGGCCTGTGGGCCCTTGTCGCCGCTGACCACCGCGTACGCCACGCGGTCGCCCTCGGTCAACCAGGTGAGCCCCTCGGGCAGGGATCGGGCGTGGACGAAGACGTCCCCGGCGCCGGAGTCGGGGGCGATGAAGCCGAAGCCCTTGTCCTCGTCGTACCAGGAGACGGTGCCGTCCGCCCCGTCGGCACCGCCGGCCCCGTCCGCACCGCCGGCCCCGACGGGCAGGCCGACCCCCGGCCCCAGCGGGACCACGTGCGCCGCCTGCGGGCCGCGCTCGCCTTCGACGACGACGAAGGCCACCCGGTGCCCCTCGGTGACCACGCCGCCCGTGACGATGGCAGAGCTGTGCACGAAGATGTCGGGGCCTCCGCCGTCCGGCGAGGCGAACCCGTACCCCTTGGTCGGCTCGTACCAGTTGACCGTGCCGAGCAGGCCCACGGCGCCGCCGGCGGTCGCCTCGGAGGTGACGCGGACGCGCAGCGCCTGGGGACCGCGGTCGTTCTCGCCGGCCTCGAACTCGACGGTCTGGCCCTCGCGGAGCACCGTCGGCCCTCCGTCCTCGACAATCGCGGAGGCGTGCACGAACACGTCTGGTGAGCCGTCCTCGGGCGCGAGGAAGCCGAACCCCCGTTCAGCATCAAACCAGCGGACGGTCGCGTGCGGCATGGCAAGCTCCAGGTCGGAAGAGCGGGCAATGCTCTCAGTCTCGCTGACGGCGTCGCGCCCGGGACCACTGGGACCGGCCACGGGTCAGCCCACGGTCAGGGCGTCGCAGGCGCCAGCAGGCGCGTGGCGGTCGCGAATGACCCGGACGCCGCCTCGTCCGCGCCGGCCCGCGAGCGCACCTCGTCCGGGACCACCCGTCACGGGCACAGTGAGCCTTTGTCAGTAGCGGTCGACCGCTACTGACAAAGGCTCAGTGACCTCCATTCCTGATCATGCTCTCGGGAGATGCTCTCCGCATCGAAGACACCGAGGACTGTCCCGGAGGAGCTGGCTGCCACATGTAGTCACCGTTCACCCTGCACCAATGACCCCGATCTGCGTTGAGCTCAACATCCGACTTTGACGGTGAGGATGAAGATGGTCGTGCAGCTGTCGGGTCTGACCTCGACTTTGACCGACTCCACTCCGGTGGATGTCTTCATTGGGGTCTGCTGCATGATTCGGTGACGCCGACGCCAGCTGGTACCGCCTCAGCCTTCACGACATCGCTTCGTCGGCCCGTGCTGATGCGGGCTGACTGCGTCGGCGGGAGCGGGGATCCGGGGTCAGCGGGGGATGGCGACCTGGCCGGTCCTGGCGGCGCGCTTGGCTGCGTACATCCGCTCGTCGGCGGTGCCCATCAGTTCGTCGGCGGTGGTGCCGCGTCCGCCCAGGGCGGTGCCCGCGCTGGTGCCGACCCGGACCCGGTGGCCGGTGACGGTGAACTCCGGCACCAGGGCCTTGCGGATCCGCCCGGTCATCCGGTCCAGCACGGCCGGTGAGGCCCCGGTGGGCACCAGCACCACGAACT
>NZ_PTJD01000028.1 GCF_002934625.1 Kineococcus xinjiangensis | reverse complement strand
CCCCACACCGGCCCTTCGGAGAAGTCACTTCCCGGACCCGCCACACCCAGCATCCCCACCTCGACTGCCGCCCCGCAAGACCCCGTCTTGACTTAGAAGGGAGCCAAAGTCGGATGCTGTCGTGCTCTGTCTGCGTCAGGCGAGCAGGCTGGGGTAGTGGACGCCATCCTCGAGACGGGAGTCGCAGATGCCGGAGCTGTTCGACGACGGTGACTACTACACCGGACCGCCCCTGACGGACGCCCTCATCACAAGGGCCGAGGAGGCCCTGGGCGTGAAGCTGCCCGCCTCTTACCTAGCCGCGCTGCGGGAGCGCAACGGCGGACACCTGCGCCGCAGCTGCTTGCCCACGACGTTCCCGACGACCTGGTCCCACGACCACTTCGAGGTGCACGGTCTCCTAGGCCTTGGCGGCGAGTGGGGCATCGACTCCGAGTTCGGCAGCAGGTACATGATCCCCGAGTGGGACTACCCCGATGTTGGAGTGGTCATCTGCTCCACTCCCTCCGCCGGCCACGACACCGTCATGCTCGACTACAGCGACTGCGGCCCCAAGGGGGAGCCGGCCGTCGTCTACGTCGACGAGGACCGCGTCCCTCGCCGGGTGGCTGACGACTTCGCCGAGTTCCTCGATCGCCTCCGGCCCTGCGATGAGTACGACGAGGACGACGAGGACGACGAGGGCGAGGGCGACGGGGAGCCGTAGTCATCCACTGAGCCGAGTCCCGTCGACCCACAGGCAAGGTCCAGCACGCCCGCTGCTCCACGGTGACGTCCGCGCACAACGCTCGCTCTTCGGCAGAGGAGTGCCTCTGGGCGGGGCGTGATCGCGCCCCATCAGCGGCATGACCGTGAAGTCGCTGGGGTGGTCATGGTGTCGGCGCCGTCTCAGCCTCAGGGGGACCCGGCGATGGCCTGCTCGCCGAAAGCGGGACCGAGGACCCGCTCGACGCGAACGGGGCAAGCCTGCGCTGCGGCATCCCGAAAGAGCTGCGCATCCAGCTCGTGGCTGCTGAGGGAGATGTCCTGCTCCAGCCACTGACAAGAGACGCGCAGGCGACCGCTCATAGGCAGGGGCCACAGCCAGTACTCCTGATCCAGCACCGACTCGCTGCGTCCTCCTCCGAGCCGGCGCAGCACCGCATGTTCAGGCACCCACTCGTCGTCCTCTGGCTGGTGGGGGCGGAGGCGCTGGGCGTTGGGGTGCTCGTACTCGGGAAGCGGCTCGGTACCTGTGAGCCGTTGTCCGTCGGGGAGCTCGATGGTCAGCTGCAGGCGTCCATCGGAGATGGGCTCGCCGATGTCGTCACCGGCGACGGGTGTCCTCAGGTGTGCCGAGACGATCATGGAAACGCCGCTCGGGTACGCCTGGACGGTGGTGAGGAGCACGGCTGCTCGCTCCGACTCGCCCAGGACCAGTGCGATCGGGACGGTGGTGGGCTGGATGCCGCGGGGCCTGCCGCTCCAGGCCGGAGGGTTGGGGTCGACCCCGTCGTCTGCTGAGTCCTCTGCCCAGGACAAGCCCGGGACGTAGCTCGCGGGATCAAGGTTGGTCACGGCGGTGAGCTTGTCGCGTTGAGAGGCCATTCGTCACCCGCTTCTTGGCAGACGAGAACGTCCGACGCTCGTCATGATCGCGCCCTCAGCGCGGCGTGAGAGTGAGATCGCTAAGGCGCTGCCGATGCCCGCGGGGCATGGCCTTCAGGATCGGCACGAGTCGCTCAGGGGTGGTGGGAGAGCCACCTCAGTCGAGGTCGTCGTCAACCCAGCGGGTCCAGCGGGCGCGCAGGACCCCGTCGGTGTCGAGGCGGGCGGCCTGCAGTAAGGGTCGGACGGGGCCGTTGGGGGTGATCGACTCGACCCAGGAGGCAGCGACCGCCTCGCGCAGCAGCACCGCGACGTCAGGCACGTCGGGGTCCTCGCCGTCGACCCAACGCTGGTGCAAGCGCCCCGCGGCGTCGATCCAGACCAGGTGCCCGTGATCGGAGTCCTCGAGCGCGGCGAGGGTGCACTCGCGCACGACGTCGACGTCGCCGGTCAGCCCCGGCCACACGCTGAGCAGGACTCGTGGGCGCATCCGCTCCTCCAGCGCCGCGCTGGGCAGCTGCTGAGGGGTGACGCGGTGGAAGACCCTGCCGGCGACCCTGTGCTCCTCCACAAGCACCTCACCGCGGTCGAAGACGAGGTCGTCGACCCGGCGCCAGAACTCCGCGTCCGCGGCCCGCTCCACCAAGGGCTTCCCGGTGGTGGAGGCCGGATTGCTGGAGCAGTGTTCCGGGAACAGGCCCGCTGCCGCTGTGCGGGCCAGGGCACGCTCGCAGGCGGTGTAGCTGCTGAGGTAGAGGCGCTGCTGGACGCCGACGTGGATGACGAACCGGCCCTCGTCCTCCAGCGTGCACCGCAGGTCCCAGCCGCGCAGCTGCAGCCGCACCAGCTCCAGCGCGGCGGCAACATCGACCAGCGCTCCGTCGTAGAGGCCGCTGAGCTCGGGGCCGAAGACGCCGGCGAGGACTTGCAACGTCTCCTCATCCGTCGAGCGGTCCAGGTGCAGGAACGGCTCCCGGACCGCCAGACAGGTAACGCCGCTGTCAGCAGCGAAGTCTGCGACCGCCTGGACGTAGGCCGCCTCCACGGGGCCGCGGTCGCTCTCTACTTGCAGGCGCACGGTGTAGCTGCCATCGGCGTTGCGGTTGACCGGGTCGTACATCGTCACCAGCCACACGAAGGGCAGGTCCACCTGTGCCTCACCTCCGCGGCCGGCTTCGTCGACCGGGCTTCGTAGCCACCCACAGCAACAGCATCCAGGGGCGAGGGGCGCGATGCTGCCTCATGGACCACAGGAGCAGGTGATCGTCGCCCCTGACGTTCGCACATCGACATGGTCGGACGTCGCCGGCCGCCATGACCGCGCCCGCACGGCGATGGTCCTATAGACCGTCAAGGCCGTAGCGGGGTACTTCTCGACGGTGGTGGGGCGTTGAGGTGGCCGAGGTCTTGCATGATCGCGTGGTAGGTCTGGCGGGCGATGTAGCGCTTGAGGCAGCGGATGATCTCGCGCTTGGACAGGCCTTCCTTGGTGCGGCGTTCGACGTAGGCGCGGGTATCGGGGCACCAGCGCATCCGGACGAGGGCGATCATGTGGAGGCTGGAGTTGGCGTCGCGGTCGCCGCCCGGGTGCAGTCGGTGGCGGCTGGTCATGCCGCTGCTGGCGGGGATGGGGCAGGCTCCGCAGAGGGCGGCGAAGGCGGCCTCTGAGCCGAGCCGCTGCGGGTTTCCGCCGGCGGTGACCAGCAACTGCCCGGCGTGCTCGGTGGAGACCCCCAGCAGTGCCATCGTCGCCGGGGCCGCGGTGCGCATCAACCTCGTCAGCGCGGCGCTGAGCACGTCGATCTCCTCGGTGAGGGCCGCGACACGCTGGCCGATGCTGCGCAGGGCCCACTTCGTGGCCTGCATCGGTTCGGCGAGTCGGGCTGGGTCGCGGCGGTAGCGCGCGACCTCCTGCGCCACCGTCGTCAGTGGGCGGTTGCGCAGGGTGGTCCGCAGGTCATCCGGGGCGGTGGTGATGAGGTCCTTCAGCTGGTTCAGCGCAGCGACGCGGGCCTTGACCGCGCCGTGACGCGCGATCCGCAGCACGCGAACGGATTCCACCACCGTGGTGGTGTCCTTCGGTGTCGCCACCGCCTCTCCCGGGCGGATGCGTTGACTGTGCAGCCGACGCGGTCGGGCGGTCTGGGCCTCAGGGGTGCTTGCCAGGGCGCGACGTGCGGCGTTCTCCGCGTCGAGGGGGTCGGACTTCCCCCGCAAGGCCCGCAGGCGCCGGTCAGGACGGTTCACCTCCAGCACCGCCACGTCCTCCTGGCGCAGATAGCGGGTCAGTCCGGCGCCGTAGCTGCTGGTGCCCTCGATCCCGACCTGGCGCACCGTGCCGAAACCTCGCAGCCACGCGAGCAGCTGCTGGTAGCCGGCGGCGTCAGCGGGGAACTCCGCCGAGCCCAGGAGCCGACCGACGCCGTCCAAGGCCGCGGCGTGGTGGGTCCGGGCATGGGTGTCGACACCGCCGATCACCTCACCGCCGGTGACTTCGACGATCAGTGCGGTCATGCTGGTCATGTCCGTCCCTTCCTCTCAGCCAGGGGCGGGCTGGCCGGGTCGGGCGGACAAGACGGTGACGGGCTCTGGGCAGGGTCCTATGAAGTCACGTCCGCCCGGCTCAGCGCCGCCGAGGTGGTCGCACAGCCACCGGGCCGACAGATCGCAATGAAGACATCCACCGGAGTGGAGTCGGTCAAAGTCGAGGTCAGACCCGACAGCTGCACGACCATCTTCATCCTCACCGTCAAAGTCGGATGTTCGTGTCGTGAGCCTCTGCAAGCGGGTCATCGGCGGTGGGAGCTAGGGCTGTGGCATCGCATGGCAGAGGCGTGAGCACCTTGGCGAACCAGTGCTCGGCGTAGGGCGAGGTGTTGAAGCGCTCAACTTCTTGATAGCCGTGGCGAGCGTAGAGACGGCGTGCCTCCACCAGATCGCTGCGAGTGTCCAGTCGCAACAGCAAGAGCCCCTGGAGGCGGGCCACGTCTTCCACCTCGACGAGCAGCCGTGACCCGAGGCCGCGTCCGCGTGCCGAAGCCGTCACGTGCACCCGGGTCACCTCCCCGACGTCTGAACTGATGCGCAGTCCGGCGCAGCCGAGCACCTCGCCCCCCTGGCGAGCTACCAGCAAGACCCCTCCCGGTGGGATGAGGTCATCACTGCTCTCTTCCCGCATCACGGCATCGAGCTCTTCCCTGCTGATCGGTCGCTGGTAGTAGCGGCTCACGATGTCGTCGTAGTAGGCCCGCAGAGCCTGCAGGGCCGTAGAGCTGCTGGGATCGACTCGCTCGATGATCAGGTCAGACACTCCGCCAGTCTGCCCATTGCACCCCGATGACGCAGACATGCCACTGCTTGCTCTTCGACGTAGCCGGACGTCGCCGGAGCATTTGTGATCGCGCCCCACCAGCGGCGAAGCCGGATGTTCGCGGGGCTGCCGGCGCTGGGGTCAGGTGGGCAGTCGCTGGATCAGGTGTGCTTGCGGCCGGCGATGAGGAGATGCCCGCTGGCGCCGAGCAGAGCGGGCTCGCTCTCGGTGGCCCGCACGACATCGAGGATGCGGTCGCGGGTGGCTGGGTCATCGAGGAGGGCGTCCAGCTCCGGGGCTAGGCGGGCAACGCCCTCCACTGCCACGGGGCCCTCGGGCTGCAGGCCGACGGAGGAGACCTCCTCGCGCAGGTCATCGGGGCGGTGGAAGTAGGCGGTGGTGAACCACCGCGGGCGCAGGCCGGGGTTGCGGTGCACCCCGCTGGCGAGGTCTTCGGCGACGATGGCCGTGAAGTCCGGATCGCGCACGAGGCCAGTCGCCAGGGCGTCGACTGCGGAGGCCCAACGGCTGATCGCCGCAGCGATCACCACGCCGCCAGGGCGCAGCACGCGGTGGGCCTCGGCCAGTGCCTGCAGGCGGTCGGTGCGTTCGGGCAGGTGGTACAGCGGCCCGAGCAGCAGCACGGCGTCGGTGCTGTCGTCGGGAAAGGGCAGCTCGCGGGCGTCGGCCTGCAGCGCCGAGGCCAGCGGGTGGTCGGCCGCGTGGCTGGCTTCCTCGGCCTGCTGGACGTGTAGCGGCACGGGGTCCAGCAGGTGCACCCGGTAGCCGGCTGCGGCCAGGGGCAGGGCGTAGCGGCCCGCCGCGCCGCCGACGTCGAGCACAGTCGCTGGCGCACTGGGAAGCCAGCGTCCCAGCAGCTCCCATGTGCGCAGCGCTTCGAGGCGGCCCTGCCCGCGCTCCAGCCGGTCACGCTCCTGACCCCGGGCGTAGTACTCCTGCACTCCCTCAGGTACGTCCATCCATCCGGCCCTTCACGCCTTGAGTCCTCGACGTCCAACGCATTCGCCGATGCGCGCTCATCGACATGGTCGGACGTCGCCGGCCGCCATGATCGCGCCCACCAGCGGCAGTTGCGGATGTTCATCGGCTCCCCCGGCTGTGGACGGACGTCGATGGCCTCGACCTCGACGAGCTGGTCGTCGTAGCCCAAGACGCCAACGCCGAGCAGGGTGCTGGGGACGTCGTGCTCACCGAAGGCCGCGCGGACGACGTCCCAGGCGGTGCCGAGGTCGCCCCGAGGAAGGAGGCGACGTAGACGGTCGTCCTGACGACGTCGACGCAAGGGTCAGGGACCGCTCGCCCGTGCCCGGCGACCGGTCCATGCCGTCACCAGCAGCCACGCCCCACCGGCGAGAGCGCCCCAGGCCGCGACGCGCAGCCCTGCCCAGCTCAGGAACCACAGCTCCTCGTAGCCGGGCTGCCCCGGCTCAGGGCGCAGGAGAGGGATCCAGAACCTGAGAGCGACGGCGAGCAGGACCAACGCCACTCCAGCCACAGCAGCCGGTGCCACCCGAGTCTTCGACACGGAGCCATCCATGTAGTGATCATTTCGGATGCCCGAGGTGGTCCGCAGCCCGAGGTGTCCGCATGCTCGACGCGCATCCGTCGGCGCATGCAGATCGGCGATCGAGGACGTCCGCCAGCCGCCATGACCACATCCGACCCGCATCCTGATCGGGTGATCGTTCATTCGCGTGCGGATTGCTGCGCGAGGTCGGCCAGGGCGGCGGTGAGGGGGTCGTCGGGTGCTTCGACGCGGATGTCGGGAGGCAGTGGGCCGTCGTGGACGACGCCGTGGCGGTCGGCCATCGTCGCGGTGGTGATGAGCAGCAGCGCCCCGTCGGGCAACCGCACCACGTCGTTCGCGGTGGGGAAGCCGTGGGTGGGACTGCCGTAGGTGCGGACGTGACGCAGGCCGCGGAAGGCGACGGCGACCGCCTCGCCCGAACTGGCGGTGTCGGCGCCGGTGAGGACGGCGACCGGACCGGGCAGGCGCCGCGGCCCCTTCGACCGCGCCGACGGGTGCCAGCCGGCGCCGACCCAGCCGCGGCGCAGCCACCACCGGATGCGCTTGCCGTCCCGGGTGGTGAAGGAACCCAGGGTGCCGTCGCCGCCCAGCAGGGGCGCGGCCACGGCGAGCATCGGCCACATGGACCCACCTCGGTTGGCCCGCAGGTCCACGACCCAGGCGCGCACGGACGGCATGGCGTGCAGAGCGCGGGCGCCGGCCCTGGCGTAGGCGCGCGCCGCCTTCGTGATGCCGCGGCAAGAGGGGAGGGTGAGCACGCCGACGTCGCCGACGGCACGGGCCGTGGGTAGCTCTTGAGTCGCGGCGTCGAAGGGAGGAACGGCGCCTGGGGCGAGGAGGCGGCTGTGGGGTCCTCCTACCTGCTGCACGGCATCGCGCAGGAGGTCGTGGACCCGTTCCACGCTCCCTGCTTCCGCCGCCGCGGTCAGCGTCGAGTTCCGGAGCGAGGGCCAGTCGACGTCGCGCAAGTACAGAGCCCGCTGCTCCACGGCCGTCAGCGCCACGCGTGCGTAGGCCCCGAGATCCATGGAACCAGTGTGGACGAGCCACCGGCACGACCTTCCTCGACTCGACGAAGGCACGCGTCCAGCGGCGGTCGTGATCGCGACTGGCCAGCGGTTGCTTGTCGACTTCCCGAGTCGGATGTCGCGGTGCTGGGCAGGTGGGGATGCGGGGGCGGGTCAGCGGTCCGGTGCGGCGAGGGGCACGATGCCGCGGTCTCCGAGGCGGGTCATGGCGTGCAGCGGGGCGGTGCTCACGGCGAGCAGCGCGGCCAAGGGCCGGTTGCCTCGTCTGCGGGCCAGTTCGGGGCCGAGCGCAGACATGAGCGCGGTCAGCGCCGGCAGGGAGCGGATGAAGAGCGTCAGTTCACGGATGTGCCCGGTCTCGTCCAGGCGCAGCAGTTGCGCTTCCTCCAGTTGCCGGGTGCCGATGCTGCCGCGGTAGAAGAGCGCGCAGGTGGAGTCCTGGCTCACCTGCGTGTGGAAGTGGATGCCTGAGACGGCCGCGAACGCGGCCTCGAGCAGGACGCGCACCTGGTCCCTGCCGTGGAAGCGGAACTGCTCCGTCAGCGGGGAGATGAGGACGACGTCCTGACTGAGGCAGGCCGCTGCCGCCTCGGCGTCACCGCGCTCACCGGCCAGCCGCCATCGACTCACCACGTCCTCGCTGCTCACGGCAGCAGCAGACCACACCTCCAGCGCTTCACCCTCGTCAGGTGCGGGTCCAGCAGCCGCACCAGGTGAGGGGTGTGGCGCCTCCACGACCGCTCGCGACCGCGCCAGCAGGACGTCTGGACGCTTGCGAGGTGGCTCAGCGACGGCCAGCGGTGAGGGCCCGGAACCTCGGAGCGAAGCACCACGGGGCGAGGACCCACGCCGAGAGGGTCGCGATCGCCACGGCCGCGGCGATCAGGACTGCTTCACCGAGCGTCGGGCCAGTCGACAGGCCCAGCCATGCGTTCAGCCCCGTGACCCCGGCGGACACCGCCACCAGGCCTGCTCGCGCCGGCCGGGCACCCATCCGTGCGAACTGACCGGCGACCGCGCCGGCCAGCGTTCCCGCCGCCCCGCCGCCGACGCTGCCGAAGAGGCAGCCGAAGAGGCCACCGAAGAAGAGAGCCGAAGAGAGGGGGAAACCCTCACGCCCCACGAGCGAGAGGGCGCCGGCCGCCGCCCCGCCCAGTGAGCCTTTGTCAGTAGCGTCTCACCACCACTGTCGCGGGCTCGGTGTCCGGACGCGCGGGCTCGGTGGGATCATGCTCGTGGGTCTGATGAGGGATCGGGCATCGAGTCGATCGTCGGATCCCTCGGCTGGGGGTGTGGGGCAGGCTGTCGGGCGTGCGAGGTCGATGGGCGGGGATGGTGGGGGTCCTGCTGGTGGCGGTGGTGTCGGGGTGCGGCACTGGTGTCAGCGCGGGGCAGGAGTACGCCGATGAGCGAGCCGACGAGATGGCGGAGCATCTCGCCCGCAACTTCCAGCGTGGCGGCTTCGCGCTGCACCGGTTGCCGGTGGAGGTGGCCTACGCGCTGCGGTCTCACGACTCCTCCGTGATCCGGGGGGTGCAGCTGCTGCGGATGGAGGAGCAGGAGGGTGACACCGCGGTCGTGGAGGTCCGCATCAGCGTCGTGACCGAGGCCGAGAGCGTCAGCGGGTTCCGGCTCGGGGAGGCGCGCGAGGCCGCGCGTGCCGTGCGCTGCTACCGCTATGAGTTCGCCGCCCACGGCCTCGACGGGCAGGCTCAGGTGTTGCCCGACGACTGCGCCGGCCGTGACCCGCTGCCCGTGCCTCTTCCTCCGGAGGTCGCCAACCTCGGCGACGATGACGACGAGGTCGTGCGTCAGGCTCTGGCCACGGGTGCCGAGCCTGAGGAGCTCGAGCGCCTGCTGCAGAGGGACGGCGTCATCGTCCGTGCGGGCAGCACCAACGGCTGGGTCGGCGTCGCGCTTCTGGTCCCCCCGCCCGGAGACGACTGCCTGATGGGACGGCGTGGCCCTGCCGGTGAGGTGGAGGTGTGGTTCCCGCCTGGCGTGACGGTCGCACCCGGCGAGGGGTCCTGCGACGCGGTCACGGCAGCCACCGCAGGAGCACAGCGCTCACCGCACTGAGCCCTCACGGATGCCGGCCGGCAGCTAGTGACAAAGCCTCAGTGCCCCCACGCCGAAACCGGCCACTGCGCAGCGAGCGAGCGTGGAGGCGGGCCATCCCGCGTAGACGCCGACGACGGCCACAAGGACTCCCTCTGTGCACGCTGCTGCCGGGCGGAAGATCGCCTCGGACCCCCCGATGCTGTTCAGCACCCGTGCTGGTCACTCCGGAATTCGGTCACCGAGCCTTGTCAGTGGCGCCACGCTGCTCCTGGCGAAGACTCGCTGGGCCCAGGGGTTCCCGGTGCGCACTGAATGCCGGAGGCATCAGCATGTCGGAGCGCCAACGGCACGCTGGTGCCCGAGGAGGGACGTCGTGCAGAGGTCGGTGGCAGAGAAGATGGGCGTGCGGGAGGGGGCGCGGGCCT
>NZ_PTJD01000027.1 GCF_002934625.1 Kineococcus xinjiangensis | reverse complement strand
GGCAGCAGCGGCTGCACCCGCTCCCACAACGCGTCCGGCACCAGCTCCGCAACCTGCTCGGGCACCACGTCCTCGGCCATGCCACCAGGCTGCTCCCACCTCACCGCCCCAGCAAGTCATACTGAAACGAGCTGTTAGAAGGGAGCCGAAGTCGGATGTTCATGGCTTGAACGGTGGAGCGCTGAGGGGCGGGCCCACCTGCGCACTGCGCGGCCATCGGCCGTCGGATAGTCCTGCACGCTGTCGGGTTCTACGCATGCCGGATTGGGTGGTGCTCAGCTGGTGCGGGTGGGGCCTTCGGCGATGACCTCGCCGTCGCGGTCGAGGGCGCGCCAGGTGCCGTCCTGGGACCGGCTCGCAGTGACCTCATCGACGACAGGGGCTGCCCACCAGACGTGGCCGTCGAGGGCAGCGAGGTGCTCGCGCCCGTCAGGGGTGGTCACGATGACGGAGGCAACCTCGTCGGAGGCGTAGCCGAAGTAGTCCACGACGTTCTCGCCGGGGCCGTAGCCCCCACCGGCCCCGTCGACGGTGGCGATCACGTCGGGGTCGGGGACATGGATGACGGCCGAGCCGGCTCCGCTGAAATCGGCACGCAGGTCGAAGCTGGTGCAGATGAAGATCCGGTCGCCGTCGTCCTCGCGATAGGCGGTGGCCGTGGCCACGTCTGTCTCGGCGGCGAAGACCGCGTGCAACTCGTCGGTGGTGTCAGGAGGCAGTGTCCACGGCGTCGGCGCAGGCTCATCGCCTTCCGGGACCTGAATGGGAGGCGTCCGCCCCTCTCCCATCCGGGCGCAGCCTTCGCCGTCGACAGATGCCCGGTCCAGCAGCCGGGGCGCGTCCGGGTCGTCGATCGGTGGTGCGACTGCGGTCGCAATCGCGGCGCTCTCCTGCGCACTCATCCCGGCCTCATCGGCGGAGGTGGAGCATCCAGCAAGCAACGTGATCAGACCAGCAGTGCCGATACCTGACATCAGGGCGGCGACTCTCAGTCGTGCGCTCGGGCCGTCGACGACGCTCATGCCCCCACCCCAGCTTCAAGATCCGACCACTTCGAGGTCCGCTCACTCCGCGCAGGTAAGGACGATGACCCGCACGCTGCCATGCTCCCGCCTACCCGGGTGCACGTCGCGGCAGCAGAGGCCCGGCCCGTCTCGGCAGGGTGGGCTATGGGCGGTCACGATCCCGTCCCACCAGCGTCGCGTCCGGTCATGGCTCCCCTCTATGAAGGTCCTATAGACCGTCAAGTCGTCATTGGGGCCGGCTCAGCCGGTGGTGCTGTCGTGAGCCGGCCGAGGTCTTGCATGATCGCGTTGTAGGCCTGGCGGGCGATGTAGCGCTTGAGGCAGCGCAGGATGTCGCGCTTGGACAAGCCCTCCTTCGTGCGGCGCTCGACGTAGGCGCGGGTGACGGGGCAGTAGCGCATCCGGACCACGGCGATCAGGTAGAGGGCGGAGTTGGCGTGGCGGTCACCGCCTCGCTGCAAGCGGTGTCTGTTCGTGATTCCGCTGCTGGCGGGGATGGGGCTGGCTCCGCAGAGGGCGGCGAAGGCGGCTTCTGAGCCCAGCCGCTGCGGGTTGCCACCGGCGGTGACCAGCAACTGACCGGCGTGCTCGGTGCCGACACCGAACAGGGCCATGGTCTTCGGTGCGGCGCTGCTCAGCAGGTCCGTCAGGTGGACGCTGAGGGCGTCGATCTCCGCCGTGAGGTCCTCGACGCGCCGGCCGATGGAGCGCATGGCCCACTTCGTCGCCTGCATCGGCTCGCTCAGCCGGGCGGTGTCGGGGCGGTAGCGGGCCGCTTCCGCGGCGGCGGTCTTCAGCGGCAGGCGGCGCAGTTCGGCCCGGAGCTGTTCCGGAGCGGTCGTGATGAGGGCCTTCAGCTGATTCAGCGCGGCGATGCGTGCCTTGATCGCTCCCTGCCGGGCAACGCGCAGTGCCCGAACGGATTCGATGACGGTGGTGGTGTCTTTGGGTGTGGCCACCGATTCGCCAGGACGGCGGCGTGGGGCCCCACGTCGTCCTGGTGCTGCCTGCGCGGGAGCTGCCAGCTGGTGGGTGCTGGCCAGGGCGCGACGGGCGGCGTTCTCCGCGTCCAACGGATCCGACTTGCCGCGCAGTGCCCGCAGCCGCCGGTCGGGACGGTTGACCTCCACCACGCTGACATTTTCCTGCTGCAGGTAGCGGGTCAGGCCGGCGCCGTAGCTGCTGGTGCCTTCGATGCCGACCAGCCCGACGGTGCCGAAGCTGCGCAGCCAGGTCAGCAGGTCGCGGTAGCCGGCGCCGTCGGCGCTGAACTGCGCCGAGCCGAGGAGCCGGCCCTGGGCGTCCAGGGCCGCGGCGTGGTGGGTCCGGCTGTGGGTGTCGACGCCGCCGATGACGTCTGGAGCATTGATGACATCGTCGACTCGCGCGGTCATGCTGGTCATGTCCGTCCCTTTCCTCGCAGTGAGGGGCGGGCCGGCCGGGTCGGGCGGACAAGACGGTGACGGGCTCTGGGCAGGGTCCTATGAAGTCACGTCCGCCCGGCTCAGCGCCGCCGAGGTGGTCGCTCAGCCAGCGGGGCGACAGATCACAGACAAGACACCCACGTCGGTGGGGTCGGTCAAGTTTGAAGTCAGACCCGACAGCTGCACGACCATTCTCATCTTCACCGTCAACAGGGGGGCTTGCGGGGGCGGCGAGGGCGGGTCGAGGATGGTGCTGCGGGCCCGGGAAGTGACTTCTCCGAAGGGCCGGTATGGGGATCCGAGCCGGCCGCGCTGGAGCCAGTAGACGCCCCCGCTTGTCCTCCCGGGCCCGTCACCGGTGCCGATGACGCGACGTCTTCCAATACCTCGTCGAGGTCCACGATCTCCGGTGCGATCGGAGCCTCGGCCGCGTCGTGGACGGGTCCTGAGGGCGGCTGAGCACCGCTGTCGCGCAGCTGCTCGTCGGCGAGCATCTGCCGGTAGACCACGTCGGACAAGCGCCGCTTCAGGCAGCGCAGCGCCTCCATGGAGGACTTCCCGTCGGCCTTCTTGCGGTCGAAGTAGCGACGCCCCTCGGTGTCGTGGCGCAGCTGGACGATGGCCATCGTGTGCAGCACCCGGTTGAGGCGGCGGTTGCCTGAGCGGGAGAGGCGGTGGCGGTTGTTCTCCCCGCTGGAGGCGTCGATGGGAGCGGTGCCGTTCCAGGACGCGAAGTGCCCCTTGGTCGGGAAGCGGGCGATGTCCCCGACGTCGCCCAGCAGCCTCGCCGCGCTGGAGGGCCCGATGCCGTACAAGTCCATCAGCTGTGACCCGGAGGCCTCGATGAGCTCCTTCAGCTCCTTGTTCGCCGCCTTGATCAGCTTGTCGGTAGTGGCGAGCTCATCGATCAATGCCACCACGATCCGCCGCCGCGTCTTGCCCACCACGTCACGCGGGCGGATGGTCGCGACCAGCGCCTTGGCTTGCGCTGCAGTCAGGAACGTCTTGGCGCCGCCGGGCAGCAGCTCCAGCAGCAGCTTGTGGATCCGGTTGGCCGACTCGGTGCGCCGGACTCCGAGTTCGTCACGGCGATCCACCAGCAGCCGCAGCGCGACGTGCTCACCGTCGACCTCGACAGCCCGCAGTGTCGAAGTCCGCACTGCGACGACGGCGATGGAGTGCGCGTCGGTGGCGTCGGTCTTGCGGCCCTGTCCGGTGGAGAAGACCCGCGCCCTGGCCGACAGCTTCGCCGGCACATCCACGACCTTCTCCCCGTCGGCGATCAACCGCTGGGCCAGATGCTTGCCGATGCCGTTGGCCCCTTCGACCGCCCACGTCCGCTGCGTCCACGCCCGCCCCGCCGCCAGCATCGCCCGGTAGCCGGCGGTGTCGGTGCCGAAGCGTCCAGTACCGAGCAGTCGCTCGCTGCGGTCGACGACCTCGATCGTCGCTGAGCGCTTGTGTGGATCCATCCCGATCACGACGTCCATGTCGCCTTCTCACCTCGTCAGCGAGGCGACCAGCTGGTCGGCCTCGTCGTGCTGACGGAAGTGGGCAGCGCTACTTCGAGCACGACAGACCCCTCTTGAGCCACACCCCGCCGGGCGGTGCCCGCCGCGTCGCACGCCATGAGAGAGCCACACCGGTGAAGCTGGTGGGCAGCCGCTACTGAGAGCGTCACGCCGGGCACCTCGGCACAGCCTGGCCAGGCCGATGCCGTGGGTCCAGTGAACAAGTAGCCGCAGGTGGAGCGCGAAGGACTGTCCGATTGTCTAGCGCCCTGGTGTCTGCGGTGCTCGGTCACCGGTCTGCTCTGAGGCGGGCAGACTCTCGGTGCTGGCGGTGATCGGGACGACGAGGAGCACGTGGTGCGAGACGGCTGGGTCAGGGCAGGTGGCGTGGTGCTGCTCGCGGGGGTGCTCACCGGTTGCGGTGGGAACGTGCAGGATGCGGAGGAGCAGTTGAGCGAGCACTTCCTCGACCCGCTCACCGATGCCGGCATGACTGCGGTGGTGGAGGAGACCTGCCGCTACGGCGGCAGGCCGGTGGAGGAGGTGTGGCACCTTCAGACCTACATCCGGGTGCAGGCGCCGAAGCAGGACGTTGTCGACGCCCTCGCCGAGGGCGGAGGGGTGTTCGTGGAGTCCGAGCGGGAACCGCGGCCGGTCTGGCAGGAAGGCACCCAGCCGGGCGGTCGCGGGGGCGCAAGTCTGTTCGGTCGCGGCTACTACGGCTGGCACGGCTCGGTCAGCGACGACGGCGACGAGGCGGTCCTGCAGGTGGTCTTCAACAATGCCGAGCACGACGGCCTGCAGGGCGTCATCGGCTGGGCTGAGGTCTGCCCCGAGCGTTGACCTGGTGCCCCGACGCATGAACGGCCATCCGCTCACGCCGCGAGGAAGGCGCGATCGTGACCGATCGGCGGCGCCCGCTCGTGCCGAAGGACAGGCACTGTGAGAGGGCTGTCTCTAGGTCTCTCGCCCACTCGGGTGATCCAGTAGGGCCGCTTGGAAGTCGACCGACAAGTGTCGATGAAGGTGGGAGCAGGTGCGCCCGCTCCTGCTGTCAGTCCCAGGAGTGCTCGTGAAGATCGCCAGGCGACGTGCGCTGATGCTGGTCTCAGCGGTGATCGCCTCATGCGCGGCCGCTGCGGGGGTGGCGGCGGGTACGACCATGCCCTCCGACACGATCACGATCCCGAGAGAGCTGGGAGACGACATGGACGATCAGGCAGGCGAGGCTCCTGACGTCGAGGACCTCAGCCCGGAAGACGATGCCGCTGCCATCGCCCGCTTCAAGCAAGCGGCGGAGGAAGCGCGCCGACTCGAGGACGACCCAGACGTCGCGGTCTCGTCGTACCCGACCCACGACCTGGCGATGCCGACCTCGTCCTCCGGCACGATCTACGTCGTGGAGGAGGACCTGCCTGCCCAGGATCGGCAGTGAGCGTCATCGCGTGACTGGCAGCGCAGGCTCACCGTCTTCTGGGATGTGTCTGCCGCCTGCGGTGCGAGGCATCACGCCACGTCTTTGACGAGGAAGGCCCAGCGCAACGGCATCCGCTGGCCGACAGCGAACGTCCGCCCACGCCGCTGGTCGAGCGTGGTCATGAGCTTTGAGAGGAGCCTCGGTCAGTGCTCGGCGCTGCGGGCACGGCCGCCGTGCGAGGCCAGTTCGGGTGGTCAGTGGCTCAGCCGGCGTTGAGGCTGACCCTCGCACCGATGACTGAGGCGACGCCATCGGCGTCTCGTTCGACGATCGGCTCGACCCACGCCATGGCGCTGTGGCTGCCGAAGTTCACCCGTACCAGGTGGGAGTCGGCAGAGAAGTGACTGCCCGTCGTCGTGATCGGTGAGGAGTAGCGGACGCTGCTGCCCACCTTGCCTGCGCGAGCCTCCATGGAGTGCAGCAGCATGTTCGCCACGACCGCGACCGGCTCGGAGGTCTCCCAGCACGCGACCTGACCGTCTCCTCGGCAGACGGTCGAGTCGACCGCTCCGGCCGGCACTTCAAGCGCGTGAGCGACGGCGAAGGCCTGGCCCTCGTGCTTCTCATGCAGGTGCCCGGTGATCGCAGGCAGCACGGCGGCGGATCCGGCGCCCACCGCGGCAAGCACCAAGCACACCGCGAAGCCGGGGCGAAGACGGTTCATGGCCTTGGATCGACCGTCACATCCACTCCCTTGAGGCGAGCACGAACATCCGCATCTGCCGCGCTGAGGGCGTGGCTGCGCCACTGTCCTCTCGCTGGTTCTCGGCAGATACTGAGCCATGGCAGCGCAGCGCCGTCCTCCCTCCTTCGCCGAGGTCGTCGAGGCAGTCAAGGCCGCTTCCGCCGACCCACCGCCTTTCGACCTGCTGGGTCCCGGCGGCCGTGGCTTCCGCCTGGTCACCGAGGGCGTGACCGCTGAGGACGCCTTCGCGGTCGCCCAGGGCGGGGCCATCCTGGGGTGGGACGCCTGCGGCTGTGGTGGTGACTGCGGCTACCGCTGGTTCGACGAGGCCGACGTCGCCCGCATGGTCGCCGCCGGCAGGCCCAGGATCCTGCACAAGAGGAACTGGGACGGTGCCATCACTCACCTGCGCAGCGACGACGGCGGGTCCCTGCTGATCGTCAAGTCCCCGGTCCGCTGGGGCGAGTACCTGGACTAGCCCTGCCCGGGCACCGCTTCGGCCACACGCGAGGAGAGCACACCCAGCCGCCACGCGAACATCCGACTTCGCCGCAGGTCACGGGCGATCATGGCGGTCAGGGGCGGGTGTCGAGGGCTGCGGCGGCATCGGTTGGGCGGGCAGCATGGGGGCGTGCGCGATGTGGTGGTTCCGTCGGTGACCGCGGGGGCGAAGGGTTGGGCCAGTCCGCGTCCGTGGTCGGACGTGGAGGCGGCGCTGGTGCGGGCCGTGAACGCGGTGGCCGCTCGGCAGCCAGCAGGTCAAGACGTCGCCGTCACGCTGGCCTACGTGCCGTTCAGCACCTTGCGCGATGCCGACGGGGCCGACCTGTCGTGGGAGGTGAACGTGGAGCTGCCGCCGGCAGGGGTGGTGCGCTACGAGCTGGCGGACCACCCGGCCACGGTGCTCGACGTCCTCGCGCAGCTGGACGGCGACGTCGCCGTGAGCGCGCCGCCGGCCGTGGCGCAGGAGCTGGCCGGCCGCTGGGTCGGTTGGGCGCCGTTGCTGCGGCAGGTCGCCGAGCAGGTATGCCGGCTGCCGCACGAGGAAGCGGGCGTGGATGTGACGGTGCGCCGCCGCCTTCACGGCGGGCAGGCACCGCGCTGGATCTGGACGGTGGCGATCCCCGTGCCTGGTGAGGACTGGCCGGCGAGTGAGTGGCAGGCAGCCGGCCCTCAGCGTGTGCTGAGGCAGGTCCTGGAGCAGGTGGACGTCTGGACCTCGGGACGGCCCGCAGGTCATCTCCTGATCAGTGACGAGGAGTTGCTGGCTGCCGGAGAGCCGCCCGGTGACTGGAGCTGATCACCGCGCCGCGCCCTCAGCGCGTCATAGTGATTCGTTCTGCGCGTCGGATCGGGGCTGATCAACAGGCTGTTGGGGCTGGTCGTGGGGACGTCCTCCTGGTGCGCTACTCGGGCTTGGTGTCCCAGCGCAGAAGGAGGACGTCATGGACAACGCTAGCCGGATCTCTCGTGGTGACAAGAGCCGCAACGCCCGTCTGGGGCGGCTGCGGGAGCTGGTGCCGATCACCTCGGCGGTCGTCGGGATCGACCTGGCGGATGCGAAGCAGATGGTCGTCGTCTGTGATCACGACTCCCGGGTGCTGGCGCGGCGGACCTTCCGGGTCCGGGCCTGGGACCTCGGCGCCGCGCTGGACTGGGCCGCGGCCAAGGCCGCGAAGGCGGGCTTCGCCGCGGTGACGGTGGCGTGTGAGCCGACCGGTCACCGCTGGCGGGTGCTGGGCCAGCTCGCGGCTGAGCGGGGCATGGCCTTCGTCTGCGTCCAGCCCCTCATCTCGGCCTGGGCCAGGCGCGGGGAGGACCTCACCTCTGACAAGACCGACGAGAAGGACGCGGTCGTGATCGCCCGGCTGGCGGCGCAGCTGCGGTGTTACGCCCCTGAGCCGGTCGATGAGACCTGGGGGCGGTTGCGTCACCTCGGGGCCCGGCGGGAGAGGCTGATGATGGAGCTGACGGGGCAGGTCCAGGCGATGCGGGACCTGCTGGAGTGCGTCTGGCCCGCGGCGCTGGAGGCAGCGGCGCAGCCGTTCAAGTCCCGGACCTGGGCCGCCACGATGTCGATCATCCTCGAGCGTGACGGCGGCGACTTCACCCGGACCCGCAGGCTCGGGCTGACGCGCCTGGAGAACCTGGTCCGCAAGGAGGTGATGCGTTGGGGCGCAGAGAAGCCGACGCTGCGGATCACCCGCAACCTCTTCGCCGCCCTCGACGACAACGCCGGGGTCCTGGCGCACCGGCCAGGGGCGCTGGAACGCGTCGCCTTCGTTTTGGACGACTTCTTCCACGCCCGCCGACGCAAGGTCGAGGTCGAAGAGCGTATGACCCTGGTGCTGGAGGAGCTGGGCGTGACGGAGCTGGTGACCTCCATCCCGGGCCTGAGTGCGGTGGGGGCCGCGGCGATCCTGGCCGAGACCGGCGACCCGCATCGGTTCACCTCCGCCCGGGCGCTGGTCAAGCACGCCGACCTGGCCCCGCGGGAGCGATCCTCCGGCGCTTTCACTGGACGCACCAGAGTCACCGGGCAGGGCCGGCCGTCGCTGCGGCTGGCGGCCTGGCGCGGGATCTGGGGAACCCTGCGCGGCAACCCCGTCCACGCTGCCCGCTACCACCACCTCACGACCCGGGAGCAGAACAAGCTCAAGCCCACCCAAGCCCAGGCCGCGGTCGCCGCGGCGTTGTTGCGGCAGCTGCACGCAGTGATCGTCACCGGCCGGCCCTGGGACGCCGAGATCGCTACTTACGGGACGCGTCGCCGACCGTTGGAGGTCGCCGCATGAGCAACTGATTGAGAACGAGCGCCACAGGAATCAGCCAACGTCGTTCCGCATCACCAGCTGGTGGGGCGAGCTCTCCGCGTCATCGAGGCCGAGTCACGGACCTCGCCGGTCATCATGAGCAGCCCCGCCCGTCGTCACCTCAACCCGATCACACGCTGCTGGGCCCAGCCCCGTCACCGCTATGCAGGGACCGACGACGAGCGAGGCACCCACCTGGCCTTGACGCAGAACGCGTCACGCTGATGACCGGATGTTGGTCCGGTGGCACGGCGAGAGTGCCGCGGTCAGTCGAAGCCGCGGAAGACGCCGTCGGGGCCGGTGGCGGCGGTGAAGTCTTCCCAGTCCATGTTGGCGATCGAGAGGTTGTTCTCGATCGACCACAGGGCGGCTGGGGTGACCCTGAGCTCCTCCGCCACGCCGTCCTCGACGTTGACCACGAGGACCGGCAGCTCCGCTGAGGCCAGCGCCGCGGCATCAGCGACCACGATCAGCCCCGATGCCGGTGCTGCGGCGACGAGATCCTCAACGCTCGCATCGCGCCACTGTAGGTCCTCGACAATCTCGAGGGCAGGGAGAAAGTCATCCTCGCTCGGGGTGCGCACGGCATCGAGCAGCGCCTGCCAGCGGTCTTGCCTGGTGAAGTCGGTGCGGACCAGCAGCGTCCCTCGGTCCTGCGGCAGCCCAGCGCCCTGCGCGCTTGCCGCGTCATCGCCGACGCCGGCTCCCATCGAGCGCAGCCGCTCCAGATCACGTCGGTGCTGCTCCTCGTACCACCCCGGTGGGACTCGGGCCAGCCGCTCCTGATGGGCCCGCTGCGCCATGTCTCGAGCAGCTCGTGCCACGCCACCGTCCTCGACGCTCACCGGTCCTCCTCCTCGTACAAGCTCCAGCGGAACCTAGCGGCGCAGTCGGACACCACCCGTACCTCGGCAGGTGAAGATGCTCGATGACTTCCATGATCGCGCCCGCACGGCGGCGTGAGCGGATGCCTCAGCTGCCCCCCGATCCGCACCCGGTGTCCTAGTCCGCCGGGCCCAGTCCTGCGCGGTGCAGGGCATGGCGGTGCGCGGCATGCACGGCGCTCAGAGCGAGGGCGCCCGCCCGCGCGGTGGTCATGGGTATGTGGGTGATCCAGTAGTAGGCCTCGGTGTCCTGGTGGTAGGCGTCTACGACGCCGGGATGCGCCAGCAGGTGGGTGACGACCGGGTCCTCTTCGTCTTCTTCTAGGCGCAGGTCCACCAGCACCCCCCACTCGTCGAGGAGGCTGAGGCACCACTCCTCGCCCTTCTCACCGCTCTGCCCGTCGCGGCGCTGGCGTGACACCGAGGCCAGCTGCAGCATCTGCTCCATAGGCATGAAGCGCTCCTCCGGCGCCAGGTCTTCATCGGGATTGACGCAGTGCCGCCACTGTGGCGGGCAGGAGGCCAGGACCGTGTCGAAAAGCTCTTGTCCGGCCAGGGTCGCCAGCTTCGTCCACGTCGGCTCCTCGTGCGGAGGGAAGACGGCCCTCACGAGCCCGGTGATGACGTCTTGGAGCCTGCGCACCCATCCACCGTGCCACCCGCCGACACGCTCCGCTGAGGCACTACCCAACGTGCCCCATCAGCGTGAACCGCCCCGGCGAGTCCGGAGACTTCCTACTCTGAGGCTCCGTGAACCGCCCCGGCGAGTCCGGAGACTTCCTACTCTGAGGCTCCGACCGGTGTCGGGGTCTGGTGGTGAGCGTAGTGAGCCTGCTCGGCCTCGAC
>NZ_PTJD01000026.1 GCF_002934625.1 Kineococcus xinjiangensis | reverse complement strand
GGCCGATTGACCCCTATCGAGTACGAGACCATCATGACCGCACCGGCCAATCAGGCCGCGTGACCTGATCTGACACCGGATCATGCAGCAGACCCTTTTCAGCCGGGGGGCTCGTTCCTGTCGCAGCCCTGCAGGCACATGCTCACGCCCCTGCCATGCACGCCTCGGGCTGGTCACACGAATGGGCTGGTCACACAGATCGGCGAGGCTGGGCTGTCCGGGGTATCCCAGCTGCCCACCCGAGTGACGGAGCGCGATCACGGCTGGGGCAACGCGCGTTGGCATACAAGCTTCGGGGCGTGACGCCCCTGACTGTGTTCGAGACGATCCCCCAGCCCGCCCCCACCACAGCAGCGACGCGGGCGCGGCTCGCGGCGCGGGGACTGCGCCTGCCCGTCCTCGCAGCGGGCCTGGCCGGCCTCACCCTGACCGGGTGCCTCGGGGCAGACGCCGGCGAGGAGTCCGCTCAGGAGGCGCTGGCGGCTCGAGCGCAGTGGACGCAGGCGAAGCTGCCTGCCACGGCCGCCACGGCAGCGGAGCGGGTCTCCTTCTCCGGCGTGCTGGGTCAGGCCGGTGCGCTGCCGAAGATGGTGGCCGGCATCGCCGCTGAGCCGGGCGAGGTCGACCAGGCGCGGGTCTGGACCAACGACGGTGGGGTGACGTGGAACTGGAAGGAGTTGCCCGTCCGCCTCGACGGTGACGCTGACGTCTTCTTCGCCGCCACCGATGGGGTGAAGACCTGGGTGGGCGGGACCGCCACCGTGCCGGGCGGTCTCGCTGTGCCTTTCGTCGCGGAATCGCCCGACCGCAAATCCTGGTCGCGCCTAGCGCTGCCGCAGAAGGCGGTCGATGCGGCCTTCACTCCCGGATCAGCCGTCAGCGTCGACGGCCAGCTGCTCCTGGTGGGCACGACGGGAAACAACCAGCCTGCACTGGTCACGCCCGGTGAGGGTGGCACGCTCACCGCTCTGCCCGCGCCACCCGAGGGACGGCAGTGGTCCGGCTTCGCGGGAGTGGCCGCACAGGGCCAGACCGTGGTGGCTGTCGGAGAAGCGGCACTTCCCGGGCAGACGAAGGAAGCCGTCGTCTACCGATCCGAGGATGCGGGTGCAACCTGGACGGCCGCCCTCGGACCAGCACAGGGGCCGGCCGGCGTGACCGGTATCGCTGTCGTGGCCAACCAGTTCGTCGTCACCGGCGGCATCTTCGATGACACCAGCCGGGCAGTGGCCGCGGCGTGGTCGTCGCCCGACGGTGCGACCTGGACCGCAGAGACGATGCCGACCTTCAATCACGACCAGGACCAGTACGCGCCAAGCGAGACCGCCGGCTACTGGCTGACGGCACCGTCCGTGACCGGTGATCGGCTCGTCGCGCCCATGATGATCGGCGACGACCTGCGCCTCGGGGCCTTGCAGCGCGACCCGAACGGCGCTTGGCGCCTGCTCGGTCAGACCGCGGACTGGGTGCTTCCGGGCGCGAACGGGATCGGCGCGGTCAACGAGGACGGAACCGTCCTGCTGGCGCAGTTCGACTCCAACGCCGGGCGCCTGCAGCAGCTGAGCAGCAGCAGCGGGTCCTGGAGTGACCTGCTCGTCGTCGGTGAGCCTGCTCCCGGGGTGAAGTGGTCCACCTTCCTGGACCCGGAGGGCAGCCCGGATCTCGTCGGATACACCACGGTCACCACCGCCGAGGGCAATGGCGGCTGGACCCGGACATCGCAGCTGTCCCGGTTCACGTTCGACTCCACAGGCTCACTCCTCGACGCGGCCTGGGACCCCGCGGAGAGCGCCAACGTCACCAAGGTCAGCGCCAGCAGCCCCCAGGGCGCCACGGTCGCGCTGGGGGAGAGGATCGTGACCGACGCAAAGGGGGAGCAGGACCTCGACTCGGTCGGCTGGTTCCGTCCGGCCCCTGACGCGCCCTGGCAAGCCCTCGAAGGACTCGCCTCCCCGCGCAGCGAGGAGATCGAGGATGTCGCGTGGATCAACGGCACGTGGGTGGCAGTCGGTGCCTCGCGGGAGACCTTCCGCCTCAGTGACCGCAAGACCGCCGCCATCTGGACCTCCGCTGATGGGGTGCGCTGGTCCGCGGCGCAGGGGCCCTTCGCCGCCCCCGAGGGCGGCTGGAACCAGCTGGAGGGAGTCTGCCCCCTGCCCCGGGGCCAGGCGCTGGCCGTGGGGCACGAGGTGTCCGCCGCGCAGATCCGGCCGGCCGCGTGGCGCTTGAGTGACGGGCTGTGGCAGCGGCTGGATGCCGCCGCGTTGGGCGACAAGGGCGGGTGGCTGTCCTCGTGCACGACCGTCGGAGACACCACCCTCCTCCAAGGCGGCAGAGGCGACCGATCCATCGCCTGGCGCACCCAGGACGGGACCACTTTCACGGCCAACGAACTCGGCAAGCCCGGCGACGACTTCGGCCCCATCCGCGCTGTCGACGGCGGTTTCGCCGCCGCCGGCACCCGCTCCTCCGACGGGCGGGACGGGGCCGTGGTGTGGCTGTCCAAGGACGCCACCACCTGGCAGCCGGTTCCGCTGCCGTCCACCCGCATGCTCGACGGCGCGGACGTAAAGGCCCACGAGGGGCGCCTCATCGTGGCCGCCAACTCCGAGACTTCCCCTGAGGTGTGGACCCTGGACAACCCGGCCGAGCTGCTCAACGCGCAGTAGCCGTCCATCCGGATCCGATGGCCGCCAAGGCGGTGCGCGCCTTTGCGGTGATGCGCCAAGGCCAAGCGGAACTGCCGCATGATCAGACGTCACCTGGTCATGCGGCAGTTCGCTCTGTACTACTGAATTGCGAGCAGATGGGCAGGCCTTGACCAGGCTGCCCTGGATCCGGTGTCAGTCGCCCTGATCGCCGTTCGGGTGGGTATCCGCGGGTGCTGCTGCGTCAGGGAGGGTCCCCTCGAGGGCGTCGGTGAGGGCGGCGGTGAGCTCGGCGACGCCAGGCAGGATGGCCCGCTGTTCGGGCGGCAGTGTGTCGTAGGTATAGGTGGCCACCGCCATGGGGGAGGGGGCGCCGGCCAGGGCGTAGCGCACGACCTGCTCATCGCGGTGGCGGCACAGCAGGATCCCGACAGTGGGGGCGTGAATGGCCGGGTCGCGGACGCGGTCGTCGATGAGGGCGACGTAGGCGCCGAGCTGACCGGCGTAGGCGGGGGAGAAGCGACCGATCTTCAGCTCAATCACGACGTAGCGCAGCTGGGTGACATGGAAGAGCAGCAAGTCGATGATCATTTCTTCGTCCCCGACCTGGAAGCGGACCTGCTGGCCCACGAACGCCATGCCGTTGCCGAAGGCCGTCAGGGTCTGCTGCAGGCGGTCCATCAGCCCCTGCTCCATCGCCTTCTCAGAGGCACGGTCGGTGATGGCCAGATGGTCGAAGACGTAGGGATCTCGGGTGAGCTGCTGCGCCAGCTCGGAGTCGGGCGCGGGCAGCTGGGCGGCGAAGTTGGAGGGTGCTGCGCCGATGCGGGTGTGTAGCCCGGACATGATCTGGTTGGCCAGCACGTCGCGGGACCAGCCTTGGTGCAGCGCTTGGGTGGCGTACCACTCCCGCGTCGCGCGATCGTCGAGGCGGTCGAGGAGGGCGCGCACGTGCCCCCACGGAAGTCGTCCCACAGCCTGTGGGACGAAATCGTCCTCCGTGGGCCAGGCGGCTGCCAGGGCTCGCATGTAGTGCAGGTTGGAGCGGGAGAAGCCGCGCTGGTCGGGGAAGGCTGACCGCAGATCCTCCGCCAGCCGGTCGACGATCTTCGCTCCCCAGCCGTCGCGCTGCTGACGGACAAGGATGTCCCGGCCGATCGACCAGTACAGCCGCAGCAGTTCGATGTTGGCCGCTCGTGCTGCCCGCACCCGAGAGGTCCGCACCCGCTCCTTCAGCTGCTCCAGCAGCTCGCCATAGCCCGCCGGCAGGTTGGAGCCACCCACCGGCTCACCAGGTCGATCAAGGTCACGTGCGGCCATGGCGATCATCCTGCCGTGCGGCCCGGACAGCACAGTGCAGGCACCGCCGCCGTAGGCCGCTCGCCCACCCGTCCCGGCCGGCGCGGCGACCGGAGCAGCCCTTGTCGGCAGTGCCGGCGGTCACCAGTGCCGCGACGGGTCACCCATGACTGCTCGCGGCTGAGAGCCGCGCGAGCATCGACGACCTAACGGTTCCCCAGCAGATCACGGCTGGATCGCGGCAGAGCCGACACACTGCCGTGGTGGAGATCCCGGTGGCCGAACCCGTCGCGGGGCGCTGCCCGGCCGCGGTGTCCGAGCCGCTGCCTACGCTCCACACGTTGGCCGCACTCCCGCGGCCCGCGACAGTCGATGGGATGCCGGGAGCATGGTGTGGGACGCGACAGGAAGGCTGGTGGCGCGTCGAGGCAGCCGCTGATGCTGCGCGTCGACCACGAGCGTGACGCTGCAGAGCTGGCCCGGTTCTGGGCGAAGGTGGTCAAGGGCCCCGATCCCATGAACTGCTGGCTTTGGGTCGGTGCGATCGCCGATGACGGCTACGGGCGCTTCTACCTCCGGCGCGACAGGCGCGTCCGGGTGGTCCGGCCCAACCGTTACGTCCTGGCCGCGGTGCGCAGGCTAGACCTGGGCAGCGTGGAAGTCGCCGAGCATGCGGTGTGCGACGTTCCCCTGTGTGTGCGAGTCGCCGGCGATGAGACCGATCACATCTGGGCGTCCACCCAAGCGGCGAACCTGCAGCGCATGCTCAACCGGGCGCGAGGTGGCGGGGAGTGGTGGCAGCACCGCTGGCGTGGCGGGGACCGCGCCTCTATCGCCGCTCGCTCTCGCGCACTCCGCGACGCCGTCCGGGCCGGCTGGGACGCCGATGCCGTTCGCGCCGCCCTCGACGCCCCCATGCCAGGGCAAGGCATCCTCGACCTCTTCGACCATGCCTGAGCGGACCCTGCCTGAGTGCCGCGGCAGGCAGGGAGTAAGGCGGCGCCAGACGCCGTGGAGTCACGCTGGCGTCCGAGCTCTTCGGGCTGCTTCTGCTCTCTCGGCGTGGCCCGTACGCGCCGGGGTCCTTCCGATGCGGGGTCGATGCTTCCCTGCCCGCTGGGATCGCCTTCGCGGCTTGGCTCGGCCTCTACGTGCGGTGGAAGGTGGGCAGGGCCTGGGCTGGCTCGCTCAGGGCGCCGAGCTGGTCCAGGAAGGCCACGTCGACGACCGTCCGGATCGCGGCCTGGTCGAGTGCTGCTCTGACTGCCTCAGCCGTTGAGCTTCGCTCGGCTGGCAGCAGCTGCCGGGAGGGGGTCAGGATCACCATGAGGTGAGGAGGTGCGGACCCGACGGCGACGGCTGCCAGACGCGCCTCGCTGACGGGTAGGGGGAGCAGTGCCGGCGTCACCGCGTCGGTGAGCCCCGGTGGTGTCGTGGCGGGCTCACCGAGGTAGACCGTCGAGCCGGCAGCGATGCTGGAGCCTGCCAGCTGCGCGACGTCCGGCGGTGTCAGGTGGACGCCGGCCTCCTGACCGACATTGACCGCGACGAAGAGGTCGCTGCCGTGCAGCGCTGCGGCAAGTGCCGCGCCGGACTGCTCGGCGAGGTCACCGACCCAGCCGGCGGTGCGGGCGTATGACGGGGTGGTCCACACCGGCACCGACGCCTTCCCGGCGATCTGATGCACCGCGTAGCGCGGCTGCCCCTCGACCATCTGCACTGCAATCAGCAGAGGCTGCTCGCGCAGCACGCTGAGCAACTGCTCGTCGACCATGCCTCGCCGGCGTCCGGCCAGCAAGGCGGCGTCGGCGGCGTTGGGCTGCTGCGGTGCGCTCATGGTGTGTCCTCAATGGGGCCCTGGGGGCCCCAGTCCTGAAGGGCCCGGTCCGGATTCCACGTCAAGCGCAGGTGGGCATCGTCCCAAGACTGGCTGCGCTGGGTGCCGCCGCCGTACGGAGTGATCACCTGCGTCAGGTGCTCGGCTTCGAGGATGACGTAGTCGTGCTCGTGGGCGAGCAGACGTGGCGCCTGCAGCCGGAGGATGAGGTGGCCGCCTCCAAGTCTGATCACGAGTGCGTGATCGTCGATGTCGGCGCCGTCAAAGCGGTGGCCTTCCCAGGGGTTGCCCCACACTCCGGCCGGGGTGATCGCGATCAGCGGTCCGTGCGGTGCAGGCGCTAGCGCCTGCACCGCCGCGATCGCCGCCTGCATCTGCGCCCGCACGAGGTGGTCACCGTGGCTCATGGGAAGCTCCACTCCGGGGGCAGGGTGGGGATGAAGATCTGAGTGTCGCCGCCCATCAACTCACCGCCGGAGTCGACCTGCCGTCTAGCGCGCGGGTCCCCGTCCGGAGAGGGGATGGTGAAGGTGACCGGCTGCGGCGCGGCAGGCCCGGAGTAGATCGTCGTCCCGGGCGGGATGACCCGTGTCACCACGTGATCCATCGTATTGCCCCAGTCCGGCACGATGGCGTTGCCCAGTTGCCCCTGCAGCGGGCCCTGCGGCATCCCCGGCGTCCAGTAGCCCCCGTCCGGGCGGGCCCCACCGCCGTAGAAGCGGTGCACCAAGATCTCGCTGTCCGTGACGACCCCGACGTAGCTGCCGTTGCGGAAGTTGCCGGCTTGGCGCCCCACGTAGCCGCCGTCGGGATCGGCCAGCGGTCCCGGACGCACCACCGCGTTGTAGGCGACCGGTCCACCGCCAGGTACCGGCGCCGCGAAGGGCTGCGGGTGCGCACTGGGCTTGGAGGGGGTCCCTGCATCGGGGGAGGCCCCTCCAGGCCGTCGGGCAGCGCCGGTGGTGCCGCGGATGGCGAGTGCGCCGCCGCCGGTGGCGATTGCGGCGACGGCGCCGGGGACGAGGTTGCCGAGCCAGTGGCCGTAGTCGCCGTTGGCCAGGTCGTCGTAGCCGATGACGTTCTTGGCGAAGTCCAGGGGATGGGTGACGTTGTGCACGAGTCCGTTGCCGAAGTTGGCCCAGTTGTCGGAGACGTCGCCGTTGAGGCCGATGAGGCCTCCGACGAAGCCGATGGGCTCCTTCACGCCACCGACGACCCCGTCGATGAAGCCGTCCAGCTGATTGCCTGCCTCGTTGAGGAAGTGGTCGAGGCCGCTGTTGCCGTGGCCTGGCTGGGCGGTGGGGCTCATCCCGTCGAGTTGGGCGATGAGTGCGTCGATCTGGGCGGCGGCGGCGGTGGAGGCGGAGGTGAGGCCGCGGATGGCGTCGCTCATGGCGTCGAGGTGGCCTGCGGAGTGGCGGCGGAAGAGCTCGCGGGAGGTCGCGGCGTCCTCGGGGTCTGCGGTGTCGATGTCGGTGAGGAAGTCCCGGCGCAGGGCGTCGATCTGCAGCCGGGCGTTGTCGTAGGCGGTCTTGGCGTCGGTGAGGGCGCGTTCGTAGGTGCGGATCACGTCGGCGGCGGACACGGCGACGTCGCAGCCGACCTTCGTGCCGTTGCCGATCTTGGTGATGGCGGTGTGCGCGGCGGTGGAGGCCGGCCCCGACCAGTCGCCGGTCACCTTGAAGGAATGGTCGATGATGGCGTCGCCGACCACGCCCAGGGACAGTCCCGCCCGCTGCAACGCGCCCGCGGCATCGGTCAGACCGCCAGGATCACCCGAGAGTAGCGAGGCACCCCCCGCACCACTCACCACCACCATGACTCCATTTCGTAGTGTCGAGTCAGTACTGCCACCTCGCTCGGCACGGGCACCGACGCCTCAGCGCCCGCCCCCTCGTGCGTGGGCACAACATCCGGTCTGCGGTGATCGATGAGCCACGCCCTGCTGGTGCTTCCGCAGTAGGTCATGCCGCGAGCCTGCGGATTGTTCAAAGCTGCAGCCGCTGAACCTCATCGACGGAGATGGGGGAGTGCCAGTGAGCAACTCCTGCACGAACGACTGCCGCGGCATCCCCATAGTCCGGCTGGCCGGCACCGATGCCGGGTACCACGCCAGTGACGAAGAACGCTTCGGTAGCGACCACCGTCAGTGAGGCGCCCGGGTTGCAGGCCAGGTGCAGTGTGACCTCGTCATCGTCCTCGTCGACGTCGAAGCCGAGGATCGTCCACGCCGTGAAGGAGGTCGAGCGCTGCGCCGCCTTCCATGCCGTAGACGTGACTCCGCGAGCCAGCAGCACGGCGGTGTCTGCGGAGCCGAACGAGGGGCAGGTGCGGAGGTCGATGAGGAGAGCGACCTGGCTACTCAAGGCGTCGACGTGAACGCTGACAAGAGACGATTCCAACAGCAGGTCCGGGTCAGCGAAGACGTTGTCCGGCCCTTCTTCTGATTCCGTCAAGTCCATCCACAGCAGGTCGTCGAGGTTCATGGCAGCTCAATGTGTGCGTAGGGGTCGCTCTTGCCCACGGTGGTCCTCCCCGTCACGGGATTGATCGTCTGGCCTTGTGCATTCATGTACACGACATATCCTCGAGGGTAGAGGGACGACTCTGCCATGACCCGCACCTCGACCGCTCGTGCATCTATCCCCGGGGTGCCTGCAGGAAGCGCATACCTGGTACCCAGCTCGTTGTCGGTCGGACCGAGTGCACTGCCGGGCTTCGGCAAAGGTAGAGAGTGCCCGTCAGGTCCCTTCACGCTGACCTGGCCGTTCAGGATGCTGATGTGGCCGTCGGCCGAAGGGGCCGTCACGGCAGCGGCATGAGCTTTGGCGGCCGCCTTCTTCGCTGCAGCGGCCTTCTTGGCCTCTTCCTTGGCGGCCTTCTTCGCAGCGTCTTCGGCGGCCTTCTTCGCTGCCGCCTCCGCCGCTTCCCGCGCCTCGCGCTCAGCCGCTTCCCTGGCGGCCTTCGCTGCCGCTTCCTCCGCGGCGGACTTCGCCGCGCTACGGGCGGCGAGGGCCCCTCCGCCGGTGAGGATGCTGGGAATGAGATTGCCGACGGCGTAGCCGTAGTCGCCCTTGGCGAAGTCGTCCCAGCCCACAGCGCCCTTCGCCGCACCGACGGGGTCGTTCCAGGCATCCTCAACGGCTTGGCCAAGGTTGGCCCAGTTCTCGCCCGCATCGCCGCCGATGCCCACGAGGCCTGCGCCGAGCACGAAGGGAGCGGAGACCGCGTCGACGGCTCCGAGAACGAGGCCTTGACCGTGGTAGCCGGCGCCATGGAGGAAGTGGTCGAGGCCGCTGTTGCCGTGGCCTGGTTGGGCGGTGGGGCTCATCCCGTCGAGCTGGGCGATGAGTGCGTCGATCTGGGCGGCGGCGGCGGTGGAGGCGGAGGTGAGGCCGCGGATGGCGTCGCTCATGGCGTCGAGGTGGCCTGCGGAGTGGCGGCGGAAGAGCTCGCGGGAGGTCGCGGCGTCCTCGGGGTCTGCGGTGTCGATGTCGGTGAGGAAGTCCCGGCGCAGGGCGTCGATCTGCAGCCGGGCGTTGTCGTAGGCGGTCTTGGCGTCGGTGAGGGCGCGCTCATAGGTGCGGATCACGTCGGCTGCGGACACGGCGACGTCGCAGCCGACCTTCGTGCCGCTGCCGATCTTGGTGATGGCGGTGTGCGCGGCGGTGGAGGCCGGCCCGGACCAGTCGCCGGTCACCTTGAAGGAATGGTCGATGATGGCGTCGCCGACCACGCCCAGGGCCAGTCCCGCCCGCTGCAACGCGCCCGCGGCATCGGTCAGACCGCCAGGATCACCCGAGAGCAGCGAGGCACCCCCCGCACCACTCACCAACACCGGGTCCGCCTAGCGACAGCCGCGGCGGAAGCGGCAACCGAGGTGGCCGAGCCCGCTGCTTTCAGCCGCGGCAAGTGCCTCGAGCGGCTCATGGTCCGCCGAGCCGGCCAGCAGCGCTTGAGTCGGCTCCCTCGTAGTTCCACGCGCAGGTGGCCAAGTTGCCCGCCGCTGCGCGGGTGGCCTCCGCCATCAGGTTGGTCTTCGCCTGCAACGCCGCGTTGAGGCGGGCCAGAGCGCTAGCCAGCGGCCCGCCATGGCAGGCCACCGCTGCGTCGTTGGCGGCAGCGGCGGCGTTGGAGCCGGCGGTGACCAGCTCGTCGGCGTCGACATCGAGCGCACCCGAGCCGGTGATCAGGTCGGAGATGACCACGTCGTAGTCCTCGCCGGGCATGCCTGTCACTGCTCCTCGCTGGTGTAAGCGCTGTCAACTCTTGGGTAGGGGAGGGCGGCCGCCACGCCGAGCGAGGCCCTCGCCCCACGCCGTGTCAACGGCTCGGCCCCGGGGTGCGCTGCCACGTCAGGGTGGCAGCGCATTGCCTGCGACCGCCGCCGCGACCGCGTTCGCTGACGCTGGGGTCAGCCCCAGACGGCGGTGTTCGCGCGCTCACCGGCGGCGTAGTCGTCGCTGGCGGTGGAGGTGGCGCGCTTGAACTCATCCAGGGCGGTGGTGAGGTCGTTCCAGGCGTTGTCCCACTTGGTCTGCTGGGCGTAGTAGGCGGTCTGGGCCGCACCCTCCCAGCTGGCGACCATGGGTGCGATGTCGGCCTTGAGGTCGGAGAGGCGGTTGCCGGCGGCGGCGACTCCGGCGGTGAGGTCGCCGACGGCGTCGGAGAGGGCCCCGAAGGTCACGCGGATCTGGTCAGCCATGGTGGTGTCTCCTGTGAGTCTGGGGAGGGGATCAGAAGCCGGGGGCGTCGAAGCCGGAGCTGCCGGCGGTCAGGTTGCTGTGCGCCTGGGCGTCGTCGCTGGTGTAGCGGGCCTCGTTCTGCTTGATCAGGTTGCTGATCTCCATCAGAGCCGCGTTGAGGCGATTGTTGGCGTTGGTGTAGCGGGCCTCGGCGTTCTTGAAGGCGACGCGGCCGTCACCCATCCACTGCCCCTCCAGGCTCTGCAGCTTCGACAGCAGGCCCTGCAGTTCGGTGCGGATGCTCTCGGCGTTGGCGAGGACCTTGTCCCCAGTGGCGCGCATGGTGTCGGTGGAGGTGCTGAAAAGTCCGGACATGACAGTCCCTTCCTCATGGTGGCTGCGGGAACCAGGTGCCGGATGACGCACGGCCTGCCCTGACTGTCAGCCACCGTGACACACACTTGCGAGATCAAGAGCCGCGTCTACTCCGGCCGAGGGACAATCTCACCGCCCGTGAGCGCCGAGACGGCCAAGCTTCCGGACAGTAATCAGTTGAGAACTGGACGTTCGTGTGCGGAGGCTGGCGCAGCGCAGACGGGCGCAGCGCAGACGGGCGCAGCGCAGACGGGCGCCGCGAAGACGCGTGTCGCTGGTGGGGGCTGGACCGGCAGAGTCACTCACCAGTACGCAGCGTGCCGCCCTGGGGGAAGAGATCCAGCCATGCCTGGGGCAGCTTGACGGTGTCCAGACGCCGGTAGCCCATGCGCTGCACCGCCTGCTCGTCGGCGAAGACATGAGCACGACCCTCAGCGATCAGCCGCATCCCGCCCGTTCCCGACTCCTCACCCACCGACAGCTCCACCGGGTCATCCATCGTCATCGGCCCCAGCAAGGCGCCCTCACCGGGGCGGGCGTGCCAGGTGGTGGTCACCGCGGCCTCACCTGAGCCCAATCGCTGTGGCAGCGATGCACGCAGCTCAGGATGCGCGGCCTTGGTCAGCATCGCGACCAAACCGTCGTAGCTGCGCACGCAAGGCACCACCACGTCTTCCGGGGCAGGCAGTACCGGCGGGATGGACGGGGCCTCCGCGATGCCGACGGCCGCGCCCACCGGCGCCGACGACAGCACTGAGTCGGTCACCGTGCGCACCGGCTGCGGTGCCAGCAGCTCGCTGGTTCGGTTGGCGAAGGGATGCACCCGTCCCTCGGCGATGAGGTAGTGCCGTCCCGACTCCGACGCCTTGACCACGTCACCGTCTGCACCGACACCGGCCACGCCCTGCGTCGCGCCACCCCGCACGGGAAGGGCCAGCGGCTGCAGGGCTGGCCCCTTCGGTACCAACTCCAGCCAGGGGGCGGGCACCATTGTCACCTGGCTTTCGGAGTACCCCAGTCGGGCCAGCGCACTGGAGTCGACGTCGTGGGCCATGCGGCCGCTGACGAGCACGATTCGGTCATCGCCGGACGCACGCACCAGGAGACCTTCGCCGGCGGAGACGGCGGCTTCAGGAGCTCCGTTGAATACCGAGATCTCAGAGTCCGAAGGCGCGCACGCCACCAAGCCCGTGGGTGTGCTGGGCAGGACCGGAGGTCGCTCGGGCAGGTCGGCACCTGGCAGGGCTGGCCCCAACGGCGCTGTCATCACCTGCGCGTGCGGGACGGGGGTCGGCTTGTTTCTCGCTCCCGCCAGCAGTGCCGCGCTCAGCGTCGGAGCAGGGCGCAGGACACCGTCGTCGGCGACGAAGCGCGCACCGGTCTCCTTGTCGATCACCAAGGTGGCGTCGTCTTGCCAGCCAGAGGGGGCGCGGCCGCTGACGTAGGCGCTGCCGGCGCTGCCTGCGGCGATGAGGAACGCGAGCACGAAACCACCAATCACCGCGGCGTTCGGGCGGCGGGGAACTTCCTCCACGTCCAGGGAGTCCGCGTGCTGCAAGGCAGCCACGCCTCGCCGCCGAGCGAAGTCTTCCGCGTCGATGAGGACGCTCTTGGTGGACACCATGTCAGAGTAGATAGTGCGGTCGCGCAGTGTGACCGCGCCTCACTCGTTCGGCGGTCGCGGAACTGTACTAACCCGTTGCTAGCGTTAACGTTCGGCCGGCGCTTGGCCGGAGACCAGTTCAGCGGTGGGAGCCTCGTGCAGCACAACCCCATGCCGCAGCACTCCTCGCCCGCACTCTCGGCGCAGGACGTCAATGCAGCGGACAATCAGCCCAGTCGATCGATGCACAGCGGCGGCCTGGTCGTCGCCGGTGTCACCCTCGGCCTCGCCCTCGCTGCCGGCGGTGCGGCCCTCTCCAGCGGTGACACGGCGTCCGTGAGCGGCTCGGCGCTCACGCGCCCGACTCCGGTGACGAGTCCGCCGGCGCAGCCGGCCACGGTCGTCGACCTGGCCACCGCCCCCGCGCCGGGAGTCGCCAGCAACGGCGCCGTCCCAGCCGTCACCGCGGCTGCGAAGGCTCCCGCACGCAGGGCCGCAGACTCCAGTTCCGGTCTTCCGGGAGTTGCAGGCGTCGCCCAGTCCGCGCGTGACTACGCCAGTAAGGCGGGAAGCGCCGCCCAGTCCGTCTTCGATGCCGCCACCCGCGGCCTCGGCGTTCCTGCAGGCCAGGACTCGGCGCAGACCGGCGCCACGGGCGGTGGCGTGGGCGGCAAGTCCCGTCCCTCCGCGCCGTCTCCGCAGGTCGACGGCTCCGGCCCGGGCTTCGGGCGCGGGGGCCGCGAAGGCGCCCACGGTGGGTCGGAGGGCGGTCGCGACCTTCCGCCCGTCACCGCCGTGGACAAGCCTGTCGACCGCGTCCCCGCACCCCCGGCCGTGATCACCCCTGTCGTCGTCACCGCACCCGCCCCCGTCTTCCAGCCGCCGGTGGAGGTCGTGGTGCCCAAGGCAGAGGAACCTGGGCAGGAGACGACCCGGGAGGACAAGCCGGGGCGCGAGCCCAATCCCTGTGAGCTCACCGTCCCTGGACTCGTGCAGGCGCACGAGAGGGGACGCACCGAGCGCGGCAGGGGCCATGCCATGCCGGGCGGGGCAGAGGAGCGGCCGGGCAAGGCCGGGGAGCGACCGGGCAAGGGCAAGGAAGCGTCCGGCACTGACGTGCCCGGTGACGGTGACGACGCCCCGGGCGCCGGAACGAACAAGCCGGGCGTAGAGGTGGACAAGCCCAGCAACCCAGACGCGGGCAAGCCCAGCGACCCAGACGCGGGCAAGCCCAGCGACCCAGACGCGGGCAAGCCCAGCAACCCAGACGCGGGCAAGCCCAGCAACCCAGACGCGGGCAAGCCCAGCAACCCAGACGCGGGCAAGCCTGGCCGGGACGAGCAGGACAACGCCGGGAGCTTGACCCGCTTCTCCGGACACCGACCTGAGGCGATGATGTCGCCCAGAGAGGAGTCCTTCGATGCCCCGTCCTCACCCGCCGGAGTTC
>NZ_PTJD01000025.1 GCF_002934625.1 Kineococcus xinjiangensis | reverse complement strand
TCACGCAACTCCGCGGGGTAACGCTTGGACGTGCTCCCTGACATGACTCCATCCTTCCCAAGGAACGGAGTCTCCGGACTCGCCGGGGCGGTTCACTTCGATCTCGCCGGCCACCGCCTCGGGTAGCCCCCGCAGTGCCACTCGCTTCGGGTACGAGGCCTATGATCTTCATGTCGACGGCCAGACGCGCAAGGCCCTCAAGCTCATGCGTGTCGCGGCAGCCAATCCGGCCTTGACCGAACCGGAAGCGGCTTCCTGTGTCACCGCCACGCCCGTCGTGGGCTGCCGCGTCCTCGTGATGAACTGGGGCCCGTACACGGCCGGCACGTCGCTGCAGCGGGTCACGTCTATCGACCTTCTCGCCGCAGTACCCGCGACCGCCACAACGGGTCCGCACCTGAGCGCCACACGCATGGTCAATTACCAGTACGACACGAGCGCACGCCTCGACCGCGTTGTCGACCCGGGCCCCAGTGCACCCAGCGCATTCCCAAGCCAGCCCGCTTTGAACACGATCTACGGCTACGACGGCCATGGACGCATTGGCACGCTGATCCCGGCCGGACAGACGTCATGGCAGCTCACCTACGACGCCGCAGCAGGGCCCAGCTGGGACCGTGCTCTGAGCAGCTCCTACGGCCGCCTGACCTCCGCGTGGCGCCACGCGCTGGCGCCCGGGTCGAAGTCGACTCTGTCGGGGACCGCGTCGTGGGATGTGGTCTATGACGTGCCGTTGGACGTGACGGCGTACGGGCCGTATCCGATGAGCCCGGCGGCGACCGCGCTATGGGGCCAGGACGCGCCGCCCACGGACGCCACCGCGGTCTTCGGTCCCACCGCTGGCGCCGATGCCCGCGCCAGCAGTGATCACTACGCCGGTGACGACGTCGCCAACGGTTCGGCCCGTAACTGGGCCACCGCCACCGTCGCGTACATGGACGTCAACGGCCGCACGGTGAACACGGCTGCTCCGTCGAGCGCGGCGGGGCGGTGGGTGTCGTCCGGCACCGGGAATGTCACCAACGCGGATGTGGCGTCGGACCCGGCTCGTGATGGCGCCCGTAACGGTGCTGGTGTGCAGGGCCCGACCGGCACCACCGGCACCTCCCCAGCGGCTGGTGAGGTGGCGGTGCCGGCGAAGGGTGCGCGGATCACCGCGGCGCTGATGAGCGATGCCGGCAACCCGATCATGCAGCTGTCTGCGGGCAACCGTGTCCTGGCCCTCGGTCAGGACGACACCGCGGCGCTGACCGCGGGGGGCTCGAGTGCGGCGGCCCAGCTGGGCGGACTCGGCCTAGCGGCCAAGTTGTCGTGGCAGCGTGCGCAGTTGCTGTCCACACAGGTCGTGTATGAGAAGGCGGCTCGTGAGGTCAACGGTGCGAAGTCGGAGCGTCCGATCGCGGCGGCGAGCCCGTTGCGGTTGATGCAGACCCAGCCCGGCCCGTCCGGCTCGGCCGCGGCGCAGCCGGCCCGGACCCTGTCGTTGACCACGTACGACGAGGGCCGCCCGGCGACGGGGGCGAAGGTCTTCGACAAGCCCACGAAGTCGACGGTCGGGTTCATCGCCGGCGCCGCTCTCACCGCGGCGGGGAGCTATCAGTCGCGTGCGGTGACGGTGGCGTCGGTGCCCAAGCCGACCGACCCGTCGATCACCGGCGCGAACGGCATACCCGTGGTGCTCGGGGATGCCCGCACCACGGTCACGGAGTACGAATGGACCCGCAGCGGCCAGCCGACCAAGACGGTCGCGGATGTGGGCGGGGCGAACTCCACCACCACGACCAGCTACGACGACCTCGGCCGCGTCACCGCGGTGACGATGCCGAAGGACCCCACTTCCACCACCTCGGCGAGCACCACGGTCACGAAGTATTACGGCACCGGCACGGCGGAATGCGGCGGCGTCAACGCCGTCGTCTTCGGCAGCATGGTCTGTTCCACCGGCCCAGCGGGTGCCGTCGTCGGTGCACCGGCCGGCAGCCCGACTGAGCTGCCCGTTACGACCCGCACCTACACCCGCACCGGCAAAACCGCGGCGAGTGAGGAGCACATCGGCGCCACCCTGCTGCGGCGGACCACCACGGCCTACGACGGAGCGGACCGGGCCCGCCGGACCCGCACCGAGACGTTCCCTGCTCTCGGGGTGAGCGCCGGGGTGGAGGAGAAGACCACCGCGTTCGACGACGTCGGCAACGCCATCTCCACCACCGACACCGGTACGGGCAAGGCGGTCACCACCGACACCGACGCCCTGGGGCGGCTGATTTCCTTCACCGACGCGACCGGTCTGCGCACCACCACCGCCTACGACCGCGTCGGGCGGGTGACAACCTCGACAACCATCGACACCGCGACCTCCGGTGCCACTGCCGGTAGGTCTTGGACTAGCCAGCAGTCCTACAACTCAATCACCGGCGACCTCAGTCAGATCACCGACCCGCAGACCGGGCCTGCCACGATCGCGCTCGACCTTGACGGGCGTACGGTGGCCACCACCTGGTCGGCGGCGATGGGCGCGGTCGTCAAGCGGACCGTCTACGACTCCACCGGCAACCCCGTCCGGCGGGTGTACACCGCTGGCGGCATCACCATTTTCGACGAGGCTGTCGGTGCCGCAGAGACGAATGCTGGGGGTGGGAAGAACGCCCATGGCCAGCAGGTCCAGTCAACGCAGTCGCTGACCGCGATCCCCCTCACGGCCACCGGTGAGCCGGCCGGCGTCGACGTGGCTGCCGTCAAGGCTCAGACGCGGCAGCGTCGTTACAGCTACGACGGTCTCGGCCGCCTCACCGCGGCTGCGGACACCCGCACCGCCGCCGGCGCCACCGCGGCTTCGTGCACGGTGCGGACCTACGGCTACGACGCCAACTCCAACCGCACCGGACAGGGCTCTGCCGCCACCGCGGGGGTGTGCCCGGCGACCGGCTACACGCTGCCCGCGGCGAGCGGGCAGCCGCACAGCTACGACTCCGCTGACCGCATCACCGACGCCGGCTACACCTACGACGGCCTCGGGCGCACCCTCACCCTGCCCATCGGGGATCCCGCCGTCCCCGGCAGCGCTTCGGGTGGTGGCTCGATGGCCATCACCTATGCACCCGAGGACATGGTCGCCGAGCAGATCATCCGCGACGCGGCAGGTGCGGTGACGGGGGAGAAGCAGACCTTCGCTCTCGACCCCACCGGCGACCGCGTCGTCACCACGAGCACCGCCCTGCCCGGGCAGACCGCGGGCACGACCATCGTCAACCGCTACAACGACACCGACGACAATCCCATGCTCGTCGTTGAAGCGGACGGCGCCATCACCCGCTACGTCACCGGCGCCGACGCCGACCTCGCTGCCATCATCACCACGGCGACCGACGGCACCACCGGTCTCGCATGGCAGATCGCCAACCTCCACGGTGACCTGGTCGCCACCCTGCCCAACACCACCACCCCCGCCGCCATCGCCAAGCCGATGACCGACGAGTACGGCGCCAACCTCGACGTCTCCTCCGGGAAGCACAACACCCCCGGAGAGCGCTACGACTACCTCGGCGCCAAGCAGCGCTCCACCAACGCCCGCGCCGGCCTCACCCTCATGGGCGTCCGCCTCTACAACGCCACCACCGGACGCTTCCTCTCCGTTGACCCCGTCCTCGGGGGTACGCCGAATCCCTACGTCTATCCCAGCGATCCCATCAACCTGTACGACCTTGATGGTCGGGCTGTTGCGCTTGCAGGAGTCGCCGCAGTGGGTTTCGCGAACGCGTGGAACCCAGCAGGGGTCGCCATTCTCGTGGTGCTGGGACTGGCCGCCGCGGGAATGTTCGCGTACGGAATTTATCAGAGGAAGAAGAATAAGCCGAGCGGCAATCCAAAGGAACAAAAGTACAAGAAGCGTTTGAACAAGAAGAGCTCCGATGTAGTGCATGACACTGAGGCCGCGGCTAAAGCCGCTGCCCAGGATGAGTACAAGCGAGGCGGCGGCGGACGGAAATGCTGGCTCCGAGGCCCATGTAAGCAGCCCGGCCACGTCGCTCACGTAGACTATGGCGGCACGCGGAAGAACCCGGAGCGCACTACCCACCACAAGGTAAGGTTGGATAACAACAAATGAGCAAGCAGTGGACATGGAAGGAGTACCTTGAGATAGCGCTCGATCCAGACGGCCGCGAACTAGTGGTCCAAAATTTGCTCCGTCGCACGGATATATCGGACGCGCTAGCAGGTACAATTCCCATCCTCGAGGCGGGAGTCGGAGAGCGGGCGCTACGCGAAACGACCCGGCTCGACATGCTGATTCGGGAACGCGCACTGCAACGAAAGTCTGACAATGCAGTCGACCCAGAAACCGGGGCAGAAGGTTTTTTGTTCTCCTTGGCGAGCGAAAAGCGAGAGAGTCGCGCCCTGCTGATTACCTGGCGCTGCTAGCCGTCAGTGAAGCGTCACGCCCGCGGGCCGGTGGGCGCGGTTTGGGGTCAGGTGTGCCGATGGTGACTGGAATCCAATCAGCCATGCAGGAGCGCGGGCAGCACAACCAAGATCCGATCGCACGTTGCTGCATATAGACAGGTGCTCACGGAGGGGTGGTCGGTCACGAAGCAGTCGGCGGAGGTGACGAGATGTGCGGGCTGCCATCGGGGCACCCGCACCAGTGCGGGCGCAGCACCCAGCGCTCGCCTCGGGCGCAGGATCAGGCCATGCGCCAAGGCGATGGGTACGTGGCCAACTAGAACGACTCACCGCAGTAGCGACCAGTCTGCCGTGGTGACCCGGCGTCTTAAGCATCGTCGCGGATAGCCCTCCCCTACCCGTGGATAAAGGACATTCTCTACGGGTAGAGAAGTGGTGTCGCCCGTCAGGAGTTGGCGGCGCTGAGTGCGCGAGGCGCCTGAGCTGCGCACGCAGCGGCGTCGTGTGACCCCGCTGTCGTGTCGGACACCTGCGTCACCCTTGCCGCCGTGTCCGAGCCCGCTGTCTACGCCGACTCCAGCCACCGGCTGTTCAGCGGTCTCGGTGGGTGCGTGCCGCGGGAGTGGACCGAGGCGGCCGCGCCGGTCGAGGTCGTCGTGCGGCTGCAGTGGTCCGACACCGGCGAGGAAGAGGTGCACGCCTTCGCCGACGTGTGGACTGCTGAGTTGGTCCGCGTCGACGTCGAGGGTCTCGCCCGTGGGGAGTGGTTCCGCGCGCAGGACGTGCGTCGGCCCTGACACCGCGATGCGGCGCGCCGGGCGCGGCGCTCAGGCACTGTCTAGCGGGTGTGGCTGGCTGCCCGCAGGGCTGGCAGGAGGGCACGCCAGGGGCTGGCACCGCGACGGCGTGGGCGGTGGTCGCCTGTCGGTGGTCGCCTGTCGGTGGTCGCCTGTCGGTGGTCGCCTGTCGGTGGTCGCCTGTCGGTGGTCGGCGGAGAAGCCAAGCGGTGGAGCAGTCGACCGTGGCGACGCGAGTGGCCAGGCAGTGACTGCTGGAGCGGGGGCATTTGTCCAACAGCCTGTGGGACAAATTCCCCTCGCCTGCGCGTGGTGCTGTGCACCGAAGGTGCTCGCTGATCGGCGAAGGTGAGTCGGCGCTGCGACGGAGGAGCAGCACCCGGGCGCAGGCCGGCAGAAGGCACAGCCGCCGCGCAGCGGTGTCCGGTTCCCCGCGGCTACGCCGCTGCCGCGCGTGGTGGGCGGCAGCGGGGTAGCCGTGCGGTCTCAGCCGCGCCGCTTGCCCTTCCACAGCGGCACCAGTCCGTGCGCCAGGGTGTCGGTGAGGATGATGGCGAGGCGCTGCGCCGGGTTGAGGGCGAGGGCGTCCAGTGCGACGGCCTCGGCCATCGCGGGGTCGTCGCAGACCCAGGACAGGAACGCGATGGCGGCGTGGGCGTTGGCGCGCTCGACGGTGGGCATGGCCGCGTCGTCTGCGATCCGAGCGAAGCCGTCGATGATGCGTCCGGCGAGGTCGAGGTCCGGCTGGCGGTGCGACGCCGCCACGGCGGTGCGGGTGTCGGCCGTCCACAGCGACTGACCGGACCAGCGCCAGGACTCGGCCCAGCTTCCCCGCTGGGCCATGACGAGCAGCGCGTCGCGGGAGGCGCGGTGGTAGGCGGCGGCGCGTAGCTCCTGCATCGTCACGGCGTCGTCGCCGTCGAACAGCCAGCGGTGCCACGCGGCCTGGCTGCGCTCGATGTCGTCTACGGGGGTGGCGCTGGCGGTGAGGACGTCCACTGGTGGTGCTCCTTCGACGTGCGGTCAGGTGCGCCGAGGCGGGCACGCGGCCATCTGCCAGCGGCAGTCGGCCGAGCGTTGCTTCGCCCCCTCCCGGCGCAGTGAGATCAGGGCCGCTGGAGCCGTGCGCAGGCACCCGCAGGGCGCGGCGCAGCCGCGAGCCGAGGAAGCCCCGCACCGAGAACGATCACGACGGCCGCGTCCTCGAGGGAGGCACGACCGAGAGCGGCAGGCGTGATGGTTCGGAGCGTGCGGGGTCGAGCGCAGCGAGCTCGGCTTGCCGCAGTACGGCGGGCGGCCAGGATCGAGCGCCGGGAGAGGAAGAAGCCCACAGGACGCCGCGGCGCAGCCGCGACCGGGCGGCGGCCCCGGAGCGAGGTACGAGCGAGCCGCCGCACCCCGGCCGCAGGCCGGGCGATGAGGCGCCGCCGTGGGCGCCCGGTGCGCCGACGCAGGAGGCGCCGGCTGCGACGCAGGAGCAGCCCACCCGGCCGCAGGCCGGCGAGGAGACAGCCGCCGCGCAGCGGTGTCCGCTGGCACCGCCCTGGCGGGGGCGGGACCGCCTGACCAACGGTCCCGCCCCCGCCCCGGCTCAGTCGGCGGTGCCCTCCTCCCCGGTGTCCTCGGTGGCGAGGTCCGTCGTCACCGTCTCGGCGCTGGTCGTCTCCTGCGCGGGCCTGGCTGCCTTCTTGCCGTCGCGGGTGCGCTGCTCGACGGGGGAGAGGGCGTAGCCCTGGCTGTCGAGGAAGGCGAGGTAGCGCTGGTGGGGGGCGCGGTCCTGCCGCCAGGCGGTCTTGTCGATGGTGGCCTCGACGCTGGCCAGGACGTAGGCCAGGGCGAGCACCCCGTTGCGCCCGTCGTTGCCCTTGGCGACGGCCTCAGCCAGGGCGCTGCGGTCGTAGGCGCCGTAGTTGTGGAGGTTGCCGCTCTTGAGGCCGAGCAGCTCGTGGAGCACCTCCCCGGCCTTGCGGTTGATGTCGGAGTGGACGTCGCCTGCCAGCAGTGCGGCGGCGAGGTAGCTGGCCGCGCCCTTGGGCAGGGTCTTGCGGGTGAGGAACTTGGTCAGCCAGTCGCGGCGGACCGTCTCGGCGCTGAGCATGGCCTTGTTGGACTCGCGCACGTCGCGCCGCTCGGCGCGGGCCTGCTCGCGGACCACGGGGTCCATGTCGGCCAGCTTGGTCGTGGTGGTGGTGCTGAGGCTGCTGGCGTAGGTGCGCGGGCCGTAGCCGTACTTCTCCGCCTCGACGCAGTAGGCGACGGTGACGAAGTCGTCCACGAGCAGCGCCCGGCGACCGTCCTCGTGGTGCAGCTCGTCGTAGACGGGCCGCCCGTCCGCGTGGACGCCGAGCACCGCCTCGTCGTCGCCCTCGTCCTCGTCGTCGCCCTCGTCCTCGTCCTCGTCGTAGGCGAGGTCCTCATCGGCGTCGTCCGCGTCCGCGTCGGCGTCGTCCTCCCACGGCTGGACCTCGTCGTGCGCGCCGGGGTCCTCGCAGGCGGCGCCGGGGTAGGCGCTGAGAGCACCTCGGCAGGAGGAGCAGACGGTGGCGCTGGCCTGCTCGTCGCCGTCCGCCGTGGTGGCCTCGTCGCTGGGACGGGTCCAGCCCTCGGGCAGGGTGGTCATGCGGCGGCGCAGCTCGGGGATCAGCTCGCCGGTGGTGGCGTCGATGTAGACCTCGGCTGCGTCGAGGTAGACGGCGTAGCCGGGGCAGGCGCGCTGCTCGTCGTCGGAGATGGGCTCGTTGCCCGCCTTGACGAGGTTCTCGAACCGGCGCGTGTCGGTGTTGGAGTAGTAGGACGGCTGGGAGTCCAGAACGGTGATGCCCTGCTCGCGCAGGGCCTCGGTCCTGGCGCGGCGCACGGCGCGCACGGGGGCGTCGTCGCGGAGCCGCTGGGCGAGGTGGTCGAACTGGGAGTCGCCCAGCCGCGAGGTGAGCTTCTCGACGGCCTCGGTGTCACCGGCAGCGTCGAACTCGGCCAGGACCGCGCCTTCCTCCATCGTCATGGCGTGGGTGTCGAGGCTGTCCAGCACGGTCTGGCTCTTGGCCAGCGTCAGCGCGGCCTGGACCTGCTTCTTGTCGCTGGCGGTCTGCTGGGCGATGGCGTGGGCGCTCATGCCGAGCACCGCGAGCTGGGCGAACGCCTTGACCCGCTCGGAGTCGCGCATGCCCGCGCGGTGGTCGTTTTCCGCGAGCTGGTCGATGATCCGGTCCGCCTCGCCGGACTCGGGCACGACGTAGACGGGGATCGTCTCGCGCCCGACCTGGCGGGCGACGAGGGTGCGGCGCTGGCCGAGGCGGACCTCGTAGGTGCCGTCGGTGCGGTGGATGGCGGTGACGGCCTGGATGACGCCGCGCTTCTTGATCGAGTTGATGAAGCTCTTGTCGGCCTCGATCTGCGGGTCGAGGCGGACGTTGGTGCCGATGATGAGGTCGCGCGGGTCGAGGTGGACGAGGGTGACGCCCTCGACGGTGGGTGCGTCGGTGCTGGCCGTGGTGCCCTGCGAGGTGCTCAAGGTCGCCTCCTGCTCGCTGTCCTGGGTGCTGGTGTGCTCGGTGGTCGTGGTCGCGGCGCTCATGTGGTCGGCCTTCCTGCTCGTGCGGTCAGGTGTGCCGGGGCGGGAACCGGGCCGTCTGCCTGCGGCATCCGGCCGAGCGTTTCTTCGCCCCCTCCCGGCGTCTTGAGATCCAGGCCGCTGGAGCCGTGCGCAGGCACCCGCAGGGCAGCGGCGCAGCCGCGAGTCGAGGAAACCCCGCACCGAGAACGATCACGACCGGGGCGCAGTCAGCGACCGAGGAACGAGGGGGCAGCCCCGGACGTGATGGTTCGCAGCGTGCGGGGTCGAGCGCAGCGAGCTCGGCTTGCCGCAGCACGGCGGGCGGCCAGGATCGGAAGCCGGGAGGGGAGAAGACCAACAACCGCCGCCGCGTCAGCGGCGACCACCGGCCCGCGAGGCACGAGCGGGACGACCGCCCGCAGGGCGACGCCGACGCAGGAGGCGCCAGGCGGCGGCAGCAGAGCGAGGTACGAGCGAGCCGCCGCACCCCGCCCGTCAGGGCGGGCGACAAGCGCCGCCGCAGGCGCCCGCCACCAAGATCCCGCGCAGCGGAAACACCCCGCCGCGGCGCAGCCGCGACCGGTGCGCCGACGCAGGAGGCGCCGGCTGCGACGCAGGAGCAGCCCACCCGGCCGCAGGCCGGCGAGGGAGACAGCCGCCGCGCAGTGGTGCCCGCTGGGCCCGCCCCGGCTGGGGCGGCGTCGCTGCCGCCCCAGCCGGTCGCGCTCAGACGGTGGCGAGCACCTGGTTCAGGGTCGTGACGGTGGAGCGGTCGAGGTCGTCCACACCGCCGGTCACGGCGCGCAGTCGGTTGCGCTCGTCACGCTCGGCGCCCTTGACGGTCTTCTCCCAGTGCTCCCAGGTGTTGACGGCCTGCACGACTCCCCAGCCGGTGCCCTTCCAGTCGGTGACGCGGGAGTCGTGGCGCCACATCCGGTCGAGTCCGTCCTGCTTGTTGCGGGCGATGGTCTTGGACCGGTTGCTGCCTTCGATGGGGGCCACGCGGTCGAGGAAGGCGCTCCACTGGCGGTCGGTGACGGTCGTCTCGCACAGGGCCCGCACCTGGTCCTGGAAGGCGTCGGCGGTGACTTCCAGCATGTTGAGGGCGTCGCGAGCCTCCGTGAGCCGGAGGTCTGCGTACCGGCTGTGCTTGACCTTGACCTGCTGGCCCTTCTCCCCCAGGGCGGCGGACAGGGTGTTGTCGCAGACGACCACGGTCACGACGCGCTTGAACGTGGTGGCGAGCGACCCGTCGTGGCTGGTGCAGGCGAGCAGGTTCGGCCGGAACGTCACGCCCTCACGGGTGGTGATGTTCTCGGGCAGCTCGATCGAGACCCATGCGACCGCGCCGCCCTTGAGCAGTCCGGCCGATCCGATGGACAGGGTGTCGCCGACGAGGTTGCTGATCTTGTTCAGCAGCCACTCATCGAACTGGTGCACCTGGTAGCCGCCGGAGAAGATCCCGTGCACGGCGCCGGTGCTGATGCGAGTGATGGCCTGGCGGTCCTCGATCCGCACGTCACGCACCGGGCGGTTGTTCTCGTCGAAGCACGTGAAGTCGTCCAGCGTGGCGGGCATCCGCACCGACACCGGGTAGGACGCCACTTCGGCGCTGCGCAGCAGCTCCGCGACGGTGGCGAACGGCACGGCGCCGGGGTAGTGGTTGGAACGCTCACCCTGGAGGCTGTCGACACGATGCCAGGCGTTGCCGCGCAGGTCGGTGAAGCCGATGACGGTGTTCTGGTTCAGCCAGGTGAGGGTTTCGCGCGACATGGGGTGTCCTTCCGGTGCATGCGGTCAGGTGCGTCGGGGGAGGGACTCGGCCGTCTGCCTGCGGCATCCGGCCGAGCGTTTCTTCGCCCCCTCCCGGCGCAGTGAGATCCAGGCCGCAAGAGCCCTGCGGAGGCATCCGCAGGGCAGCGGCGCAGCCGCTGAGCCGAGGAAACCCCGCACCGAGAACGATCTTGAGACGGTGCCGTCTGCGACCGAGGAACGAGGGAGCGGCGCCGGCACAAGATGGTTCGGAGCGTGCGGGGTCGAGCGCAGTGAGCTCGGCTTGACGCAGCAGGGCGGGCGGCCAGGATTGAGCGCCGGGAGGGGAGAAGACAGAAAACCGCCGCCGCGTCAGCGGCGACCGCCGGCCCGCGAGGCACGAGCGGGACGACCGCCCGCAGGGCGACGCCGACGCAGGAGGCGCACAGCGGCGGCAGCAGAGCGAGGCACGAGCGAGCCGCCGCCACCCCCGGTGCGCAGGCCCGCCAGGGCCGCAGCACCGGGGCGACAAACGCCGCCGAAGGCGCCCGCTACCAACAGCCCGCGCAGCGGGGACACCCCGCCGCGGCGCAGCCGCGACCGGTGCACCGACGCAGGAGGCGCCGGCTGCGACGCAGGAGCAGCCACCCGGCCGCAGGCCGGCGAGGGGCAGCCGCCGCGTCAGCGGTGTCCGCTGACCCGCTCGGTGCGAGGGCCGGTGCCGCCTGACCACGGCACCGGCCCTCGCGCTGGGCTCACCCTGCGGCGGGCGCCGCCTGGGCGGGGAGCTGATCGCGCAGGGCGTCGCGGATGCGGGCGAGCTCGTAGCCTCCGCTGAGGCGGTAGTCGGGCTGGATCAGCTCGATGCGGTCGAGCAGCTCCACGACGCGGGCGGTGTCGCCTGCGGTCTTGGCCTCCTTCGCCTCCGCTTCCAGGGCGGTCGCCTCGGCCTGGCGCTGCTCGGCGCGGCGGCGCTGCTCCTCCTCGCTCAGCTCCAGGACCTCCGGGTGCTGCTCCAGGTAGTGCTGGGCCACCTCGATGACTGCGCGGAAGGTCCAGGCGAGGAACATGCCGCCCAGCCACTCGACCGTCTCCGCGAGGTAGCGGGCGCCGTCCCAGCGGCTGCTGACGAACGGGTTGCGCCACAGCGTCGGGGCGTGCTTCTCCACGACCAGCTCGAAGCGGCGCAGCTCGACGGGGGACAGCTCGGCCAGGAGGGCGGCGGCGACGTGGCTCAAGGTGTGCTCCTTCGGTGGGGAGGTGCCGCCCGGTCATCGGCGCCGGGCGGCGGTTGCTGCGAGCTGGTCAGTAGTCCTGTGGGCCGATTCCGGCGTCGACGGGCACGTAGCCGAAGTCGCGCGGGGTGTCCCAGCCGCCCCGGATGTACTGCTCCCAGACGTCGTGGCCGAAGCGGTCCACGGCCCACCGCTGGTGGGCGCGGTAGTCCTCGCCACTGGGCACGTCGGTTCGGCTCTCGTCGCCGTCGGGGTCGGCGCGCTCGATGAGGCGCAGCTTCTCCGCGGTGGTGAGCGTGTCCTGAGCCATGCCGTCCTCCTTGATGGTGCGGTCAGGTGTGCCGGTGCGGGAACCCGGCCGTCTGCCTGCGGCATCCGGCCGAGCGTTTCTTCGCCCCCTCCCGGCGCAGTGAGATCAGGGCCGCGGGAGCCGGGCGGATGCACCCGCAGGGCGTGGCGCAGCCGCGAGTCGAGGAAACCCCGCACCGAGAACGATCACCGGCGGTGGAGCTCGGGGAACGGCCGACGCAGGAGGCCGGCGAGCCGCCGGTGATGGTTCGCAGCGTGCGGGGTCGAGCGCAGCGAGCTCGACTTGCCTCCGACCGGCGGGCGGCCAGGATCGAGCGCCGGGAGGGGGCGAAGACAGACAATCGCCGCGGCGCAGCCGCGACCGGGTGCGGGCGAGGAACGAGCACGCCACCGTGCGGCGGCAGGAGAGCGAGGTACGAGCACGCCGCCGCACCCCCGGTCCGCAGGCCCGCCAGGGCCGCAGCACCGGGGCAACAAGCGCCGCCGCAGGCGCCCGGCGCGAGAGTCCAGCCGTGCTCGACCCTAATGGGCGCATCAGGTCGCTATAGACGGCACCGACGTCATATACGAGCCTACGAGAGGAAGTGCGGTGCAACCCACGATCACCGGCCCGATGCGCACCCTGCACGGGGTCGTCGCCGTCCTGGCGGCATTCGCCTTCCTGTTCTTCGCCATGGGTGTGCTGATCTGCGTCGTCAGCATCCTCTTCATCTGGATGGCCCCGCTGGTGGCGCCGTGGGCCCATGGTTCCGGCGCGCTGTGCCTGCACTCCTACACCGTGTGGCGCACCGGTATGACCCCTAGCGAGGTCGAGTACGTCAACGACCTCGCCGATGAGGTGCAGCGGGAGCGGGACCTGGAGCGCATGCGCCAGCGCATGCGCTGAGGCGGCCCGTCGCCGCAGCAGCCAGCCATCCCTGAGTCGCCAGCGTGCCCCTCGTCCCCATGTGGACGACCCGGGCGAAAGGCAGGGCCCGGCTCGCCCACATGGGGACGACGGGACCCAGCGGTCCGGCTGCACCCCGCTGGCAGGTGACCGGGGCTACACCGTGTCCAGGCGGCGATCCGCCAGCCGGGCACAGCCTCAGCATGTGATGGGCACGGTTGAAACCCCGCAGGACGGGGTCAGTCGATGGGCAGTCCGGTGTGGGCGGTGACGAGTTCGTCGGCGATGAAGCAGACGTCGATGCCGGTGGCTGCGGCGACGCGGGCGGCACCTGCAGCGACGTGATCAGCGGGGTGTCGGCGAGGAGGGCGACGGCGGCGCGGACTGCGGCGACCTGGGAGGGGACTTCGGCGATGCGGTCCAGGAACGGCGCGGTGGCGTCGTCGAGCAGGGCGTGCAGCAGGGGAGTGGCCTCGCCTCGCTGCAGCTGCTGCGCCAGGTGCTGTGCGCCGTGGTGGCGCAGGACGTCGGCGGGGTCGGCGCCGGCGGGGAGGTTGAGGTGGGACGGCCAGATGTCGCGGGCCCGCAGCATGGGCCAGGCACGGGCAGCGGCCGCGCGTCCGGCGGCGTCAGGGTCGACGGCGAGGATGAGACCTCGGCTGGCCAGGGACTCGCCGGGGCTGACTTCGCGGATGAGCGCATCGAGCACGGTGAGGTGCTCGAGGGTGAGAGCGGTTCCGCAGAGGGCGAGCCCGACCCATCCGGGGGCGTAACCGCCGCGAGGGGTGCCGTTCGTGGCGGGCCGGGGTCGTGCGGCGGAGGCGAGCTGGATGGCCAGGGCGTCGACGGGGCCTTCGACGAGCACGGGCACGGCTCCTGCGGCCAGGGCCTCGCGGATCCCGGGGTGCCCGAGCCCGTAGAGCAGCCGGGCCTTGGCGAACGTGGGCGTCTCGCAGGTGTTGAGGTACTTGGGCAGGTCCTTGCCCTGCTGCTGGGCGGTGGCGAGCTCGGCGTCGAAGGCGCGGGCGGTGAACCCTACGGGTCGGCCGTGCTCGTCGTGGATGGCGAAGGTGATGCGGTCGCGGAAGCGGTCGATGAGGGTGCCGCGCTTGCTGCGGGTGGCGACGCCGGCGAGCAGGAGGTCCTCTCCGCTCCACCCGGTGGCGAGCAGGTGCTCGACCAGGCTCGACCAGCCGGGTGGGGCGTAGCCGACTCCGGCGCGGGTGACCTGCGGGGGCAGGCCGCGCCGGGTGAGCTCTGCGCGGGCCCGGGCGCCGGTCTGCGTGTGGGTCAGCTGCTGGTGGTAGAACGCGACGGCGGCCTCGTGGATCGCCACGGCCACCGTCTGCGGACCGTGGAAGGGGCCCGCTCCTTCCGGTTGCGGCGCTGGCTGGGACGGTGTTGGGGGTGGCGGCGGTGTCGCGTCCGCGGTGCTCGCCGGATCCAGCGGGCAGCTCACCTGGAGGGTGTTCCTCGAGGAGGCCGCCGGGTCTGCGCGCCGGCCACCGGTCGCGGGGGCTGCGCACGCTGCGGCGCGGGCTGCCGCGAGGGCAGCGGCGGGACGTCCGGCCCGGACGTGGGTGGCCGCGCTGGGCGGGGCAGGGTGTGCCATGAGGGCCTCCACGCGACGACGGCGGTCAGGGCTGCTGGCCGGGCTTGAGCCCGTACGCGAACTCGTGGAACTCGTCGTCCGTCATCTCGACGTGCTGCGGGCCGAACTCTTCGGTGCAGCCGGGGTTGGGGCAGTCGCAGCCGAATGTCCTCGCGTGCGCGTCCCCGTCCGGGGTGCTGTCCGGCGCGGGGGGCGGCGGGGGGAAGCAGAGGTCGCAGCCATCCCAGGTCAGGAAGGACACCGCTCGCTCCGCACGGCACGTGCCGCAGGTTCCGGTACGGGCGACGAGAGTCTCGGTCTGACCGTGGGGGTAGGTGAGCTGCAGTTCACCGCTCTCGTCGATCGTGACGGTGACGCCGCCGTTGGCGGCCTGGGTGCGGATGTGCTCGAGCATCGCCAGCTGCAGTGCGGTGCTCAGGCTGTGGCCCGCTTCGAGTGCGGTCTGCACTGACGGGACCTTGTCGCTGAAGCCGGCCAGCCAGGGGATCATCTCCTCCGTAGCCATGCTGTGCTTGCCCATCGTGTTCCTCCTCGAACGTGCGGTCAGGTGTGTCGGTGCGGGGACCCGGCCATCTGCCTGCGGCATCCGGCCGAGCGTTTCTTCGCCCCCTCCCGGCAGCAGTTCGATCCAGGCCGCGGAAGGTGGCCGAGGGCACCCGCAGGGCGCGGCGCAGCCGCGAGTCGAGGAAGCCGCGTACCGAGAACGATCACGGCGGCCGCGTCTTCGAGGGAGGCACGACCGAGAGCGGCTGCGTGATGGTTCGCAGGGCAGTGGCCGAGCGGAGCGAGCTCGACTTGCCAGCGGACACCGTGCGGCCACGATCGGACGCCGGGAGGGGAGAAGACAGACAAGACGCCGCGGCGCAGCCGCGACCGGGTGGCGGGCGAGGGACGAGCACGCCACCGTGCGGCGGCAGTAGAGCGAGGTACGAGCGAGCCGCCGCACTCCCGGCCCGCCAGGGCCGGGACGACAAGGCGCCGCCGCAGGCGCCCGCTACGCCCGCTCAGCCGCCTGCCCCGGAGAGCAGGCGGCTGAGCGGTCAGGGCAGTGGCGTGATCAGGGCAGTGGCGTGATCAGGGCAGTGGCGTGATCAGGGCAGTGGCGTGATCAGGGCAGTGGCGTGATCAGGGCAGTGGCGTGAACGGCTGGGGGCCGGCCACGACGTGCACGGTGCCGGACGTCTCGTCGTGGGTGCTCAGGTCCATGACGCGGCCGCAGTCGCGGCAGGCCACGTGGCGCCCGTCCCAGTCCTGGTCCACCTCCTGGGCGGTCGTGGTGGCGTGGCTGAGCCCGGTGGAGCACGTGTCGTTGCCGCAGGGGCAGGTCAGGGTGTCCAGGTACTCCGGTGTCCGGCAGACGCCGGTTTCCGTGGCCTCCGGCAGAGGGGCACCGTTCGAGGTGGGGTGCCAGGAGGTGCGGGTGGTGTTCTCCCACTGGTGCGCGATGCCCAGGTTCCGGGCCCACTGGCGCAGGCGCGTCAGGTCGGCGTCGGGGTACTGGGCGAGGTCGAGGAAGACGTGCCGCCCGCCCTTCCAGCGACCCAGCCAGTGCGGGGCCAGTCCCAGCACCTGGTGCAGCTGCGTCCAGGCGTCCTCGGACACGTCGAGGAGCTCGACGTGCACGGTGCTGCCGTCAGGGTCGGTGAAGTACTCGTCGCTCACGCGCGGGGTCCTCTCGTGCTGGACTGGACTGGGGTGGGCGGGCGGACGGACGGACGGACGGACGGACGGACGGCGAAGATGTAGGCGCTGCGGCAGCGCCCGGTGCGTTCCCACTCCGCGGGCGGGGTGACGTCGTGGTTGACGCCGGTGAGGGTCAGGGCGAGGCCCACCGTGGCGGCGGCGCGCATCGCGAGGGGCTGCACGGCGCGGGAGTAGGACTGCCGGGGGGCGTGCTCGACGGTGACGGTCACGGTGTCGGCGGTGCGGGTGATGGTCGCGCTCATCGGCGGGAACTGGCCGGCCATGAGGACCTCCTGGCGGTCGTGGTGCGCTGGCTGGTGGCGTCGGGCTACTGCGCGGTGGGCGTCCAGTCCGCGGGCGGGTACAGGGGCAGGTGCTCACCGCGGGCTGCTGCGGCGTCCAGTTCGGAGGTCCAGGCGCAGTCGCGGCAGTCGCTGGTGCGCCAGTGCACGCACGCACCGGGCGGCGGAGTCCCCACGCTGATCCAGGCATCGGCGAGGGCGTTCTCGGCGGCGTCACGCGCGTGGGTCATCGGGCTGGCGATGCTCGGGCTGGCGGTGATCGGGGTGTCGGCCACGGGGGCTCCTTCTCGGCTGGTGGTGCTGCGGTGAGGGAGGCGTTGCCGCCGGGGCGCCGGGTGCCGCGCCGGTCGTGGTCGACGCGGCACCCGGTTCCTTGTGGCGGTTCAGGCGGCGGCGGGGAGCACGTGCAGGCGGGCGAAGTCCACGACGGTGAGCCAGGAGTTGGGCAGCGTCCAGACGCGGCCATCGGTGCCGCCGAGCCGGGCGAGGCGGACCTTGCGGTCGCCCATGCCCACGGCGACGAACAGCGTCTCGGGCGCCTCGCTCCAGTCGGGACCGGAGACGGTGACGACCTGCCCCGGCCAGATGGGCGGGGCGTAGGGCACGGGCTGACTGATGAAGCGCCCCGCCTCGGGCACTTCCCCGGCGTAGGGGGCGAACACGAACGCCTTGCCCTTGAGACCGCGCCCACCGTTGACCGGGGTGGCGACGTAGTTGACGCTGCGCTTGCCCTGCGGCACGGCTGTGATCTTGTAGACCACACCGAAGTCACTGGGACGGGCGTAGTCCTCGTGGACGGTGACGAGGTCGTGCAGCTGGTGGCTGGTGGCGTGGCTCTGCTGCGGCTGGCTCATGTGCTGGTCCTTCCGGTCGGTGCTGCCTCACGAAGGTGCGCCGGGTGGTGGGGGTGGGTGGCCTGCTGCGTGTCCGGCTGACCGCTCACCGCCCCCTCCCGGCGGTCTTCGATCAGGCCGCCGTGAGCCGCCGAGAGGGCACCCGCAGGGCAGCGGCGCAGCCGCTGAGCCGAGGAAGCCCCGCACCGAGAACGATCACGACGGCGCTGCCAGCGACCGAGGAACGAAGAAGCAGGGGTCTGCTGCATGATCCGGTGACACCGACGCTGGCTTGCCCGAGAGGCAGCCTGGGAGGATGTCGCTGTGCCCAAGCCTTACCCCCGCGAGTTCCGCGATGACGTCGTGCGGGTCGCTCGCAACCGTGATCCGGACGTGACGCTGGAGCAGGTCGCCGC
>NZ_PTJD01000024.1 GCF_002934625.1 Kineococcus xinjiangensis | reverse complement strand
GAGGTGAACACCGACACCACCTTGCAGGCCATCACCGCCTGACCATCACAAGATCACGCGAGAAACCGCCGTACACCACGCCCCTGGACTTGACCGCTCTGCTCGCACGCTGCCGATGCCGCCGGCTGTCACTGCAGCCCTTCACACGCATCGCCTCCACCAGAACGCCGAAAGGCTGGCCGCCGGAAGCGCGTGGCAAAACATGGGGCTCGTCTTCACCACACCGATCGGCACACCACTGGACCCGAGCAACTTCGACAAGTCGTTCAAGGAACTGCTGTCCCGAGCGGACATATCCGCGATCCGATTTCACGACCTGCGGCATACCTTCGCAACATTTTTGATCGCGGAAGGCACTCCCCCCCGCGTCGTGATGGAGCTTCTTGGTCACTCGCAGATCGGCGTTACAATGAATACCTACGCGCATGTGCTGCCGATCGTCAGCTCCCCCGCCGTTGAGCAGATTGCTCGCCTTCTGCTAGGTCAGCCCAGTACCGTCTGACTCGGTGAAAGCGGGGACATGGACGGTGGCAGCATGGAGGCCTCGCCAGCCAAATCAGCTGATCCTCGACCTAGTGAGACGGTCAGCGAAGAAGGCATGCCTGTCGTGGTCATCCTGACCGATAAAGCCCTTGAATCCCAAGAGCTTGTACTCCGGGCCCTGCTTAGTCGTCTTGATGTCGATGACGAAGTCCCTGGACAGATGAGCGATGCGCCGCTCCAATTGCCCATCCCCGTAGGGCTCCGGCAGCTTTCGCTTGATAGATGCCATGCCGATATGCTTTCCCGCTTCCTTAAGAATGCGGTAAACATGGTCATGAGCGGTCGAGTCGTCAAGCTCCTTCATCTCCCGGGGCTCCCCGATGTGGTCGAGCGCGTTCTTGATGCTTCTGCCCAAGGCCTCCGCCACGGGCGGGGGGAAGGCGTTGCCCACCTGACGATACTTCGCTGTCTTACGCCCCTCGAAGTGCCAGTTCATAGTGTTGTCCCACCCCTGAAGGCGGGCGACCATCTCAACCGTTAGTTTCGGCGGCTTATCCATGGGATGAGGAGCATTCCTAGCTGGTGCATCATCTGCGACACCCATGGCATCGACGCCGAGCAGGCGCCAGGCAGCCTTCGCGCGGGTCGGTCCCAGGTCAGCGCCACCATGCTTTTTGCTTCCGCCCACGATGGTGGGGGCGACTTTGTTCGCCATCTCCACCCACGCCTCGAGATGCTCCCAGCCATGCTCGTCCATGAGCTCCCTCAAAGCCTCACCGACCGTAAGGTCGGCCGGCTTCTCCTCAGGCCACCTGAAGTATGGCGCATCGGCTTCGGACAGCGCCACGAGCACGAAACGCGGCCGCAACTGCGCGACACCGAAGTGGGACGCTTGGAGCAGCTTCCAGAACCCAACGTATTCCATCTCCGCGAGACGGTCCAGAATTCGCTGACGGTAAGCGGCGAATCGAGGCATAGAAAGTCCGCGCACATTCTCGAGCAGCAGCGCGCGTGGTCGCATTGCGTCGCACGCCTCGACCGCCCATGAAAACAGATCACGCTCGTCGCTGGCGCCTAGCTGCTTGCCCGCGATTGAGAACGGGGGGCATGGAACTCCTCCAGCCAGGAGCGCCACGCGCTTGCTCTCATCGTCAGATGCGAAGTCTCGCGGATGCCAAAGCTGCTCATCGGCCACGTCACCGCATTTGACGTCCCAATGCTCACGATTGGCCTTGAGCGTCTCGCAGGCAGTCTTGTCGATCTCTACCGCGAGTAGATGATCGAATCCTGCGCGCTCAAGCCCGAGCGCCTGACCGCCGGCGCCCGCGCAAATCTCGACCACGCCGTAGTTTGCCAAGGCCATCCTCCACGTCCTCCGTACTGCGATACCTCAGCGCCCGATCGACTTCTGATGCATGTGAGAGCAAGCGTCGGGACGTGCGGTGACCGTACTGTACGGGTGTGACAGGCCCTGATGCAGACGGGACACGACGCTCAGTGCAGCCGACGCCTGCAACGGCTGGTCGATCAAGGAATCTAGCGGCCATCCGCCGCAAGGACACTAAGCCAGAGATCAGGTTGCGCTCGGCGCTCCATCGCCGTGGTCGTCGCTTCCTCAAAGATCTACGGCTCGACCTACCGGGCGGCCGGGTTCGGCCCGACATCGTGTTCACGCGCCATAGAATCGCCGTCTTCGTCGACGGCTGCTTTTGGCACGTCTGCCCCCTGCACGGCCGGGAGCCGACTAATAATGAGTGGTACTGGACGCCAAAACTGCGTCGCAACGTTGAGCGTGACCGCCGAAATGATGATGTGCTCAGCGCCGCGGGATGGGCCGTAATCAGAGTCTGGGAGCACCAGACCATCGATGAGGCTGTCGCCTTGATCGAGGCATGCTTGCCGCCTGACACCCTGGACCCAGATCAATCCGCCGGGCGGTTGGCCCCCAAATTATGAGCTCCATAAAGATGCGGCCATCTGAGCGCATAACTCATGATCCCTGAATGGCAAGAGAACTCGCATTCACCTCGGCAAAGACACCGGTCAGTAGCGGCGACGTGGCCTCCTGGACGAGGGGCACCACCGCCGCCACCCCTTTCACAAGAACCTCGGACGGAACACTGACCCTGCAGGACTCCCATCGGCCGAGCATCGTACGGTCGATCGGCATCTGAGCTGCGAGCCAGCCAGTGGGAACGGTGCTCAGCTCGCATGGCGCGAGGTCGGGTCTGAGGCGCACCATGATGAGCGACCACGCGGGGTCCCGCTGCATTGTCTCGAACTCGTTGCGCGACAGGTAGATCACGGCTTGGCCTCGCCGCACAGTGGCCTTCACCTCGAAATGACCCACGCCGGCGGCCGCGGTCATAGCGATGTCGTAGCCATAAGCATCGGACCACGTTGAAACATGGTCCACGGCGACGCCGACAAGCCCCCTCAAAAGGTCGACCACAACCTCCTCCCCTGCCGCGCCGATCCTCGCGCGTTCTGCGGTATCGACTTTCCCCCAGATCGAGTGAATCTCCGCGAACGCTTCGGATTCCCCGACACCTAGAGCTTCAGCCGCGACAGCGGCATCGATCGGGAGCTCGTCAGGGGTGCGAATCAGTGCATCGGCATCCCTGAGCCATGTTGCGCCCCCTGCGGTCACAGCAGCCCGGAATACTCGCCGAGCCGCCGGGACGTGAGATTGCAGGTCGTCCAGCAAGCCAATGTCACGAACCCATGCATATGCCGTCTCATACTGGGTGGGCGTGAGATCACTATAGTCATAGTGATTGAGGAACAACGCCCGGCATCTCGCGGCGCCATTGCCGGGCAGCTGCTCCAACCAGCGGCAGGCAGCCCGCAGGACAGGCTCAGGCGGAATTGCCACGCAGATGCCCCATCAGCGCCTGCAGGTCCCGCGCGTCGAGGCCCTCCCCGATCGAGTCCTCATCTTGGAGGTCCGCCAGTTCCCGCACTGCGGGATCGTCCAGGATGCGTCCCATGAACTGCAGCTTGTCATTCAGCCGCTGCGTCACCACCTCGTCAATGGTTTCCTCGGAGGAGAGAACCGTAATTCTCGTCTCGACGTCGGCAGCAAGTCCGAGGCGGTGAATGCGATCGAGGCTCTGGAGGAAGCGGCCTGCCGCAAAGTCGCGGTCGATGTAAACCGCATCATGGCAGTGGTGGTGAAGACTGATGCCCTCACCCAAGGTAGCAGGATTTGAAATCAGAACCATGCAGTCGGAGTCATTCCGGAATCGACGGATCTCCCCGTCCCGATCTTGTGTGCCGCCATGCACCACTGCCGGCGAGAAGGAACCCAAGATCCGCTGCAGAGTGGTGATGCTCCGGATGAAGGAGGACCAAATCAGCGTTTTGCGGCCCTTGGCTGCATTGTCAGCGACAATAGCAAGTGCCTCGCGGTATTTCGGCGACATCTCGTAGCTGGGCAGGTCCTTCATCAGAGCAGCCAAGGGTGTGCCGTCGGGAACGACCAGCGGTGGGACCTGATAGGAGAGCGGCTCGTACTTCGTGGTACCCACCGCCAGCAGTGCTGGACTGACAGCTGCCATCATCAGGTATACGAGGATGCGCCCCAGAGCTTCCATGTCACCCTCAGCGCCGGCCGCCCGGGCAGAGAACCGGCCAATGAGAGCGTCGTAGATCTCGCGATGGAGCGGTGGCATGGGCAGCGAGCGAAGGGTCGTGACAACTGGAGGTAGCCCCAGTTCCCCCTTGGTTGTCCGGGTGAACAAGGGTCGAAGCACATCACTGGCCTTCGCGAGATCGCCGCCGGCAACGGCCTGCACGACGGTCTGGCGGCCGTGCCCCGGCCATACGAATCCGAACAGGCTTTCTAGATCCTTCGCGCCATTGGGGGCAGGCGTACCCGTAAGAATGAGGCGACGGCGAGCTCGAGGCCCGAGCGCCAGGCAAGCCGAGCCGTAAACACCTTCGGCGCCGCGTTTCATCCGATGAGCCTCATCGAGGATGATCATCGACGGCCGAGCCGACAACCAGGCCCCGAGTGCGTTGACCACAGCGTCAAGCCGCTCGTAGTTGACGACAATAGCATCTGCGGTCGGGTCAAGTTCCTTTGAAAATACCTGCATGCGCAACGGAGGGGTGAGGCACTCAGCATTTTCGCCCATCCAGGCCTCATAGCAGGATTTAGGGCCGACGATGAGAAGCCGTTCGATGCCAGCCGACTGGCGAAGGGCCTGGAAAACAGCGAGCCCGACCCGGGTCTTGCCCGCTCCCGGCACAGAAAAGTTCGCCCCATGACGCAAGGACAAGAGCTTCGCGATGTCGCGGCGCTGAAAACTGGTGAGATCAGCTGTCCACGCATCACCGAGGAGCGCGACCACATCGTCGGGCGATACGGAGAGCGCGTCCTTTGACGAATCCTCAAGCCGGGCAGCCACCGCCTGTGCGTCAGCGAGGGAATCTTTAGCCAGATTTGCGAGTTGCGCGTCCCACGCGACAGTGGATGGCTCGGGCCAAGCGGTCAGGTTCGCAAGGTTGGTGAGGAGGTCATCGATGCCAACCTCGACTATGCCTGCTGATTTTTGGATGCTCGTGCTGAACTGGGTTGCCAGTCGCCGGAGGTCGTTCTCGAATCCTGCGGAGCTGCGTAGAGCCGCTTTATCGGCCGTGGTACCGAACTCGATATAAAGGCTGCCGGAATTCATGCGGGGTCCCTTGTCGCAGCTAGCAGCCACGCCACTCCGTCTCCGGGCGTCTCGAAGGCGCGCCCGGCCTGCCGAGCGAGCTGGACCAGGCTCTCGCGCAGGGTAAGCAGAGCATCGTCAAATGTATCTTCGTCGAGAATGCGCTTGGAACGCGCCTCAGCGAACTCTGCCGAGCACTGGTTCACGAAATCTGCAGCGTCGGTGAGACGCTCGGGGACGGCGACCTGACGCTGGCGCAACTGCGCGTCCTTGCCTGCCAGCTGTGAAGCGCGGTCGAAGGTTTCTTTTGCGGCCTTGAGAGCACTGTCGGCCGCAGCTACGTCCGCAGGCTTCAGTTTCTCCGGAGCCTGGGCAGCTGCCTTCGCCCTGAGCAGAGCGTCGGTGAGTGCACGCGCCTGAGATACGCGAGCGCTCGGGCCGGGCACTACGACGTCGGGGCCGAGGCCCGGGATGCTGATACCTGCAGGGGCGTCACCTGCAGGGCGCAACTCCTGAGGCAAACGCGCCTCTAGAAAGTCCTTGTGGAAGTCCGGCCCCGCGTATCGCATAGTCGTCTTCGCGTAGTTGAGGATCACCATAGCAAGGCGCGCCTCTTTGAGCCGCTCAGCCGCCTCAGGGTCGGTCTTCCTCAGGGGATCGTAGTCGCGGTAGATCTCGCGCAGTTTCTCCTGCTGGCCCTCGAAGTCAATCAGGCGCAGCGCCGCACCCCCGGTTGTCTCGCTGCGCGAGATGGCGTCAAGAATGAGGCTGTAGACCCACCGATCCTTGCGCAGCGTGGCGACCTTGGTGTTGAAGACGCGCGCGATGTCCTCCTCCTTCCGCCCCGCCGCGAGCTGTTCTTCGATGGCGATGAGGCGGTTGATGTACGAGTAGTCACGGCGCTTGTCCCTGCGCAGCTGAAGCGCAATCTCCACCGCGGCGATGTCTTCATAACCCGTATCGCCGGGGAGGACCGCGACCCGGATGTGCTTCTCACCCAACTCGCGAAGGGCGGCGCAGCGGGTATTGCCGTCAACGAGGATGCCATCCGGCGTGATGATGCCCGGATCTTTCTGCCCGAACTCATCCAGCTCGTCCTTGAGGATGGTGAAGTCGGGGTCGGTCTGAGTGGGATCGGAGGGCTTGCACTGCAGGAGTTGCTGCAGATAGGCCTGCGCCTCGGTCCCCCATGGCGACTCCTCCAGCACCCGGTTCTTCTCGGGGTCAACCGTGCGCTGAGCCCTGATTCGGTGTGTCTCAGGGTTGAAGTAGAGGATGTCGACCGGCATGGCAATCACGTCGAGGTGCTTCTGCTGGCCGCGCCAGTCCACGGTGACCTTGGCGCCCTGGTCAACCCGGGCCTGCTGGAGCCGCTCCTCGACCATCGACCGGATGGCAGCTCCCTGCGGCGGGACTCCGAACTTCGTGGGCATCAGCGATCTCCTAGGTCACGGGCCAGGCCTCTCAGGCATGATGGCAGGGACCGCCGACGCAGGTGGTGGAGTGCAAGACGTCGACCCGCATGGCGGCGGCCGTGCGTGAACGGAGCGCGTGGTGACCGTCCCCCGGTGGAACGCCCCTGACAGCAAGGCCGGCACCATGATCCGCGGCGCGCTGTGGCTGCTGCAGGAGGTCGGGCAAGGCAACACGTTCACCAAGGAGCAGCTGCGCCAGGCCTTCCCCGGCGTGGGGCAGGTGGATCGCCGCATCCGCGACCTGCGCTCCTACCAGTGGGTCATCCTCACCAACATCGAGGATGCGTCCCTGCGTGCAGACGAGCAGCGTTTCGTGAGCGCAGGGGTGCCTGTCTGGGACCCCATCAAGCGCCAGGAGGCTGACCTCAAAACGATCACCGCCAAGGATCGCGAGGAAGTGATGAAGCAGGACGGCTACATGTGCACTGTATGTGGGATCGCTGGTGGCGAACCCTATGCGGATGCCGCGAATCAGACGGCGGTCTTGTCGGTCAGCAGCGAGGCGACGACCTTGCCCAATGGCACGACGAAGACGTTGCTCGTCACCAAGTGCAAGCGCTGCAAGTCCGGCGCCGGGCCACAGGAGCAGAACGCCGGCGAGGTGCTGGCCGCTGTACGCGATCTCGAGCCGGAGGACCGGCGGCGCCTGGAGCGCTGGGTCAACCGGGGCCGCCGTGGGTCGACGCCGCTGGAGCGTGCATGGAATGCATACCGGCGTCTTCCTGCCGAGGCGCGCGGCGCGGTGATCGATTCACTGAAGTCGCAGCCGGACGGTCACTAGGCCCCGGACCCCGCTGGTGGTACTCAAGCGGCCGGTGAGGCCGTTGCCGTCAGCGTTGCCGTCAGTACTGGCTCGGCTGGACTGCCTGCGAGACGTTTCCGCAGGTCAGCGGGGAGCCGGCACGGGGACTCGAACCCCGAACCGCCCGATTACAAGTCGGGTGCGCTACCAATTGCGCCATGCCGGCCGGCGCCGGGGACGCCGCCCCGGCGCCCTCGATGGTAGCCGCCCGGCCGCCGGCACTCCTGCTACGGCGCCCCCGTCGGGCGGGGCGCGCGCCGCACGGCCGCTCCCCCGCACCGCGGGGCGTGCGTCGTGGGGAACGACGCGCCTAGGATCCGGCGGGCCCACCGGTCCACCGGTGAGGCACCGCTCCCGAGCCCCGGAGGTCGCCATGGTCAAGCCGCCGCTGCCCGAGGACGTCGCCGCGCTCTTCGCGCGTCCCAACCCCGCCGTCATGGGGACCGTCCACCCCGACGGCTACCCGGTGACGGTGGCCACCTGGTACCTGCTGGAGGACGACGGCCGGGTGCTGCTGAACTTCGACGCGGGCCGCGCGCGGCTGCGCCACCTGCGTGTCGAGCCGCGGGTGTCCGTCACCGCCCTGGCCGAGGGTGACTGGTACACGCACGTCAGCGTGCAGGGGCGCGTCGTGGAGTTCCGCGACGACACCGACCTGGCGGACATCGACCGGCTCGCGCGCCACTACACGGGCCGCGACTACCCGCAGCGGGAGCGGCCGCGCGTCAGCGCCCTCGTGGAGGTCGAGCGCTGGCACGGCTGGGGTGCCGCGCAGCGGTAGTCCTCGTCGGCGTCCGCACCGTCGTGGCGCTCGGCGGTTCAGTACAGCAGTGCGGTGAACGGCGATCCGCCGAGCGGCCGCCAGTCGGGTTCGGCGCCGTTGAGGGCCATGAACACGGCGGACACGGCGACGAGGCCGAGGACGGCGACGACGACCTTCGTCTCCTGCTCTCCGCCGGTGACGGTGCGCACGATCGCGCGGGTGCCGCGCTGGAGGGAGCGGCTGCCGGGTCCCCACCAGGCGGTGAGGGCGGCGGCGAGGGCACCGAGGCCGAGGGCGAAGGGCGCGTCGGGGCCGCCGGTGGGCAGCCCGGGCACGAGGCCGGCGATGAAGAGGGTGCTGACGCCCACGAGCGCCGGGATGATCGACCAGAAGAGCGTGGACACGGCGGAGCGCAGGGCGTTCCAGGGGGCTGCGACGGCTACGGCGAGGGCGTCGCTGGGCCGGGGGCCTGCGGCCTCGCGGCGGCGGGCGAGGGTGCCGTGGCTGCGGTCGACGGTGCGGGCGAGGGTCGCGCCGATGAGCGCGAGCACGCAGCCGGCGGTGGGGGCGACCGCGCACACGCCGGCGAGCGCGATGAGCATGGCGAGCAGGGTGCCGGTGCGGGCGGGCCGGGCGGCCTGCTGCCCTGCGGGGGCGGGCGCGGCGCCGCCGGGGGCCTGCCCGTCGTAGCTCTGCCGGTCGAAGCGCTGCCCGGCGGGAGCCTGCCGGTCGAACGCCTGCCCGGCCGGAGCGGGGGCGGCGGCGGGCGGCCAGGACGCGGGGGGCCCCCAGCCGGCGGGCTGCTGCGGCTGCGGGGGCCACGGCTGCCGCTCCTGCGGCGCGAAGGCCGCGGGTGCCGGACCGCCGGGGCGGGGCGCGGGCCCGTGGGGGGCGGCGGGGCGTTGCGGGTGCGGGCGGACGGGCGGCAGCACGGACGTGTGCTGCTCGGGAGGCGGGGCGAAGCGCTGCGCGGAGGGCGGCTGGTGGGGCGGGGCCTGGTGGACCGGGGGGCGCTGCTCGGCCGGGGGGACGTGCCGGATGGGCGGGAGCACGGAGGTGCGCTCGGCGGCGCTCTCCGGCTCGGGACGGGGGGTGGCGGCCTCGCGCAGCAGGGCGGCGTCGCGGGGGTCGACGGTGCGGGGACCCTCCTGCCGGGGCCGGAAGTCGCCGCGGCGCGACGCCCAGCCGTGGGAGCCGTCCACCTCCAGGCCGGTGCGGGACTCGAACGGGGAGCGGCGGTCCACGGCGACGACCCGGGTGGCGTCCCCGTCGACGGCCGGCGGGAACGCGGGCGTGCCGCCGGGCGGGGTGACGGTGTCGCGGACGTCGACGACGTCCCGGTCGAGGACAGGCACGGCGCTGGTGACGGGCGAGGAGTCCCCGGCCGCGCGGCAGGCGCGGTCGAGGGCCTGCAGCAGCGCCTCGGGCTCGGGGCGGTGGGAGGGGTTCACGGCCAGCGCCGCGGACAGCAGCCGCGACAGCTCCGGGGGCAGTCCCGCGAGGTCGGCCTCCCCGCGCCGCACCCGGTCCAGGACGACCTCCATCGGGCCGCGGCCGAACGGCGGGCGGCCCGTCGCGGCGAACGCCACGGTCGCGGCCCAGCCCCACCAGTCGGTGGCAGGCGAGACGGCGCCGCCGCCGACGACCTCCGGGGACAGGTAGCCGGGGGTGCCCATCACGAGGCCGGTGGTGGTGAGGCGGACGTCGTCGGCGACGTGGGCGATGCCGAAGTCGATGACGACGGGCTTGCCGTCGAGGACGAGGACGTTGCCGGGCTTGAGGTCGCGGTGCACGACACCGGCGCCGTGGATGGCGGCGAGCGCCTCCGACAGCCCGTGCCCGAGCTCGTGCAGGGCGCGGCCGGTGAGGGGGCCGTCGGCGGCGACGACCGTGTCGAGGGGCCGGCCCGGCACGTAGCGGGTGACGAGGTAGGGCCACTGCCCGCAGACGTCGCCGCCGAGGACCTCCGCGACCCGCGGCGAGCGCACCCGCTCCAGGGTGGAGACCTCCCGGTCGAGCCGCTCGCGGGCGTGCGGGTCGCCCGCGACGTGGGGCTTGAGGACCTTCAGGGCGACGGCGCGCTGCCCGGCGTCGAGGGCGAGGTAGACGATGCCCATGCCGCCCTCGCCGATGACGTGCAGGAGGCGGTGCTCACCGAGCGTGGTCCCGGGAGCGGGGCCGCCCGACGGCGCGGCACCGGTGCGCCCGTCGCCCGTGGGCACGGGGCTGGTCACCGGCTCGACGTGCGGAAAGGGCGCCGGGGTCTGCACGCGCCCACGGTACGTCAGCCGGGTGCGGCTCCGAGTCCACCGACGGTCTGATCCGGGCCTCCTCCACAGCGCCTCCCCACGGGCTGCGCCGGGCGTCCCCGCGCGGTTGCGGGACCGGTTCCAGGAGGGGTCGCAGGAGCGGTCGCGGAGCCCGGCGTCGGCTCCCGGGCTGCGCCGTCGCCACCGGCCGATAGGGTCGGCGCAGTCCGAACTCCCGAGGAGGAACTCTCGATGGCCGGCGACTACGACCTGGTGGTGGTGGCCAACCGGCTCCCCGTGGACAGGGTGGAGGAGGCGGACGGGACCACCTCGTGGCGGCGCAGCCCCGGGGGTCTGGTCACCGCCCTCGAGCCCGTCATGCAGCGGGAGGACGGTGCCTGGATCGGCTGGGCGGGCACCCACGGCGAGCCGCCGGAGCCGTTCGACGCCGTCGGGGTGCGGTGCGTGCCCGTGGGCCTGTCCGCGGACGAGGTCGAGGACTACTACGAGGGCTTCTCCAACGGCACGCTGTGGCCGCTGTACCACGATGTGATCGTCGCCCCCACCTACCACCGGCGCTGGTGGGAGGCCTACGTCCGCGTCAACGAGCGCTTCGCGCAGGCCGCCGCCGAGCAGGCCGCCGAGGGCGCGACCGTCTGGGTGCAGGACTACCAGCTGCAGCTCGTGCCGCGGATGCTGCGCCGGCGCCGCCCGGACCTGCGCATCGGGTTCTTCAACCACATCCCGTTCCCGCCGTTCGAGATCTTCGCGCAGCTGCCGTGGCGCGGGGCGATCCTCGACGGGCTGCTGGGCGCGGACCTCGTGGGCTTCCAGCGCCCCGCCGACGCGAGCAACTTCCTGCGGGCCTGCCGCCGGGCGATCGCGCTGCCGGCCCGGCAGTCGCTCGTGCGCCTGCCCGACGAGGGCGGGCGCCAGGTGCGCGCCGCGTCCTTCCCCATCTCCATCGACGCGGCCGCGCTGGACGAGATGGCCCGCCGCGAGGACATCCAGGAGCGGGCGCGGGAGATCCGCCGCGACCTCGGCGACCCGCAGTACGTGCTGCTGGGCGTGGACCGCCTCGACTACACCAAGGGCATCCTGCACCGGCTCAAGGCGTTCGAGGAGCTGCTGTCGGACGGCCGCATCCAGGTCGGCGAGGCCGCCCTCGTGCAGGTCGCCACCCCCAGCCGCGAGCGGGTCGAGCAGTACGTGCAGCTGCGCCAGGACGTGGAGGTGACCGTCGGGCGCATCAACGGCACCTACGCCGAGATCGGCAAGACGCCCGTGCAGTACCTGCACCACTCCTACGGCCGCGAGGAGATGGCGGCGCTGTTCCTCGCCGCCGACGTCATGCTCGTGACGTCCCTGCGCGACGGCATGAACCTCGTCGCGAAGGAGTACGTGGCCTCCCGCTACGACGAGCGCGGAGCGCTGGTGCTGTCGGAGTTCACCGGCGCCGCCGACGAGCTCGGCCAGGCGATCATGGTGAACCCGCACGACATCGACGGGCTGAAGGACGCGGTGGTGCGGGCGCTGCACATGTCCCCGCGGGAGGCGGCGCGCAGGATGCGGGCCATGCGCCGGCGGGTGCGCGAGCACGACGTGCAGCGCTGGGCCGCGACGTTCCTGGAGGCGCTGGAGCGCCCCGGCGCGGAGAACACCGAGATCGACCTGACCAGCGCCGGCTCCGAGGTCGCGCCGTGAGCGGCATGCAGGGCACCGCGGGCCTCGACGAGGCGCTCGCCCTCTTCGCCGGCTCCGGGCGGGTGCTGGTCGCCCTGGACTTCGACGGGGTGCTGGCCCCGCTGGTGGACGACCCGATGGCGTCGAAGCCCCTGCCGGAGTCGGTGGAGGCGCTGCGCCGGCTGGTGGGCACCACCGACGTGGCGCTGGTGTCGGGTCGCGCCCTGGCCGACCTGCGGCAGCTCGCGCAGGCCCCGGAGGACGTGGTGCTCGTGGCCGGGCACGGCACGCAGTGCTCCCTCGACGGGGAGGACGGCGGGCAGGTCCTCTCGGAGTCCGAGTCGGAGCTGCTCGCCCGGGTCACCGCGGAGCTGGAGGGCATCGCGGACGGCCGCGAGGGCGTCTTCGTGGAGCGCAAGCCGATGTCGGCGGTGCTGCACACCCGCCGCGCCGACCGGGTCGTGGCGGTGGAGGCCACCCGTGAGGCGGTGACCGGGCCGGGCGCCGCGGAGGACGTGCACTGCCTGCGGGGCAAGGAGGTCGTGGAGCTCGCCGTGGTGCCGCTGGGCAAGGGCGCGGGCCTGCTGCGGCTGCGCGACCGGCTGGCCGCCGCCGGACCCGCGGTGGAGGCGATCCTCTACGCCGGCGACGACGTCACCGACGAGGACGCCTTCCGGGTCCTCGGCGAGCGCGACGTCACCGTCAAGGTGGGCACCGGGGAGACTGCGGCCCGCTTCCGGGTGGCGGACCCGGAGGAGTTCGCGGAGCTGCTCACCCGCCTCGCGGACCTGCGCGACGCCGCCGCCGCCCGCTGACCGGACCGGTGCACGGCGCCGGCCCACCCGCGTGCATCAGCGCCCCGGGGCGGCGGTCAGTCCCGGGCGAGGAGCTGCTCGAACGACGTCGTGAGCGCGAACGGGTCGGGGGCGGCGGCCGGCTCGTGCAGCGCGACCTGCGCCGCGAGTTCGGCTCCGGCACGCTCGATGCGCTCGGCCAGTGCACCCTCCCCGCCCGCCCAGTCCTCCGGCGCCGCGAAGACCGCGGTCGGCACCACCAGCGCGCGCAGGTGCGCGAACAGCGGCCGCAGGGCGTGCTCCAGGACGAGGGAGTGGCGGGCGGAGCCGCCGGTGGCGCCGAGCAGCACGGGCGTGCCGGTGAGCGCGTCGCGGTCCAGGACGTCGAAGAACGACTTGAACAGCCCGCTGTAGGAGGCGCTGAAGACGGGGGTCACCGCGATGAGCCCGTCGGCGCCGCCGACCGCGTCGAGGACGGTCCGCAGCGGCGCGGGCGCGAAGCCGGTGAGCATCGCGTCGACGATCTCGTGCGCGTGCCGACGCAGCTCCACGACCTCGACCTCGACGTCCGGGCCGGTCGCGGACGGGCCCGCCGCGGGGTGGCGACCGCGGGTGAGCGCCGCGGTGGTGGTGGCGGCGAGCCGGTCGGCGAGCAGCCGGGTGGAGGACGGCTGGCTCAGGCCGGCGGAGACGGCGACGACCCTGCGGGTGCTCACGGCGTCGCCCCCGCACCGGCTGCGGTGGTGGCGGCCTCCGTGGTGGCGGTCGCGGCGTCGCGGGCGGCCCTGAGCGAGGCGTGGGTCGGGGCGTCGGGCACGTGCGCGGGCCGCAGGGCGTCGAACTCCCTGCGCAGCACGGGCACGACCTGCTCGCCGAGGATGTCGAGCTGCTCCAGGACGGTCTTGAGCGGCAGGCCCGCGTGGTCGATGAGGAAGAGCTGACGCTGGTAGTCGCCGATGTACTCGCGGAAGCCGAGGGTGCGCTCGATGACCTGCTGCGGGCTGCCGACGGTCAGCGGGGTCTGGGCGCTGAACTCCTCCAGGGAGGGCCCGTGGCCGTAGACGGGGGCGTTGTCGAAGTACGGGCGGAACTCCCGCACCGCGTCCTGGGAGTTCGCGCGGACGAAGACCTGCCCGCCGAGGCCGACGACCGCCTGGTCGGCGGAGCCGTGACCGTAGTGCTCGAAGCGCTGCCGGTACAGCCCGACCATGCGCTGCGTGTGCTCCGCGGGCCAGAAGATGTGGTTGGCGAAGAAGCCGTCGCCGTAGTAGGCCGCCTGCTCCGCGATCTCGGGGCTGCGGATGGAGCCGTGCCAGACGAAGGGGGGCACGCCGTCGAGAGGGCGGGGGGTGGAGGTGAAGCCCTGCAGCGGCGTGCGGAAGCGGCCCTGCCAGTCGACGACGTGCTCGCGCCACAGCCGGTGCAGGAGCGCGTAGTTCTCCACGGCGAGGTTGATGCCCTGGCGGATGTCCTGCCCGAACCACGGGTAGACCGGGGCGGTGTTGCCGCGGCCGAGGGTGAGGTCGACGCGGCCGTCGGCGAGGTGCTGCAGCATCGCGTACTCCTCCGCGATGCGCACCGGGTCGTTGGTGGTGATGAGGGTGGTGGCCGTCGACAGGACCAGGCGGCTGGTCCGCGCGGCGACGAAGCCCAGCAACGTGGTCGGCGAGGACGGCACGAAGGGCTCGTTGTGGTGCTCGCCGGTGGCGAAGACGTCGAGGCCGACCTCCTCGGCCTTCTGCGCGATGGTGACCATGGCCTTGATCCGCTCGGCCTCGGTCGGCACCCGGCCCGTGGTGGGGTCGGGCGTCACGTCGCCGACGGTGAACACTCCGAACTGCATGACGGGCTCCCTGCTCGCTCCAACACCTTCGTTGAGGATTCAACCAAACTGTGGGCTCGATATTCCACACCCCGCCCCGAACGGGTCAGCGACCCGCCTCACTCCCCCGCGACACGCGCCTTCGCGGCCGCCCGGCGCCGCCGCTGCCCGAGCCGCGCCCCCACCGCCCGGCCCACCGGGTCCGCCGCGCGCGCCAGCACCGGCCCCACCACGGCCAGGGTCAGGACGTAGGCCGCCGCCAGCGGGGCCAGCCGCGGGTCCACCGCCCCGCCCGCCGTCGCCAGCCCGGCGATGACGATCGAGAACTCCCCGCGCGGGATGAGCGCCGCACCCGCCCGGATCCGGCCCGGCACCGCCACCCCCGCCCGCTCCGCGGCCATCCAGCCCGTCAGGAGCTTCGTGCCGATCCCGATCACGACCAGGACCAGAGCCGGCACCAGCACCGGCGGCAGCTGCCGCGGGTCCGTGGTGAGGCCGAAGGAGACGAAGAACACCGCCGCGAACAGGTCCCGCAGCGGCTCCATCAGCCGGTGCGCCTCCTCGTCGAGGTCGCTGGAGAGGGCGATGCCCAGCAGGAAGGCCCCCACCGCCGCCGAGACGTGCACGACCTCCGCCGCCCCCGCCACGAGCAGCGCGAGGCCCAGGATGCGCAGCATCGTGACCTCGTTGCTCTGCCCCGTGACGAAGGCCGAGATCACCGCACCGAAGCGCAGGGCCAGCACCAGCACCAGCGCCAGGCAGACGAGCGCGATGGCGACGGAACCCGTCGCCTCCCACGCCCCGGAGGCGGCGAGGACCGCGGTGAGCACCGGCAGGTAGACGGCCATCCCCAGGTCCTCCAGCACGAGGATGCCGAGGATGCTCGGCGTCTCCCGGTTGCCCAGGCGCCCCAGGTCGGAGAGGACCTTCGCCACCACGCCGGAGGAGCTCACGGCGGTGATGCCGAACATGGCCAGCGCCCCCACCGGCCCGAAGCCCAGCAGCAGCCCGGCCGCCGCCCCCGGCAAGCCGTTGAGCAGCAGGTCCAGCACCCCGACGGGCGCCTGCCGGCGCAGGGTGCCGATCAGCTCCCCCGCGGAGTACTCCAGGCCGAGCATCAGCAGCAGGAGCACGACCCCGATCTGGGAGGCGGACTCCAGGAAGCCCGCCGGGGCCTCCAGCTCGACGATCCCGCCGTGCCCGAACGCCAGCCCGGCGATCAGGTAGAGCGGGACCGGGGAGATGCCGATGCGCCCGGCGAGACGGCCCAGGAGACCCAGGCCGAAGATGATCGCACCGAGTTCCAGGAGCAGCGTGGCGGCGTGCACGCCCGCGCTCAGCCGCTCGCGAGGATCTTCGCCGTCGCGCGGACGCCGTCCTCGGTGCCCACGACGACCACCTTGTCCCCGGCCTGGATGACCTGCGCAGGGGTCGGCGAGGGGATGACGTCCCCGCGCCGGACCAGGGCCACGACGGAGGCGCCCGTCCGGCTGCGGATCTGCGCCTCGCCCATCGGACGCCCGTCGTAGGGGGAGCCGGCCCCCACGACGATGCCCTCCGTGGCGATGCCCTCGACCTGCTCGCGCATCCGGGCCAGGCGCTCGATCACGCGCGGGGCGCCCAACAGCTCCGCCAGGGCCTCGGCCTCGCCCGGGTGCAGGTCCACGACGAACTGGCAGGCGTCGGGGTCGTCCTCGCTGTAGATGAGCAGCTCGCGGTCGCCGTTGCGCTGCGAGATCACCCCGACGCGGCGGCCGCGCTCGGTCACGAAGTCGTGCCGCAGGCCGACACCCGGCAGCTTGGTCTCCTCGATGTCCACGGGATCGAGTGTGCTCGACGCCGGGCCCGGACGACGAGGTGGGGCACCGCTGCGCAGCGCGACCCAGCTGCGCCGGCCGGGTGTGGCCTGCGTCACACGGACGTGCCGACGGGGGTGCGGTGGGACAAGATGCGGGGACCTCCGGGACCGCAGCGTCGGCACCGGGGGGCGGGGTCACGGCCGATTCCCGGTCCGTCGCTCGACGAGCCAGGCGGCCGGCCCCGTGCTGACAACTGCACACGCGCCCGGCTCCCGCCGGGACTCCACTTCACGACGGATCGTCCGGCACGTACCTGCCGGTGAAGGGACCTCACGATGGCTACGGTCACGTACGACAAGGCGACGCGCCTCTACCCCGGCGGCGACAAGCCCGCGGTCGACGCACTGGACCTCCACATCGAGGACGGCGAGTTCCTCGTCCTCGTCGGCCCGTCCGGCTGCGGCAAGTCCACCTCCCTGCGCATGCTCGCGGGTCTCGAGGACGTCAACGGCGGCCGCATCCTCATCGGCGACCGTGACGTCACCACGGTGCCGCCGAAGGACCGGGACATCGCGATGGTGTTCCAGAACTACGCGCTGTACCCGCACATGACGGTCGCCGACAACATGGGCTTCGCCCTGAAGATCGCCGGCACGCCGAAGGACGAGATCAAGCGCCGCGTGCAGGAGGCGGCCAAGATCCTCGACCTCGAGGACTACCTCGCCCGCAAGCCCAAGGCCCTCTCCGGTGGCCAGCGCCAGCGCGTCGCCATGGGCCGCGCGATCGTGCGCCAGCCGCAGGTCTTCCTCATGGACGAGCCGCTGTCCAACCTCGACGCGAAGCTGCGCGTGCAGACCCGCACCCAGATCGCCTCGCTGCAGCGCCGCCTGGGCGTCACCACCGTCTACGTCACCCACGACCAGGTCGAGGCCATGACGATGGGCGACCGCGTGGCGGTCCTCAAGGACGGCATCCTCCAGCAGGTCGACACCCCCCGCCGGATGTACGACCACCCGAACAACGTCTTCGTCGCCGGCTTCATCGGCTCCCCCGCCATGAACCTGCTGACCCTGCCCGTCACCGAGGGCGGGGTGCTGTTCGGCGACAGCATCCACCCGGTAGAGCGCGCGGCCCTGGCTGCCACCGGCAAGAACATCACCCTCGGCGTGCGCCCGGAGGACATGGAGCTGGCCGAGCACGGCCTGCCCGTGTCGGTCGACGTCGTCGAGGAGCTCGGCGCCGACGCCTACATCTACGGCACCCTGCGCCAGGGCGAGAGCGACATGCCGGTCATCGCGCGCGTCGACGGCCGCCAGCCCCCGGCCAAGGGCTCCACGGTGCACTTCCAGCCCAAGCGCGGGCACGTGCACCTGTTCGACGACAACTCCGGTCTGCGCATCGAGACGACCGCCTGAGCATCCCGCTCGCCCCGTGGGGGCCGTCGCCGGCACTGCCGGTGGCGGCCCCCACGGGCGTCCGGCCCGCCCACCACGCGGAGGGGCGCGGGGCGCACGGGATGATGGCCCCGTGAGCCTTCCGACGGCGACGTCCCTGCAGATCACCGCGTCCCGCCCCTACCCGGAGCTGCTGGACCTCCCGTGGGAGGTGCCGCTGGAGGACTGGCCCCAGCACCACCTCGCCGCCCTGCCCCGCGGCATCAGCCGGCACGTCGTGCGCTTCGTGAAGCTGGGCAGCCGGGTGCTCGCCGTGAAGGAGACCAACGCCGAGATCGCTCACCGCGAGTACCGGATGCTGCGCCTGCTCAACCGCCTCGAGGTGCCCTCGGTGCAGCCCGTGGGCGTCATCACCGGCCGCACCACCCCCGACGGCGAGCCCCTGAACTCGGTGCTCATCACCCGCCACCTGCAGTTCTCCCTGCCCTACCGGGCCCTCTACAGCCAGACGCTGCGCCCGGACACGGCCAAGCGGGCCGTCGACGCCCTCGCCGTCCTCCTCGTGCGCCTGCACCTGACGGGCTTCTACTGGGGTGACGTGTCACTGTCGAACACGCTGTTCCGCCGCGACGCCGGCGCCTTCGCCGCCTACCTGGTGGACGCCGAGACCGGCGAGCTCTACGACCAGGTCTCCGACGGCCAGCGCGAGTACGACCTCGACGTGGCGCGCACCAACATCGCCGGGGAGCTGATGGACGTCGTGGCCAGCGGCGCGCTGGAGGCCGACATGGACGAGGTCCTGGCGATCTCCGACCGGATCATCTCCCGCTACCGCACGCTGTGGGGGGAGCTGACCGAGCCGGAGTCGTTCGAGAAGGGCGACCGCTGGCGCGTGGAGGCTCGCATCCGCCGCCTCAACGACCTCGGCTTCGACGTCGGCGAACTGGCGATCACCACCGACATCGACGGCACCACGGTGCGCATCGAGCCGAAGGTCGTCGACGCCGGGCACCACTCCCGCCGGCTGCTGCGCCTGACGGGCCTCGACGCGGAGGAGAACCAGGCCCGCCGCCTCCTCAACGACCTCGACTCCTACCGGGCCGCGACGGAGCGGCAGGGCGACGACGAGGAGATCGTGGCGCACGAGTGGATGGCCGACTGCTTCGAACCGGTGCAGCGGCGCATCCCGCGGGAGCTGCGCGGCAAGCTGGAGCCGGCGGAGGTCTTCCACGAGGTGCTGGAGCACCGCTGGTACCTCTCGGAGCGGGCCGGGCGCGACGTGGGCCTGGAGGAGGCGGCGCAGTCGTACATGGGCAGCGTGCTGCCGACCAAGCCGGACGAGGTGGCCGTGCTGGGGGTGGACACCCAGGCGCTGCCGGTCGTGCGGACGGACTGACGCCGGGGACCGGGCCGGGGCCCGGGCTGGAAGCCGGGTCCGCTCAGCCCTGCGAGGCCGGGATGTCGCGAGCCAGCGCGGTGGTGGCGTAGCGGGCCTCGGGGTCCAGGACGTCCAGCATCCGGGCCACGATCGCGTCGAGCTGGGCGAGCTGCCCGGGCTCGAGGGGGTCGACGACCAGCTCCCGCACCCGCTGGACGTGGCCGGGGGCGGTGGCGACGACCTTCTCCCACCCGGCGTCGGTGAGGACGGCGAGCTGCCCGCGCCCGTCCTCGGCGCAGCGCTCGCGCCGGACGAGGCCCTGCTTCTCCAGCTTGGCGATGACGTGGGAGGCGCGGGAGGGGCTGGCGTTGGAGCGGGCCGCGAGCTCGCTCATCCGCAGCGAGCGCTCCGGCTGCTCCGAGAGCATGGCGAGCATGACGTAACCGGCGAGGGTGAGGTCGGCGTCGCGCTGGAGCTGGGTGTCCAGCGCGGCGGGCAGGAGCTCCAGGAGCGCGGCGACGCGCAGCCACGCGCGCCGCTGGTCGGGGGTGAGCCAGCGAGGTTCCACGGCCCCAGCATAGGGGTTGCTTGAGACTTCAACCAGTGCTGGGGGCGTGGCCTCCCCCGCTCAGCGGCGCCGCGCCACCTCGTACAGCGCCACCCCGGCGGCCACCCCGGCGTTGAGCGACTCCACCGCCGCCGCCATCGGGATGCTCACCACCTGGTCGCACGTCTGGCGCACCAGCCGCGACAGCCCCTGGCCCTCCGAGCCCACCACCAGCACCAGCGGCACGTCGGCCAGCTCCAGGTCCGGCAGGTCCACGTCGGCGTCCGCGTCGAGGCCCACGACGAACAGGCCCTGCCGCTTGTACTCCTCCAGCGCCCGCGTCAGGTTCGTCGCCCGCGCCACCGGCACGCGCGCCGCCGCACCCGCCGACGTCTTCCACGCCGAGGCCGTCATCCCCGCCGCCCGCCGCTCCGGCACCACCACGCCGTGCCCGCCGAACGCCGCCACCGAGCGCACCACCGCACCGAGGTTGCGCGGGTCCGTCACCCCGTCCAGCGCGACGAGCAGCAGCGGGCGCACGTCCTCCGCCGCCCGCTCCAGCAGGTCCTCCGGGTGCGCGTACGCGTACGGCGGCACCGTGGCGGCCAGCCCCTGGTGCACCGCCCCGCCCGTGTGCCGGTCGAGGTCCGCGCGGGAGGTCTCCAGCAGCGGGATGCCCTGGTCACCGGCGGCCGACAGCACCTCCTTGACGCGCTCGTCCGCGTCGATGCGGCTGGCGACGTAGATCCCGGTGATGGGCACGCCGGCCCGCAGGGCCTCCACCACGGAGTTGCGCCCGGCGATCCACTCGGTCTCCCCGGAGCGCTTCGCCGTCGAGCGCGACGTCCCCGCGGGACGCCCCCCGGAGGACCCCTGCCGTCGCTGCGCCGCGGCAGCCTTGCGCGCCGCCGGGTGCCCCGTGCGCTCGGTGGCCTTGGGCGTCGGCCCCCGGCCCTCCAGGGACCGGCGGTTCTTGCCGCCCGTGCCGCCGCCGGAACCGGTGTTCTTGGGCGCCTTGCGCACCGCGCCGCGCCGCTGGGAGTTACCCGCCACTACTGCTCATCCTCCAGGGACCACTTCGGCCCCGCCCCGGTGTCCTCGATCACGATGCCGGCGGCCTTCAGCCCGTCCCGGATGGCGTCGGCCGCCGCGAAGTCCCGCTCCGCACGCGCCCGCGCCCGTTCCTCCAACCGTCCCACCACGAGCACGTCCAGCGCCGCCCGCAGTCCCTCCGACGCACCCCGGGCACCCGCGCCGCCGGCCCACTGCGCCGAGAGCGGGTCCAGCCCCAGCACCGCGAGGCCGGCCCGCACCCTCGCGGCCCGGCTGCGCAGGGCGGCGTCGTCCCCGGCGGCCAGCGCGGCGTTGCCCGCCCGCGCGTCGTCGTGCAGCACGGCCAGCGCGGCCGGCGTGGCCAGGTCGTCGTCCATCGCCGCGACGAAGTCCTCTCCCAGGTCACCGCCCTCGACCACCGCGCTGACCTCGACGTCCCCGAGGCGCTCCAGCGCGCGGCGCAGGAAGCCCTCCAGCCGCGAGAACGCCGCCGCGGCCTCCTCCAGCGACTTCTCCGACCACTCCAGGTGGGAGCGGTAGTGCCCCGAGACCAGGTAGTAGCGCAGCACGACCCCGCGGTGGTGCTCCAGCAGGCGCGGCACCCCGAGGACGTTGCCCAGCGACTTGCTCATCTTCTCGCCGGCCATGGTCAGCCAGCCGTTGTGCAGCCAGTACCGCGCGAAGCCGTCCCCGGCCGCCCGCGACTGCGCCTGCTCGTTCTCGTGGTGCGGGAAGCGCAGGTCCAGGCCGCCGCCGTGGATGTCGAACTCCGCCCCCAGGTAGCGCCCCGCCATCGCCGAGCACTCCAGGTGCCAGCCCGGGCGCCCCCTGCCCCAGGGCGTCGGCCACGACGCGCTCGCGGGCTCCGACGGCTTGGCGCCCTTCCACAGCGCGAAGTCGCGCGGGTCGCGCTTGCCGCGCGGGTCGGCGTCGGTGGCCGCCTCCATGTCGTCGAGGCGCTGACGGGTCAGCTCGCCGTAGGACGGCCAGGAGCGCACGTCGAAGTAGACGTCCCCCGAGCCGTCCTCCGCCGCGTAGGCGTGGCCGGCCTCGACGAGGCGCCGGACGAGCTCGACCATCTCCGGCACGTGCCCGGTCGCCCGGGGCTCGACGGTGGCGGGCAGGATGCCGAGGGCGTCGTAGGCGGCGGTGAACTCCCGCTCGAACCGGTACGCGTGCGCCCACCACTCCACACCCGCCTCGGCGGCCTTGGTGAGAATCTTGTCGTCGATGTCGGTGACGTTGCGGACGTAGGTCACCGCGAGCCCGCGCGCCTCCAGCCAGCGGCGCAGGACGTCGAAGGCCACCTGCGCGCGCACGTGCCCCAGGTGCGGGGCCCCCTGGGGGGTCGCGCCGCAGACGTAGACGCCCGCCCGGCCGGGGTGCAGCGGCTCGAAGTCGCGCACCTCTCCGCGGGAGGTGTCGTACAGGCGCAGGCTCACGCGAGCAGGCTACCGGTGCGGCGGCGCCCCCTCGTGGCGCCGCCGACGCCCCGCCCCGGCCGCTCTCGCCGGAGGGTGGCTGCGGGATTACTGTCCGGTCATGCCGTCGACCGTGACCGGAGTCGTCTCGCGCGCCAAGGGTGTGCCTGTGGAGCTGGTGGAGATCGTGGTGCCGGATCCGGGGCCGGGTGAGGTG
>NZ_PTJD01000023.1 GCF_002934625.1 Kineococcus xinjiangensis | reverse complement strand
TGCCGGCGACACCCACCCATGTCGACCGCGACGACGCAGGTCAGGACGAGACACCCACCCGCGAGTCCGGAACGCTTGCGATGCTCAGCCTCCGGTCGCCGCTCAGGGCGCTGTCGACGGAGGCTCACTGCGCCACCCAGCCGCTCCTCGGCCAGGCCGCGCGTCCATCGGCGGTCATGATCGAGCACTGGGCGCATCAGAAGCGGACGTTCGAGCCGACTCGGGGGTCGTGGCTGGCCCTGCCGGCTCAGCTCCTCGCAGGAGCACCGGTGTTGTTGCCGGGCGCCTCGGTCGCGAAGATCCGACGTGCCTCCTGCAGTTCCGCGATGGCGGCGTCGATCAGCTCCACGGTGCCGGCACCGGGTCCGCCGGCGCTGACGGCGCTGCCGCCCCTGGCCAGGTCGTAGACGGTGACCCGCACGACGCCCAGCTCCGGACGCTGGCTGGACTCGTGAAGCTGCCGCAGCTGCGGGTCGTCAGGGTCGAACGCCTGCCACCCCGGCGCGGTACCGAGCTCGACCGTCTTGTGCACGGGACGTGCGCGAGCGGCGGCCTCGCGGAACGGCTGCACGTCAAGGTCGTGGACGGTGGCGCCGATGCCCCGCTCCGGCCACTGGCAGGTGATGCGAAGGCGCCCCGTCGTGGGCAGCGGCCACAGCCAGTACTCCTGGTCGAAAACCTCAGAACTGCCGGCTGCTCCACCTCGCCGCAGCACGGCGTGTTCGGGCCTCCAGTTCGCGTCTTCAGGCTGGAATGGCCGCAGCCGCTGGGCGTTGGGGTGCTTCCTCTCCGGAAGCGGATCGGTGCCGGTGACCCGCTGCCCGTCGGGTAGGCCGATGCTCCACCGCAGCCCTCCTTCGGAGAAGGGGTCGCCGATGTCGCTGCCCGGTGCCGGGCCCTTCACCAGGGCCGTCACGATCATCGACAGGCCTGTTGGGAAAGCCTTGACGGTGGTGAGCAGCACCACAGCCTGCTCCGACTCCCCCAGCGTCAAGGCGACGGGGACGGAGCCGGGCCGGACGCCGCGGGGCGGGCCGAGGTAGGCCGGCAGGGCCGGGGCCGGCAGTTCGTCCTCCGGCGCTTCCCCGAACAAGCCGGGGACGTAGGTGGCCGGGTCGATGCTGCTCATGAGGAACACCCTGCAGCGCGGGATCCCGCCCGTCATCCGACCACGGACGGAGTTGGACGCCCTCGGCCGGTCATGATTGCGCTCCACTTGCGTCGTGAGCCTGTGATCGGGCCCCATCTGTCAGGCGAGACGTGCTCCATTGCATGCTCCTGCCACGATGGAGGCGTGGAAGTGCCGCTCGACTGTTGCGACGATCATGAGCAGTACCGCCGGGACAAGGTCGCCGACATCCAGGGCCAGGACGTCATCGCGGCGACCGATGCTCTGCTCGAGTTGGCGCTCAACGATCCGGACCGGGCCTTCGTTGAGGACCTGCTCGTGCGGGTGCTGGAGCAGCCTGGAGCCGTCGACGTGCGCGCTCTGGCGGTGACGTGCCTCGGACACACGGCCCGCATCCACGGAGCCATCGGCCACCATCGGGTGCTACCCCTGCTGGCAGGGCTCCGCAACGACCTCGATCCTGACGTCGCATGCCGGGTCGACGACGCCCTCGGTGACATCGAGATGTTCGCCCCGCCGTCGTCCGGCAGCGAGTCCGGGTAGGAGGGACACGCCCTGTCGGGGCTCGGCTCCGAAGGGGTTCGCCGGATGATCGGGGTCTACCTCCTGGCCTTCTTGAACCCGAAGCGAGAGCTTCCGGACAACCCGCTCACCCCCTGCCGCCAGGGTGGCCGAACGCCAACCAGCCTTGATCGCCAGAAGATCACATGCCCCGGCGACCACTCGCTCTTCGCCAGGGGCGTGCGCCCATGGGCGGTCATGATCCCGCCCGCAGCGCGCCCTGCGCGTGTGGTCCGGCCACCTATCCGCGGCGCCGTGGTGAGACGGGTGCGGCTGCGATCACGCCGTGCGGAGCGGGAGGTCCGGGAGGTGCTCAACGGCCCAGGTGGCGAGGTCGGGACGGATGGCGGGCCACCGCTGCCGTAGCCGCTGGATCTCGGCTGCGGCGGGGGGCTGTTCGCGGTGGCGCCACAGGAAGGTGAGCAGCTCCGATCCCCATGGTGGGTCCGTGACGAGCCCAGCTGAACTCCACGTCTCACGGGGGGTGTGCTTGGACTTCAGCGCCTGCCGCAGGGCGGTGATCGCGGCGGGGAGGTCCTCTGCCCGGCCGTGGCCGGCGATGAGCTCGCTGGCGTACAGGCGCTGGGCGAGCGACCTGTCCTGCAGGAGCTGCTCCCAGAGGCCCTTGGCCACGAGGTGACCGCCCCGTCGGACGAGGTGGCCCATCGCGCCCAGGCGGACCTCCAACCGCTCGGACCGGCTCAGCACCTCCAGCGCCTGCTGCACCGCTGGGGTGTCGGGGCAGCCACCGAGAGCGTCGGCTGCGGAGGCGGCCACGACTGCCGCGTCGGGGCCCTTCTTGGCGTCGTGCTCCACGGCCACGTCGGCCACGACGGACGCCAGGTGCTCGCTGCGGGTCTCGGGGACCACCGCGAGGATCTTCAGGACCGGCCAGTGCAGGTCGCGGCACGAGCTGGCCAGCAGCTCAGTGAGCAGCTCCTCCGGCAGTTGCGGAACGGGCCACAACCTGCCGAACCCCCAGTGCGCGACCTGGGTCACCGCGTCCTCCACCGCCTCCACCAGAGAGGTGACGTGCCAGGGCGCGCGGGTCCGGGTCGGCGGCTTCTGCAGCGCCGGGTGCAGTTCCTGCACCGCCACTTCCAGCACCTGCCGGCACAGCGGCGCGTCGGGGGTGTTGCGCAGGGCGAAGAGGCACGCATCGGCGGCGCGTGCGCGGTAGCCGAGGGATGCGCTGGGATCGGTGACGATGTCCAGCAGCTGCTGCACGAACCGCGCCCCACCGATCGCGAACAAGGCCGGGTCGAAGGGGCCGTGGACGTATCGGTCCGGGCCGGGACCGCCGATCCGCTCCTGCAGCCAGGCGTCGCTGACCGTCTCGGCGATGTCGAGCGGCCGGCTGAACGCCACCTCCACCCCGGCATAGGACAACCCCATGGCGGGGCGGACGACGGCGATCGGGCGGTGATTGCGGTCGACCTCCAGCTGGAAGGGCGCCACCTCCCCGTCCACGACGGGTTCGGTGCGTCGCAGCACCTCCTCGTCTGCGTCGAGGACGGAGGCAGCCAGCGCCGCATCACCGGCCGCGACCGCGATCCGCACCCGGCACGGCACGGCAAGTGCTCACCGAGGAGCGAGGCTGCCCACTCCTCCGCCTCCTCCGCGGTCACAGGACCCTCGATCACCGCGTCACGTCTCCCTCGTCACCGCACGTCGGGCCGGCGCGGAACCGCCGCGCACACCGACCACCATGCCCGAGCGATGGTCGCCGCCGAGCACGGCGAACGGCAGGACACCCGCTCGCTCATCGACGAAGGCACGCGTCCGAGCGGGCTGTGATCGCGCACTGAGGGCGGCATGACCGTGCATCACGCAGCGCGGCATGACCACGGGAGCATCTGTCGTGGTCGCTCTCACCCGTGCCCTTGGCCTGGTCTCAGCCCTCTGCCCAGCAGACTGTCGTCCGGGGTCAGTCCGACCGCCCCGTCGCCCATCGTCCAACTTCGTCGTAGCGAGGAGGCTCGTGAGTGAACGCCCGCGAACGACCGAGGGTGGTGTGCCTCTGTGGCTCGCTGCGCTTCCAGAGCCTGTTTGAGTTGGAGCGACAACGGCTGACATCTCTAGGCGTGATCGTGCTCGGTCCCGAGGCGATCAGTGAAGAGCTGACGCCTGCCAGGCGCGACGCACTGGGTGAGTTGCACCTGAGGCGGATCGACCTGGCGGACGAGGTCCGCGTGGTGAGCGAAGGCGGCTACTTCGGACCATCGACACGACGCGAGATCGAGTACGCACGGAAGAAGCGCAAGCTCATCACCTCGGTGGAGCCGACTCTCAACCTGTGACATCGCGCCTCCGGTCTAGTCCAGCGCCGGCTGCTCGGTCACCGACATGGTCGGACGTCGCCAGCCCGTCATAGTCACGTTCGCACGGCGGCGTGAGCGTGCGTCTGCTCAGGTGGTGGGCCACGGTCAGGAGTGTGGAGAAGACCATGACCTCGGAGCCTGCCGGTGCGCTGGGCATCGTGCGGCTGTACGTCGACACCACCCCCGTCTCGGCCACGCCGACGTTCCAGCTCCTCCGCCACGGTGAAGATGGTGTCGTCCCGCACCGCTGGGAGTCCGTGCTGGCCGCGGCTGGTGAGCCGCCGCGGATGCTCGTCATCAGCCCCTCGGGACGCACGCTGCTGGGTCTGGTCCCCGCACCGGCCGGCGAGGACACGGGCAACGCCGCAGAAGCAGCCGAGCCGGCGCAACGGCTGGTCGTCGTCGACATCGCCACCGCACGCACGACGCCCACTGCCTTCCTCCAGCGAGGGCCCACGCAGCACCTGAACTACGCGATGTCCCCCGACGACGAGCACCTCGCCGTCGCCTTCACCGACTACGGGCGGGGCAGGGAGCACCTGAGGATCACCGTCGTGAGCGGGGCGCAGCAGCAGGTCAGCGTCGAGCGCACCTTCTCCGGATCCACCATGCGGCGCGACGAGATGGACTACCTGCTGCAGTGGTCACCCGACGGGGGCCACCTGGCGGTGACGACGGGGGTGCCCGGTCAGGCGTACGAGTCCGTGCTCGTCCTGGACGCCCGGACGCTGGAGACGGTCCGGGCCGTGGAGACGGCGTGGTTGATGGGGTCGCTGTCGTGGTCCCCGGAGGGCGATCGCCTCGCGGTGGTGGACTTCCACCGCCCGCGCCTGCTGCACGTGCAGGACGGTCGGCTGGAGGAGGTGTCGTGGCTTCGGAGCCACCGCGAGGACCCTCCCCGCGGGCCCCAGATCATCGGGCTGATGTCGGGTGAGCGTGCCCTGGTGCTGCGCCAGACCATGAAGCGCCTGCGACTCATCGCCGCCAGTCTCGCTATGGGCGAGGGGCCGGTCCTCGCCGCCCTCCGACTCGGGGAGTTCGACTGGCCCATCCGCCTCACCGTCTCCCGCCAGTGGGAGACGGTCACCGGCGCCCTCGACGCATGATCGTGTTCGGCGTGCGGGAGGAGACGGCTGGGCAGGCGGGCAACCTCCGGCGCACCTGGGGCGCCAGGGCAGTGTGGAGAGCACCAGATCATGAGTCGTGAGGACTTCAGCGAGTGGGCTCACGCCGCCTCGCCGCGGCTGTGCCGCATCGCGCGGGTGCTCACCGTGGACGCCGACGCCGCGGAGGACCTGGTGCAGGACGTGCTGGAGAAGATGTACGTCCGCTGGCACCGCATCGAGGAGCCGGACGCCTACGCCCGCCGAGCACTGACCAACGCCGTGACCTCACGCTGGCGCCGGCAGGGACGGCGGCAGGAGACCTCCTGGGAGGCGCGTGAGGACGCCGGCGCGTCCCACCCACCGGTCTACCCCCACGCCGGGACGGAGGAACGCATCGACCTCCTCGGTGACCTCGCCCGGTTGCCCCCTCGTCAACGCGCCGTGCTGGCCCTGCGCTACCTCGACGACCGCAGCGAGCAGGAGGTCGCCGACCTGCTCGACATCAGCCCCGGCACCGTCAAGAGCCAGACGTCCAAGGCGTTGGCGCGGTTGCGGCACCCCCTGGGCGCCTCCCTCGACCTGAGCGACATCACCGGCCGCAGTGGACCTGCCGGAGTGAGAGGAGCGGAGAAGTGATGCGTGAGGACCGCAGCGCCGACGACGAGCGCATGAGCCGCGACCTGCTGACCGCCACGGACCCCCTGCCGGACATCGGCGCCCTGGTGGGCCGGGCCGTCGACGGCGGCCGTCGGCGGCTCCGGCGACGCCGCCTCACCGTCGCGGCCGGCGGGACGTCGCTGACGGTGGTCGCGGCGCTGCTGGTCCTCTCCCCGCCTGATCTGGGGGACATGGCGAGCACCGACGACGTCCGCCTCACCGCGCCGTCCGAGCTCGGAGTGCGAAGCGTGGTCGAGGCCCGGCAGCAGGCCGCGCTGCTCACCGAACCCTTCAACGAGGCCCTCGAAACCGCCCTGCCCGGCTGGCCGGCCGCCGAGGGCGACTACTCCCGCAGCGCCGACGGCCCGTACACGGGGTGGGTCTTCACCTCCACCAACACCGAGGCGCCCGTCACGGAGCTGACCGTCAGGGTCGAAGGTCCTGCGGCGGGCACCGCGGCAACACGGTTCTGCGTGCCGGCGGAATCGACACCCTCGATGCCGTGCACGCAGCGGACACTGCCCGACGGCACCGAACTGCACAGCGGCCTCACCCAGCTCAGCATCACGGACGAGCACGGCGACGTCGTCACCAGCACCCCGCCCTTCGCCCGGGCGAACCTGCCCGACGGGCGAACCGTCCTCGCCACCGTCAGCATCGGTGAACCCGGCGCCGTCTCCGCGGACAGCGTCGCGTTGCCCGCAGGTTCACCGCTGACCACCGCTGCGCTCGAAGAACTGGTCACCGCCCCGCAACTGGCGCAGATGCCCCTGCCCTGAGGCGCCACCGGCCCCTGCACCCGGGCAGGACCAGCACGCCGAGAACCCCTCGCCGCCGCGCACCCGAGGGGGTCGACACCGTCCGCCACGACGGCCTGGAGCTCGTCGTCGCTGAACCAGGCGATGCGCTCGCGCTCGTCCACCGACTGGCGTGCGCCGGGTTCGGCGGTGAGGGTTGCCCCGTGCCCACCTCCCTCCGCGCTCCCCGCTCCGGCACGTCGGTCACCCGGGCCGAGGTCCTCGTCGTCGGCGCCGGCAACGCAGGCATCTCCCTGGCCGCCAAGCTCCTGCGAGACGGCGCCCCCGACGTGGCGATCATCGAGCCGTCCCCGGTGCACCGCTACCGCCCGCTGCTGAACTACGTGGGCGCCGGCCAAGCCACACCCGCCGAGGTGGAACGGCCCATGAGCTCGGTGATCCCTGCGGGATGCCGCTGGGTGCAGGACGCCGTCGAGACGGTCGACGCCGAGGCCCGCACGGTACGCACCCGGCGGGGAGCGAGCATCAGCTACACCACGCTGGTGCTCTGCCCCGGCATGCGCGAGGACTGGGCCGCGACCCCGGGGTTGCAGGACGCCTACAGCGCCGGCTGGGCGGGCTCGACGTACGTCCCGAGCTCGGCACCCCTGGTGTGGCCGGCCCTCACGAGGATCCGGAAGGGCCCGGTGGTCTTCACCGTCCCTCCCGAGCCGGCGCCGTGCGGTCCCACAGCGCTGAAGCCGGCACTGATGGCGTGCGACCACTGGCGCCGCAGCGGGGTGCTGAGCGACCTCGACGTCACCGTGGTGCTCCCCGAAACCCAGCCACTGGCCGTGGCAGGTGCCGACGAGCACCTGGAGGCCGTCTTCGCCTCCTACGGCGTCACGGTGGTGCGCCAGTCCCGGCTGGAGGGCGTGGACCCGGTGCTGCGCTCCGTGGACCTCGCCACCCCCACCGGTACCCGGCGACTGGAGCAGGTCGCCTACGCGCACGCCGTGCCCCACTACAGCGCCCCCGACTGGATCACCCGCAGCGGGTTGGGCGGTGCATCGCCCGCCGGGCTCGTCGACATCGACCCGGCCACGCTGCGGTCCAGGCGCCACGACGACGTCTGGGCGATCGGTGATGCCGCCGCGATCGACACCCGCTCCTCCGGTGGAGCGCTGCGCAAGCAGGTCAAGGTCTTGGCCCACAACATCGCCGCTGCCTCCTCGGGCAGGAGGATGCACTCCTACGACGGATACACCGTGATGCCGGTGACCACCTCCCGGCACCAGCTGATGCTGGTGCAAGCCGACCGGAAGGGACCCCGCCCGCTGGCCCTGCCGGATCCCTTCGCACCACGCCGATCGGCGTGGTGGTTCGACCGTCACGTCCTCCCGCAGATCTACTTCCGTCGTCTGCTGCGCGGCAAGGTCTGAGGACCGGGCTCACACGCACCACCACCGCCCCCACCGCGATGTCCGATCCCCGCCGGTCCGGCGCCCGGCGGAGGGGCAGACTCCTGCCGTGCCCGACCCGCGCAGCGACCTCGCCCCGGACGTCCCCGCCGGGGCGGGACTGGACCCCGAGGCCTGCTACCGCGCCGCCGCGGGCCGCGACCCCCGCTTCGACGGGCGCATCTACCTGGCCGTGGCCACCACCGGCATCTACTGCCGCCCCTCCTGCCCCGCCCGCACACCCCGACCCGAGAACTGCCGCTGGTTCCGCTCCGCCGCGGCGGCCGTGTCCGCGGGGTTCCGGGCCTGCAAGCGGTGCCGACCCGACGCGCTGCCCGGCACCCGCGACCACGACGCGAGCGCCGGGCTGGCGGACCGCGCGGTGCGCCTCATCGGGGAGGGCGCCGTGGACGACGGCGGCATCGCGGGCCTCGCGGCACGGCTGGCGGTGTCCGAGCGGCACCTGCACCGGGTCCTCGTGGCGGCCGTGGGCGCCGGACCGCAGCAGCTCAACCGCACCCGGCGCGCGCAGACCGCTCGGATGCTGCTGGAGCAGACGCCCCTGCCCGTCACCGACGTCGCCTTCGCCGCGGGGTTCGCCAGCGTGCGCCAGTTCAACGACGTGATGCGCGCGGAGTTCGCCCTCACGCCCTCCCAGCTGCGCCGCACCCGCGCACCCGAGGACGGGCGCGCACCGGCCGAACCGTCGGCACCGGTGCTGGTGCTGCGGCTGCGGCACCGCCCCCCGCTGGCGCTCGCGGTGCTGCGCGAGACCCTCGCCGCGCGGGCGGTGCCCGGCGCCGAGCGCGTCGAGGACGGCCGGCACACCCGCTGCGTGCCCGGCGGCCACGGCCCCGCGCTGGTGACCGCGCACCTCGGCCCGCACGAGGGTGCGGGCAGGGGCGGGGACAGCGGCGGGCACGTCGGCGTGCGGCTGCGGCTGGCCTCCCTCGACGACCTGGGGGCGGTGGTGGCCCGGGTGCGGCGCTGGCTGGACCTCGACGCGGACCCGGTGCAGATCGACTCCGCGCTCGCAGCGGACCCGGACCTGGCCGCGCTGGTGGCGGCGCGCCCGGGGCTGCGGCTGCCCGGGGCGCCGGACCCCTTCGAGGCCGCCGTGCGGGCGCTGCTGGGCCCGGAGCGGCCCGCGGCGGCGCGGCTGGTGGCGCGCTGGGGCGCCGACGCGGGTGAGGGGCTGCGCGCCTTCCCCGGGGCCGCCGACCTGGCCGCGGCGGGCCCCGACGCCCTGGCCGCGGAGGGGGTCCCCGCCCCAGCGGCCCGCACCGTGCACGCGCTCGCCGAGGCCGTCGCCTCGGGCCTGGACCTCGGCCCCGGCTGCGACCGCGCCGCTGTCCGCGCCGCCCTGGCCCGCCTGCCGGGCGCGGCGGAGCGCCCCGCGGAGGCCGTGGCCTGCGCGGCGCTGCACGACCCGGACGCCCTGCCCGCCTCCGACCCGGCGCTGCAGCGGCGGCTGGGGGTGCGCACCGCCGCCGCGGTGCGCGCCCGCGCCGCGGCGTGGCGGCCCTGGCGCGCCTACGCGGCCGCCCACCTGCTCCTGCCGCAGCCACCACCCCCGCCGTCCGCCCCCGCCCGACCGACCGAGGAGCCGTCGTGACCCCGCCCCTGCTCTCCTACTCGCTGCCCTGCCCCGTCACCGCCCTCGGCGTGCTCGTCACCCCGGAGGACGGCGTCGTCCGGGCCGCCGGCTACGGCCCGCCGGAGGAGCAGCTCCAGCGCCTGGCGCCCGCCCTGCGCGAACGCGGCACCACACCCGGCGGCGCGGACGACCCCGTCGCGAAGGCGGTCGCGGCCTACGCGGCGGGCGACCTGACCGCCCTCGACGCCGTGACCGTCGAGCAGCCCGGCGGGCCGTTCCTGCAGCGCGTGTGGACCGCCATGCGGGCCGTGCCCGCGGGCCGCACCGCCACCTACGCGCAGCTCGCCGCCGCGGCGGGCAGCCCCACCGCCGTCCGCGCCGCCGGTTCCGCCTGCGCCCGCAACCTCCTCGCACCGTTCGTGCCGTGCCACCGCATCCTCCGCACCGGCGGCGGGCTCGGCGGCTACCGCTACGGGCTGGGCGTGAAGGAGGAGCTGCTGCGCCACGAGGGGACCCTCCCGCCGGTGTGAGCGGCGCGCACACGGCACCATGGGGTCGGAGGCGGTGATGACCTCGATCCCGGACCAGGACACGACCCCGCAGCACGGCGAGAGCGCGCGGGCCGGCGCGCCCCCGCGAGACACCGAGACCCCGCGAGACACCGAGACCGAGCCGCTGACCCGCGACCTCGACGCCGCCGAGGTGATGACGAGCCGCGACGTCCAGGGCGCGGCGGACCTCGCGCTGTCGATCGGAACCCGCGCCAGCGAGCTCGGCCGGGAGGACCTCGTGCAGCGGGCCCGCCTCGTGCACGCGGACGTCAAGAGCCGGCGCGGGGAGGTCGCGGCGTCCGCCGTCATCATCCGCGACGTGCTGGGCTGGGCCGTCCAGCACGACCACCCCTACCTGCGCGCCCGCGCCGAGCGGCAGCTGGCCACCTTCCACACCATGGTCGGCGACACCAGCGCGGCCCTGGAGTGCGCCGTCACCGCCGTGGAAGGGCTTCCCGCCGACGCCCCCGCCCGCGTGGTCGCCGACCACCTCATGTGCCTGGCGCTCGCCCACGCCCGCACCTCCTCCTTCGACGCCGCCCGCGACCGCTTCCGCAGCGTCATCGACCTGGCCCGCGAGCTCGCCGACGCCGGGCTGCTCCTCAACGCGCTCAACAACCTCGCCTTCATGGAGCACGTCGCCGGGCAGGCGGAGGAGTCGCTGCGGATCTCGGAGGAGCTGGAGCGGGAGAGCGCCCGCCTCGGGGAGCCGCTGGTCATCTCGGCGCTCGACACGGTGGCGCGGGCGCTGATGAGCACCGGCGCCCACGCTGAGGCGGAGGCCGTCCTCCTCGCCGGCCTGGCCGAACCCGACCTGCTCACCGAACCCGACGACCTCCCCGAGATCCACCTGACGATCGCCGAGTGCCGTCGGGAGCTCGGCCGCTGCGACGAGGCCGCGGAGAGCCTCGCGACGGCGCTGCGGCTGGCCGAGGAGTGCGACCTCGACGGGGTCCTGCCGCGGATCGCGGAGGAGCAGTCCGCGCTCGCCGCCGCCACGGGCGACTACCGCACCGCCTACGAGTCGTACCGGCGCTTCCACACCCTGGAGGAGGAGCAGCGCTCGGCGGCGCGCGAGGCCCGGGCGCGCATCCTCGCCGCCGTCTTCGACGCGGAGGAGGCCCGCCGCAGCAGCCGCCGGTACCGGGAGATGTCCCTGCGCGACCACCTCACCGGCCTGCACAACCGGCGCTACGCGGAGGAGCGGCTGCCGGCCCTGCTGGCCCGGGCCGCGGAGACGGCGTCGTCGCTGTCCGTCGCCCTCGCCGACCTGGACCACTTCAAGCGGGTCAACGACCTGCACTCCCACGCCGCCGGGGACGCCGTGCTGGAGCGCTTCGCGCAGCTCCTGCAGGCGGTGACGCCGGAGCAGGGCTTCGCGGCGCGCCTGGGCGGGGAGGAGTTCCTGCTGGTGCTGCCCCGCCACGACGCGGCACAGGCGCGTGACGTCTGCCAGGACCTGGTGCGGACGGTGCGGGAGCACTCCTGGGAGGACCTCGTCGGCGACCTGCCGGTGACGGTGAGCGTCGGGCTCACGACGACGTTCGCGGGCGTCGGGGAGATGGGCGACCTGCTGGGCGAGGCGGACCGGCTGCTGTACGAGGCGAAGCGCGCGGGGCGCGACCGGGTCGCGGGCGGAGCCTGAGCACCCCGCCGTCAGACCCACTCGCCGCGCTCCCGCGTCAGATCCACTCGCTCCGCTCCTCGGGGACCTCCCGCGCCGCGGCCGGGTGCCCGGGGTGCCGGGCCGCCCACGCCTCCTTGGCGTCCAGCAGCTCCGCGGCCCGCCACGTCTCCAGGGTGGAGGGCGGGTGCACACCGGCGGCCCGGGCGAAGTCCCGGCGGCGGGCGTCGCCGAGCGCCAGCAGGTCCGCGCCGCCGAGGCCCCGGTGCCAGGCGTGCACCGCGAGCGCCCGCGCCTTGGCCGCCCGGTTGCGCACCGCCACGTCCGTGTGCGCGAAGTCGACCTCGTCCCCCGCCCCCACGCGCCCATCCTGCCGCGCGCCCCGCGGGATTCCCACGACCGGCGCGAATGCTTCCGGCCGCGGCGGGTATGCGACGGGCAGCCCGGCGCAGCCGTGGCCGGTGACGGGCCGGTCCCGTCGGGCACCAGAGGGAGGAAACACCGTGACCGTCGTGACGGACATGCTCGCCACCTACCCGAAGGACCTCGGCGGTGTGGACCGCGAGAAGCTCGCCGCCTGCATCCAGGCGTGCATCGAGTGCGCCCAGTCCTGCTCCGCCTGCGCCGACGCCTGCCTCAGCGAGGACATGGTCGCGGAGCTGACCAAGTGCATCCGCACCAACGCCGACTGCGCCGACATCTGCGACACCACCGCCCGGGTGCTCTCGCGGCACACCGGCTACGACGCCAACGTGACCCGCGCGATCGTCCAGGCCTGCGCCACCATCTGCAAGGCGTGCGGCGACGAGTGCGGCGGCCACGCGGAGATGCACGACCACTGCCGCGTGTGCGCGGAGGCGTGCCGCCGCTGCGAGACCGCTTGCAACGAGCTGCTCGCCACTCTCGGCTGAGGCTGCGGGTGGACGGGGGCTTCCGCATGCCGGCGACGACCGACCGGCGCGCACGGCTGCTGGCGGCGGCCGGGCGCGGGGTGGTGGCGGGGCTGGCCGGGGTGGCGGTCATGACGACCGCGGAGAAGGCCGAGCAGGCCCTGACGCACCGGCCGAACTCCTACGTGCCCGCCCGGGCGCTGCTCACCCTGCTGGGCCGCCACCCCTCCGACCGGGAGCACCCGTGGGTGGCGAACCACGCCATGCACTGGGGCACCGGAGCCGCCCTCGGCGCGCTGCGGGGCGTCTGGGCGGCGGTCGGCCTGCGGGGCCCCCGAGCACACCTGGCGCACACGGCCGTCCGGCTGTCCTTCGACCAGACCGTGGAGAACGCCACCGGTGTCGGCGCGCCGCCGCGCACCTGGCCCGTGCGGGAGCAGGTCGTGGACGTCGCGCACAAGGCGGTCTACTCGCTGGTGACGGGGCTCGTGGCGGAGCGCCTGGTGGCCCCCGAGCTGCAGTCGCGCCGCGGCACCGGCAGCCACTGACCCGATGGGCCCGAACGCAGCGGACCCCGGGGGCGCCGTGCCCGCAGCACCCGCCCGGAGCGCGAGGACGCCGGCGCGCCGTCCCTCCCTCGCCGCCGCGGCGCTGGTCGGGGCGGCGCTGATGGCCGCGGTCGACGAGATCGTGTTCCACCAGCTGCTCGCCTGGCACCACTTCTACGACCGCTCCACCCCCCAGGTGGCGCTGCTGTCCGACGGCCTGCTGCACGCCGCGGAACTCGTAGGGCTGGTGGCCGGCGCCTTCCTGCTCGCCGACCTGCGCCTGCGCGGCGCCCTGGCCCCGGCGTCGGCGCGGGCGGGGCTGTTCCTGGGGCTCGGCGGGTTCCAGCTCTTCGACGGGATCGTGGACCACAAGCTGCTGCGGGTGCACCAGATCCGCTACGGCGTCGACCTGCTGCCCTACGACGTGGCCTGGAACCTCGCCGGGGCGGTGCTCCTGCTGATCGGCGCGGTCCTGGCGCTGCGCTCCCGGCACGAGGGGGCGCGAGCGGGTGGGGATGGGCGGTAGCGCCCACCTCCACACCGGCGGCGACGCCGTGACGTGGCTGCTGCTGGCCGCGGTCTCGGTCACCGCCCTGGCCCTGCACCGGTTCCTGGTGCGACGGCGGCGCCACCGGCTCGGGAGGGCGTGGAGCCGGTGGCGCACGGCGAGCTTCGCCACCGGTGTGCTGCTGGCGGTGTCGGCCGTGTCACCGCCGCTGGCGCGCCTGGCGCACGACGACCTCACCGGGCACGTGGTGCAGCACCTGCTGCTGGGCATGTTCGCGCCGCTGGCGCTCGTGCTGGCCGCCCCGGTGACCCTGCTGCTGGGGGCGCTGCGCCCGCGGGCGGGGCGGCGGCTGGGGGCGGTGCTGGGCCGCCGCGGGGTGCACGTCCTCTCCCACCCGGCGGTCGCCGCCGTGCTGGACGTGGGTGGCCTCTACGCGCTGCACCTGACGCCGCTCTACGCGCTGAGCCTGCGCGAGCCGGTGCTGCACGTGCTGGTGCACGCGCACTTCCTGCTCGCGGGTTGCCTGTTCGCCTGGGCGGTCGCCGGACCGGATCCCGCCCCGCGACGGCCGGGCACCGCCGTGCGGGCGGGCGTGCTGGTGCTCGCCGTGGCGGCGCACTCGACGCTGGCGAAGCTGCTGTACGCCGCCGGGGGGCGCTTCCCGCCGGGTGCCGGGGCGGGTGCGGCGGAGGTGGAGCGGGCGGCGCAGTGGATGTACTACGGCGGCGACGTCGCCGAGCTGCTGCTGGCCGTCGCGCTGTTCGCGGGCTGGTACCGGCGCGGGGCACGAACCGCCGGGCGCCGCTCCGGAACCGGACGCAAGAGGACCCCGGTGCGAGGAACTCCCCGCACCGGGGTCCCGGCCTGAGTGCGACTCAGCGGCGCTTGGAGCCCGTCAGCTTGCTGACGACCTTGGAGATGACCGCACCCTTGATGATCCCGGACAAGAGTCCCATGACTGCTCCTCTCAACGGCTCGGCTGTTCTCCCCCTCTCATACCCCGCCGGAGCCCATCCATGCACGATCCGCTCCGCCGGGGACTCGGAAGCCCGCCCCCGGCCCGTTCGGCGGCGCCCCTGCGGGGGTATGGGACCTGCATGACGCACGACGTCGCCGAGCCGGTGCGCCGGGCGGCGCTGCCCCTGCGGGGGGAGGGCGACCTCGACCCCCTGCTGGAGCGCATCGGCGACTCCCGCTTCGTGCTGCTCGGGGAGGCCTCCCACGGCACCAGCGAGTACTACACCTGGCGGGCGGCGCTGACCCGGCGGCTGATCGAGGAGAAGGGGTTCTCGTTCGTGGCCGTCGAGGGCGACTGGCCGGACTGCCACCGCGTGAACTGCTCGGTCACCGCGTCTCCGGGTGCCCCGGAGGATCCCGCCGACGTGCTGCGCGGCTTCGGGCGGTGGCCGACGTGGATGTGGGCCAACGAGGAGGTCGTGGAGTTCACCCGGTGGCTGCGGGGGCACAACCTCGCGCTGCCCGAGGACGAGCGCGTCGGCTTCTACGGCCTCGACGTCTACAGCCTGTGGGACTCGCTGCGCGAGGCGCTGGCGTACCTGCGGGAGCACTCCCCCGACGAGGTGGAGAGCGCGCTGGAGGCGTTCCACTGCCTCGAGCCCTACGCGGAGGACCCGCAGACGTACGCCGAGGCGACGTGGCTGGTGCCGGCGACCTGCGAGGAGCCGGTGGTGGAGCTGCTCTCCCGTGTCCGCCGGGTCTCCGTCGGCACCGGCCGCGAGCGCGACGCCCGCTTCGACGCGGAGCAGAACGCCCGCGTCGCGGCGGGCGCGGAGGCGTACTACCGGGCGATGGTGCGCGGCGGCCCGGACGCGTGGAACCTGCGGGACCGCCACATGGCCGACACCCTGGACCGCCTGGTCGGCCACCACGAGGAGACGGCCCGGGCCCCGGTGAGGGCGGTGGTGTGGGAGCACAACACCCACATCGGCGACGCCCGGTTCACGAACATGGCGAAGGGCGGGATGGTCAACGTCGGCCAGCTCGCCCGCGAGCGCCACGGCGAGGACGACGTGGTGCTCGTGGGCTTCGGCAGCCACCGCGGGAAGGTGCTGGCTGCGCGGGCGTGGGACGCCCCGGGCCGCGCCGTGCCGCTGCCGTCGGCTCGGCCGGGCAGCGTCGAGGCGCTGCTGCACGACAGCGACGTGGGCCCCGCCGCCCTGTTCGTGTTCCCGCCGGCGCAGGAGCAGCCGGAATGGCTGACCGAGGTGCGGGCGCACCGGGCGGTGGGGGTCGTCTACCGCCCGGCGCAGGACCGGATGCGCAACTACGTGCCCACGGTGCTGGGCCGCCGCTACGACGCGTTCTGCTGGTTCGACCGGACCGGCGCGCTGACCCCGCTGCACGAGGAGCGTGCCGACGGCGCGGAGGACGAGACCTGGCCCTTCGGGGAGTGAGCGCGCCGGACGCTTCCGCGGGCGGTGGGTACCGGCCGGCGGAGGGACCGCGGCGCCCGGCCTACGGCCAGCCGCCCTCCAGCAGCGGCGTCACCGTCACCTCGTTGAGCACGGGCCGGCCGGGGCTCAGGGCCATCCAGGCGATGAGGTCGGCGACGACGGCGGGATCCAGCGACTCGCGCTCGTCGTGCTCCCGGTCCTCCGCCGAGGCGCGCTCCGCCGGGTCGAACGTGCCCCAGCTCGTGCTCATCGCGCCCGGGTAGAGGACGCAGGCCCTGATGCCGTCGGCGCGCCCCTCCGCGGCGAGGGACTGTGTGAGGCCGGTGAGTGCGAACTTCGTCGAGCAGTACGCCGACGCTTTCGCCCACCCGCGGCGCCCGGCGACGGAGGAGACGTTGACGACCAGCCCGCCACCGCCGCGGCGCATGTGCGGCATCGCCGCCCGGGCGAGGGCGAAGGGGGCGGTCAGGTTCACGGCGAGGACCCGCTCCCAGTCGTCGAGCGGCACCTCCTCGGCCGTGCCGGGCGCGTCCGTCGCGGCGGCGTTGACGAGCACGCCCAGTCCGCCGAGCTCGTCGGCCACCCGGTCCACGACGCCGCCGAGGGTGCCGGTGTCGGCGAGGTCCACCGGCAGCGGCAGGGCCCGCACGCCGTGGCCCTCGACCTCCGCGGCGGCCTGCGCCAGGTCCCGTTCGCTGCGCCCCAGCAGGGCCACGTCCGCCCCCGCTGCGGCCAGCCGGAGGGCGACGGCCCGGCCGAGACCGCTCGTCGCGCCGGTCACGAGGGCGGTGGTGCCCGTGAGCCGGGCCTCCTCAGCAGTCATCCAGGGATCCTCCGCGCCCCGCCGCCGGTGCGCCAGCCGGCACGCGCGGCCGACGGGCGCGGCGGGCACGTCCTCCCCGGCGCTGTGGGCGCCACGGCGAGGCGCCCACCCTCACCCACCGGTGGCGCAGCATCACGTACGGTGCCACTCTCGCCGCACCGGATGAAGCGTTCGGCGGGACGACCTCGAGGGGGTTCCGATGGCGCAGGAGGCGGCGGTCACGGCCGGTCCGCGCTCGGGTGCGCGCCGGCAGTTCCTCAACGACCCGGACGACGTGGTGGCGGAGGCGCTGGAAGGTTTCGCGCGCGCCCACTCGGACCTGGTGCGCTGGAACCGCGACCCCAGCTACGTCATCCGCGCCGACCACGGGGCGCACGGCTCGAAGGTGGGCCTCGTCTCCGGCGGCGGCTCCGGGCACGAGCCGCTGCACACGGGGTTCGTCGGCAGGGGGATGCTGGACGCGGCCGTGCCGGGGCAGGTGTTCACCAGCCCGACGGCCCTGCAGGTGGCCGCGGCCACGCAGGCGGTGGACACCGGCGCGGGCGTCGTGCAGATCGTGAAGAACTACACCGGCGACGTGCTGAACTTCCGCATCGCGGCGGAGATCGCGCAGGACGAGGGCGCGCGCGTGCAGCAGGTCCTCGTCGACGACGACCTGGCCACGGACCCGCAGCTGACGGGCAACCCCGACGGGCCGGGCCGGCGCGGCACCGCGGCCGTCGTGGCGGTGGAGAAGGTGTGCGGCGCGGCCGCGGAGGCCGGCGCGGACGTGGTCGAGGTCGCGGCGCTGGGCCGGCGCGTGGCCTCCTCCGCGCGGAGCCTGGCGGTGGCGCTGGAGGCACCGGCGCATCCCGGCCGGGACCGGCCCTCCTTCGACCTGGGCGAGCACGAGGTCGAGTTCGGGGTGGGCATCCACGGCGAGCGGGGCGTCGGCCGGCGGCCCTTCGCGCCGGCCGCCGAGCTGCTGCCGCAGCTGACGGCGCCGCTCGTGGAGTCCCTGGGCCTGCGGCGCGGGGACGCCGCCCTGGTGATCGTGAACGGCCTCGGCTCCACCCACCCGCTCCAGCTCTCGCTGGCCTACCGGGAGGTGACGCGCCTGCTGGACGGCCTCGGCATCACGACGGCGCGCTCCCTCCTCGGCTCGTACGTGACCGCGCTCGACATGACGGGGTGTTCCGTGACGCTCGTGAGACTCGACGACGACCTGCTGCGCCTGTGGGACGCGCCCGTGCGGACGGCGGCCCTGACGTGGTGACGCCGCAGGAGGGCCCCGCCGCGACGCGGCACGCGGACCTCAGCGTCTCCCCCGCCCAAGGCGCCGCCCCCGGCGCCGAGGACGCGGAGGAGCTGCGCGTCGAGCACGGGCCCGGCGGCGGCCGCCGCGCGGTGATGGACGTGGACCGCGCGCGCAACTGGTGGGAGGGCTTCGCCCGCGAGGTGGAGGAGCGCAGCGAGGAGCTCACCGAGCTGGACCGGATCTCCGGCGACGGCGACTTCGGCACGAACCTGCGCTCGGCGGTGCGCAAGGCCCGCGCGCGCCTGGAGGCGGGGCAGCCGCGCACCGTGGGCGAGGTCTTCACCGCGGTGTCGCTGGGCTTCCTCGACACCGGCGGCACCAGCGGCCCCCTGTTCGGGATGTTCTTCCGAGAGTTCGCCAAGGCGTGCGAGGGGCTGCCCGTCGTCGGCAGCGACGTGCTGGCCCGCGGCGCCCTCGAGGGGGTGCGCACGGTGCAGCGCCTCGGCGGCGCGCAGGTGGGCGACAAGACCGCGGTGGACGCGATGGCACCGGCGGCGGAGGCGCTGCAGCGGGCGGTGGACGCCGGCGCGGAGGTGACGGCCGCGATGGGCGCCGCCTACCGGGCCGCCGCGGACGGGGCGCGGTCCACCACGGCGATGCGGGCGCGGCGCGGGCGGGCCAGTTACGTGGGTGAGGTGGCGCGCGGCGTCGTCGACCCGGGCGCGCTCGCGGTGGCGTGGTTCTACGAGCGGGGCGCCACGGCCGCCTGAGCCGGCCGTCGGAGGCCGGGCCCCGCAGCGGCGGTGGGGCGGTGACGGCCGAGGGGCGGGGGTAGCCGGGAAGGTGCCCCACGCACCTATCCTGCAGGGGTGATCAGCAGGGTCCCGGACGGGGCGGCGGAGGCCGGGCGCGCACTGCCGGAGGTCGTGCACGACGAGTCGGCGGCCGTGCTCCTCGTCGACCTCGAGCAGCGGGCGGTGCTCTTCGCCAACGCGCTCGCCGAGCAGCTCGCCCCCGGGGTGGGTCTGCCCGCGGACCTGGAGGAGTGGTCGCAGCGGGCGGGGCTGGAGGCCTCCGACGCGGACGAGCCGGACGCCCCCCTCCTCCGCGTCGCCGCCGGGGAACCCGTGCAAGGCGAGGTGGTCACCGCCGCACGCGGCTCCGACGCCACCGACGCCCGGGAGCGGCTGTGGGTGGTGGGCCTGCCCCTCACCGACGCCCCGGCGCCGCTGTCGCGGCAGGCGCTGGTCGTCTTCCTGCCCCTGCGCGAACGGGCCGCGGTGCAGCGGGCGCAGGAGGAGGCACGGGACCTGCACTCGCGCGCGGTCATCGCCAGCGACCTCGCGTTCTGCATCTCCGACCCCCGCGTGCCCGACAACCCCCTCGTCTGGGTGAACCCCGCCTTCGAGCGCGCCACCGGCTACACCGCGGACGAGGTGCTGGGACGCAACTGCCGCTTCCTGCAGGGCCCGGACACCGACCGGGAGGCCGTCGGGCGCCTCCGCAAGGCCCTCGACGCGGGGGAGCCGGTCAGCGAGATCCTGCTGAACTACCGCGCGGACGGCACGGCGTTCTGGAACGAGGTGGTGATCTCCCCGGTGCGCGACGCCACCGGGGCCGTCACCCACCACGTCGGGGTGCAGTCGGACGTCACCCACCGGGTGCGGGCGGAGTTCGAGCGCGACGCGGCGCTGGGCGAGGCGCGGCGGGCGCGGCGCCGCCTGGAGTTCCTGGCCCGGGTCACCGACGCCCTCAGCCAGACGCTGGACCCGGAGGAGGCGCTGCAGCTGCTGCCGCACCTGGTGGTGCCGGACCTCGCGCAGTGGGCGTTCGCGACCGTCCTGGACGCCAAGGGCCGCCCGCGGCAGGTCAGCACCTCCCACGAGGACAGCGCCCGCAGCGCGGACGTGCGCCGCTTCCAGGAGCTGCAGGGGCAGTTCCTGCTGGAGTCGTCGACGACGCTGCAGGTGCTCAACGGCACCCTGGGCCCCACCCTGATCCCCGAGGTGACCCTGGACGCGGTGCGGGCGGGGGTGGCCCCGGACCTGGCCCCGACCATCACCACCCTCGGCCTGGGCAGCGCGCTGGTGGTGCCGCTGCGGGCGCGCGACGTCATCACGGGCTCGCTGACGCTGCTGTCGGGCGAGGCCCGCGCCCCCTACACGGAGGACGACCTGCAGACGGCCGTCGACCTGGGGCTGCGCGGCGGCCTGGCGCTGGAGAACGCCCGCCTCTACGCGCAGCAGCGGCGCAGCTCGGAGACGTTGCAGCGCAGCCTCCTCACCCCGCCGGTCAGCCTGGAGGACATCACCGTCGTGGCGCGCTACGTGCCCGCCGCCGAGGCCGCGCAGGTCGGGGGCGACTGGTACGACGCCTTCAGCCAGCCGGACGGGTCCACGGTGCTCGTCATCGGCGACGTCATGGGCCACGACGTCTCCGCGGCCGCCGCGATGGGCCACCTGCGCACGATGGTGCGGACGCTGGCCTACGACCGGGAGGCGGGTCCGGCGGAGGTCCTCGACCGCACCGACCGGGCCATGCAGGCCCTCGCGGTGGGGACGCTGGCCACGGCGGTGGTGGCGCAGCTGCGGCCGGCGGGGGCGGACGGGCGGCGGGAGCTGCGCTGGTGCCGTGCGGGTCACCTGCCGCCGCTGCTGCTGGCCCCGGACGGCTCGGTGGCCCTGCTGGGCGGCACCGGCCTGATCCTGGGCCTGGACGCCGAGCACGAGCGGGAGGACCACCTGGGCGAGGTGCTGCCGGGGTCCACGGTGCTGCTGTACACGGACGGCCTGGTGGAGCGGCGCGACGTCTCCATGGACGACCGCATCGAAGAGCTGCGCAGCGCGCTGGCCGAGCTGGCGCACCTGCCGCTGGACGAGCTGTGCGACGCGCTGCTGGCGCGGATGCTGCCCGGCGGCAGCGACGACGACGTGGCGGTCGTCGCGGTGCACGTCCACCCCCGCTGAACCGGGCGGGGCCCGCGGGAACTCCCCGGTCGGGACCGCCGGGTCAGAGCGGGAAGGGACCGTCCACGGGGAGGTCGCACCAGACGACCTTGCCCCCGGCGCCCCGCTCGGCGCCCCAGCGGCGGCTGAGGTGCTCGACGAGGGCGATGCCGCGCCCGGACGTGGCGTCGGCGGGTGAGTCGCGCCGGACGGGCAGCGCCGGCTCGCCGTCCTCCACCCGCACCCGGACGTCGCCGCCGAGCCGCTCCACCGCCAGGCGCAGCGGGGGGCGTCCGTGCTCCACGGCGTTGGCGACCAGTTCGGTGGCGACGAGTTCCACGAGGCGGCGCAGGTCGGTGCGCTGCTCCGGGGTGAGGTCCGCGGTGAGTTCCGCGCACCGCGCGGCCGCCCAGTGCCGTGCGCGGGAGACGGAGCCGAGGTCGTGTCCGAGCACGACGGCGCCGTCCCGGACCTGGCTCACCCCGCACTCCTCACGCCGTCGGCCCGCAGCCGCACCGTCTGACTCCCCTGCCCGGTCGAGCCTGCCCCATGCGCGGGGCACCGGCATCCGGGAACGCGTTCCGCCGCAGTCCGGTGCGGGGCGCGGTTGCTCCGAGCGGGTGGCGGCGGAATCCGGGGCGCGCTCGCCTACGAACACCGGTCATGAGCACGACGACCCCGCGCCCGGTCCCCCGCACCGCTCCCGCTGCGCAGGCGCAGCAGGAGCCGCCCGCACCGGTGCTCGACATGGGGACCTACGCCCGCACCACCTGCCGCGTGCGCGTCGACGACCTGGACCTCGACCGCTTCCGGGAGCACCCCCTGCCCGCGGACGTCCTGCACAGCGTCCACCTCCTCAGCGAGCTGGAGACGCACTCGATCCTGTTCCTGCGCGACCTGCTGGTGACGCCCTCCCACGCCGACGCCGAGGTCTCGGCGTTCCTGACGATGTGGAACTACGAGGAGTACGGCCACGGGCTGGCGCTGGACGCCGTGCTGCGGGCGCACGACCTCGACCCCCGGGACGGGGAGGAGCGGCTGCGCGCGGGCTGGCGCAGCAGGCTCGCCCCGGTGCGCCGCTCGCTGCTGGCCAACGCGGTGGGCGAGGACTTCGTGGCGCTGCACCTGACGTGGTGCCTCGTCGCGGAGCGCGTCTCCGAGGCCGCCTACGTCAGCCTCGCCGCCCGTTCCGGGGACCCCGTGCTCACGGAGGTCCTGACCCGGATCGCCGCGCAGGAGCGTCGCCAGGGCGACTGGTGCGCGGCCCAGGCGCGGATCCGGCTGGCGCAGTCCCGCAGCGCGCAGCGGGTGACCCGGGCAGTGATGCGCACGTCGTTCTCCGCACCGGGCGCGGGCGTGCTCGCGCCGGCCGACACGCGGCACCTGGCCCGGCACCTGTTCGGCGACGCGGCCGGGCTGGCGACGGCCCGCCGCATCGACGCCGAGGTCGACGCCCTGCCCGGCCTGGCCGGCCTGCGGGTCGTCGAGCGGGCCCGGGTGAAGTCGCTGGGCTGGAGGTCGCTGCGCTGAGCGGCTCTCCCCGGGCCCGTCCGGCGCCCCTCAGCGGCGGCGCAGCTCCCGCGGGTCGCGTCCCTTCGGCTGGGCGGGGCGCGGCTGCTCCGGCAGCGGCTCGATCCGCAGGGTGCGCGGGGAGCCCTGCTCGACGGTGAACTCCTCGCCGTGGTGGCAGGTGTCCACCGGCCCGCCCGAGACGACGGTGTAGGTGGCCTCCTGCCGGGTGATGCGGACCTCCAGGCACGAGCCGCGGTGCAGGGTGCGGAAGCACAGCTCGGTGAGGCCCGCCGGCAGCCGGGGGGTGAAGGCGAGGCGCCCGTCCGCGTCGCGCATCCCGCCGTAGCCGGCCACGAGCGCCGACCACGCCCCCGCGAGGGAGGCGATGTGCAGGCCGTCGGCGGTGGAGTCGCGCAGGTCGTGCAGGTCCACGAAGGCCGCCTCGTGGACGTAGTCCTCGGCGAGCCCGAGGTGGCCCACCTCCGCGGCGACGACCGCCTGGGTGGACGCCGACAGCGAGGAGTCCCGCACGGTCACGCCCTCGCAGTAGTCGAACGCGCGGCGCTTCTCCTCGGGCGTGAACGCGTCGGGGCGCAGGTGCATGGCGAGCACGAGGTCGACCTGCTTGGCGACCTGGCGCCGGTAGAGGCTGAAGTAGGGGAAGTGGTCGGCCAGCGGGTACTGCTGCGGCGACGTGCCCTCGAAGTCCCAGCGCAGGTGCGCCCCCGAGCGGGCGTGCGGCAGGTGCATCCCGTCCGCGGCGCGGGGGACGTGGACGGCGTCGGCGAGGCGCTCCCAGGTGGCGACCTCCTCGTCGTCGACGCCGAGGGCGGCGGCGCGGTCGGGGAAGCGGCGGACGAGGTCGAGGGCCGCGCGCAGGTTCGCCTGCGCCATGAGGTTCGTGTAGGCGTTGTCGTCGACGAGGGCGCTGTACTCGTCGGGGCCGGTGACGCCGTCGACGTGGAAGCGGCCCTCGTCGTCCTCGCGCCCCAGGACGCCCCACGTGCGGGCCGTCTCCACGACGAGGTCGGTGACGACCTCGCGGGCCAGTTCCTCGTCTCCGGTGGCGGCGAGGTGGCGCACCGCGGCGTCGGCGATGTCGGCGTTGAGGTGGACGGCCGCGGTGCCCGCCGGCCAGTACCCGGAGCACTCCCGGCCGGTGATGGTGCGCCAGGGGAAGGTGGCTCCCGCCAGGCCCAGCTCGGCGGCGCGCTCGCGGGCCGCGGGCAGCATCGCGTGCCGCCAGCGCAGGGCTGCCGCGGCGGCCGCGGGGCGCACGTGGTTGAGCATGGGCAGGACGAACACCTCGGTGTCCCAGAAGGTGTGCCCGTCGTAGCCGGTGCCGGTGAGGCCCTTCGCGGGGATCCCGCGGTCGGCGGCCTGCGCGGTGGCCTGCAGCACGTGGAAGAGGGCGAAGCGGACGGCCTGCTGGAGGTCCTCGTCGCCCTCGACGCGCACGTCGGCGTGCTCCCAGAACTCGCCCACGACGCGGCGCTGCTCGGCGGCCAGCCCCTCCCACCCGGCGCGGACGCCGACGTCGAGGTCGGCGCGCAGCTCGTCGAGCAGGTCGGCGCGGGCGTCCTTGTCCGCCCAGCCGAGCGCGGCGCACTTCACGACGCGCAGCTCGGACCCGACGGACAGGCGGGTGTCGGCGGTGGTGACGACCCGCTGCGGCAGGGCGTGGGTGCGCACGGCCGTGTCCGCCGGGCCGGTGACGTCGTGCTCCACGACGACCGCGATCGCCTGGCCGCTGCCGTCGGTGCGCTGGCGGAGGCTGCCGCCCGTGCGCCGCGCCTGCGTCACGGGGTCGTGCAGCTCCTCGCTCGCGACGGCCGCCGAGCGCACCTCCACGTGGATCCCCTGGTCCGCACGGTCGTGCGGGGCGTCGAGCACCTTCACGCGGTAGTCGACGGCCATCAGCCTGGGGTGCTCCAGCGGGACGAGCCGCTCGGAGCGGATGCGGACCGTGACGCCCGTCGGCGACGTCCAGCGGACCGTGCGGCGCAGGGTGCCGCTGCGCAGGTCGAGGGTCCGGTCGTGCTCGTGGAGCTCGCCGGTGCGGACGTCGAAGCGCTCCCCCTCGACGAACAGCTCGACGCGGGTGGCGTCGGGAACGCCCACGATCCGGTCCTGCACGCGCGGGTAGCCGTAGCTGTACTCCGGGTGCGTCATCGGCCAGACCTCGTAGGCGCCGCTGAGGTAGGTGCCCGGCGCACCCTCGGGGGCGCCCTCGTCCAGTCCGCCGCGCACGCCGAGCCGCCCGTTGGACAGGGCGAGCAGGGACTCGGTGCGCTCCAGCTGCGACAGGTCGAGCGGGCCCTCGCGGACGGCCCAGGGTTCGGCGGGATCGAGGTCCATGGGCGCATCCGAGCAGGACGGCGCGCCTCCCGCACCCCGAGCCGCCCCCGGAGCCGCCCCGCCCGGGCCGGTCAGCGGAGCTGGCTGAAGCGCTCCGCGGCCTCCACCGACCCGGCGACGATGATGGTGTCGCCGGGTTGGAGCACGGTCTCGGCGGTCGTGTAGGTGAAGCCCCCGCCGCGGGGCTTCACCGCCACCACGGTGACGTCGTGCCGTGCGCGGATGCGGCACTCGCCGAGGGGGCGGCCCACCGCCTCCGCGGGCGCGGTGGTGGTCACGAGGGCGAAGTCGGAGTCCACCTGCACGTAGTCCTTCATGCTGCCCCGCACCAGGTGTGCGAGCCGGCGGCCCATCTCCGCCTCCGGGTAGACGACGTGCGGGACGCCGAGCTGGGCCAGGATCTCGCCGTGCGGCGTGGTCAGCGCCTTCGCCCACACGTGCTCGATGCCGAAGCGCAGCAGCAGCGACGTCGCCAGCAGGCTGGCCTCGACGTCGATCCCGATGGCGACGACGGCGCGGTCGAAGTCGGGGACGGAGAGCTGCCGCAGCGCCGCCTCGCTGGTGGCGTCGGCACGCACGACCTGGGTGAGGTGCCCGTTGAGGGACTGCACGATGGCGGGGTCGTCGTCGATGCCGAGGACCTCCGTGCCCTGCGCCATCAGCTCCAGGGCGAGGGCGGTGCCGAAGCGGCCGAGGCCGATGACGACGACGGAGTCGGCGGCGGCGACGCGGCGGGCGGTGCCCAGGCCGCGCCGGCCCAGGATGCGGCCGAGGAAGCCGGGGGTCGGGTCAGCCAATGACGGGTCTCTCCTCGGGCAGTTCGTAGAGCCTCGGACGCTGCTTCAGCGCGAGGGCGGAGGCGAAGGTCACCGGGCCGATGCGGCCGGCGAACATGAGCACGACGAGGAGGAGCTTGTCCCCGTCGGGGAGGCCGCCGGTGATGCCCGTGGACAGGCCGGTGGTGGCGAACGCGGAGACCGCCTCGAAGAGGACCGGGGACAGGGCGTGGTCGGTGGTGAGCAGCAGCACGAACGTGGCGGCCGTCACGGCCGCGGCCGCGAGGGCGACGAGGGCGAGCGCCTCGCGCTGCGCGGAGCGCGACAGCCGCTTGCCGAAGGCGGTCACGGACTCCTCCCCGCGGACCTCGGCGACGACGACGAGCACCAGCACGGCGATCGTGGTGATCTTCAGGCCGCCCGCGGTGCCCGCCGGCCCGCCGCCGATGAGCATCAGCAGGTCGGTGCTGAGCAGGGTGGCCTCGGAGAAGGCCCCGACGTCCAGGGTGTTGAACCCGGCGGTGCGGGACACGACGGAGTGGAAGAACGCCGCGAGGAGCTTGCCGGGCACGTCGAGCGGGCCGAGGGTCGCGGGGTTGCGCCACTCCAGGGCCGCGGTGACGGCGGCGCCCAGCGGGAGCAGCACCGCGGTGCCGAGCAGGACGAGCCGCGTGCCGAGCCCCCAGCGCAGGGGGGAACCCAGGTGCCGGCGCAGTTCCAGCAGCACGGGGAACCCCAGTCCGCCGATGATGACGGCGGCGGAGACGGGCAGGCAGATCCAGGGGTCGTCGACGAACCCCACGAGGTTGTCGGAGTACAGGCCGAAGCCGGCGTTGTTGAAGGCGGAGACGGCGTGGAAGACGCCGAGCCACAGGGCGCGTGCCGGCGGTTCCCCGTAGGTGAGCGCGAAGCGCAGCGCCAGGACCGCCGCGACGACCACCTCCACCACCAGGCTCGTGCGCACGATGCCCAGCAGGATCCGGCGCACGTCCCCGGTGGCGAGGGTGCGTGACTCCGCGCCGGCGGTCAGCCGGGCGCGCACGCCGAGCCGGCGGGCCAGCAGCAGGGCGAGGAGGGACGCGGAGGTCATGACGCCCAGACCCCCGAGCTGGATCAGCCCCAGGATCACCGCCTGCCCGAAGGGGCTCCAGTAGGTGGCGGTGTCCACCACCGCCAGGCCGGTGACGCACACCGCGGAGGTGGCGGTGAAGAGCGCGTCCACCCACGGCGCACCCTGCGGGGCGACGCGGGAGACGGGCAGCAGGAGCAGGACGGTGCCCGCGAGGACCGCGGCGAGGAACCCACCGGCGACGTAGCGGGCGGGCGAGGGCTGGCGGACGGGCGCCGCGAACGGTGGGCCGCTGCCGCCGCCGCGCTGCCGGGGAGCGGGCACCGCGCGACAGTAACCAGCCGCGGGGCGCCCCGCACCGTGACGCCACGTCAGGGCGGGCTCGCGCCGGGGTTCCGGTGCGGGACAGGCCCTAGTACTACTTCGTCAGGTCGCGGTGAGCAGTTGGTCGTGGAGCGGCGGCCTGCAGGCGGATGCTGTTGATCGCTCAGCGGATGCGGCCGGTGACGGGGTTGAAGGTGAGGGAGCCGCGCTCGAAGTCCTGCCGCACGCCGCCGCGGACGCTGATCTCACCGCTGGTGGGGTAGCCGAGCCTGGAGGTGGTCTCCCCGAGCCTGGTGTAGGCCTTCGCGATCTCGCCCTTGACCTCGTGGGCGCCGATGCCGGGCTTCCACAGGACGGTGGCCTGCTGGAAGGTCTGGCGGACGCCTCCGTTGGGCAGCGAGATCTCGGCGCTGGTGGGCAGGCCGAGCGTGGACAGCATCGGGGTGAGGGCCTGCGAGGGGTTGCCGAGCGTGGAGAGGTTGGTGATGTCTGCGTCGAGGTAGCTGCGGAGGATGTCACCGCCGACGGGGTGGGCGCCAGTGCTCGGGCTCCACAGCATCGCCCCGCCCTGGAAGGGCTGCAGGGCGGCGCCGCCGGCCAGGGGCCGCTCTGCCGCGGTGGGCAGGCCGATGGACAGCGGCTGGGTGAGGTCGGCGGTCAACTTGGTCAGGGAGCGGCCGATGTCGCCGATGACCGGCTTCGCGCCGGTGTCCGGGCTCCACAGCATCGCCCCGCCCTGGAAGGGCTGGACCACGCCGCCACCGGTCAGCGGCCGCTCCGGGCCGGCGGGCAGGCCCAGCAGGTCCAGCGGCGAGGGCTTGGTCGGGGTGGGCGTGGTCGGTGCGGTCAGCGTCGGCAGGAACGTCTTGCCGATGTCGCCGATGACGGGCTGGGCGCCGGTGCCCGGACTCCACAGCATCGCCCCGCCCTGGAAGGGCTGGATGACCCCGCCACCGGTCAGCGGCCGCTCCGGGCCGGCGGGCAGGCCCAGCAGGTCCAGCGGCGAGGGCTTGGTCGGGGTGGGCGTGGTCGGTGCGGTCAGCGTCGGCAGGAACGTCTTGCCGATGTCGCCGATGACGGGCTGGGCGCCGGTGCCCGCGCCCCACACCATCGAACCGGTCTGGAAGTTCTGCAGCTCAGCGCCGCTGGGCAGGACGATCGGTGCCTGGGTCGGGTAGCCCATGTTGATCGTGAAGGTGCAGTTGTAGCCGTCCCGGGTGACCGGGGAACAGCTGTTCATGCTGTTGAAGACGGCAAGCTTGACCGGGTGCGCACCGGTCAGCGGGCTCCACATGACCGAGCTGCGCTCGAACGGCTGGATGCGCCCACCCCCCAGCGCGCTCTCCGGGGCCAGGGGCAGTCCCAGCGGGCTCGGCTTGGTGAACCCGATCGTCGCCTGGTCGAGCAGGTCGTGGATCGCGCCTTGGACGGGCTGCGCTCCGGTGGCGTCGCTGAACAGGATGCTGCCGCCCTGGAAGGTCTGCGCGATCCCGCCGCCCGGCAGGGTCTTCTCCTCCGCGGTGGGCAGGCCCAGCGAGGACGTGGAGGCGCCCAGGTCACCGTAGGCGCCCTGGATGGCTCCACGCACCACGACCCTGCCACCGCCGGGGGCGGTGTAGGTGGTTGAGCCGTCCGGGTTGACCACCGGCGCACCCGGCAGCAGCGGCGCAGGGACGGGAGCGGGCTGCGGCGCCGGCACGGGCGCAGGTGCGGGCACCGGAGCCGGTGTGATCTCCGGGGCGGGCGCGATCTCGGGATCGGGTGCGGGACCAGGATCCGGAGCGGGCGACAGGACGGGTGCGTCCGGATCCGGGGCGGGGACCGGTTCGGGAGCGGGGGCCAGGACGGGGGCGTCCGGGTCGACCACGATCGAGGCCACCATCGACGTCACGGCCGCGGCGCTGGCCGACGTAGGCATACCCGCGCTCAGCAGGGACAGGACCGTCAGGCCGACCACGGCACGTGCAGCGCGCTCACCTGCCCCGTTGCGGCGGGTGGAGGAGTGAGAAGCGCGCATGGTCAGCGACCTCCAGTCGGCAGCAGTGGCGTCCCGCGTCCCGGGCACCGAGGATTGGATCGGCAGCGCACCGGCGGCCCTGACTAGCCCGGCTCGGTGACGCACTGCCCAGCTCTTCCACCGACCTGACGAATCACCACGAGGGCCTGCCCCGCGGATCCACGGCGCGCTGATCGGCGTCCGGTCGGATGCAGCGCCAGGCCGACGACGGATCGATACCCGGGGTCGGATCGAGCTGGAGGAGAACGCCGCGGGGCGCCGTCAGGTCGGGCTCGCGTCGGGGTCCCGGCGCCGGACAGGCCCTAGGGTCGTGCCGGTGCCACCGGGGGCACCCCGCCGGAGGGAGAGCCGTGAGCGTTCGCTGGGGTTTCATCGGCACGGGGGGCATCGCCCGCAAGGTCGGGGCGGCGCTCGGGGCGGCGGAGGGCGGTGCGCGCTACGCGGTGGCGTCGCGGGACGCGGAGCGGGCGGCGCGGTTCGCCGCGGAGAACGGCTTCGAGCGCTCCCACGGCTCCGTCGAGGCGCTGCTCGCCGACGACGTCGACGTCGTCTACGTCGCCACCCCCCACCCGCAGCACCTGGTCGCGGCGCGCGAGGCGCTGCAGGCGGGGAAGCCGGTGCTGGTGGAGAAGCCGATGACGGCCACCCTCGCCGGTTCCCGGGAACTGGTGCAGCTCGCCCGCGACACCGGCACGTTCTGCATGGAGGCGGTGTGGACGCGCTTCCTGCCCGGCACCGAGGCGCTGCTGGACGTGGTGCGCCGCGGCGAGATCGGGGAGGTCCGCTCGCTGCACGCGGACCTGGGCGCCCCGGCACCGGTGGACGCGGCGAGGTTCTGGGACCCGGCGCTGGGTGGCGGCGCGCTGCTGGACGTGGGGCCGTACCCGGTGCGGCTGGCGCACCTGCTGCTGGGGCCGCCGACGAGCGTGCAGGCGGTGGGCTGCCTGTCGCCGGGCGGGGTGGACGTGCAGGCGGGGTTGCTGCTGGGCCACGCCGGAGGGGCGCTGTCCGCCCTGTCGGTCAGCATCTCCTCCCACTCGGCGCAGCGCGCGTGGGTGGAGGGCACCGAGGGCTGGGTGGAGGTGGGGGCGCCGATCTACGCGGCGCCGAGCCTGGTGCTGCACCGGCCGGGGCGGGAGCCGGAGGCGGTGGAGTTCGCCGAGTCCCGCGGCCACGCCCACATGCTGGAGCACGTCCACGAGTGCCTCGCGGCGGGGCGCGTGGAGAGCCCGCTGCTGCCGCTGAGCGGAACCCTGGAGGTGATGGCGGTCCTGGACACCGCCCTCGACGCGCTCGGGGCGGTCCGCACCGTGGAGGCCTGACGGCCCGGGGCGGGGACGTTCCGCAGGCGACGCACGGGCGCGTCGCAGCGAAACGTCCCCGCCCCGGGGTGGTGCTCAGGCCGGACCGGGCAGCGCGCCGCTGCGCGCGACGCCGGCGTACCAGAGCGCGCTGTCCTTGAGGGTGCGGACCTGGGTGGTGTAGTCGACGTGGACGATGCCGAAGCGCTTGGAGTAGCCGTAGGCCCACTCGAAGTTGTCCAGCAGCGACCACAGGTAGTACCCCGTGACCGGGGCGCCCGCCTCGATCGCGTCGAGCACGGCGCCGAGGTGGTCGTGCAGGTACTGGATGCGCGCCAGGTCGGCGACGCGGCCGTCCTCGACGACGTCGGGGTAGGCCGCGCCGTTCTCCGTGACCATCAGTTCCAGCCCGGGGTGCTCGCGGTGCATGCGCAGCAGCAGTTCCCGCATGCCGCGGGCGTCGATGCCCCAGCCCATGTCGGTCTTCTCGCCGGGCTGCTCGGGGAACTCCACGAGGTGCGCGGAGCCCACCCACGGGCTGTGGGCGCTCGCGCCGTGCCCGTCGGCCTCCTCCCGGGGGGTGGCGCCGTCCCAGGCGCGGACCACGGTGGGGCTGTAGTAGTTGATGCCGAGCAGGTCGAGGGGCTGGTGGATGAGGTCGAGGTCGCCGTCGTGGACGAAGGACCAGTCGCTGACCCCGGCGGTGTCG
>NZ_PTJD01000022.1 GCF_002934625.1 Kineococcus xinjiangensis | reverse complement strand
ACATTCCGAACCCGGAAGCTAAGCCCTCCAGCGCCGATGGTACTGCCTCCGGGAGGGGGTGGGAGAGTAGGACACCGCCGGACTCAACGTGAAAGATCAGGCCCCGCGCCTGCCCGCACCACCCCCTCCAGGGTGGCACGCCGGGCGGGAGCGGGGCCTGTCCCACATCACCCCCCACCCACCAAGCCGGAGGCGCCGGCGAGGCCACCGTTCGCTGTGGTCATCGTGACGTCACCGCCCCCTCGACGTACGGTCGGAGGAGACGAGGCGTGCCGCGCGGGCAGACGGAGACTGCACGCCTGCCCGGGGTGACGGGAGGACGGATCGGTGTCCGATGGTGGAGCGGACGGCGCGGGGGCGGGTCTGCCCAGCGGTAGCGCATACGACTGGATGCAGCGCGGAACCGAGCTGCTGAAGCGCGGGGACGCGGCGGCCGCGGTGACCCTGCTGCGCCACGCGCATTCCGCCGAGCCCGCATCCGCGGCGGTGCTCGAGCTCCTCGCGAGGGCCCAGTACGACTCGGGTGACTTCGCCGGCGCGGTGGACTCGTTCGGGAGCCTCGTTCGGCGTCGACCGGATGCGGACTACGCTCATTTCGGGCTGGGGCTCAGCCTGAGCCGACTCGGCCGTTTCGCGCTCGCTGTGGAACACCTCGCGATGGCGCACGCGATGGCGCCGCAGCGGGCTGAGTACGCCGACCGACTGCGACAGGTCCGCGCCACCCTGGCGGCGCGGCAGACACCGGGGAGCTCGTGACCACGACGACCGACCGAGGCGCCGGCGGTGCCCTCGCACGCCTGCTGCCGAGTTCCGGACCCCTGGTGGACGACCACGACGTCGTGCTGCTCGACCTCGACGGTGTCGTCTACATCGGCCCGCACGCGGTGCCGGGTGCTGCCGAGCACCTCGGAAGCGCCCGGTCGGCGGGGGCGCGGCTGGTGTTCGTGACGAACAACGCGTCCCGCCCACCTGCGGTGGTCGCGCAGCACCTCACCGACCTGGGAGTCGACTGCGAGGAGACGGACGTCGTCACCTCCGCCCAGGCGGCGGCGCACCATCTGCGCAGCACCCTCGGCGCCGGCGCGCGGGTCCTCCGCATCGGCGGTGCGGGTCTCACCGAGGCCCTCGAGGCGGAGGGGCTGCAGCCCGTCGACTCCCTCGACGACGAGCCGGTGGCGGTCGTGCAGGGCTTCTCCCCGGACCTCACCTGGCGGCACCTCGCCGAGGCGACCAGAGCCGTGCGCTCCGGGCTGCCCTGGGTGGCGACCAACCTGGACCTGACCGTCCCGGTCGTAGGCGGCCCGGCGCCCGGCAACGGGACGCTCGTCGGGGCCGTCCGGACCGCCTCCGGGGTCGAGCCCTACGTCGTCGGCAAGCCGGAGCCGGCGCTCTTCGCCGAGGCTGTCCGGCGCAGCTCGGCGCGACGCCCCCTGGTCGTCGGGGACCGGCTCGACACCGACCTCGAGGGCGCCCGCCGCGCCGGCCTGCCCGGCCTGCTCGTCCTCACCGGCGTGAGCGGGATCCCCGACCTGCTGACCGCGCACCCCGGGGAGCGGCCGACCCACGTCTCCTGGGACCTCCGGGGGCTCCTCGACACCCACCCCGACGTGCGCGCGCGCGTGGACGGGCGGCGCGTCGAGGTGACCTGCGGCGCGGTGGTCCTCACGCACGCCGACGGCGGCTGGGACGCCGCGGGCATCGACGGCGCGGACGCGCTCGACGTGGTGCGGGCCGCAGCGGTCGCGGCCTGGTCGGCCGCCGACGCCGGGCTGGAGTCCGACACCGCCCTCCTGCACCGGGTCGCCGCGACCGCTCGCGATGATCGGCAGTTGCGTGGAGATGTCGCCGCGGGTGGGTAGCGTGGCCGCGTGACCGAACCGACCCGCCCCGGTGCCGCCGTCCCCGCCCCGCCGTCGGCGGTTCCGGAGTCCGCGGTGAGCCCGGTGGCCGACGAGGTCGGCACCTCGCTCGCCCGGCTGGACGCCCTCGAGGCGCTACCCGTGCACGAGCACGTCGACGTCTTCGCCGAGGTCGACCGGGCGCTGCGCCGTCGCCTCACGCTCGCCGAGGGCTGAGTGCAGTGCCCCGCCAGCGCCTCGACACCGAGCTCGTCCGCCGCGGCCTCGCCAAGTCGCGCCAGCACGCCGCCGACCTCATCACCGACGGTCGGGTGCGGGTGGGCGGCGCCCTCGCGGGCAAGGCCGCCACGCAGGTCGACACGTCGGTGGCCATCCTCGTCTCCGCCCCAGACGTCGGTGAGGAGTACGTCAGCCGTGGCGCGCACAAGCTGATCGGTGCCCTCGACGCCTTCGGGGACGGCCTCACCGTGGCGGGGCGGCGCTGCCTGGACGCCGGGGCGAGCACCGGCGGCTTCACCGACGTCCTCCTGCGGCGCGGCGCCGAGCACGTCGTCGCCGTGGACGTCGGCTACGGGCAGCTGGCGTGGCGGCTGCGCCAGGATCCGCGGGTGACGGTCCTCGAGCGGACCAACGTGCGCCACCTGCTGCCCGAGCAGGTGGCCCCGGCACCGGCCCTGGTCGTCTCCGACCTCTCCTTCATCTCCCTCACGCTGGTGGTGGGCGCCCTCGCGGCGTGCGCGGCTCCGACCGCCGACCACGTCCTCATGGTCAAGCCGCAGTTCGAGGTCGGCCGCGAGGCCCTCGGCAGCGGGGGCGTCGTGCGCGACGCGGGGCTGCGCGCCGCGGCCGTGCGGGCGGTGGCCGCCGCCGCCGCCGAGCACGGCCTCGGGGTGCGCGGCGTCGCGGCGAGTCCGCTGCCCGGACCGAGCGGCAACGTCGAGTACTTCCTCTGGCTCGGTTCCGGTGCCCCGCCCCTCGCGGAGGACCAGGTGCAGCGGGCGGTCGCCGAGGGCCCCCAGGCGGGGCTGTCGTGACGCGCCGGTTCCTCCTCCTCGCCCACACCGGACGCGCGGAGGCCGTCGCCGCCGCCACCCAGGTGGTCCGGTCGCTGGCGGAGGCCGGCATCGAGACGGTCATGGTGCCGGACGAGGCGGTGGCGCTGGACCCCGCGGAGCAGGCGCTCCTGGAGGTCTGCGACATCGCCGAAGCGGTGCTGCAGGCGGAGCTGGTCATCGTCCTCGGCGGCGACGGCACCATCCTGCGGGCGGCCGAACTGGTCCGCCAGACCGACGTCCCGCTCCTCGGCGTCAACCTCGGGCACGTCGGCTTCCTCGCGGAGAGCGAGCGGGAGGACCTCGACGAGACCGTCGCGCGCGTCGTCGCCCACGACTACCGCGTCGAGCACCGCATGACCCTCAGCGTCCGCGTCATCCAGGGCGGTGAGGTCGTCGCGCAGTCGTGGGCGGCCAACGAGGTCTCCGTGGAGAAGGCGAACCGCGAGCGCATGGTGGAGCTCGTCGTCGACGTCGACGGCAGGCCGCTGTCCCGCTTCGGCTGCGACGGCATGATCGCGGCGACCCCCACCGGGTCGACCGCCTACGCGTTCTCCGCCGGGGGGCCGATCATCTGGCCAGAGGTCGAGGCGATGCTCGTCGTGCCGCTCAGCGCCCACGCACTCTTCGCCCGCCCCCTGGTGATCGCCCCCACCAGCGTCGTCGGTTTCGAGGTGCTGCGGGGCATGGGGGACGGCGCGGTGCTCTGGTGCGACGGGCGCCGCACCTTCGAGGTGCCCGCCGGGTCCCGGGTCGAGGTCCGCCGCTCCAAGCACCCCGTGCGGCTGGCCCGGCTGACGCGGGGGGTCTTCACCGACCGCCTCGTCGCCAAGTTCCGCCTCCCCGTGCAGGGCTGGCGCGGCCCCGGGCCGCAGGCGTGAGCGCGGTGGCCCGCCCGCCGCACCGCACCGCCCGCTCCGCAGCGGCCTCGCACCTGCTGGTGCGCTCCTGGCGGGGAGCAGCGCTGCGGCGACCGCGACCAGAGAGGAGGCACCGGTGATCGAGGAGATCCGCATCCGCGAGCTGGGCGTCATCCGCGACGCCCGGCTCGAGCTGCAGCCCGGCCTGACGGTGCTGACCGGTGAGACCGGCGCAGGCAAGACCATGGTGGTCACCGGCCTCGGCCTGCTCCTGGGGGAGCGGGCCGATCCCGCGGCCGTCCGCCGGGGCGCGGGCACGGCCGTCGTCGAGGGACGGCTGCTCGTCGACCCGGACGGGCCCGCCGCCCGGCGCGCCGCCGACGCCGGCGGGGACGTCGACGAGGGCGTCCTCCACCTCGCCCGGTCCGTCGCGGCCGGGGGCCGCAGCCGCGCGCACGTCGGCGGGCGCGGCGCCCCGGTGAGCGTGCTCGCCGAGCTCGCCGAGCACGTGGTGGCGGTGCACGGGCAGACCGACCAGCTGCGGCTGCGGGCGCCGGCGCGGCAGCTGCAGGTGCTCGACGCCTTCGCCGGCACGGCCGTCCGGCAGCCCCTGGACGCCTACGCGCAGGAGTACGCGCAGTGGCGCGGCGCCCGCGCCGAGCTGGAGCACATCCGCACGCACTCCCGCGAACGCGCCCTCGAGGCGGAGCGCCTGCGGGCCGTCCTCGCCGACGTCGAGAAGCTCGTCCCGCAGCCCGGCGAGGACGCGCAGCTGCGCGAGGAGGCCGCGCGCCTGTCCCACGTGGAGCAGTTGCGCGCCGCGGCCGACGGCGCCCACGCAGCGCTGACAGGCGGGGGCGCCGAGCTCGCCGAGGGGGCCGCCGGTGCGGACGCGTTGATCGACGCGGCCAGGCGATCCCTGGCCGGCGCCGGCGACCACGATCCTGCCCTCGCCGCACTGGCGGGTCGCCTCGGCGAGGTCGCCTACCTGCTCGCCGACGTCGCCGCCGAGGTGGCCGCCTACGCCGCGGGTGTGGAGGCCGATCCGGCGCGGCTGTCCGCCGTGGAGGAGCGACGGGCCGAACTGGCCGGCCTGCTGCGCCGGACCTCGGCCGTCACCGGCGCCGAGGACGTCGACGCCGTGCTGGCGTGGGCGGAGGACGCCTCCCGGCGGCTGCTGGAGCTCGACGACGACGGGCGCGCCGAGGTCCTCGCCGAGCAGGTGCGGGTCCGCGAGCAGCGCCTCGCAGAGCTCGCCGACGTCCTCAGCGATGCCCGGCGCACCGCGGCCGCCGCCCTGGGCGGGCGCGTCAGCGCGGAGCTGGCGGAGCTGGCCATGGGCGGTGCCCGCCTCGAGGTGGCGGTGCGCACCGGCGCGGACTTCGGGCCGGGCGGGCGCGACGAGGTGGAGATCCTGCTGGCCGCCCACTCCGGTGCGACTCCGAGGCCGCTCGGGCGCGGTGCCTCCGGCGGCGAGCTCTCCCGGGTCATGCTCGGTCTGGAGGTCGTCCTCGCCGGGGCGGACCCGGTGCCGACGATGGTCTTCGACGAGGTGGACGCCGGGGTCGGCGGGCGGGCTGCGGTGGAGATCGGGCGCAGGCTGGCCCGGCTGGCGCGCTCGACCCAGGTGCTGGTCGTCACGCACCTGCCGCAGGTCGCGGCCTTCGCCGACCACCACTTCACGGTCGTCAAGACCGACGACGGAAGCGTGACGGAGTCCGGTGTGGTGCTGCTCGACGAGGAGGGCAGGGTGCGGGAGCTCGCCCGCATGCTCGCCGGCCGCGCCGACTCCACCGCAGCTCGCGAGCACGCTCGCGAACTGCTCGCGGCGTCCCGGTTGCCCGACGCCCCGACCGCCGGCGCGGGACCCGGCACAGAGGCGGGCGCGGAGGGCGGCGGTGCCGGGCCCGCCGCGCAGGGCGACGGCGCCGAGCCGGCGGGGCGCACCCGTCGTGGTGCCCGTGCCGGTGGCGCGGCGGCGAAGGCGCGGCCGGAGACGGCCCCCGACGCCACCCCGCGGCGGCGCGGGGGCAGGAGCGCCGGGCGCGGGGGGGCAGCGGGCGCCGCGCCGAGCAGCCCCGGCAGCGTGGGACGATCCGGGGGTTGAATTCCGGACGGCGGTGAGGAGCAGGGGCGTGCGGGCGCGGCGGAAGGGCAGGACGGGCGCGGCGGGGGCCGACCAGGCGCCGCCGGACGCGTCGTCGCTGTCGGGGCCGGCCCGCGTCGACCGGCGCACCAAGCGGCTCACCAAGCGGCTCAAGCCCGGCGACATCGCGGTCATCGACCACGTCGACATCGACCGGGTCTCGGCGGAGGCCCTCGTGGCCTGCCGGCCCGCTGCAGTCGTGAACGCCGCCCCGAGCATCTCCGGCCGCTACCCCAACCTCGGCCCGGAGATCATCGTGGCCGCCGGGATCCCGCTGCTCGACGAGGCGGGCCCGGAGCTGATGACCCGCGTCGCGGAGGGCGCCCGGGTGCGGCTGTCCGGCGACGAACTCCTCCTCGACGAGGAGGTGCTGGCCCGCGGCCGCATCCTCACCGTGGAGGCCGTGGCGCAGGCCATGGCCGAGGCGCGAGCGGGGCTGTCGGTGCAGCTGGAGGCCTTCGCCGCCAACACCATGGAATACCTGCGCCGTGAGCGCGAACTGCTGCTCGACGGGGTCGGCGTTCCGGACGTGCGCACCTCCCTGGAGGGGCGTCAGGTCCTCATCGTCGTGCGCGGCTACCACTACAAGGAGGACCTGGTCACCCTCCGGCACTACGTGCGGGAGTACCGCCCCGTCCTCATCGGCGTCGACGGTGGCGCCGACGCCATCCTCGAGGCGGGCTGGAAGCCGCACATGATCGTCGGGGACATGGACTCCGTCTCGGACGCCACGCTGCGGTGCGGCGCCGAGGTCGTCGTGCACGCCTACCGCGACGGCCGCGCACCCGGCCTGGAGCGCGTGCGGCAGCTGGGCATCGAACCGGTCGTCTTCCCCGCCACGGGAACCAGCGAGGACGTGGCGATGCTGCTGGCCGACGACAAGGGCGCGTCCCTCATCGTGGCCGTCGGAACCCACGCCACGCTGGTGGAGTTCCTGGACAAGGGACGCGCCGGCATGGCGAGCACCTTCCTCACGCGGCTGCGCGTGGGGGGCAAGCTCGTCGACGCGAAGGGCGTCTCGCGCCTGTACCGCTCGCGGATCTCGAACACGCAGGTGCTGGTGCTGGTGCTCGCCGGGATGCTCGCCCTCGTCGTCGCCCTCGCGGTCACCCCGACGGGGCAGGCGATCCTCGCGGTGACCGGCGCGCGCCTGGAGGACGTGTGGGCGCTGCTCACCGGATGGCTGCCGGGCGGGGCCTCCGACACCGTGCGCACCGCGACGGGCGAGTTCGGGCCGCGGGGAGCGCGGGCGTGAGGCGCAGCGCGGGAGTGCGTGCGGACGGGGCGAGGAACGACAGGCGGGACGTGCAGTGATCGACTTCCGGTACCACCTCGTGTCACTGGTGTCGGTGTTCATGGCGCTGGCGGTGGGCATCGTCCTGGGCGCCGGCCCGCTCAAGGAGGGCATCGACGTCGGCATCACCGACCAGATCCGGCAGCTGACGGCGGAGAAGGCGGACCTGCGCGAGCAGCTCGACGCCGCCGACCGGGCGATCGCCGCGCGCGAGGAGTGGACGGAGCTCGTGGCCCCGGAGGTCGTCGCCGGTGAGCTGGCAGGGGAGTCGGTGGTCCTCGTGCTCCTGCCCGGCGCGGAACCCGCGGCCGCGGACCAGATCGCGGAGACGGTGACGACCGCCGGGGCGGAGGTCACCGGACGCGTGACCATCCAGGACACCTGGACCGCTCCGGACGCGGAGGACGTGCGCGAGGCCGTGGCCGCCGAGCTGCGGGCGCAGACGGGGCAGACACCCCCGGCCGGGGAGGACGGCAGCGTGGGGGCCGTCCTCGCGGCGACCCTCGCCCAGGCCGTCGTGACCGAGGACGGCGACGACGACGCGTCGGCGACACCGGCCACGGCGGTCGGCATCTCGGCGCTCATGGGTGCCGGCCTGCTCAGCGGGGAGGTCTCCGGTCCGGCCACCCTGGCGGTCCTCGTCGCCGGTCCCGCCGACCCCGGCCCCGCCGCGGAGGAGACCGCGGCGGTGGCGGAGTCGCTGACGGCCCTCGCCGTCCGCCTCGACGTCGGAGCCCGCGGGGCGGTGGTGGCAGGCCCGGTCACGGCCAGCGCCGAGGAGGGCCTCATCGCGGCCATCCGGGCCGATCCGGACGCCTCCACTGTCGTGAGCACCGTCGACGACGCGGACCTGCCGATGGGACGCACGAGCGTCGCGCTCGCCCTGCGCGAGCAGGCCGACGGCGGCGTGGGCCACTACGGCATCGCCACCTCCGCCGAGGCCGTCTCACCGCCGTTGCGGCAGGAGGAACCGGACCCCCAGCAGGAGCAGGAGCAGGAGCCGGAGCAGCCGCAGGAGCCGCAGGAGCCGCAGGAGCCGGCGCCGTGAGCGCGCGGGCTGCCGCCGCCCGCTCGGCTGCGGCCGGTCTCGCCGTGGCCTTGCCCGTCGGTGCCGCCCTGGCCGGCGCCCTGGCCCGTCGCCCGCCCGGGGGCGCGCAGCGCTGGCGGCGCACCAACCACCGCGGTGAGGTGGTGACCCTGCTCGAGGGTCCGGCCGTCGCGGGGGCCGGGGCGGCCGCGGCGCTGGCCGCACCCGGTGTGCCGGCCCGCTGGCGCCTCGCCGCCGCCGGGGCCTGCGCCGGTGGGGCGCTGTTCGGGGCGGTCGACGACCTCGCCGAGCGCAGCGGCGAGCGCGACGCCGGTGCACGCGGCCTGCGGGGGCACTTCGCGGCCCTGCGGCGCGGGCGGGTGACCACGGGGGCGGTGAAGGTGCTCGGCCTCGGCGTCACGGGCGCGCTGGTGGCCGCCACCGCCGCGGGGCCGCGGGGCCGCGGAGGCCCGGCGCTCGGCCGGGTGCTGGACGTCGCGACCGGGGCCGCGGTGGTGGCCGGCTGCGCCAACCTCCTCAACCTCTTCGACCTGCGCCCCGGCCGAGCGCTGAAGGTGGTGCTGCTGGCCTCCGCCGCGCTGGCCCACCCGCCGGCCTCACCGGAGGCCGCCCGCGCCGCCGCCGCGCTGGCCGGGGCCGCGGCCGGGGCGGCTGCCGCGGCCCTGCCCGCCGACCTGGCCGAGCGCAGCATGCTCGGCGACACCGGCGCCAACGCCCTCGGTGCGCTGCTGGGCACGGTGGTGCTGGCGCGCTGCGGGGCCCGTGGGCGGCTGCTCGTGCTGGGTGGGGTGACGGCCCTGACGCTGGCGAGCGAGCGCGTGAGCTTCTCGAAGGTCATCGCCGCCACCCCGGGCCTGCGCGAGCTCGACGCCCTGGGTCGGCGTCCCGCGGGATGAGGTGCAGCACGTGAGGCCGGTGCGGACGCTGGCCGCGGCGGCCGTCACGGTCGCCGCGATCACGGTGCTGGCCCGGGTCGCCGGCTTCGGCCGGGTGGTGGTGTTCTCCGACGCCGTCGGGGACAACTGCCTCGGGGACGTCTACAACACCGCCAACCTCGTGCCCAACGTCCTCTTCGAGGTGGTCGCCGGCGGCATGCTGGCCGGCGCGCTCGTGCCGGTGCTGGCCGGGCCCCTGGCGGCGGGCACGGCGGAGGGCCGGGAGCGGGCCTCGCGCACCGCCTCGGCGGTGCTGACGTGGGCCGTGCTGGCCCTGGTCCTCGTCGCGGTCCTGACGGCCGTGCTGGCGCGGCCGGTGGCGGACCTGCTGCTCCAGGACAAGGGGACCGAGTGCCCGGGAGCGCTGCCGCTGGCCGTGGGGATGCTCTACGTGTTCCTGCCCCAGGTGCCGCTGTACGGCGTGGCCGTGGTCCTCGGCGGTGCGCTGCAGGCCCAGCGGCGTTTCACCGCTTCGGCGGTGGCGCCGCTGGCGAGCAGCCTGGTGGTGATGGCCGCCTACGCGGTCTTCGCCGCCGCACTGCCCGGCGGCACCGACCTGGCGAGCGCTCCGCTGTCGTCGCTGCCCGGGGGTGCGCTGGCCGTCCTGACCTGGGGAACCACCCTGGGGGTGCTGGCGATGGCCCTCACCCACGCACCGGCCCTGCGCTCGCAGATCCGCTGGCGGCCCGCTCTGCGCCCGGCCCCCGGGGACGGTGCGGCGCTGCGCAGGCTGGCGCTGGCGGGCCTGACCATCCTCTTCGCGCAGCAGGCGGTCGCCGTGACCGCCGTCGCCCTCGCCAACGACCGCGCCGCCGGTTCCGTCACGCAGTGGGGCTGGGCCTGGACGCTGTTCCTGCTGCCCTACGCGGTGCTGGCCGTGCCGGTGGCGACCGCGGTCTTCCCCCGGCTGGCGGCTGCGAGCGGCCCCCGCGCCCCGGACCTCGCCGCGCTGCTGGCCTCCACCGCCCGGCTGGTCACGCTGGCGAGCGCCGCGGGCGCGGCGGGGCTGGCGGCGGCGGCGCTGCCGATCGCGGCCTTCTTCCTCCTCGGGGACGGCAGTCCCGGCGACCCCGGTGACCTCGCGACGGCCCTGGTGGTGTTCGCCCCGGCCCTGCTCGGCTACGGGCTGACGGCGCTGCTGGTGCGGACGCTCTACGCCGTCGGGCGAGGTCGAGCGGCTGCGGTCGCCGCCACCGCGGGCTGGCTGCTGGTGCTCGGTGCCGCGCCCCTGCTGGTGCTCGCCCTGCCGCCGGAGCGGGTGGTGACCGCGCTGGCCCTGGCCCACACCCTCGGGCTGACGCTGGCCGGGGTGCTGCTGGTGATCGCGGTGCGCCGGGCCTGCGGGGTGGCGGCGCTGGCGGGGCTGCCGCGGGCGGTGCTCGCGGGTGCGGTGGCGGCGCTGCTGGCGGGCGGGGCGGGACACGGGGTGGCCTCGGTGCTGCCGCTGGCGACGACGTCGCAGGCGCTGGTCGCGGGGGTGGTCGCCGGTGCGGTGGCCGGGCTGCTGTGGCTGGCGGTCGTGGCGCTGCTGGACCGACGGGACGTGGCGGCGCTGGCGGGGCGCTTCGCGCGGGTGCTGCCCGTGCGGGGCGCTCGGGCGCCACGAGCAGAGGGCGCGCAGCCGGACGAGCGGGACGGGTCGCACGAGCAGGACGGGAGCCGCAGGTGAGCGATGTGAGCGGGACGGAACCCAGCGGGACGGAGCCGGGCGGGACGGAGCCGGGCGGGACGGAGCCGGGCGGGACGGAGCCGGGCGGGACGGAGCCGGGCGGGACGGAGCCGGGCGGGCAGGGCGTGCGCGGGCGGGTCCTGCTGGTCCTGGCCACCAGCACCGGCGGCGTGGGCCGGCACGTGGCGGCGCTGCTGCCCCTGCTGCCCGGTGCGGGCTGGCGGCCGCAGGTGGCGGCGCCCTCGGCGACGCTGCAGCAGTTCATGCTGCCCGCACTGGCGCCCTCGGTGGCCGTGGAGATCCCGGCGGCACCGCACCCGAGGGCGGACGCCCGGGCGGTGCGCGCGCTGCGATCGGTCCTGGCGGGGCTGGGCGCCGGCGACGTGGTCCACGCGCACGGCATCCGGGCCGGGTTCGTGGCGCTCGCCGCGCTGCGGACGGTGCCCGCGCGGCGTCGCCCGGGCCTCGTCGTCACCCTGCACAACGCCGTGCTCGCCGCCGGGGCGCGCGGTCTGCTCGGCCGCACCGTGGAGGCCGTGGTGGCGCGCGGCGCCGACGTCGTCCTCGCCGTCTCCGGTGACCTCGTGCGGCGGGCCAGGGCCGCCGGGGCCCGCGACGCCGCCCGGGCGCTGGTGCCCGCCCCGGCCTCCCGGCCCCCGCGGCGCACCCCGGCGGAGGTGCGGGCCCGGCTCGGCACCGGCGAGGCCCCGCTGCTGCTCACCGTGGCCCGCCTGGCGCCGCAGAAGGGCCTGCCCCTCCTCCTCGACGCCCTGGGTCGGTTGCGCGCCGCTGAGGGGCCTCCGGAGGCGGTTCCGGTGCTGCTGGTGGCAGGCGACGGGCCGCTGCGCGCCGAGCTGGAGGCGCGGGCCGCGGCGGAGGCGCTGCCGGTGCGCTGGCTGGGTGCGCGCCGCGACGTGGCCGACCTGCTCGCCGCCGCGGACGTCGTCGTCAGCTCCAGCGAGTGGGAGGGGCAGCCGCTGGCGGTGCAGGAGGCCCTGCGGGCGGGAGCCGCGCTCGTGGCCACCGACGTCGGCGGCGTCGGCGAGGTCACCGGCGACGCGGCGGTGCTCGTCCCGGTGGACGCGCAGGCGCTGGCGGCGGCCGTGCGCGGGCTGCTCGCGGACCCGCAGGCACGCCGTGACCTGCGGGAGCGGGCGCTGCGCCGGGCCGCGCAGCTGCCCACCGAGGAGGAGGCTCTCGCCCAGGTGGCCGACGCGTACGCGCGTGCGGCACGACGGCGGCGGGGCGTGGGGTAACCTCGAAGTCCGTGGCGGACCGCACCTCGCAGCAGCACCCCAACCAGCGCATGACGCAGCACATCTTCGTGACCGGGGGTGTGGCGTCCTCCCTCGGCAAGGGGCTGACGGCGTCCAGCCTCGGTCGCCTCCTTCGCGCTCGTGGCCTCCGCGTCGCGATGCAGAAGCTGGATCCCTACCTCAACGTGGATCCCGGCACGATGAACCCCTTCCAGCACGGTGAGGTCTTCGTCACCGAGGACGGGGCCGAGACGGACCTCGACATCGGCCACTACGAGCGCTTCCTCGACGTGCGCTTCGACGCGTCGGCGAACGTGACGACCGGGCAGGTGTACTCCGCGGTCATCGCCAAGGAGCGCCGCGGGGAGTACCTCGGCGACACCGTGCAGGTCATCCCGCACATCACCAACGAGATCGTCGACCGGATGCGGGCGCAGGCGCGGCCCGACATCGACGTCATCATCACCGAGGTCGGCGGCACCGTCGGCGACATCGAGTCCCTGCCCTTCCTGGAGGCGGCGCGCCAGGTGCGCCAGCGCCTCGGCCGCAGCAACGTCTTCTTCGTCCACGTCTCCCTGGTGCCCTACATCGGGCCGAGCGGCGAGCTGAAGACGAAGCCCACGCAGCACTCCGTGGCCGCCCTGCGCAGCATCGGCATCCAGCCCGACGCCATCGTCTGCCGCTCCGACCGGGAGATCCCCGAGAGCGTCAAGGGCAAGATCGCCTCCATGTGCGACGTGGACGCGGAGGCGGTCGTCGCCGCCATCGACGCCCCGTCCATCTACGACATCCCGAAGGTGCTGCACCGGGAGGGCCTCGACGCCTACGTCGTCCGCAGGCTCGGGCTGTCCTTCCGCGACGTCGACTGGCGCACGTGGGACGACCTGCTGCGGCGGGTCCACCACCCCGCCCACCAGGTCGAGGTCGCCCTCGTCGGCAAGTACATCGACCTGCCCGACGCCTACCTGTCGGTCACGGAGGCGCTGCGCGCCGGGGGCTTCGCCCAGGACGCGAAGGTGCACATCCGCTGGATCGCCTCCGACGACTGCCAGACCCCGGAGGGTGCGCGCAAGGCGCTGGCCGGCGTCGACGCCGTCTGCATCCCGGGCGGGTTCGGCGTGCGCGGCATCGAGGGCAAGCTCGGTGCCCTGCGCTACGCGCGGGAGAACCTCATCCCCACGCTGGGGCTGTGCCTCGGGCTGCAGTGCATGGTCATCGAGTTCTCCCGCAACGTCGCAGGCCTCGCGGGGGCGAGTTCGACGGAGTTCGACCCCGGCTGCGAGCACCCCGTCATCGCGACGATGGAGGAGCAGAAGCACATCGTGGCCGGTGAGGGCGACCTCGGCGGGACGATGCGCCTCGGGCTGTACGAGGCGCAGCTGCAGGCCGGTTCGGTGGTCGCGCAGACGTACGGCAGCGAGCGCATCTCCGAGCGGCACCGGCACCGCTACGAGGTGAACAACGCCTACCGCAAGCAGCTCGGCAAGGCCGGGCTGGTGTTCTCCGGCGTGGCGCCCGAGCTGGACCTCGTGGAGTTCGTGGAGCTGCCGCGGGAGGTGCACCCGTACTACGTCGCGACCCAGGCGCACCCCGAGTTCAGCTCGCGCCCGACGAAGGCGCACCCGCTGTTCTCCGGCCTGGTGGCCGCGGCGCTGGACCGCCAGCGCGAGGAGCGCCTGGTGGACGTGGAGACCCCGCCCGTGGTGGAGGTGGCCGTCCCGTGAGCGACGGCCTGCCGGGGACGCCCGCCACGGGCGCCGACCTGGCCGACCGGCGGGTGGAGCGGGAGGTCCGCAGCTCCGAGGTTGTCTTCGCCGGCCGGGTCTGGGACGTCGTCCGCGAGGACGTCGCCCTGCCCGGCGAGGACGGCGGGCAGGTCGTCACCCGGGAGTTCCAGCGCCACCCGGGTGCCGTGACGGTGCTCGCCCTCGACGACGACGAGCGGGTGCTGTTCCTGCGGCAGTACCGCCACCCGGTGCGGCACGAGCTGTGGGAGCTGCCCGCGGGGCTGCTCGACGTGGACGGCGAGGACCCGCTCGCGGCGGCGCAGCGTGAGCTCGCCGAGGAGGCGGACCTGCGGGCGGGGAGCTGGGCGGTCCTGGCGGACTGGTTCAACTCCCCGGGCGGTTCCGACGAGGCGCTGCGCGCCTACGTGGCCCGGGGCCTGTCCGCGGTGCCGGCGGAGCAGCGGCACGTCCGCGAGGACGAGGAGGCCGACATGCCGCTGCTGCGGGTGCCGCTGGACGAGGCGCGGGACGCGGTGCTGGCCGGGCGCGTGCACAACCCGGGCGCGGTCATCAGCGTCCTCGCCGCCTGCGCGGCGCGGGAGCAGGGCTGGGCGACGCTGCGCCCGGCCGACGCGCCGTGGCCGGAGCACCCCCGGCTGGGCTGAGCCCCGCCCCGGCGGGGCTGCCGCCGTGGTGGGGGCGTGGCGTTGGGCGGAGGGGACGGGCGGCCCGGCTAGGGTCGGCCCGTGCCCGCCCCCGCGTCCTCGCCGAGCTCCCCGCCGAGCCCGCTGCGGCACGCCCTGCAGGACTACCTGGGCCACCTCGGGGTCGAGCGGGGCCTGGCGGAGAACACCCTCGGTGCCTACCGGCGGGACCTGCAGCGCTACGTGGACTTCCTCGAGGCCGCGGGCGTCGGCGACGTCTCGGCCGTGCGCGAGGAGCACGTCAGCGCCTACGTCGTGGCGCTGCGCAACGGCACCGACGGACGCGGCGCGCTGACGGCGAGCTCGGCTGCCCGGGCGGCCTCGGCGGTGCGCGGCTGGCACCGATTCCTGCTGGAGGAGGGCCGCGCCGCCGACGACCCCGCCCACGGGGTGCGCCCGCCGGTGCCCCCGCGGCGGCTGCCGAAGGCACTGGACGTGGCGGAGGTGACCCGCCTGCTGGACGCGGCGGGGGCCGCCGAGCCGCCCGTGGGGCTGCGCGACCGCGCCCTCCTGGAACTGCTCTACGGCTCGGGGGCGCGCATCAGCGAGGCCGTCGGGCTGGACGTGGACGACGTGGTGGCCGCCGCCACGGCCGACGGGGTGGTCCGGCTGCGGGGCAAGGGGTCCAAGGAGCGGGTCGTGCCGGTGGGTTCCTACGCCCGCGCGGCCCTGGAGGAGTACCTGGTGCGGGCGCGGCCCGCCCTGGTGTCCGCGGGGCGCGGCACCGCGGCCCTGTTCGTGAACTCGCGGGGCGGGCGGCTGTCCCGGCAGAGCGCGTGGGCGGTGCTGCAGTCGGCGGCCGTGCGGGCGCGGCTGGGCAGCCGCGTCTCGCCGCACACGCTGCGGCACTCCTTCGCCACGCACCTGCTGGCCGGCGGGGCGGACGTGCGGGTGGTGCAGGAACTGCTGGGGCACGCCTCGGTGACGACGACGCAGGTGTACACGCTGGTGACGGCGGACTCGCTGCGGGAGGTGCACGCGGCCACGCACCCGCGGGCGCTGCGCCGCTCACCCGCCTGAGATCCGCCGCCCGGCGTCCTCCGGGCACCCCACCGCAGGAGCCGCCGCAGGGGTGCGCGGGCACCCTGGGGCGTGACGGCTGCGCCGCGCCCGACTAGGGTCACCCCGTCCACGGGGCCGTGCAGCTGATCGAGGAGGCCGGACGCCCCGGACGCCCAGCACGCCCCCCGCGGGCGACGTCCACACGAGGAAGTGCCGCACCCGTGAGCAGCGATCACCAGCAGGCCGGCCCCCTGAGCGGCGGCGAGCAGCCGGACCGCGCTGGAGCCCAGCCGCCCGTCGCGCTGTCGGTGGAGCAGCCCGCAGCCCCCGCGCCGGTGGGCGGGAGCGGCGCCGGACCCGTCGGGTGGCTGCAGGCGGTGACCGACCGGGACGCGCCCGCCGACCCCGTGGGATGGCCGCGGCTGCAGGACGGGCCGGAGGATCCGCGGGCCGTGCACGTGGCGGAACCCGCACCGGTGGAGGCGGCCGAGGCGGTGGAGCTTCCCGAGCCCGCCGAGGCCGTGCAGACGAGCGAGCCCGTCGTGGCGGCCCCCGAACCCGTGGCAGTGCCGGAGCCCGTGGCGGCACCGGTGCTGGGCGCGACCGGCCGGCCCATGCCCCTCTTCCGGGAGCCCGCACCGCTGGAGCAGCACGGCCCCGCGCGGGTCATCGCCATGTGCAACCAGAAGGGCGGCGTCGGCAAGACCACGACCGCCATCAACCTCGGCGCGGCGCTCGCCGAGTACGGCCGTCGTGTCCTGCTGGTGGACTTCGACCCGCAGGGCGCGCTGTCCGTCGGCCTCGGCATCAACCCGCACGACCTCGACCTCACCGTCTACCAGGTCCTCATGGACCGCGGCACCGACATCCGCTCGGTGGTGCGCGAGACGGCCGTGGAGAACCTCGACCTGCTGCCCGCCAACATCGACCTGTCGGCGGCTGAGGTGCAGCTGGTGGGCGAGGTCGCCCGGGAGAGCGTGCTGACGCGGTGCCTGCGTCCGGTGCTGCAGGACTACGACGTCATCCTCATCGACTGCCAGCCCTCGCTCGGCCTGCTGACGGTGAACGCCCTCACCGCCGCCCACGGCGTCATCATCCCGCTGGAGTGCGAGTTCTTCGCCCTGCGCGGCGTGGCGCTGCTGGTGGAGACGATCGAGAAGGTGCAGGAGCGGCTCAACCCCGCCCTGGAGATCGACGGGATCCTCGCCACGATGTACGACGGGCGGACCCTGCACAGCCGGGAGGTCGTCACCCGGGTGGTGGACGCCTTCGGCGACGACGTCTTCCACACGGTCATCGGCCGCACGGTGAAGTTCCCCGACGCCACGGTGGCGGCCGAGCCGATCACCTCCTACGCGCGCCAGCACCCCGGTGCCGAGGCGTACCGGCAGCTGGCCCGCGAGCTGATCGCCCGGGGCGACGCCGCCTGACCCGGCGGGGCGCCGACCGCCCGTCGCACCCGCAGCCGGGTCCGAGGGCGCTGCGGGCGTGTCCGGGAGAGGGCCCCGCGCTCTGTACCGTGAGGGGGTGCCGAACCCGTCGTCCCCCGCGCCCACGCGCAGGCCGGAGGCGACCCGGCGGGACGAGGGCGCGGGCGGCTTCCAGGTCCACCTGGAGAACTTCACCGGCCCGTTCGACCTGCTCCTGGGGCTGATCGGCAAGCACCAGCTCGACATCACCGAGGTGGCGCTGGCCCGGGTGACCGACGAGTTCATCGCCCACATCCGCGCCTCCTCCGAGAAGGGGCAGTGGGACCTCGACGAGGCGAGCGAGTTCGTCCTCGTGGCGGCCACCCTGCTCGACCTCAAGGCGGCGCGCCTGCTGCCGGCGGCTGAGGTGGAGGACGCCGAGGACCTGTCCCTGCTGGAGGCTCGCGACCTGCTCTTCGCGCGCCTGCTGCAGTACCGCGCCTACAAGGAGGTCGCGGCGGTGCTCGCCGAGCGCATGGCGGAGGGCGCGCGCCGGGTGCCGCGGACGGTGGCCCTCGAGCCGCACTTCGAGAAGCTGCTGCCGGAGCTGGTGCTGACGGTCACCCCCGAGCAGTTCGCCGCGGTGGCGGCGCGGGCGCTGACGCCGAAGCCGGTGCCCGTGGTGCAGCTCGGGCACCTGCACGCCAGCACCGTCAGCGTGCGGGAGCAGGCGGCGGTGGTGGTGGCGCGGCTGCGGACGGCGGGGACGGTGACGTTCCGGGAGCTGGTGGCCGACGCGGGCGACGGTCCGGACGCGACCCTCGTCGTGGTGGCCCGCTTCCTCGCCGTGCTGGAGCTGTTCCGGGAGCGGCAGGTCGCGCTGGAGCAGCCGGAGGCCCTGGGCCCGCTGACCGTGCGCTGGCAGCCGCAGGACGACGCGCCCAGCGGGGTGGACGTCCTGGCGGGCGTGGACGAGTTCGACGGCACCGACGCGGAGCGGGCGCCGCGGCCGGTCGAGGTGGGAGGGGCATGAGCGAGGCGGGAAGCGCCCTGGAGGACGGGTACGGGCCGGGCGAGCCGGTGCAGGACGAGCCGGGGCTGGACGACGGTGAGCGGGCGCGGCTGCGCCCGGCGCTGGAGGCGGTGCTGATGGTCGCCGACGACCCGGTCGGGGTGACGGCGCTGGCGCGTGCCACGGACAGCGACGAGGCGACGATCACGGCTGTCCTGCGCGACCTGGCGGGGGAGTACTCCGACGAGGGCCGCGGCTTCGAGCTGCGCGAGGTCGCCGGCGGCTGGCGGATGTTCTCCCGGCCGGAACACGCCGGGGTGGTGGAGGCGTTCCTCCTCGACGGGCAGACCGCCAAGCTGACGCAGGCGGCGCTGGAGACCCTGGCGATCGTGGCGTACCGGCAGCCGGTGAGCCGCGCCCGGGTCTCGGCGGTGCGCGGCGTCAGCGTGGACGGCGTGATGCGGACCCTGCTGTCGCGCGGGCTGGTCGCGGAGGCGGGGGTCGAGGCGACTTCGGGTGCGACCCTGTACCGCACCACCGACGAGTTCCTGCACCGGATGGGCCTGACCAGCCTGGAGGACCTGCCGCCGCTGGCGCCGTTCCTGCCGGAGCTGACGGAGGTGGACGCCGTGCTGCAGGAACTGGAGGAACCGGAGGTCCTGGCTCCGCAGCCACGGGAACCCCACCACGACGAGCAGCACCACGACGAGCAGCACCACGACGAGCAGCACCACGACGAGCAGCACCACGACGAGCAGCACCACGACGAGCAGCACCACGACGAGCCTGACCCGGCCGAGCACGAGCCGGACCAGCACCACCCAGACGAGCAGCAGACGGCGGGACGCGAGAGCGGGTCCGCCGACGAGGAGGACCGATGAGCCCGACCCCACCCCGCCGCGGCGGGGGAACGCCCGGAGCCCGTCCGGGCAGCGGGGCGCAGCGCTCCGCCGGCGCGGCGGGCAAGCCCGCCCGCGGCGGTAGGCCCGCTGGCGGCGCGAGCAGCGGGAAGTCGTTCGGCGGCAAGCCCGCCGGTGGTGGCGCGAGCGGCGGCAGGACGTTCGGCGGCAAGCCCGCCGGTGGCGCCACGAGCGGCGGCAGGACGTTCGGCGGCAAGCCCGCCGGTGGCGCCACGAGCGGCGGCAGGACGTTCGGCGGCAAGCCCGCCGGCAGTGGCGCGGCCGGCGGCAAGCCCGCCGGCAGTGGCGCGGCCGGCGGCAAGCGCGCAGGTGGCGCGACGGGCGGCAAGCCGTTCGGCACGTCGACCGGTCGCCGGACCGGCGGCGCCACCTACGGCGGCCAGCCCGGCACGGGGGCCCGCCCCACGCCGCGCCGTGGCGCCGCCAAGCGGATGACCGACGACATCACGCCCGCGCCGCAGCCGCCGCGCCGCGGCCCGCGCCCGCCGGCGCGCCGCGACCTCGACGTCCACGACCCCGAGGGCGTGCGCCTGCAGAAGCTCCTCGCCCAGGCCGGTGCCGGTTCGCGCCGTGCCTGCGAGGAGATGATCGCCGCCGGGCGCGTCACCGTGGACGGCGAGGTCGTCACCGAGCTCGGTGTCCGCGTCGACCCCAGCCGCCACGTGGTGCACGTGGACGGCCTGCGCTTCCAGGTGGACGACGACCTCGTCTACATCCTCGTCAACAAGCCCACCGGCGTGGTCTCGACGATGTACGACGAGGAGGGTCGGCTGAACCTCGCGGACATGGTCGGTCCCCGGGAGGAGCGCCTCTTCCACGTCGGGCGCCTCGACATGGACACCGAGGGCCTCATCCTGCTGACCAACGACGGGGCGCTGGCGCACCGGCTGCAGCACCCGTCCTTCGGGGTGCAGAAGACCTACCTCGCGGAGGTCCGCGGCCCCGTCAAGCGCGACCTCGGCAAGAACCTGCGCGCGGGCATCGAGCTGGAGGACGGCCCGGTGACGGTGGACTCCTTCCGGCTCGTCGACTCCAAGCCCGGCTACGCCCTCGTCGAGGTGATCCTCCACGAGGGCCGCAAGCACGTCGTGCGCCGGCTGCTGGAGGCCGAGGGCTACCCGGTCCTGAAGCTGGTGCGCACCCAGATCGGGCCGCTGGTGCTCGGCGACCTCAAGCCCGGTCGCAACCGGCGGTTGACGAAGGGCGAGGTGCAGCAGCTCCTCAAGGCCGCGGGGCTGTGACGGGCCGGGCGGCGCGGGGGTCCGCGCGGTGACCCTCGACCCCACCTCCCCGGCCCTGACCCGGGGGCCGGTGCGCGTCGTCGGCACGGGGCTGCTCGGGGGCAGCATCGGCCTGGCCATGTCGGCGCGTGGCGTCGACGTGCTCCTCAGCGACCCGTCGCCCACCGCGATGGCGCTGGCGCGGGACATGGGTGCCGGGCGGGTGCACGCGGAGGTTCCCGACGCCGCCGAGCCGGCGCTCGTGGTGGTGGCTGCTCCGCCCGACGTGGTCGCCGACGTGGTCGCGGCGGAGCTGCAGCGCTGGCCGGGGGCGGTAGTGACGGACGTCGCCAGCGTCAAGGGCGAGCCGCTGCGGGAGCTGCGGGAGCGCGGCGCCGACCTGGCCCGCTACGCCGGTGGGCACCCGATGGCGGGGCGGGAGCGCTCCGGCGCCGTCTCCGCCCGCGGTGACATCTTCGCGGGGCGGCCCTGGGCCATCACCGCCGCGCCGGAGACGGAGGCCGCGGCGGTGGAGGCGGTGCGGGCGCTGGCCCTCGACTGCGGCGCGATGCCGGTGGAGATGCCCCCGGAGCAGCACGACGTCGCGGTGGCGCTCGTGTCCCACACGCCGCAGGTCGCGGCGAGCCTGGTGGCGGCGCGGCTGCGCGAGGCGCCGGACGTGGCCGTGGGCCTGGCCGGTCAGGGGTTGCGGGACGTCACCCGCATCGCCGCGAGCGACCCGGCCCTGTGGGTGCAGATCCTCACGGGCAACGCCGGGCCGGTCGCCGCCGTCCTGCGCGCGCTGCGCGACGACCTGGACCAGGTCATCGGCGCGCTGGAGGCCCTCGCGGAGGATCCGGCCGCGCCCGGCGCCCGGGGGCTGCTGGCCCGGGCGATCGCCGACGGCGGGCTGGGGCGCGACCGCATCCCAGGCAAGCACGGCAGCGCGCCGACCCGCTACGCCCCGGTGCTGGTCGTGGTGCCGGACGCACCGGGCGAGCTGGCGCGGCTGCTGACCGACGTCGGCGAGGAGGGCGTCAGCGTCGAGGACCTGCGCCTGGAGCACTCGCCCGGCCAGCGGGTGGCCCTGGCGGAGATCGCCGTGCTGCCAGCCGCGGCGGAGCGCCTGCAGCACGCCCTACGCGCGCGGGGGTGGACCGTCCCGGAGTGACGGGCCCGGGGAGGGGGCGGGCCGAAGGGGGCCGGGGTGGTGCGCGACGCTGCCGTGCGGGGAGCGCTCGCGTGTCGACTAGCCTTCGACGGTGCCCCACCCCGAACGTCCCAGCTCTGCTGCCCCCGGTCCGCTGACGCCTCCCGCGCCCCTCGTGGTGGCGGTCGACGGCCCCTCCGGCTCCGGCAAGTCCAGCGTCTGCCGCGCCGCGGCCGACCGACTGCGCACCGCCTACCTCGACACCGGCGCCATGTACCGGGCGGCCACCTGGTCCTGCCTGCAGGCGGGTGTGGACCTCACCGACGGCGCCGCCGTCGCCGCGCACGTGCGCTCGGTCCCTCTCGTGATGGGCACGGACCCGCACGCCGCCACGACGGCGGTGGGCGACGTCGACGTGACGGAGGCCGTCCGCAGCGCGGAGGTCACGGCGGCGGTGAGCGCCGTCGCGTCGGTGCCCGCGGTGCGCGCCGACCTCGTGCTGCGCCAGCGGGCCCTCATCGACGCCGCCTGCGCGGTGCCGGCGCCGGGCCGGCGTCCCGGGGTCGTCGTGGAGGGCCGAGACATCACGACGGTGGTCGCCCCGCAGGCTCCGGTGCGGGTGCTGCTGACGGCCCGGGAGGACGTGCGCCTCGCCCGCCGCGCCCGCCAGGACCTCGGCTCGGCCGACTCCGGTGCGGTGGCGGCGGTGCGCGACGCCGTCGTGCAGCGCGACCTCGTGGACTCGCGCACCACCGACTTCCTGGTGGCCGCCGACGGTGTGGTGACGCTGGACTCCAGCGACCTGGACTTCGAGGGCACCGTGGTGGCGCTCCTGGGGATCGTCGAGCACGTCGCGGCGGTTCCGCAGTGAGCGCCAGCGTCGACGTGCAGACCCCCCGGCGCTGGACCAAGCACGTCGGGACGCTGCTGGCCCACGGGGTGTGGAACTCCTCGGTGCACGGTGCGGAGCGGGTGCCGCGCAGCGGGCCGGTCATCTTCGCCGCGAACCACGCCTCCATCCTCGACGGGCCGCTGCTGTTCGCGGTGGCGCCGCGGGACGTGCACTTCCTGGTGAAGCAGGAGATGTTCAAGGGCGTGATCGGCTGGGCCATCACGCGGGCCGGCCAGATCCCGATCGACCGCAGCCACGGTGACCGGGCGGCGCTCAGCGCCGTGCTGGCCGTGCTGCAGTCCGGTGGGGCGGCGGGGGTCTTCCCCGAGGGCACCCGCGGTGCGGGGGACGCCTCCTCGGTGCGCTCGGGGGTGGCGTGGCTGGCGTTGCAGTCGCAGGCGCCGGTCGTGCCGGTGGCGTGCCTGGGCGCGCACCGGCCGGGGGAGCGGGCCCGGGCCCTGCCCCCGCCGCGGCGGAAGCTGCACTTCTGCTTCGGGGAGCCGTTCACCGTCAGCAAGGAGGCGGGGGTGCCGGGCCGGGTGGCGCTCGCCGCGGCCGCGGAGCAGGTGCGCACGCGCCTGTCCGCCCACGTGATGGACTCGCTGGCGCTGACGGGGACCCAGCGCCCGCACGACATGCGCGAGGACGAGCTGGGACTCGGCGAGCTCGCCTCCGACGACGTCACCGGAGGTGGCAGGTGAGTTCCGACGAAGCACTGCACGAGCAGGACGGCCACGACGAGCAGGAGCCCGGCGGGCAGGAGCACGTCCCGCAGGACGAGGCGGGCGCTCAGGACGAGGCGGGTACCCAGGACGAGGCGGGCCGCGAGCGCGCGCTGCGGGTGGGCCTGGCCGAGTACGAGCTGTCCGAGGAGGACCTCGCCCTCCTCGACGGCGAGCACGGCGACGGCGGCCACCAGGGTCCGGACGGGCCGCTGCCCGTGCTGGCGATCGTGGGGCGGCCGAACGTCGGCAAGTCCACCCTGGTCAACCGCATCCTCGGGCGCCGCGAGGCCGTCGTGGAGGACGTGCCGGGGGTGACGCGCGACCGCGTCATGTACCAGGCGGAGTGGGCCGGGCGGGACTTCACCCTCGTCGACACCGGCGGCTGGGAGCGCGACGTCGTCGGGCTGGACCTGCGCGTCGCCGAGCAGGCGGAGATTGCCATCGAGCTGGCCGACGCCGTGGTCTTCGTCGTGGACGCCACGGTCGGGGCCACCGCCACGGACGAGGAGGTCGTGCGCCTGCTGCGCCGCTCCGGCAAGCCGGTGGTGCTGGCCGCGAACAAGGTCGACGACCAGCGCGGCGAGGCGGACGCGGCGGCGCTGTGGTCGCTGGGCCTGGGGGAGCCGATCCCGGTCTCCGCGGTCCACGGCCGCGGCACCGGTGACCTGCTGGACGCCGCGGTGGCCGTGCTGCCGCAGGTCTCCCAGGTCGGCGGGGCGGTCGCCGTGGGCGGTCCCCGGCGGGTGGCGCTCGTGGGGCGCCCCAACGTCGGCAAGTCCAGCATGCTGAACAAGCTGGCCGGCTCGGAGCGGGTGGTGGTGGACGCCACCGCAGGCACGACCCGCGACCCGGTGGACGAGCTGATCGAGCTGGGCGGGCGCCAGTGGCGCTTCGTGGACACCGCCGGCATCCGGCGCCGGGTGCACCAGACGAAGGGCGCGGACTTCTACGCGTCCCTGCGCACGCAGGCCGCGCTGGAGAAGGCGGAGGTGGCGGTCGTCCTCCTCGACGCCAGCCAGCCGATGAGCGAGCAGGACATCCGGATCGTGAGCATGGTGCAGGAGTCGGGGCGCGCCCTCGTCCTCGCCTACAACAAGTGGGACCTGACCGACGAGGAACGCCGCCACTACCTGGAGCGGGAGATCGAGCGCGAGCTCGTGCAGACGCAGTGGGCGCTGCGGGTCAACGTCTCGGCGGCGACCGGCCGGCACCTGGAGAAGCTCGTCCCGGCCCTCGACACGGCGCTGGAGTCCTGGGACACGCGCGTGCCCACGGGCAAGCTCAACGCCTTCCTGGGCGAGCTGGTGGCGGCGCACCCGCACCCGGTGCGCGGCGGCCGGCAGCCGCGGATCCTCTTCGGCACCCAGGCCTCGACCCGCCCGCCGCGCTTCGTGATCTTCGCGACGGGCTTCCTGGAGGCCGGGTACCGGCGCTTCATCGAGCGCCGCCTGCGGGAGACGTTCGGCTTCGCCGGCTCGCCGATCGAGGTCAGCGTCCGGGTGCGGGAGAAGCGCAAGCGCTGACGTCGGGACGGCAGGCGAGGGGAACCGCGTGCCAGGGGATGCCTCCGGTGCGGTAAGCTCCTCACCGGTTCGAAGCGCTCTCGGGCGCTCCGGCCGGATCGGGCTGTGGCGCAGCTTGGTAGCGCACTTGACTGGGGGTCAAGGGGTCGCAGGTTCAAATCCTGTCAGCCCGACAGGTAAGGCAGCAGGTCAGAGGGCCCAGGCGAAAGCCTGGGCCCTCTTGCTTTGCCGCAGGAGGGCTCGCGAAGCCTGTGCTGTAGCCAGATGTGTAGCCAACCGGCCCTCAAGAGGCGTCTACGGCGTCCTGCTCGGCATCGAGGGCGGCCTGGATGAGGGCGCTCATCCGCTCCGCCAGCGGGCGGTCCTTGCCGGTGGAGCGGTGCGTGTAGACCTGCATGGTGATGCTCGTGTTGGCGTGACCGATCCGGTCGCTCAGCGTCTTGGGGTCGGCGCCGGCGTCCATGGCGAGGGTGGCGTAGGTGTGCCGGATGTCGTGGAGGCGGATGCGAGGGACCCCGGCGCGGTCCACCAGCCGGTTGAAGCGCCGCGTGAAGGTGTCCGGACTCAGGCAGCGTCCCTCCGGGCTGACGGCGACGTGGTCGTGATCGGGGTAGCTGGCGCCGAAAGCTTCCCGCTCCGCGTCGAGGCCGGCCAAGTAGGCCCGCAGATGTTTGATCGTGAAGTCGTCCAGCGCGATCATCCGTCGCCCGGAACGGGTCTTGCCGTCCGAGTCCGCTACCCGCCCGTTGATGACGACGCGGGTGTCTTCCACCGTGAGGGTCTGCGCTTCCAGGTCGAGGCGTGTCCGGCGCACTGCTGCCAGCTCGGAACGGCGCAGCCCGGTGGTGGCGGCCAGGACCCACAAGCCGCCGTAGCGGTCCTCCAGCGCCACCCGGAGCCAGCGCGCCAGCTCCTCCACCGTCCACGGTGCGGTGCGCTGTACGGGCGTCTCAGCGCGTCGGCGGGGGAGGACGGCGTGCGCGGCGGGGTTGGACAGCAGGCACTCCCACGCCACCGCGTCGCGCAGCGCCCGCCGCATCAGGGCGTGGACGTGCTTGACACTCTTGGGGGAGAGGCCCGGCGTGGTCGGGGTGGGCACCCGTCCGCGCCGGAAGCGCATGGTGGCGGCTCGGGCGGCGGCCTTGGAGGTGCCGCAGGCTGCGGCGATCTCGGAAGGGAGGGGGCCGAACCCGCCGCGTTCGTCGCGGCGGGCTGTCCACATCTCGTACATGGCGGTGCCAGTGTCGGTGCGGACCCGGCCCTGCTCGCTGAGGTGGCGGTAGAAGGCGTTGAGGGTCTGCACGCTCAGGTCGCTCAGCCAGCGGTTGCCGAGGGTTGGGTAGACGTAGAACTCGGCCATGTTGCGGTAGTTGGCGTGGGTGGTGGCCTTCAGCGCCGGTCGGGTGGCCTCCAGCCACTGCTCCAGGAAGTCGCGGACCTTGATGCGGCGGTTGTGGGGCACCTGCCCCTGGTTGACGCGCTTCTGGGCGTCTACGCCCGCCGTCCAGGCTTCGCGTTCGGTGGGGAAGCCGCCCTTGTACTTGCGCTGCCGTTCCCCGGTGAGGGGATGCCGCTCGCCCTCGACCTGGTAGGCCCAGGTCTTGCCGCGTGGGTAGACGGTGAGGCCGGGGATGCTGCGCTGCCCGCTCACGCTGCCACCTCCTCACCGTTGACGAAGGCGGCGAGCTTGGCCGTGACGACGTAGACGCGCCCGGCGAGGCGGCGGGTGGGTAGGGCGCCGGAGGCGGCCAGGCGGTAGGCGCTGGCGCGGCTCAAGCCGAGGATGAGGGCGGCGCGGGGGACGGAGATGAGGACGGGCAGGCCGTCGAAGGGCTGCACGGGGCTCCCTGTGGTGATCGGAGTGACGGCGGACGGGGCGGGCGGCGTGGTGGTCCTGGTGCTGCGCACGGCTCTCCTCAGAAGGCTTTCCCGGTCGGGTGGGTCAGGTGCGTCAGGTGGGTCAGTCCGAGGGTGTCTCGGGGACGACGGGTTGCTGCCAGTCGCCCGGGGCGCTGTAGACACCGCCCGGATCGACGTGAAGTTGCCGGCTCTCGGCCATGCGCGCGCAGGTGCGTCGGACGTGCTCGCGGCTCTGCCCGGTGGCCTGCCCGATGGCGTCGTGGATAGCGACGGGCTTCGCGGGGCCGTGGGTGCGCAGGTGGCGCAGGATGGCGGCGCGGGTGTCGTGGAGGCCGTGTTCGTCGGCGGGGCGGTCGGACATGGTCCAGTGGCCGGTCTCGGGCTGGAACACGAGGGCGTGTTCGGTCTCTTCGACGTCGCGGCCGGTGACGTGCAGGACGCCGTCGTTCTGCCCTCGGGGGCGGCGCAGGACGAGGGTGGCGTCGGCGGCTCCAGCGATGCCGTTGGTGCCGGAGACCTCTTGCAGGAAGTCGTCGGAGCCTGCCTTGCGGACGTGGTGGACCAGGACGACGGCGATGCCGTAGTGGTCGGCGAGGCGCTTGGCGCGGCCTACGGCGGCGTAGTCGGCGTCGTAGGCACTCATCCCCTGCGGGGAGGGTCCGCGCATCTTGGCGAAGACGTCGAGGACGACCATCCGCGCGTCAGGGTGGGCGTCGAGCCAGGTGGCGATGGCCCGGTCTCCTCCGGCCGGCAGGGGCGGCCAGTCGGTGGCGATCTGCAACCCGGCCGGTGCCGCCTGGCCGTGGAGGAGTTTGGCCATGCGGGACTGCAGGCGGCGGGGGGTGTCCTCCAGCGCCAGGTAGAGCACGGGGCCGGGCTGGACGGCGATGGTCCCCAACGCGGTGCCGCCGCAGGCGACGCCCAGCCCCAGGTCCAGCGAGAGCCAGGACTTGCCGACCTTCGGTGCCCCCACCAGTAGGGACACGCCCTCACACAGGACGCCGGGGACCGCCCACTTCGGCTCGGGGAAGTTGGTGGCCATCAGCGTGTCGGCCGCCCACAGGTGCGGAGTCCAGGCGCGGGGCGCCTCCCCGTCGCGGACGGGACGCAGCCGTGGACCGTCGCCGCCGTGCTGGCCAGGTGCTCCGGTGCGGGGCGGGGCGTGCTGCGCCCCGGGGCGTTCCCGCTCGTTGCTCATGCCGCGCTCCTGTCGGTGGTGGCCGTCGTCCTAGTGGCCGCGCCTGCCGTGGCCGTGGTGGCCGCCGTGGCGGTGGTGGTGTCGAAGGAGCGGGGGCGGTCCTCGCCTCGGCGCAGGCCGGATGCGATGGTCTTGGCCGCCTCGGTCTGGGACTGCCCGACCTGGCACCCGGCCGTCAGCAGGACGGCCCGGACGGTCTCGGCGTCCAGCTCCCCGCCGGCCACGAGCTGGCCAAGCTGCACCGCCGCGCCGTAGAGAGCGGCGTTGTGGCCGTGGTCGGCGGACGTCAGCACTGCGCGGACCGCGCCGTTGAGAGCGGCTTGGAGGTAGGCGCGGCGGCGGGTGTCGCTGACGTCGGCCAGGCGCACTGTGATGGGCTGCTTGGGCGGCAGGGGCGCCGGGCGCAGTCGGGCGGTCAGCCAGCCGGGCAGCGGGGCGGGTTCTTCGTGGCGCACGATCCGGTAGACGCCGGTGGTGGTGCGGGTGGGGGGTGCGACGACGTAGCCGCCGTGGCCTCGGGTGTCGATCATCCAGCCGAGCCGGTTGGGGCTGCCGGGCCCGGTGTTGGGCAGCGCGACATCCGTGGGCTGGCGGAAGTAGATGTGCCAGCCGCCGCGTGCGGTGCGGGCGGTGAACGTGTGCGGCACCGCTCGGCGGGTGTCGGTGCAGAGTGCGGCGAGAACTCCGGTGCCGTCGCGGACCTGCCGGTCGGCCCAGTAGCCGGGCACCTCCTCTCCCGGCTTGGGCACGTCCAGGTCCACGACGAGCAGGCCCGAGGGGCCGCAGGCGATCCCGAGACCGAACACGCTCCCGCTCCGGTGCTCGGGGGAGCCCCAGGCGGCCCGGATGCGGTCGGGGTCGGTGGTGGCACGCTCCTCCCACTTGATGTGCCGTCCGGCGCGGGCGCGGCGCAGGTCACGGCCGGTGCAGGCGTGCTCGGCGTGGTCGGGGAAGGCGGGGCGCTTGTCCCCGGGGCGCAGCGGGAACACGGCCCACCCGGACTCGGCATAGGCCAGGGCGGCGGTCAGGACGTCGGAGACAGGGGCGGTCGAAGAGTCATCAGGGGTAGTCGAGGGCTGAAACACGGGGGGTTCCTTCCACATCAAGTTCGTCACGTTGAGTAGTCGCGAGCGGGCATGGGAATGCCCGGGGCGGTGGGGGTTAGCGGTTCGAGCGGCGGCCCGGAAAGTGCGCTGACCTGCGGTTTCACCCCCACGGTGGCGTGGGGCGCTAACGCGCTAACAGGCAGGTCAGCAGCGGCGTAGGGGTGTTAGCGGGGCCGCTAACGTTAGCGACGGGTGGTTGCCGTGTTAGCGGCCCCGCGAGGGTGTGCGGTGCGGGTCAGGCGCCGCGCTTGTCGTCACGTTCGGTGAGTGCGGCGTGGACACCGGATTGGGTGAGGCCGCGCCGGTTGAGGACCTTGGCGCCGTCTCGGCGCCCGACCTGGATGGTCTTGAGCCCGAAGGGGGCGACGGCGCCTGCGAGGTCGTCGGCGTCCCAGCCGGTGTAGACGTCCGGCCGGTACTCGGCCAGGCGCTGCACCAGCACCTCGGACCATTCCTTCTCCGGGCCGGTGGCCATCACCTCGGCCAGGTCGTCCAGCACCGTGGGCACGGGGGCGTTCTCGTCGGTGTCGGGGTCGATGCCTGCCGCGTGCCCGGTCAGGCGCCCAGCGGCGATGCGGGCGGTCCGTGCCCGTGCGGCGATGGCGGCCGCGGCGGGGTTGTCCAGGTAGGCGGTCTTGACGATGACGGGCTCGGCGCCCTCGCCGACGAGGTAGCCGATCCCGAGGTCGGAGCGGGTGAACGTCGTCGCCCGGATCCCCGCCTTGTACATCGACGTGCCCAGCACCATGTCGTTCTCGGTCTGGCCCATGACCCGCAGGCAGTACCGCAGGATCGCGTTGGCGCTGATGCCGGTCGGGAGGGACTTCGCGTCGGGGCGCTGCGTGGCGACCAGGACGACGATCCCGACCGCGGGGCCGCGCTTGACCAGGTCGGTGATGAGGGTCTCGGCGTCCTTGCCGTGGACGGGGTGCTCGAACAGGAACTGGCACTCATCGATCCCAAGCACCACTGGATGCAGGCCCAGCTCCCGGCGGGCGGCCAGATCGGGGGTGACCTTGTTCTCCGGGCACTCGCTCCGGGGCAGGGACCGGATCACGGTGTAGCGGCGGCGCATGTCCTTCACCAGCGCCCGCAGGTCCGCCATCAGGTAGGCCAGGTCCTCCTCCTCATCCCCCGCCCGGTAGCGGTGCGCCACCGTTTCGAGGGCGGAGAGGTCCCCGGAGCCCTTGAGGTCGTAGGGATGGACCTCGGCCAGGGGGTCCAGGGCGGCGGCGAGCAGGAGCAGGCGCAGGGTGAACGTCTTGCCCATCCGCGGGGTCGCGCCGATGACCATGGAGGCGTACATCAGCGTCAACGTCGCCGGGCGCCCCCGCTGGTCCACCCCGATCGGGAAGGGCTCGAAGAGGGAGACCTTGCCCGTCTTGGCCAGCGGCCACGGCACCGGCTTGCCCGCGGAGAGGGCCTTGTCCCCGACCCAGAGGATCAGACGGCCCTCGTGCTGGCTGGCGTCGGGCTCCGGCCAGACGCACCCCAGGGGGCGGCGCAGCCCCGAGGCCAGGCGGTCGCGCTTCTCGATGACGTCGGCTGCCGTCACCCCCGGGGGGAGGTCCAGGTCGGCGCGCCAGCCGGACCCGTCGCGGTGGATGGGGCCGACGAACCGCACCCCCTCCCCACCCGGCCTGCCCGCCTCGGCCAGGCGCAGGTGCTTGTTCAGCTCCGCGATCCCCAGCGACCCCAGCGCGGTCAGGATGAGATCGGAGGTGAACCGGGGCACCGCCGACGTCGAGACCGCTGAGCCGGTGATCCGTTCGTCGGGCTTGCGGCCCAGGGCGCCGATCCCGGCGAGGGTGGTGCCCACCGCGAGCAGTAGCGCCCACGCGGCCAGCGACGTCGCCAGCACGTAGCCCACCACCGTCACGGCGAGGACGGCGGCGCCCAGCACAGCCAGGCGGGTCCGGACCCGGTCGCGGTGCTGCTCCGAGACCCGGTGGAAGGCGGTGGCCTCGGCCGACCCCATCACCTGACCCAACGCCACCGCCCGGCGGACCTGCCGGCCGTTGCCGTCCGAGGCCCACCAGAACAGTGCCCGGACGATGCGCCACGCCCCGCGCGGGGCGAGCTGAAGCAGCCGCAGCCAGTACAGCGGCAGGCGCAGGGCGTGGAACGCCACGGTGAACCCGGCTCGTCGGGCGGAGTCCGCCACCAGCCCGGCCAGGGTTTCCCGGTCGAGGAGGTGGGAGGGCACCAGCTCCCGGCGCGACCGTGCACCGGCCACAGCCGGGGCCTTGCGCACCAGCTCATCGGCGTCGAGGACGACGCCCTCGACTACCTCCGCACCCTCCCCGGTGTCGTCGTGCTGGTCCTCGTCCAAGTGGCGGCGGGCGCGAGCCGCACTCAGGTCCACCACCTCACCGCGCACCCCCTCACCCCGGAGCACCACACCGCAGACGACGCTGCGCCCCGGTCCGCCGTCCTTGCTCAGGTCCACGCTCTCCGCCTCGTCGTCGCGTGCGTTCTCGTCGTGCCCGTGGTCGTCGTAGCCGTGGTCGTCGTGGTGCTGGGTCATGCCGCTTCCCCCGCCCATTGCGTCGCTGTCGGGGCGCCCCAGGCGCGATCGGTTCCGGCGACGAGGCCGGAGACCGGGAACATGCAGTCCACGCACTCCCGTGTGGACGTCGGCACGCAGTAGCCCACGTCCCGCCCGCAGCGGGTGCAGGTCCGACGTGCGGCCATCGCCTTGCCCAGCGCGGCGAGCTGCGCGGCGGACGGCACCCGCTTCGGCCTCGCGTCGGCGACCCGGTACAGGTACGCCACCCGCTTGAAGCCCCGGCCCCAGCGGATCTCCGCACCCGGCCGGCGCCCACCGGGGCACAGCCCCAGCGCACCGAGCTGGCGGCGGGTGACGTAGCCGTCCGGAGCGCAGCCCCACCGATACGTCAGCCACTCCCCGGCCTCGGTGGCGGCCACCGCCTCCGGCGTCGCAGACGCCGCGAACACCCGCACCCGCCGGGTACGGCGCCGGGCGGTCACGACCGGCCTTCGATGCGGCGCAGGTGCTCCAGCACGGCCGCGTAGGTGGTGCCCAGCGCCAGGGCCACGTCCTCCACCGCGTCCAGGACGTCGCGGTACGTCCCGATCCGCTCCGCCGTGCCGTCGAAGCGACAGGCAAGGCCGTAGGCGCCGACCTGAGCCAGCAGCAACGCCAGAACCTCCGTCGCGCCCTGCGGCGACAGACCCAGCCCCGGAGCCGTCTCCGGTGCCGCGCTCACGCCGCACCGTCCAGGACCTCGCCGTAGTCCGTCGGGGACACAGCCACCGTCCCCGTGAGGAGTGCGGCCAGGGCGGTCGGACGGGCCGCGTGGTGCAGCCCGTCATGGACCCCGGCCAGGAACTCCGCCTCCGTGGCGCTGCCCACCGCCGTCCCGGACAGACGGCACGCCAGGCACACCACCACCGACGCCGGCCCCTGCCGCGAGGGCCGCCTGTCTGGAGAAGTCGTCTCGATGCTCGTCATGGCGCTCACGCCCCAAACAGGCTGCGGCCGAATGCATCCAGGGCGGTACGCACACCCTCGATGAGGGAGCCCGCTACCCCGGACAGCGCCCCATCCGATCCGGCGATGGTCATGCCCAGCATCACGGCCACCACCGCCACGAACGTGGCCCGCCCGTTCTTCCAGCACCCACCCACCAGTGCCCCCAACAGGAACAGGCCGAAGATCGCCAAGCTCACGCCGCCACCCCCGCAGTCGTCACCGGTGCCGTGCTCGTCGTCTCCGCGCAGCGAGCGGCCCACGCCCGGGCTTCCATCGCGACGCGTGCCTCCGCCCGGCGCACCCTGCGCCGGGCCAGCTCGCAGGAGGCCGAGGCCGCCCGAAGCAGCGCGCTCTCGGCGTCCACCAGCTCCACTTCGGCCGCGATCAGCGGCCACTCCTCCTGAATCGCTGTCAGCTCGGCGGTCGTCGGACCACTCGAAGGGTTGTGCGGCGTCATCGATTCTCCCTAGGCTGTACAGCGTTGACGCTGTAGAGCAGCGGGTGTCGCTGCAGGCACATCAGCCTTGGCGAAGCGGCAGAAATCCTGGACTGACCACGGGTACGCGTTAGGGGACCCGGAGCGAGGCAAGGCGGCCCGATCCCGGCGCGGGAGCGGGCCGGAACACTGCGACTCACGAGGGGTTGGACGCATGGCTGAGTCCGCCGTGATCGCGGGCTACGTGTTCAAGGTGCTGCGTGAGGGGGTTGAGCTGACGCAGGCCGAGGCTGCGGAACGTCTGAGCGTCGACCTCAGCACCATCCAGGGCTGGGAGTCAGGCCGCCGCCCGCTCGGCTCGCTGCGCGCGAGCCAGCTCCTCGGGCTCCGTTCCCGCCTCACGCTGCTCGGCTGCCCCATCCGAGCAGCCGATCAGCTCCTGGCCGCCGTCGAGGCGGACACCATCGTGAGCACCGCGTTGGAGGCAGGGGACCGTCCAGTCCCTCCCCAGCTGCATCCCCTCGCGGCCGTGATTCACCGGCGCACCCTCGTTAACCTCATCACCTGGCCGTTCACCGGCCTGTCCCCGCTGGTCCTGCGAGAGCTGCCGAAGGCGCGCCGGCGCGGTCCCGTTGCCGACCGGCCGCTGCTCAGCGGGACCGAGCAGCGTCGCTTCTTCGACCACATGCGGGTGACGGCGGAGCTTGCCAGCGGCCCCGAGCACAGCGTGCTGAGGCGGCAGGCGGTCTTCCTCCTCGGATTCGATCGACGCCCGGAGACCGTGCACTGGCTGCTCACCCGAGGACAGGTCGTGATGCGACGCGTCGCGGATGATCTCGACCTGTCCTCCGGGATCGAACTGCGGTCCACCGCCCTGGCTCTGGCGCGCTACGGCGATGTGGAGCCGTTGCGGTACGCCATCGACCACGTGCTGTCCCACGAGCGGCACGCCGTGGCCAACCTCAACTACTGGGCCTACTGGCTGGGGGAGTCCAGTGAGTTGCACTCCCGCGATGACGACGTCCTGGAGGCTCCCGTGAGCAGCTGGGGCGGCACGAAGGTGATGGCGCACCTCATCGACCGGCTCGACACGCCGGGGCACGCGGACCTCAACATCCACAGCCTCTGGACGCTCATCCGCGCCCGCCAGCACCTGCTCGCCGACCACCCGCACCTGCGACAGGCGGCGGAGCAGAAGCTAGAGCAGGCCGGGGTCATCGACCTCAGCGAACGATCCCGCAAGGAGCTGGCCAAGCTCTCGGCGGCCATCGAGTTGGCGAACCACTAGGAGGAGCAGGTCATGGCAGAAGTCCCGGACGAGGCGGCGTGCAGCGTCGCGGCATTCGCCTACGAGATGGGCGTGCTCAAGCGCGTGCGCCGCTCCGGCTGGTGGCACGTCGGGGTCCGCGACCCTGAATCCGTAGCCGAGCACTCCTTCCGCGTCGCCCAGCTCGCGGCCCTCATCGCCGCAGAGGAGGGCGCCGACCCGCAGCGCGCTGCGTACCTCGGCCTGTGGCACGACTCACAGGAGACTCGGATCACCGACCTGCCCCACAGCGCCCGGCCCTACGTCGAGGCCGCCGCCAACGAGAAGATCACCGCAGACCAGGTCGCGGCGCTGCCCCTCGCCTCCGCCACCACCATCACCGACGCCGTCGCCGAGTACGAAGGCCAGGCGACCGCCGAGGCCCGCTGTGCCCGCGACGCCGACCGGATCGAGTGCCTCATCCAGGCCGTGGAGTATCGCGACGCCGGCTACCAGCGCGTCCAGGGCTGGATCGACTCCTCCCTGGCCAAGGTCCAGACGCCCTTCGGCAAGCGACTGGCCCAGGCGGCGCTGACCACCTCCCCGCTCGCCTGGCGCAACCGGTGACGAACCCCGGCCGGGACCTGCCGGAGGACTGGTGGAGCACCGAGGATGTCGCCGGCTACCTCGGCATCAGCACCTCCACCGTGCGTGCCTACCTGGCCCGGCGCCAGATGCCCGAGCCCACGCGCAAGATCGGCCGCATGGCCCTGTGGAGGCCGGACGATGTGCGCGACTGGGCTGGACAGCGGCCTCGCGCCGGTATCCAACGGGGAAGCGCGGAGGTGACCGCTTAGTCCGTCGGATCGCACCCTGAGGGCGGCATGGGCGCGCGTTGCGGTGACGTGTCGATGGACCTCATGCAGGCTGAAGCCGTGGCGCCTCTAGTTGAGTCCGGCGAAGTTGTTGATGCCTGGGACCTCTACGACGGTGATGTGATCGAGCACCCCGACACAGGGGAGGTCATGACGATCTCCGCGCACATCCACCTGAATCCGCACTACTTGTGGCTCATGCCCGGCGTCATCCGCTTCGACGTCTACGACGGACTCGACGTCGACGGGCCGCTGGAGTGGGACGGTGAGCCGGTCAAGCTGACGATCAGCGAAGGCATGCCGATCCGCCGGCTCTTTCAGTACGTCCTGCCACCTGGAGGGCGCATCAAGTGACGCCTTGATCGCTGCGCGTGGCCACCCGCTCATCGGCGCGGTCGGGCGTCGTCGGCCGCGCCATGATCGCGCCCGCAGCGCGTCATAGGCGGATGTTGGAGCGACGCGGTCACGCGCCTCCGCTGAGGGGGGAAGAGCACCAGGCTGGCGTCGGCGCTGGTCCCAACGGCTGATGTCGGCGCCGTCGTCGTCCACGATGCCGGTGCCGCAGGGCATCGTGGACATCGTGGACATCGAGGTCGCCGACGCGGGCGGCGACGCGGGCGGCGACGGCTGCGGCCAGGCGGTCGCCCTTCTCGACGGCGCCCTGCGGGGCCGTATGACGGGTGCTCCCCTGCGCGCCGGGCGGGGTTGACGGTGTCTGCGCGCAGCTCCCGGGGCCTGCGCTACCTCAGGCCCCGGGATGTGCCCGGCTACGCCGAGGCGCGGGCACAGGGGCGGACACCGCAGGTGCCGGTCCTGCCGCCACCACTGCTACCGGGGCTGACGGCGCACCAGATGTTCGTGCGTGCGTTGCTCAAGTGCGCCATCGTCTTCCCCCTGACCTTGGTGGTCATCGACCTGATCGCCGAGCCGGGGCCTTCCGGTGACACCCTGCCCTGGTTGGGGCTGCCGGTGATGATGGCGCCTTTCGTTCTGGCGTGGCGGTGGGGGGTTGCCGTGGGCAGGCGCAACATCGAGGAGCTCCAGCACGGCTACACCACCCACGTGCAGGTGTTCGGTCAGTTCCACATCGGTGGCGGCAGCCACGTGCGCGACACCGACGCTGGCCCGCCCTGGGACTACAGCGGCACCTGGGTCCTGCTCCGGGACGGGCGGGTGAAGTCCGCGCCGCAGCCCGGCTACGACCCTCCAGGGCTCTACCCCTCACCTGCGCGGCCGGGCGCCTACGAGCTGTGGACGGGCGCCTCCTGGACGGGCTACTACCCGACCTGAGGGCGGTCCAGGTCGTCTCAGACCGCTCATGATCGCGCCCCACGCGCGGCATGACGGTGCGTTGGCGGACTGCTGGATTCAGATCGGCTGGCATCCTCAGGCGATGACCGGGGCCACCAGCGTGTCGATGACCGTTCTTCGAGCGGCGCTGGACCGGGTGCTCGGCGAGGTGCAACGCCGCCACGGTGACGTCGTCGACCTGGACGCTGACCTGTATTACGTGCTGCCTGCGGAGAGCGTCTACGCCCCGGGCACGGTGCCGGACGGGCAAGCCTGCACGCTGGGCAGCCTGGTGGACGACGTCGATGCCGTGCGAGAGCTGGCCGCCGGTGGGCTCGCTGAGGAGGGCGAGGAGGCGGAGGTCGTCGTCTGGCACGACCTGGCGCACGTAATCGGCGTGCTGCAGAGACTCGCCGCGATCGACCGTCCCTAGCCCTCGCCACGCCGTCACAGCGGCGTGAGCGCGCGTCAGGATCGGCGTTGCGTGAGTGCATGAAGCCGATGCAGGGAGACGCCGAGATGGACGGGCGTGCGGTCGGGCTCAGCTCAGCTCAGCTCAGCTGCGCAAGATCGTGGAAGTAGTTGGGGTAGGTCTTGGCCACGCAGCGGGGGTTGTCGATCTCGATGCCCGGGGTGCGCAGGCCCAGCAGGGCCAGGCTCATGGCCATGCGGTGGTCGTCGTAGGTCTCGAACCGCGTGGGTGCGGGGGTGCCGGGGTGGATGGTGAAGCCGTCGTCGTCTTCGATGGCGTCAATCCCGGCGCGGCGCAGCTCGGTGACCACGGCCGCGATGCGGTCGGTCTCCTTGCCGCGGATGAAGCCGATGCCCCGCACCCGGGTGGGTCCTTCGGCGTGGACGGCGACGGCGGCCAGGGTCTGGGCGGTGTCGGAGATGTCGACCATGTCCACCTCCACCCCGCGCAGCACGCCGGTACCGGTCACGGTGATCCGGTCAGGGGTGCGCTCGACCCGGGCGCCCATGCGCTCCAGGACGTCGGCGAAGCGCACGTCCCCTTGCAGGCTGGCGGTGCCCAGACCCTCCACCGTGACGCGCCCGCCGGTGATGGCCGCCGCGCCCAGGAAGTATGAGGCGGCGCTGGCATCCGGCTCGATCGCGTAGTCGCAGCCGCGGTAGCCACCGGGGCGCACGTGCAGGCCCTCGACGTCAGCGCCGAAGGCGCGCATCACCGCGGCGGTCATCTCCAGGTAGGGCACCGACACCAGCGGGGACGTCAGCTCCACCGAGAGGCCTTCGGGCATCAGGGGCGCGGTCATGAAGAGCCCGGAGAGGAACTGGCTGGACAGGTGCCCCGGCAGCGCGACCCGCCCACCACGCACCGGGCCGCTAACGGCCACGGGCAGGTTGCCGGGCCGGGCGAGGTCCTCCACCTGGGCCCCGAGGTGGCGCAGCGCCTCCACCAGCGGGCCGAAGGGCCTGACCCGCAGCTGCTCGCTACCGTCCAGAACGCTGCGCCCGGCCAGCAACGCCAGGGCCGGCAGCACGAACCGCGAGGTCGTGCCGGACTGACGAGCATCGACGTGGACACCCCCGGAGGCAGTCAGCCCGTCGGTGGAGGCCAGGCCGGAGACCACCACGGTCCTGGTGGCCTCGTCCAGGTCCACGCCGGCGCCCAACGCCCGGACCGCGTCCAGCATGGCGCGGGTGTCGTCGGCCAGCAGCGCCCCGCTGAGCGTGCTGGTGCCCTGCGCCAGCGCCGCGCACAGCAGTGCCCGGTTGGTGACGCTTTTCGACCCCGGCACCCGGACCGTCACATCAGGTGCACTCCTCACCGGGTGCACGGGCAGGACGTCGGGCAGGTCACCGGCTCCACTCAGCACCCCGCCAGTCTGCCCGGCACCAGCGGCCACCCGATCCATCACCCCCGCCCCCGTCATCCGCAAATCGGCAAAGGCGGGCGTTCGTCGGCGGTCGTGATCGCGGCATGAGCAGTCGCCGGGAGCGCTGCGCCGGGGCGTGGAAGGCGGTGCGCCCGGGGTGGAGGTGACGCACTGCTGCCGTCGGGGTGACTTCACGTGCGGTTACTGGGGGACGGCCGCGGATCGGTTGCGGCTTGATGGAACCTTCTGGGGAGTCCCGGTCCCTTTAGGGGTGTGATGTTGCGCAACCGTCTCCACGATGCGGGGCAGGGGCCTCCTGGCTTCGCTGACTTCGCCGCTGCCCGTTACCCGTCCCTGGTCCGCTTGGGCACCCTGCTCAGCGGTGACGCCCACCATGGTGAGGACTTGGCCCAGATGGGCTTGCTGGAGGTGCTGAAGGCGTGGCGGCGACTGCACCCCGGCGGTGATCCAGAGGCCTATGCCCGGGTGGTCATGACCCGCCTGGCAGCCAAGGCCGGGCGTCGCCGCTGGCGTGGGGAGACCCCCACCGCCGTCCTGCCCGACACCACCTACGCCGGGCACGGCGACCTCGACGCCGACCTGGACGCGCAGCGGATGCTGGCCGAGTTGCCCACACCGCAGCGCCTCGTGCTGGTGCTGCGCTTCTGGCTGGACCTGAGCGAGCAGGACACCGCCGAGGCCCTGAGCTGCTCGGTCGGCACCGTGAAGAGCCGCACCTCCCGCGCCCTGGCCACCCTGCGCGCCACGACGGCCCAGCAGGCCGAGGCCCCTCCCCGACGCGATGCCGGCACCCGTCCGGAGAGCGGAGTCGCACGATGAACGACCTCGACATCAAGGGCCTCCTCGAATCTGCCTCTCGCACCACCCCCCGCGAGCACGACCCCGTCGCCGCCGTGTTGCGACGCCACCAGCAGGCCCGTCGCCGCACCGCTGCCTTCGCCACCACCGGCCTGCTCGCCGCCTGCACCGCCGCTGCGCTGATCGTAACGGGCCCTGGCGGTGACGCAGCCAGCCGGACCCGGCTGGCCCCGCCAGCTGGATCCGCCACCTCCGCACCGGCACCCGCCCCTGCACCTCCACCGCAGTGGGAGCCACCGGGCGTCGAGGTCAGTGAGCGCGGTATCAACGGTGTGGAGGTCACCGCGGAGGGCTACGAAGCGAAGGTCGGCCCCAGCTCGTCCTGGACCTGCCTGGCCCCGGGAGCGATCACCGTGGTGGCCGCACCCATGACCAGTGGCAGCGCCGGTTGCGACGCCCCGTCCGGCGGCCCGGGCGCGCTCATCAAGCCCGAGGACGTGCGGCAGTGGACGGGAGGAGCGCCGGCCAGGCCAGGGGTGCAGCTCATCGACGGGGTTCCGGCCTACGTCAGCGGACCGCCCAGCGGCGGGAGCACCGACGAGCGCGTCGCCTCCGTCAGCGTCCCCTCCCGCGGGGTCCGGGTGGAGCTCGCGGGGAACGAGGCGCAGGTCCGGGCCCTCCTGGACAGCATCACCATCCAGCCGCGTCCCGAACAGCAGCAAGCACCCGCCCGCGCCAGCGGCAACCCCGTGGCCGGGGCGGTGATGACGGAGGCCAGTGGTGAGTGGGTGAGTCAGTCCCGCGATCCGATCCTGCTCGCCCGCCTGCAGGAGGTCGTCGACACCGCCCCCCTTGTGCACGGCGAGCCGGACTGCGTCCTCACGCCCGGGCAGCAGGCGCAGATCGACCTGCTGACCACACCGGACTACGAGCACAACGCCGATCACACGCCCACCCAGAGGTACCTGCGGGAGTACACCTACCTCGCCGTGGACCTCACCGGCGGCTGCGACCTGCTGTTCTCCAGCACCGGTGCCATCCTGCGCCCCGACCCGGCCACCTTCGGTCCACTGGTGCAGCAGCTCCGTGACAGCAAGGACTTCAACGACGGCAGGTGACGACCCGACGCAACAAGAGGGTGAGCAGCCTCCACAGCACCGCACGTGGAGGCTGCTCGCCCTCACTGGCACCCACCGCACGGCTCTTCGCAAGGCCCGATCGGCGTCTCGGAATCGACCGCTTCCGAGACGAAGATCGCGCCCCACTCGCGGCAATTGCGGATGCTGGCTGGCTGCGCCTGGACCGCCCCTGGCTGGTAGCGGATCCTGCAGGTGTGCGATCGCTGAGGATCTCGACGGTCCTGCTGGTCCTGGTTGCTGCGACGTCGTGCACCTCGCACGCCTGCACGCAGATCGGCGCATCCAGCGGGGTGACCTTCGACTTCTCGGCGTTGCCCGCGACGGGAGCGCCCTGGCAGGTCACGGCCTGTGTCCAGGAGGTGTGTGACACCCGCATCGTGCAGCCGGGGGACGGGACGACCTCCTATGTCCGCGACGACGCGTTGCAGGACGACACCGCCGTCCAGGCCCGGCTGCGGGTGGTGGATGCCTCCGGGGAGACGGTGGTGGACGACACGGTCAGCGTGACGCCTGTCCGCTACCAGCCCAACGGGGAGGGCTGTGAACCGATCGTGTGGCAGGCGGAGACGGTCGTCGAGGCTGACGGCACCCTGCGACAGGTCGAGCCGACCTCATAGATCGGCAGGGCCTCCCACCAGGCAGGTACCTGACGCGTGTAGCCCAGCATCCGCAGATCAGCAGCTGAGGGCGTCTGGTGGCCGTCATGATCGCGCCCCACCAGCGGCGAATGCGGACGTTCGTCGTGCGGGCCTTGGGGCCACCCGACTCCAGTCACGAGCCTTCATCGACGCCCCGGACGGGTCCGCCTGGGCACACTGATGCTCATGGCTGAGGCGGTGCGTAGTCCTTCAACTCTCGGCGTCGACATTGGCGGTGTCATCGTCGCCAGGGCCGACCACGACGATGACACCTCCTTCTTCGGGTCGCGCCCCTTGCAGACGCCGGCAGTGCCCGGGGCGCTGGAGGCTCTGGCTCATCTCCACGCGGGGCCCTTCTGCGGCCGGGTGCACTTGGTCTCCAAGGCCTCGGCTCGCATCGAAGCCGTCACCCGCGCCTGGCTCGCCCACCACCAGTTCTTCGACCACACGGGCATCGACGCGTCCCACCTGCACTTCGTACGGGAGCGACGGGAGAAGGCACGCGTGTGCAAAGAGCTGGGCGTCACCCACTTCGTCGACGACCGCCTCGACGTCCTCGCGCTCCTGGAGACTGTCGATCACCGCTACTGGTTCACCGGAGGCCTGCCAGGCTCGGCCACCTCTCAGCCCGCGCCTGCTCAGGTGACCCGCATCGCCGCCTGGAGCGAGGCGCATGACCTTTTCCAGGGTCGCGCCGCTCACCCCATGTCGGGCTGAGCGAACATCCGCAGATCGGCACGGTCGGATGCCGCCGACCGTCGTGATCGCGCCTTCATCGCGGCGAAGGCGGGCATCTGCTGCTGGTTGAGGCAGGGATGTAAGAGGCCTCAGCCGTGCGTGCTGTCTGGCTTGGTCTGGTGCTGGGCGTCGAGGTGCTCGGTCAGAGGAGCCCGCTTGGCGGGACGAAAGAGTCGCACGAGGAAGACGGTGAGGGCGATCGGGACGCCGAGGTAGAAAATGGCCACTTGCAGGATGAAGCCCCAGCCGAGAGCCATGACTCACTCCCTTCCTTGTGTCCTCGGCGTCACCTCGCAGCGAGGAGGTGAGACGTTCGACGGGTCCAGCGTCCCACCGACAGCAGGACACCGGAGCGCGTGCGCACAGGAGGAGGCGTGGCCACCGCGCTCATGCAGTCCTCATGCTCGCAGGCAGGTCACCGAGGGGGCGGCCACAGCTGACGTAGAGCGCCTGTACGGCGCAGCCGCAACAAGTCACGCGAGCAGCAGCAGAGCAGCCGTTCCTCGGCAGGGGCGGGCGTCCAGGCGCCGTCATGATCGCGCACTGAGTGCGGCTACTTGTTCACTGGTGGCACGGCAACGGCCCGGCCAGGCTGTGTCGAGGTGCCCGGCGTGACGCTCTCTTTGCGGCTGCCCACCCGCTGG
>NZ_PTJD01000021.1 GCF_002934625.1 Kineococcus xinjiangensis | reverse complement strand
GGCCGATTGACCCCTATCGAGTACGAGACCATCATGACCGCACCGGCCAATCAGGCCGCGTGACCTGATCTGACACCGGATCATGCAGCAGACCCCCGGTGACGGTGGTGGTCTCCTCAAGGGAGAGCTGCGGCAGCGCAGAAGCCATGACGCTAAGACCCGTGGAAGGAGTGAGACTCATCGCTCACTCGCCCACGTTTGCCGTGATCGCTCGTCGGCGATGCGCGGATGACCGCCTGAGCCCGCAGACATGAGCGGAAGATCATCCACGCGATCTCAGGCGTCAGAGGTGACGCGGGACCACCGGCGGCGTCCGGGTGCTCGGACTCGTCAACGACGGCGCACGGGTCGGCTGGGTCAGGGCGGGGGAGGCTTCCGTCAGGATGATCTGACATAATGTCGATTATCGGCGTTACAGAGAAGGGGGCGCTCGACGCCTCCGGCCGCTCACATCGCGGTCCATGACCGTGATCCGCTGTTCGTCGACGAATGCGGCACCAAGCTGTCGTTTCCGTCGACGAACAGCGGATCACACGGCGACCGACGCGCCACCAGTGGCCCGGCGCGACGCGGCGGCGCCCACGGACGCCGGGCCGACCCGCAGGCGTCGCGATCCGCAGGTGCCGACGGGCCGGACATCGACGGGCCTTGGCGCCGGCGGCCCGACGGTCACCGCCCGGCCAGCTCGGCCGCCGCCACCTCCGGCAACCGTCCAGCACCCGGGGCACGTCCCGCCCGGGCCGCCACGGCGGACGCCCGGACCCTCGACGGCGACGATCCCGCGGCGGCGGTGGACGTCGGCGGATGCCACGGCGGCGCCTGGACACGCCGCGCGGCGCCCGAGGGGCCACTTCCGGAAGTACGCATAATGGTGAATATGCTTCTCAACTAGCGCTAACGGAACCACCGTGAACCCGTTGCGGCGCAAGGGGTTTGCTCGACGCCACTCCCCCGCGCCTGCTATCCTGGCGTCGTGGTCCTGCCGGCTCTTCCCACCCTCGGGTACCTCTCCCCCGGTTCCGAGCTCGCGGCGGGCTTCACCGCCTACGTCGAAGCGCGCCTGCCCCGCAAGGACTCCCCCCACACCCTCGCCGCCCAGCGCCGGGACTTCACGGTCATCAGCCGTCACCTGGCCGCCCAGCTCGGCTGCTGCCCCGGCGATCTGCGCCTCGCCGACCTGCACGTGCGTCCCCTGCGGTCGGCGTTCGCCGCGTTCTCCGTCGACCACGCCCGCAGCTCCATCGCCCGGGCCTGGTCCACCTGGAACGGCTTCTGCACCTTCCTCGTCGGCGAGGACGTGCTGCCCGGCAACCCCATGGCCGGGATCGAGCGTCCCCGCGCGGAGCGGCAGGAGCCCAAGCCCCTGCGCGGCCAGGACACCCCGGAGGTGCTGCTTCGAGCCGTCGCGGCCGGCATGCGCCGTGCCCGGGACCCGTGGCCCGAGCGGGACTTCGCGGTGCTCGCCACCCTGCTCGTCAGCGGCATCCGCTCCTCGGAGCTGCTCGCCCTGCGCGTCGGCGACCTCGTCGGCGCCCCCGGGGACCAGCGCCTGCACGTCCTGGGCAAAGGCAACGCCGAACGCAGCGTGCCGGTCGAGCCGGCCCTCACCGCAGTCCTCGACTCGTACCTCGACACCCGCGCTGCCCGTTTCGGCGACGGGCGCCGCCCCGGGCCGTCGCAGTGGCTCTTCGTCGACGGCTCCGGTCGGGCGATGACCCGCAACCAGCTGCAGTACCTGGTGCGTTCCTGCTACCGCTGGGCCGGCGTCCACGACCGCGTCCTGCGGGGATCCCTCGTGCACGCGCTGCGGCACACGTTCGCCACCCGTGTCGTGGCCAGCGGTGCCAGCGCCGTGGAGGTGATGCGGCTCCTCGGGCACCAGAGCCTGAACACGTCCCAGAAGTACATCGACGCCGGGGCGCAGGAACTGCGCAGCGCCGCGGCGGGAAACACGTCCTACGAGGTGCTGCGGCAGGTCGGCGACTGCTGAGCTCACCGGACGCGACCGGGGGCTGTGGCGGTGCACCGCACCGCCACAGCCCCCGGGGACCTCAGGCCCGCTGCGTCACTTCTCGTAGCTGCGCAGGGCGTTGCCCAGGCCGAAGAACGTCGGGGCCCACTGACCCACGAAGATCGACCAGCGGTCCGCGCGGTCGGTTCCCTCGCCCTGCTTGTGCTTGGAGGTGTAGTACGCCAGCCAGGACAGGCCGATGCTGGCGAACGCCGCGGCGTAGGCGTGCTCGGACCGGATGCCGGAGTCGTGCAGCTTCTCGATGACCATCTGGGTTCCCCCGGGAGTCGTGCGAACGGTGTGAACTGATGTCACACCACAGGGAGTGACCCCGCCACCCGAGATGAGCTCCACACGGGCAGCGGGTCAGGGCCTCGGGGCGAGCGGCTCCCACTCGTGGACCGGCTGGTCGCTGCGCCTGCGCTGCAGGTACTCCCGCAGCATCCCCGCCAGCGCCTCGCGACGGTCGCAGCCCGACTCCTGCAGCGCGTGGACCGCCTCCACCTGCCACACCGCGCCGTTGCGGCCGCTGCGGGCCCGTCCGGCGATGACCTCGAGGTACCGGTCGCGGATCTCGCGCGGCACACCCCAGTGCTGCAGGCCCTCGTCGGCCAGCGGCAGCAGCACGTCGAGGACGAGTCGACCCACCGGCACCCGCCCCACCCCGGGCCACGACGCCTGCGCACCCAGCCCGAGGCGGGCGCAGTCCAGGAACGAGCGGTGGGCGTCGGTGAACAGCAGCCGCTCCTCCACCGGGTCCGAGGCCTCCGCCAGGGCCCGCACCACACCGTGGAAGAAGGCCGCGTCGGCCACCACGTCCACCGACGTCGGCCCGGCCGGCAGCACCCGGTTCTCCACGCGCAGGTGCGCCTCCTCCCCGGCGACGTCGTAGACGGGCCGGTTCCAGCGGTAGATCGTGCCCGTGTGCAGGCGCAGCGCAGGCAGCTCCGGTGCGCGCCCGGCGTCCAGCGCCTCGAGCGCGTCGTCCTGCTCCAGCACGGGAAGCAGGGAGGGGAAGTAGCGCACATCCTCCTCGAAGAGGTCGAGGACGTTGCCGATCCAGCCGTCACCGAAGAACACCCGCGGGCGCACGCCCTGGTTGCGCAGCTCCGCGCTGCGGGTGTCGGTGGACTGGGTGAACAGCTCGATGCGGGTCTCCGCCCAGAGGTGGCGGCCGAAGAGGAACGGGGAGTTCGCGGCCAGCGCCACCTGCACCCCGGCCACCGCCTGCGCGGCGTTCCAGCGGCGGGGGAACTCCTCCGGCGCCACCTGCTGGTGCAGCTGCACGCTGGTCCCGGCCGACTCCGGCCCGATCGTCGGCAGGTGCAGCTCCAGCCGCTCCCCGGACACCGGGCCCTCGATGCGCAGCTCCATGTCCTCCCCGCGCGCGGCGGCGATGGCCTCGTCGAGCGCGGCGTAGCGGGCCTTGTCGCTGCGCCAGTCGCCCTCGTAGTGCTCCGGCAGCACGGTGGGCAGGATCCCGACCGGCGCCACGCGCGCCCCCACCGCAACCGCCGCCTCCTCGGCCTTGGCCAGCGCGGCGGCGAGGTCCTCGTGCAGCGCCGGCAGCCCGTCGTCGGCGAGACGGTGCGGCTGGCCGTTGAGCTCGATGTTGAAGGCGCCCAGTTCCGTCTGGAACCGCGGGTCGGCCAGGCGCTCGAGCACCTGCTCGTTCACCATCGCCGGCTGCATGTCCTCGTCGACGAGGTGCAGCTCGACCTCGATGCCGGCGCAGGGCTCCGAGCCGGCGAGGCGGCCCGCGACCACCTGCTTGCGCAGCACCTCCAGCTCCAGGTGCAGCATCTCGCGGAAGCGGCGCCTGTCGGCCCCGCTCACAGTGCGCTTCTCGACGTCCTGACCCACGGTGATCAGTGCAGCACACCGGGCCGGGCGCGGCACCTCCAGCGATCTGCTGGGCCGGACGAGTGACATCGTCCGCACGGCAATCCGCCGCCCCCGCCGGTCCGAACCCTCCACGGCAGCACATCAGGGTGCGGCCGCTGGTCCCCCGATCCGCGGGGGGTGCTGACGCCGGGGGAAGGGGGTGGGAGAGTGACCCTCGTGACACTCTCCCGGCAGCAGCAGGGCGAACCCCCAGGGCCCGCCACCGCAGAGGAACTGCTGCAGGCTGCGGGCCACGGAGACGAGCAGGCCTTCGCCGCCCTCTACGACGCCACCAGCGGCGCCGTCTTCGGCACCGTGCTGCGCGTCCTGCGGGACCGCGCCCAGAGCGAAGAGGTCACCCAGGAGGTCTACCTGGAGGCCTGGCGGACCGCCACCCGCTTCGACGCCGGACGCGGCAGCGCCCGCACCTGGCTCATCACGATGGCCCACCGCCGCGCAGTGGACCGCGTCCGCTCCGCCCAGGCCAGCGCCGACCGCGACGAGCGGGTGGGGCTGCGCGACCAGATCCGCCCGTACGACAGCGTCAGCGAAGCCGTCGAGCTGAGCATGGAGCGCGAGGACGTCCGGCGCGCCCTCACCAGCCTCACCCCCGTGCAGCGGCAGGCGGTCGCGCTCGCCTACTACGGCGGGCGCACCCACACCGAGATCTCCCGGGAGCTCAGCCTGCCGCTGGGCACCGTCAAGACCAGGTTGCGGGACGGGATGATCCGTCTGCGCGACGCGTTGGGAGTGGCCAGATGAGCGCCACTCCCCCGCCCGGCGGCCCCTGGGACGAGACCCGGCGGCCCCACGACGACATGCACGACACGCAGCAGGACCCCAGAGGGGAGGAGGTGGACGACGTGCACACGCTGGTGGGGGCCTACGCCCTCGACGCCCTGGAGCCGCACGAGCGGGTGACGTTCGACGGACACCTCGCCGGCTGCGACGACTGCCGCAGCGCCGTGACCGAGTTCAGCGACACCGCTGCCCTCCTCGGCGAGGCCGTCGCCACTGCCGCACCCGCGACCCTGCGCACCTCCGTCCTCGCCGCCGTCGCCCGCACCCCCCAGGACGACAGGCCCGGTGGCGGCACCGCCACGGCCGCCCACGACGCCCCCGTCTCCCTGGCCGAGCGGCGGGAACGGCGCGACGCCCGCCGTGGCGGCGCACCGCGCTGGCCGCTGGCCCTCGCCGCGGCCTGCGCCGCGGTGGCCGTCGGGATCGGCGGCTGGGCGTGGGACGTGCAGCAGGACGCCACCCAGGCGCAGCAGGTCGCGCTCCGGGCGCAGCAGGACGCCACCCAGGCGCAGCGCGCCGCACAGGACGCCGGCCGGCACGTCGCCGTCGTCAACGAGCTCCTCACGGCCCCCGACAGTCGCGTGCAGACGGTGACCGGGCGGGGCGGCGCGACCGCCACGGTCGTCCACGCCGGCCGGGAGGCCGTGGTCGTGGGGGCGGACATGCCGGCCACCGGCCCGGACCGCGGCTACCAGCTGTGGCTGATCGAGGGCGGGGACATCCGCCCCGCCGGGATGCTCGAGCGCGACGGTGCCGGGCACTACGTGGCCTACGTGCCCGACACCGGAGGCGTCCCCACCCTCGGCGTCACCGAGGAACCCGCCGGCGGTTCCCCGCAGCCGACGTCGGAACCGCTGCTGGCGGCGGACATCTCCTCCGTCTGAGGCCCACCGCCTGATCCCGCCGGGTGGGACGTCACCCACCCGGCGGGTCAAGGTGCCTCCTCCGGGTGCCGAAGCCCCCCACGTGAGGACCTCTGCGCAGCACCGGACGACGACCTCCGCGGTCGCCTCCCTGCTCGCCGCCGGAGTCGTCCTCGTCGCCTTCCTCCACGTCCTCCTCGCCGCCCCCGCCGCCGCCACCGCCGCCGGCGGGCAGGTCGCTCGCCAGGGGGCCGTGGAGACCGCCGCCCAGGCCGCCCGGGCCGCTGCGGCCGCCGGCGAGCGGGTGGACGCGCTCGGCGCCCGCCTCACCGAACTGAACGAGGCCGCGCGGCAGCAGCAGGAGGCCGTCAGCAGCGCCGTCAGCGCCACCATCCGCGCCGAGACGAGCGCCACCACCGCACGCAGCACCGCCGAGAACAGCAGGCGCGCGCAGGGCCGGCGGGTCCGCGCCCTCTACATGGCCGGCGGCGCAGCCATGGCCCCGTCCCTCCAGCTGGAGCTGTGGCGCACCGCCATCAGCGGCGGCGACGTGCTCCTCGCCCAGCGAGGACAGCGTCTGGCCGTCGAGGACCTCCTCGAACGCGACGAGCTCGCCGCCGCCGCCACCGCCACCGCGGACGCAGCAGCCGACCGGGCATCCACCGACGCCGACGAGCACGCCTACGAGGCCATCGCGGGGGTGCGCCGTCTCGCCGACGCGGCGGAGGTCCTCGGAACGGACCTCGCCCGCGCCGAGAACGAGCTCGCGGCGCTGTCCTCCCGGGCGCGCGACCTCGCCGCCGCGGAAGAGGCCGCGCGCCGGCTGGCGGAGCTCAAGGCAGCCGCCGAGGTTGCCACCGCGGAAGCCGCGAAGGGCACCGGCAAGGTCCGGGCGCGCCCCGTGGCCGCCGACTGGGCCTCCCTCTACCGGGACGGTGCCGCCACCTGCCCCGGGATGCGCGTCAGCCTCCTCGCCGCCGTCGGCCAGGTCGAGAGCGGCCACGGCCGCAACAACGGCCCCTCCTCGGCCGGTGCGATCGGGCCCATGCAGTTCATGCCGCCCACGTTCGCCGCCTACGGCGTCGACGGGGACGGCGACGGTGCCCGCGACGCGTGGGCACCGTCCGACGCGGTCCACAGCGCCGCGAACTACCTCTGCGCCAACGGCGGCGGCAAGGGACGGGACGCCGAGGCTCGCGCCCTGTACCGCTACAACCGCGCCGACTGGTACGTCACCATGGTCCAGCGGATCGCCGACGAGATGGACACCACCGGCGTCCTCGTGCGCTGAGCTTCGTCCCTGGTGCGTCCTGCTTGTCGGTCGAGAAAATGTTCGTGTTCGATGACGACCGATAACTGTGTTTACCTAGAAAGCTCAACACTAGGACGGCCGTCGGGGAGGCCTGCAGCGCAGGCCCCCAGGGGCCCGTTCAGAGCGCGCGGGCGTAGAACCGCCCCGCACGCCGGCTGACCGACAGCGGCAGGCCGAACGTGACCGACAGCTGCTCCGACGTCAGCACGTCGGCGACCGGCCCCGCGGCCACCACCCTGCCCTTGCGCAGCAGCAGCGCGTGCGTCACCCCGGCGGGGATCTCCTCGACGTGGTGGGTGACGAGCACGGCGGTCGGCGCAGCGGGATCCTCGATCAGTCCGGTGAGCCTGCGCAGCAGGTCCTCGCGCCCCCCCAGGTCGAGCCCTCCGGCCGGCTCGTCCAGCAGGAGCAGCTCCGGGTCCGTCATCAGCGCACGGGCGATCTGCACGCGCTTGCGCTCCCCGTCGCTCAGCGTGCCGTACGGCCGCGCCGCCAGCTTCCCCACGCCCATCTGCCCCAGCAACTCCGCCGCACGCGCGAGGTCGTCCTCGGCGTAGGACTCGTTCCAGCGGCCAGTCACCCCGTAGGCGGCGGTGACGACCACGTCGCGGACCGGCTCGGAGCCGGGGACCTGCTGTGCGAGCGCGTTGCTCGCCAGGCCGATGCGCGGCCGCAGCTCGAAGACGTCGACCCTGCCGAGCGTCTCGCCGAGGATCCGCACCTCGCCGCGGCTGGGGTGCAGGCGGGCGGCCGCGATGGAGAGCAGGGTGGACTTGCCCGCCCCGTTCGCACCGAGGACGACCCACCGCTCCCCCGCCGCGACCTGCCAGTTCACGGACGCCAGGAGCACGGTGCGCCCCCTCGTCACCGTCACGCCGGCCAGGTCGAGGACGTCGCTCATGCGGCGACCCTAACGACGCCCGCGGGTCGCCTCGCAGGCGGTCGGCGCGTCGGCGCGCCCGGGAGCCGACATAGGGTGGAGCGGTGCTGGACCTGCCCCTCTCCGCGCGCCTCGCCGCGTGGGGGAACGCCGCCCTCACCGGCCGCGCGCCGCTCGCCGCGCTGGTCTCCGCGGTCGAGCGCGACGACGAGCCGCACACCCTGCTCTGGGAGGACGAGGCCCCGGACGTGGCCGGGTCGACGCAGACGCCCGCCACTCCGGCCGAGCTGCTGCGGGCCCTCCCCCGCACCGCCCGTCTCGTCGTCGCGCTGCCCGCCCCCGGTGACCCGGTGGGGCTCCCGGGGCCGCCGGCGGTCAACGCCGCGGCGCTGGAGGCCGGTGAGTGCGTGCTGGTCGAACTCGACGGCGGTGAGCGGCGCTGGGCGCTCGTGCCGGAGGTCGTGGAGTTCGGCTCGACGTGGGAGCCAGGTGCACAGGTGGTGTGGCGGGCCCTGGCCGCGCTCCCGCGCCGGGCCCCGGACCCCGTCGCCCTCACGGAGGCGGAACGCAGCCTGCGAACGGCCCTGGCCGGTGCCACGACGGCGCTGGCCGCCCTCGACGTCGCCCGCTGGCGCGAGGACGCGGCCGACCGGATCGCTGCCCTGCGCGCGGGCGCACTGCGGCCCGACGCCCTCCCCCAGGGGGTCGAGCCGCGTGCCGCTCGCGTCGCCGCGAGTGCGGCCCAGGTGCTCGCGATCGCCGAGCTCGCCTCCGAGGACGACGGCGCCGCCATCACCAGCACCGAGGCGGTCTCTCGTGCCCGCCTGCTCCGCGACGTGGGCGGGACGGCCCGGCGGGCGCTGGTGGTCGCCGTCAATGCGGGCTCGTGAGCCCACCGTCTCGGGACGAGTTGATACCGATAACTGGAAGTACATGCTGTCATGCCGTGGGCGGCGGTCTCCTGCGCGACGGTCCTGCCACGGTCGGCTGAGGCGGCTGCTCCGGTCGCGGGCGGGCCGGCCCCCACCTCCTCGTCCCAGCGGACAGACCCGGAAGCGAGGGCAGCACTCCCCCGCCTCCGTCCGGCACGGAGCGCCGGTGCCGGACGGAGGCGACGGCCCCGGCGCCGATGCGCCCGCTCCCCCAGCGGCCGCAGGGCGACGGAGGAGCGGGCGCATCGGGGGGGCGGAGCGGTGCGGGCCCCGCGGCGCCGTCAGTCCAGGGTGTCGAGGATGGCGGCGATGTCGTCCTCGGAGGTGCGGGGGTTGACCACCGCCAGGCGCAGGCAGGTGCGCCCCTCGTGGGAGCTGGGCACCACGAACGCGAACTGCTCGTCGAGCAGGCGCTGGCTCCAGGCCGAGTAGTCGGGGGTGTCCCAGCCCCGGCGGTAGAAGGCGACCACCGACAGCTCCGGCTCGGCGACCAGCTCCAGGTGCGGGCGGTCGCGGACCATCGCGGTGGCGGCGCGCGCCACCTGGAGGGTGCGTTCGACGGCGGCGGTGTAGGCGGCGGTGCCGTGCGCGGCGAGGGAGAACCAGAACGGCAGGCCGCGCGCACGCCGGGTGAGGCCGATGGCGTAGTCGGCCGGGTCCCACTCCCCGCGGTCGGTGAGGACGTCGAGGTAGCTGGCGTACTGGGTGTGCGCCGCGCGCGCCAGGGCGGGCTCGCGGTAGAGCAGCGCGCAGGAGTCGAAGGGGGCGAAGAGCCACTTGTGGGGGTCGACGATGAAGGAGTCGGCGTGCTCGATGCCGTCGAAGAGGTGGCGCACGCTCGGCGCGGCGAGGCCGGCCCCGCCGTAAGCGCCGTCGACGTGCAGCCAGGTGCGCGGCTGGTCCCCCTCGGCGCGGCAGAAGTCGGCGACGGAGGTGAGGTCGTCGACGACGCCGAGGTTGGTGGAGCCGGCGGTGGCGACGACGGCGGCGAGGTCGGAGCGGTCGTCGCCGAAGGCGCGGCGCAGGGCGGCGCCGGTGAGGCGGCCGCGGTCGGAGGGTTCCAGCGGCACGGAGACGAAGTCGAGGTCGAGGACGTCGCAGGCGCCGGAGACGGAGGAGTGGCTGGTGGCGGCGGCGGCCACCTTCAGGGGGCGGCGGGTTCCCTCGCGGCGGCGGACCTCGTTGCGGGCGGCCATCAGGGCGGAGAGGTTGCCGGTGGTGCCGCCGGGGACGAAGACGCCACCGGCGGAGGCGGGCAGGCCGGCGAGGTCGGCGATCCAGCGCAGCGCCTGGTTCTCGGCGTAGACGGCGCCGGAGCCCTCCATCCAGGAGCCGCCGTAGACGGAGGAGGCGCCGACGATGAGGTCGAAGAGGGTGGAGGCCTCCGTCGCCGCGCAGGGGATGAAGGAGAGGTAGCGGGGGTGGTCGGTGGACAGGCAGGCCTCGGCGAGGACGTCGCAGAACAGGTCGAGCGCCTGCTTGCCGCCGAGGCCGGCGGCGGTGACGGTCTGCCCGACGGCGGTGGCGAGGTCGTCGTAGGCGCGGGGGGCGTCCAGCGGCACGGGGTCCAGCTGCAGGCGCTGGCGGGCGCGGTCGAGGACGGCGAGGGCGAGGTCCTCGGTGGCGGCGTCGAAGCGGTGCATCGATTCGCCGGGGTGGCCGCTGCTGCTGGTGCCGGGTGTGGCGTCGGAGCCGGTGGGGCGGCCGGTCGGGGGTGTCGCGCTCACGCGCGGGCCTCCACGACCGCCCGGTAGAGCGCTTCGGTGCGCTCGGCGATGGCGTCCCAGGAGAACTGCGCCACCGCGCGCTCACGGCCGCGGCGGCCGCGTTCGCGGGCGCGGTCGGGGTCGGCGACGGCCTCGGTGAGGGTGGCGGCGAGGTCGGCGACGAAGCGGTCGGGGTCCACGGGCGCGCCGGTGCCGTCGGGAACCTGCTCGATGGGGACGAGCCAGCCGGTCTCGCCGTCGGCGACGACCTCGGGGATGCCGCCGGTGGCGGTGCCGACGACGGCTGCGCCGCAGGCCATGGCCTCGAGGTTGACGATGCCGAGGGGCTCGTAGACGGAGGGGCAGACGAAGGTGGTGGCCGCGGAGAGGACCTGGACGAGTTCCTCGCGGGAGAGGTGGCGCTGCAGCCACACCACGCCGGAGCGGGTCTGCTGCAGCTCGCGGACGAGGTGCTCGACCTCGGCGGCGATCTCGGGGGTGTCGGGGGCGCCGGCGCACAGGACGAGCTGCACGCCCGGGGGCAGCTGGGCGGCGGCGCGCAGGAGGTGCGGCAGGCCCTTCTGGCGGGTGATGCGCCCGACGAAGACGACGCTGGGTGCCTCGGGGTCGATGCCGAGGGCGGGGAGGAGGGAGCGTTCCTCGGTGGGTGCCCAGTCGTCGGCGTCGATGCCGTTGTGCACGACGTGGACGCGGGCGGGGTCGAGGAAGGGGTAGGAGCGCAGGATGTCGGCGCGCATGCCGGCGGAGACGGCGATGACGGCGTCGGCGGAGGCGTAGGCGGTGCGCTCCACCCAGGAGGAGAGGGCGTAGCCGCCGCCGAGCTGCTCCGCCTTCCAGGGGCGCATGGGCTCGAGGCTGTGGGCGGAGAGGACGTGGGGCACGCCGTGCAGCAGGGAGGCCAGGTGCCCGGCGAAGTTGGCGTACCAGGTGTGGGAGTGGACCAGGTCCGCCCCGGCGCAGTCGGCGGCCATGGGCAGGTCGGCACCGAGGGTGCGCAGTGCCGCGTTGGCCGCGGCGAGGTGCTGCGGTTCCGGGTAGGCGGAGGTGCCGGGCTCGTCGCGGGGGTCGCCGAAGCAGCGCACCTGCACGTCGAGGCGGCCGCCGGCGCGCAGGGCGCGCACGAGCTCCGCGACGTGGACGCCCGCACCGCCGTAGACCTGCGGGGGGTACTCCTTGCTCAGCACGTCGACGCGCACATCGGCTCCTCGCCCGCTCCTCGCACCGCCGGCCGCTCCGCCGGTGCCACGACGGGCGCCACGGTAGCGGCCGGGTCGGCGGGTCCGGCCGGGGGCGGGTGGAGCCGCGGGGGGCGTCGCCTGCGGGAGGTCCGGGTCCGCGACACGCCCGGGCGCTGCGCCGTGGCGGAGTGCCGCGCCGCGACGGCTGCCGATACGGTGCGCACGTGGCTGCTCCGAACGTCCTCGCGATCGTCCTCGCCGGTGGGGAGGGCAAGCGGCTGATGCCGCTGACGGCTGACCGCGCCAAGCCCGCCGTGCCCTTCGGGGGCAACTACCGCCTCATCGACTTCGCCCTGAGCAACCTCGTCAACGCCGGGTACCGCAAGATCGTGGTGCTGACGCAGTACAAGTCCCACAGCCTGGACCGGCACGTCTCGCAGGCGTGGCGGATGTCGAACCTCTTCGGCAGCTACATCGCCAGCGTCCCGGCGCAGCAGCGCCTGGGGAAGCGGTGGTACCTGGGCAGTGCCGACGCGATCCTGCAGTCGCTGAACCTCGTGTACGACGAGCGGCCGGACATCGTGGTGGTGGTCGGCGCGGACCACGTGTACCGGATGGACTTCCGGCAGATGGTGGAGGACCACATCCTCTCGGGCGCCCAGTGCACGGTCGCGGCGATCCGCCAGCCGGTGTCGCTGGCCAACCAGTTCGGGGTCATCGAGACTGACCCGGCGGACCCTCGGCGCATCTCCGCGTTCCTGGAGAAGCCGTCCAACCCGCGGCCGCTGGCGGACTCCCCGGAGGAGGTGCTGGCGTCGATGGGCAACTACGTCTTCAACACCGACGCCCTCATCGACGCCGTGACGCGGGACGCGGAGCGGGTGGACTCCGCCCACGACATGGGCGGGGACATCGTCCCCGACTTCGTCGAGCGGGGTCTGGCGGGCGTGTACGACTTCAAGGACAACGACGTGCCGGGGGCCACGGACCGCGACCGTGCCTACTGGCGCGACGTGGGGACGCTGGACTCGTACTACGAAGCGCACCAGGACCTGATCTCGGTGCTGCCGGTGTTCAACCTCTACAACTACGACTGGCCGATCATCACGGCGCAGAACTTCTTCCCGCCGGCGAAGTTCGTCAACGGCTGGCAGGGCACCTACGGCCACGCGGTGAACTCGATCATCTCCGCGGGTGTGGTGGTCTCGGGTGCGCTGGTGGAGAAGTCCATCGTCTCCCCGGGGGCGCGGCTGGACTCGTGGGCGCACGTGAGCGACTCCGTGCTGCTGGACAACGTCCAGGTGGGGCGCAACGCCGTGGTGCAGCGGGCGATCATCGACAAGAACGTGGTGATCCCCGACGACGCGCGGGTCGGGGTGGACGCGGAGGAGGACCGCGCCCGCGGCTTCACCGTCACCAAGTCGGGGATCACGGTCGTGGGCAAGGGGCAGCGCGTCACGGCCTGACGCCGGTCCGGCCCGCCGCCGGAGGGCTGGTGCCGGAGCGGGCTAGCACGCTGCCCGCGACCGGCCGGCATCACCTCACCCGTTCGGCCTAGCGCAGGGGCATTCGGCGCGCGCGAGCGCTCAAGGCGGCCCTGGGGGCCGCCGAGGTCGACGGCATGGCCAAGACTCGCGCCCGCCGTGCCGCACTGACCGCCGCAGCCGCTGCGCTGCTCAGTCTGCTCGGCGCGGGTGCGGTCTCCCCCGCCCCGGCGGAGGCCGGCACGGGTCAGGCGCAGGTCGCCTCGACGGCTTGGGACGGGGTCAGCGGCATCGACGTCTCCGGAGCGGATCTCGGCGCGCTGCGCCAGGGCACCCTGACGGAGCTGAACACCTACCGCCGCAGCCTCGGGCTGGGCACGCTGGTCCGCAACGGGGGCCTGGACGCGAAGGCGCAGGGCTGGGCGGACACGATGGCCCGCACGGGCCGCTTCGTGCACAACCCGGACCTCGGCTACCCCGCGGGCCTGGGCGGCAACTCCGAGATCATCCTCAAGGCCGGCACGGACAACGGCTCTCCCGCCGTGGCGGTGCGTTCCTGGATCGGCAGCGCCCCGCACCAGCGGGTGATGGTGATCCGGGAGATGACGCTGGCCGGGATCGGCGTGGCCCGCATCGGCCGCGACGTCTACTACGTCGTCAACTTCGGCTACCCGGTGGCTCCGCCCGCCCCGGCGTCGATGGAGTTCCGCCGCGGCACCCGCACCCTCACCGTCGGCGGGGCCATCCTCGACACCTACCGCACCCAGGGCCTCGACCGCAGCGCGATCGGCTGGCCGGCCACGAACGAGTTCGGTGTGCACGGCGGGCGCGGGCAGCACTTCGACGCGGGTTCGATCTACTGGAACGCCGCGGCCGGTGCGCACCCGGTGCGCGGCCTGATCCGCGAGCGCTGGGCGTCGATGAGCTGGGAGGCCGGCTGGCTGGGTTACCCCACCGGGGCGGAGTCCGGCGTCCGCGGGGGCGCGCTGCAGCGTTTCCAGGGTGGGCTGGTGTACTGGTCGCCGGGCACCGGCGCGCAGGCGGTGCGGGGCGCGATCCTGGACGCTTACGGGCGCACCGGTTTCGAGAACGGTCGTCTGGGCTACCCCGTGAGCAGCGAGCAGGGGTTGCGCGGCGGCGCGTTCGCCCACTTCCAGGGCGGCTCCGTGTACTGGAGTTCCGCGCACGGGGCGCACGCCGTCGTCGGCGCGATCCGTGAGGCGTGGGCGCGGCAGGGCTGGGAGGCCGGGCGGCTGGGTTACCCCCGCAGCGGCGAGTATCCCGTCGCGGGCGGGGTGCGGCAGGACTTCGCGGGTGGTTCGGCCACCTACGCCTTCGGCACGGGCGCGGTGGCGGTCACCCACCGCTGAGGCGGCCGTCGATCCCCGGACGCGGGTCCCTGAACGCCCCTGCTGCGGCGTTGCCGCCGCGGGGATCGTGACGTGCTGCGGTCGGCGGAGGGTGGGTGCACCGGAGGGTGGAGTCGCGAGCGCCGGTCGTCGGATCCGGGTCGTGCCGGCGGCGTCGTAGCGTCGGCGCATGGACACGCCCTGTCGATCCGACGCCACGGCGGCGCAGCCGCGCCGCCTCGCCGAGGACCTGCTCCTGCTCCTGCTCGACCCCGCCGGGGGCCGCCCGCTGACCGACTCCACGCGCCTGGACCTGGCCCTGGCGGGGGCGGTGCTGGTGGAGCTGGCCGAGGGTGGGCGCGTCGACGTCGCGGGCGCGGACGCCGGGTGGCTGTATCGCGGCAGCCTGCTGGCGCTGGAGGGGCCAGCGTCGGGTGATGAGGTCCTCGACGGCGCCTGGCGGCTCGTGCGCGGGAAGCCGGGCCTGCGCCCGGCGTCGGCGCTGAACCGGCTGCAGCGGCGGCTGCGGCCGCGGCTGCTGGAGCGGATGGCGGCGCGCGGGGAGGTGGTGGCCCGCACCGAGCTGGTGCTCGGTCTGATCCCCCGCACCCGCTGGGTCCCGGACGCCGCCGTTCGCGCGACGCTGCACGCGCGGTTGTCGGCGGTGCTGGTGGGTGCGGAGCCGGGGAGCGGGCGCAGCGGTGCGCTGCTGTCGCTGCTGCACTCGGTCTCGCTCGTGCCGAAGGTGTTCGCGGCCACGGGGCTGCCCCGGGCGGAGCTGAAGCGGCGAGCCGCGGCGCTGGCCGAGGGGGACTGGGCGTCGGAGGCGGTGCGCCGGGCGGTGCGCGACGTGCAGACGGCGACGACGGCGGCGATGACGGCCTCCGTGGCGGCCGCGGCCACCGCCGCGGCGAGCTGAGCGTTCTGCTCCGGCGGACCGTCGCGACTGTCGGCCGCGGCCTCCGGCGGGGAGGATGGCGTCATGGACGACGACGCGCGAACCGGTCAGGACGCGGCCGCACCGGGCGCGGGGACAGGCAGGGAGTTCCACGCGCACGGCTGCGGCGAGGACGGCGGCAGCGCCGCGGGCCGTCTCAGCCGCCGCTGCGCCCTGACGGCCGGGGGGGTCCTCGCGCTGGCCGCGTGCGGCGGCGGGGAGAGCGCACCCACCGGCACCGGCAGCCCGAGCGCCACCTCCGGCGGCTCCGAGCCGGCACCGGATTCCGGTTCGACCGCCGAGCCGGAGCCGGAGCCGGAGGCGGAGGGTTCGGGTGAGGGCGCGGAGCCGGAGCCCGGGGCCGCCGCGCCCGACGGGGAGGGCCTGGTGCGGCTGTCGGAGGTGCCGGTCGGCTCGGCGGTGCCGGCGCAGGCCGCGGACGGGCGCGGCATCGTCATCGCCCAGCCGCGCCCCGGGGTGGTGGTCGCCTACGACGCGGAGTGCACACACAAGGGCTGCTCGGTGCTGGTCGTGGAGGACGAGTTCGTCTGCCCCTGCCACGACTCCCGCTTCGCGGTGGCCACCGGTGAGGTGCTGGCGGGGCCGGCGCCCACTCCCCTGGTGCGCGTGCCGGTGCGGGTGGAGGGCGGAGTGGTCGTGGAGGGGGCGTGACGCCCGCCCTGCCCGGCTCGGGCCTGGTGCCGGGGTTCGCGGCCGGTCTGCCCACCCACACCCTGGTGCTGCACGCGGTGGTGGTGCTGCTGCCGCTGACGGCGCTGCTGCTGGTGGTGTGCGCCTTCTCCGACGCGGCGCGGCGGCGGGCGGGCCTGCTGCTGCCGGTGGCGGGGCTGGGCAGCCTGCTGCTGGTGCCGGTGGCCACGAGTTCCGGGGAGGCCCTCATGGCGCGGCTGCCGGCCGATCCCGGCATCGCCGCCCACGCCGCAGCCGGGGAGGCGATCCTGCCTTGGGCGGTGGGGCTGGCGCTGATGTGCGTGGCGGTGTGGTGGATCGCTGCGCGCGCGCGGCACCCGCTCGGACAGGTCGGGGGGGACGGCGCCGGGGCGGGGGCGCCGGGACCGGCGGCCCCGGTGTGGCGGTCGCTGCCGGCGCGCTCGGCGGCGTCGGTGCTGCTGGCGGTGCTGGCGACGGGCGCGGCGGTGGGGACGACGGTGCGGGTGGTGCACGCCGGCCACCTGGGGGCGCAGTCCACGTGGGGCTATGTCGTCGACATGCCGGCCCCGGCGGGCGAGGGCGGCTGAGGGGCCGACACGCCCGGAAGGCTGGTCTGCTGGTTTGCCGGCCGCGGGGCGGGGTACGCACAGGGCGGGCCGTCATGACGCGGCGGCCCCGGCAGTTGCACAGCCGACCCAGGACGGCCCATGGACGACTACGGCCCGGAGGCGACGCCCGCTGCACCCGAGCGGCAGCGGGGCGCCGAGCACGACGCCGCGAGCGGCGACGCCCGGACGGCGAGCCCGGTCACTGGTGACACGGAGCGGGCGCAGCGTCGTGAGCAGATCCTCTTCGAGCGGGAGCGGGTCGCCGCCCGTCGCCGTGCCCAGCGCGCCGCCGGCGCTGGGGTGCGTCCCGGTCCTCCCACCCTCTCCCCCGCGCGTCCGTCGGGGGAGGAGTTCGAGGCCGGGTGGTGGAGCGTGGAGCGCAGCACGGCAGCGGACGCCGGAGCGGGCGCGGCGGGGGCGACGGCTTCGGCGCAGGTGCCGCCGGCGCAGCGCCCGGCGGAGGACGGCCCGGCTCCGACGGTGACGGTGCCCGTGGCGGTGCCGATGACTGTGCCCGCCGACGTCTGGCGCGGCCCGGAGGGTTACTCCCTCGACCTGGACCTGCCCGGTGTCGACCCGGCCAGCGTGGGCGTGGCGTTCGCCGGGGGCGTGCTGACGATCAGCGCGGAGCGGCGCGGGCAGCTGGTGCAGGGCAGGGCCGCGGTGCTGCTGGAGCGCCCCGTGGGGACGGTGACACGTCAGGTGCAGTTGCCGGAGGACGTCGACACGGCCGCCGCCCACATCGGCTACCGCGACGGGGTGCTGTCGGTGTCGCTGCCCGTGACGGGGGCGGGCGCGCGGGTGATCGACCTGTCCCAGGGCGCCGGCCACGACGGGCACCGGCTGCCCTGAGCGCGGCGGACGGGCCGGGGCGCGGGTCTCGGCCCAGGATGGGTTCATGAGCAGCGAGAGCGCCCCCGCCGGCCGTCCCGTGCGCATCGGCGTGCAGGTCCAGCCGCAGCACGCCGAGTACGCGCAGATCCGCCGCACGGTCGCCGCCGCGGAGGAGGCCGGTGTCGACGTCGTCTTCAACTGGGACCACTTCTTCCCCCTCTACGGCGACGCCGACGGCCGGCACTTCGAGTGCTGGACGATGCTGGCGGCGTGGGCGGAGGCCACCAGCCGCGTGGAGATTGGCGCGCTGGTCACGTGCAACAGCTACCGCAACCCGGAGCTGCTGGCGGACATGGCGCGCACGGTGGACCACATCTCCGCCCGCGACGGGCAGCCGGGCCGGCTGATCCTCGGCATCGGCTCGGGCTGGTTCGAGCGCGACTACGCCGAGTACGGCTACGACTTCGGCACCGCCGGTGGGCGGCTGGACGACCTGGCGGCGGCGCTGCCGCGGATCGAGTCCCGCTGGGCGTCGCTCAACCCCGCCCCCACCCGGCGGGTGCCGGTCCTCATCGGTGGCGGGGGCGAGCGCAAGACGCTGCGGATCGTCGCGGCCCACGCCGACATCTGGCACGGCTTCGGCGATCCGGACACCATCGCGCACAAGCACGCGGTGCTGGACCGCTGGTGCGCCGAGACGGGACGCGACCCCGGTGAGATCGAGCGCTCCGCCGGCGCCGAGGGCGAGCCGGGTGACGTCGGGGAGCGGCTGCACGCCGCGGGCACCCGGCTGTTCACGTTCGGGCTGAACGGCCCCGACTACGACCTGGCCCCGGTGCGCGACTGGCTGGCCTGGCGCGACGAGAAGAACGCCTGAGCCGCCAGGCCGCACCGCACGCCGTCGCCCCGCCCGCCGCCGGGCGGGGCGGGTGGGGTGGGGCGGCGGTAGCCTCGCTGCCCGTGCCCAGCGACACTGCGCCCGTCCAGCCCGTCCAGCCCGTCCAGCCCGGCCGCCCCACCACGGTGCTGCTCACCCTCACCGGCACCGACCGTCCCGGGCTGACCGCGGCGGTCTTCTCCTCCCTGACCGCCCTGGGCGTGGAGGTCCTCGACGTCGAGCAGCTCGTGGTGCGCGGGCACCTGACTCTGGCGGTGCTCGTGACGGAGGGGTCGCACCCGGGTGCCGTGGAGGAGGCCGTCTCCCCCGCCGCCGCCGCCGCGGGCCTCGCCCTGACGTGCAGCCGCGGCAGCGGCGACAACGCCCCCCGCCGGCCAGGGCGCCTGCACGTGAGCCTGCTCGGCTCCCCGCTGCGCGCCGACGCGGTCGCGGCCATCACCGCCCGCCTGGCCGAGCACGGCGCCAACGTCGACCGCATCCGGCGGCTGTCGCGGCGCCCGGTGACCACCCTGGAGCTCGACGTCTCCTTCGACGCTGGCCCCGGTGGCTCCGAGCAGCTGCGCCGGGCGCTGACGGTGGAGGCCGGCGTCCACGGGGTGGACGTGGCCGTCTCCCCCGGCGGCCTGGCCCGCCTGGGGCGGCGCCTGGTCGTGATGGACGTCGACTCCACGCTCATCCGCCAGGAGGTCATCGAGCTGCTCGCCGCGCACGCCGGGCGGGAGGCGGAGGTCGCGGAGGTCACCGAACGGGCGATGCGCGGTGAGATCGACTTCGCGCAGTCGCTGGTGCAGCGGGTGGGGTGCCTGGCGGGGCTGAGCGTGGACGTCCTCGACGACGTGCGCGCGGCGGTGGAGCTGACGCCGGGTGCGCGCACCCTGTGCCGCACGATGCGCCGGCTGGGCTTCACCCTCGGCGTGGTCAGCGGCGGCTTCTACGAGGTCGTGGCCCCGCTGGCGGCGTCGCTGGAGATCGCGCACGTGCGCGCCAACCGCCTGCAGGTGGTCGGCGGGCGCCTGACCGGGCGGGTGCTCGGCCCGGTGGTCGACCGCGCCGCCAAGGCCGTCGCGCTGCGCGACTTCGCCGCCCTGGAGGGGCTGCCGATGGCGCGCACGGTGGCGATCGGGGACGGCGCCAACGACCTGGACATGCTGGCCGCGGCGGGACTGGGGGTGGCGTTCAACGCCAAGCCCGTCGTGCGCGAGCAGGCCGACGCGTCGGTGAACGTGCCCTACCTCGATGCGGTGCTGCACCTGCTGGGCATCAGCCGCGAGGAGGTGGAGGAGGCCGACGCGGAGGAGGCCGCGGCGGCCGCCCTGCCCTGAACCGCGCCTCCTGCCTCTCGTCCGCGCGGGGCCGCGCTCAGTCCTCGGCGAGGCGGGCGGGGAAACCGCCCGTGGCCACCGGGCCCCAGCGGCGCGGGGTGATGCGCAGCAGCGACTTGCCCTGGGCGGCCATCGCGCGGCGGTACTCCTCCCAGTCCGGGTGCTCGCGGCCGAAGGCGCGGAAGTAGTCGACCAGCGGCTCCAGCGCCTCGGGCATGTCGAGGACCTCCGCGTCGCCGTCGACCTGCACCCAGGGCCCGTCCCAGTCGTCGGAGAGCACGACGAGACTGACGTCGGGGTCGCGGCGGGCGTTGCGGGTCTTGGCGCGCTCGGGGTAGGTGGAGATGACGAAGCGGCCCTCGCCGTCGACGCCGCAGGCCACGGGCGAGGACTGCAGCCCGCCGTCGGCGCGGCGGGTGGTGAGGATGACGTGGTGGCGGGGGCGGCAGAACTCCAGCAGCTCCTGCAGGCTCACGCTGCGGCTGGTCGCGACGGGGCGGCTCATTCCCCCACGCTACGCGCGGGAGGTGCCCCCACCCCACGCCGGACACCAGGCGCGGGAGGTGCCCCCACCCCACGCCGGACACCAGGCGCGGGAGGTGCCCCCACCCCACGCCGGGCGCACGGCGGACACGTCGACGTCGGTGGTCTGCGGCAGGCTGCGCGCATGAGCGAGGAGACCCGCCGGTACTGGGACGAGCAGGCCGCCACCTTCGACGACGAAGCCGACCACGGTCTGCGCGACCCGGCCGTCCGGGAGGCGTGGGCGGGGCTGCTGCTGCCCCTGCTGCCGGGCGCCCCCGCCCGCGTCGTGGACCTCGGCTGCGGCACGGGCAGCCTGGCGCTGCTGCTCGGCGAGGCCGGTCACGACGTCCACGGCGTCGACCTGTCCCCGCGCATGGTCGAGGCGGCGCGCGCCAAGGTCGCGGCCGCGGGGCTGGCTGCGCGTTTCGACGTGGCCGACGCCGCGGCACCGCCGGTGGAGCCGGGAACGGTCGACGTGGTCCTGGCCCGGCACGTGCTCTGGGCGTTCGAGGACCCCGCCGCGGTCCTGGCCGCCTGGATCGCGCTGCTGAAGCCGGGTGGGGTGCTGCTGCTGGTGGAGGGGCGCTGGGCGACCGGCGCCGGCATCACGGCTCGTGACTGCGAGGCGCTGGTGCGCCGGTACCGCGAGGACGCGCGCGTACGGATGCTGCCGGATCCGTCGCTGTGGGGCGGGGACATCACCGACGAGCGGTACCTGCTCGTCAGCTCCCGCTAGCGGGTGGGCACTGCGGCAGGACGGACATGCCGTGGGGGGGAACCGGTCGGGGAGGTACGGGCGTCTTCGGGATCGACGAGGCGGTCCTCCTCGGCGCCGTGGACGGCACTGCACCGCCGAGGGGTGCGTGGTTTGCCTCGGAGTGGCGCCTGCGGCGCGGGCATCCCGGGGCGAGCCGTCGCGGTCGGGTTCAGTGGCGGGAAGGGCCGGTGGGATGGCCGGCCGCGTCGGTCCCGGCGGTGTCCGCGCCGGTGTGAGAGGTGCGGGTGTTGTCCTGCTGGCCGTGCCAGTCGAGGACGAACAGCGCCGCGTCGTCGGCGAGTTCGCTGCCCGAGGCCGCGATGACGCGGTCGGCGAGTGCGCGGGTCGCCTCGCGCGGATGCAGTTCCCTCGTCGCGGCGATCTCCTCGCACAGGTCCAGGGAGGACGCGTTGCGCTCGAGCATGCCGTCGGTGACGATGACCAGTCGGTCGCCTGCCCGCAGCGCGAGATCCGTGCTGCGGTAGGTCGAGTCCGCGAACATGCCGAAGGGCACGTCGGCGGGCAGGTCGAGCATCGTGACCGCCCCGTCGCGGGCCAGGTAGGGACCGGTGTGGCCGGCGTTGACGATGGACAGGACCCCGGTCGACAGGGTCAGGCGTCCGACCATGCCGGTCGCGAAGGCGCTCTCGTGCACGGTCTCCGCGTACTCGACCAACGCGGCGTTCGCGGCCTCGGCCTGCTCCAGCAGCGTCGTCGCCTGCCGTCGGGTGTTGCGCAGACTGCCCACGCAGACCGTGGCGGTCAGGGCGCTGTTCAGGCCGTGGCCCATGGCGTCGGTCATCGACAGGAAGAGGGTGTCCCGTCCCACGCTGTAGTCGTAGGTGTCCCCGCCGATGCTGGAGGCCGGCTCCAGCCACGCCGACAGCGTGAACGCCCCGCCCTCGCAGGTGAACGCCGACGGCAGCAGTCTGCGCTGGATCTCGGCGGACATGGTGAACGGGGTGCTGCGCTGGCCCCACTCGAAGAGGTCGGTGTGGCGGCGGTTGGCGATCAGCACGAAGCTCAGCAGGTGCGCGGTGCGGGAGATCTCGTCGAGCAGCGCTGGCCCCGGTTCGACGGGGAGGACCATCTCCAGCAGGCCGAGGGCCTCACCTCGTTCGGTGACCGGAGCGAGGACCGTCCACTCACCGGCGGCGGCTCCCGTGGGCGACGCCGCGTCCGGGCCCAGCACCAGTGTCGACTGGGTGCGCAGCGCCTGCTCCGCAGGACCGCCGTCGAAGGGCAGGACCGTCGCCGACTCCTTCTCGTCGCGGCGCTCTCCCCGTCCGGGATCCAGGGAGCCGGCGCTCGTGCGCGCCAGGCGCACCAGCGCGCGGCCCGACAGGTCCGCGATGAGGAACGACGCCGACGACGCGCCGTGTGCGTGGGCGAGTTCGCGGGTCACCGCCTCGACCGCGTTCACGGGCGACGTGCCCTCCACCGCCTCGAGCAGGGCCCGCAACGTGGCCTCGCCACCGCCCGGCGCCCCCGCCTCATCGGGTGAGGGCCCCGGGGGCAACGACCGCGCCGGCGTGGTCGAGGTGAACGCCGAACCGGGAACCGGACCCACCGGGCCCCGTTCAGCGTCCATGCTGCGCCCCGACGCCGACTCGCCCGTGACGACGACGCCCCCGCCGGCTGAGCAGGTCGACGCCTGCCATCACCGCAGCCCCCTTCGCGCTCGACTCCCGATCCACTCCTCGGTCACCACCGAAGACGTCGAGGACGCCCTGGTCGCATCCTGTCGATGCTAGCGACACTGAACCCCGGACCCCCAGTCACGCGCCTCCCCCTCGCGCCGGGCGGGCTCGCCCGGCGCGGTCACGGGCGCCGGTCCCGCAGCCGGGGACCGACTCCTGCTCTCCTGCGCGTCGGGCCCGCGTGCCGGACCTCCCACTGCAGCGGCTCGGCACTACGAGGGGCTCGAGTTCGGCGATGACGGCGGCGATGTAGTCGCGGCGGAACACCACCATCGACTGGGGGAACGGCGGCAGCAGCAGCGTGCCGTGGTTCGTCGGGTCCTCCGCCTCGTCCAGCGCCGCCAGCCACTCCCGGGCGGCGACGGCATCGTCGCGGCGCAGTCGGAGGCGCATGCTCGCGGTCGCGGAGGCAGGTGTCCAGCGGGGCAGGACGGGGGATCCGTCGGAGACGGCGACCCGAACATCTGCTCCCGCGGGTTCCCCCGAGAGGTCCAGCTCGGTGCGGGTGTGCATCACAGCGTTGGCGACGAGTTCGCAGACCACCAGGGTCGCGTGGTCGACCAGATCGGCACGCCCCATCGCGCTCAGCGAGCCGGTCACCTTCTGCCGTGCCTGGCGCGCACTGTCAGGCGACGTTGAAAGACGAACCGCTGCCCACCCCCTCGTGGTCAACGCCGGTGCACTGGAACCGCTCCACCGGCCGAGCGCCTGGACGGCTCCATCCTCATTCCACCACGGAGCACCGTCTGGATGACTGCCCCGGCGGGCCCAAGAGGCGGACGCCCGGCGCCGGCGCCGGCGCCGGGCGTCTGCGACGTGGGGAATCGAAGCCGCCCGGGCTCCGGGCCAGGACTTGGCCGGGCTTTCCTTCCAGTGCCACGCTGGGCGTCGTGAACTCCGGTCCCGAGCTTCCCGGTCATCCGCAGGGACAGCGCCCGGTGGAAGCCGCTTCCGAGGCGGGTGGCGCTGCGGGGCCTCAGAAGGCTGGTGCCTCCGGGGTGCCCGAGGATGCCCTCCCGCAGAGGATTCGAGACCGAGACGCGCGAAGCGCCGCGCGCGCTACGCCCGCACCACCCGTCCCGGGGGCCGGCACGCTGGAGTCACAGGGTGAGCGGCGCACCTCGGGTGAGGTCGCGGCTGACGAGGTGGTCGCGGCAGGGCATCGGCTCGAGCTGGCCGAGGTGATGGCCGGCCTCGCCGAAGAGCTGCTGACGGGGTTCAACGTGGAGCAGGTGCTGCGGCGGCTGTGTGAGCGCCTACCGAGGGTGCTGCCCGTCGACGGGGCCGCGGTCTCCCTGTTGCACGAGGACCGGCTGCTCTACGCCGAGGCTACGACTGTCGAGTTCGCGATGGCCGAACGTGCCCAGGCCGACCTGGGTGAGGGACCCTGCTTCGAGGCCGTGCTCAGCGCCGAGGCGGTTCAGGTGCCCGACCTGCGCGTAGAGACCCGCTGGCGCCGCTTCACCTCCGCGGCCCTGGCCGCTGGGGTCGCCGCGGTCACCTCGCTGCCGATGGCGGCGCGGGGACGGATCTGGGGTGCGGTGGAGCTGTACTCCCGCGCCCCGCTGCTGTTGAACGCCGAGGATCTGGCCGCTGCCCGGCTGCTGACGCACGTGGCCACCAACTACATCCTGCATGCCCGCGACCGGGAGAGCCGCCAGGCCGCGGAGGACGCGCTGCGGGTGCAGACCATGCACGACCCGCTGACGGGACTGCCCAACCGGGTGCTGCTGCTGGACCGCCTCAGCCTGGCGCTGGCCGCGGCCAGCCGGAGCTCGAAGGCCCTGGCGGTGCTCTTCGTGGACCTGGACCGCTTCAAGCAGGTCAACGACACCTTCGGCCACGCCGCCGGGGACCGCCTCCTCATCGGCGTCGCCGACGCCTTGCAGTCGGTGCTGCGCCCCGGCGACACCCTGGCGCGGCTGGCGGGTGACGAGTTCGTCGTCCTGGCCGGCGACCAGCACCCCACGCGCCGCCCCAGCGGCACCGCGACCGGGCTGGCCCGGCGGCTCCTCGCCGCCTTGGACCGCCCGATCCGCATCGACGGCCACCCCGTGTGCATCGCCGCCAGCATCGGCATCGCCTACGCCGAGCCCGGCGACACCCCCGAGTCGCTGCTCCACGCCGCTGACACCGCCATGTACGAGGCCAAGGAGGGGGGCAGTCGCGGTGGGGAGCGCATCGCCGTCGCCGACCGCCGCCGCCCGACGGGCGCCCCGAGTCTGCTGCAATGGGAGTCAGAACTCAGCACCGCACTGGAGGGCGGGCAGCTGCGCCTGCACTACCAGCCCGTCCTCGACCTGCGCTCCGGCGCCGTGGCCGGAGCGGAGGCTCTCATCCGCTGGCAGCACCCCGTCCGCGGACTGTTGACCCCTGCCGCCTTCCTGCCCGCCGCCGAGGTCACCGGACAGATCACCGCGCTGGGCCGGTGGGTCACCAACGCCGCCTGCCGGAGCCTGCACGCGGCCGACACGGCGCTACCGGCCGCCGGTTTCCGCCTGGCGGTCAACGCCTCACCCCGTGAGCTGCACCACCCGGAGTTCGTGACGTCCTTGCGTCAGGCCATGAGTGCCGCGGACGTCGACCCGCACCGATTGTGCGTGGAGGTCACCGAAGCCAGCTTGATCTCCGACCTGGGCGAGATCTCCGCGGTGCTCCAGCAGATCCGGGACCTGGGAGTGCGCGTCGCCGTCGACGATTTCGGCACCGGCTTCTCCTCACTGGCCTACCTGCACCGTCTGCCGGTGGACACCCTCAAGATCGACCAGTCGTTCGTGAAGACGATGACCACCACCTCCGCAGGGGACGTCATCGTCGCCCACGTCATCGGCCTCGCCCACAGCCTGGGCCTGTCCGTCACCGCAGAGGGCATCGAAACCAGCCACCAACAACAACGGCTGCACGACCTCGGATGCGACCACGGCCAGGGCTACGCCCTCGGCCGGCCCCGACCCACCCTCACCGTCGCCTGACCCGACAGGCCGGGCGCTGCCCTGAACCACTGACCGTCGGCACCGGGCCCGCCGCCGGGGCTGCCGTGTCAGAGGAGGCACCCAGGGCCGATGGCGCCACCCGTAGTGACTTTGCGTGGCGACAGCCGTACAGTACGTAGTACCGGGAGCTTGCCGTGCACTGGAACTTCGACGCAGTGCCGTTCGCGGATGACGTCTCTGAGACGCCGCTTGGAGCGGATCTCCGAACGAGCATCACCTCCCACCCTCATGACGCTGCCGCCGCGTGCTCCTCTGCCGGTGGCGCTGCCCGGTGAGCCTCCGCCGCCGCCTCGCGCGCCGCAGGTGGACCGGCGCAGGCGCCGTGGCGATGCTCGGGCGGCGCCGCAGACGGGACCCGTGATGGGCGAAGAGTCGAGCACGACGATGAACAAGGAACAGGCCTTGACGACGGCTGTAGGGCGTCTCGCCGACGCCGCCATCCGAGACTTCAGCAGCGGAGGGATCCTGCGCGAGCTGCGCGAGGCCGCGGCGGTCGCCCTGGGCGGAACCGGTACCGCGGTCGCGGTGATGGCCGTGCGGGAATCCGCGGGCAGCGCCTGCGCCCGCGTCGCACACTCCGACGAGCAGGTCACCGACCTGGAGAGGCTGCAGGAGGAGCTGCAGCAGGGCCCCTGCCGTGACGCGGTCGACTGGGACGCGATGGTCACCGTCACGGACATCGCCGCCCAGCAGCAGCGCTGGCCGCAGTTCGCTGCGGAGGCCTCGGCGCTGGGCCTCCGTGCCGTGGCCGCGGTGCCGCTGCGTGCCCGCGGCCGAGTCTGGGGCGTCCTCGACTTGTACCGAACCCGTGCGCGCGCCTGGCCGGAGCGGGAACTCGCCGTCGCGCGGCTGCTCGCCGACGTGGCAGCCTCCTACCTGGTGATGGCCTCCGACCGTGACGCCGCGTACCTCGCCCACCTGGAGATCGAACACCGCTCCATGCACGACCAGCTCACCGGGCTGCCCAACCGCAGTGTGCTCCACGACCGCATCGAGCACGCCCTGGCCACCGCAACCCGCCGCGACAGGGTCCTCGCGGTGGCCTTCCTCGACCTGGACCGCTTCAAGGAGGTCAACGACACCTTCGGTCACGCCGCCGGAGACGACGTCCTCATCGAGATCACCCGCCGGATCAACGCCACGCTCCGTGCCGGAGACACCCTCGCCCGCCTCGCCGGGGACGAGTTCGTCCTGCTGTGCGAGGACCTGCCCGCGAAGGCGCCGGAACTGGACCGGACGGTCGCCGCCATCACCGCGCGACTGCGGGCGGCCCTGAGTCAACCGGTCCGGGTGGCCGGCGAGGATCTCGTGGTCTCAGCCAGCATCGGCATCGCCGTCTCCCACGCCGGGCCCAGCGCGCAGGAACTGCTCCAAGACGCTGATGTCGCCATGTACGCGGCGAAGGAGCGGGGCCGCAACACCGTCGTCGTCCGCGACCACACCCGGGGCGCGACAGTGGGTTTCGGCCGCCGCCTGCAACGTGACCTCGGCAAGGCCCTGGAGAGCGGGCAGTTGCTGCTGCACTACCAGCCGATCCTCGACGCGACCGACGAGCGCATCGAGGCCGTGGAGGCCCTGCTCCGCTGGCAGCACCCCGAACACGGCCTCCTCACTGCCCAGCAGTTCATCCACCACGCGGGCTGCAACGGCTTCCTCTCACGGCTGGCGGCCTGGGTCGTCGAGACCGCGTGCGCCCAGTTGGCCACCTGGCGCCGCGAGCTGGGCGAATCCGCGCCACGTGTGATCTTCTGCAACGTCGGCCCGCGAGAGTTGGCCGACCCGGCCCTGCGCGAGGCGATCACCATCAGCCTCAGCACGCACGAGCTGAAGACGGCCGACATAGGCCTGGAGGTCCTCGAGGATGCTTTCGCCGACCCGGCCCTGGCCTCCGTCCTCGGCGACTACTCGTGCGCAGGGCATCCCCTCGCCGTCGACGACTTCGGCACCGGGTACTCCTCCCTGTCCCGCATCATCGGCCTCCCCGTGTCCTACGCCAAGATCGATCAGTCCTTCGTCGCAGGCCTCCCCGACGACGCCCGCTGCCGCAGCCTGTTGAACGCCGTCCTCACTGTCGCCGGCAGTCTCGACCTGCGGGTCATCGCAGAAGGCGTGGAAACCGAAGCACAGAAGGTCTACCTCACCGGCGCGGGCTGTCACCTGCTCCAGGGTTACCACCTCGCCCGCCCCCAAACCGTCGATGACGTCACCCGCCTCGTCACCCACTACAACCGCTCCTGACACCACAGCGAGAGATGCGACCGACGGTCCCAACAGGACCCGCACTGGCCGGCATCGGGATCCGCAGAAGGTGACGTCGCCGGTGCGCGTGTCGAGCACCCAGATGTCGCGCAGAACGCCGTCCGGCACGAGGAGGTCCGGGCCGAGGTCCATCTCCACCTCTCCCCCGCCACACCCCGGGGTGGTCCCGACGGGACGTCCGTCTGGCGCGGACTTCGTCGACGCGACAGAGGAACGAGGCGGAGGGGACGGCCCGCCGCAGCGCGAGCCGATGGACGTCGTGAGACGGACGTCCTCAGGTCGTCCGGCGCTGTCAAGAACCGGTCGACGAGGAGCCGGTCACCTCCTTGCGGAGTTCCCACAGCCCGTACTGCACGACGTAGGAGTACTCCTCGTGCCGCCACGCCGGGACGAACCGGTACGACCACGGCGCCAGCCCCGCGGACGTGACCGCGCTCAACTGCGCGGTGGCGTCGTAGCAGTGCATGTCGACCCCGGGCAGGCCGGCGTCGGAGAACGCACGCCGGGAACGGCCCGGTTCCCGGCTGGCGCGGTCCTCGACGACTCCCACCAGCAGGCGCGCCCCGGGTGCGCAGACGTCGGCGAGATTGCGCAGCGTCGAGGCGAGGTCGCGGCAGAACTCCAGGCACCCCACGGCGATGACGACATCGAAGCGTCCCCAGCTCTCCGGCAGCGGGTCGTGGAAGTCGTGCTGCTCGTACCGGCCCCCGGGTCGTTCCCGGCCGGCGACCGCGAGCATCCGCGGCGACAGGTCGATGCCCGTGACGGAGACGCTCGGCGCGAGGTTCCTCGTCAGCTGTCCCGGGCCGCATCCGACGTCCAGCACCCGGCACTCCGGCGTCACGGTGCGCAGCAGGAAGTCCGCGACGAGGGGGCCGTAGTGCTCCAGGGACCGCCAGCCCGACACGTAGTGCGGGGCGAAGTCGTCGTAGTACAGCGCGATGGCCTCGTCCTCCTCGGACCCCGCTCCGCCGGTTCGCAAGTCGTCGTGCACGGGTCTGCCGCTCCAGGTGTCGTGACGACGTCTCAGGTCCGCCGGTGGAGGGACCACACTATGGGACTGCCGCGGCCCCCGGCGGCGCTGCGCGGGGCCGGCACGCGAGCCGGTGGAGACCGGCGACGTGGAGGCACGGCCCTTCGACATCGGGGACGAACGGGTCCGGTCGTGCCTCTACAGAGTCGGGGCCGTCGTCGCGCACGAGGAACAGGGCGCGAGGCGCTCACCGCGCAGGCCGTCCACGCGGGGAATCACCGCGTCGGCCAGCCGGACTGCGGCGAGGAGGCTGACGTTTGCTGCATGCTCGACGGGACGACGATGCAGGGACGAGCGGGAGCTGGCGGAGTCGCTGGAGCGGGCCTTCAGCGAGCTCAGCGGCCCGCCGGCCGCGGTGCGGTTGCTGCAGCGCACCAGCAACTGGCTCAGCGCGATGGACGCGGCCGGCTTCATCGAGATCAGCCCACCGCACCCGGACGACCCCGACGCGCGACCGCGGGCGCGCATCGACTGGCTGGAGGCCCTGGCCGCGACCGGGTACGGCGGTGCACTGGCCTGCCGCAGCCTGCAGGTGCACCTGGATCCCGAGGACGACCCGTACGGCGTCGAGACGGGCGTCGGCGACCGCAGCCGGCGTGCGGACGCCGCCGGCGAGCCGTGGCGGCAGGAGCACCTCGCGCTGCACCCGGCGGCTGAGGAGGAGGCGGCCATCGCCCGCGCCGCCCACGCCAACCCCTACCCGGTGGCGCAGCTGCCGCTGAACGAGCACCTGCGCCGGGCGCTGGGCGCACTGCGCCCCGGCCGGCGCATGACCCCCAGGCTCACGCGCCGCTCCCGTCGCCAGGACGGAGGAGCCAACAGCATCAGCCGGACCATGCACCAGCACACCCGCGCGGAGGTGGAGGACTGGCTCGGCTTCGCCCTGCCGTCCCTGACGCCGCTGGAGAAGGCGGGGCGGCGCCTGCTGTGCCTGACGTCCAGGATGTTCTGGACCAGCGACGCGGATCCGCTCCCCGCGCGCGGCAGTTCCCTGCCCAACGGTGAACCGATGGAACTGGAGATCTACCTGCTCTGGGCGCCTGCGGAGGCGGACCTGACACGAGTCGCCCTGCACGACGCCGAGGAGGAGGGCTGGGTCGTCGGCTCGGTGGGCTACTCCCCCTTCACGCGCGCCCCCCAGGAGGAACGTGGGCGCCGGGCCACCTCGCTGACCGAGCCGGCCGGCGCCTACACCGGCATCACCGTCAACGGCAGCCGCCTCGGCGTGCAGCACAGCCTGCCCGGGCACACCCGCATCGGCTGGACCAGGCGGGGCCCCGCCGCACCCACGGAGCCGGGCGGGGGCGTCTGGTACCGCATGGCCCTGCACGTCCCCCGCGAGCCCGTCGCCGCCGTCGAGCTCATCCTGGCCAGCCGCGACATCCCCTGACCGAGCCGGCGCGCCGACCCCGCACGGCTGAGCCCTCTGGGCCACCGGAAGCCCACCGCGGCAGCTCGCGGGCGCACTGACGTCGCGAGATGACCGTGAGGGCAGGGCTCGTACGGGCCGCCGTCCGGTCACGACCCAGCTTGAGCGGCGGCAGACGCGGGCGTTCGCCCGTGATCGGGTGCGACGAGTCATCGTCGGCTGCACGATGACCCCATGTCGCAGGTGACCGTCCTCCGTGCGATCCCGTCGCGAGCGAGCACGTGGCTCATGGGCGTCGGCGCGGCGTGCACGATCATCGTTGCGGCGGCGATGTGGTACCGCGAGTCGCTTTCGCTCGGAGGTCCACTCATCATCAGTCTGGGCATGATCGTGCAGGGACTGCTCCGGCGACGGGCCCACGTGGCGCTCAGCCCCGAAGGCTTGGTCATCTACGACGGCACCCCCTGGAAGCGGCGTCTGCCCTGGCGAAGCGTCGAGCACGTACGCCTTGACCCATCGGGTGGCCCCCGCCTGCTCCACGTGACCTGTGCCCGGGGTCGCGTGATCACCCTGCCGGAGCTGTCTGCGGACGACAGCCAACGCGTGATGCGCGCTCATTCGAACCGCGCGCGCGGCGCCGCGGATCGCTGAGGTCCCCGGCCCGTCCAGGCACCGCCTCGCGGGAAGGTGGATGCGACGCCGGCGACCCCTCATCGCGCCGGCTCGGCGTCGACGTCGGATGGTCGTGCGCCGTGGCCCTCCGTGATGAGCGGGGATGTGCTGGTGGGTGTCGGGGACCTGGAGTCGGCTGCGGAACCAGGTGGGACGTCGTCCATGGCGATGAGAGCGCCGCGCAAGGATCGACTTGGCGCTGCCCACCCGGCAGCCGAGGACAGCGGCGACCTCAGCCACCGGCAGGTCCAGCCAGTACCGCAGCAGCAGGGCATGGCGCTGCCGCGCCGGGAGCTGCCCCAGTGCGGCGTGCAGAGCCAGGCGACGCTGCTCGGTGAGCACCTGCGTCTCCGGAGACGGCACCTCCCGCGGGACCTCACCAGGGGTGCGCCGCTCCAGCAGCAGCCGGCGCAGGCGGGAGGTGGAGAGGTTGATGACACTGCGGCGGACGTAGGCCAACGCTGCCGCCGGGTCCTGCAGCCGGTGCATCCGCTGGTGCAGACGCACCAGCGCCTCCTGGGCGATGTCCTCGGGGTCATCGGCGCCACAGAGCTGGGCCAGACGGACCAGAGACACGAAGTGGACGACGAAGAGGCCCCGGTAGTCCTCCTCCACCTCGGCCGCCTCCACGTCGAGCAGCGGAGCCTGGCTCAGCACCGACCCCGCTGCTCCCACGTCGCCTCCCACACCCTGAAGACGCACACCACGACCAAAGGGTGCATCCCCGACTGCACCGATCCTGATCGGCCCCGAAACGACGGCCACGATCACGCCCGCAGTGCGTCGAAGTCGGACGTTCGGTCGGTGGTGTCGGGGATGGGTCAGCATGGCCTGGTGCCGACTGTGCAGCAGGTGCCGTACGTGGTGGTGGAGGAGCTGAGCGGTCCGGTGGTCGCGCAGCAGGTGTGCGCCGTGCTGCTGCAGACGGTCCGTCCCCGCATCCAGCGGTTGCACGTGGAGGTGCACTCCGACCACCGCGACGACTTCGACGTGCTGGCCATGGAGGCGCAGATCCGGTTGCGCATGGCCGGCGGTGCCGGGGTGCGGCACAGCAACGACACCGTCAGGGAGCTGGCGGATCCGGAGGCCCACTGGCTGGCGCTGCTGGTCTATGCCGGCTGGTGCCGCTACCTCGCCGCCTTCGACGAGGTCGGCATGCGCATCCTCACCGTCCGCGATGCCGGCAGCGGCATCAGCGCCAGCCTGACTCCCGGCGAAGCCCGCTCGGTGCAGCAGCAGATCGCGCCGCTGACCCTGACACCGCCGCAGGAGAGTGACCTGGCGGTGCTGGACGAGCGTCACCGCCGCCACCGGCAGCAGCGGGAGGAGAAGCTCCGCCGCGTGCAGGAGGTAGCCGCCGCCGCCGCGCGGGCGCACCCGGGCACGGACCCGCAGCTTGAGGTGCTCACGGGAAGGGGGGCGGCCTCGGACCCGCGGGAGGCGGCCGCGGCGTCGCTGGAGGGCTGGACGGTCACGGTCCGCGCCGAGGTGGTTCCTGAGGATCCGGCCGAAGCGGCTCCTGCGGTCGCGGTGGGCTTGGGGCGCATCACCCCCCTGGACGGGGCCACGGCCCTGGAGGAGCGTGGTGACCTGCCCGGTCACTTCTGCCTCAGCGTCGAGGTCCAGCCTGCTGAGGAGCACGGCCATGCCAGGGGGTGGCTGCAGCCGGGAGCGGCCGTGCTCAGCGATGGAGACCTTCTGGTGGTCGCCGACGCCGCCGACGGGCCCGCGATCGACTTCGGCTGGCCACCCCTGCCCCCGGGGCAGGAGTTCGCCGGTGGTGCCTGCCGGGCGGACTTCCCGGGCTGGCTGATCACCGTCGTGCACGCCGCCGCGGGCACGGTGCACCTGAGCGCTCCACTCAACTGGAAGCGGCGCAGCAGCCACGCCGATCGACCCTCCGACGGCACCTGCCACCTCACGATCACCCTGGCTCCCACTGCCAGGAGCTGACCTCCTCCAGCAGCGAAGCCCGGCTGCGACCGCGCCCGCACGGCGGCGGCGCGAGCGCAAGATCATCCGCGGAAGCGGGCGGCCGGTCGCACGACGGTGCGGCTACGGTCCCCAGGGTGAGTGGTGACGCTGACCAGCAGCTGGCCGTTGATCGACGCCGTCCGTTCCGGCTCTCTGTGGATGTCCTCGCCACGCCTGGACAGGTGGAGCGGCTGCAGACGGTGATCGGTGAGGCGTTGTGCGCCGCTCCCGACGATCACAACGGCCCCTGTCGCATCGCCTGGTCTCTCGAGTGCGCAGACAGCGACCACGCCGATGCAGACGGCTCCGGTGCCCTCACTCCCGACGACGTAGCGCACATGCGCGAGGAGCTGGGACCGGTCCACGTCTGACCGCAGGCGGAGGTCGATCGCAGTCTCGGCCTGTAGTCATCACGACGTGACCGCTGTCAGCAGAGCACGTCACCGCCGCCCATGATCGCGCACGACCGGCGTCAGAGTGGGGTGTTCCAGGCCCGGGCGGTGCGGGGAACCGCGGCACCAACGTCGACGTCTCAGCTCCATGAGACGACGTCTGGCAAGCATGGCCACGCTCGCCCTGGGCCTGGTCGTGGCGATCGGGTCAGCTCCTCGCTCTGAGACGTCGTGCTCTGACTTCGCCGTCAGCCTGGTCTCCGACCGAGGTGGCAAGCCCTCACCGGTCGAAGCGGCTGAGCACCTCGTGCGTCATCGAAGCGTGGTGAGCGGACTGACCGGGGCATGGGAGGAGATCGAGCGATCGGACGCCGCTGCGTCCGTGCGCCAGGGCCGGACCGTCCTGCACGTCGTGCAGGGACCGGAGGGGACCTGGCAGGTCGACAGCGGTACGTGCGCCCCCGTCCGCTGATCCACGCGCTCCTTGGTGCCTGATGGCGTCCGTCGCCGACCTTGATCTCGCCCCACCTGCGTCACGGTCGGATGGGACTGCCCCGAGCACGACACCGCTCTTGATCGCGCCCCACTCGCGCAAAAGTGGATGTCCGTCACCGGTCATGATCGCGCGGCGGTCGCGTCAGGTGCACGCGAAGCTGATGATCAGTATGAAGTCAGCTCCGGGCCGTCCCCGATAGTGGGCGGAGACGGCGATCAGCCTTCTGCGGGGCACGGCCGGTTGAAGCAGGTGAGGCGGCGAGGAGGACCGGGTGGATGCGGACGAGGACTTCCAGCTCTTCGTGGCTGCGAGGGAGCGATCGCTGCTGCGCACGGCATGGCTGCTGACCGGGGACTGGGCCACGGCGGAGGACCTGGTGCAGACCGCACTGGTGCGGGTCTGGCCGCAGTGGCAGCGCATCGGCGGCACGCAAGGCCTCGAGGGTCGCGAAGGTGCCGACGCCTACGTGCGCCGCACCATGGTCAACAAGGCCCTGGACTGGCGCCGGCGGCGCTGGCGCGGGGATGTGCCCACTGCCGAGCTGCCCGACGCGCCGGTCCCGGGCGGCCCGGCCCGGGAGACGCACCTGGTGCTGGTCTCCGCGCTGCGGACGTTGCCGCCGCGGCAGCGTGCCGTCATCGTCCTGCGCTACTTCGAGGACCTCACCGAAGCGGACACCGCCGCGGTCCTGGACTGCAGCGTCGGCACCGTGAAGACCCACGCGTCGCGGGCGCTGGCCGCTCTGCGCCGCCATCCCCAGCTCGGCGACCTGCGACTCCAGGGGAGTGCGACATGAGCGGTGACCTCAGGCAGCTCCTGGAGGAGGCGGTTCCGGAGCCCTCACGTCGTCTCGACCCCGCCGCCGTCCTGCGCACGGCACGCCGGCGCCGGCGCACCCGCAGGACAGTCGCGGCGGTCGCAGCGACTGTGCTCGCCGCCGCCGGCGTCGGGATTTCCCTGCTGATGGACCGGGAGGCGGATCGGGCACAACCGGCGCTGCCGGTGCAGGTGCCGGCGCAAGTGCCGCTGGAGCTGTCGGTGCTGCAGCGGCGGGTGCCCGTGGACCACGTCGGCTTCTTCAGCTACGACCCGCCGGTGCGCACCATCGACGAGGATCCTCTCGACTCCGCCCAGCGCCGGCTCGTCCACCCCGGTCAGGCCAGCCTGGTCCTGACCACCCCGGACGGCACCGAGTACTACCTCGCTGAGAGCACCGACGGCAGCCTCTGTCTGACCTCGCTCGTCGAGCACGGCGGCTCGATGGGTGCCTGCCTGCCGCGCTCCACCCTGCTCACCACCGGGTTCGTGATGCGCCACGAGGACCCCACCGGCCGCGAGATGGAGCCCCGCGGAGTGGTCGTCCTCGTCCCCGACGGCTACGAGCAGGTCACCGGCTCCGGCGCGAGCGTTGCCGTTCGCGACAACGCCGCCCTGGTCTCCGCAGAAGACGGCCGCGAGCCGCAACGACTCACCCTCACCGGGCCCGACGTCCCCACCGTCGTCCTGCAGGCGCCCTACTGCCCCTCGCCGTTCAACGACGCGTGCAGCACGCACGTGGAGCCCAGCGCGCGGGTGGCGGAGTGGCGACCGGCCGCGCCACCCGGCCCGCAGGACACCTCCCTACCGCTGCTGGTGACCGAGAGAGACTGTGCCGGCGGACAATCCTCGGAGGGTCGCGTTCAAGAACCCGTCGTGGAGTACCGGCCCGACGCCGTGGTCATCACCATCCGCGTCGACCCCCTCGGCGGTGCCCAGACCTGCCCCGGCAACCCGGCGACGCCCTACCTGCTCCAGCTGTCAGAGCCCATCGGCGGCCGGGCACTACTGGACGGTGGGCAGGTGCCTGCCGCGACCATCGCGCCGCCCGCGCCATGACGAGTCCGACCTGAAGGCAGGCCCCCGCGACCGATCGACCCGGACGCCGTACCTGCCCAGACCTATCCAGACTGTCTGCTCATCGGCAGATCAACGCGTCGGGCGGCGGCCGTGATCGCGTCCGAGGGGCGTCACAACGATTTGTTTTGCGTGTCGGAGCAGTCGCGTGGCTTGGGGCACTCTGGTGGGGAAGGCTGGGGTCGTGTCCATGACCTTGCCTGTAGAGGAGCCTGCCGCCGGCCCGTGGAAGGCGGCGCCGGAAGGGGAACTGGTCCAGCTGCTGCTGCAGGCGGCTGGGACGCCGACGGGGCGGCCCAGGGTCGTGGCCGTGGACGGTCGCGGCGCGTCGGGGAAGTCGACGCTGGCTGAGCGCCTGTGTCAGCGGGTGGGCCGCTCGACGGTCGTCCACACCGACGACATCGCCTGGCACGAGCCCTACTTCGCATGGGGTCACCTGCTGGCCGAGCACGTCCTGCGGCCTCTGCACCGCGGGGAGGCGGTGTCCTTCCGCCCACCCGCATGGGAGCAGCACGGCCGGCAGGGATCGATCGACGTCCCTGCCGGACGGGACCTCGTCGTCATCGAAGGCGTCGGGGCCAGTCAGCGAGAGCTCGCCGAGCTGATCGACGCGACGGTGTGGGTGCAGTCCGACTTCGCCGCCGCTGAGGAGCGGGGCATCGCCCGCGACATCACCCAGGGCGTCAACGGCGATGCCGAGGAGACCATCGCGTTCTGGCACGAGTGGATGGCTGAAGAGCTGCGCTTCCTCGAGCGGCAGCGGCCGTGGGAACGGGCCTGCGTGGTCATCGCCGGGACCCCACCCATCCTGCTCGACGAGGATCACGTCGCCCTCGCCCCGGGCCCCCTGTGACCCGCACGACCATGGGCGTGGTCGCGGGTCCCCACCGCTCAAGATCGTGCCCCCGGCGCGGCTACATGAGCGTGCGCGTCGACGCCGGTGTGATCAACTCCCCGGCGGCATGCCCGGCCGCTCGCGCAGCGAGGGGCGCGAGGGGTCGGGGGCGCCGAAGTAGACCTCGACGTCGGGCAGCTGGCCCTGCAGCTCCAGGGCCAGCTGCAGCCCTTCCTGCTCCCAGTCCTCCTCGCTCTGCTCGGCGCGCCACTGGAAGTCGGTCCCCGGCAGGCGGGCGTAGACGGCGTTCCAAGCCCGCAGCCGGGCGAGCAGGTCGGAGCAGGCGCCCAGGTCGAGCAGCACGGCAGGGTTCAGTCCGCCGCCGGGCCCGCCTGGGGAGTGGTCCCAGACGTAGGCGTCCTCGTCGTACTCGGGCGCAACAGCGATCACCGTGGGGCGGTACGGCTCAGGCGGCACGCCTGGATCCTGGCAGCAGCACCAGAGGGTGTGCCCGGAGATCGCCAGAGTCGCGCGTCCACCGGCTGGTCATGATGGCGCACTGAGCGCGGCAAATGCGGACGTTACCGGTGGGTGCTCGCGGTGAGTCCTACGTGTACGACGTTCGCACATCGACATGGTCGGACGTCGCCGGCCGCCATGACCGCGCCCGCACGGCGGCGATTGCGGATGTTCGTCAGGGGGCAGGGAGGGTGAGGGCGGCCCTTGCGAGGTCCTCACGGGTGAGGGTGGGCTCTCTCTCAAGGCTCGGCTGCACCAGGGAGACGGCGACGCCGTCGGGGCGCACCGTGAAGACGGAGGTCAACGCGGAACGCGATGTCTCGTCGAAGGGACGCTCGGAAGTCACCACGGGGTGCCCGTCGATCATCAGGACACGGCAGGTGCCCCCACCCAGGGGCTGCTCCAGGGCAGAGGAGGCAGGCCAGTGCGAGCACGGGTCCAGGTCCAGCCGGGTCAGCTCCGGGCCCTGCGCCCAGGTGAAGGAGCCGTGGAGCCCCACCGAGTCCGCGAAGGAGAACTGCCCGTCGGGTCTGGGGCGCATCCACAGCTCCTCGTTGTAGCCGAGACCGGCGATCCTGGCGCGTACCCGGTCATCCCAGGCGCCCAATCGCTGCCCCTGCTCGGTGGCCGGATCCCCGTTCGTCGTCTGCCCCGGATCCTCCGGGTCGTAGCTCGGCGCGTCCAGGCCGTCAGGGCCGACCGTCCAGCCCTCGCCCTGGGTGGGGCCGGGCCAGGTGACCGTCGTGCCGTCCTGGTAGGTGATCGTCATCTCCTGCGCCGGGGCGCTGGACTCGGTCGGGTACGGCTTCGAGGTCGGCGCAGTCGGGGACGGGTCGGGAGCCGGGGCCGCGGTCGAGGGCGCGAGGCTCTCGAACAGGGGTGTGGCCGCCGCGGCCGGCGCACCGGGAGGCTCCGGAGCGCTGCCCGTGGCGCACCCCGTCGCCAGCACCGGTACGGCCACCACCAGCATCGCGGAGTGCCTGATCGTCCTACCGCTGCGCCTCATGGAAGTGACACGCGCGGAACCGATCACCGGTTGACCGGCCGACATGAAAGCTCAGAGCAACATCCTCAACTCGCAGAGGCAGACGTCGACGAGTGGTCATGCTCGCCTCGCGCAGCGCGACAAGGGGTGACGTTCGGGGGCAAGGCAGTGTCCGTGGCGGGCTGTGAGCGGTCGCTCTGATGGGACGAGGCGGGCGCAGGCGCTCACACCGACACTGGACCGGGCGGAATCCACTGGCAACCTTTCCGGGTCCTGGAGCGTCAGGGCAGTGTGGAGAGCAGCAGGGCATGAGTCGTGAGGACTTCAGCACGTGGGCCGAGGTGGCCTCTCCACAGCTGTACCGGATCGCACGGCTGCTGGTGCTCGATGCACATGCGGCTGAGGACCTGCTGCAAGACGCGTTGGAGAAGGTCTTCGCGCACTGGTCGCGCGTCGATGAGCCCGATGCCTACGCCCGCCGGGTGCTGGCCAATGCCGCGAACTCTCGTTGGCGCCGGCACGGGCGACGCCGGGAGACCTCCTGGGAGGAGCGGCAGGACGCAGGCACTTCTCACCCGCAGGTGAGCCCTCACGCCGGGGTGGAGGAGCGACTGGACCTGATCGGTGACCTCGCCAGCCTGCCGGTACGTCAGCGCGCCGTCCTGGCCCTGCGCTACCTCGAGGACCGCAGCGAGCAGGAGGTGGCCGACCTGCTCGACATCAGCGTCGGCACCGTCAAGAGCCAGACCTCGCGAGCCTTGACCCGGCTGCGGCATCTCGCCCCCGCCCCCGCCCCCGCTCCCGCGGAAGGAACCCGCAGCTGATGCGCCAAGACCGCCGCGACACCGCAGCCGGCATCGAGGTCGACCTTCGGGCCGATGTTCGGGCCGGAGTGGAGGAGCGTTTGCGTCGCGCCCTACCCGAGGTGGTCGCTCCGGTGCCGGCCCTGGGTGGCGTCCTCAAGCGCGCTGTCCGCGCCGGTCAGCGGCGCATCCGGCGCCGCCGCATCGGTGCGGCTGCTGCAGCGACCTCCTTCGTGGGTCTCGCGGTGTTGCTCACCGTCACGTTGCCCGGTGCAGGTGGTGCGCTCAGCACCCAGCAGCTCTCCCCGGTCGCCACCCCCTCCACCGTCCCCACCACGGCGCCTGTCACGCCACCGGCCCCGGCCTACTCGACGCCTCCGGCGGCCTCGCCGGAAGAGCTCGCCCAGCGCGCATCGGAGCTGGCCGTGCAGTTCAACCAGGCGCTGGCCACCGCCGTGCCCGGCTGGGCGCCCGCTTACGGCGAACCGCTCCTGGACACCTCAGGGAGTCACATCGGGTGGCTCTTCACCGCCACCGATCCCTCCACCCCCCTGACGCGGCTGAGCGTCTCCCTCACCTCCAGTGGTGCAGGGGCATCACCCGACGACGATGCTTGCCGGGCCCGAGCCGAGACCTCCTGCACCCAGCGCACCCTCGCTGACGGCACCGTCGTGATCAGCGGCTTGGGTGACCTGGGCACCGAGGACGCCGACGGCGTCCCCGTCACCAGCACTCCGCCCTTCGCTGTGGCGGCGATGCCCGGCCGGCTCATCGACGCCCGCAGCGTGATCCTCGGCTCCGATGACACCCCCGGCATCGGCAGCGTCCTGCCTCCCGGCTCCCCCCTCACCACCTCCGCCCTCGAGGCGCTGGTCACCTCACCGGAGCTGACCGACATGCCCCTGCCCTGACCCGCCTCACCCGCGACTCCACCACGACGATGCTCGGCGCATCCGGCGTCCTGAGGCTCCGCCAATGGCCTACCCGGCTGATCAGGACGCTCACCAACGCCCATGATCGCGCACTGAGCGCGTCATGAGCGTGCGGATGCTCTGGGACGACGAAGGCCCCGAGCCGACTGTGTAGTTGGCTGCGGGGCCTCGATCGTGGCGGGCGGCGTCAGAGGTTGAGGTCCGTGCCGCGGCCCTTGCTGTCTAGGTAGGCCAGGGCCCGCTCCATGACTGCGCCGGAGAAGGGGTGATCGGCGATCGCGGCCTGCTGGTAGCGCATGGCCTGCGCCTTCAACCAGGCTCCAGTGATCTCCTGGTTCGTGCCGAGCTGGTCCGTGCCGCGCGACATGGCGATGGTGCCGGCCAGGAGGGGCACGGGGCCGTCGGGGTGGCGGGGGTCGAAGTCAGCCGGGCGAGTCCAGCCGGTGGCGTGCTCGATGAGCTGCCAGTCCGACTCCTTCAGCCGGGCGAGCGTGTCGTCACCGCCGTCTGCGCTGCTCGCGCTGGCGCGAGAGGTGGAGGACGTCGCACTGACCCCCCACGCAGCGTTCGTGGTGCTGGCGCCGGAGATGTTCATGCAGGCTCCTGCCGGCCGTAGGCGGATCGATCACGCGCGGTCCCGCCTTCTATCGGCACTCACCCATCGGCACTTGAGCCACTGCGCTTGATCCTCCGAACGGGTGACACGCCCACTCTGTGATTGCACGGTCATCGATCTAGTGGGAGATCGCCGGCCGCCATGATCGCGCTCCATCAGCGCCATGAGCGGGCGTCTAGGCAACCGTCCAAGCTGTATGGGGAGAGTTGGTGGCTCATGGTGGTGACATGCAGGAGCACGAGCCGATAGGTGTCGACTTCGGGGCGGTGACAGGCCTGCCTCTGCCTCCTGGGCTGGAGTCGCTGCTCCTCTCCCTGGCACCCCAGCGGGCGGCGCGTCATGGACGGGCACCGAGGCGTCGGTCAAGTCCAGGGGTGTGGTGTACGGCGGTTTCTCGCGTGATCTTGTGATGGTCAGGCGGTGATGGCCTGCAAGGTGGTGTCGGTGTTCACCTCCGTGGCGGTGTCGCTGCTGATGTCGGGGGCGTCGCCGGTGTGGAGGGTGAGGCGGCAGCGGGAGAGGACGTCGAGGCCGAGGTAGCGGCGGCCTTCGGTCCACTCGTCGTGCTGTTCGGCCAAGACCGCGCCGACGAGGCGGATGAGGGCGTGACGGTCGGGGAAGATGCCGACCACGTCGGTGCGGCGGCGGATCTCCCGGTTGAGCCGTTCTTGGGGGTTGTTCGACCAGATCTGACGCCAGACCTCCTTCGGGAACGCGGTGAACGCGAGGAGGTCGGCGCGGGCGGCGTCGAGGTGTTCGGCGACGACGGGGAGCTTCTCCGCCACGGCGTCCAAGACCCGGTCGAACTGGGCGTGGACGGATGTCGCGTCAGGCTGGTCGTAGACGCTGTGCAGCAGAGGCTTGACCCAAGGCCAGCTGCTCTTGGGGGTGACGGCCATGAGGTTGGCGGCGTAGTGCGTCCGGCACCGCTGCCAACTAGCCCCAGGCAGCGTCGCTCCGATGGCCGCGACCAAGCCGCGGTGGGCATCAGAGGTGACGAGCCGGACACCGGTCAGACCGCGGGCGGTCAGGTCGCGGAAGAAGGCCAGCCAGCCGGCTCCGTCCTCGGCGGAGGAGACCTGCAAGCCCAGGATCTCGCGGTGGCCATCAGCGTTGACCCCGACGGCAAGCAGGGCGTGGACGTTGATGACGCGCCCGTCCCCGCGGACCTTCATGGTCAGGGCGTCGGCGGCGATGAAGGTGTAGGGCCCGGCGTCCAGCGGGCGGGTGCGAAACGCCTTCACCTGGGCGTCGAGGTCCTTGGCCATCTCGCTGACCTGCGACTTGCTCAGCCTGGTGATGCCCAGGCTCTCGACGAGCTTCTCCATCCGTCGGGTAGAGACCCCGAGGAGGTAGCAGGTGGCGACCACGCTGGTCAGTGCCCGCTCGGACCGCTTGCGCCGCTCCAGCAACCAGTCGGGGAAGTAGCTCCCCGACCGCAGCTT
>NZ_PTJD01000020.1 GCF_002934625.1 Kineococcus xinjiangensis | reverse complement strand
ACCTCAGCCCTGCCGAGTACGAAGCCCTTCACACCACACTGACTGCTGCGGCATGATCGAGCCACCCACCTGTCCGGGAAACCGGGTCAAGCTCCCCGACACCGACGACGAGGTGTCCGATTGCGCGCCTGAGGTGGTGGCGCCTGAGGCGCCGGTCCTGCCGGAGGAGCCGGGCTTGGGGACGCCGGACGAGGTGGTGGCGCCTGAGGTGGTGGCGCCTGAGGCGCCGGTCCTGCCGGAGGAGCCGGGCTTGGGGACGCCGGACGAGGTGGTGGCGCCTGAGGTGGTGGCGCCTGAGGCGCCGGTCCTGCCGGAGGAGCCGGGCTTGGGGACGCCGGACGAGGTGGTGGCGCCTGAGGTGGTGGCGCCTGAGGCGCCGGTCCTGCCGGAGGAGCCGGGCTTGGGGACGCCGGACGAGGTGGTGGCGCCTGAGGTGGTGGCGCCTGAGGCGCCGGTCCTGCCGGAAGAGCCGACCGTGGGCACCCCCGACGAGGTGCTGAGCCCTGAGGTGCTGAGCCCTGAGGTGCTGAGCCCTGAGGTGCTGAGCCCTGAGGTGCCGGTCACGCCGGAAGGGCCTGCAGCAGACCCTGCGCCGCAGCAGGGTCTGGTGCAAGGCAGTGACGGGACCTGGACCTGGAACGGTGCGACGCTGAACGTCATCGACCTTGACGGTGACACGGTGCTGTCCGCCGCCGAGGCCGCCGCTTCCGCCGAGAGTCTCGCCTGACGGCACCTTCGTCACGCCTCCGAGCGGTCGCCGGAGCCACGTCAGATCGCGCCCGGGATACTCATCAGCCGATGGGTATCCCGGGCGCTTGGCGTATCCACCGCACTGCAATGCGCGGACGGGTCGGCTCGCACGAGAGGCATGCGGGACTCTGAGCGAGGCACCGCCCCGGAAGCTTCACTACCTCTCGCTTCAGCAGCTGCAGCTCTGGACACGTCGGGTGGACCCCCGAGGCCATCCTCGTGCAGGGTCCAACGCGCGGGTACCCGATGCGCGGAAACGGAGGGTTCTGCCGCCCCAGCATTTCGGTCAGGGACCAAAGGCGAAGCGAAAAGGGAATCGCTGCGGCGCCGGCGCGAGGAGACCCACACCACGGTGTCGCACACGTCCGGCGCCCAATCGGCTCGCTACCGCGGGACCGGCCGGTGCGGGGGCGGGACGACGACGGCGAAGTGCGTCGACAGGGTGAGCCTCGACAGGGTGAGCCTCGACGGGGTGCGCCTCGACGGGGTGCTGCCCATCGAGCGCACCGGCGGGTGCGTGGAAGCGTTCCATTCCATGCCCGCTCTGAGGTCTTCCGCTCGGTGCCAGTCAGGCGCCGTAAAGGGCGTCCTCGAAGGTCATGAAGACGACCTGGCCGCTGGAGCGTCTGGTCAACGGGAAATCACGGCCCACCAATGTCTGGTTGAGCTCTCGCCGCGTGATCATGTTGATGCCGCGGCGGCTCACCGGCAGCCGACCGGCGCTAGGAAGCATCGGTCATAGCTGGGCGCCGGTGTTGGCGGCAGCGGTGTAGACCCCGAGAGCGCCCAGCAACAACGGCATGATGGTGATCGCGACGATGACCTCGCTGACGTCGAGAGCGCGTCGCAGCCGGGGCGTGGCGAAGCGGGCGAGACCAGCAGTCGCGGCGTCTGCCCGAGCAGTGCCTGCACCGGCCTGGAGGGCGGCGACGGTGGCGAGCAAGAGCACCAGCAGAAGCAGCGCCGCGGCCAGCACAAGCAGCCGCAGCCGCAGGTCGGCGTGCACGGCCAGCACACTCAGCAGGAGCAGCGATGAGGTCAGTGCCGCGGCCAGCATGGAGCCGGACTCCACCGCGAAGGAGCTGCGCCGGGCGCGAAGGCCGGTCACCACCGCCAGCGCCGCGGCCAGGCCCTGCTGCAGGGGATCACCGGAGAAGATCAGAAGTGCTGCGCAGGCAGCGATGCCGGCCGAGAACGCAGCAGTCACGGCGTTGAGCAGCTGGCGGTGCGCGCGGGCCAGGACACGCAGGCCGGCCGCGTCCGTGGTGCCGGCTCGCCTCGCCGGTGCGCTCCACACACCGCTGCGGGTGATCAGCCACGGCAGGGCGGCGCTGAGGAGCAACAACATGACTGCGGTAATGGCTGCGGCCTGCCCCAGAGCCAACGCGCGCGTACCGCTGAGAGTGGCCAGGGCCGCGGTGACCCCGGCCGCGGCCCAGGTGAAGGACCACCACGGCATCCGCTGCGGGGCGACGGCGGCCGCGGCAAGTGCACCGAGCAGCAGCCCCACCCCGGCGAGGGTGGCGTGGGCTGCGACGCCTGCAGACCAGAAAGTCGCTGCGCTCAGCCCGGCGCCGGCCCAGGCGGGCAGGGAGGCCAGCGCGGCGGCCTCGCCGGCGGCGGTGCGGGTGCGACGGAGGGCCACCGCTGCGGTGAGCAGTCCAGCGGCCAGCACCAGCGGCAGCGCCGCGACTCCCGGCAGCGCCAGGTGCGCGGCGGCGACCGCGGCGGCGGCGGTGAGGGCAGTAGCCGCCGTCGCGAACGCGCTCATCGAGCGCGGGTTCCACCGCCCAGCAAGACCGGCACCCTCAGCCATCACGAGCAGCCGGTCATCGACCGGCCGCGCCGGATCCGGTGTCCGCTCAGCGCTGAGATAGAGGACGTCACCATCACGCAACTTCAGCGCGGCCAGGGGCTGGCCGGGGCGGAAGGCGGCCCCACCGAGACGGTGCAGATGCCAGCCACCAGCCGGAGCCGATAGCGGTGCGCCAGGGGCAAGACGGGAGGTGAGCTCGTCGATGATCTCGGCGACAGGCCGGGAGTCCGGAAGGGTGATGTCGAGGGCGCCCGTTGGAGTGACGACCTTCACGTTGAGCCAGTGCATTCGTGTGGCGGAGCAGGCGTCGTCCCCACCCAGGCTGGCAACCTCGTTGAGCCAGGGGTTGTGCCCGTTGCCGGACGTGGTGAGGTCTGAGGTCGCCGACATGACGAACATGCTCGTTCACCGCGGCCCGCGCAGGCCAGCCTCGGCGCTCATCGGCGCACCCGTTCGGTTGAGCCCACCCCCTCCGTTGGCCGATCCCACAGCCACCTCAAACTGGACCTACGCCCTGTTTCCCGTGCTGGGCAGCGCGGGCATGCTTGTTGTGGCGCTGATGCGAGGCAACCCGCTGTTCCTCATCGCGGGCGCAGTGTTCGTCCTCGGATCCATCGCCATGGGGCTGGCGATGTTCCTGCAGATGCGTTCACGCACCCGGGGGCAGACCTTCGACGGGCGAGTGCGCTACCTGCGGCACCTGATGGACGTGCGTGCCTTGATCGAGGCCAACGCCGCGGCCCAACGGGAAGAGGCCGCTACCCGCCACCCCGCCCCGGCGCAGCTGACCGCGGGCGTCGTGCAGGCGGGGCGGGTGTGGGAGCGGCGCAGCGACGATGAGGACTTCCTGCTCCTGCGAGTCGGGGTGGGGCAGGTGCCTGCGCTGCACCTGCCAGGACTGCCCGAGGACGACCCGTCCCGCCCCAGCGACCCCACCTGCGCGGAGGCCGTGCAGCAGCTGCTGCACGGCCACGCCCAGGTCGCCGAGGTCCCGGTGGCCTTGCCCCTGCAGACCGGCATCACGACCCTCATCGGGACTCCCGCGCGTACCCGCGCCACCGCCCGCGCCATGATCGCCTCCTTGCTGGCGTTGCACGCACCAGATGACGTGCGCATCGCGGTGTGCACCCCGGCCGGTGCGCACGCGGTGGAGGAGTGGGAGTGGCTGAAGTGGGCGCCGCACGCCCGCCATCCCGACACCGGCGGTGAGGGGGCCGGGCGGCTGCTGCTGACCGAGGATGCCTCCAGCCTGGCGCTGCTGCTGGACGCGGAGCTGGAGCGCCGCCGCGCCCACGCCGCCACCGGCAGCCCCGCGGGCCCCGCCCTGCTGGTCGTCATCGACGGCGCGGTGGGGGAGTCCGACCCCTTCGCCGAGGTCGCCGCCCTGGGCGTCGCGCAGCTGCGGCTGCTGGCCTTCGCCAGCGAGGAGCCGGCCACCGTCGATGTCTCCCTGCACCTGAGCGCACCCTCAGCGCAGGCGCCGGCGGAGATGACGGTCGTGCTGCGCTCACCGCAGCACTGCAGCCGAACCTCCGGCTCGCAGGCTGGGCCGGAAGTGCAGCTGGCCCGCCGCGCTGCGCTGGAGCTGCTGGGCCAGACCTCGAGTCTGCACGCCGACGAGCTCAGCCTCGCCGAGGCAGAAGTCCTCGCCCGCCGCCTGTCCCCTCTGCAGCTGCAGGAGGAGGCGACGGAGATGTCCCTGGGCAGTGTCAGCGGCCTACCCGACCTCCTCGGCATCGACGACCTGCAGCAGCTGGCACCGCAGCAGCTTTGGCAGCAGCACCCGCAGCGGGCACTGCTTCGCGTGCCGATCGGCGTCGACGCCGAGGGACGCCCCGTGGAGCTGGACCTGAAGGAGTCCGCCCTCGGCGGGATGGGCCCCCACGGCCTCGTCGTCGGCGCCACCGGCTCCGGCAAGTCCGAACTGCTGCGCACGCTCGTGGCTGGCCTGGCCCTCACCCACGCGCCCGAGGACTTGGCGCTGGTGCTCGTGGACTTCAAGGGCGGGGCGACCTTCGCCGGCCTGCAGCAACTGCCCCACGTCGCAGGCGCCCTCACCGACCTCGAAGACGATCCCGACACCGTCGACCGCTTCGCTGAAACCCTGCGCGGGGAGATGCGCCGCCGCGAGGAGTTGCTGCGTGACTGCGGCAACCTCGCCAGCATCCGCGAGCACCGCGCCCGCCGCCTCGCCGGCGCCGACATCGCCGCGATGCCGCACCTACTGGTCGTGGTGGACGAGTTCAGTGAGCTGCTGGCGCAGAAGCCGGAGTTCATCGACCTCTTCGTCATGATCGGCCGCCTCGGGCGCAGCCTCGGCGTGCACCTTCTGCTGGCCACCCAGCGGCTGGAGGAAGGCCGACTGCGCGGCCTGGACAGCCACCTGTCCTACCGCATCGCGCTGCGCACCTTCTCCGCCGCCGAGAGCCGCACCGTCATCGGCAGCGCCGACGCGTTCGAACTGCCACCGGTGCCGGGCTCGGCATATCTCAAGGTCGACACCACCGTCTTCCAGCGACTGCGGGCAGCGACCGTCTCCGCCCCCTACCAGGCCGGTGACGTCACCCCTGTCCAGCCGCTGTTGCCGCGCCCGCGCCGCTTCGACGCCTTCGCCGCCGGGCAGGAGACCACCGCGCCCCTGCCGGCGCTGGCCCCGCAACTGTCCGACCCCAACACCGCCTCGGTCCTCGACGTGATCGCTGAGCGCCTGCGCGGCGCCGCGGCCCCGGTCAAGCAGGTCTGGCTGCCCCCGCTGCCCACGAGTCTGCCGCTGCACGCCTGCCTGGGCCGGCTCAGCAGCAACCCCGAACGTGGCTACCACGCCAGCGCCTCCAGCGGCGGGTTGCGCGCACCCATCGGGCTCATCGACCTGCCCGAGCGGCAGGTGCAAGGGGTTTACGCACTCGACCTCGCCGCCGCCGGTGGCCACCTCGGCATCGCCGGGGCACCGCAGTCCGGCAAGAGCACCTTCCTGCGCACCCTGGTCACCTCCCTGGCCCTGACCCATACCCCGGCGGAGGTGCAGATGTACTGCATCGACCTCGGAGGGGGTGCCCTCACCGGCCTGGAGGCCCTGCCCCACGTCGGGGTCGTCGCCTCCCGTCAGCGTCCCGAGCTGGTACGCCGCGCCATCGCCCAGATGCAAGCGCTGCTGGAAGCCCGTGAGCAGCGCTTCGTCGATGCCGGGGTGGAGTCCTGGCTCGCCTACCGCGCCCAGCGCAACGCCGCAGCCACCTCCTCCACGCCCCCGACTTCCTCCTCTGAGGTCCCGGTCTCCGGTGACGCGGGTGCCGCGAAGTGGGCATGGGACGCCTACGGCGACGTCTTCCTCATCGTCGACGGCTGGAGTGTGCTGCGCTCAGACTTCGAAGACCTCGAGCAGCCCGTCACCGCCCTCGCGGCCCGGGGCGCCGCCTACGGCCTGCATGTCATCGTCAGCACCGCACGCTGGTTCGACCTACGTCCGGCGTTGCGGGACAGCCTCGGCACCAAGGTCGAGCTGCGCCTGGGAGACCCGGCTGAGACCAGCGCCGACCGCAAGGCCGCCAAGGCCATGCCCACGATCCCCGGGCGCCTGCTGGTCAACGCCACTTCCAAGGTGCAGGTCGCCCTGCCCGTTACGCTCACCACCCTCAGCGGCCAACCAGCGCAGCCAGAGCCATTCACCGAGACCGCCGCCCGCCTCGCCCAGGCATGGTCGGGCCCGCCCGCCCCGCCGGTGCGGCTGCTGCCCACCCACCTCACCCTCGCCCAGCTGAACACCCGACTCACCGAACAGCACAGCACCCCCGTCTCGCAGCCGGACGCCGACAGCCCAACGAGCAGCGAGACGACCTCGGCGGCAGCCCCCGGCGCTCGTCCTCAGCGCCGTCCCCCACTGGCCATCGGAGTCCGCGAGAGCGACCTCGCCCCGGCACATCTGGACCTCATCGACGCCCGCGACTCGAACCTGCTGGTGATCGGTGACTCCGGCGCAGGCAAAACGAGCCTGCTGCGCACGCTGCTTCGGCAGGTCACCACCGCCTACACCCCCGAGGAACTCCTCGTCGTCGTCGTCGACTACCGCCGCGGCCTCCTCGATGCCGTCGACGACACCCACCTCTCCCGCTACTGCGCCTCCGCCCCCGCCGCAGCCGGCACCCTCAAGGACCTCGCCGGCAAGCTCACCGAGCGACTGCCCGGCCCCGACGTCAGCCGCGAACAACTGCAGGCCCGCACCTGGTGGAGCGGCCCCCGCGCCCTGGTCGTCATGGACGACCACGACCTCGTCTCCAACAGCGGCAACGACCCCCTCGCGGAACTGCTGGACCTGCTGCCGGTGGCCCGCGACGTCGGCTTGCACCTGGTCGTGGCCCAATCCGCCGGGGGAGTGGCCGCTGCCATGATGCAGCCGGTCCTGCGCCGGCTGCGGGAGCTGGGCAGCCAGGCGCTGCTGCTGTCAGGTCCCAAGGACGAAGGGGTCATCGCACACGGTGCACGAATGCAGACCCTGCCACCCGGCCGCGCCCTGCACGTAGCGCGTGGACGCAGCCCGCAACTCGTGCAGGTCGCCCTCGCCGACGACGACACCCGCTGAGGCAACCCGCCACGGACCGCGACCCGTGCCGATCGCGGTCCTCAACTGAAGCCCGGCTGAGCCCGGAGTCTCAGGAGCGTTGAATCGACGTGATGCTCGACGTGAACGGGGACTCACAACACCCAGCCGCTGGCGTGGCGGCCCCTCACGTCTGGCCCTCGCGTACGCCCGCTCTCAGCCTCTCAACTCGGCCCTGGACGCTGCGCGAGGACCGCCTTCGTCGCGGTAAGCGGCATGTGAGGGATCGCGTAGGTTGATAGAGGTGGGCGTGGCGCCGGAACCGCTGAGATGGCTCAAGGCCGTCGAAGCCGCGCTGGCTACCTCGGGTCGTCGCGCCGACTTCATCCGCAACGCCAGCCGCACCGCCGGCGCACTGACCGCCTCGATCAATGACGACGGCGTCACCTGCGCCACCTGGGACGACTTGGTCGCGGCGACCGGATGCAGCCGCCGTCGCGTCGCGGAGCACGTGGCGTGGCTGCGCGCAGCCGGCTGGCTGCACCGGCAGGCGCAGACGCCACCTCGGCAAACCGGCTACCGCCTGAGCCGACCCGACACCCCCTCGAAAAGATCATGACTGGGGCGTGGCTCAAGCCGCTGTCCCACGGCGACGACGCAGTCCACCGCGCACCCCCGCCAGTCTCCCCCCGTCCCGTCACACCACCGTGTGCCTGCCGTGAAGACCGTGAACACCCTCTGAACCGTGACTATGGGTCGCTTGGAAGGCGACGTGCGGTGACGTGCCTCCTGCCATCTAGGTGAGGAATGCGAAACGCCCCCAAGCGAAGCGAGCGGGTGGCTAGCGTGCGGAGCTGGAGCGTTCTGCCTGGAGGTTTCGGTGACCCGATCGCCGCGCATGTCGTCACCGCGGCCGGGACCGAAGGTGCCGGGCGCGACCGCGCCGTTGTATGTCCAGACGCCCCTCGAGGTGCCACTGCAAGACACCCACAGCCACATCGGTGATCCTGCCCGTGGCCTAGAGGGTCCAGGTGCCCCTCAGCCGGGGCCGCCGCGGGCGGCTCAAGGGCTCGTGGCGGCCGCCGGGTGCCTCGGGGGCCTGGCGGCGTTGACGGCCGGCTGGGCGAGCACCATCTTGCCGGGTGGGCTGATCGCAGCCGGGGCGGTGCTCACCGTTCTCGGTGCAGTCGCCGCGCTGCGCGACGGGCTGGAATGGGCGGTCATCCCCACCCGTGTCGCCGGCTGCGTGATCGCCGCCATGGGTCTGCTTGGTCTGCTGACCGGTGCTGTTCTCGCCTCCTCACCGGCTGCCCCAGACGATGCCACGTCGGTGCCCACGCCCACGCCTGTGTCAGCGGACAGCTCCACTGCAGCTGATCAGCTGAATGCAGCCGACCACGACGCAGCGCCAGGAAGTCAGCCTTCCGGCACATCGCAGGCATCCCCGGTCACCCCGACCTCTACTGCGCCTCCGTCGAAGGCGTCGACGCCTTCTGCGGGTGTGGTGGCCGGTAGCGAACCGCGGGTGTACTACGCCAACTGCGCGGCGGTACGCGCAGCCGGCGCCGCACCGATCTACCCCAGTGAGCCGGGATGGCAGCAGAAGTTCGACCGCGACCGCGATGGGGTGGGCTGCGAGTAGTCCTTCGCGCCTACCGCAGCTGCCCCGGTGCCCACACGCACGCATCGACCACCGGCCGCGGACGAGGACAACGTGGGCAGGGGGCACTGCAGGTAGTGGATGTGCTGACGACGGGGGCTGTGGCGCCCGGTGATGTTCGTAGGGGAGGGAGTCGTCATGGGCAACCAGGTACGGCGGTGGCTGCAGCGTCCGATTCGGCTGGCAGGGGGCGCGGCGGCAGTGGTGGTGCTGGTCGGGGCCGCCATGCCCTATATCGACTTCGGTGCCCCGTTCAGCTGGCCGGCGTTCGTGCAGTTCCTCATCGACGCCGCCGCTCAACTCCTCGCCCTCGCCCTGCTGCTGACCTTTGTGGCCGTGACCTTCCGCCTCCTGTACGCCCTGCAGCCCTCCGCGAAAGGCGGACGAGGCACCGGCGCCAGACCCCCGGCCAAGGGCGCAGGCGCAGCGGGATGGCTTTGGGCCACGGGCCTCGGTCCAGGTCGACATGCCGGACCGGCAAACGCCACCGCGGTCTGGGGCGCGGAGGGTGGGCGCAGGGTCTTCTCCCTCCCCATCGACGGGCAGGCACCTGCGTCTGGCCTTGAAGCGGGCGTGCCGGTGGGGGCACTGCCGGCGGGAGGAGGCGGTCGCGACGGGTACTGGGATGACCAGCTGGCGCACCTGCCTCATGACTGGCCCAGCGCACCGGTGCTGCGCCACCTGAGCGTGGAGCCGGCGGTGACCTGCCAGGGCCTGCCCGTGCAGGTGTCGTGGTCCTTCGAGCACGCCGTCGAGGTGACCGTCGATGGGCGAGGCGGCTTCCCGCCGACCGGCTCCACACAGCTGCTGGTGGAGGAGTCCCGCGCGATCCCGGTCATCGGGCGCAACGGGCTGGGGGAACGGCCGGAGTGGACGGAGCTTGTCGTCGTCCTGCCGATGCCGCGGATCGACACCCTCACCGTGCCGGCCCCGCCGCAGGTGCGGCTTCGCGCGGACGTGTCCGCACTGCTGGATGCCCGGCCGGCGACATGGGCGCTGCAGAAGCTCTACGCCGAGCAGGACGGCGTGCGCCCGCTGGCCCCGCCACCGCAGCTACAGCCGATGCTGACCCCGGCCCCCCTGTGGCGGTGGTGGCAAGGCGCCACCCGGCAGGTGCACTCCGCGGTCACCTCCGCCCTCGGCGCAGGCCTGGACACGGCTCTGGACGCCCTCGTCCAAGCCCGCGCCGTCCACCGGAACCCACCACAACGCCCACCCGCAGGCTTCAGCGCCCCCCAGCACACGCCCGGCGCCGAGCCATCCTCATCGCAGGACCACCACACGCGCCAGGAAGGGCCCTGCACACCGTGACCCGCCCCGCACAGCGTCTCACCAGCCTCCTGGGGGCCGCTTTCGACGGCCTGCGCCGCCTCCTCCGGTGGTTGCGCGGACTTCCCGCGCGTCAGCTCGCCCGAGTGACCTCGGCCCTCTCCGGCGCGATGTTGACGGTCGCCGGTACCAACCGCACGATCCTGCAGCGGGCCCCGCAGGACCATGTCAAGCAGGTCAGCCTCGGGGGAGCGGTCCTCACGACGGCCTTTCTGGCCGTCATCTCCTGCTCAGTGGCCCTCGGGGTCGTCTTCCACCTGCACTGGCTGGCCGCCGCGGTCGGCGGCCTGATCTGGGGTGTCCTGATCCTCAACCTGGACCGCTGGCTGGTGGTGTCCACCCTGCGCCAGTCCCACTGGATCAAGACTCTCCTCATGGGAGTGCCGCGGGTGGTGCTCGCCGTGGTGATCGGCCTCGTGGTCTCGACGCCGCTGACGCTGCTGGCCTTCAACGGCGAGATCAACGCTCACCTGCAGGTGACTCACGCTGAAGCCCTGGCCGACTTCGAGCGGCGCATGCAGGCCGACCCCCGCTTCACCAGCTTGCCCGCCGACCGAGAGCAGGCCGTGCGCCTGCAGCAGGAGATCGCCACCGCCAGCCCCGCCGACGTCATCCGCAACCACCCCGAGGTGGCAGACCTCACCCAGCGACTGGCGCAGGTGGAAGCCGACTACAACCGCGCCGAGCAGGACGTGGCCTGCGAGAAGGAAGGCACCTGCGGCTCCGGCCGCCTCGGTGCCGGCCCCGCCGCCCGGGACAAGGAAGCCCGCCGCGACCGTCTCGCCGGCGAGCGAGCCACCCTCATCGCACAGCTGACCACCACAAAGCAGCAAGTCGCCGCCAGCGCCGAACAGCAGGTGAGCGCCCTCGTCACCGACAAGCAGGCACAGCTGAAGGCATTGCAGACCAAGGTCGCCTCCGCCGAGCAGGCCCGGGCACGAGAAGTCGCCGCCAATGACGCCGCCGTCGCCGCAGACGACGGTCTCCTAGCCCGCCTGCAGGCACTGCACGAACTGGAGGAAAACCGGCCGACCTTGAAGCTCGCGCACGGGGTTCTCTTCGGCTTCCTCACCGCGCTGGAGTGCCTGCCGGTACTGTTCAAGACCATCCTGCTCCTCGGCAAGCGCAGCAGCTACGAGACCCTGATGGAAGCCGAGGACGAGTTCGTGCAGAAGCGAGAGCTGCTCCTCGCCCACACCGCGTACAACGAAGCCGAAGCCAAGGCGCAAGCCGAGCTCGACGCCGCCCGGGCCCGCTCCGCCTCACAACTGACCGCCGAAGTTCGCGCGGCCCGCATCGTCCTCGACGCCCAGGTAGACCTGGCCGCCGAAGCAGTCCAGCACTGGAAGACCACCCAAACCGCGCGGCTGGCCAGCGAGATGACCACCGCTGACGCAGACCCTCGACGTCGCATCCTCAACCTCAACAACGTCAGCGTCACCTATCCCCACGTGACGCCGCAGCACCACCCACGCACCACCGGCGCACAGCCCTCCACAGACACCGCAACCCCCGGCGAGCCGCACGACGACGGCAACTGGGCCGCGGCGGGGACGTCATCACTGACCAAGCCCATCGACTCTGCAGATCTCAGCCACGGCACAGCACCGCCGCGCCCGCATGGTCCCGGTGCCCCGTTCGAACCCAACCCAGGGCACGTCCAGCCGGCCGCCGGCACCGCGACAAGGGACTCCGACACCGTCCCCCTGCCGCATCAGCACCCCCGCCATCTCTGAAGTGAAGCGTCATGGCTTCTCTGCCGTCTTCAGACGGGGCGCTGCTGCGGGACGACCACAGTCTTGCTCCGGCGCGGGATGGACGGCTCATCCTGCCCTCACACGTGGTGCCGCTGACCGGGCAGCGGAGAGCTTCCCCACTCCACGCCCCCGGCCAGCGACGAACTGACCCTAGCGACGAGCCGCAGGCTTGTCGAACGCGTGTTCGAGCGCCACCCCGTGTGGTGCGTCAGACTTCTTGGCATGCGCCGCGCCGGAGATGGGCCTGTCGCGCGGTCCTGGAGACCGCCCGGCTGGCCTCCCGGCGTACCGCCGCCGAGCGTCGAGACGTGGGACGTAGAAGCGGCGGAGCTGATGCTCTCGTACGGCCCGGCGAGCTGGCGGGAAGAGGAAGTGCTGCGCCGTCACCCCGTCGTGCTGGCGTGGCTGGCCAGCCACCAGGTGCGCGCCGACGTCGAAGCTGCTCGTCGATGCTGGCGGGAACTCGGCGAGCCCGATGCTGGGGGAGTGGTCGCGGAGCACACTCCTGCTGAGCGCCTCGCCGTTCGTGACGCCGTGGCGTCCATCGGGCGGGAACTGACCGCCCGGGCTCGTGGAACCTCGGTTCTGCACGAGGCCCTCAGGGGCCGCACCTGGCGACCCCGCCTGTGAGGTGAGCTCCTGTCGGGGCGTCATGGGGCGAGGGACGTCGCCGGCACGGGGGCTGGACGTTGGCTACGGCGTGTAGCCGTTCATGTGTCGGAGGGTGCCGCCATGCTCGGTCTTGTCGATCTTGCCGAGGTGGGGGAGGGGCTGTGCTGACGACGATGCTGCTGCTGGTGGCTGTGGGCGCTCTTGCTGTGCTGGGTACGAATTCCTATCGCCGACCCACGGCCGCGGAGCTGGCACAGCTACGTCGCGTGCAGGTCTTCCACGTGCAGCGGGCCAAGGCGGGGGAGCCGGCGCCGGGGCCCATCCAGCTCGACCCGGCCCGCTGCTGCCGCCGCAGCCGCCCGTGGGTGCGGTGGATGACGCCACCCTTCGTGCGTCCGGCCGCCTTCGTCTTCGCCGGCGTGCCCGACACCTGGACGGTGCTGTGGGATCTCGGGATCTGGCCTTGGTCGAAGAGCTCAGCGATCTGGGTGCACACTTTCGCCCCTACGGCGCTGCAGCAGCTGCCGGACGAGGCCCTCGCGGTGCGCCGCTGGGACCGGGCCGTGGCATGCCTCGAGGCGCCACCGGCTGCAGTCACCGTCCACGGCTACGCCAGCGTTGCGCAGTGGAGAGCCGCGGTGCGAGGCAACGTCCCGCAGTGGCAGCGCCCGGCGTGGATGCCCGTCCTCGCTGCCGGGGCAGCCGGCCTCGCCGCCTGCTGCTTCATGGCCGCCATCGCCCTCGAGGTCGCTCTCACGGTTGGTCTGACCACCTGAGTGCACCATCCCGCCCGCACCGCACGCCAACCGCCACGAGGAGCGTCATGAAGAACAAGCGGACACCGAACCGAACCGCCACCCGCAAGCCGGTCGATGCGACCACCACCTCCCGCGGTAGCCGGGGCCGGCAGGGCTACCGCCCCCAGCGTCTCGTCAGCGACCCGCGCCTGATTCCAATGCTGCTGGAGCGCGGAGAACCCATCCACCTGCTCACCCTGCTGCCGACACTCATCTTCCTCGACCACCTGCACCACCACGGCCTGCCGGGCAACGCCTGCCTGGAGGCGGCGCACAGCATGCGTGTGACCTACACCGCCCTTGGCGTGCCGGTGGAGATCAAGCCCGTCCGCCTGGAAGTGCACGGCGCCCACGGCGGCAACGCCTACGGCAGCCTGGAGCCTCACTTCACCGAGGCCGGTGACTTCGCCGGCCACTGCGTGCTGCGGTTCCCCACCCTGGACCGCTTTCTCGACGCCACCATCGGGCAGTTCCCCGACGTCGCCCGCCGCGATCCCGGCCCCATGCTCGGCCGCACCGCCTTCACCTTGAACGGCGAGGACCCGGGCGCCGGCCCGTGGCCAGCGGGAGCCCGCCTGAGCGTGTCCCGCAAGGATCTGGAGCTGCGCTACGTCGCCGTGGACCCCGCCCACGACGCGACGCTTTTCTCCGGCCCGGCCGCCGGCGAGGATTTCCTGCGCGGGACCCTCCACAACGGCCTGGCCCTGCTGGGGCAGACGGTCGCCACGCTGGCCTCCGACGACGACGCGGCCGCCAGGGCCCGCAGCGCGTCGATCGCTCCGCACCTGCCCGTGTTGCTGGACGCCGTCGCCGGAGCGGAGTGGACGCCGGAGCCGGGGGAGGGGGACCACTTCACCCGCGACGGCGCCACGATTCGCCTGCGCGACCTCGTCGACCTGACTGGGACCGGATTCGCTCACCTACTGAGCCTTTGTCAGTAGCGGCTCTCCAACTGGCTGAGGACGAGGGCTGTAGCGATGATCGCGGAGATGCGCCACGGGCAGAGGCTGACGCGGCGTAGCGCCCGCCAGCGGGTCTTGAGGTGGGCGATGCCGTGCTTGACAAAGGCGCGGTTGGCGTTGACGTAGGAGTTCCAGCCTCTGGCAGAGTGGAGGTCGCGCGTTCCACCTTCCACGGACACCCGACCACGCCCGCAGCCATGAGCGGACGTCCAGAAGGGACGGAAGCTCCTCGGCGCAGCGAAGAAGGAGCAAGGAACTTTTGCGAACTGCTTCCCTCACTCATTGTCAGAGTGGCAGAGTGTGACGGTGCCGGAAGACAAGCCGCTGGAGCACCGGATGGCCATAAAATGGGCCAAGACGGTAAGTCTCGTCCTTCAAGTTGGCAGCGTTGCCGCGCTTGTCATAATTAGCGCTCGAATTCTCAGTAACTCGGGAGAAGTCAATTTCTGGATAATTGAAAATTTTCCATTGAAGGCGGCGTGGGTGGGATTATTTGCCCTGACGCTTGCGCATGTTTTCACCGGATTGTTTTTCATACGCGCGCTCAAAGACCTTCGGCGCAACCGCTCGCTACCCGAGCAGGAAGCCGCTCGTGAAGACCTTCTCGTTGAGGCCGGTGGCTACGTCAGCGTTCTCGTGCCCCGGCTTCCTACAGCCGGCAAGCGTCTCGTGCGGATGAGTCTCAGCGACTCGTCTACCTGGGTCGCGCATGGCGGTGCCATCGCAGCCATCGTTGCCGCGCTGCCGTGGTGGTGGGAGGGCGGACTGAGGTGGCCAGACTGGGCGTCAACCCTGGCCATCGCAGGGGTCACACTTTTATTAATTCTGGTCAATTGGTTGATCGGAGGCGCTTGGGCAATTGCCATGTCGAAACTTGGAACTACCATGCCGACAAGCGGAGCATCAAGCGCCACACTGTTGACTGCAGTGAGTGCGCTTGGCGGAGTTATCAGTGTTTCGTTTGGTCTTCTCGCGACAATCTCCGGCGCCGCGATTGTTGGAACACTTTCATGGTTGGCTCATCTGCTGATTTTTGATTGACAGTTGGCGCTTGCGGTGCATTTAGCTACAGCGATATCCAGTGAGCCCTTGTCAGTAGCGACCGGTCGCTACTGACAAAACCTTACTGTGTTCCAACTCGAAGCCGTCGACCGTCACATGGAGGGGCTCACTAAGCCTTTCTCAGTAGCGCTTTTCGTGGATGGTGAGGACGAGGGCTGCGGCGACGATGTCACCGATGCGTTGAGGGCAGAGGCTGACTTGCTGAAGGGCTTTCCATCGCTTCTTCAGCACGGCGATGCCTCGCTCGACGGGGGCACGGTGAGTGTTGATGTAGGAGTTCCACCCTCGCGTGACCGGGTCGAGGATGTGGGTGCCGCCGGGGCGGCGTACGGGGACATGGATCCCGGCGCCGGCGCCGGTGTAGCCCTTGTCGGCGAGGACAGGTAGGCCCTTGGTGGCGGCCGGGTACAGCGCGGGGAGGGCATGGCGGCGGGCGGCGGTGAGATCGTGGGTGGAGCCCGGCTCGACGGGTGAAGTCCAGATCGGTGTCCCGTCCGCGGCGCACAGGACTTGGACGTTGCCGCCGTGACGGTGGTGCTTGCCGGAGTACCAGCGGTCACTGCGCCGGTGCGGTTCGTTGACCCGGTCGGACGGGATGAGGGTCCCGTCTAGGAGCACGTGGTCCTGACCGCTGCGCAGCGCTGCAGCGAGCACGTCGTGTAGGTCGGGTGCCTGCGCGGCGAGGACGACGATGACTTCATGCAGGTAGCGGTAGGCCGTGGCCAGGCCGATGCCGGCGTCTCGAGCCAGGGCGGGGATGCGGGTGGCGTCGCGGAACCACCGCAGGGCTAAGACGGCTTGCTGGTAGCAGCCCAGAGCCCGGCGGCCCCTGCGGGTGCCGATCAAAGTGCGGTGGGCGCGCAGCAGGGTGGCGAGGTCGTAGGCGAGTTCGACGGGCACGTCGAGGCTGGCACGATAGAAGAGCACACGGGCCCCAAGGGGTCACGGTTCCATGCTTGGTGGCTGGAAATCATGACCACTCAAGCCCTGTCTGCGCCAATCGCCCCAGCATCAGCCCTGATCAGCTCGCCACTGAGAAGTGGCACAGTGAAAGGCGCCATGACCATGCAGGACGCGCCGCCGCGCGACGTGAAGCCGCTTATGGTGGTCCTCTTGCTCTTCGCGCTTGTGATTTTCGCACCTCTCCTTCTGGGCTTGTTGCATGACGGCACCTCGGACGTCGAGTTGAAGGAGAACGCCAAGGAGCGCGCTGAGGAGATACTCCCGGAGCTGATGAAGAAGATGCAGGCATGCGCAGCCACCAACGGGTCTGCACAGCAGGGACAGGCACCGATGAGTCAGTGCATGGCTGATGCTTCCGCGCTACCTCGAGCACTTGATGTCGAGGGCGACGTGTTTATGGGTGACGTTACCGCCCGCGCTGACGGCGCTACGGAGATCGAGTTCGCGGTGACCGGATATGACAGTACTGACGGCGGTTTTCTCGGAAAGTCCGGTGTGGGTTATGGCATGAGCATTTGCGTCAAGCTCACTGCCCGGCCAGGCAGTTCCAAGGTTATCGCCCACAACATCGATTGCCCTTTTGAAGGGGGCTCTCCCGACCTAATTGTCAGAATCTCCGAGCCCCACGAGATCTCCTGAGCGTGTCGCTGTCGATCCAGCATCCACCCAGGCTTCCAGTAAGCCTTTTCGGTAGCGATCGACCGCTACTGAGAATGGCTTACTGCCTTCCTCTTGAGAGGGAGGCGCGGGCATGCAGTTCGGCGGAAACGTCAACCCTGTGAGCCATGGTCAAGCCGTGAGCTGGCGCCGGCGTTGGATCGGAGGACCTGATGTTGCTACGAACGGAAGCGGAGGGCCGCTTCCCATCCTGAGCTTTTGGCGCACTCAGACTTCCGTTGCTGCACCTTCCTCTGGAAGGGGCAGCGTGCCCTCTCCGCCGGCCAGGTACCGTTCAGGAGCGATCTCCCACATGTAGTGAATCTCGTGTAGGCGCGTCGTGAATCGTGTGCTGACGTCCCAGCTGGACGCGACAGCTTTGAAGTCGGTGCTGGACGTCAGCTCCCTGATGTCGGCCTCAAGTACGGGGTAGCCAGCGACCCGGGCGGCTGCACAAACGCGCTGAAGGCGGAGGGCAACGATTGGAACGATTCGCGCCCTCTTTGCGAAGGTCGCATGCCGCTCGGCGGTCAGCTTGCCATCTTCGCCGACCCCATCGTTGGGATCTGTCAGTTCAAAGACGTCGTCCATGAGGGCATCGAACCTCTTACGGAGGGCTTCGACGCGATCGGCCGCGGCCTTGTGGTCTTCCTGGGCTCGATGCAGGAGCCAGTTCACGATGCCAGTCAGGAAGGCACCGATGAGTGCTCCGATCACCCCGCCGGTGGCGGCGGCACCAACGGTGGACTCCGTTGTGCCGCTCTGGGTAGAGGCCGAGACGGTGTGCTCGGTCAAGTCGGTGACGTGAGTGGCCGCGTCGAGGACTACGGCCATGAGCCAGGCGGCGTCGAGCATCGTTGGACCCTAGTCGAGCCCTTGGGTGCAGGACTCGAAGCTCATGCGGGTGAGGAGTGGTTGGGGCACTGCGGTCACCGGCAGCACCTGTGCGTTCTTAACCACCTTGTGCCATACACATTCGTGCTGGGCAGCAGGCGTATCGCTCGACCACGTCAGATAATGTTCCCTTATCTGACGTGATGCGGTAGGCTCAACATGCTGTGTCGCAGCCGCGATGCGTCGCCATGTGGCGTCTGGTAACGACGTGTCGCGAACGGCCCAGGAAGGAGGTTCTGTCCGACCTCGACGGCATGGTGCGCCGCATGCAGGCCGTCACGCCACGTTGAAGCAGGCCAGTAGAGCTGCCGAGTTCTCCCCCCTCGTCAGGAGCACGCATGAGCACCACGGTCCTTCCACCCGCAGCCCTGGGGACGTCCTGGCCCGCGGTGCCGGCCGTGGCCGTGAACTTCCGGCCGCGCCACCCCTACGCCGGGCACGTCGGCCTGCAGGTGCAGGGTCGACGGGAGCTGTGGGGTGAGAAGCGCCACGAAGACTCCGCCTTCCACCTCGGCCTGCTGCGCGAGGCCATCACCGCCCGCGACCACGTCGAGGCCCGCGAGCAGCGGGCCCTGGCCGTCCAGCGCCACGCGCTGGAGGTGCTGGAGGCGCACGTCGCCCCGTGGCGGGAGGAACTGCAGCCGGTCCTCGACCCGCTGCCCCTGGGAGTTCTGATTACCTTCGCGTGGCTGCGTGAGCACGTCGAGGCACGCGAGCTGCTGGACGCCGCCGGCGACGTTCGGCGCGAGGCCCTGGAGCGGGCTGCCTGCTGGCTGGCCGCCGAAGCGCAGGAAGCCCAGGCCGCTGCGGTTGCGACGCAGCGGTGGGCGCAGGAGATGACCCGCCCCGGGCAGGCCGTCGTCCTGGATGTGGAGTCCTCCGACCGCCACGGCGACGTCGTGGAGCTCGGCGTCATCGACGCCGCCGACGGCGAGACGCTGCTGCACACGCTCATTCGCCCGGCCACACCGATCACCGCGGACACCGAGGCCGTGCACGGCATCAGCAACGCCGACGTCGCCGACGCCCCCACCCTCGCCGAGGTGCTCCCGGATCTGCTGGCCGTCACGGACAACCGCAGCGTGCTGGCTTACAACTGCTGGTTCGACCACGCCACGCTGCTGCGATCCGCCGCGCACACCGCACTGGACCTGCACGGCCTCGAAGACGAGGACCGCTGGGACTGCATCATGCGCCGCTGGACGGGCTGGTCGATGCAGCGCCGCTGGCAGCGACTCGACGGCGGGCACCGCGTCCTCGACGACTGCCGCCGCGCCCGCAGCCGCCTGCTCACCATGACCAACACCCCGCAGCAGCGCTGGGCCCACGACATCACTGCCCTCGCCATCACCGCTTGACCAGCCCAACAGACCAACCAGCCCCACAGCCTGAGCAGCCCCACCTCGCTCGCCCCGACCGCCCCGATCGCCCCGACCGCCGGCACCACCTCACACCGCGGAGGATGCACGTGAGCACTCAGCAGCCGACCGAGCAGACCACCCCCGACGTCCACCAGGGTGGCGCTGGGGTCGCGGCGAGGACCTGGCACTACGACGGGCTCTCCGAGTCGCTGCAGGCCGCGCTGTACCGCTGGGCGGGCAGCCCCGAGCGGCAGGACGCCTGGACCGAGCACGTCTTCACCCTCGCCGCCGCCCCGCCCTGCACCACCTGCCGGGGCCCCGTCGGGCTGTGCGGCGGGCACGACGACACCGGCCAGTGGTGGTGCCGCACCTGCATCCAGCGCCGCCCCGGCGCCCTGCACGGGCGCCGGCTGCGCTCCTTCAGCTGCGACATCGAGGCCAGCCTGAGCGCCACCGCGCAGACCTACCGCGAGAAGAGCGGCGACACCCGCAGCCACGACTGCCTCGCCTACGCCCTGACCACCAGAGTCAGCCGCAACGGGCGCCTGGGTGGAGAAGCCACCGTCCAGGCCAACTGCCGCCGCGCCCACGAGGTCCTCCAGGCCCGCATGACCCCGGGCAACAACCCGCTGGCCCGCCGCAAGAGCTGACCCGCCCCGCCAGCCACCCCCCCGCTGGCTGCCCCTCGTCGGGGCAGCCGCGCAGCCGAGGAGGCGACCATGTTCGACCACCACGACCCGCAGCAGCCGTCCCAGAACTGCCCACCGGGCGAGTCCGTCCTGGAGCAGCTGCTCACGCGGCGTCTGGCCGAAGCTCACGCCGACGCCCTGCAGCTGGCCACGGGCGACCGTCACCACGTCTACGCCCACCGCGTTCCCGCCATGAACGTCGCCGCCCTGCGCGAGGCCCTGCACGGCCTGCCCGGACACCTGGCGGTCACCGCCGCCGTGGCCACCCACCCGGGCAGCGACCAGACGCTGCGGCAGGTCCTCGCCTACACCGACGTCGTCCAGACCTCCGCAGCCGACGGAACCCCCGACCTCGAAGGCGGCCCCGCCCTGCGCTTCGCCTTCCCCGGAGAACTCCCCCACCCCGACAGCAACAGCAACAGCAACCGCGGCAGTGATGGCGGGAGTGACAGTGGGAGTCGCAGCGAGGGTGGGGCGATGAGCGTCGCGGCCCTGCGCCACGTGCTGGAGGGCACGGCCGGCGAGTTGCCCGTCAGCGTGCACGTCTCCCCCGCCCGGGGCAGTCAGGAGCTGCTGCGGCAGGTGCCGCTGCGCCTGGACCTGGCTGTGGTGGACCTGCCGGACGGTTCCTGCGCTCTGGAGCAGGCCGTCGTGCTGCGCTGCGACTTCCCCACCGGCACCTACCTCCTCATCACTGAGGACTGCGCGCAGGACAGCACCGAGGGCGGCATCGAGGGGGGCGCTGCCCCCATCGGCGACCGCAGCGATCGGGGGGCGCAGCGATGAGCGAGCAGGTGCAGCGCGTCGAGGACCTCCCTGAGGATCTGCGCGCCGCCCTCGACATCAGCCACGAGCACCCGATGGCGGAGTTGGAGTGGGTCGAGCACGTCTTCGCCGTCGCTAACGCCGGGCCCTGCCGCGGCTGCGGCTACAGCGTCGACGTCGCCGGCGAGCAGACCGCGCCCGGGCGCTGGCTGTGCGGGGACTGCCTGAGGCTGGACGCCCACACCCGGCGGCCCTGACAGTGACCCTGGCAGTGCTCGGAACAGAGACGGGGGCAGTGGTGGGGCCAGCAGCTCCTGCGGTCCTCGACCGCGAGGGGAAGGAGGAGGGCGTGGAGGTCGTCTGGCGGCGCAGCCACGGAGGGCGGCTGCTGCACGCCCTGACCCGCCAACCGGGCCTGGCCGAGGAAGAGCACCGCGGCCTGGCCCTGTGCGGAGCCAGCGTCGATGTCTACCTCACCCGCCGGCCCCGTCACCCCGCCGAGCAGGTGCAGCGGCCACCGTGCCCGCGCTGCAGCGCGGTGGTGGAGGCTTTCACTGCTCCCCCGCCCACCCGCGACGTCACCTGGATGACGTCCACAGGCGGGCGCAGTCGCCACGCCTGCCGCCCCCTGCCCACCGAGGCAGCCACCCCGCCGGATCCCGCGCCCGCCGACGGCGCAGTCCAGCCCGGGCGCAGGCCACGCCGCGGGCGGCCGCTGAGCCCGCCACCCATCCTGCCGCCGGTGAAGTCGCTGTGCGGGCGGATCTTTACCCCCGCGCCAGCCCGCACCGTGGAGGACCTGCCCCGCTGCCGGGGCTGCATCAACCACCTCATCGCCGAGGCAGGTCTCCTGCCCGCCGCCGAGGACGGCATGCTGTTCTGACCCCGCCCGTCCCCGATGCCCCGCCCCCGATGCCTCACGCTCAGGAGACCCGGTGACCCCCGACCCGCCACGCCGCAGCGCGACCACGGCAGGCATCGCGGGCACCGCAGGGGCCACCGCGTCGGCATCCGAGGCCGAGACCGCTGCAGCGGGCGACTCCGGCAGCGCAGGCGGGCCGGCTGCTCCCAGCGACGTCGCCGAGGTCCTCGCCCGACTCGACGCCCGCCTGGAGGAGCTGCGCGACCGCGGCCGCAGCGAGAACACCTGGCGGGCCTACATCTACTCCTGGGAACGCTGGGCAGGCTGGGCCGCCGCCCACCACCTGCCCGTCATCCCCGCCCAGCCCACCGACATCGCCCGCTACCTCATCGCCTCCGCCGAAGGTGAGGTCGGCACCCCAGGCCGAGCTGGCAAGCCCGGCACGGAGCCACGTCCGGTCAGCATCGCCACCCTGGCCCGCTACCTGCCGGCCATCGCCGCCGTCCACGCCGACGCAGGCCTCGACGACCCCACCAAGCACGCCACGGTGCGCGACACGCTCACGGCCCTGCGCAAGGAGCACAAGCACCGCCCCAGCCAGGCACCGGAGCTGCTGACCTCCGACATCGAACGCATCATCGCCGCCATCAACGACAGCCCCAGCCACGGCCAAGGGCTGGCCGACGTGCGCGACAAGGCCCTCATCCTGCTCGCCTTCACCTCCGCCCTGCGCGCCTCCGAGCTCGCCGCGCTGCGCGTGGAGGACCTCGTCGCCGACGACGCCGGCCTCCTCGTGCACCTGCGCAGCTCCAAGACCGACCAGGAAGGCCACGGCGACTACGTCGGTGTCCCCTTCGCCCAACGCCCCCAGCTCGACGCCCCCAGCGCCGTCGACGCCTGGCTCGAGCGCCTCACCACCGAACTGCGCGAGCACTCCCCCGCCACCGGCAGCAGCGGCGCCCGCGACGTCGATGGGGTGACCCGCGCCGGAGTCGATGAAGCCGCCGCAGACGAAGCCGACGAGCTCCTCCTCGGCGCCGACCACGAGGCGGCCATGGAGACCCTCGAACAACGTCGCAACCGTATCGACGCCCTGACCGGGCCCGTCTTCCGCCCGATCGTGCCCAAGACCGACCGCCTCGGCACCGCCACCGACCCTGACCGGATCGACGCGCCGCTCTGGCCGGAATCCATCCAGCGCATCATCACCCGTCGCGCCCGCGCCGCCGGCCTGCGCCCGGCCGAGGGAAGACGCTACTACTCCGCGCACTCCACCCGCGCCGGCTTCGCCACCCAGGCCGCCCTCAACGGTGTCGCCGAGCGCGACCTCATGCGCCACGGCCGGTGGAAGTCCCTCGCCGTCGCCCGCCGCTACATCCGCCGCGGCACCGTCTGGACCAAGAACCCCGCCGGACGACTCGGGCTCTAGCAACCACCACGTGCTTGCAGGCGCATGCCACCTCCGAAACGGCCGCGTCTGCTGCATGACCAGGCGACCCGACCCGTCACCTGATCATGCACAAGGCCCGTGCGACTCAGGACATGGAGGCCCCTCACGGTGCCGCGACGAGACGAAGCGAACCGCTCACCTCAATAGTTTCTGACGAAGAGTCGTTGCCCCCGTTCCATCGGGGTCCAGGCGCGATATACATCGATGAGTCGAAGTCAAAGACGGCTTCGCCGGTGACGCCATCCGTGCTTACGGTACCGTGAAGGATCGGGAGCCGACTCGGCGGATCCTTGAACCAGTCTGGCTGCCCCAACTTTCCCTCCTTTCGCTCCTCCTTTTCCGGCCATTTAGCTAGCTGCTTGTAGGTGCCGACGGGGTAGGGGGTGTGCAGATCGAGGCGCAGTAAGACCTCGTCTCCACCGGTCCACAAGACGGAGGCAATCCCCGTTCCCGCCGGTGGCTTGACTGGATTCCTCCCGTGCTCCGTACGCGTGAACACATAACGCTTCCCCACATGCTCATACGATGCGGCGTAAGTTTGCCGAAACTTCGCCGGCCCGCCCCACTTCGTCATTTCAGTGCTGTCGCGACCTTCGAGGTCGAAGAGCACGAGAGAGGAGTCGAGGTTTCCCATCGACTGCGTCAGGTTGAGGTCGAGGTCAAGCCGATTGTCCTGCACGTCGTTATCGTAGCCTTCGGAAAATGTATACTTGTACTCTCTCTGTTGTTTGACGGTGATCTTTCCGACGAGTCGCCAGTTGGTTGACCAGTCGCGCACGGTGAATTGGTGCCGAAATGCGATCCATCGGGTGCGCATGAGAAGTTCCACGGGCACCTTGAGGAATGAGGCGCCACCGGGCGTGGGCTTCCCATCCGTGACGACGTAGTCGATCGGTCCGGGGATGAGATCGCTCGCAGCGTCTACCGCGTCCTTCAGGTCACGCCACATGTTGGCGCGCTTCAGGACGACCTCAACGCGGACACTGGCTGTCTTGTCGACAGGGGACGCCGCCTCGGAGATCTTTTGTCGCTGCCCGAGGCCCTCGACTCCGATCGACGTCTCGCCCTTGGCGTCGGACAGTCGCATGCGTGGGTTGCCGCCATAGAATTGGACGAGGGCCGACTTGGTCTGTTCCGCGGTGGCGCCTGGAAAGCCTTGCACTCCGACGAATCCGAAAATGGCCCCGGCTACGGGGCCGGAGTCTGGCAGGCTGACATCGATTCCCGAGAAGCCGGTCAGGAGTTTGAGACAGTTCGCGACCTCGGGCTTACCGGTGTCGTAGCGTAGCCTTGCGTGCAGCCGTCGACGTTCACCGGCGGGCCGCATTTTCTTCGTGCGCTCTAGTGGGCGGTCTCCTTCGTCAAGATGGATATCCATGGTCAGGGCCATGTACGTCAATATCAACTTGGCGTAGTCGGTGACGACGCTGGCGGTCATCAGTGCTGTTCCGAGCCGATCCGTCCCCGTCCCAGTCCCCGCCTCAGGACTGAGACCCAGCAGCAGCTTCCAAGCCCACCCAAAGGCAGTATGTTGACCCGTATGCAGTCCGGAGTAGATCTTTCCCCAGACTGGGCTGCTCGGCATGCATGGTGCGCCGGGGTTGGCTGCGGCAGGAGCTGGGACCGCGACCGCCACGCCCGCCCCGGAGGATTTGTCGCTGACGTTGGGCAGCGTTCCGCTGAGCTGTTTAGCCTCGACAGCGAAGACATCGGCCATTCGGCGAAGCACTAGCTGCGCCTGCAACCCGTCAAGCTCCACTTCGCCGTACTTCGTAGCGGTGGACAGCAAATCCCCACGGCCTGATTCGCGGCCGAGAGCGGCGACGAAACGCGCCCACGTGCGAGCCGGGCCGTCGGGGCCATCGGCGTCGTCGCGGATGCCGTGCGCGATGGACTTGGCCAACCGGGCTTGGCCTAGTGGAGGTAGTTGTCCACCCGCCAGAGCCTTCTGAAGATCGGGGAGTCGGACGCCGCCACCGTTGCCGGCCAACCGACTGGCTATTTGGAGCTCCCGAGCAGGCACGGCAATCCCCAAAGCCGGCAGGTCGGGCTGCATCAGCGCGCCGGTCTTGTCGAGCACTGGTACCCCGCTGGCCCGCAAAGCGCTTACCAGTGCCGGCTGGGCTCCCCTGCCCCCGGCGTGAACCTTCGCCGCCAGCTTCTCGACGGAGATCACGTCGTCCCCGCCCATCGCCGATTCCGAGTCCGGCGAGCTAGTCGGCGCGCGGTAACGTGCGCCAGTTCGCAGCAAGTGAGCCCAACAAGTCGGGGCGCCGGCGAAGAGGCTGCGCCTGCAGCCACTTCACTCAGAAAACGTCGCCGAGGCGTCCGCCATGGGTCATGTGCCGCGTCGAACATGACTTCCCCGTCCGCCGGTAGCGTGCGGTCGTGCCCGCAGAGCGCGGATTCGAAAAGTAGAGCAACGGGGGCTGCGCTTGTCAACGGCCTTCGTCAGTGGGCTGCATCCAGGCTTCGCCGGTTGCAGTCGATCGCCACTGCGTAACACCGCCCCTTGGTCCGTAGCGGCGTGCTCAGCGCGTGGATGGACGGGGCCAGGGTCGTTGCAGAATGTACAACTCGGTCGGTCACGACGGTGGCGACCAAGCCAACCGCCGCGCCCGACAGGATCCATGACCTGACCGTGGCCAGCGGGCACGCTGTCCCGGCGCGCTGCGGCGCTGCGCGTCAGAGCATCTCGACTCTTGCCGACCAGGCACCGCCGGCTCAGGGGCAGGCATCCGCGGCCGCAGCTGCGGGCAGACCCTTGGCCCGGCCGCCCAGGGCTGACACCTCTACGTGCTCTAGCCTCAAGCTTTCGTCGGGCATGGCGTCGCCCACCGTGAGTGGTGCTTGCCGCGGTTTCCCGGACAGGTGGCTGATTCGATCATGCTCCGGCCTTCGCTCTCAGCACCCGCAGGGAACGCCACCGACGGAACCTCAATGAGCCTTCCCAGTGACAACTGATCCCAACTCGCAAGGGCTCACAGCCTCAGCCGTCGGCCCTTGCGCTTTCACCGCGACGGCCCCTGCCGCGGCTCTAGGTGCCCTTGGCGCTGCTGCCGCTCGTGAACGGAGCCGTAGTAGCTCTCCCCCTGCGCCATCTGTTCCGCCGCCACGCCTTGCCGTGGCGCTGCCCGCTGGGCCCTAAGGACGTCTCGGACCTGTTCGAGCTGGGCGTTCGGATTGGTCTGCGCGGGGTGGGTGATGGAGGCGAGCATCTCCCGCAGGGGCTGCAGGTCTCCCCCGCGGGCGGCGCGTGAGGCGTGGTCGTTGGTGAAACCGCGCACGGCGGGCCAGTCCAGCTCGTAGCCGGCGCGCTGGGCCAACTGGTCGAACAGGATCCGCTGGGTGCGCCCGTTGCCCTCGCGGAAGGGGTGCAGGATGTTGACGTTGTTCAGGTGCTCGGCGAGCCGATCCACGAACTTCTCCCGCGGAAGGCCGCGCAGCAGCCGGTCCTCATGCAGCGCGTTGAAGGTATGGAACGCGCCGAGCGGCAGGTGGGCCTGGGGGAAGAACATCTCCGTGTCGCCCACCTTGCGCATGTCGATGCTGCGCAGCTGGCCGGCCCAGTCGTAGACGTCCTGGAACAGGTGCGCGTGGATGCGCTGCAGGTGCTCCAGGTCGAAGGTCAGCTTCCCCGGTGACTGTGTCAGCTGCAGTGCCCGGGCCTCGACGAGGATGTCCTCCTTGTGGGACAGCTCCGCCTGGGTGGTGGCGCCGACCTTGTTGCGCAGGATCCCGGTCTCCGGGTCCAGGTAGGGATCGCCCGCAGCTCGCTGCCGGTTGATCTCCGCCGCGCGGGCTCGCTGCTCCGCGCTGAGTTCAGGGGCGCCCGGCGTCGGCTCGCTCACCGGCTGGGTCAGGTCAGGCCGCACTGGGCGCGGGCCCGGCGCACCAGCTCGTCGACGTCGATCTCCCCGCGCACCCAGCGGTCCTGCTCTGCGCGGGCCTCATCGTCGGAGCGACCGCCCTCGAGTTCGGTCGAAGCACGCACGGTCTCCACCTGCCGGCGTCGCCGCTCCTGCTCGGCCGCAGAGATGGCGCGGGGTGGAACCGTCACGGCGACCTCCAGAGTGTCAGTGATCCACTGTACCTCGCGCAGCGCCATTCTCGCTACGCCGCAACGCATCCCGTAGTGAAGCGGGCCGTCGACCGACAGATGGCAGGCGCTGAGCGGGGCACCGAGGGGGGCGCGATGCGACGCCCCGTGGCGCGGTTCCCGCGGCTGCGGCATGCAGCGCCGTTCGTTCGTTCGTTCGTCACGAACGCTTGTAAGCGAACGAACGAACGTAGATACTGATGGGTATGAGTGAGACGCCCGTCGGGCAGGCCCCCGCTACCGGTGGGCGCGTGAAGAAGTACGCCTCCGCCGCGGAGCGGGCTCGCGCTTACCGGGAAAGGCAGGCGGAGAGCGGCGGGCGCAGCGCCGCGGTGACACCGGAGCGCCCTGAGCTGGCGGTGGCGTCGCTGGCCGGCGTTGTCGCGTCCCTGCAGCAGGTCCTGCACAACGCCCAGGTGGGCATCGCCGAGCAGGTGGAGCTCGCCCGTGCCGCGCTGGAGCTGCTCGCCGACCCCGACGCCGTCGACGAGAAGCTGGAAGCCGCCCGCGCCGACGTCGCCCGGCAGGTCGCCGAAGCGGAGGACCGTGCCGCCCGGGCTCGCGCGGAGGCTAGCCGTGCTCGGGCCGCGGAGGAGGCCGCCCAGGCGGAACGGGACCAGGCGGTCGCCGACGCCGCCGAGGCGTGGGAGCAGACCCAGGCCGCCGAGACCGCCACCGAGGCCGCCCAGCAGGACGCCGCCACCGCACGGGCCGACCTGGAGGCGGCCCAGCGCGACCACGCGCAGGCGCAGGCGCAGACCCAGCAGGCCCGCGAGCAGCTGCAGCAGTTGCAGCAGGAGAAGGCCCAGCTGCGCGAGCAGCTCGCCGAGGAGCAGGCAGCGCGCCGGCGCGACGCCGAGACCGCGCAGGCGAAGCTGGAGGAGACCCAGGAGCTGCTGCGCCAGGTCCGCACCGACCGCGACATCGAACGCGCCGCCCGCGCCAGTGAGGCCAACGCCGCCGCCGACGCCGCCGAGAACGCCGCCCGCGAGGCGGCCCGGAGCCAGGAAGCAGCCGTCGCAGCCGTGCGGGAGCTGCTCACCGCCCGGCAGGAGACACTGCAGCAGCGCGTCGAAGACCTCCAGGAGCTCATCGCCGAAGTCCGCAGCGACCGCGAGAAGGTGGCGCAGCGGTGGCAGGAAGCTCAGCAGTTGATCGCTGACCTGGAGTCGCAGCTCAGCGCCGTGGTCGATGAGTACGACGACTATCGCTACGAGGTCGAGGAAGGCGACGGCCCCGCGGCCGCGGCGGTCCGCATCCCGGCTCCTAGTTCTAGCCGCCGCAGGTCGTCACGGAAGACGACCGCGGCCAGCCCTGCCAAGTCCGCAAGGACCCGCCGCGCGAAGGAGCGAGACACAGATGCCTGAGCAGCGGCGGAGTACCCGCACGGCGAACCAGCCAGATGAAGGCGCTTCGGCGGCACTGGCCACGATGCTGCGTCAGATCGGTGACCACCGGACCCCCTGCGCCGGTGACCGGGTGCGCTTCACCTACCCCGACGGCCAGACCCTGCAGGGGGTGTGGACCTTCACCGGCGGCAACGCCGAGCACGGCCACTTCGCCGTGCGCGGCGACGACGGCCAGCTCCACACTCCCCCGCCGGGACACCTGCACTGCGACGTCGCCAAGGACCACGTCGCCCTCCTCACCGTCGGGGAGGTCATGACCATCACCACGCTGCTCTCGGAGTTCGCCGCGATGTGCCCCGGCCACCCCCTGCGCGAGCTCGCCGACGAGCACCTCGCCAGGATTGAGCAGCGCTTCCACTTCGCCCAGGCCAACCGCATCCCCAGCGAACTGCCGCGCCGCGCCGAGGCGAGAGCCGAGGCGACAGCCGAAGGGGCGCAGAGCACTGACCTGCCGGCCGTGCCAGCACCCACCCGGCTCAGCGCCTGACCGCTGCGCCGACGGAGCCCGCCCGCCACCTCAAGAGAGGTGGCGGGCGGCCTCGCGCAGGGGTGACCGGGTCAGCGGGGCCGGCCCCTCGCCCACCCGTGGACGACCCGAGCTCCTCTCCGCTGCGCGGCTCAGCTCGCCCACCCGTGGACGACGGGACCCAGCGGACTGGCTGCGCACCGGCGACAGCGCACCACCACCTGCCACGTCACCGGACCGCACCGCCGCCCGTGCACAGCCGCCGAAGACCGAGCCAGTCCAGGGGGACGCTCTTGCACCTCAGCGTGGATCAGCCCTCGGTGAGGTAGATCTCGTGGCCCTCCGGCCACCACCAGATGAATCCGCCCTCGAACTCCTGGCCCTTTACTTCACCCACGGTGGACAAGGCGTAATCGAACTCGGCTGAGACAGGGAAGCCCAGGGGGCCGTTCTCCCACCCCTGACTGGCGTACAGGTCACGGATTGCACCGTAGATGGGGAAGGCGCCGTAGTCCGGCGACCAGTAGATCGAGCCCCACTGGAAGTGGTTGTAGGCGCCGCGATTGTTTGGGGTGCGGACCTCGGATGTGATGGGGAAGCCGAGGATGTCCTCGCTCTGATACCAGCTCGCGTAGGTATCGCGGATGTCGCCGCGGACGGCGTGGGCGCCGGTCCAGGGTGCCCAGTACAGCGCCCCGCCCTGGAAGGTCTGGAACCTGCCCCGGCGGCTCGCCGTGGGCTGCTCGTCGGAGGTGGGGAAGCCGAGGTAGCCGCCCTCCCAGCCGAGCCGACCCCAACCGTTACGGAGCTCCCCGTGCACCTCGCGGGCGCCAGTCCCCGGGGACCAGTAGATCGAGCCGTTCTGGAAGACGACGTAGGCACCCTTGCCGTTGGGAGTGCGGATTTCAGGCGTCAGCGGCTGCCCGAGCCAGCCGCTGGCACCGCCGTGCTGGTGCTCGTAGATGAAGCCGATCTCCCCGCCCACGCGGGGATCGGCCTGCGCAGGAGCGGCCATGGTGACGGCCGCGACCGCGGCGGCGAGAGCACCCGCCGCGCGAAGCTTCCAAGAGGTCATGGCGTGAACGGTATCCAGAGCGAGACACAGCTTGGGGTGCTTTCACACAGCCACAGCAGGGCCTTTCTGACCGCTGCTGTGAGGCCGCGGTGCGCCCCGGTGACTGCGGGGGCGGTCAGCAGCGGGGGTAGAGGCCGTAGCGGCTGTAGCTGGGGTCGTTGCGAGGGTAGAGGTCCACCTCGGTGCCGTAGCTGGGGTGGAACCAGATCCAGCCGCCCTGGAACTCCTGAACCGTTGAGTAGCCCTCGTAGCTGTACTCCTCGGTGATGGGGAAGCCGAGGCAGCCGTTCTCCCAGCCCTCGCGGCCCCAGCGGCTGCGGATCGCCCCGAAGATCGGGTGGGCGCCGTACTGCGGCTCCCAGTAGATGGCACCCCACTGGAAGGTGTTGTAGGCGCCCTTGCCGTTGGGCGTGCGGATCTCGCTGGAGGTGGGGAAGCCGAGGGCCTGCTCGGCGATGATGTCCCGCCCGTTCTCCGGGTCACCGCGCAGCTCGTAGCGTTCGAGGATGGCGCCCTGGAGAGCGTGGGCGCCGGTCGACGGCGTCCAGTACATCCGCCCACCCTCGAAGTCCTGCACCACAGCCCTGCGGCTGTCGGTGGGTCGCTCGCTGGACTTGGGGAAGCCGAGGCGTCCGCCCTCCCAGCCCAGGCGACCCCAGCCGTTGCGAAGCTCCCCGCGGACCGCGTGGGCGCCGGTCCATGGGCTCCAGTAGATCGAGCCGTGCTGGAAGCCGACGTAGGCGCCCCTCCCGTTCGGGGTGCGGATCTCCGGCGTCAGCGGCTCGCCCAGCACGCCGCGAGCACCGCCGTAGTCCCGCTCGTAGGCCACGCCGATGTCGCCACCGACTCGCGGGTCCGCCTGCGCGGGCACAGCCGCCGTCAGCAAGGCGGCCACAGACAACACGACAGCGGCACCTCGACGGCGCACGCCGCGGGTGGACCTGAACGAAGAAGACACGATCGCACCGTAGCGGCGGACGGAAGGCCATGAGGGCGGTTCGGATGGTCCGCTGCCTACCTGGCGAGGTCCGCCGGAGCCAGAAGCAGCGGCACAGTCATGTGGTCGACGTGCACCTGCCCGTGGAGCCATTGAGTGGGACGGCCCGTGCTCGTCAGGGTCGGGTGCAGCAGCTGTCCGCACACGGCGCACACGTGCGGCCACTCGGTCCAGTCGACGTCCACCCGCCCAGTGTCGCCGCCACAGTCCGCTACCGGGCTGGACTATCCACAGGACAGCGCCGATCGGGCCGGCGGGCGCCTGCGGCGGCGCTTGTTGCCCCGGTGCTGCGGCCCTGGCGGGCCTGCGCACCGGGGGTGCGGCGGCTCGCTCGTGCCTCGCTCTGCTGCCGCCGCTGTGCGCCTCCTGCGTCGGCGTGCGCCCTGCGGGCGGTCGTCCCGCTCGTGCCTCGCGGGTCTGCTGCTGGTGAGCGGGCTCGTGCCTCGCCCGCCACTCGGTCGCCGCTGACGCGGCGGCGGTTGTTGGTCTTCTCCCCTCCCGGCTTCCGATCCTGGCCGCCCGCCGTGCTGCGGCAAGTCGAGCTCGCCTGCGGCTCGACCCCGCACGCTGCGAACCATCAGCGCCGGCCGCTCTCGGTCGTGCCTCCCTCGAGGACGCGGCCGTCGTGATCGTTCTCGGTGCGGGGTTTCCTCGACTCAGCGGCTGCGCCGCTGCCCTGCGGGTGCCTGCGCACGGCTCCAGCGGCCTGGATCTCAAGACGCCGGGAGGGGGCGAAGAAACGCTCGGCCGGATGCCGCAGGCAGACGGCCCGGTTCCCGCCCCGGCACACCTGGTCTCGACCCAAGGAGCGCGACGTGACCGCACAGCCGAACACCAGCGAGCACGAGGTCTTGCCCGTCGAGCTGGAACTGCTCGACCTCAACCGCCACGACGACATGCCGCAGCACGACAGCAGCCACCGCAACCGCAGCGACGCCCACGCCAAGGCATTCGTCCTGCTGGACACCGCCGCCAGGAACGGCGGAGTCCACCTCAGCGAGGCCGACGCCGGCCAGCTCTGCATCACCCACGGCGACGGCAGCCAGAGCGTCGTGGTCATCTCCGAGCACCCCGACCTCCTCGCGGAGCAGACGGCAGTGAAGGCCGCCCGGCACGCCGTGACGACGTCGGTGGTGGACTACCTGCCGATCACCGACACCGACTGCAGCGGCCAGGTCTACGTCACCGCCTTCCACGACGGCGGCATCACGCTCGGCGAGTGGCAGGCGACGGTGGAACGCCTCACCGGCGACAGCGACCTGCCCCGCTTCCACGCCGAGCCCGCCACCGCCACCCAGCTGCGCAACCCCGTGCAGGCCCTGAACCTGGTGGAGCCGCAGCTGCTGCCCGGCAAGCGGGACAACGAGGACCTGCCCGCAGGCGCGGTGCGCGACGGGGACGGCGAGGCGCTGGTGTCGGTGCGGGTCGGCCTGCCCGACGTCGAAGACGCCCTGGCCTGCACCACCGACCTGCTGATGTACCTGCTGGAGCTCGGGCCGGCCGCTGAGTTCTCCTTCGTCGACGTCACCCCCGGTGCGCTTCCCCCCGACGCCCTGCGCCTGAGCGTCAGCTACCTCGACGCCCGACCGGCCACCGACATCGTGGCCGTCTTCGCCCACAGCGACGACGACCCCCGCATGATGGCCGCCTTCAGCGCCCTGCTCGCCGCCGGTGACCTTGCCACCACCGTCGTGCGACTGCCCGAGGGACAGGGCTGGCTGCGCCAGATCCTCGACCCCACCGCCACCGACTCCCGTGCGGCCGAGACGGCCCGGAGCAGCGCCACGGACTCCTGAGCCCGACCGCCCCGGGGACCCACCACCCGGAGGGTCCCCGGGGGCGCCCCCCTGGCCGCTTCCCTCACATCCCGCGCCGCCCGCACCGACCAGCCCAACCGCAGGAGAGCACCATGCCCAGCCAGCACCCCACGCAGGCACCCACCCGATCCGGCCGCCGAGCAACCCCCCGCCCGAGCAGCATCGGAAGCAGGACCCGCAGTCGCGTCGGGACTCCGCTGCGGCAGTGGCGTGAGCAGCTGACCGGGAGCCGGCGCCCCAGCATGATCCTGTCCTGGGGGCTCGGGGTCGACTCCACCGCCATCCTGCTGCGCTGGATCCAGGAGCCGGCCAGCCGCGACTTCGCCCTGGAGGACCTCGTGGTCGTCGTCGCCATGACCGGCGACGAGTGGGCCTCCACCGGCCGCGACTGCGAGGACCACGTCCTGCCCCTGCTGCGGGCCCACGGCGTGCGGCTGGTGCAGGCCGCACGCTCGCGCCTGCACACCACCATCGCCGGGGACGGCATCGTCATCCTCGACGACTCCCGATCCCCTGAGCGGCTCCACCTGGACGGCGACTTTCGCCTCTCCGACGAGCTCACCCTCACCGCCACCGTCCCCCAGGTCGGCGGGGACCGGCGCTGCTCCCTGCGCGCCAAGGGAGCCGTGCTGGACCCGGTGATCGACGCCCTCACCGCCGGACGCGGCTACCGCCACGCGATCGGGTTCGAGGCCAACGAGCTCACCCGGGCGTTCGGCAACCTCCACACCGGCGGCAAGAAGAAGGGAGACCACGTCCAGGGACCGGCCAACCGTAGCGCCGTCTACCCCCTCATCGACTGGAACTGGGACCGTCAGCGCTGCATCGACTTCATCGCCGGCGTCACCGGCGGGATCGTCTGGGAGAAGTCGGCCTGCTCCTACTGCCCGTTCTCCCTGGCCAACAAGGAGGGCCGCCAGCGCGTCCTCGAGCGCATCGCCGCCGACCCAGCGGCCGGCGTGGACATCCTCATGATCGAACACCGCTCCCTCGCCCTGAACCCCGCGCAGGGCCTGCTCGGCAGAGGAAGCGCCATCGACCTCATCCGCCAGGCCGACCTCGGCCACGTCCTGACCGCCTTCCACGACGCCCTGGACGCCTCCGACCACGTCCTCGTCGAGGTCCGCCGCATCCTGCGCCCCGCCGCCAAGGACCCCGCCAAGCTCGGCCGCGCCGACCGCAGCATCCGCATCATCGCCACCGGAAGCCGCGCCCAGCTGCAGCAGCGACTGCACCAGAAGGCGGCCCGCGCCGGCTTCCCCGTCAGCGACCACGACGGCATCACCCGCCTGTGGCTGCGCCGCCGCGGCGCCACCCTGCCCACCCGCGAGCACTTCGTCACCATCGCCCCCGCCGGCCTCGCGGACAAGGCCAAGCCCGACTTCGACCTCTGGTGGCGCCGCCTCGACGCAGGCCAGCCACTGCACGACACCGCCTGAGACCACACCGCGCACAGCCCCGTGGGAGGCGGTCACGCCCGGCCGCCTCCCACCAGCCCACCCGACACAACCCAGCCAACGGAGAAACCGATGACCGCCACGACCACGACCACCCAGACCTCCCGCCCCGGCACCCGCGCGATCCCCTGGATCGTGCGCCGGCCCATGCTCAACGGCGGCGGAAACCGCCGCCCCCACCCCGCCAGGTCCCGGCCGGACACCGCCTGGCCTGGCAGCATGGACCGCGTGAGCGACACCCCGGCCCGCACCCGCACCCGCCCCGCCGGGGCCGGTGGACGCTGGAACGACACCGAGGACGCCCAGCTCGTGCGTGAGCTCGCCGCCGGCCTGACCATCGCCGACATCGCCAAGTCCCACAACCGCACCCGCGGAGCCATCGAGTCCCGCTGCTCCCGCATGGTCCCCGAAGGTGAGGGCTTCCCCGACGCGATCGGTGAGCGGGTGAACTGGCTGCGCGACCGCCTGTCCGTGTACGGCCCCACCGCCGGCGTCTACGACTGGCGTCAGGCGCTGAGTCAGGCCCGGGCCAAGACGTTCCCCGCCACCACCGAGGAACTGCGCGCCGCCTGGCAGCAGCGCGAGCCGCTGCCCCAGCTGGCCGCCCGCCTGAACGTGCGCGAAGGCGAAGTCGCCCGCCAGCTCGTGCGCCGCGGCATCGCCACCGACGCCGCCACCGTCGTGACCCACCTCGGCGTCACACGCGACACGCCGCTCGCCCGCCGCGCCTCGGCGCTGACCGCCGCAGGAGCGGACGAGGCGACACGCGACCAGGCCCCGTTCGACGACGCGGGGGCCACCTCGCCGCTCGGCGTCCTGATTGGCGTCGACTCTGCTGGCATCGTCCGCCACGTCTCCCTGCACACCAGTCCGACCGATGTCACCGCCATCCAGGAGCAGCAGGCCGAGCGTCTCGCCGCGGCCGTCCTCGGAGCACGCCGTCTCGAGGGTGCGGCGCCGACCGCGCCGGTCACCGCAGGCGATGTCCGCATTGAGGAGGCGTTGACCTGGTACGTCACTGAACGGCGGCCCAACGACCCCAGCGTGAAGCCGATCCGGAAGCACTGACGAGCACAGCAGCCCGACCGGACCGGGCCGCACGGCCCACCCTGGCCATGCCTCTGCGCGGGCGGATAGGTTGCCCTCTGGGACGCTCACGGCGCAGAGAGCGACTGAGAGGGCTCGCCCTACCCGACACCGCCGCCGCTATGGGAGACGCCATGACGAAGACCTGCTCCTCCAGTCGCGTCCTTTTCCGGGGCGCCGGGGCACGTCTGAGCCTCGGTGTGCTGCTCGTCGCGGCGGTGAGCGGCTGCGGTGGAGGGCAGGACTCTCCCACTGAGACGGTGAACACCTTCTATGGGCACGTCGCCGAGAGCGAGTTTGGCGAGGCATGCGCGATGGTCGACTCTGGACTGCAGGAGCAGCTGCAACGCCTCACCGGCAAGCCTTGCGAGATCCTGACCGCTGAGCGTGCCACCGAGGAGCTGCGTCGGTTGATGGCTGACGTGGAAGTGGACGAGTCCATGATCAAGGTGACTGGTGACACCGCCCACGTGCCGGAGGAAGCGATCAGCTTCAGCGACACACCGAGCTCCGAAGGATCACTCGACTTGGTCCTCCGTGAGGATCGGTGGGTAATCGCCGGCGGCGGTAGCTGAGTCACCACGGCCCCCGCTGATCACCGCAAACGAGTCACCCGGTACACCGCACAACGTCGCGCTGACGCCGCGAAGGACGGCGCCGGCGCCTGCCGGGCCTGAGTAGGCGGCAGCGGTGTGGGCCTCAGCACGCTGCCGACCCTGCCGACGAGGAGAAGCCGACGGAGGCTCTTGCCGCCGCTGATGCAGCCGACTTCGCGAGCGACGTGACGTGCCGTCCTGATGTCGTTGGCCCGGCCGCGACCGAAGCAGCCAGAAGCCTGACCGGCACCGCTTCTGGTTTCAGTCCCTCATCTGAGAGGCCGAAACCAGACACTCGTCGGCCACGAAGCTGACGCGGACGCCTGCGGCGGCGCCTGTCGCCCGGCCTGCGGCTGGGGGTGCGGCGGCTCGCTCGTTCCTCGCTCTGGGGCCGCCGCGGTGGTGGCGTGCTCGTGCCTCGTTCGCCTCTGTTCTGCTGGCTGGTCGTCCCGCTCGCTCCTCGCGGGCTGGGCGGTCGCCGCTGACGCGGCGGCGTCTTCTTGGGGTCCTGCCCCTCCCGGCGTTCGATCCTGGCCGCCCGCCGCCTTCGGTCAAGCCGAGCTCGCCTGCGGCTCGGCCCCTGCCCTGCGAACCATCAGCGCCGGCGCTGCTTCTTCGTTCCTCGGTCGCTGGCAGCGCCGTCGTGATCGTTCTCGGTGCGGGGCTTCCTCGGCTCAGCGGCTGCGCCGCTGCCCTTGCGGGTGCCTGCGCACGGCTCCAGCGGCCTGGATCTCAAGACGCCGGGAGGGGGCGAAGAAACGCTCGGCCGGATGCCGCAGGCAGACGGCCGAGTCCCCGCCCGGCACACGTTCACGCCCGCACAGGCAAACCCACGGCAGAGAAGGAGCGATCTGGTGACCAGCCACAGCGCCCTCAGCGACGCGCCCATGCTCGACCCGCAGGACGACAGCCCGGACGGCGAGGCGGTCCTGCTCCCCGCCACCCTGACCCCTGCCCCCTCGCAGGACTTCACCGTCCGCGCCTACTGCGGCCCGATCTACGTGCCCGGCTACCCCTTCACGGCCATCCTCACCCACCACGGCCGAGACGTGGCCGACGTCGACGCTCCCGGCGGTGGACACCCCACCGGAGCTTGACCCGCTTCTCCGGACACCAACCTGAGGCGATGATGTCGCCCAGAGAGGAGTCCTGCGATGCCCCGACCCCACCCGCCGGAGTTCCGTCAGCGTGCCGTGGAGCTGGCCCAGCTGCGTGAGCAGCCCTTGGGGAAGATCGCCGCTGACCTCGGCATCAGCGAGTCCTGCCTGCGCCGCTGGGTCGGCCTGGCCGAAGGCGGCACCGTCCGTGCCGGCGGCCGCACCGGTCCAGACGCGGCTACCGTGCTCGACGGTGGCGAACGAGCTGAGCTGATCGAGCTGCGCCGCAAGACGCGGGTGCAGGCCATGGAGATCGAGATCCTGCGCCGGGCCAGCGCCTACTTCGCTCGGGAGGCGCTGCCAGACCCAAAATGATCTTCCCGCTGGTCCGTGACCTTGCCGCCGACGGCTTACCCGTCGCGGTGACCTGTCGGGTGCTGAGCGTCTCCCGCTCGGGCTATTACGAGTGGCGCGACCGCCCCGCGTCGAGCCGCTCCAAGGCGAATGCGGCACTGACGCAGACGATCACCAAGGTCCACGCCGCGTCGCGGGCCACCTACGGTGCTCCACGAGTGCTCCCCCGCGAGCGGGAGGTACCCCCAGCCGAACTGCGCCTGGGTCTGGGCATCGCCTGCGGGCGCAAGCGCATCGCCCGGCTCATGCGCGCCGCCGGTCTGGTCGGGGTCTGCCACCGCCGCAAGCGGTCCGGGTCCCGCCCACTGCCGGCACCGCACGAGGACCTGGTTCAGCGTCGCTTCGTTGCTGAGGAACCGGATCGCCTCTGGGTCACAGACATCACTGAGCACCCCACCGGCGAGGGCAAGGTCTACTGCGCGCCGAGCTCGTCGTCGACGCCCTGGAGATGGCCTGCTGGCGACGCCGTCCGCAGCCGGGAACCATCGTCCACGCCGACAGAGGCAGCCAGTACACCTCGTGGATCTTCGGGCACCGGTTGCGGACTGCCGGCCTCCTGGGCTCGATGGGCCGCGTCGCCTCCAGCGTCGACAACGGGCTCATGGAGAGCTTCTGGTCCACGATGCAGCGCGAGCTGCTCGACCGCTGCACCTGGTCCACCAGAGCCGAACTGGCGTCGGCGATGTTCGAGTGGATCGAAGCGTTCTACAACCCCCGCCGGCGCCACTCCGGCATCGGCTACCTCAGCCCTGCCGAGTACGAGAGGCTTCACACCGCGGCGATTGCTGCGGCATGATCGAGCCACCCGCCTGTCCGGGAAACCGGGTCAAGCTCCGCTGGTCATGCTGAGCCATCAAGATCAGCGGTTGATCCGGGCTGAACCCGTCAGGCTGGCCGTCCCTACGTGCAAGGACAGCCAGCCTGACTTTGGTCACGTGCTAGCTCTACGCCGTGGATGCGCCGCTGATGTATACAGCCTTGTCGCCTCCGTCTGAGCACTTGGCCACGCGGTCAGCAACCTCCTCGCCGTAGACGGTGCCGACCTCGCTGACCTGGCCGCCGCCGCCCGAGACGTCACCGCCGACGGCCACACTCGATCCATCCGGGGTGCGGACCTTGGCTGCGCTCTCGTCCCATGTCGTCCCGGCCACCCAGATGATGGGCACACCGTTGAGGTACAGGCAGTCATCGGCCCGCTCCAAGGTTCCCTTAACGAGCGCGCCGGGGGAGTCCGCTTCGGCCGGCTCCGGCGCGGTAATGACAGGAGAGACAGGGGCCATCGTGGACGCCTGTGGGGCTGCTCCTCCCCTGCTCTCAGCGGAGCCGCAGGCGGCCAGCAGAAGCAGGGCAGCGATCAGGGTCCCCTGCTGCGTGATTCGATATGCGCTCATGGAACGTAGACGCGCCCCTTCATGTGCTGGTTCCATCGCTTGGGCAATCGAGCCACCGACAAACCCAGACTTGCCCGGGCGATGGCTCACGCGGGTTGTTAATTGACCGCGATCGTAGAGGGCAGAGTCGAGTTACGCACCGGCATGTAGATCATTCGGTCCCGGGTCGTGGCAAGGCACGAGTCACGGTTCGTACTGCCGCTGAGGACGCCGTAGGCAACCTCCCCGATCATGACGGGTCCACCGCTGTCGCCACAGCGGGCTAGCAGAGCGACGGTGTAGAACGTCGCGGTGACACGGGGCACGTAACTGGGGGAAAAGTTGGTACGCTCGATGAGGCCAGAGTTGTACCCGGTGTTGCGTCCGTACTTTTCGACCCGCCGATTGATCATGTTCACGTTGCTGAGCTGGTAGTTCGTAATGCGGCGGTACCAGGGCGTCGGGTCACCAGCCGGGTTCTGGGCGTCGTTAACCCAGTTCGGCACCTGGATGCAGCAGACAGTCGCGAACATCTGCTGGACGTCCTGGCCCTGGAAGTAGTGCTCGACGTCGTTCACATATGTGGGCGACCCGCTGCCGTGCACCACAGTCCCGCGGTTGGGACAGTGCGCCGATATCCACAGCACACGAACACCGTCTCGTCGGACAGCCGCGAACCCGGTTGTGCAGTCACCGTCTCGGGAGTCGAAATTTAGGCCGCCATGAACCCGAACCGCGGGAGTGGAACCTCCAGTGTCGGTGACGTCCACCGTCGCACTGCTCGTCATTACCGGGTCAGCCTCGACCACACTGCGCACCTTGGACATGTCCTTGGCTTCAACCGACAACTCGATCCGCTGCGCACCCAAGTCAATACCCGCATCAACCTTGACGCCGCGCGCTCGCACACCCTTGGCCAGTGCCTCGGTCCTACGCTGCAACCACACGCCAGAGTGCTTCACCTCGTGCACAGTGATGAGGTCGCCGATGTCGCCAAGAGGAGCGCCAGCGAGGGCCTTGTCGACGGGGTCGGTGCTGCGGTACTCGAAGTGGTAGGGGTTCCTCTCCAAGCGGAACTCCGTATAGCTGTGCGGGCGGTTCTCCGCTAGCCAGTTCATCGTTACTGCTGCCTGCTCCTCAAGGAGCAGGCGCCGCTCGGCTTCCTCAGTGCTGACGCCCTCGGTGCGCGCGTACTCCGCGACGCTGGTGACATCCAGACTGGTAGTGCCGCCGAGCTTGGCGACAGTCGCGCGCAGGGCATCAACCTTCGGTAGATTGTCCTTGGCGGCCTTGAGCCGATCTGCCTCGTCAGCTCGTACCGCGCGCAGCGGCTTCCCTGCCAAATCCGGACGCTCCGCCAACGTGGGGGACGGCTGCGCGTTCGAGGGACGAGTTGATGCCTCGGTGGGAAGCTGGGCCGCCGTCTCCGGCGCTGTAGCCGCTGCGGTCGGGATCAGCAAGCTGATCGTCAGGGTCACGGCGGCGGCCAGGCCGGTCTTGGTGCGATATTGCATTGTTCGAGCAGCTCCTAGCACTTGCATCACCGGAAGGGTTGTCGGACCCTACCGTCCTACTCCGCACCCTGTGCACGTTTCGACAGAAGCCGCGGAAGGCGTCGAGCCTGGAACCACCGAGGATCACGCGCTGCGAGCTGCGACGTGGGATCTGCCGTTGGCTTACAGCTCGTTTCAGTATGACTTGCTGGGGCGGTGAGGTGGGAGCAGCCTGGTGGCATGGCCGACGACGTGGTGCCCGCGCGGGTCGCGGAGCTGGTGCCCGAGGGACTGTGGGAGCGGGTGTAGCCGCTGCTGCCTGAGCGTCCGCCACGCCGGCACCGCTACCCAGGACGCCTGCCCCGCGATGACCGCGCCGCGCTGGCCGGGATCGTCCACGTGCTGATCACCGGCTGCACCTGGGCGCAGGTTCCCACTGAGCAGTTTGGCTGTTCAGGGGTGACGTGCTGGCGGCGGCTGCGGGACTGGACCGAGGCGGGCGTGTGGCCCCGCCTGCACCAGGTCCTGCTCGATGAGCTGCGTGCGGCGGGAAAGCTGGACCTGGAGACCGCGGTGGTGGACGGCTCGCACGTGCGGGCCCTCAAGGGGGGCTCACACCGGCCCTTCACCGGTTGACCGCTCCCCCAACGGCTCCAAGCACCACCTCCTCACCGATGCAGGCGGGGTTCCCCTCGTCGTGACGCTGACCGGCGGCAACCGCCACGACGTGACCCAACTGCTGCCCCTGGTGGACGCCTTCCCGCTCGTGCGGGGCATCCGCGGCCGGCCCGGCTGGCGCCCGCGCTACCTGTTCGCCGACCGCGGCTACGACTTCGACGTCTACCGCCGCGCCCTGCGGACACGCGCCATCGTGCCCCGCATCGCCCGCCGCGGCATCGCCCACGGCTCCGGCCTCGGGCACGTTCGCTGGGTGGTGGAGCGGACATTCGCGTGGCTGCACCAGTTCAAGCGCCTCCGCACCCGCTTCGAAGTCCGTGCCGACCTGCACCTCGGGCTCCTGCAGCTGGCCTGCGCCCTCATCTGCTACCGCAAACTCCCGAAGTCATAGTGAAATGAGCTGTAAGCACCAAGGTCTGTCCTCGCCGTGCTGGACGAGCAGTGACGAGGACGGACATCAGGCGGCATAGAGAGCTCGTGCAGATTTTCACAACCTTCGATGCCTGACAGAGCGCCAAACCCTCGCGTTGAGCTCTGCCATCTGGCGATGCCAAGACGGCTGGTTCTCGCCGTCAGGTTCAAGTGAGTCCGGAGTGCGTCTCCACTTGATCCCCAGTGCATCTGTGAAGGTGCTGGTTACCCTGAAATCGTAGCTCTCCTCCGTGGTTCCAGCCGGCAGGTTCATAGTCGCCGTTTTGTCATCCTTGGGTTCCAGTACAGGAATCGTATGCCCCAGGTTGCTGATGATTGGAGGACCAGTTCGCCCAGTGAGCCCGGGCTTGAGCTTCGCTTCAACCCAAACCTCCATGTTTGTGACGGGGAGGTCAGATCGGTTGAGAAGTCGCGCCTCAACCGCCCGGCCTTCGACGACTCGGGCAATCCAGGCCCCAACCTTCGATGCCTGTTCCTGTATTGCGAGACGCTGCTTCAACTGGTCACGCTGACCTTCTCGCTTGTAGGCGCCAGCGGCCAGAGTGACGGCGATTGAGGCAGCCAGAAACGCTCCCCAGCTCGGAAGGTTTCCCCAGTCCAGGTCACTCCATTCCACGCTCGAAGACCCTACGCGGCCCTGGTGGCGAAGTCTCGCTAACTGTGGAACTACAACCATGGCAGTCTTTGGTCAGCTGTGAACGGTGCGGTTGGTGCGGGCGCCTTCGGCGGCGCCTGTTGCCCCGGGGCTGCGGCCCTGGCGGGCCTTGGCGCCGGGGGTGGCGGCGGCTCGCTCGTTCCTCGCTCTGGGGCCGCCGCGGTGGTGGCGTGCTCGTGCCTCGTTCGCCTCTGTTCTGCTGGCTGGTCGTCCCGCTCGCTCCTCGCGGGCTGGGCGGTCGCCGCTGACGCGGCGGCGTCTTCTTGGGGTCCTGCCCCTCCCGGCGTTCGATCCTGGCCGCCCGCCGCCTTCGGTCAAGCCGAGCTCGCCTGCGGCTCGGCCCCTGCCCTGCGAACCATCAGCGCCGGCGCTGGGGTCTGCTGCATGATCCGGTGTCAGATCAGGTCACGCGGCCTGATTGGCCGGTGCGGTCATGATGGTCTCGTACTCGATAGGGGTCAATCGGCC
>NZ_PTJD01000019.1 GCF_002934625.1 Kineococcus xinjiangensis | reverse complement strand
GCGGCGACCTGCTCCAGCGTCACGTCCGGATCACGGTTGCGAGCGACCCGCACGACGTCATCGCGGAACTCGCGGGGGTAAGGCTTGGGCACAGCAACATCCTCCCAGGCTGCCTCTCGGGCAAGCCAGCGTCGGTGTCACCGGATCATGCAGCAGACCCAAATGCTCCGCGGCCTGGATGGCCTTGAGCCCGGTGAGTGCCGTCGGATTGGTGCCCTCAGGAAGGCAGGGCTGCTGCAGTCGGCCAGGCGCCGTCGGGGTGGGTGAGGCGGTAGCCGGCGTGGCGGCTGGGGGGCAGGGAGTGAAGCCAGCCGTGGCGACGTAGCCAGGCGATGTAGCGGGTGAGTGTGTACGGGCTGCGTCCGACGCGCTGGGCCAGGGCATCGCGGGTCAGGTCCGTGCGGCCGTGTTCATCGGCGGCCTCGAGCAGCGCGCCGGCCAGCTCGTCTACGGCGGTGGCGTAGCCGTAGGTGGTGAAGCTGACGGCGAGGTCGTGACGAACCCCGAGCAGCCATGCCAGGCGCCCCTCGGTCAAGGACACCTCCTCTTGCGCGGCTTCGCCTCGCGCAGTCTCGGCTGCGGCCAGCATCGGCTCCGCGTTCAGGCCCACCGCCTGGGCGTAGAGCGCAGCCCGGTGGTGCAGCCTCTGCCGGTGCTGGGGATCCTCCGCGAGGCGGGTGGCCTCACGTGCCTCGGCTGCAGTGGCGGGCGCCGCCAAGCTCGCCGCGGCCGCCCGGTAGACCGCCGCGTGGATGGCCTCCTGCAGCCCGGCAAGCTCGGTAGCCAGGGAAAGCAGGATGTCCAGGTCGATCTCGGGGTCGCCCTCGGCCTGCTGCAGGCCGGATCGCTCCTGCGCGCCGGGGTGCTCGAGGTGGGTAGGCACATCACCACCGTGTGCGCGGAGGCGACGCGGCAGAAGCGTTCACGGCACTCGGCAGGGCCGTTCGGTCGATCTGCCTCACCCGAGCGGGGTAGCGGCCAGTGGGCACCTGACCGATGCCCGGCTGCTCCTCGCTGCCCACCCTGTCGGGCGGGTCGGGCGGGTCGGGCGGGTCGGGCGGGTCGGGCAGGTCGGGCATCGCAGTGTCGGCGTCCGCAAACGGCTATGTCGGCATGGACCTTGCCGTGAGCGGCCTTCCTGGCTCGTTCCCTCACGCCGGCGCCTGCACCGGCAGCGGCCAGGTCGAGGACGTGGGCCAGATCATCGCCGTGGACCGACAGCGCACCGCCGCGGTCGTGGTCCAGGCCCGGCCCTGCCCTGCCCTGAGACGCGGTTGCGTGCTGCCGCCCGCTCCTGGCGCCTTCGCCCCGCGGGGCCATCCGCGCACCATCGAGTGACAGAGCGTGACAGCTGCGCTGCACTCGGCCTGGGGTAGCTGGTACGCCTGGGCGAGGCGCGAGCGGCGGATGGGTGAGCGGGCTCGCTCTTCGTGACTCGAGAACGGGGCAGCTGGCCATGCTCTTCACGAGCTCTCCGCCAGGTCGGGGAGGGAACGTCCGAGTTCCGGACCGGTTGCGGGGTGAGGATGCTGACGCAACGGGGCACGGCTGACGGAGACACTCACGAGCGCTGATGGAGGACACCGAAACCGTGGAGCCGGCTAGCTCGAGTCGCAGTCAGGATCGCCGCGCTTTGAGTTAGCAGCGATACAGCGAAGCGCTGATCGTCACCCTCTCCGGCATCACCGGCGAGCACCTAGGTCGGGTGCTCGGCACCTGGATCGAAGTTGGACCTAGCCGTCCCGCTCGATCCCGGTCTTCCTGCGGCACCCCCTGCTCGACCGCGACCTCGGTGCACGATCCGCCGAGTGGCGCCCCCGGTCGGGCTGGTCGCTTGCGCTCAGGCGAAGCGACCGACGCATTCCTACCCCTTCCACGCCCCCGGGCGGCAGGGCCGCACCCTCTATCTGCGGCGCCTGCGATGACACTGCGAGGTATCACGTGCGTAACCGCGTACTCGGGCTGCTCATTGCGGCCACCATGACCGGCACCACCTTCACGGTCAGTCCGGCCACGGCGGCTCCCTCCGCTCTCAACGCCACGACGGACGCGGCGGCCACCACGGCACGCCTGGCCGGCGCGGACCGGTACGCCACCGCCGCGGCCATCGCGGTGGCCGCGTTCCCGAAGGGCGCCGGTGTCGTCTACCTCGCGCGAGGTGATGTCCCAGCCGATGCCCTGGCGGCGGGATCGCTCAGCGACGGCCCCGTCCTGCTCGTTCCCTCGTGCGGGCCGGCCCCCATCACCACCCTCGCGGCAGTCAAGGCTCTGCGCCCCACTCAGGTAGTCGCCCTGGGCGGGCAGGGAGCGGTCTGCGACAACCTGCTCACGAGCGTGGCCGCCTCGGTCGGCGCCAGCACCCACCGACTGGCCGGCCAGGACCGCTACCAGACGTCGGTGCTGATCGCTCAGCGCGCCTTCCCCTCCGGCAGCCGCAGTGTCTACATCGCCTCCGGCGCCGACACAGCACCCGACGCCGTCGCCGGTGGCGCACTGACCGACGGCCCCATCCTCACCGTCCCCAGCGCCGGTCCGGTGCCCGCCACTGTGGCCGCCGAGATCGCCCGGCTGCGCCCGGAGAAGGTCATCGCACTCGGTGGCCCCGCCACCATCTCCGAGGCGCTGCTCACCGCCGCCGCCGCCGGCAAGCCCACCGCACGCCTGGCTGGCGCCGACCGCTACGCCTCCGCCGCGGCCATCGCGGCAGCAGCGATCGCGCAGCGCGCTACCACCCCCGCCAAGGCCTACATCGCCCGAGGTGATGTCTTCGCTGATGCCCTCGCGGCAGGCTCCCTCACCGACGGCCCCGTGCTGCTGGTGCCCTCCTGCGCCGGCCTGCCTGACTCGGTGCAGCAGTCGCTGCGCGCGATGAACGCCGGCTCCGTCATCGCCCTCGGCGGTGAGGGCGCCATCTGCACCGACACCCTCACCGCCGCCGCGCGAGCCGCGACGGCCCCGCAGGTCACGCCCCCCTCCGCAACACCGCCGGCCACGACGCCGCCCGTCGCTCCTCCGCCCGTCTCGACCCCGACGACGGGGACCGTGCGCGTGAAGGTCAACGCCCCGGACGGCGTTGCCGCCAACGTGGAGCTGCGCGGCGGCACCTACCGGGTGGCCGCCAAGAGCCCCGAGGGCACCAGCAGCGACGTCGCCCTGACGATGCCTGCGGGCACCTACCAGATCCAGCTCCCCAGCGTCACGGTCAACGGGACCCGCTACGTCGGCACGACGAGCCAGGCCAACGTCACCGTCGCGGCCAATCAGTCCAGCAATGTGGAGGCCACCTACGTCGCCGACGGCGGCGCCCGTGACCTGCACGCCACCGCCCTCACCGCAGACAGCGTCACCCTGACGTGGACGGCGCCGAAGGGCACCGCTTTCTCGCTGCGTCGCACCAGCGGCGACGACGCCGCAACCGACCGGTCCCAGGGCGTCGAGGTCGCCGTGGACGGCACGACGGCAACCGACACCGGCCTGTCGGCCGGTACCCAGTACACCTACTCCCTCTTCACCCTGAACCAGGGCGTCTGGACGGGTCCGCTGAGCGTCGTGGCCGGCACCGCCCCCACCGCCGGGTCCACCGACGCCGCCTACGTCGCCACGCCCACCACGGTCCTGACCGAAGGCGGCGACATCACCAGCGCCAAGACCACCGGTACGGGCGTGCAGGTTGTCCTCAGCTCCACAATGGCGACCCCGCCGCTGGGCTCAGCGATCATCCTGCCGATCTCCCAGGCCCTCCCCGGCGGCTTCCTCGGCACGGTCACCGCGATCTCCGCCGATGGCCGCACCCTGGATCTGACGGCAACCGGGCTCGGCGACGCCTTCGACTACTACGACCTCAACGTCGCCGAGTTCACCGTGGCGCCGGCGCCGGCCTCCCCCGCTTCCCTCCTCAAGCCCACCGACCTGCTCGCCGGTCTCGACCTGGCCGACACCGAGGTCGCCGCGGCCGATCTGGCTGTTTCCCCTGCGGCCAAGGGCCAGCCGAAGGGCCAGTGCGAGTTCGGTGGAGGCTCCAGCTCGGTGGAGTTCGCCCCGAGCGTGGGCATGGGTGGACACTTCAAGACCAAGATCGACAAGCACAACAACATCGGTCCGGACCTGCCGGTCGGTGCCTCGGTGGACATGTCGGTCTACGCCGACATGAAGGGCGCAGCCAAGGTCGAGGTCAGCGGCGCCTACGCCTGCGGCGTCAACCTTCCGCAGGTCTTCAAGCCGCTGACCGTCTCGCCCGTGCCGATCTCGATGCGTCTGGCACCTACCGCCGAGGTGAGCGCCGGCGGCGCCCTGTCGGTGTCCAACATCGGTGTCTCCGCCAAGGCCGGCTTCGCCGCCAAGGGCACGATGAGCGTGAAGGAGGGGGTGTCCTTCTCCGGCAGTCCCATCATGGAAGTCGCCGCACTGGAACCGGAGGTCAAGGCCAACGGCTCCCTGGCTTTGAAGGCCGGTGGCGAGCTCATCATCGGCCCCGGTGTTGGCACCTCCGATGCCGGCGTCATCGCCGGGGTCAGTGGAAAGCTCAACCCGATCGACGCGAGCTTCGAGCCCTACTTCGCTGCCACCGACTCCCGGTATAACGCCTGCATCGACGCCAAGGCCGAGTTCTCCCGCAGCCTCAGCCTCGTCGCCACGGCCTGGATCCCCGTCTGGGAGCACACCGAGGAGATCAGCTTCGAGGCGCTGAAGGGATCGACGCCCTACTTCGGCTCCCCCTGGGAGCTGCCGAAGGGCTGCAAGAGCAAGGGTGCCGAGGAGACCCCCGACCCCGGCACCCAGGACTCCCTCCTCGGTGACGGCGTCACCAAGGTCGACGACAAGTCCGTCGGCGGCGGTGACCAGTGGGGACACCTGGACGGCTTCGTCCCCGGCAAGAAGGCATGGGTGCTCAGCACCGGGCACATCTCCAACGCCCTGGGCTCCCCGGACAAGTTCGCCAGCACCGAGCTCAACAGGCCGGGTGACAGCGAACTGAGCGCACTGGCAGGCTTCCCGACGCACGATGCCGCCTCCTACGAAGTGACCCTCATCCCCGAAGGCGACAACCTGCACGTGCGCTACGTCTTCGCCAGCGAGGAGTACCCCGAGTTCGTGGGCAGCGCCTTCAACGACGTCATGTCCGTGCGCGTGGACGGCAAGCTCTGCTCCAACGTCCCCGGCACCGACGAGCCCGTTGCCGTCAACACGATCAACGCGATCTACAACAGCAAGTTCTACGTGGACAACGCCAACGGCGCCGCCGGCTACGCCACCAGCATGGACGGGCTGACCACTCCCCTCACCTGCTCCGTGCCGGTCACTCCCGGCAAGGCGGTGACCGTCAAGATCGCACTCGCCGACACCTCCGACGAGTCCTACGACAGCGCCGTGGCGCTGATCGACGGCGGCATCTGGACAGACTAAGTCCATGACCCGAGACATCGCCGCCGCGACGGCCCACACAGAGCACACCGGAAGGGCAGTCACGCGCCGATGAGTCGGGATCACACTGAGCGCACCTTCCGGGGCCTGAGCATCAGGCCCCGGGAGGTGCCCGGATTCAGCCAGGCCCGGGCGGCAGGACAGGTACCCCTCGTCCCGCATCAGCCCCCCGAGCTCATGCCGGGGACGAGCGCCCACCGCGCGTTCAACCTGTTCCTCGTTAAGATCATCACAGCGGTGGCGGGGGTGCTCGTCGCGGTCGAGCTCGTGCAGCTGCTCCCTCTTGGGGGCGTCCTCATCAGCATCGCCGTCCTGGCGATGGGGCTGTTCACCTTCGTCCTCGCCCTGCACTGGTGGAAGGGCGTTGGGGCTCGCAACTTCGAGGAGCTGCGCCGCGGCTACACCACCCTCGTGCTGCACTACGGGTCCTTCGCGCCCATCGCGCACCGGGGCTGGCACCAGACCCGCTGGCGGCTGCCCTGGGACTACTCCGGATGCTGGGTCCTCTCCCCTCAGGGACAGGTTCTGCAGCCGCCTCACGAGGGCGTCGACGCTCCGGGCTTCTACCCATCCCCTCACAAAGCCGGCGCCTTCGAGCTGTGGACAGGCACAGCCTGGAGCGGGCACTACCGCACCTGATCGACACGTCGCTTCCGAGGGCGTCTTCCACCTCACCGTGGAAGGCGCCCTCGGCGCATTGAGAGCAGGTCACCTCGAGAGCCCCCGAGACTGGCGCTTGCCCGTGCGGAGGCGGCGAGAACCTGCTCAATGGCCCCGTTCTCTGCTCTGCCCTCTGCTCTGCCGCGACCACGACGCTGCCGCAGGAAAGGCGCTACGTACAGCCTTGGGGCTCTGCCTTACTCGCAGTTGGTGCCGTCGGAGTCGCCGTCCTTGTACCAGTCGTACTCGGGGTCTACCCCTCGGGTGTAGGGGCCGTAGCCGGCGGCTTTGGCGGCCTTGCAGCTGGGATAGCGCGGGTCCTCTCCCCCACCGGGCGCGGGAGCCGGCGCAGCGGGGGCAGGCGCGACGGGTGCGGGTGGTGCTGGCTCAGCTGGTGCGGGGGCTGGGGGCGGTGGAACTGCCCCCTCGGGGGCGGGGCCGGGAACGGTGGTGTCGGTGGGGACCGGCTCGGTGGGACAGGTGTCGAGGACCCCGGCCATGGCGTCACGTTCAGCGGTGGTGATCCAGAGACGGTGCTTGGCTTTGACCGCGACCTGACGGGCGACGTAGGCGCAGCGGTAGGCGCGGTTCGGCGGGAGCCAGGTCGCGGCATCGGAGTCACCCTTGGCCTGATTCAGGGGCCCGTCGACGGCGAGGAGGTTGAGGGGGTCGTTGGCGAAGGCCACCCGTTCCTGCTCGCTGAGCTGCTGGGCGCCTTTCTGCCAGGCGTCGGAGAGAGCCACGACGTGGTCGATCTGCACGTCATCGCTGGTGCCTTCGCCGCGGGTGAAGGCGATGGCGCGGGGGGCGTAGGGGTCCTGCAGGGTGCCGGCGGCCACGACGCAGCCCCGGGTCCCGGGCTTGGCGACCTCGTCGACGAGGTCGCGGCGGAGGATGTCGTTGCGGGTATCGCAGCCGTTGCCGTCGGTGTCTTGCCAGGCAGGGCCGAAGCGGTCGCGGTCGTAGCCGGTCTTCGGCGCCCTGCCCTTGACCGCCAGGGTGTCCAGGACCTCCCGCGCCGTGCCCGGCGCGGCCGCAGGCGCCGGCGCGGTCGTCGAGGACGGGGGCGCGGGCGGCTCCGGTGACGCGCCGCTGTCCGATGGGGCCGGCGCAGCGGGCACCGAGGTGCTGGACGAGGCGGAGCTAGTTGGGGCGGGGTCGGCTGGCGGGGGTGCCTGGGAGGTAGAGGCCGGGCTGCAGCCGCTGAGTACGGCCGCCGCGATGACCGCTGCACCCCACCACTGCTGCCGCATCCACCCATCATGCGGCAGCACGCGCACAGCAGCACCTCCCCCGCAGCACGGCCGATGTGAGGCATGGGGCGACCCCCTTGGCCGGTCTGGCTACCGGCTCCAGCGTTGGGGCTGAGGAGTGATCGCCTGGTGCCGCGGCCGCGCCAGTTCAGGCTGTCGCTACGCCGGGGCTGAGACGCTGGGTGGGGTGGAGGATCCCTCGGAGCAGATGCAGCACCGGCTGCGCCGGCGGCTTCCCGGTGATGAGAACCCGGTCGCGTTGACGGCTCATCAGGGGATCAAGTGCGGCAACATCCCTCTCCGCCTACCTCGACGGCCACACCGGCTTCGAAGACGCTGCGAGGGACGTGCAGCTGCTGCTCATGGCGCTGGCCGCGGAAGCGTACGGGGTGCGCATCGGCCCTGACAGCGACCCGATGTGGGGCCGTGTCGACTCCTGGCCCTACGCCACCTTCGGCCCTCCCATGCCGCAGCCGGAGTAGCCGACCCCGCAGGGCGGCGCCGAGCAGGGACATGGCACGAAAGAGCCCCCTACAGCGGCATCATCACCTGCGGTGGCGTGCCGTGGTGGGTGGCGCCTGCCTGAAGCGCAGATGATCGGACCTGCTCCCCCAGTGAGTGCGGCGGGCGGCACGGCAGCCACAGGCCCGTACCGCCCGCAGGCGTTTGCCTCCTGCAGTCACCGCCCCGCTCAGTCGCACTGAAGGCCGCGCATCCCAAGCCGCGGGGTTCCGACGTTCCGAGGTTGGGATGTTTCAATGTTTCAACGCCTCGGAAGGCGCGTCTTTGTCGCTACCGGCGCTTGCGCCCGGTGGCGTGGGAGTCGGGTTCGACGGCGGCGAAGTACTCGATGATCTCCGCTGGGGTCATGCGTTCCCGCAGTGCTCGCACTGCCAGGCGGACGACGGCGCTGTGGGAGACGTCGATGGGCTGGGCGGCGGTCATGCCGGCGACGCGGACGGAGTGAAGGAAGCCCTTGACGTCCTCGTCGAGGTAGAGGGTCGTGGCCTTGGGGACGCTGGTTGCGGTGGGGCGCGGGGTCTCGAGGACGGGGGCCGCGCCGTCGGCCTTGGCGGGTCGGCGAGGACTGCGCGCCGAGGACGTGGGTGCAGGCGCCGCGGCCGCGCTGACAGGCGTGCCGGCCCTCCCCTCCACTGCTGCGGTGTCCCGCACCGGCACCCGGCCCGCTGCGGCTGCAGCGGTGACTGTGGCTGCGGCCGGGGGTGCGTCACCCGTGGCGGTACTGGCGAGCTGCTGCGCACTGCCGGAGGCGTCGTCATTGGGGGACTCGGCGGTGACTGCGAGTGCCTGGGTGGCGGCAGGTGCGTCGGCGGTGCCCACCTTGGGCCGGACGGGGTGGCGAGGGGCGGGCATCGTGCGAGAGCGACGCTCCCGTGCCTTGGACAGGCTAGCCAGGCCGTCCGGACGCGCCTCAGGCATGGTTGTTCTCCTTCACGAAGGACGCCAGCTGGTGCATGGCGGCGACGAACTCGACGTTGGCCTTGGGCGTGGGGTCTTCCGAGGTGATCGCGACGCGCTTCTTGCGGGTCTCGATGCCGCGGACGTAGGGCACGGGTTCGGCGACGGTGATGGGAGTGCCGTGCACGATGCTGCCCAGGCGGCGGATCTCGGCGGCCGGCGGGACGCGCTGCACCATGCTCGGCACGAGGACGAGGGGGTAGTCCGGCATCTCCCGGACCATGCTTTCGGTGGCGTTGAGATCCTTCGTCTTCAGCGGCGTCGGAACGATCACGGTCGAGGCCGCAGCGATCGCGCCGTCACCGGAGGGAGAGCCTCCCCCGTGGGTGTCAATGACGACGTACTCCCGGTCCCAGGCGGCAGCCCAGTCGGTGAGGATGTCGGCCATGGCGTCCGCTTCGGGCTGGTTGAGCTGGAAGTCGGGGTGGCAGGGCACGAGGTCGGGCTTGTGGTATCCGGTCAGGATGCGTGGCGGAGTGCCTCGCTCGAGCGCGTCGAGCAGCGGCGCACGCAGGCGCGCTTCGTGCCGGTAGCCCCAGATGCGGGTGGCGGAGCCGTCGTCGAACTCGAGGTCGACCAGGGGCGCGTCGAGGAGGTACGCGAGCTCGTACGCGATGGTCGTCTTCCCGACGCCCCCCTTGCGGGCAGCCACGGTCACGATGTGCGTCATGGCGGCATTCCAACATCCCAACACCCCAAGCTTGCGGGATCGACACGCCGAAACATCGCAACGTTCCAATGTCCCAACGTTTGGTGCGGCGTCCCCGCCTATGCGACCGCGTGGCACTGGGACGCACGGCCGGCCTTGGCGCCGCGCCCCGCCCAGGCCCGGGGTGTGCCAGCTGTGGCGACACCTCCAACACGTTCCCTTGCTGGAATGCTGAAACCGCCCGCACGCTGGTCGCATAGCCACTGAAGCGGATGTCTCGACACGTGAACGTCCCAAGGTTTGAACGGGCCAACGCTGCCCACTCAAACGTTGGGGGGTTCCAATGTCCTAACGTTGCAGGCCCTGACCGCTTGGGTGCTTCGACCTTCCGCGATGCGGCGTTGAGGCATCGCAACTCTGGGACGCTGCTGCGTCCAAGCGTTGGAAATTCCTAACGTTCCAACGCTATAGCGCCCCAACGTTGGGCCGTTTGGACATTGGGACGCCGGGACGTTCCAATGGCGCAGCTTTTCAGCTCGATGGCGCCGAGGTCGAGGAGTTGCGCCGTTCGGACGTTGCAACGTGCGCCACATCTGAAGGAGTTCAAACGTTGTGACGTTGTGACGTTGTGATCACGCGTGCTGACCCTCGTTGCGGCGTGCGGTGACTGTTGGGCGTGCTGTTCAGGCGCGGTCGCGCCCTGCGGGGGAGTGCGTACGGGTAGCGCGCGGAGTGGCTGCTCTCCTGGGCGCCTCTCCGGCGCCCAGGAGGTCGTCAGCGCCATCGACGGTGGCTGATGGAGGGATCCTTCAGGGGCGGCGGGGGAGCGAGCAGGGGGTGCTGGTGCTGAGTGTGTGGCTCGGCGGGCGCTTGGCCGTGCGCTCGTGCCGGCGTGTGGTCTCTTCTCGCGTTGTGGTGTCCTCGCGTCGTCGTGGCTGGGCGGTCGGGGGAGGGGGTCTTCAGGCGGGGGCGTGATCGCCGCGACGGGCTCGTGGGCTGCCGTGTCCGGTGCTCGGCCCGGTCTCGAGAAGGGCACGGCGGGCGGTGCGCCAGGAGCAGCGGCCGTCGCTGCGGCGGGGGTGCGCAGGTCGGGCGTGGTGGTGGGGGAGGAGCTGGAGCTGCCCGGCGCCGGCTCGACGGGGGCCGCTGGTGCGCCGGGGGGCGCTCATCCACTCCTGCTCGGACTGCCACCAGGCCCACAGCTCGCGCTCGAGGGTGTAGCGGGCTGCGCGGTCGGTGAGGAGGTCCTCGATGCCGCGTTCGGCGGCGAGGTGGTCGCGCATGGTGGAGTCGGTGGTGAGCCAGCCGCGGGGGCCGTGGTGGAGCAGTCCGTGCTCCTGCAGGCAGTCCAGGTCGGCGGCCGCGGTGTCGATGCTGTCGCCGAGCTCCTCAGCGACGGCGGAGGTGGGCAGGGGCCAGTTCTCCCGTAGTAGCGCCCAGACCTGCCCAGGCCGGTGCCCAAGGCCGGTCGGGGTGAAAAGCGGGTGTGCTTGGGCTTCCCGGCGGGCAGTGAGCAGGTGCAGTAGCGAGGTGCGCAGCCCTGCCCCGGAGGAGTCGAGGGGCCGGGGGAGGAGAGGAGGAGACCACCCCGGGGGCGCTGGGTCAGCTTGTGACCGGGATCTACCCGGATCCCCTGTGGATAGCGCGGCCGGAAGGCCGCTGACCTGCGCTGATGCCTCGTCGGGGGCAGGCGTCGCCTCCACGGCGAGACTGCCGCCGACGAGGTCCCGGTCGCGGCGGGGCGGCGACGCGGCGCCGGTGGGGGAGAGGAGAGCCCAGTAGGCGGCGTGAGGGCCTTCGGCGGGGCGGGCCTGGCGGATCCAGCCCTCCTCGGCCAGGCGCAGCAGGGCGGTGCGGGCGGTCTCCCGCCCGATCCCGCACATCAGGGCGATGCGGCGGATGTCGGCTTCGACGACGCCGGTGACGGCCTCTAGGACGAGTTCGCAGAGGACGTCGAGGACGCGGCGCAGGCTGGGGCCACCGCGCAGGCGCCAGCGGCCCCTGGTGGCGTGGGCGCGGGCCTGCACGTCGTCGACGAGCTGGGCGACGGCGTGGGCGCGGGCCCCGAAGGTGGCGTCATCGCCTGCGTGGCGGGTGGTGGTGGCGACGTGGGTGACGGCGCGGGCCCACTGCCGGGTGAGCAGGCGCCCGCTCTCGACGGCACTGCGGGGGCGGCGGGGCTGTCCTGGGCGCCCGGCGGCGCTGCGGAGGTGCTCCAGGCCGGGGGAGGAGGGGGCGTCATCGGCGAGCTGGGCGATGTCGGAGAGGTGCCAGTGCGCGGCGGCCGCGCCGAGCAGGACGGAGCGCAGCAAGGCCGAGCCGTCGACGCCGGCGGCGACGGGGGAGACGAGGGCCGCGCGGCTGGCCGCAGGGAGCTCGCGCCGGGTGCCGGGCAGGTACGGGTGCCCGCTGCTGTCGGTGCAGATGCTGCCGCTGTGCTCTCGCGGCTGGGAAGTCACCGGGACCGGCGCGGGGAAGCGCAGGCGAAGGGCGGCGAGTAGGCGGTGCAGGTGGGCTAGGCGCACGCGGGGGGTGAGGAGGGTGTCGAGGTCGCCGGCGAGCAGGGAGGAGCGGCCGCCGGCGCGGTGCGGTGCACCGGGGGGACGTACGCATCCGGTGGCGGGGTTGGTCAGCGGGGACAGATCCAGCGTGGGGCACAGCCGACGAAGGAGGTGCGCGAGCTCGCGCACGAGGTCGGCATCGGCGGGCTCGGCCAGGCCGATCCAGACGTGACGGCCGTCGCTGGGCCCGGAGCGGGTGAGCACGCAGGGGATGGCGAGGTCGTCCAGCAGCTGCGCGAGGGCGCGGGCGTCGGCGCGGGCGTCTCCCTTGGCGGCGTCGAGGTCGCAGGTCAGGAAGCGAAAGGCGCCGTGAGAGTCGGCCAGGTACATCGCCCACGGCCGCGCGGGATCGCCGGCACCGCTGCTGGAGCCGACGTGACGCTCGCGGCTGTAGGTGTTGAGCGTCTGGCCGGTGGAGGAGTCGACGTCGGCGAGGCGGACGTGACGGCGCGGGCTCAGTGCCCTGGTCAGTGCCCAGGCGGTCCCGGCCGTCGTGTCGCCTCCCGCGCCGGAGGCGGCGCGGGGCGCGACGGCAGCACGCGACGAGACGACACGACGACGTGTGTTGCGTCGCTCATCTGGTCGCGCATCGGATTGCTCGGGTACGCTGATGACAGCTCCTCCGCCGGGGGGCAGAACAAAGGCAGGGCTCGCACTGCGAGACCTGTGACAGCGGGCCGGGATGGTTGGTCGCCAGGGACCGGGCCGCGAGACTTGTAGAAGGGCCTCATCTGCTGCCAGGCAGACGGGGCCCTTCTCCTATGAGGCCGTCTGCAGAGGCAGCTCCTGCTGGTCGGTGATGTCAGGACGGACGCCGACGAGGTTGCCCTCGTCGTCGAAGATCAGTCGCGCGAGGACGTCGTCCATCAGCGCAGCCATTGAGGTGTTGCGGGCGCTGCGGGCCCGCTGCATCTTCTCCACGTTGGCGGGGTGCAGCCGGGTCGTGGGGAACCGGACTGCATCGCTCACGCCAGTGCGTGCCGTCGCGCCTCGGATGCGTGCCATGCCGGTGATCCAACCGCAAATTGGCGCCAATGGGGAGAACATGGCCCGGCGTGTCGCTCCGTGCCCGATGTCCTGCACGGAACGACTGGGGGTGGCGGCGAGCACACCTCCACCATACGCGGTTAGCTCTGTCAGAGCGCAAAGCGTGCCGGTAGTGGCGCGGAAAGCTCTGCCAGATCCGCCCTCGCGGGTGCCTCAGCCCTGCGTGGTGAGGGCGGACGAGGAGGTCACCGCGGAGGTCGTGCGTGCGTTGGAAGGAGCCTTGCGGGAGCTGAACCGCCAGGCGGTGCGCACGACGCTGCGCGGCAGCACTCCAAGAACGGCTGCCAGCACCCGGTACTGCACAGAGGGGACGCTGACCAGGTGGCCGGCGAAGGTGTCGCGCAGGCTGGCGGTGACGACGTCATCGGGCTTCAGCCAGGCGTGCGAGGGTCCTGAGGCTCCCTTCATGCCCGCGCGGGCGTGGAACTCCGTGTGCACGTAGCCGGGCATGACCACGGTGGCGCTGACGCCGGTGCCGCGCAGGTCTTTGGCCAGGGACTCCGTCAGAGCTAGCACGTAGCCCTTCAGCGCGGCGTAGTGACCACCGCCGGCCAGCAGGCCGGCGATGGAGCCGACGTTGAGGATGCGGCCGCGCCTGCGGTCGACCATCGCCTTAGCGGCGGCGTTGGAGAGCACCAGCACCGCGCGGGCCAGCACGTCGAAGTGCTGCTCCAGCAGCTCGATCTCGCCGACGGCCAGCGACTGCTTCAGCCCGTAGCCGGCATTGTTGACCAGCAGGTCCACAGGTCGGGCCTCATCGCCGAGGCGGGCGGCGACCGCAGCGAGGTCGGCGCGATGGGCGAGGTCGGCGGCCAACACCTCCACCTGCACGCCGTGGCGCTCACGCAGCCGCTCGGCCGTCTCCTCCAGCCTGTTCCTGTCCCGCGCGACGATCACCAAGTCGTGGCCTGCGGCCGCCAGGTGAGCGGCGTAGCTGGCACCGAGCCCGGCGGTGGCGCCGGTGATCAGGGCGGTGGGACGGCTGGCAGGAGTGCTCACCCCGCGAACCCTAGGTCCTGCCTGGTGCAGCGATGGCGGGGCGACTTCGAGGTGACGTTGATGAGCACTCCATCGCGGGCCACGCTGGTCATCGACATCGCGACGCACCGCCTCCCCAACTTGGCTCACCGTCTCGTCTGGCAGGGTGAGCGCCCGACGTCAGCGATGCGATGGGAGAGCTTGCGGTGTCCAAGGTCTTGGTGCTCGGTGCGACGGGGCGCGCCGGGCAGCGCGTGAGCGAGGAACTGCTCTCGGCTGGTGTCGAGGTAGTTCTTGCCGGGCGTGACGGCACCCGGCTGCACGATCTCGCCGAGCGCCTGCGTCTGCCGGGCGAGGCCGCGCGCGTGGTGGACGTGCAGGACGAGCAGGCGGTCGGTGCCGCGGTCGCAGACGTCGACGCGGTTGTGAACACCGTCGGCCCGTTCATGCTGCTGGCCGCTCCGGTGATCGAGGCGTGCCTGCGCGTTGCGGTCGCCTCGGTGGACCTGGCTAACGAGCAGCCGGCCGTGCAGGCACTGCTGGCGCGCGATGCGGCAGCGCGCGAGGCCGGGGTGACGCTGGTGACCGGCGCCGGGCTCGGCCTGGTCGCCAGCGAGTTCCTGACGATGCAGCTGGCCACCCAGTCCACCTCAGCGCCCCGCGCGGTCCGCTCGGTCCTGCTGACGTGGAACTCCGCGCCCAGCGCCGGGGTGAAGGCGTCGGCGGCCGCGGCGATGCAGGGCGGCTCCACCCGCTACGTCAACGGTGAGCTCGTGCACGCACCGATCGGCGCCGACCGGTGGCAGGCGCAGCTGGCGGGGCGGCTGAGGACGCTCGTGGCCGCGCCCCTAGGGGACGTGGAAGCCATCAGGCGCGCCAGCGGCGCCCGCGACGTGGCCGCCTACGTCGAGGCGCCACCCGGCGCCGGGGTGGACGGCGATGAGCCGGGCTCGGTCGTGTACGTGGAGTTCACCGATGAGCAGGGCGGCACCCGCACCGCGGCCATCGAGCCGGGTGACTCCTTGACGGTCACCGCGCGCATCGCGGCGCGCACGGTGCTGGGCGTGCTGGAAGAGGGGCGCCCGGGCGCCTGGACGCCCGGGGCCCTTCTCGGCGCCGGCACCTTCCGCGATGCCCTGGGCGTGTGAGCCGTCGAGGGCCGGTCGCAGGCGAGCCTCAGCGCTGCGCGGTAGACGCTGCGGCCAGGAGCGGCTGCTGCAGGACCTCCGCCTGCAACCGGCCGTAGTGGCGCCGGCGCACGATGGTCCGCTGCAGCTGCCACAAGCTGTCAGGGCCCGGCGGCAGCGTCTCGCCAGGGGAGAGCGCTTGGGGTGAGCGGCCCTCCAGCCGGGCGCGGCGACCGGCGTGCAGCAGCACACCCCAGTGGTCCTGAGCACGCACGGTGCCCTGCTCGACGGCGCTGCGCACCTGCTCGCGCTCGGCTGCCGTGGTCGAAGCCAGCAGTCGGTCGGTGGCCAAGGACACCTCGGTCCTCCGGCGCGAGAGCCGGTGCCCCGGGGTGTGCATGAAGGGGTACAGGACCACGTCCTGCTCGGTCCTTGTGCACCACGCCCACGCCGGGCGCAGCAGCGAGTGTCGGAAGCGGGTGCCCGCGTCCGCCCAGGTGACCGCGCAGATCCCTCCGGCGATGGAGCCCACCAGTCCCGGCAGCGCCTGCAGAAGCTGCGTGTTGACCACGACGAAGTGATCGCTCCTGCCGGCCGCGATCAGTGCCAGCGCGGCGGGGAAGTTGAGGATGTACACCCAGATCGCCGTGGAGGCCACGATCCACCAGGTCAGGCTGGCCCGGTCGAGCCGGTTGACGGGCCCCAGCTTCCCGGAGCGGGCCTGGATGGCGCGGCCCAGGGCGAAGGCCATGTTGGTGCCGTGGACGAGGCAGAACGTCACCCAGAACAGCAGCGCGGGCGGTTGCAGGCTCTCGGTGGTGAGCAGCAGCAGGCTCAGGCCGCTCTGGTGCATGCCGACGTAGGCGATGACGAGGGCGGCGACCCCGACGGCGCTCAGGGCGGTCAGACCGGCGTTGAGGTACTTCCCGCCCCGAGAGGAACCCGACGTCTCCTCCCAGATGGCCAGGGCCGCCTGGCGGGAGAGGTAGATCGCGATGGAGTCGCACACGAGCGTCTGGACTCCGACGAGGTTGAGCTGGTCGTCGAGGATCCCGCCGATGGCCGGGACCGTAAGCGTCATCATCGCCGCCGCGGACACCAGCACCTTCACGAAGCGCCCGTTGCGGCTCCTGGTGCCCCAGCGGGCCCGCAAGGCGACCATCGGGACCATCACCAGCACGCCCGGGACCAGGACCCAGGGCAGCAGCGCGCGGATCGCCTCAGACATCGCCAGCGCGGAAGAGTGAGCTCAGGCTGCCGTCCTGCTCGGGTGGCTGTACGCCGAGCCCTTCGAGGCTGGCCTTGAGCAGCGTGCCGAACCGCTCCGCGCGCGACTCCGGCAGGCCCGCGAAGCCACCACGGCGCGACCACGACGCGGTGAGCAGGCGCTCAGCCTCGGCGCTGTCCGCCGGGGGCAGGTGCAGCACCTCCTCGTCTGGCGGAACACCGTCGCCACGCGGAGCGTCGAAGAGCACGTGACCGGCCTCGTGCCCGTAGTTCAAGACGTCGGGCACTCCGGCCCGCGGGTTGATGTAGATGGCCCAACCGTCGTACTGCGAGAGCGTGATGGCGCTGGTGTGACCACCGTGCCGAGAAGCCAAGAGGTCCGCCCATCCGTCGGGCAGCACACCGGTGTAGATGGGTCCACCGGCCAGATAGGCGATGTGGCTGAGGAAGGTGTCCTTATCGAAGGGCGGCCGCGGTCGCAGCTGAGCCAGTACGTCAAGGCACTCCCGCTCGACGGCTTTGGCTTGCGCGCTCGTCAGCTCTGCGCCGGGGGTGGGCTTGCGTCGACGGAACCGCGAGAGTTGAACCGCTGAGAGCTTCACGACGTGGCGCACTTCCGGGAGCTCGGGCAGGGACCGGCGCAGCGTAACAACGGCTGACACACGCCCATGCCCAGCACCATGTACGCCCGGGCGCGCCAGCGCACCTGCGGCAGCTGGCTAGCTACTCCCCGTCCGCGGCTGGTGGGGGCGGTGTGGGCTCGTGCCGAGTGATCTTGACGTCACTGAGCTCTCGCAGCATCGCGGCCAAGATGCGTCGACCGGCGGGGTCGAGCTCAGAGGAGCGCAGGGCGATCTCGCGGATGCCCTCGTCCCTCATCACCTCGTGGAGCGCCCGGTCGGCCTGGGCGACGTCCTGCTCGGACTCCATGCCGGCCGGCGCAGAGAAGAAGAACGAGATGTGCACGCCGAAGGCCTTGGCGATGCCTTCCATCGCCTTGAGGGACGGGTTGTCCCGCACGCCGCTGCGCATGTCCTCGAGGTAGCCCGCACTCACCTCGTAGCCCAGCTCTGCGCACCGCCGAGCGACGTCCTCGACGGTGCGGGGGCCCCCTTCTAGGGCACGTGAACGCTCGAAGAGCTCCTCAAGCTTGGCGGCGACCGGGGAGGTGACCTCGGACGGTCGATGCTCGGCAGGTCGCGGGGCAGTGCCTTCCACGCCGCCCTGGCGGTCGTCGGCCCCGACGAGGAACGGGGGCTGATCGTCGGGTTCGGCCTCACCGGGGAAGAAGTAGCTGACCGGGACGCTGAAGACAGCCGCCAGCGCCCGCAGGCTGTCGATCGTGGGATTGGTGCGGCTGCCGCGGCGCAGCTGCGAGATGTACGAGCTGGTGAGCGGGTGGCCGACCTTCTGGGTCAGCGCGGCGATCTGCTGGGAGTCCATGGGGCCGCGCCCCGTCCGCTGCGCGATGGCGATGAGGCGCTCGAGGCGGCCGGCGATGGAAAGCGGGGAGGGCTCCTCGCTACGCCTGCGCGGCATCCGTCTTGCCCTCCTCGCACAGCCATGTAGTCAACCGTGGGCCTCCCTGCGGGCAACACCAATGCTGGCACACCAGCCCTCACAGCCACCTCGGAGGCCTAGGAGCGGCCCGCAGCGGCCCATACTTGCTCTGTCAGCTCCTACGGGCGCATGATGCCTTCAGTGAAGGCGCTGTGAGAGTCTTCATTGCGCACGCCTACCTCATCAACAGCCGAGGACCCTGTGACCTGTCAGCTTCACGACCGGATGCCCAGCAGCGCCGTGGTGCCCACGGCTCGCGCGAGCGCCGTATCGGTGCGGCACCGAGGCATCGGCACGCGTGTCGTGGCTCCGATGGTGCTGAGTGCACTGCTCGCGGGGGCACAGGCTCCTGCGGCGTCGGCGGAGACGATGCAGGACTTCCTCGCGCGCGGCGGTGTGCAGGTCAGTGGGCAGAACTTGTCCTCGCCGGCTCCTGGGGTTTCGCGGGTGCGCCTCGTCCAAGGGGAGATGGATGGCGCCAAGGTTCGCGCGCCGTTGTCGGCGATGTCAGAGGCGACTTTGACGTACAAGGTGCGGGTGCCGCGCGACGTCCACGAGAACGGGTTGTCGTCGCGGGACTTGAAGATGCCGGGCTTGGCTGGCCTTCCGGAGGGCAGGTCGCAGTGGGACACGTCGACCGGCGGGAGTCTGCGGGCGGGCAGCTGGTCGGTGCGTCTGCACGCCCGCCGCGCCGCGCTGTCGCGGGTGGGCTACCCGTGGTGGGACATCTACTTCTACGCCCCCTACGGGGGCGGTAAGCACTACAGCCACTGGGGCCTGATGGTCCCGATGACCGAGGGCCTCAACGGATCGGGGATGCGGCTGCGCATCCCCGCCGATCGCTGGTTCGAGGTCCGCATCCGGGTCAAGATGAACACCCCCGGCGTCAACAACGGGGAGCTCGATGTCTGGCTGGACGGACGCCAGGGCGTCGGCCTGCGCGACATCCGCTGGCGCGAGGCGGGGGTGCACACCCCGATCAACCAGTTCATCGCGGAGGTCTTCTACAACCAGCCCGGTGCCCCGCGAAACGGCTACATCGACTTCGCCGACTTCAAGGTCACCCAGGGCGCCGGTGGGCCTGGTGGCGGGCCGATCATCGGGCCGGTCTACCCGCGCCCGACGCCCCCTCCGCCTCCGCCGCCTCCGCCGCCGCGGCCGGTGCCGGCGCCGGTCAAGGGCGATTTCGCACCGGACGCGCCGATGGAGACGTACATGGACGGCGAGAAGCCGCCTTGGCATGTCCCCGGCGGTGGCGACTTCGCGCCGGACGGTCCCGTCCGCGGCTGATCCCAACAGCGCGAGCGGGGTCCGGCACGCCATCTGCGCAGCGGGCTCCACGGACAAGGGGGACGGCGCACACACCGACTGATTCACGAGGGAGATCACATGCGTACATCGGCTGGTCCGGCCGCCGCTGCTGCTGCGGCCCTGACGGTGCTGCTCGCCGGCTGCGGGGCGGGCCGGTCCGAGGTTTCTTCCTCTGCCGCACAGTCGGTCCCGACGCCATCTACGTCCAGCTCCTCGATCACCGTGCCCGAGACGAGCGAGGGACAGGAGCCGGCAGACGCCGACCACCACGAGCCGGGGGATCACGGGCACGTCGAGGGTGGGACCGACGCGCACGCCGAGCTGCCAGAGCCGGGCCCGGCGCCGACGTGGGACGAGGAGAGCCAGGCGGCGGCGCTGGAGCGTGGCAGCACGGCGATGGCCGTCTTCGCCCGCCCGCATCTGGACGCCGCAACGTGGTGGGCGGAGCTCACTCCGCTGCTCACCGCGGCCGCGGCGATGGCCTACGAGGGCACCGACCCGGCCGAGGTTCCCGCCCGCCAGGTGACCGGTCCCGCCCGCCTCGCGGGACAGGACACCCCTTACCTCGCCCACGTTCTCGTGCCCACCGATGTCGGGGAGTACGACGTGCTGCTGTCTCGGCAGAGCGCTGACGAGGCGTGGCAGGTGGAGCGGCTGACCCCGCCGGAGGTGCTGACCCTGCCCCTGCCCCCGCCGGCGCCGCCGGCGCCGGGTGGGCCAGCGCCGCCGGTGGGCCCGTGAACCGGCGCAACGGCTCCCTGCTCCTCGGCGCCCTGATCGCGGTGCCGGTGGGGTTCACCCTGGTCCTGGTCCTGGTCGTGGGCCTGGTCTCCGCCCAACCGGCTCAAGCCAACTGCGGGGTGAGCGGCCCGGGACTGACGGTGGATCCCTCGACCGTGCCCGCTGCGGTCGGTCCCTACCGGGGCGTGCAGCTGGTCAACGCCGCTCTCATCATTAACGCCGGCAAGGCATTGGGCATCAGTGCCCGGGGCCAGACGATCGGCGTCATGACGGCGATCGGCGAGTCCACCCTCATCGTCGTCGACCACGGCGACCTTGCCGGGCCGGACTCGCGCGGCCTGTTTCAGCAGCGTGCCAACGGGGCGTGGGGCTCCTACGAGGACCGGATGAACCCCACCATCTCGGCGACCAACTTCTTCAAGGCCCTGCTGCGGGTCCAGGGCTGGGAGACGCTGGCGCCGACCATCGCCGCGCACCGCACCCAGCGCAACGCCAACCCGTTCCACTACGAGAAGTATTGGGACGACGCGGTGCAGATCATGGGCGCTCTAGCGGGTGCCCGTGTCATCGACGGCGCAGCCCCGGGCACCGGTGGCTTGCCCTGCACCGACCCGATCGCCCCGCCTCCCGGCACCGGCAGCGGCTGGATCAAGCCGGCCGTCGGGCCCCTCACCAGCGGCTACGGCCCCCGCGGCTCCTGCGGCGGGGTCTGCTCGACCTTCCACCGCGGCGCCGACATCGGCGCTGCCTGCGGCACCCCCATCTACGCGGCCTCCGCCGGCGTCGTCGTCACCGCAGGCCGGTCGGGCGGGTACGGCAACCTCATCGCCATCGACCACGGCGGCGGGATCGTCACCCGCTACGCCCACATGTACGACTCCGGCATGTTGACCCGCGTCGGAGCGGCGGTGACCACAAGCCAGCAGATCGCCCGCGTCGGATCCTTCGGCAACTCCACCGGCTGCCACCTGCACTTCGAGGTCCTCGAAGCCGGAACCCGCATCAACCCAGAGCCGTTCATGGCCGCCCGCGGCGCAGCACTGCGCTGAGGCACCTCACACCACGACCAGACGAGGAAAGGAGTAAGACGTCATGCCGGGTCGGAGTCACCCTCGCCGAGAGCGGGCTGTCCACCTGTCTGGTTCGACCCGGCAGCCAGGTGCTCGCGGACCTCGTCGCGCAGGATCAGCCACGAGGAGCCCACCCGGTAGGCGGGGACCTCGCCGTGCTGGACGAGCTTGTAGGCGGTGGCCCGGGAGACGCCCAGGATCGCCATCAGGTCGTTGATCGTCAGGTGCGGCCCGTAGCAGTCGAACAGGGCATCCAGGTGCCGGGTCATGCCGACCATCCGCATCCCGCGACGCTACTAGACGCTTTGCTACACATCAGTACATCCGTGGACATTTAAGACTCCTTGGTATTAGTGTGGACATACAGCGGGATTGGGTCTCCGCTCCCACTGCGTGTCCTCCAGCACGGGCAATGCACCCGATACATCTACAGCCACCAACGTCGTTGAGGGCGAAACCGCACCGGTCGGTGCGGGCAGCGCTCAGCCGCAGCCGGCCCCACCGGAGCCGGATCGTCTACACAGCTCCGCCGTGAAGCACTGCCAGCCCTGCAGCTAGCAGTCGAGGTCCCAGCCAGGTGTCGCCGAGTCGGCACCTGGCCCCGATGCGGACGTGACGCAGCGGCACCACGCCGCCCCCGTCCGCATCCCCCCAGAGGTCCGCCGCCTCCTCCGAGGCGGCGGCTGATTCGCCACAACGCCGCAGTCAGCGGCCAACAGAAGGAGAAGGACTGATGGGTCTCATGAGCGCTCTGGCCGCCGTTCCCCAGCCCGGCGCGGGAGAGGCGTTCCCGGGCAGCGAGGGCATCCTGACCATCCTCAACTGGAGCGCCTGGACCGCGTTCGCGGTCTGCGTCTTCGGCGTGATCATCGCCGGCGTGATGATGGCCGTGGCCCGTGCCGGCGGCGGCGGCAGCAACGAGCACACCTCCCGCCTGGCGTGGGTCATGGGTGGTTGTGTGGTCGTCGGCTCCGCCGGCGCGCTGGTCGGGGCCCTCGTCTGAGCCGTCCCTGAGGACCGACCCGTCCTCCGAGCATCCAGGAGATGACCATGAGTGAGACCGTCGTGAACGGCACCTCCGTCGAACCGGAGGAGAAGAAGAGCCCGTGGCGCAGGCCCGGGTTCATCGCATCAGCAGCGGTGGTGGGACTCATCGTCGTCTCCGGCGCAGGTCTGGCGGTGGAACGTGCCCTCGACGACGACTCGTCGAAGGCACCGCAGGGGGAGGGGGCGCCGGTCGCTGCACCGGCGCCCTCCACCCCTGCACCGTCTGCGTCCTCGTCTGCGCCGGCCTCGACTGGCGACAGCGTCTGCGGGCTGCCCGCGGGGGAGCAGACGGTGCCGACCACGGCACCGTCAAGCCAGTGGGAGCTCGTCGGGGCGGTGGCCGCACCGACGGCACCCGAGCAGCACGGGCCCGGCCAAGTCGACTCCACCACGGGATGGCGCAGCTGCTACGCCCACTCGCCCACCGGAGCTCTCTACGCCGCGGCCAACGTGCTCGCCTCGACCAGCTCGCCCCAGCTCGTGCAGGAACTGGTCGAGGACGGCACCGTCCCAGGGCCGGGCCGCGATGCTCTTGCTCAGCTACTCGCCGGTGGCATTCCGCCGAACTCCGGCACCGTTCAGCTCGCTGGGTACACCTTCCTGAACTACAGCGACGACGTCGCCACCATCGACATGGCCGTCCGCGCCTCCAGCGGAGGCACCGGGCATGTTCCGTTCACGCTGCAGTGGGTCGAGGGTGACTGGAAGCTGCTGCTTCCTCCGGACGGCAACCTCGCGGCCGGGGCTGGCCCTCTGCCGGACTTCGCGGGCTACACCGCATGGGGGACAACGTAATGACAGCGACACAACCGACATGCCTGCCAGTTGACATCAACTGCGTCGTCGGCGGGGCCATCGGCAACGCGATCCAGAACCTCGCGGACGAGGTCAGCGAGGCGGTTGGGGAGGCGTTCTTCTCGCTGGGCTCTGTCTGGACGTTGGTTCCGACGCCGATGCTGGCGGTGGTCGAGACTGGCGGTGCGGACACTGTGCAGCCGACGGCGACGGTGGGCTACCTGCAGACGCAGCTGCTGCCGTTGCTGTTCCTGGCTGCGATCCTCGGCTTGATCGTGGCGGGTGCGCGGATGGCCTGGGAGGGGCGCGGCCAGCCGCTGATGGAGGCGGTGAAGTCGCTGATGACCCTCGCGGTGGTCTCGGGCGCGGGGCTGGCGGTGGTGGCTCTGGCCGTCGATGCGTCCGACAAGCTCGCCGCGAGCATCCTCGTCGGCGCGACCGTTGACAACAACTTCGCCAGGAACCTTGTTGGTCTCATCGTCATCGGTGGTGGCCAGGCCAGAGGCTTTGCCGCCGTCATCGTGATCTTCCTCGGTGTCATCGCCATGTTGATGAGCATGTTGCAGATCGTGCTGATGGTGATCCGCGGCGGCATGCTCGTCATCCTGGCCGGGATCCTGCCGCTGTCGGCGTCGTTCACGAACACCGAGATGGGCATGGCGTGGTTCAAGAAGAACTGCGGCTGGCTGCTGGCGTTCATCCTCTACAAGCCCGCCGCGGCCATCGTCTACGCCGCCGCGTTCCGCCTGGCAGGCGCCAACATCTTCGGCGGCACCGACGAGCTGGTGCAGGTCCTCACGGGCATGGCGATGATGCTGATTGCGCTGGTGGCCCTGCCCGCTCTCCTGCGCTTCGTCACCCCGCTGGTTGCACCCACCTCCGGCAGCGGCAACGCCGGCGCGATCCTGGCTGGCGCTGCGGTCGCGCTGCCCACGGGGGCGGCGGCCATGGCCATCCGGGCCTTCACCTCCAGTGAGAGCAGCGGCGGTGGCGGTGGCGGCGGGCAGGGGACCGGCCAGCCGTCCAGCACGCATGCCCCGCCCACCGGATCGGACTCTGCTGGCCCGACCGGCGGTGGGGGCCCGACCGGTGGAGGTCCTGCGGGCCCGACCGGCGGCGGTGGACCTGGTGGAGGGCCTGGCGGTGCGGGTCCGGCTGGTTCAGCTGGGCCGGGCGCCGCTCCGGTGGCTGGGGGAGCGGGTGCCGGTGGCGCGACGGGGGCTGGCGCCGCGTCCGGTGCTGGCGGCGCAGCCGGTGCTGGCGGCGCAGCCGGTGCCGGCGGCGTAGCCGGTGCCGGTGCGGCGGCGGCGGGACCGGTCGGTCTGGGCATCGCCGCGGCCGGGGCGGTAGCCGATGGCGCCAAGCAGATCGGTCAGGCCGGTGCGGGAGCTGCCCGTGCCGCCGCTGAGGAGACCACCGGAGAGGGACGGGCATGACGCTCACGGAGCACCGCGCACCGCGAACTTATGGCAACTGGCGGAAGCCGCAGACGGCCGGGTTGGGTCAGCTCGGCATGATCGGCACGGGCATCCTGCTGGCCGGGCTCATCGGGGTCATCGTGGCGATGATGTTCGGTGGGCTGATGGCCGCTGGTGCCGTGGCCGCCGCGCTGGTGGTGGTGCTCGCCGTCCTGGTGGTGCGCGACCGGCACGGGCGCAACGGCCTGCAGCGCATGGGCGAGGCTGCCGGTGGCCGCCTGGCCCGTGCCCGGGGGGCGCACCTGTACCGCTCCGGCCCACTGGGCAACACCCCCTGGGGGACGTACCAGCTGCCCGGCCTGGCCGCGGCGTCGCAGCTGAGCGAGTGGGAGGACTCCCAGCGCCGCAAGTTCGCGCTGATCTTCGTGCCGCAGACCAAGCACTACACGGTGGTGCTGGCCGCTGACCCCGACGGGGCCTCGCTGGTGGACCCGGAGCAGATCGACTCCTGGGTGGCGCACTGGGGTGGGTGGCTGAACGCCCTGGGCAGCGAGCCGGGCCTGGTGGCGGCCACGGTGACCATCGAGACCGCCCCCGACACCGGCGGTCGGCTGCGTCGGGAGGTGGCGTTGAACGCCGACCCGAACGCCCCTGAGGTCGCCCAGGCGATGCTGCGCGAGGTCATCGACTGCTACCCCTCCGGCTCGGCGACCGTGCGGGCCTGGGTGGCTCTGACCTTCACCGACACCTCTCCGTCTGCCAGGCGCCGGCGCGATGCCGCGGAGATGGGCCGTGACCTCGCCGCCCGCCTGCCCGGCCTGACGCGGGGGTTGAGCGCCACCGGTGCCGGTGCGGCGCGGCCGGTCTCGGCGCAGGAGCTGTGCGAGATGGTGCGTACCGCCTACGACCCCGACGCCGGGCGTCTGCTCGACGCGGCCCGCGCCACCGGCGAGGTCGCGGAGCTGGAGTGGGACAATGTCGGGCCGTCCTTCGCCCAGGCCAACCGCGACCACTACCTGCACGACGGCGCGGTGTCGGTGACGTGGTCGATGACGTCGGCTCCTCGTGGGGTGGTGCAGTCCACGGTCCTCTCCCGGCTGCTGGCACCGAACGCGGAACTGGACCGCAAGCGGGTCACGCTGCTCTACCGCCCCTTCGACCCGGCCCGCTCTGCCCGCATCGCCGAGCAGGACAAGCGCAACGCCGACTTCAAGGTCGTCTCGTCCAAGCGGCCCAGTGCCCGCGCGATCGCCGCGGCCCGTTCCGCGGCCGCGACCGCCGAGGAAGAGGCCCGCGGCTCCAACCTCGTCAACTTCGGGCTGCTGGTCACGGTCACGGTGCGGGATCAGGACCGGCTCCCGGAGGCGGTCGCCGCCGTCGACAACCTCTCCGGCACCGCGCGGTTGATGCTGCGCCCGGTGTTCGGCTCGCAGGACTCCGCCTTCGCCGCGGCGCTGCCTCTCGGGCTTGTCCTGCCCTCGCACCTGAAGGTCCCCGCCGAGATCCGGGAGTCGCTGTGAGCCTGCTCGAAGGATTCCCCACCGCGGAGGAGACGCCCGCCCCCCACACCGGCAGGGGCAAGGGCCGGGCCCGTCGTCCCGGTCCGCGGGGCTGGCCGGGGCGCGGTGGGGGCGCCTCGACGTACGTGCAGGCACCGGATGAGTGGCGCGGCACGACGGTGCAGGTGTGCGGGATGTGGCCGTTCTCCGTCGGGTCCGGCTCGCCGATGGTGGGGGTGCCGATCGGGCGCAACATGCTGACCGGGGCCACCTTGTGCTGCGACCCCATCTCCTGGTTCCAGCGGGCCAGCCTGCTGTCCAACCCCTCTGCGTTCGTCCTCGGCAAGCCCGGCCTCGGCAAGTCCACCATCGTGCGCCGGATGGCTCTCGGCCTGACCGGCTACGGCGTGCTGCCCCTGGTGCTGGGGGACCTGAAGCCGGACTACGTCGACCTCATCAAGGCCGTCGGCGGCCAGGTCATCACCCTGGGCCGCGGGCGGTCTCACCTCAACGTCCTCGACCCCGGCGAGGCGACCGCTGCGGCGCAACGGCTGACCGGGACTGCCCGCACGGGAGTGCTCGCCGACGCGCACGGGCGCCGCCACGCGATGGTGTCCTCTCTCCTCACCATCATGCGCTCCGCCCCGCCCACGGACCGGGAGGAGACCATCCTCGACCGGGCGCTGCGCGTCCTCGACGACCGCCACGACGGGGTCCCGGTCCTCCGCGACCTGCTGCGCGTCGTGCAGGAGGCACCGGAGGACCTGCGCCACGTGGCGCTGGACCGAGGCGACATGCGCCGCTACCAGGAGATCACCGAGGGGCTGGAAGCAACGCTGATCGGCCTGGCCGGCGGCGGGCGCTTCGGGGAGATCTTCTCCCAGCCCACGTCCGTGCCGATGCGCCGGGACCGCCCCGTCGTCTTCGACGTCTCCAGCATCGACGACTCCGAGATGGACCTGCAGGCCGCCGTCCTTCTCGCCTGCTGGTCCTACGGCTTCGGCGCCGTCAACGTCGCCCACACCCTGGCCGACGCCGGGCTGGAACCGCGGCGGCACTACTTCGTCATCCTCGACGAGCTGTGGCGGGCGCTGCGGGCGGGCAAGGGCATCGTCGACCGCGTCGATGCCCTGACCCGCCTCAACCGCCAGCGCGGCGTGGGCATGGCGATGATCACCCACACCATGTCTGACCTGCTCTCCCTGCCGTCTGAGGCTGACCGGATGAAGGCGCGAGGCTTCGTGGAGCGTTCCGGCATGGTGATCTGCGGAGGGCTGCCGGCGGCGGAGATGCCGCTGCTGAACTCCGCGGTGCCGTTCTCCCGCGCCGAGCAGGCTCTGCTCATCGGCTGGCAGGACCCGCCCGCCTTCGACTCCCTGGCAGGCAAGGAAGCCGAGCCCCCCGGCCTGGGCAACTTCCTCGTCAAGGTCGGTGGCCGCCCCGGCATCCCCGTCCACGTCCAGCTGACGTCGGTGGAACGCGACCTCAACGACACCAACAAGCTCTGGCACGACGTCTCCCGCACCGGCGGCATCGCCGAGGTCATCGAGGACGTCTCCCGCGAGGACGGCATCGTCGACCTGCGCGAGCACGAGACCCCCACCACGCTGCACACCGCGCCGGACGCTCTGCTCGACCTCACCAAGGACACCACCCTCGCCCCGACCTCAGCTCTGGCGGCTGAGAGTGCAGCGGCCGGGGGTGCAGCGGCCGGAGGCCAGGAGTCGGGGGACCAGCTGTTCGAGGGTGGGCAGCGATGAGCTCGACGAGCAAGGGGCAGAGCAGCCTCGACCCGCAGGCGGCGGTCCTCTTCGTCGTTCTCGGGCTGGTGCTGGGATCGGCCGCAGCGGTCAACGTCGCCCTGCGGGTGGGCAACTGGTGGGAGGGCAACGGCCACGACGTGCCGGCCAACCCGATGACCGTCCTGATCCAGGTCCTCACCGGCGACATCGCCTGGCCCCGGGCAGCCACCATGTTCCTCGCCGCCGCCGTTCTCGCACTGCTGCTGCTCGGCTCCCTGGTGCTGTGGCTGGTGCTGCGTGGGCGCGGCAAGCGGTCCCGGGTGGACCGCGCCGCGAGGCACATGGGCCGCGGCCGCGACGTCGAGGCCCTGGGGGAGCGGGCCGCCACCGCCACCGCCCAGCGCCTCGGCGTGAACGCGCCCGGCCTGCCGATCGCGGCCAGCGTCGCCACCGGGCAGACGCTCTACGCCTCCTGGGAGGACGTCTCCGTCGACATCTGGGGCCCCCGCACCGGCAAGACCACCTCCCGCGCGATCCCCGCCATCCTCACCGCACCCGGTGCGGTGCTGGCCACCTCCAACAAGCGTGACCTCGCCGACGCCACCCGCGACCTGCGCGCCGGCGTCGGGCCGGTGTGGGTCTTCGACCCGCAAGGCATCGTGGAGGAACCCGCGACGTGGTGGTGGAACCCCCTCTCCTACGTCACCGACGAGGTCAAGGCATCCGTCCTGGCGGACCTGTTCGCCTCCGCCTCCCGCGAGCCCGGCTCACGCACCGATGCGTTCTTCGACCCCGCCGGCACCGACCTGCTCGCCGGGATGCTGCTCGCTGCCGCACTGGATGAGCGGCCCATCACCCAGGTCTACCTGTGGTTGACCGACCCGACCGAGGACGAGGCGGTCGCACTCCTGATCCGCTACGGCCATCCGCTCATCGCCGCCAACGTCAACGCGGTCATCAGCTCCCCGGAGAAGCAGCGCGCTGGCGTCTACGGCACCGCCAAGCAGCGGGTGTCCTTCCTCACCAACCGCCAGGCCGTGCACTGGGTCGTGCCCGACGGCCCCACCGACAGGCGCCGGCAGTTCTCGCCCTCCGACTTCGTCCGCTCCCGCTCCACCCTCTACAGCCTCTCCCGTGAGGGCAACGGCTCCGCCGGCCCGCTGGTCACCGCACTGACCGTGGCCGTCTGCGAGGCCGCGGAGGACCTGGCCAAGCGCTCAGCCGGGGGCCGCCTGCCGGTGCCGATGGTCGCCGTCCTCGACGAGGCCGCCAACGTCTGCCGCTGGCGCACCCTGCCCGACATCTACTCCCACTACGGCTCCCGCGGGATCTGCCTGATGACCATCCTGCAGTCCTGGTCCCAGGGGGTGGAGGTCTGGGGACGTGAGGGCATGCGCAAGCTGTGGTCGGCGGCCAACGTGAAGGTCTACGGCGGCGGCGTCTCCGAGGTGGAGTTCCTGCAGGAGGTCTCCCAGCTCGTCGGGGACTTCGACGTCACCCAGGTGTCGACCTCCTACGGCAAGGGCGGCCGCTCCACGAGTCGCTCCACCCGCCGTGAGCGCATCCTCGACGTCGCCGACCTCGGCTCCCTGCCCAAGGGCCGCGCCGTCGTCCTCGCCTCCGGTTCCCGCCCCACCCTGGCCCGCACCATCCCTTGGATGGCCGGCCCCCACGCCGAGCAGGTCGCCGCCTCGATCCAGGCCCACGACCCCGGCGCCCACGACACCCTGTCTCAGGCGTATGAGTCCCTGCACCAGGTGCAGCAGCGCGAGGAGCACGGAGTCGCCGCGCAGGAGGTGCCGTGACCGGCATAGGGGAGTGGGAGGACGACCAGCCCCCACCGAACACCCAGCCCTCACCGAACGGCGAGGCCCCGCCGGTTGGGGAGCTCGCGCCGGTCGAGGAGCTCGTGGTGGTCGAGGAGTCCTCGCTGGATGGGGTGCCCGCAGTTGCTGCGCAGGAAGCTGCGCAGGATCCGGTGACTGCCGGCATCTCCGCGCCTGCCACGTCGACGGTTGCCACGTCGACGGCCGCCACGTCGACGGCCGCCACGTCGACGGCCGCCGCCCCTGTACCTGCGGCGGCGGGCACGGCCGCCGCTCCTGCTGCGCCTACCGGTCAGCAGCAGGAGCAGCCTCCGCTGTACTACCCCCACCTCGAGGCGTGGGTGCGTCAGTACCTGGCGCCGATGTGGCGCCGGCACAACCTCGACGGCAGAAACCTCACCTGGTGCCCGATGTGGTGGAAGCACCCCGAGGCGCAGATCCGTCTCGACGCGTTGTGGCGGGCGTGGGAAGTGCTGCGCCAGGACGCTGGCCTGGGCATGTCGGTGTGGCTTCGTGACCACGCCGGCCCGCACATGGGCGTGCTGATGAACCCCGACGGCCCGTTCAAGGGCTGCACCCCGGACAAGGGGCACCAGCCCAAGGCCGTCGGACTTGCCCTGGAGGCCCCGCCCCTGGGGCTGTTCCAGCCGCTGCCGGAGGGCATGCCTGCCCTCTCACCGGAGCTGCCCGAGCATGACGGCGACGCGCCGCTGAGTGCCGGTGCGATCGCGACCAGGGAGCTGGCGAAGCTGATGGAGCAGGTGGCCGCGGCCGCCGCATCACCGAAGAACGGCAGGAGCCCTGACATCCCCCAGCAGCAGGCCACGGGCGCAGACGCTTCCGGCGAGGAGCCCGATGGCCCCGCCACGCTGACGCTTCCAGCGGTCGCCGCACCCGTCCCCGGCCCCTCCCGCTGGCCATCGTCGGAGCCTGCTCGCGAGCCCTCGCGGTGGTGGAAGCGGGCATGACAGAGGGGGGACGACCCGTGCGGGTCGTCCCCCCTCTGTCATGCCCGCAAACTCCCACAGTCGTAGTGAAACGAGCTGTAATGCAACGACGTCTTACCCGCCTTCAGCTACCAACCCGGTGAGAAAACGTCACTCAGACTCAGATGCCGCAGCGCCCTCCAGGGAGGCGCCCCCGAAGATCACGGAGTCATGGCCGCCGTGGTGCCCCCGTCGGCTCGGTCGGTGGCCGGCTCTGTAGAAAGCCTCCTTGGTGAGGACCGGGCGTCCTAGAATCGGCCCGTGTGGACGGTGATAGTGCTGCTCCGCTTCTGTGCAGGTGTACCTCGGCGGTCCGAAGGGTGGTCAGGTCTTCAGCAGGTACCGGTGGCCACTGCACGCGCGCTGGCCAGGTCGTTGAGCCCGCCACGAACTTGAGGGGAAAGGGCGGGGTCATGTCACAGCAGTGGGGTCCGCACGCCGCAGTACCTCCGACTCCCAACGTGCCCTCCTCTCAGGGGCCGTCGGGGTGTCTGCTCGCTCTGTTCGGGGTATGGGGCTTCATCGGCGTCTGCTTCACTCTGCTGATGGCGACTAGTTCAGTTGCCGCGGCGCTGTTGCTGTCACCATTCTTGCTGGGCCCACCGGGGGCTTACTTGGCGTACTTGATGTACGCCCCGACGCTACGGAGTCTTCGCGCACAGCAGTTCCAGGAGGAGCATTCGCGACGCCTTGCCGACTGGTTCGCGTGCCGCCCCGAAGCCGTGATCGCGCGGGCGCCCAACCCGCACCTCGCGGCCATCGAGTGTACGGCGCAGAACGACGGTGGCGTCTACGTCGGTGTTACCCCGGACCGCCGGGAGTGGACCACCGCGGCACGTGAGCAAGCCGTGCTCGTTCTGGGGCCGCCACGTTCTGGCAAGACTACTGCATTGATCATTCCCGCGATTCTGTCGGCGCCTGGCGCCGTGGTCGTGACATCGACAAAGCACGACGTTCTACACGCCACGGCGTCGGCACGAGGGCGAATGGGCACTCTGTGGGTCTTTGACCCGTCGGGAAGTCAGCCGATCCCGCCGAACGCGCGTGCGCTGCACTGGACGCCAGTGAACAGCGCTTCAACCTGGGACGGTGCACGGGCGATCGCCGACGCGATGGTTGACGCATCCCAGGCGGGCGTCGGTGTTGAGAACTCCTCGCACTGGACGGAGTCAGCCAAGGCGCTACTGGCACCGCTGCTGCGTGCCGCGTACGTCTCCGGAAAGACGATTGTCGACGTCCGCCACTGGGTCTCTCGACCCAATGAATACGGCAAGGAGCTGTACACGACCCTCGTGGAGCACGGGCAGCGGGCTGCAGCCGATGACCTCGCCGCCATCCTCCTGTACACCGATGAGCGCCAGCGAAGCGCGATCTGCGCGACGACGAGGATCGTCCTGAACGTCTATGGCTCCGACAGCGTCGCCGCGGCCAGTCAGAAGCAGAACTTCGACGCTGCCGCTTTCGTCTCCTCTCGCGACACCGTCTACATCACCTCTCCCTCCGACAAGCAGCATCTGTGTGCCCCACTGGTCGTCGGACTCCTCGAGGAGATCAAGCGCGCGGCCTACCAGCGTCACGCTGACGCGCGAAGCGTGGGGCGCTGGCCCGGACCGTCCGTCTTCTGGGCACTGGATGAGGTCGCGAACATCGCCCCAATCAAGAGATTGCCCAGCATCATCTCCGAAGGCGGCGGACAGGGGCTGCAGGTCATGGCTTGTTTTCAGGACCTCTCGCAAGCACGGGGCCGCTGGCACGATGCCGCAGACGGGTTCCTCACCTTGTTCAGCACGAAGGTCGTGTTCCCGGGCATCGGTGACGTCCGCACGTTGGAGGCACTGTCCACGCTGGCGGGAGACTGGGACCGACCCTACGTTGTGTATAACGCAAGCAGCGGGCGCAGCGTCAACTTCGGCATTCCAATCGGCGTGGGATCGAGTTGGCAAACGGGTCAAAGCGTGTCGAACAGTGTGCAACGGGAGCATCAGCTAACACCCGCTACGCTCGCAAACATTCCCACAGGGCACGCCCTTTTCATGTCGGGTGGCTCATGGCGACTCATCCAATGCACGCCGTTCTACTCCCACCAGCCGTGGCAAGACATCGCGAGCGGAGCATTCCTCAATCGACCCGCGCCGCAGCCTCTCACGGCATCCAACCCTGCACCGAACTACGATCCGTACCTGCGCTGCGACAACGAGCAGGCGCAGAGCGAGCGTGAAGGGTGAGCCGAGTCGCACCCGTGTGCACCGCTTGGACCGCCCGCCGGACATGGCCGTGGGTACACGTCTCGCCACGAGAAAGGCGAGCGATCCATGTCAGGTAAACCTGCGCGCCGTTCCTTCTCTGAGATCGTCCGTGAATGGAAATCCCTTAGCCTGGCTGTCGACATTTACACGATCGCGCTGGACGTTCCCGCGCAGCATGCGGAAACCGTTGTCGCCAAGCTGAAAAGCTTCGAGATTGAGACCGCGCGCGGCAACTGTGTACTGGAACTGGTGTTTCGCCCCATGCGCACTCCAGAGCGGCGCGACCCGCCCACTCCCTACAAGGTGCCCCAGAACGTCAAAGACCTAGCAGATGTTAGGGAGATCGCGCGGCGAGCCATCCAAGAGCGGGAAGAAACCCTGACGGCCGACCGTTCCACGCCAGCCGCGAGGATTCAATACCCCGCCCCGGCTCCACCCGGCACCAGGGCTCCGATCGCCGACGACGTGGCGCAGTCGGCCAGCGACGCGACCTCCATCGCCGGCGAGCCGGCCGCAGGTGCCCCGGCCCCGGGCGAGCCCACCGCAGGTGCCCCCACCGCAGGTGCCCCGGCCCCGGGCGAGCCGGCCGCAGGTGCCCCCACCGCAGGTGCCCCGGCCCCGGGCGAGCCGGCCGCAGGTGCCCCCACCGCAGGCGCCCCGGCCCCGGGCGAGCCCACCGCAGGTGCCCCCACCGCAGGTGCCCCGGCCCCGGGCGAGCCCACCGCAGGTGCCCCCACCGCAGGCGCCCGGGCCTCTGACGACGTGGCGCAGTCGGCCAGCGACGCGCAGCCTCCGTCACCAACTGGCCGCGTCGGGGACAACCCGACAAGGGGGCCTGTCCATGGCAAGGAAGACAATGAGCGCCCGTCAGAACAGCGGGTCGACGCAGACGCTCGACGCGTAACGGCACTCGACCAGAACTTGATCGATAGCGGCGGCGTCGAAGCACCGCGGCCGAATGCTGCAGAGCGCAGCGACGAGAGAGCCGCAACCGTCGCATACGCACGGGGCGACCTTGGCGACGGCTCGTCATGGCCCCGTGTACCTGAGCACGAGTGGACCGACGCCGGGTACGGCCGTAGCACCGGCATGGACATGCGTAACGTCCCGTCATGGAGCCAAGCGGAGGAACGGTCGCACGGAACGGCCGGACTGCCCAAGCCGAACGGCGCGCTCGGCCCGGAGCCGTCGGCACAGCATTGGGGCGGTGGTGGCAACGACCTGCAGACTAGAGCACGAGAGGCAGGACAGGGCCGTGAGCAAGTGGTCACCGATGACAACGTGCGCGCCGACTTCGACCGCGCCGCCCAGGAGGGCCTTCAGTCAACACCTACGCGCGGCGGAATAGAGATCGACTGACCGGAAGGTGGCCACCGCATTGCGGTGGACGCCCCGCGGCCGATCCTGGCTCTCGCGACGCGGCCCGCATCGCGCGCGATCAGCGGCTTTGAGACGGTGGCCGCCGAGCAGTCCCCCCACGCCGTGTGTGGGAGATATGGCCGCGCTCTCGACCACCTCGGGGTACCTGCTTCCCGTGAGCTTGCTCGCTTACGCGGCCGGCCGGGCCGTGGACAGCTTCCCGGGCCCTCCGAGAAGCCCCGGCTACCCCGAGGTGGTCTCATGAGTGCCCTCATCCGCGACCTGGACACCGACCTGATCTAGGAGGCGTACGCGGCTGCCAGTACGGGGCGGGACTGGGCGCTGCCACTGCCGTGCTCGGCCAGGTCGGGGTCGCCGACGACTTGGTTTGAGCCCGACTTTCAGCCCGCGAGTTCGCGTTGGGTGAGCTTCTTGTTGCGTCGGGTGCTCTTGCCGACGTCGTCGCGGGGTGCTGGGTGGCGGTTTTTGGCGCCGAGTGAGCGCCCGGGACCAGGCAGTGTGGGTTTTGGTGCAGCCGCCGGCCAGGCGGCCTTCGCGCGGATGTTGCGGAAGTCGCGGCGGACTCGGTGGGCGTCAGCCGCGTAGGGCGGCAGCTCTTCTCCCAAGGCCCGCGGATGTCCTCCGCCAGGGCGCGTGCCAAGCGCAGTTGCGTACGTGCGGTGATGATCAGCCAGGTCCAGCGGTCCGCGGCCTCGGGGTGCGCAGTCTCGGTGCCGTCCAGCCCAGGGTCTGCCTGAGCATGCGGAAGGTGCGCTCGAGATCGAAGCGGCGCAGGAACATGCGTCAGCACTGATCCACCTGTTCGGCGCTCAGGTCGGTCGTCGACATCCAGAGCCAGACCGGTTTCGGGTTGCTCTCACGCTCGCCGGGCAGGTGCTCGGCCTGCAGCCGGATCAACGTCCCTTCGATGATCGGCAGAGTGTGCACGTGGTCGGCCCAGCCGGCGCGGTGAGTCAGCTTGGGATGTAGCCAGTCCCAACTGCGTGCTTCGGCGAGGCCGTAGCGAAAGGTGGCGGTGCTGGCGTGCTGCGCCCGCGCCGGCCAGGTGGCGGACGGGCGCAGTGAGAAGGCCGCGCCGTGGCGGGACGACCCCGTGCGGGTCGTCCCCCTCCTCTGTGTTGGCTGCGCTGCGTCTGCCGCCGTTTGGATGTGAGGCGGCGTGGTCCTCACCCGCCGAGCGAGGGGCCGCCGCGCTCACGCTGGCGGGACAGGTCCGTGTCGTGGTTGACGTGGGGCTTGGGGCCCGTCGATGACCGGGTTGCGGTGGCTTCGCTGGCGGGCTTGGCCTGGGAGATGTCGGCGAGCAGCCGCGCCTGGATGGTCTCCGGATCGGTGATGCCTGCCTGGCGCAGCTGCTCGGGCAGCTGCGCCCGCCGCTCGTGGCTGTCCCATGCCGGCGCGGCGGCAGGCGCCGCAGTGGCCTGTGCCGCCGTGGCCGGCGCGGCGGGGGAGGGCGCGGTGGGGGAGGGCGCGGTGGGGGAGGGCGCGGTGCGCGACGCACGCTGAGGAGCTGCCGTCTGCTCCGCAGCGGGTGCCTGCTCGAGGCGACCACGCGGCGCGGTGATGCTGCTCTGGTTCTGGTCGTGGTCGTCACGGCGCAGCAGTCCGTCGACCTCGGCGCGTTCCCGCTGGCGGCGCAGCGCGGCGGCCGCGGGGTCGGGCTCCTGCGCGGTCCCGGCGCCGACGCCAGCCGGTGCGGCCTGGGGCACGGTGGCCGCTGCCTTGGCTGTCGCCTTCGCGTGCTGGTCGATCAGGTCCTGCTCGGCCTTGGCTCGCTCCGCCGGCGCCAGCTGCTCGGTGTGCTTGCGCCAGCGATCCGCCGCCGTGGCGTCGATCGCCTGCCGCAGCCACTGCTCCGCGGCGTCGAGCTGCCCCGGCCCGCGCGACGTCGCCGGCTGCTGCGGGCTCGGCTCCTGCTGGGTCGGCTGCTGGGCGGTGGTCGGTGTCGCTGCCTGGCCGAGGGGGGTGTGGCCGGAGCGCTGGAAGTAGGCGGCGATGAGGCGCTTGTCCTCGGTGGCTCCGGCGTCCGGGTGCAGGCGGCCATGGTTGCCGAGCATCGACTGCTGGATGATCTCGGACTGGTAGCTCTGAAGCTTGTCTAGCCACTGCGGGTCGTGAGTCTTGAACCACTCCGTGGCTCGCCTCGTCTCCACCTCCCGCAGGAACCGGGAGGTGGTGTAGTCCACGGGCAGGCCCTCGGCTTCGAGCTTCTGGCGTTCGTAGTCGAATCGGTAGTAGCGCCCGAGCAGCCGGTGCTCCATGTGGGATTGCTCCTTGTGGTCGGCCGCGGCGTGCCGGCTGTCCCACTGCTGGGCCATCTCCGGGTCGAAGGACCTCTGCCACCTCCTGGCCTCCGCCACCGGGTCGTTGCCGGGCGGCACTCCCTGCAGGGCGCTCTGGCCGGAGCGCTGCAGGTAGGCGGTGATGAGGCGTTCGTCCCACTCACGCCGGACCTGCTCGAACACGGCCGCACCGCCAGGACCGGTGGCGATGCCCTCGCTGCGGCCCTTGCTCCACTCCTTCTGCCAGGCGGGGTCGTTGTCGCGGAACCAGCGACCGGCCCGGTCCACCTCCAGCTCCCGCAGGGTCTCGGACGTGGTGAAGTCGATGGGCAAGCCTGCGGAGTTCGCGCGGGCCGCCTCCCAGTGTGCGCGTCCGTGGCGAGTGACCAGCTCCATCTCATGGACGTTCTTAGCCATGGGGGTGTCGAGGTCCTGGTGCTGCTGCTCCCAGCTCTTGGCCAGCTCCGGGTCCAGAGTCCGCAGCCACTTCTTGGCCTCCACGACCGGGGAGGCCTCCGCCTCCGTCACCACCTCGGGACGCGCCTGAGCCCTGGCCTGCTGCTGCACCTTCGCCGCGATCTCGTCGACGTCGACGCCGAAACGGGTGCGGACCTCCTCGCGCATCCGGTCGCCGGTGGCGTTGATGTCGGGGTCGATGTGGCGCCATGCCTGCACCGTCTGCCAGGCGCGGGCGACGTCAGCCTCCTTGGCGTTGTCCCACCACTGCGGCTGCGCCAGCGGCGCGAGCTCCGCCCGGGCGGCGGACCGCTCGGCGTGCAGCCGCGACTCCAACGCTCGGGCTTCGGCCTCACTGCGGGCTTGCGCATCGCGCAGTGCCCGCTCGTGCGCGCGGGCCAGGACCTCCCCGAGTCGAGCGGCGGCCATCAGCTGCATGCGCAGCGTGGACTCCACCGCCTCCTCAACGCCGTCGCTGTGCTGCACGCTCATGGTCACTCCTTCCGCGCCGAGCCGGTCAGGCTCAGCGCTCCAGTCCGTTGTCCCGCTCGCGCTGCTGGTCTTCTTCTTGCTGTCGCGTCCGTGCGGCGGTGACGCTGTCCGGCTCGCGTGGCTGCAGCCGGCTGGGGATGGGCGGGCCCATCGGTACCCGCCCGGCCGACGCGATGCGCAGCGCCTCCGCGGCCTCTGGGTCGATCGCCGCCAACGCGGCAAGCTGCGCTGCGGTGGGAGCAGCACCCGGTGCCGGCGCCGACGCGGGCGCGTGCGCCTGCTGCGGTGCCTGCTGCGGTGCCTGCTGCGGTGCCTGCTGCGGTGCCTGCTGCGGTGTTGCTGCAGTGGGGCGGGTCAACGTCGCCGTCGTGCTCTGCGCGGTGCGCGCATCGGGGGGTTGCGGCAGACGCGCCGCGACCGAGGCCAGCTGCACCCGCGCGGCGTGGGCGATGTCGCGGGCGCGCTGCAGCTCACCGGCGGCTTGGTGCATGTCGTGCAGGGCCTTCATGCAGTTGGCCAGCTGACGCAGCAGCAGCGCCTCGGCGGCCGCGCCCTGCCCGCCGTAGGCGGCAGCGGCCAGCAGCATCGCCGCACCGGCAGCAGAGGGCAGGGGAGTGGGGCGACGACGCGGCTGCAGGTTGCGCAGCTGCGCCGACTTCGCCAACGCGTCAGCGGTCGCCGCCAGCGGCCCCGGTGTCGCCTCCACCCGCTGCGACCACGCAGCGAACGCGCCGGCGGTCTCGCGTGCGACCAGTGCCCACGTCGCGCGGTCGTCGAGGGGAACGCTGCGCAGCCGTTCCCGCAGTGCCTGCACTTCGGCGGTGTGCTGCGACCACAGCTGCGGGTGCGGCTGGCGCACTTCACGCCCGGGCGCGAAGGGGCGCCGGCCACGACCTGCGGCGGTCCACTCCGCCACCGCGGCACTGGCGTGCTGCGGGGAGTCCGGCCACTGCTCCCGCAGCCGCGGCAGCGTCAGGTCCCGCCCGCACTGCCCACCGCCGTACCAAATGGGCTTAGTCTTCGGGGTGCCCGGGCGCAGCGCGACGGAGTAGCCGGTGACGACATCCGTGCGTCCGTCGGCGAAGCGGGGGCGCACCAGCACCCCGGCCTGGCGCATCCGGCGCACAAACTCGGCCTCGTCCTTGGCCGCCGTGGCGCAGCCGCGCACCGTGCGCGCCAGCGTCACCCGCGCGACCTCGGGCAGCTTCTGCTTCCTCGCCGTCGCGAGCTCCGCCGGCTTGTAGCCGCGGGAGACGTGGCCGCTCAGCCGCGACTCCAGCACCTGCAGGCCGTGCCGCTGCTCCATCAGCGTGGCGACCTTCTGCGACCGCGGGTGGTCGTTGTGCACGTTGACCTTGGTGCCGTTCTCGCGCACCAGGCAGACGGCGAGGTGGATGTGGTCGTTGCCGTCCTTGGACAGCCCGTGGCGTACCGCCGTCCAGCGGACCTCGCCCTTGACGTCGTCGAGGACGTGCATCTCGCGCAGAAAATCCTCCGCGATGTCCTGCCACTTCTGGTCCGTCTGCTCGCCCTCATCGGCGTTAATCGCCAGGGAGCAGTGCCAGATGTGGCCCTGCGACACCTCTACCCCGAGGAGCTTCGCCGGCTCGTCCAGGTGGCGGCCGATCTCGAGGGCGGACTGGTGGTTGAGCTCCACCTCGCTGTACCAGGCCATCAGCGCAGAGTCGCCCGCCACGAGGTGCGGCTCGGTGTGCTCGTTGGCCTTACCCGGCCCGGCCAGGTAGACCATCAGCCCCACCCCGCGGTCGCCGCGGGTGATGTTCGGCATCACGACGGGGCCAGCATGTTCACGACGTCGCGGATCCGGAACGCCACCCGGCGCACCGCGTCCTGGTTGGCGCGGATCTCCTCCGGGCTCAGCGGCTCCGCAGCCCCCAGGCCGTAGGCGTTCATCTGCTTGGCCATCTGGTTGGTGTTGTTGGCGATGTTGGCCAGCAGCCGGTGCAGCGCGAACAGCTCGATGATGAGGTCACGCCGCTCCGTCGGAGTCTCCGACGTGCTGGACAGCGCCGCTTCCATCAGCAGCCGCGGGATCGTCACCCCGCGCTGCGTGGCCAGCACCACCAGCCGCGCCTCCTCCGACTCCGACGCCCACACCTCGTGCTTGAACTTGCGCCCACCCTCGACGTTCGCGCGCCGGCGACGGCGGAAGAACGACGGCGGCTTGGTCTCCTCGCTCATCGCTTCCTCCCTCCGGCCCAGCGCAGCGAACCCGCCCAACGCGGGGACGCACACCCCAGTGTGCCCGCCTCGACGCCCCGCGTCGAGGCGCGCAAGCCACTTACCATGGGTAAATGTATAGCTTGCTCCGCCAGGGGCCGCAGTGCGGTTTCCAGGCGGAGGTGCAGGGTCTGGCTGCGCCAGTCATGCACCCGCTGTTGTAGACGTCGCCGGAAACTCCGGCGGATTTGAGCGAAAACTCGCGCGCTTCAGCGGCGAAACTCGCGCTGGTTTAGCTACGCTGATCACATGAGCGAGACCCCGACGCCGGAGCAGGCACTGAGCGCGGCTCGCGCACTGCTCGACGAGAAGATGGCCAACGTCGAACGCCTCACCGAGACCCGCAAGCGCTGCGCGGAGCTGCGTCAGCAGCTGGAGGAAGCGGAGCGGGCCGACGCGGTGCAGTGGGCCGAGGCGCTGCGCGCCGGATGGAGCGAGGACGAGCTCAAGCGCTGCGGCCTGGGCGAGCCGGCGCGCAAGAAGCCCGGCCGTCCCCGCCAGAGCCGCAGCAGCCGCAAGAGCGCCAGCGTCGGCGCCGATGGGGGAGCGGGGCAGTGACCCGCACCCCGCGCCGGCGTCGCACCCAGTGCACGTCGGCGCGGACGCACCGAACCTCACGGACGCACGGGAACTGAGGAGCAGCGCATGCGCGTTCTGCCTGCCGCATCGGTGCGCGACCTCGGCGTCACCGCCCTGGCCGCCGGACCCCTCACGGTGCACATCGGCGACCGCACCCGCCCCAGCGGCCGCCCCGTCCTGCACGTCACCGGGCCCCGCTTCCCCGGCGACGCCGTGACATGGGGAGCAGCGCACGAGGAGAACGCCGAGCTGCACGAGGACCTCGCCGCCGACGCCCGCACCGCCCGCGATGTCGTCGACCTCGCCCAGCACACCGCACTCGCTTCGATGCGCCGCGCACTCGACGCAGCCGACGCCCTCGACGTCGAAACTGCCGCGCCCCGACCCGTCGCACCCTCGCTCGCATCCGGTGCGGACGCAGCGCGCGTCGCGGACGTGTTGCTGCGCGTGGTGCTGCCCGCCTATGCCACTGCCGCGCCGCTGCTGCCCGCCCGCGTGCACGCTGCTCTCGCCGACGACGTCGCGCTGCCCGCGGTGCGGCGGGCGATGCACTGGCGCTGCGCCGAAGCCGGCCGCCTCCTCACCGCCCGCCACGACGCGCACACCTGGGCGCGGGAGATGGTGCGCCCCGACGCCGCGGTGCTGCTCGACCTGGAGACCACCGCACTGGACGGCATGGCCTGCGAGGTCGCCGTCCTCGACGCCGCCACCGGCGAAACCCTCCTCGACACCCTCGTGCGCCCACCCACGCCCTGCACCGCCGCCGCAGCCGCCGTGCACGGCATCACCACCGCACAACTCGCCGACGCACCCACCCTCGCGCACGTCTGGGACGACGTCCTGCGCGTCACCCGCGGCCGCCGCGTGCTGACCTGGAACGCCGACTTCGACCACGCGGTGCTGACCCGCTCCGCGGCCGCCGCGGACCTCCCGCTCGCGCACCTGGACGACGTCGACACCTGGGCCTGCCTCATGGCACGACACCGCGACCACGCCATGCGGTGGCGCTATGCGCCGCTGCGCGGACCGCACCGCGCCCTCGGCGACTGCCACACCGCACGCCGCGTCCTGCACGACCTGGCCGCACCCGCAGCCGGCGCGCCGCCCACCCGCATCCCCGCACCCACCCGAGCACTGGAGGCCGTCGCGTGAGCACCACCCCGCGCCGCACCCGCACCAGCCGCAGCACCGCGCCGAGCACCGGCACGCCGACCGCCGCCGCATCGCACGTCGCCGCTCACGGCGCGGCCCGTGACGCGCACGCGGCGATGCTGCGCCAGCTCGGCGACCACGCCTCACCCTGCTCCGGCGACCGCGTCCGCTTCGTCTACGAAGACGGCACCACCCTGCAAGGCACCTGGACGTTCCTCGGTGCACGCGGCCCGGCCGGACCGTTCGCCCTCGTCGACGACGACGGCGCCGTGCATGTCCCGCCCGCCGGTCACGTCCGCTGCGACATCGCCAAGGACCGCGTCGCCCTCCTCACCGTCGGCGAAGTCGTCACCCTGGCCACCGTGCTCGAAGAGCTCGCCGCGATGTGCCCGGGCCACCCCCTCGAAGACGTCGCCCGCGAGCAAGCCCGCAGCATCGCCGACCGCTTCCTCTTCGCCCGCGACAACACCATCCCCACCCACCTCCCCGCACACCCGCCCGCCTGCGTGGCCGAGGACGTGCCCGCGGCTGCCGGCGTGCCCGTGCAGCTGCCCGCGCACCCAACCTCCATCGCGCTACCGCGCCACGACCCCGACACCGCGGCCGTGGGCGGAGTGCACGGCGCCTGACCTCCACGTCGGCGAGCGGCCGGACGTCGCCGACAGGGCGTCGCCGGCGGGACGTCGCGGACCGGTCGTGTCGGAGCGCTGCGCCACGCTGCGCGCCGTGCCCGAGCTCCCGCCTGAGTCGCAGCCGTGGCCGTACTTCGCCCACCGCCTCCTCAACGGCCTCGGCGGTCGCGTGCCCGCCGAGTGGACCGAAGCCCCCGCGCCCGTCGAGGTCCTCGTGCGGCTGCAGTGGTCCGACACCGGCGAGGAAGAGGTGCACGCCTTCGCCGACGCCTGGACACCTGACCTGGTCCGCGTCGACGTCGCGGGTCTGGCACGCGGGGAGTGGTTCCGCGCTGAGGACGTCCGCCGTCCCTGAGCCAGCGGCCCGCCGGCCCGCCGGTCCACCGGCGCAGTCGACGAGGACGACGAGGACGACGAGGACGACGAGGACGACGAGGACGAGCCTGCTCGCGTCAGCGCACCGCGCGACGTGGTCAGGTACTGCCGAGCTGGTGTGGCTAGGCAGCTGCAGGGCTGGCAGCCGGGCACGCCAGGGGCCGACACCACCGCGGCGGCCGCCGGGGTCACCTGTCGGTGGCTGGCGGAGACGGCCAGGAGATGGTGGGTGGTCGCGGATCGTTGCTGGCGGGCGCCCGCTCAGCCGCGCATGACGTACAGCACGGTGTGTCCCTCGGGCAGCTTCTCGCGCACGGTGGTGACGGCGTCCCAGCTGTCAGCCGTCGCGACGGTCTCCCTGAGCACCTCGGAGGTCTGCGGAGTCTGGTAGGCGATCGTCCACTGCACCGCTCCATCTTCCGGCACCGCGAGCCGGGGCCCGCGCCGGCTCGACGGCAGCGCTCAGTCGAACGGCTGCAGAAGCAGCGGCACAGTGACGTGGTCGACGTGGACGGCCTCGTGCAGCCACTGCCGGGGCCGGCCCGGTGCGGGGTGCGTGGGGGTGAGGGTCTGGCCGCAGACGGCGCACAGGTGCGGCCAGGCGTCCAGGTCCGCGGCGATGTCCATAGGCGACAGCCTGCCGGGCGCCGGCCAGAAGCGACCTGCGTCATCCACAGACCACCGCTCACGCTGCGCTGTCAGGATGCTGCCCGTGGCAGCCGATCACGGACACGCGCCCCGGCCCGCGCCGTATCGGCGCCGGCTCCGCCCCGCGCAGAGAGGGCGCCGCCCGGAGAAGCGGATCGCGTCCCTGCCCTGGGTGCGTGCTCTCGTGCTCATGGCTCGTGCGATCAGCCTCTCGGCGGCGGTGTTCCTCGCCATCGGCTTGTTGATGTTGGCGCTGTGGGCGGTGCCGGAGTGGCTCAACCAGCGCAACTTCGCCACGCCAGCGGAGCGGGCCACCGCGGTCAACGCCGCCCGGATACCGACCGCCGGGCTCTTCCTCGCCGTCGTCGGGGGGATCAGCGCCTGGATCAGCCACCGCACCCTGGTCCAGACCCGCGTGCGGGATGAGAAGACCGTCGCCCTGACGCAGGCCGGGCAGTACACCGACCGCTACGTCAAGGCCATCCAGCTGATCAGCGACGACAAGCTCAACGCCCGCCTCGGCGGCCTCTACGCCCTGGAACAGCTCGCCCGCGAGGAACCGAAGACCTACCGCGCCACCATCAGCGACGTCCTGTGCGCCTACATCCGCGACCGCGCGCCCTGGCCTCCAGCTGACGACAAGGGCACCGCAGCGACACCGCGGCCTCGCCGTCCTCGTGTCGCCCACGGGCGCCGCGAACCGGCGCCCGCCACCTCGGAGCCGGAGAAGTTGCTGAGCCCCCCCATCGACATCCAAACCGCGCTGACCATCCTTGCGCGACGAGCTCCCCTAACCGCCGAGGACCGCGCAGGGGGCATCGTCGAGCGATCCCCGGACCTGCGCGGCAGCGACCTGCGCGGCGCCAACCTGGCCGAGGCGAACCTGCAGGGCGCCAACCTGGCGCGGGCGCACCTGAAGGACGCCGACCTGCGCCGGGCGCACCTGAAGGACGCCGACCTGAGCGGCGCGCACCTGCAGGGCGCCAACCTGACCGGAGCGCGCCTACAGGGCGCCGACCTGAGCGGCGCGCACCTGCAGGAAGTCAACCTGAGCGGCGCGCACCTGAAGGACGCCGACCTGCGCGGCGCGCACCTGAAGGACGCCGACCTGAGCGGCGCGCACCTGCAGGACGCCGACCTGACCCGGGCGAACCTGCAGGACGCCACCCTGATCGGAGCGCACCTGCAGGTCGCCTTCCTGGCCGACGCGCACCTGGCAGATGCCATCCTGGCCGGGGCGGACCTGCAGGACGCCAACCTGGCCCGGGCGAACCTGCAAAACGCCAACCTGACCGGGGCGAACCTGCAAAACGCCAACCTGGCCCGAACGAACCTGCAGAACGCCATCCTGGCCGAGGCGAACCTGCAGGGCGCCTTCCTGGTTCACGCGGACCTGGGTGGGGCGAACCTGCCAGGCGCAGACCTGACCGGGGCGAACCTGCACGGCGCCGACCTGGCCGACGTCCACGGCAACAGCGCCACGACCTTGCCCCCGGAGGTAGTGCGCCCTGCGCACTGGCCGACCACGCCTGTGGCGTAGCCGGTCGGGTGGCCGCCCACAGCCCCGGTCAGGCCCCTCTCGGCCCCTTCTCCGGTACGCCGATAAGAGATGTTCTGTCATCTCGAGTCGGACCGCTGCCGAACCTGCCCGGGTGCCGTAGCAGGGACGGTCAGAGCAGTGCGGTGACGGGGACGGTGTCCGCGACCGCGCGGGTGAGGGCCTTGTCGTTGGTGACGAACGTGAGGTCGTGCGCCAGGGCGGTCGCGGCCAGCAACAGGTCAGCCATCCTCTTGTCCTTCAGCTGCTGTCCGGCCGCGATGACGCCAGCGGCGATGCTGCTGTAGGCGGCGGTGACGGCGGAGTCCACCGGCAGCGGCTGCCAGTGCGCGGTGACCGCCATCAGCTGGTTCATCCGCTTCGCCGCCTTGGCCGGGTCCGCGGTCGCCACAGCCACCCCGAAGCGCAACTCGTAGTCGGTGACCGCCGAGACGAACGTCGCCGCGTCCAGTGGGATGAGGACCTTCGCGCCTGGGGGAGGGGCCAGCAGGTTCAGCACCGAGCAGGTGTCGAGGAGGTAGCCGCTCACGCGCCGCGCCGCCGCCGACCGCCGGCCTGCTGACCGGAGTTCTGGTCGGGGCTCTGCTCGGAGTTCCACTGCGCACGCTGGGCTTCCCAGCGCTCGAAGGGATCCGCCGACTCCGCTCCCGCCTCCGTCTCGGCACCTGATGCGGTACTCGTCCCAGCGCCTGCCGCCGGCTCGGCCGCCAGCAGGTCCTCACGCAGGTCCTCGGCTCCGGAAGGGCCCAACGCCGACAGCATGCCCAGCACGGCGGTGACCGGCACGCTGACCGGCCGGGCCGGGGGGCGGTGCGGGGACAGCTCAGCCACCGGCTGCCCGTTCGACGTCACGACGAACGAGGCGCCCTCACTGACCTTGCGGAGCACCTGCCCGGAGTCGTTGCGCAACTCCCGCACGCTGATCGACTGCATCACCCCAGCGTAGCGCACCCGTAGCGTGCCGTGCTACAGGCGTGCTACGTGCAAGGTCCCGACGACGCTTGAGCACCGGTCGGGCAGCAGCGCGGCCAGGGCTGGCCCCACCGCCGCAGCGGGTACCAAGTGCAGGGCTGGAGCAGCAGCGGGACGGTGACATGGTCGGGTCATGTGAGTCGGCCGGGCCCGGTCGGGCCGGGCGGGGCCCGACTGGGGAACAAGTCTGGGGGGTTCGGGCGGGCGTCGTCTGCAGCGGTGGGGACGGTGAGGGCGGAGGATCGGGTGACGTCGCGTCACGGGGGCTTCGTTCCTTCTGGACTGCGTCCTTGGGTGGGATCTAGGCGCTGCGCCCCTGGTGCCCAGCGCATGTAGTTCTCTCGGGCCAGTTTGAGATTCCGTCGCTGCGGTGTTGCGTCGGTGATTCCACCCGTTCGGCCTGACTACCTCAGGCAGTGCCGGCTCAGCTCGTGACGCGCGGGGTGCGTCGGAGCTGCGCTGAGCGGATGAGCTAGCCGTGTTGCGCTGTCCGGGTGGATGTTCAGCGATCTGTGACGGGCGCAGTGACCTGACTGTGATGGTTGGCGTGGTTGCCACTTGTGGTGGCGTGCGCCTACGAGGCAGAGCCGGTGTCTCACCGGCGCGGCGTCGTCGGCCTGGTCGTCAAGGGGAGTGCTCGTGCGGGGTTGGCCTCGTCGTGTCCGTCGTTCGTCTGCTGCTGTCGCGGCTGCTGCGGTCCCGCCATCGGCGGCGGAGGATGACTCCGTGTCTGCCTCGGCAGCTGGGGCGGTGCCGGCGGGGCGGTCGGGTGGGTCTCGTGCCGCGTGGGCGTCGCGTCGTCCGGCGCGGTTGGTGACGGGCACCGTGCTGCTGACGATGGGCTTCACCACCGCTTTCGACCTCTCGCCCTCGGTGGTGCGGGACTGGTCGGCGCAGGCCGCGGCCCGGGAGGCGGCCAAGCCCAGCCAGACCGCGGCGCAGGCCCGGGAGGCCGCGCTGGACGCGGTGATCGCGCAGCAGCAGGTGCTGCAGGCCGAAGCGGATGCCGCCGCGGAGCGCGATGCGCGCGAGCTGGGCGGCAAGGGCCGCAAGATTCCCGTTGCCGGGCTGCCACCCGCCAGCAAGGGCGACGACAAGGGCGAGGAGAAGCGCGCGGCGCGGGAGGCGGCGATCGCCGCGGCGCAGCAGGCCGCAGCGTCGTCGAAGAAGGCGGTCGAGGTGACCGCCTTGACGTCGGAGACCTCCCGCACCGTGGCCAACCCCGATGGGACCCTGACGACGGAGTCGGCGCTGTCCCCGGTGCGCTACCGCACCGATGGTGGCCACGGCCCCGACACGTCGGGCAAGGCGGTCTGGAAGGACGTGGACCTGACGCTGTCCGGGCGTGACAGCAAGGGCCGGCACACCCCGGCCGCGGCCGGGCCGTGGGCGGCGCGGCTGGCGCCTACGTCGGGCGCGAGGATGTTCGAGGTCGGCCCGCAAGGGTCGGTGATCTCCTGGTCACCGCAGGCCGCGGCCAAGCCCGTCGGCCGCGGCGGCCCGGGCGGCCCGCTTCCGACAGTCACCGCCACCGCCCCGGATGAGGGCACCGCACCCGTCACCCCCGGCGTGGCGGTCGAGGTTCCCCCAGCGCCGGGCAGGAGCGGACAGGCACCGGGCAAGACCGGTGAGGCGCCCGGCGAGCCCGATGAGGGCTCGGGCAAGGGGCAGCCCACGGACAGGGGCGCGAACGCGAAGAACGACGACACCAGCGCCGGGGAGGGCACTGCCAAGGCGGACGCCCAGGCCCGCTACCGCGGGGCGCTGAAGGGAGGCCGGGACTTCCAGGTCACGGTCACCGAGACCGGCGCCGAAGAGGCCGTCCTGCTCGCCAGCCCCGCCCAGGTCGCCGCAGCCGGCGGCGCGGAGGCCGCCGCGGTCTACCGCAGCGTCTTCACCTTGCCCGCCGGTGTCACCGCCCGCCAGGCCGCGCCGCGAGACGACATCGACGCCTCTGTGCTTGGGGTGGAGTTCGTCGACGCCGCCGGGGCCGTGATCGCCACCTACGGTGGGGGCAAGGCCTTCGACTCCTCCCGTGACGCCACCGGGGAGCCGGCCGTCACCGCCGTCGCGACCCGCCTCATCGCCGCCAGCGCCGGCAATGCGACCGTCGAGGTCAGCATCGACCCAGCCTGGATCACCGACCCCGCCCGCGTCTATCCGTTGACGATCGACCCGCGGATCACCGCAGCTACCAGCTTCAGCACCACCACCGGGGCCAACGGATCCGCCAGCGTCGACGCCTACATCGACGAAGCGTTCCCCAGCACCGCCCAGGGCGTGCAGGACTCCAGTCGCCTTCTCGTTGGTCCACGCTGGGTGGGCAGCTCTACCCCGAACACCCGCTCGCTCCTCCGCTTCGACCTCGGTGAACTCGAGGGCTCAGAGAACACAGTCCTGTCGGCCAATCTGTCTCTGCACAACACGGGCGCCGTCTCCTGCACTCCGTCCACCGTCCGCATCAGCGCCGTTTCCAGTGCATGGAATCCGTCAACGGTGACCTGGTTCACGGCTCCAGCCTCGTCTGATCTTTATGTTCTCAACAAGTACGCTCACGGCGCCTCCACGGCCTGCCCCGCTCAGACCGTTCCTCACGACGTCACACCGATCGTGCAGCGCTGGTCTAACGGCACCGCCGGCCACAACCAGGGCGTACTTAACCATGGATTCATCATTTCTGCAGAGTTTCAGAACAATACCGGCTTTAAGCAGTTCACTGCCGGCGAAGCGGCCACGGACAAGCCCGCACTTAAGGTGACGTGGGAGAACTGCACCAATTACCCCGAGTACGGCAACCCGTCGCCCTACAAGGTGTGCGGCGAGTTCCGCCCATTGATGGCTAAGAACGGCTCCGTCTACGGCTACCCGACGGGCAATGAGCAGCCGACCGCTGATGGCACCGGCCGCTACCAGAACTTCGGGCCCGGCAACTACAGTGTCGACCGCTCCATGTACTGGAGCGCCGCCACTGGGGCGCACCGAGTCGGGGGCCCCATCAGGACGAAGTGGCTGTCGCTAGGAGCCGAGCGGGGCCGGCTTGGCTACCCCGCCACCAGCACCGGAATGAACCTGAGCGAGCCACACCAGCGCAGCGAATTCCGCAACCCCAGCGACGGCTCCTACCGGTCCATCGCATCCTCCCCTTGTGGCGCGTTCGTGGTAGAGGGACCCATTCGCGACAAGTGGGCTTCGCTGGAATGGACAGCGATCGGCTACCCCATGAGCGACGCCGCCGACACGCACGCAGGAGGCAAGTCGCTCCGCTTTGTGGTGAACTCGACCACCGGCTGCGGTGGCCCAATGACATCCATCTTCTGGCACCCATCGACGGGCGCCCACGCGATGGGCGAGTCCATCCGAAGCCACTACGACAAGCTTGGCGGGCCCGCTGGCTGGCTGGGGTACCCCACTAGTGACGAGTTCACCCCGATCGTGTGGCCGGCGGGCGGGCCCGTGCCCGACGGCGCGCGGCAAGTGACTTTCGAGCACGGCACCATCTACGCCGCTGTCTCCACCGTGCCCACGGCTGTCATGACGGCCGGCTCCATGACGACTCCGCTGCCCCGCCAGTCGACTGCCCGGCGCCTCCCCGTTGGCTTCACGTTGAAGGCCGATGTCGCTGGCCGCATGAGCATGCCCGTGCTGGAGTTCCGGCGTGGCCTTGGCCTGTGGCAAAACGTGCCGACCGCGGATCTTGTGCTGACGACCGGGCAGTCGGCGCCTGCATCGCTGCCCTCGAAGCTGCTGGCGGATGGGCGCCGCGTCCTTGACGTGCCCAATGAGCGCGTCTACTGGGACGTTTACAAGACCCTCGGTGGCGTCGGTGGCATGGTGGACGTCCGCTTCCGCTTCACCGACTCCCAGACCACGACTGATGGATCGCCCACTCAAGTGCCGCTGAACCCGGTAGCGGGCATCGTTTTCGACCCAGAGGGCGGACAGGCCCCCGCCCTCGCAGTGGGCCCTGGCAGCGTCAACGCTTTGACCGGCGCCTTCACATTGTCGTCCAGCGACGCCTCGGCGTTCGGGGTGTCGGTGACGCGGACCTATAACTCCCGTCGTCTCGGTGCGGGTCATGAGGATGCTCAGGCCTCTGCGTTCGGCCCGCAGTGGACTTTGGCTGCAGTGGATGACGACCTCGCCACCGCGTGGACCGCAATCCGTCAGACCGGCGACACCACCCTCAGCCTCGTCGACGCCGGGGGCACGGCGATCCACTTCGTGCGGGGCAAGGACAACACTTGGCAGGCCGAGCCTGGCCAGGAGGACCTCATCCTGGCTGGCACCCTGGCGGGCAACGCCGCCAGCACCATTTGGACGCTGACCGACGGCGACGGCACCGTCACGACGTTCGGCCACGCCGTAGTCAACCCCGCACCGCCAGGCGTTGTGACGACTGCAGCTACCCGCGCCAACTTGCAGGCCGTCTGGTCGGTGGCTTTGAACCGCCCCGGCGAGTCCGGAGACTTCCTACTCTGAGGCTCCGACCGGTGTCGGGGTCTGGTGGTGAGCGTAGTGAGCCTGCTCGGCCTCGAC
>NZ_PTJD01000018.1 GCF_002934625.1 Kineococcus xinjiangensis | reverse complement strand
ACATTCCGAACCCGGAAGCTAAGCCCTCCAGCGCCGATGGTACTGCCTCCGGGAGGGGGTGGGAGAGTAGGACACCGCCGGACTCAACGTGAAAGGTCTGCAGGGGCGCGGCCCCCACGACGGCTCTCTTCCCACGGGAAGAGCCGCGTGGGTGGGCGTGCCCCTGCACCCGTTGCTGCGTCACCCCCAACGTCAACAGAGACGACCGACTCGTCGCGCATGCGGCTGCTCCGCCTGACCGGTGGGGAGCCGTGGGCCGGCGCCTCCTGAGAGGCTCCCCGTGACTTCAGGACCCTCCACCCACGAATCCGAGCCGCCTCGGCGTCGGCCGGAGCAGCGCAGCGGTTCCGCGGATCGCCGAGACAAGCCCAACACCGGCCGTGGTCAGGCATCGGCTGATGGTCGTGGTGCGGCACGGGGGTCCAGCGGGGGGCGCAGTCAGCAGCGCGCGAGTGGACCGGGGTCGTGGAAGCGGCCAGAGGGTGCCGATCGGTCGACTCAGGGGCGGGGCGACGCGCCGGGCCGTTCCGGAGACCATCGGAATCGTGATCGGTCCGGACCGAGCGACGGGGGCGCCTCGAGCGCGGCTCCGCGACGGGCCGGCGCTGCGCGTCCCGAGCAGCGTGGCGGTACACCCTCGGATGGGGTTCGTCGGCCTGGGGCTCCGGCCGCGTCGCGCGGCGGTTCGTCGGGCGGTCCCCGTGGGCCGCGCGAGCAGGGGAGTGGGGCTCCGGCCGCGTCGCGCGGCGGTTCGTCGGGCGGTCCCCGCGGCGTGCAAGCGAACGGCGCCGGAGGGCGCGCTGAGCGTTCGTCCGGGGACGATCGCCGCGTCAGCAGGCCCCCGCGGGCCGGAGCGCCGGACACGTCGTCCAGGACGCCGGGGCGCCCTTCTGGTGCGGGTAGCCGCTGGACCGGTCGCCCCTCGTCCGGCGCGGACGAGCGGCGCAGCACTAGGCCGCCGGAGCGCGTGCGTGCCGAACGTGAGGCCGAGCCTGCACTTCCCGAGGACGTCACCGGCCGCGAGCTGGACGCCGAGGCGCGTGGGGCCCTCCGCGGCCTGTCCGCCCAGAACGCCCTGACGGTCTCCCGTCACCTCGTCATGGCGGGCCGCCTCGTGGACGAAGACCCCGAGGCGGCCTGGCAGCACGCGCGGGCCGCGCAACGTCGTGCCGGCCGCATCGGTATGGTGCGCGAGGCCGCAGGCATCGCCGCCTACCGGGCCGGGCACTTCGACGCCGCGCTGGCGGAGCTGCGCACCGCCAGGAGACTGACGGGTGACCCGACCCACCTGCCGATCATGGCCGACTGCGAGCGCGGGCTCGGGCGTCCCGAGCGTGCTCTCGAGTTGGCGGCCTCTGCGGAAGCGCGGGAGCTCGATGAAGGAGGACGTGTCGAGATGCTGATCGTCGCTGCGGGGGCGCGCCGCGATCTCGGGCAGACGGAAGCAGCTGTCGTCGCTCTGCAGGGGCCCGAACTCCAGATGCGGGAGCGGGCGAAGCCGTGGCAGCCGCGCCTCTGGTACGCCTACGCAGACGTCCTGTCCGAGATGGGCCGGGCGAGGGAGGCCCGGCAGTGGTTCGAGCGAGCCGCCGACGCCGACCACCTCGGGGAGACGGACGCCGACGAGCGCCTCGCCGAGATGGACGGCATCCGTTTCTTCGACGACGTCGAGTCGGCGGAGGACCACGTCGAGCGCTCCGACGGCGGTGAGCGCTCCAGCGCGCCGCAGCACCCCCGCGGCGACGCGTGAGGCGGGGATGACGCACGCCGGGCAGCACGCCGTCCGCGTCTACCTGCCCACGACGCTCGCGCGACTGCAGCAGATGGCGCTGGGCGCGGAGACCGCGCCGCTGGCGGTGGCGCCCGTCCAGGTGCACGGCGTCACCCCCGCTCTCCGGGAGTGGTACGTCGACGCCGACCCGAAGGAGCTCGAGGAGGAACTGGAGTACGCGGCCTCCAGTGACGCGGCCGAGAGGTCGCTGCACCTGCTCGCGAGCGAGCCGGACGCCCCGCGCCGCCGGGTCGTCCTCGCGCTGGACCTGCCCGCCGCAGCGGTGGCCGCCGTCCCTGCGGCCGATCTGGCCGGCACGGGGCGCTCCGCGCTCCTCGCGGTGGTGGACGTCCCGCGCTCGGCGCTCGTCAGCGTGCACGTCGACGACGAGGAGGCCGTGGCGGACGTCCAGGCAGCCGTCCTGGCGCTCGACGCGGCCGCCGCCGGGGACGAGGACGCGCAGTTCGTCGTGGGCGCCGCGGAGGGCCACGAGCTCCTCTGGTACGACGCCTCCGAGATCGAGGACCTCACCGGCTCCGACTGAGCCCGTCGGCGGGCGGGCTCACCGCCCTGGACGCGACCTCAGGAGCGTTGGGCGAGCCACTGCCCGGCCAGCTCGGCCTCGGCGAGGAGCCCGGCGCGCAGCGCGGGGGCGGCGGCCTGCTCCACCTTCCCCCCGAAGAGGGGCACCTTGGCGACCAGGTCGGCGTCGAACACCTGCACGCACCCGGCCCCCGCCGGGCTCAGGGCGACCTCTCCGGTGAGCGTGACCGGAGCCCCCTCGATGACCACGTGCAGGGAGCCGCGTCGGCCGCCGTCCTGCGCCGGCCCCCAGACGACGGTCTCCGCCAGCACCATCCGCTCACCGAGGAACCTCGCCGCCGCGTCGGGCAGGCCACGGGTGGGCAGGGCCCGGCGCACGGTGACGCGGCAGCCCGCACCGGAGGGGACGACGTCCGTGGACTGCTCCAGCGCGCCGCTGGCACGGCACCTCGCCACGAGGAACTCCGGATCGGTGAGCACGGCGAAGACGGCCTCCGGGCCGGCCTCGTAACGGACCTCCTCGTGCAGTCGCACGCCCACACCTCCGCGGCAGCGCCGGCACGCCCGGTGGCGGCCGTGGTGACCTCAGCCTAGGTCAGGGCACCTGTGCGGCGGGGCCCGAGCGCGTGGGAGTGGCGAAGCGGCTGGCGGTGCGCCGGGCGGTGGCGAGCAGGACCGGCGAGCAGGACTAGGGTCGGGGAAGCGTCGACCCCGACCGCCACTACGGAGCACACAATGCCCGGCAACGTCGCCGAACAGTCCAGCCCGTCGATCCGTGCAGCCAGCGCTGCCCTCCTCGCCGCGGGGGATGACCTGCCCCCCGTGCTGCAGCCGCCCGGGGCCCTCGAGGAAGCCCTCGCCCACTACTACGCCCACACCTCCGACGACGAGCTCGCGCAGCGGCAGTCCGCCGACGTGGCAGCAGCGCTGCTGTCCCACGTGCGCACAGCCGCCGAGCGAGAGGCCGGAGGGACGATCGTCCGCGTCCACGCAGCCGCGGGCAGCAGCCGTCGCAGCATCGTCGAGGTCGTCACCGACGACATGCCCTTCCTCGTGGACTCGGTCACCGCCGAGATCACCCGGCAGGGGCTCGGCATCCACCTGCTCCTCCACCCCCAGCTCGACGTGCGCCGCGCCGAGTCCGGTGCCCTGACCGGGTTCTGCGCGCCCGGCGAGCTCGACGCCGACTGCGGGCGGGAGTCATGGATCCACGTCGAGGTGGACCGCCTCGACGACGCCGGCAGCCGTCAGCGCCTCGCCGACGCCATTGCGCGGGTCCTCGCCGACGTGCGGGCCGCCGTGCGCGACTGGGCGCCCATGCGCACGAAGGCCCTTGAGCTCGCCGACGAGCTGCGCGACGCCCCGCCGGCGGTGCTGGACCGCGACGAGCTGCACACCGCGGAGCGCTTCCTGCGCTGGCTCGCGGACGACCGCTTCACGTTCCTCGGCTACCGCGAGTACGACCTGGTCACCGAGGACGGCGAGGACGTGCTGACTGCCAGGCCGGGCACGGGCCTGGGCGTGCTGTCGGACTCCCGCGACCGGCCCCGCACGCCGGCACGCCGGCTCAGCGGACCAGTGCGGGAGAAGGCCCGCGAGCCCCGGGCCCTCGTCATCACCAAGGCCAACGCCCGCGCGACGGTGCACCGGCCCGCCTACCTCGACTACGTCGGCGTGAAGACCTTCGACGCCGAGGGCAGGGTCGTGGGGGAGCGCCGCTTCCTGGGGCTGCTCACCTCCTCCGCGTACACGGAGAGCGTCCGTCGGGTCCCGGTCGTCGCCGAGAAGGTCGCCGCGGTCATGGCCCGGGCGGGGTTCTCCGCCAGCGGGCACTCCGCCAAGGACCTCCTGACCGTCCTGGAGACCTTCCCCCGCGACGAGCTGCTGCAGGCACCCGTCGGGGACATCTTCAAGAACGCCATCGCCGTGCTGCGGCTGCAGGAGCGCCGCCGCACGCGGCTGTTCCTGCGCCAGGACGACTACCGCCGGTTCATGTCCTGCCTGATCTTCCTGCCCCGCGACCGGTACTCCACCCAGGTCGGTGCGGAGATGGAGCGGGTCCTGCAGGAGGCGTTCGACGCGGAGAGCGTCGAGCACACCCTGGCCGTCTCCGAGTCCGTGCTGGCGCGCCTGCACGTCGTGGTCCGCGCCCGCCCCGGGCAGGAGCTGCCCCAGGTGGACCCCGCCGAGCTGGAGGCCGCCCTGGTGCGGGCCTCGCGCAGCTGGGAGGACGACTTCGCCGACGCCGCCCGCGACGTGCTCGGCGAGGACGAGGGCGCCGCCCTGGTCCGCCGCTGGGTGCGGGGCGTGCCCGAGGCCTACCGGGTGGACGTCACCCCCTTCACGGCGGTGGTGGAGCTGCTGCGCCTCGACGAGGTGCTGAAGGCCGTCACGGACGGCGACGAGACCCCCCAGCTCGCCCTGCACGAGCCGGAGGAGTCGGAGGCCGGCATCTGGCGGCTCATCTTCTACCGCGCCGCCCCGGTGACGCTGAGCACAGTCCTGCCCCTGCTGGGCGACCTCGGCGTGGAGGTCACCGACGAGCACCCGCACACCCTGCACCGCGCCGACGGGCCCACCGCGTGGGTCTACGACTTCGGCTTCCGCCTGCCCGCGGAGCTGCAGCGGCCCGGCGCGGACCTGGAGTCCCTGCAGGAGCTGTTCACCGGCGCGTTCGCCGCGGCCTGGTCCGGCCAGGCCGAGAGCGACTCCCTCAGCCGCCTCGTCCTCGCGGCGCAGCTGTCCTGGCGCCAGGTCGCCATCGTGCGCGCCCTGGTCCGCTACCTGCGCCAGGTCGGCCTGCCCTACAGCCTCGACTACGTGGCGGGCACGCTGCTGGCCAACACCGGCGCCACCCGGCTCCTGGTGCGGCTGTTCGAGGCGCGCTTCGCCCCGGCCCGCTCCCTCGACGCCACGGAGCGGCAGGAGACCGTGGCGGCGGTGCTGGAGGAGGCGAACGGGGCGCTCGACGACGTCGACGGCCTCGACGCCGACCGCATCCTGCGGGCGCTGATGTCGGTGGTGCAGTCGGTTCTGCGCACCAACGCCTACCAGGCGGGCACCGACGGGCGGTCGCACCCGTACCTGTCGTTCAAGCTCGACCCGTCCGGCGTCGCGGGGATTCCGGAGCCCACCCCGAAGTACGAGATCTGGGTGTACAGCCCGCGCGTGGAGGGCGTGCACCTGCGCTTCGGCGACGTGGCCCGCGGCGGACTGCGCTGGTCCGACCGGCGCGAGGACTTCCGCACCGAGATCCTGGGGCTGGTGAAGGCGCAGATCGTGAAGAACGCCGTCATCGTGCCCACGGGCGCCAAGGGCGGCTTCGTCGGCAAGCAGCTGCCCGATCCCTCCGTCGACCGCGACGCGTGGTGGGCGGAGGGCGTCGCCTGCTACAAGACGTTCATCTCCGGACTGCTCGACGTCACCGACAACCTGCGCACGGAAGGTGAGCAGCAGGTCGTCGTGCCGCCGGCCGACGTGGTCCGCTACGACGGCGACGACCCCTACCTCGTCGTCGCCGCCGACAAGGGGACCGCGACGTTCTCCGACACCGCCAACGCCATCGCCCGGGAGAAGGGGTTCTGGCTCGGCGACGCCTTCGCCTCCGGAGGCTCCAACGGCTACGACCACAAGGCGATGGGCATCACGGCCCGCGGCGCGTGGGAGAGCGTGCGCCGGCACTTCCGGGAACTGGGGGTCGACCCGCAGACGACGGACATCACCGTCGTCGGCGTCGGCGACATGAGCGGTGACGTGTTCGGCAACGGCATGCTGCTCTCGGAGCACATCAAGCTCGTGGCGGCCTTCGACCACCGCCACGTCTTCCTCGACCCCGACCCCGACCCGGCGGCGTCCTTCGCGGAGCGGCGGCGCCTCTTCGGACTCGGCCGTTCCTCCTGGGCCGACTACGACAGGGCCCTCATCAGCCCCGGCGGGGGTGTCCACTCGCGCACGGCCAAGTCGATCCCGATCACCCCGCAGGTGGCGGATCGCCTCGGCCTGCCGGAGGGCACGACGCGCATGAGCCCCACGGACCTGGTGCGGGCCGTGCTGAAGGCGCCCGTCGACCTCTTCTGGAACGGCGGCATCGGCACCTACGTGAAGGCGTCGACGGAGGAGCACGCCGAGGTCGGCGACAAGGCCAACGACCCGGTCCGCATCGACGGTTGCGACCTGCGCGTCCGCGTGGTGGGTGAGGGCGGCAACCTCGGCTTCACCCAGCGCGGACGCGTGGAGGCGGCGCTGCGGGGAGCGGGCGGTGCCGGCGTGAAGCTCAACACCGACGCGATCGACAACTCCGCGGGCGTCGACTGCAGCGACCACGAGGTCAACATCAAGATCCTGCTCGACCACCTGGTCGCCGACGGTCGGCTCGACGGCGACGAGCGCAACGCCACCCTCGGGCGGATGACCGACGAGGTGGCCAGGCTCGTGCTGCGCGGCAACTACGAGCAGAACGTGCTCCTGTCGGTGGAGGGGGCCTCCGCCGCCCGGTTGCTGCCCGCGCACCGGCGCTTCCTCGACGCGCTCGAGGAGTCCGGCGCCCTGGACCGCGACCTGGAGTTCCTGCCCTCGAACGCGGAGCTGGAGCGGCGCGGGCGGGAGGGCGGTGGTCTCACCGTCCCCGAGCTGTCGGTGGTCACCGCCTACGCCAAGACGTCGCTGGCGGGGGCGATCCTGGCCAGCGGTCTGCCCGACGAGGAGTGGACGTCGCGACTGCTGCGCGCCTACTTCCCCTCAGAGGTGGTGCAGCGCTTCGGCGACCGCCTCCTGGAGCATCCGCTGCGCCGCGAGATCGCCACCACGGTGCTGGTCAACGACATGGTGAACCACAGCGGCATCACCTTCGCCTTCCGCGCGCAGGAGGAGACCGGCGCCGGCGCAGCGGACGTCGCGCACGCCTACGTCGTCGTGCGCGACGTGTTCGCGGTGCAGCGGCTGACGCAGGCGGTGGAGGCGCTGGACGGGGTGGTCCCGACCTCGGTGCAGGCGCGGCTGCACGTGGAGGTGCAGCGCCTGCTCGACCGGGCGGTGCGCTGGTTCCTGCACGCGCGGCCGGAGGGGCTGGACGTGCCGGCGGAGGTGCAGCGCTTCCGCGACGTGCTGGGGGAGCTGGCGCCGCGCGTGCCGGAGCTGCTGCGCGGTGCGGAGGCCGAGGCCCTGCGCGCCGAGGTGGAGGAGCTCGTCGGACTGGGGGTTCCCGAGACCGACGCGACCACCTGGGCGAGCCTGCTCTACGGGTTCTCGCTGCTGGACGTCACGGAGCTGGCCGAGGAGCTCGGCCGTGCGCCGGAGGAGGTGGCGGCCACCTGGTACGCAGTGTCCGCCCACCACGGCATCGACGACCTGCTGACCCGGATCAGCGAGCTGGAGCGCAGCGACCGCTGGGAGTCCCTCGCCCGTGCGGCGCTGCGCGACGACCTGTACGCCGCGCTGCGCGACCTCACCCGAGCCGTCCTCGTGCACGAGGCGGCCGCCTCGGAGGGTGCGGAGGTGCAGGTGGAGCGGGACCCGGTGGAGCGCGTCGTGGAGTGGGAGGAGGCCAACGCGGCCGCGGTGCGACGCGCGCGCCAGACGATGACCGAGATCCGCTCGCTCGAACGCGCGGACCTGGCGTCGCTGTCGGTGGCGCTGCGCGTCCTGCGCACGGTCCTGCGCACCGGCTGAGACGTGGGTGGAGGGCGCCCCTACGCTGCTGGGGTGCCCTCCACCACCGACCTGCTGCGCACCCAGACGGACCTCGACCCCGCCGACGCCGAATGGCTGCGACTGCTCGTGGGGGACTGGCAGCTGGTGTCCGACCTGTCCTTCGCCGACCTGGTGCTGTGGGCCCCCGCGGCGGGCGGGCGCCGCTTCGTCGCCGTGGCGCACTGCCGGCCCACCACGGGACCCACGGTCCACTACGACGACGTGGTCGGCGCGGTGCTCGAGCGCGGCCGCCGCCCGCAGGTCGACGCCAGCTTCGACGAGGGCCGCACGATCCGCGGGCGCGACCCCGAGTGGGACGACGACGCCGCCGTGCGCGAGGAGACGATCCCCGTCGTCCGCGACGGCCGGGTGCTCGCCGTGCTGGCGCGCCACACCAACCTGGCCGCGTCGCGCACCCCGAGCCGCCTGGAGCTCAGCTACGTCAAGTGCGCCGACGACCTGACGCGCATGGTCGCCGCCGGGGACTTCCCGCAGGCGGGGGCCCCGACGGGCTCGCGCCGCGGCGCCCCCCGCGTCGGTGACGGCATGCTCCGCCTCGACGCGGAGGGGACGGTCACCTACGCCAGCCCCAACGCCCTGTCGGCCTTCCACCGGGCCGGGCTCCTCGGCGACCTGGTGGGGGCCAGCCTCGCGGAGATCTGCTCCAACCTCGTGGCCTCGCACCTGCCGGTCGACGAGTCGCTGCCGCTGGTCGTCATGGGCCGCGCGCCCTGGCGCACGGACCTGGAGACGGACGCCGCGACGCTGTCGATGCGGGCGATCCCGCTGGTGCGGCGGGAGGGGCCGACCTCGGCGCCGACGCGGGTGGGCGCGATCCTCCTGGTGCGCGACGTCTCGGAGCTGCGCCGTCGCGAGCGGGAGCTGATGACGAAGGACGCGACGATCCGTGAGGTGCACCACCGGGTCAAGAACAACCTGCAGACGGTGGCGGCGCTGCTGCGCCTGCAGGCGCGGCGCATCCGCTCCGACGAGGGGCGCGCGGCCCTGCAGGAGGCGATGCGGCGGGTGGCGACGATCGCCCTGGTGCACGAGACGCTCGCCCAGGGCGTCGACGAGCACGTCGACTTCGACCAGGTCCTCGACCGCTGCCTGATGCTGGCCGCGGAGGTCGCCACGTCGACCTCCGCCCGGGTCCACATCCAGCGGGACGGCCGCTTCGGGGCGCTGCGCCAGGAGGACGCCACGCCCCTGGCGCTGGTGCTGACGGAGCTGGTGACCAACGCCGTCGAGCACGGCTACCGCCCCGGGGAGGAGGGCACCGTCCAGGTGCAGGTCGAGCGCCAGGACGACGAGCGCCTCGTGGTGGTGGTGTCCGACGACGGGGTGGGCCTGCCGCCGGACTTCGCGGTGGGACGCTCCGGGCTCGGCACGCAGATCGTGCACTCGCTCGTCGCGGGGGAGCTGCGCGGCCGGATGGACTTCGGCACGAGCCCGAAGGGCGGCACCGAGGTGGTCCTGGAGGCGCGGATCCGCTCCGCGCGCCGTCAGGATCCGGCGGCCCGGTCCTGAACGTGGGAGGAGCCCCGACCCTGAGGGTCGGGGCTCCTCCCACGTTCGAGCGATCTGCTGGGCGCTGCCTCAGCCGGCGCGGCGGGCGCGGGCGGCGCGGCGCTTGAGGGCGCGGCGCTCGTCCTCGGACAGGCCGCCCCAGACACCGGCGTCCTGCCCGGTCTCCAGTGCCCACTTCAGGCACGAGTCGACGACGTCGCAGCGACGGCACACGGCCTTGGCCTCCTCGATCTGCAGGATGGCCGGGCCCGTGTTCCCGATCGGGAAGAACAGCTCGGGATCCTCGTCAAGGCAGGCGGAACGGTGACGCCAGTCCATCGTTGTTTCCACTCCTCATGCGTTGCGGTGTCGGGTACGCACATGACTCCGCACAGTGCGGGGTCGTGTACGGTGATCCCAGAGCACCGGCGACGCCGGCGGTGCCTGGACGGGCCCTGGTCGCGCACGACCGCCACCCGTCGGGGATCTCGTTGAGAACAGATTCACATGCTCAGGCCCGGCCCACAAGGGGGTTGGCGGGGTCTTGACCGCGTGCGCCTGAGGTTTTCGTCACACGCACGTAACGTCGCGTCCATCCGCACGTGTTCCCGCACGCAGGGTCACCGCCGCGCCGGCGGATACCGTTCCGTCGTGACCAGCTCCTCGCGTCCCGCCCCACCGGTCTCCACCCGCCCGCCGCTGCTGCGCGTCCTCGTCGGCCTCGTGCTGCTGGAGGCGCTGCTGCTGGTCGGGTGGGCCGCCTACCTGGTGTGGGGACTGGCCACCGCGGAAGCCACCGAGACGGCGGGTGCCGTCGGCCTCGTGGTGATCGCCCTGGGCTTCGCCGCCGGTCTCGGCCTGGGGGCGCGAGCGCTGTGGCACCGCCGGCGCGCCGCCCGCGCGCCGCTGCTGGTGTGGCAGATCCTCCAGCTCGCGGTCGGCCTCCCCCAGATCCCCAGCGGCACGACGTGGGCGGGGATCCTGCTGGCGGTGCCGGCGGTCGTGGCCGTCGCGTTGCTCTTCCACCGGGACGTGGTCGACGCCGTCGTGGAGTGAGACCGGGCCGGGCGCTCAGGCGCTGTCGGTGCCCAGGCCCTCCCGCAGCTGGCCGAGGGTCCGGCTCAGCAGGCGCGAGACGTGCATCTGCGAGATGCCGACCTCGGCCGCGATCTGCGACTGGGACATGCCGCGGACGAAGCGCAGAGCCAGGATGCGGCGCTCCCGCGGGGGCAGCTGGGCCAGCAGCGGACGCAGCGCCTCCCGGTTGTCGACCCGCTCCAGCTGCTCGTCCACGCTGCCGAGGTGGGCGGCGCCCGAGTCCGGCGACGCCGCGTCGAGGGGGACGGTGGAGTAGGCGTTGGCCGACTCCAGGACCTCCACCACCTCGTCGGCGTCCCGGCCGGTGCGAGCGGCGAGCTCGGCGATCGTCGGCGCCCGTCCCAGCTCGTGGGTCAACGTCTCCCTCGCGTCGGCGAGGGCCCGGCCCGTCTCCTGCATCCGCCGGGGCACGCGCAGCGCCCAGCCACGGTCGCGGAAGTGCCGCTTGACCTCGCCCAGCATCGTCGGGATCGCGTAGGCGGGGAAGGGCACGCCGCGGCTGGGGTCGAAGCGGTCGAGCGCCTTGATGAGGCCGATCGTGGCGACCTGCACGAGGTCGTCGTGGGGCTCCCCGCGCCCGGAGAAGCGGCGAGCCAGGTGGTCGGCGAGCTGCAGGTGGCGTCGCAGCAGCTCCTCCCGCAGCGCCGCGCGCCCCGGCGCGCCCTCGGGCAGCGCCGCGAAGCGGGCGAAGTCGTCGACCTCGGGCGCCGCACCGGGCCCGTACCGCGTCAGCGGCTCGTCGCCGCGGCGCGCGCTGGGCGGGCCGGTCAGCACCTCGCGGCCCGCGTCGCCGCCCTCGACGGCCGCCATCACGTCGCCCCCCTCGCCCGCGTGTGCCGCAGGACGATCCACGCGCCGGTGTCGGACTGGCCGGTGGAGACCTCCCCGACGAGCGCCTCGAGGACCGCCCACGCGAAGCTCGAGCGCTCCGGCAGGGCGGTGGCCGGTCCCCGCACCTCCACCTCGAGCACGCCCGACCCGAGCCGGAAGGTGGCGACGATCTCGCCCGCCTCGGCCTGCGGGTCGAGCAGCAGGGTGCAGGCCTCGTCCACCGCGATGCGGAGGTCCTCGATCTCGTCGAGGGTGAGGTCCAGACGTGCGGCCAGGCCCGCGCTCGCGGTGCGCACGACGGTCAGGTAGGCGGGATCGGCAGGAACCCTCAACTCGACGAGGTCACTGCCGGTCACTTCACCGGCCTGTGTCGTTGCCACGGTCCGTCCTCTCCAGATCACGGGCGCCCACCGGCGCGCCCTCCTGCACCAGACTCGCAGATGCGCAGCGTCGAGCCGTACTCACGAAGGGTTCGTAGCCGTGGTGTGGGTGGATCCCAGCTCCGCCAGGGCGGCCCCGTCGAGCCGCCACGTCGTCCAGCCGTCCTGCGCCACGCCCCCGATCTCCTGGTAGAAGGCGTGCGCGGGGGCGTTCCAGTCGAGCACCCACCACTCCAGCCGCCCCCAGCCCTGCTCGGCGCAGCGACGGCCCAGCTCGGCGAACAGCGCCCGGCCGATGCCGAGCCGGCGGTGCTGCGGCCGCACGAAGAGGTCCTCCAGCCACATGCCGTGCCGGCCCTGCCACGTCGAGAAGGTGACGTACCAGACGGCCAGGCCCGCCAGCTCCCCGTCGGTGCTGCCGTCCGCCGCGACGACCTCGGCCACCAGGCAGCTCACGCGGGGGTCCGGCGCGAAGAACGCGCGCTCGAAGTCCTCCGGTCCCGCCGTGGCCGCGTCCGGCTCGCGCTCGTAGGCCGCGAGCTCCCGGACCAGGGCGGCGATCTGCGGGCAGTCGGCGGGGCGCGCCTCCCGGATGCGGAAGTGCTCCGTGGCGGGGCGGCCGTCGTCGCTCGTCACCCCGACACCGTACGGCCCCGGCCGTCCTCCGCCCCGCCGGGGAACCCGGCCAGCCGCACGGGCACCGGTCCCGCGCCGGTTCCCGGCGCCACCAGGAACCCGGCCCCCGGCCCCGGCCCCGGGGCGAGCAGGGAGCGCAGGCCCAGCGCCTCCCCGTCCACGCGGGGGCCCGCCCCCAACAGCAGGCCGGACCCGCTGCGGCGCAGCGACACCGCCAGCCCCCGGTACGCAGCCGCCAGGTCCGCGCTGCGGCCGGCGCCCACGACGCGTTCGCCGCCCCGGGCGGCGAGGCGGCGCAGCACCACCTCCTCCACGTCGGAGTCCAGCAGCTCCTCCAGGTCGTCCACCAGGACCAGCGCCTCGCGCCCGTCCGCGCGTGCGGCGTCGAGGGCCGCCGCCAGCTCCCGTCCCGTCCCGGGCGCGAAGCAGCCGAGGGAGGCCGGCGGGGCTGCTGCGGCGGTGGGGCGCACGAGCGCTACCGGCCAGCCCGCCGCTGCCGTGCGCGCCGCCAGCAGCGCCAGCGCCCACGAGCGGCCCGACCCGGGCGGACCCGCGACGAGCGCGCAGGAGCCCGGGGCGCCGAGGTCGAGGTGCACGGGCGCGGCCTCGTCACCGCCCGATCCGAGCAGCAGGGGCGGCAGGCGCCCGCCCGCGTCCGCCGGCGCCGGCGCGGTGTCCGCCCACGAGCACCGCGCCGGCAGCGGGCGCACCCGCCACGGTCGCGCCCCCGCAGCGGCCGCCCGCGCAGCGGCCGCCCGCGCAGCAGCGGCCGCCGGGGGCAGCGCCACCTGCACCTCCTCCGCGCGACCGTCGCGCACCCGCAGCCCGCGCCCCGCCGGGACGCCGAGCGGCACCTGGCGCGGGTCCACGCCCGCCAGCGCGGCGTCCGCCCGGTCCGACAGCCGCAGCAGGACGGTGCAGCCCGCGGCGGAGGCGACCGCGGACGTCAGCAGCCCCCGGTCGCCGGTGAGCAGCACCCGCACGCCCAGCGCCGAGCCCTCCCGCAGCAGGCGCGGCACGGCGTCGGCCGCGCTGGGATCGGCCTCGGCGAGCACCCGCGACCAGGTGTCCCACCCGTCCACGGCCAGCAGCAGGTACGGCAGCGGCCGTCCGGCGCCCGGGCAGCCCTGCTGCTCCTCCAGGCTCCGCACACCGAGGGAGGCGAAGAGGGCGCGGCGGGACTCCACCTCCGCCAGCAGCCGCGCCAGCACCCTGCCCGCCCGCCACAGCTCCTCCGGCCCGACCACGGCACCCACGTGCGGCGCCCCGTCCAGGTCGGCGAGCGTCCCGCCGGCGTCGAGGACGTAGCAGTGCACGGGAGCCGGCGGCGGTGCCCCGGCCGCCGCGAGCAGCGTCCTGACGAGGGTGCTGCGGCCGCTGCGGACCGTGCCCACGACGAGCAGGTGCTGCCCCTCGGCGAGGTCCCAGGTCGCGCTCCGCCGCTCCTGCAGGTCGGGCAGGTCGAGCAGGCCCCACGGCAGCGCGGTGCCCGCGACGGCGGGCGGTGGCAGGTCCGCCGACGCCACCCGTTCCGGCAGGGGCGGCAGCCAGGGGCTCGCCGGCGCCTCCGCGTCCACGTCGACGGCGGCCGCGCGCAGCGCCGCCACCAGCAGCCGCAGGTCGCTGCTCGCGGCCTCCGGGGGCTCCGCGGCCTCCGACGGGCCCGCGGCGGACTGCTCCGCCGGAGCCCCGAAGCGCACCGGTCGCACCCGCACCCTCGCGCCCGCCGGTGCGGGGGGAGCGCCACCCACCCGTGCCACCTGCACCGTGCGGACGGCGCCTCCGCCGCTGCGCAGCACCGCCCGCCCCGGCGTGCGCTCGTCCAGCAGCGCGGGGTCCGCGACGCCCACCACGTCCACCCCGTCCGCGCGGTCCTGCACCCGCAGCGCGATCCGCAGGTTGGTGTTGGCGCGGATGTCGGCGCTGACGACACCGGCCGGGCGCTGCGTCGCCAGGACCAGGTGGATGCCGAGCGAGCGGCCGACCGCGGCGATGCGCACCAGCCCGCCCACGAAGTCCGGCAGCTCCTCCGCCAGCACCCGGAACTCGTCGACGACGAGCACCAGCCGGGGCGGGCAGGACCCTCCGGGACCCGCCGCCGCACGCAGCGCCGCCAGGTCGTTCGCCCCCGCTGCCCGCAGCAGCCGCTCGCGGCGGCGGACCTCCGCGGTCAGGCTGCGCAGCGCCCGCCGGGTGAGGTGCTCGTCGAGGTCGGTCACCAGGCCCGCGCAGTGCGGCAGGGCGGCGCACTCCGCGAAGGCCGAGCCGCCCTTGTAGTCCACGAGGACGAACTGCAGCTCCTCCGGCCGGTTCCCCACGGCCAGCGCCGCGACCAGCGCCTGCAGCAGCTCTGACTTGCCCGACCCGGTGGTGCCCGCCACGAGCGCGTGGGGACCGTCCACGGCCAGGTCCACGCTCAGCGCCGCACGCCCGTCGTGGCCGAGGAGGACGCGCGTCGACGCCGGTTCCCGCCGCCACGCCGCGGCGACCGAGGTGGCGTCGTGGGCGTCCACGGCCGCCGGGCCCCGGCGCAGCAGGTCGACGAGCCGCACGGTGGCGGGGAGGGTGGCGGCCACGGGCGCGGGGGTGGCGTCGCGCAACGGCGCCAGCGACCTCGCCACGTCCCACGCCCAGGCGGCGCCCGTGGCATCTGCGCGCAGGGCCAGCACCTGCTGCCCGTCCGCGCTCAGTGACGCCTCCCCGGTGCCCGCGGCGGGCAGGGACAGCAGCGCGCGGCACTCCGCGGGCAGCCGGGCGGGGTCCTCCTCGAGGCAGATCACGGACACCCCGGCGTCCGGGCCCTCCCGCAGCAGGTCGGCGACGCCCGGCAGCGAGCGCAGCCGCTGCGCCCCGTCGAGCAGGAGCACGACGCGGCGGCGCGCCCCGGGCCCGGACGGGCCGCCGGCCTGCCGCCGGCCGGCGCCGACCACGGTGAGCAGCTCCGCGACGATGCGCTGCACCCGGTCCTGGTCCTGCGCGCACCCGGCGGTGCGGCTGGCCGGGGCCCCGGCGGCCCCGGGCTCCAGCGCGGAGCGGGTGTGCGGCAGCCATGCGGTCCACCCCCAGTCCGCCTCGGCGTCCTCGTCCGCCGCGAGCACCGCGACGGCGACCTCGTCGGGGCTGTGCCAGGTCGCGACCTGCCCGAGCAGGAAGCGCGCGACGCCGAGGACGGCCGTCCGCGGTCCGCACACGCCGAGGACGCCGGCCGCGCCGAGGTCCACCTCCACGGGCACCCCCCGCAGCACGGAGGCGTCCGGCTCGCCGTGCAGGCCGCAGCTCGCGGCGGGCAGGTCACCGCTGCCCAGGCGCAGCCGCAGCGCGTCGTCCGCGTCGGCGGTGCGCTCCCACAGCCGCCGCCCCGGCGTGCGCACCGCGTCCAGCAGCGAGACCGCGTCGGGTGCCGCGCGGTGCCGCTCGGCGTGCTCCGCGGCCAGGGCCTCCGCCAGGTCGGCGCGCACGGCGTCGCACTGCTCCCGGTGCTGCCGCTGCGCCCCCTCGTCGCGCCGCGCCCCACCGCGCCGGTCGCTCCACCACTGCCCGAGGACCAGGACCGGCGAGGCCAGCCCCAGCAGCAGGGACAGCGGGCTCCACACGATCGCCATGACCACGGCGAGGACCAGGGGGACGGAGGCGGCGAGCCACGGGAAGGCGGGACGCGCCCCGGGGGCAGGTTCGGCGGGCAGCCGCAGGAGCCGCTCCGCGGTGCCGGGACGCAGCCGCGGCGCCCGGTTGAGCAGGACGTGGCCGGCGCCGTCGCCGGTGCAGGCGGCGGGCGGGGGCGGGGCGGGGAGGAGGGCGAACGTCGACGAGCCGGCGACCAGCCGCTGGCCGGGGACGTCGAGGCGCTGTCGTGCCCCGAGCTCGCGGCGTTCCCCGTCGCGTTCGAGCCAGGAGCCGTTGGCGGAGCCCAGGTCCTCCACCTCCGCGCCCGCGGGCCCGGCCGGCGCGTGCAGGAGGAGGTGGCGCCGGGAGAGGCCCTCGTCGGCGACCTGCTCCGGTGCGGAGCCGCGACCGAGCACGTGGGTGCCGCGGGGCAGGCTCAGGCGGCGGCCGGCATCGGGACCTCCCGTGACGGCCAGCACGACGCGCGCTGCCGTGGCGCGAGCCGAGGCGCGAGCGGCGGCGCGGGTGGCGGGGCGGGGTGCGGCGTCCTCTCCCACGTCGAGCACCGCGCCGTGGAGCAGGGGGGCACTGCCGACCGGGGCATCGGGCGCCAGGACTGTCCCCGCCACGCGCGGGCGACCCGGCCAGTCGGGGGTCAGCGCGCGGACCTCCCGCTCGACCTCGCACCACGGGGTGCCCGGCGCGGCGGCGACCTCCACGTCGACCGCCCATCGCCGCGGTCGCGGTCCACCGCAGGTGCGGGCGGTCACGGTCAGGCGCAGCAGCACGGCGCCGGATGCTTCCAGCGCCACCGGTAGCGGGGAGCCCGTCGTCCACAGGCCCCGGGCGCCCCGGCGGGGGACGCGGAGGTGGTGCGGCGCCCTCTACCGTGGGCGCCGCTCGCACCGGCCCGACCCTGGAGTCCCCGTGACCGACCCCGCTCTCCTGCGCAGCCTGCAGGCAGCCGTCGACGCCGCTCCCCGGGACCTGCCCCTGCGCCTGCACCTGGCCGAGCTGCTGGTCGCGGGCGGGGACGCGGACCAGGCCCTGGTGCACGCGGTGGCGGCGCTGCAGGCGGATCCGTCCTCGGCGCCGGCGCGGGCTCTCATGGCCCGGGTCCTCGCCGCCCAGACGCCGGCGACCGCCGTGGACCCGCCGGCGGGGGGCGCGCGTCAGGACCCGCCGGCGGGGGGCGCGCGTCAGGACCCGCCGGCGGGGGGCGCGCGTCAGGACCCGCCGGCGGGGGCGGGGGAGCGCTTCGACTGGCGACGGGCGGAGGAGGACCTCGGCGCCGTCGTGCCCCCCGTCTTCGTCGAGTCCTCCGACGACGAGGACGACGACGATGCGGACGAGGGTGAGGCGGAACGCCCGACGGTCACGCTCGACGACGTGGGCGGGATGCGGCACGTCAAGGAGCGGCTCCAGCTGTCGTTCCTCGGCCCCATGAGCGACCCGCGCCTGCGGGCGCTCTACGGCAAGAGCCTGAGCGGCGGGCTGCTGCTGTACGGCCCGCCCGGCTGCGGCAAGACGTTCATCGCCCGCGCGCTCGCCGGGCAGATGGGCGCCGGTTTCCTCTCCGTGGCGCTCTCCGACGTGCTGGACATGTGGCTGGGCAACAGCGAGCGCAACCTGCACCGCGTCTTCCAGCAGGCGCGGCGCAAGGCGCCCTGCGTGCTCTTCCTCGACGAGGTCGACGCGATCGGCATGAAGCGGAGCCTCACCCGCAACAGCGGGATGCGCACGACCGTGCAGCAGCTGCTGACGGAGCTGGACGGCATGGGCGGCGACAACGAGGGCGTCTTCGTGCTGGCCGCGACCAACGCCCCCTGGGACGTCGACCCCGCGCTGCGCCGGCCCGGCCGCCTCGGTCGCACCGTCCTGGTCCTGCCGCCCGACGCCCCGGCCCGCGAGGCGATCCTCCGCCACCACCTGCAGGGACGCCCGGTCGCGGGGGTCGACCTGGCGAAGCTCGTCAAGCGCACCGAGGACTTCTCCGGGGCCGACCTCGCGTCCGTGTGCGAGTCGGCGGCGGAGCGGGCGCTGGCGGACTCGATGCGCACCGGCACCGTGCGCACGATCGGCATGACGGACCTCCTGGCCGCCGTGGCGGAGACGCGCCCGTCGACGGCCGCGTGGTTGGAGCAGGCGCGCAACGTGGCGCTGTACGCGAACGAGAGCGGTGAGTACGACGAGCTGCGCGACTACCTGAGGAAGCGGCGGCTGCTGTGAGCGCGGCGGCTCCCGCCGAGGACTCCCTGGACCCCGCCGGGGTGGAGCTGCGCCGAGCCGCGCTGCTGGCGGAGACGGGGCGCTGGGAGGACGCCGCCCGGGCGGCAGGGGAGGTGCTGGCCGCGGACCCGGGGAACGCAGCCGCGCACTTCCTCCTCGGGCTGGCGAGGATCTCGCTCGGCGACTTCCGGAGAGGCCTGGACGCCGTCAACCGCGGGCTGGCGGTGGAGCCGACGGCGGAGGCCGGGCACCGCCTGGCGAGCGCCGCGCTGCTGGGGCTGGGGCAGCTGGAGGAGGCGGTGCGGGCGGCCCGCGGTGCGCTCCGGTGCGCTCCGGAGAAGGCGGAGACCCACGCGACGCTGGCCGGGGTGCTGTGCCGCGTCGGGCGCGCGCGGGAGGCGCTCGACGCCGCCCGTCGGGCGGTGGAGCTGGATCCGCTGTCGCCGGAGTGCCACTACGCCGTCGCGCAGGCAGCCGACGCGCTGGGCGAGCGGACGATGGAGCGGCAGGCGCTGGTGCGGGTGCTGGAGCTGGATCCCCAGAACGCCACCGCCCACAACGACCTCGGGGTGGAGCTGCTGCAGCACAGGGAGATCGGTGCGGCCGCTCGCTCGTTCGGTGCCGCTCTCGCCGTCGATCCCCAGTCGCCGGTGACGCGGACGAACCTGGACGTCCTCGCCCTCGTGCTGGCCCGGCGGCTGTACCTCTTCGCGCTCCTGCTCCTCGTCGCGGTCGCCGTCGCCCTCGGGCTGGAGATCGATGCGGAGGGGACGCGCGGGTGGCTGCCGGTGCGCCGGCTCGTCGGACTCGTCGGACTCGCCCTCGTGGGGCGGTGGGTCCACCGCACCTGGCGCCAGGTGCCCCCGGCGCTGCGCGGACCCGTCCGGCGGCGGGCGCTGCGCCGGCCGCTGCTCCTGCTGGCGTGGCTGCTCACCGTCGCGATGGCGGGGACGGCGGTGGCGCTGGCCCTCCTGCCCCGCGACCTCGCGCCGTTCGCCGTGCTGGCCCTGCTGCCGATCGGCATCCTCAACGTCGTCTACCTCGTGGCCGCCTCCCGGCGGGCGCGCAGGACCTGACGACCGGCGGCGCAGGGCCTCCGGGCCGTGTTGTCCACATCACCCGAACGCCGCCGCGGTGCGCCTCCCTACCGTGCCCGTGCACCGGCGAGCGCCGGTGGATGCCACCGGAGGTGCGGCGTGGAGGCACTGCGGATCGTCGAGGACGAGGTCCGCGGCGCGCTGCGCCGTGGCGCAGGGACGGGGACCCCCGTCGCCGACCTGGTGCGCGCGGCCGTCGTCGACTACGACGTGCGCTCCCTCGACGGGTCGCTGCCGCGCCTGGACGACCCGGACGCGGCGGTCAGGGCGCTGGTCGGTTCCCTCTCGGGGTGGGGTCCGCTCCAGCAGTACTTCGACGACCCGCTCGTCGAGGAGATCTGGATCAACGAACCCGGGAAGGTGTTCGTCGCCCGGGGCGGGGTCGCGGAACTCACCACGACGATCCTGCGCTCCGAGCAGGTCTGCGACCTCGTCGAGCGCATGCTCGCCGCGTCCGGGCGGCGCGTCGACGTGAGTTCACCGTTCGTCGACGCCGCACTGCCCGACGGTTCCCGGCTGCACGTGGCGATCCCCGACATCACCCGCGCCCACTGGGCGGTGAACATCCGCCGGTTCGTCGCCCGCGCCCGGCGCCTCGACGACCTCGTCGCGCTGGGGTCGCTGACCGCTCCCGTCGCGCGGTTCCTGGAGGCCGCCGTGGCCGCGGGGCTGAACATCCTCGTCTCCGGCGGGACGCAGGCGGGGAAGACGACCCTCCTGAACTGCCTCGCCGCCGCGATCCCCGCGCAGCAGCGCGTCATCACCTGCGAGGAGGTGTTCGAGCTGCAGGTGCCGCTGCGCGACGTGGTGGGCCTGCAGTGCCGGCAGGCGAACCTGGAGGGTGCGGGTGAGGTTCCGCTGCGGCGCCTGGTGAAGGAGGCGCTGCGGATGCGCCCGGACCGGCTCCTCGTCGGCGAGGTGCGGCAGGCGGAGAGCCTGGACCTGCTGATCGCGCTGAACTCGGGTCTGCCGGGGATGTGCACGGTGCACGCCAACGGCGCGCGGGAAGCGGTGACGAAGATGTGCACCCTGCCGCTGCTGGCCGGGGAGAACGTCTCCAGCAGGTTCGTGGTGCCCACGGTCGCCGCGTCCATCGACCTCGTCGTGCACGCCGAGCTGGACCGGGACGGGCGGCGGCGGGTGCGGGAGGTCCTCGCCGTGACGGGCCGGGTGGAGGGCGACGTCGTCGAGACCGGTGAGGTCTTCGGGACCGACCCGCACCCCTGGAGCGGTGGGCTGGTGCGCGGAACCGGCTGGCCGCCGCACGCGGACAGGTTCGCCCGCGCGGGTTTCGACCTGCGTGCGCTGCTGGGGGACGGGGGGCCGCGCCGGTGACGGGCCTGCTGTGCGGCTTGCTGCTCGGGGCCGGGTTGTTCACCGCCTTCAGCGCCTGCTGGGTTCCGTCGCCGCGGGTGCTCGCGGCCGCGTCGGAACCCCGGCCCGGCCGCGTTCGGGAGGCGCTCGCGCAGGCGGAGGTGCGTGGGGTGGCGCCGGGCGCGTTCGCCGGTGCCTGCGCCGCGTGTGCGGCCGTGGCGGGTTCGGCCGCGCTGCTGCTGACCGGGGTCTGGTCCCTGGGCGCGTGCGCCGCGGTCATCGCGGGGTGGGCTCCGTGGGGCCTGGTGCGCTGGCGCGGGGGCAGGCGCCGCGTCCAGGTCGCGCAGCTGTGGCCGGACGCCGTCGACAACCTGGCCTCGGCGGTGCGTGCGGGGCTGTCCCTGCCCGAGGCCGTGGCCGCCCTCGGTGAGCGCGGCCCGGAGGAGCTGCGCCCGCCCTTCGCGCGCTTCGCCCTGCGCTACCGCACCTCCGGCGCCTTCGAGGCGGAGCTCGACGTCCTCAAGGAGGAGCTGGCGGACCCCGTCGCGGACCGCCTGCTGGAGGCGCTGCGGATGACCCGGCAGGTCGGCGGCAGCGACCTGGGGAGGCTGCTGCGGACCCTCTCGGCGTTCCTGCGGGAGGACGCGCGGGTGCGCGGGGAGCTGCAGGCACGGCAGAGCTGGACGGTGAACGGTGCGCGGCTGGCCGTGGCGGCTCCGTGGGTGGTGCTGGCCCTGCTGGCGAGCCGGCCGGAGGCGGTGCGGGCCTACGACTCGGCCGCGGGGTCGGCGGTCCTGGCCGGTGGCGCGGCTGGGTCCCTGCTCGCCTACCGGCTGATGCTGGCCATCGGGCGGCTGCCCGTGGAGCGGCGGGTCCTGCGGTGAGCGGAACGCTGCTGGGGGCGGGGCTCGGGCTGGCGTGCGGAACGGGCCTGTGCCTCGTGGTGGCGCGCCGGCCGTGGCGCACGGGAGTCGACCTGACGGTGCGGCTGGCGCCGTACCTGGCCGGGCCCGGCGGTGGGCGCGTCGAGGAGCCGGCGACGGGTCCCGCTCCGCTGCGGGTGCTGGCGCGGCTGGCGGCGCCGCTGCTGGCGGACGCTGCGGGGTGGGTGGACCGGGTCCTGGGCGGTGCGGCGTCGGTGCGCCGGCGGCTCGACGTGGTGGGCGGCGCGCTGACGCCGGCGCAGTTCCGCGCGCAGCAGGTGCTGTGGGGTCTGACGGGTGCCGGTGCCGGGGTGCTGCTGTGCCTGCTCGTGGCGGCGCGGCGGGGGTGGGCGCCGGTGCCGATGGTGCTGCTGGTGCTCATCGCCGCCGCGGCGGGGGTGCTGGCGCGGGACTCCGCCCTCAGCTGGTCGGCGCGGCGGCGCCGGGAGCGGGTCCTCGCGGAGTTCCCCGCGGCGGCGGAGCTGCTGGCGCTGTCGGTGGGGGCGGGCGAGGGCGTGGCGGCGGCGCTGGAGCGGGTGGCGCGCGCGTCGTCGGGGGCGGTGGGTTCGGAGTTGCGGCGGGTGCTGGGTGACGTGCGGGCCGGTGCGCCGCTGGCGGTGGCGCTGGACGGGTTCGCGCTGCGCTGCGACGTGCCGGCCCTGCGGCGCTTCGTCGACGCCGTGGTGGTGTCAGCGGAGCGGGGCACGCCGATGGCGGAGGTGCTGCGCGCGCAGGCGGGGGACGTGCGGGAGGCCGGGCGGCGGCAGTTGCTGGAGGCCGGCGGGCGTCGTGAGATCTGGATGCTCGTGCCGGTGGTCCTGCTGGTGCTGCCGGTGACGGTGGTCTTCGCGGTGTTCCCGGGGATGGCCGTGCTGCAGGTCGGGCCGTGACCGGGGTCGGTGGACGTGCGCTGCCCGGCGTCGTGGTGTTGGGCGTCGCGGTCGGCGTGGTCTCTCCGTTCCGGGGGGTTCCGCGTCGGTCCGGGCGGGTTCGGGCAGGTTCGGTGGCCGGGTGGTCCGGTCACCGGGAGGGAGGAACTGCGGTGGGAACCGTTTCGAGGAATTCGGTGCTGGCGGGGCGTGCACGGCTCCTGGGGCTCGTGGCGTGGGTGGCCGCGGCCGCGGGGGTTCGGGTGCGCACCGCGCTGGCGTCGGGGCGTGACCGCGGTGACGTTCCGGGGTGGGTGCTGGTCACCCTGATGACGGCGGGTCTCGTCGTGGGGCTGTGGGCCGTGGCGGCGCCGCGGCTGGAGGAGTTGTTCACCGCCTCGATGGACCGGGTGCTCGCGCAGCTGTGAGCCGGTCCGGCCGGTCCGCCGACGGTGGGTCCTCCGCGGTCGACGGCGGTTCCGCGGTCGCGGAGTTCGCCGCGGTCGGCGCGCTGCTGACGTTGCTGTTCCTGCTCGTGCTGCAGGTGGCGCTGGTGCTGCACGTGCGGGCCACGGCGGCCGACTGCGCCTCGGAGGGGGCCAGGTTCGGCGCGCTGGTGGGCAGTTCTCCGGAGGCCGGTGCGGAGCGCGCCAGGCAGTTGCTGCGGACCTCGCTCTCGGCGCGCTATGCCGGCGAGGTCACGGCCGCTGTGGTGGAGGTGGAGGGCGCTGCCGTGGTGCAGGTGCGGGTGCGGGCGCCGCTTCCGGTGGTGGGGTTGCTGGGGGCGGGGCGTGGTCTGGACGTGCGCGGGCACGCCCTGCTGGAGGAGGCGCTGCTGGAGGAGGCCCTGGTGGAGGGTTCGTGAGGGCCCGGACGACTGGCGCCCGGACGGGGGGGCGGGGACGCGGGCAGCGCGGTGGTGGAGTTCCTCGCCGTCGGGGTGCTGCTGCTCGTGCCGTTGCTGTACCTGGTGCTCTGCCTGGGGCGGGTGCAGGCCGGTGCCTTCGCGGCGGAGGGCGCCGCGCGGGAGGCGGCGCGGATCGTGGCCGCCACGGCGGACGCCGGCGTGGCGGAGGACCGGGCGGCCGCGGCGGTGGCGCTCGCCGCGGAGGACCAGGGTTTCGCGGCCACCGCCGCCGAGGTGCGGCTGCGGTGCTCCGCGCAGCCCTGCCGCACGCCGGGGGCGGTGGTCCGGGCGAGCGTGCGCGTGGAGGTGGACCTGCCGCTGGTGCCGGCCTGGGTGGGGCGCCGCGTCCCGGCCCGGGTTCCGGTGGAGGTGGTGCGGGTGGCGGTGGTCGACCGCCTCGCGGTGCCCGGGGAGGGGCCGTGACGGGCGCGGGGTCGGCTGCGGCCGGAGGTGCGGACGAGGGGCGGATCCTGCTGCTGTCGCTGGCGTACGCGCTCATCGCGGTGGTGCTGGTGCTGGTGGTGGGTGCGGCCTCCGCGGTCCACCTGCAGCGCAAGGGGGTGCTGGCCCTGGCGGACGCGGCTGCCGTCGACGCCGCCGACGCCCTCGACCCGGCGGGCTACTACGCGCCCGACGGCGGTCTGGGGGCGGTGGGGGTGCCGTTGAGCGACGCGTCGGTGCGGGCGAGCGCGGAGGAGTTCCTGGAGCGGGCGGCTGCCGCGGGGGCGGGCGGGGACGTGGCGGTGGGGGAGGGCACGGGGTCCCCGGACGGGCGCACGGCCGTGGTGGTGCTGGTGGCGCGGCTGGAGCCGCCGTGGGCGTCGGCGGGTCCGCTGCGCCTCGGGGAGGGGTTCGTGGTCCGGGTGACGAGCCGGGCGGTGGCGCGCATCCCCTGAGGGGCCTCCGGATGCCCTCCGGATGCCCTCCGGATGCCCTCCGGCGCGGTTGTCCGGGGGGCGGTGGGGTACTGCGGAGCCGTGCCGATCCGACGGAAGGTCGTCCTGTCGGGATGCGCCGCGGTGCTGGCGGGGTGCACCTCCGCCCCGTCGCCGCAGCGTCGCGCCGGAGTTCCCGCGGAGGAACCTCCCGGGGGTGGCCGGGCCCGGCCCGAGCGCGGTCCGGCGTCCCTGACGGCGCGCCCCTCCGGCTCGGGTGGCGCGGTGCCCCCGCCGGGGGAGCGGGCGCTGGGGGTGGCGCCGGTGCGCGATGCCCTGCTGCTGGTGCCGCCCGGCCTGCCCGCGGACGGGCCGGTGCCGCTGGTCGTGGCGCTGCACGGTGCCGGTGGGGACGCGGCGGGCGGGCTGGCTCCGCTGCGTCCGCTGGCGGAGGCGCACGGTCTGGTGCTGGTGGCGCCCGACTCGCGCGGGGCGACGTGGGACGCGGTCGGCGGAGGCTTCGGGGTGGACGTGGAGGTCGTCGACCGGGCGCTGGCGGAGGTCTTCGCGACCGTGCCGGTGGATCCGGCCCGGGTGGCGGTGGCGGGCTTCTCCGACGGCGCCTCGTACGCGCTGGGCCTCGGGTTGGCCAACGGTGACCTCTTCTCCGCCGTCGTGGCGTTCTCCCCGGGCTTCGTGCCGCGGGGACCGCGTGCCGGCCGGCCGGCGGTCTTCGTCTCGCACGGGGTGCACGACGACGTCCTGCCGATCGACGCGACGAGCCGGCGCCTGGTGCCGCCGTTGCGGGAGGCTGGCCACGAGGTGGCGTACGAGGAGTTCGACGGCGCGCACGTGGTGCCGCCGGAGGTCGCGCGGGCTGCGGTGGAGTGGCTGGAGGCGCGCTGGGGCGCCTGAGGTCCTGACCGCGAACCTCTTGTCGACGCGGAGAACTTTGCGATACAAAGTTTGCGACGGAGGGAGACCGCGATGGACGGCACGCAGCGCCACGAGCCCCGGCGGGGCGGAACGGCGGGACCGGGCGAGGAGGTGCTCGGCGCCGCCGAGTCCCTGGCGCTCATCGAGCGGCAGCAGCGGCGGGTGTCCGAGGCCGTCTCCGTCGACCCGGTGCTGATCTACGGCGCGTGGGGGGTGGCGTGGCTCGTGGGCTTCCTGCTGTTCGCGCTGTCCCTGGGCGGCTCCGGCCTGCTGGGCCTCTCCGCCGGCGCGGCGGCCCCCGTGCTCGGGCTCCTGCTCCTGGCGGCAATGGTGATCACCACCGTGCACACCGCGCGGGCCACCACGGGCATCGCCGGACCGGGAGCCACCTCCGGCGCCCTCTACGGCTGGAGCTGGCTCCTGGGCTTCGCCGCGCTCGCCGCGCTCATCGCCTCGCTGCACCGCTACACCGCCGACCCGCAGGTCTTCGCGGTCCTCAGTGCCGGCGGCTCGGCGCTCGTCGTCGGCCTGCTCTACCTCGCCGGGGGCGCGCTGTGGCGCGAGCCGCACCAGTTCGCCCTGGGTGCCTGGATCCTGCTGACCGGCTGCGGCGGCGCGCTCCTGGGGCTGCCGGGCCTGTACTGGGCGATGTCGCTGGCCGGCGGCGGGGGGTTCCTGCTCACCGCGGCGGTCTTCGCCCTGCGCCGCCGCGGCCGCGCGGGGACCGGGCGATGACCCCACCCGACGACGGGACGCACCTCGACCCCGTCATCCACGCCGCCGCCCGGCTCAAGGTCACCGCCACCCTCGCGGCCCTCGGCCCGGACGACCGCATCGCCTTCCCCCGCCTGCAGAAGCTGCTCGACATGACGGCGGGCAACCTCTCCACCCACCTGCGCAAGCTCGAGGACGCCGGCTACGTGGAGGTCACCAAGACCCACGAGCGGCGCACGCCCGCCACCTACGTCGCCCTCACCGCCACCGGTCGCAGCGCCTTCCGCGACTACACCGCCGCCGTGCGCCGCCTGCTGGCCGGCGCCGACGGTCTCGTCGAGGCCGGGACGGATGAGCCCGGCCCCACCTGAGCCGGGCCCCGTCTCCCGGCCCCGTCTGCAGTGCGCCCACGACGCGCCCGCTCCGGCCGGACGCCCGACGCCACGGAGGACCCGATGACCCCCAGTCCGACGACCACCGGCCCGCACCCCGCGAACCCACCGGCCCGCTCCACGGCGGCGGCCACCCCCGCGGTCGCCGTCGACCGCGTCAGCCGCTCCTTCGCCGCGGTCACCGCCCTCGACGACGTCTCCCTCACCGTGGCGCGGGGGGAGTCGGTGGGGATCCTCGGTCCCAACGGCGCCGGGAAGTCCACCCTGCTGGCCCTGCTCGCCGGGACCCGCAGGCCCGGCCGGGGGAGCGTCCGCGTCCTGGGCGGCGACCCGCGCGACCCGGCGACCCGCCGGCGCCTGGGCTGCACCCCGCAGCAGACCGGCCTGCCCGCGACGCTGCGGGTGGGAGAGGTCGTCGACCTCGTCGCCGGGCACTTCCCCGACCCGGTCCCGCGCGGGGAGCTGCTGGAGCGCTTCGGCCTGGCCGAGCTGACCCGACGCCAGTGCGGAGGGCTCTCCGGCGGGCAGCAGCGGCGGCTGTGCGTGGCGCTGGCCTTCGCCGGCCGCCCCGACGTCGTGCTGCTCGACGAGCCGACCAGCGGCCTCGACGTGACGGCCCGCCGGGCCCTGTGGGAGGCGGTGCGCGGGTTCACCGCCGCGGGCGGCACCCTGCTGCTCAGCAGCCACCACCTGGAGGAGGTGGAGGCGCTGTCGGAGCGGGTCGTCGTCCTCGGCGGCGGGCGCGTCCTGGCCGACGGTCCCGTGGCCGACGTGCGCTCCCGGGTGGCGCTGCGCCGGGTGCGGCTGCGGCTGCCCGCCGGTGTCCCGGAGCCCGTGGGTGCGGCCGGAGCGGGGACCTGCGTCCGCGACGGCGAGCGGGTCGAGCTGCTCGTCCCCGACGCCGACGGCCTCGTCCGCGACCTCGTGTGCCGGCAGGTGCCCTTCTGCGACCTGGAGGTCAGCCCCGCCTCCCTGGAGGACGCCTTCCTCGCCATCACCGGCGCCGAGCGGGGAGGCCGGCGATGACCGCCCCCACCGCCCCCGCCGCGACCACCGCCCCCCTCGCCTCGGGGCGCCGCGGAGCGTCCGCGGCCCGCCTCACCCTGCTGCACGCCCGCTCGCAGGTGCTGGAGGCGCTGCGGGTGCCGGTGGCGGTCGTGGGCACCACCGCCTTCCCCGCCCTGTCGCTGCTGTTCTTCGTCGTCTCCCAGCCGCAGATCGCCCGCGACCCCGCGCTGTCGACGGCCGCCGCCGCTCAGCTGTCCGTCTTCGCCGTCATGAGCGTCTGCCTCTTCACCTACGGCGCAAGCACCGCCGAGGAGCGCGCGCTGCCGTGGGACGCCCACCTGCGGACCCTGCCGGTGGGGGCGGGCCCGCGCCTGGGGGCGAAGCTGCTCACGGGGACGGCCTTCGGGCTGCTGGGCCTGCTGCCCGTCGTCCTGCTCGCCGCCGTGCTCACGGAGGCGGCGCTGCCGGTGCACCGGTGGCTGCCGAGCGTCGCGGCCGTCGTGGCGGGGGCGCTGCCCGTGGCGGTGCTGGGGCTGGCGATCGGCTTCTCGCTGTCCAGCAGGGCGGCGCTGGCGCTCGCACAGGTCCTCCTGCTGCCGCTGGCCTTCGCCGGGGGGCTGTTCTTCCCGCCCGCGATGTTCCCCGCCTGGCTGGACGCCGTCTCGCGCTGGCTGCCCACCCGCGCCGCCCGCGATCTCGTCGTGGGCGCCGCGACGGGTGCGCCCGTGCCCGCCTCGACCCTGCCGGTGCTCGCCGGCTGGACGCTGCTGCTCGCCGCGCTCGCCGTGGCCGCCCAGCGCCGCGACGAGGGCCGCCGCTTCCGCTGAGCCGCCCGGTGCCGGCGCTCGCGTAGGCTCGACGTTCGTGGCCACCGACTTCCCCGCCGAGATCTCCGCCCTGCGCCAGACGTACGCCTCCATCCGGCAGGTGTCCGACCTCGACCGGCTGCGCGCGGAGATCGCCGAGCTCAACGAGCAGGCCACGGCGCCCGACCTGTGGGACGACGTGGAGCGCGCCCAGGGCGTCACGAGCCGCCTGTCCGCGCTGCAGGCGGAGCTGGACCGCATCGAGAAGATGGGCTCCCGCATCGACGACCTCGAGGTGCTCGTGGAGCTGGCGGAGTCCGAGGACGACGCGGACTCCCGGGAGGAGGCCGAGCGCGAGCTCACGGCGGTGCGCAAGCAGCTCGGCGAGCTGGAGGTCCGGACCCTGCTCTCGGGGGAGTACGACCCCCGCGAGGCGCTGGTGACGATCCGCTCCGAGGCCGGCGGGGTGGACGCCGCCGACTTCGCGGAGATGCTCATGCGGATGTACCTGCGCTGGGCCGAGCGCCACGGCTACAAGGTCGAGGTCTACGACACCTCCTACGCGGAGGAGGCGGGCATCAAGTCCGCCACCTTCAAGGTCGCCGCGCCCTACGCGTACGGCACCCTGTCGGTGGAGCAGGGGACCCACCGGCTCGTGCGGATCTCGCCGTTCGACAACCAGGGCCGGCGCCAGACGTCCTTCGCGGGCGTGGAGGTCCTCCCGGTCGTGGCGGAGACGGACCACATCGACGTTCCGGAGAACGAGGTCCGCGTCGACGTGTACCGCTCCTCCGGGCCGGGCGGGCAGTCGGTCAACACCACCGACTCGGCGGTGCGCCTGACCCACATCCCCACCGGCATCGTCGTCACCTGCCAGAACGAGAAGTCGCAGCTGCAGAACAAGGCGGCCGCGATGCGGGTCCTGCAGGCCAAGCTCCTGGAGAAGGCCCGCAAGGACCGGCAGGCGGAGCTGGACGCGCTCAAGGGCGACGACTCCGGCAGCTGGGGCAACCAGATGCGCTCCTACGTCCTGCACCCCTACCAGATGGTCAAGGACCTGCGGACCAGCCACGAGGTCGGCAACACCTCCGGCGTCTTCGACGGGGAGATCGACGCCTTCCTCGAGTCCGGCATCCGCTGGCGGCGCACCGCCGAGCGCACCGACGCCTGAGCGGGGCGGGGTCACCCGCCCGGTCCGGGCATCCCACCTCTGCATCCGCGAGGTCACGGAACGTATGGTGGATCAGCAGGCCAGGAGCTGAACCAGCGCACCACCCAGCACGTCCCGCCCCCGAGACTGGCCGATCCGGACTTCAGTGATCACTTTCGAGCACGTCAGCAAGCACTACGGCGAGGGCCAGCGGCCGGCGCTGGCCGAGGTGACCCTGGAGATCGCCAAGGGCGAGTTCGTCTTCCTCGTGGGGCCCTCCGGGTCGGGCAAGTCGACCTTCCTGCGCCTGGTCCTGAAGGAGGAGAAGCCCTCCTCGGGGACCGTGCAGGTGGCCGGGCGCGACGTGGGGCGCCTGCGCAGCTGGCGGGTGCCGGCGCTGCGGCGGCAGATCGGCGTGGTCTTCCAGGACTTCCGCCTGCTCGGTGACAAGACCGTCTACGAGAACGTCGCGTTCGCGCTGCAGGTGCTGGGCAAGCCCCGGCACGTGATCGCACACACGGTCCCGGAGGTGCTGCAGCTCGTCGGCCTGGAGGGCAAGGGCAAGCGCCGCCCGCACGAGCTGTCCGGTGGCGAGCAGCAGCGGGTGGCGATCGCCCGCGCGTTCGTCAACCGTCCGGCCATCCTGCTGGCGGACGAGCCCACCGGGAACCTCGACCCGACCACCAGCATCGGGATCATGAAGCTGCTGGACCGCATCAACCGGACCGGCACCACGATCGTGATGGCCACCCACGACGCCGACATCGTCGACCAGATGCGCAAGCGCGTGGTGGAGCTGCTGGACGGCAGGGTCGTGCGCGACGAGGACCGCGGCGTCTACGGGTCGTCGCGTTGAGCGTGGCGACGTCGCAACGGCAGAACGGGAGGTAGCAGCGCGTGCGCGTCGGCTTCGTGCTCAGCGAGATGGGGATCGGGTTGCGACGCAACCTGTCCATGGCGATCTCCGTGATCCTCGTGACCATGGTGTCGCTGTTCTTCTTCGGCGCCGCGCTGCTGGTGCAGTCGCAGGTGCAGACGATGAAGGGCTTCTGGTACGATAAGGTCCAGGTGTCGGTGTACCTGTGCGGGGAGCTCGACGACAGCCCGCGCTGCATCGACGGCGCGGTGACGCAGTCCCAGCGCGACGCCATCCTCGAGACCCTGGAGACCGGCCCGCTCGACCCCTACGTCGACCGCGTCTTCTACGAGTCCTCGCAGCAGGCCTACGAGCGCTTCATCGAGCAGTTCGAGGACTCCGCGATCACCGAGAACGTGACGCCGGACGTCCTGCCCGAGTCCTTCCGGGTCAAGTTGGCCGATCCCACGAAGTACCAGGTGATCGCCGAGCAGCTGGCGAACACGGCGGGTGTGGAGCGGGTCCAGGACGACCACCGGATCCTCGACCCGCTCTTCGCGGCGCTGGACGCCGCGACCTACGTGGCGCTCGTCCTCGCCGGGCTCATGCTGCTCTGCGCGGTGCTGCTCGTCTCGACCACCATCCGCCTCACCGCCTTCAGCCGCCGCCGCGAGATCGGGATCATGCGGCTGGTGGGCGCCTCGCGCTGGATCATCCAGCTGCCCTTCGTGCTCGAGGGCGTCCTGGCGACCCTCCTGGGGGCCGCGCTGGCCTCGACGGCCCTGTGGGTCATCGTGGACCGCGGCCTGGGGCAGCTGTCCTCCGGCCGGGAGCTGCAGGTGCGCCTCATCGACACCACCGACGTGCTGCAGCAGCTGCCGTACCTCTTCGGCCTCGGGATCGCCGTGGCCGTCCTCGCCTCGCTGATCAGCCTGCACCGCTGGCTGCGGATCTGACGGGGGCCCGCGGTGGGCGGGCAATCGCGGTGCGGGCGGGCCGAGGGCGCTCGTAGAGTGGCTGGTCCAGTCCCGCCGGAGCGCTGCCGGGACCCGCAGACGAGCAGGAGGACGCACCGTGCCGCGCGAGACCGGCCGCAAGGTGATCGCCAGCAACCGCAAGGCGCGGCACGACTACCACGTCGAGGACGTCTACGAGGCGGGCGTCTCCCTCATGGGGACGGAGGTCAAGGCCCTGCGGATGGGGCGGGCCTCCCTCGTCGACGGCTACGCGAGCCTGCAGGGCGGGGAGATGTGGCTGGAGGGCGTGCACATCCCCGAGTACGTGCAGGGCACGTGGACGAACCACGCACCGCGGCGCAAGCGCAAGCTCCTCCTGCACCGGGAGGAGATCGACAAGTGGGCGGGCAAGCTGCGCGAGTCCGGCCTCACCGTCGTCCCGCTGGCCCTGTACTTCGTCGACGGTCGCGTCAAGGTCGAGCTGGCCCTGGCGCGGGGCAAGAAGCAGTACGACAAGCGCCACGCGCTGCGGGAGCGGCAGGACCGCCGCGAGGCGGAGCGGGCCATGTCGCTCCGCCGCAACCGCGAGTAGGTCCCGTCCCGGGGCGCCCACGGGCGTGCGCCGGGGGAGCGGCTGCGGGAATCGCCGGGGTGCGCGGGCGGTTCCTGGCGTAGAGTGGTCCCACCGCTGCCGGTCTTGGAAGCCGCGGCGGTGGGTGACAACGAGCAGTCGTTGACAACTCAACAGGGGGTGACAGGTTTCGACGTCGGTCGTCGAAGCAGGGGAAGCGGGTCGAGGATGCACGGTCATCTCGTCAACGCCCCGTGCAAACCAATAGGTGCCGATTCCAAGCGCACCGACTTCGCCCTCGCTGCCTGAGCGAGTGCGAGTCCGTCAGCCCGGGTGCGCCTCCGCCCCGGGTCCTGGCGTCGACTAGGAGGCTCACCTCCCACCGAGGTCGCGTAGGTGGGAGGGACACGCAACGCGGCTGGGCCTGGCCACGACTTGCCTGCGTGATCGTGGGGGCCGAGTAGACCAGTAGCAGGCTGCACCCGGAGAAGCCCTGTTCCCACGCCGACGGACGCGGGTTCGATTCCCGCCACCTCCACCCCACCAGCCGAAGGGCCCGGTCACCGCGGTGACCGGGCCCTTCGGTGTCCGCGGGGTGCGCCCGGCCCCAGGTCACGAACTCGTTGAGAGCGGTCACGTCAGCGTGCCGCGGACGGGCGCGCGAGGCAAGATGTCCTCATGACCAGCGGCCTGACGGGGAAGCTCCTGCTGGCGACTCCTGCGCTGAAGGACCCCAACTTCCACCGGGCGGTCGTCCTGGTGCTCAACCACGACGAGGACGGCGCGCTCGGAGTCGTGGTCAACCGCCCCCTCAGCGTCGACGTGGCCGCCGTCCTGCCGGGCTGGCAGCCCTTCACGACCGCGCCGGGCAAGCTGTACCAGGGCGGGCCGGTGGCGCTGGACTCCGCCCTCGGGCTGGTGGCCGTGCCGGGGGACCGGCCCGAGCCGCTGGGGGTCCGCCGCGTCTTCGGCTCCGTCGGCCTGGGGTCGGTCGGTCTGGTGGACCTCGACGCCCCGCCGGAGGTCGTCGCCGCCGAGCTGGCGGGGCTGCGGATCTTCGCGGGCTACGCCGGGTGGAGCGCCGCGCAGCTGGAGGGGGAGATCGCCGAGGGCGCCTGGTTCGTCCTCCCCGCCGAGTCCCGCGACCCCTTCACGGACACCCCGGACAAGCTGTGGGCCGACGTGCTGCGGCGGCAGGGCGGGGACCTGGCCCTGGTGGCGAGCTTCCCCGAGGACCCCTCCCTCAACTGAGCCGGCGGCGGTGGGAGCGGCGCCGGGCGGCGCTCCTCGCGTACGCTTCCGGACATGAGCACGCCCTTCCCGGACGACCCGTCGCCGCTGCCTTCGCCCTCCTCGGCGCCGTCCTCGACGTCGGTGCTCGACCGCGAGGTCCTGCCCGACGAGCGGGTCGAGCCCGGCGACCACGAGCGCTTCGCGCACTACGTGCGCAAGGAGAAGATCCTGGAGTCCGCCCTCACCGGCGAGCCCGTGATCGCGCTGTGCGGAAAGGTCTGGGTGCCCGGCCGCGACCCCAACCGCTTCCCCGTGTGCCCCATGTGCAAGGAGGTCTACGACGGCCTCCGCGCTCCCCAGGACGGCGGGGACTGACGGCCGCGCCCGTCCGCTACGCACGAAGGGATCCGTTGCACCGCAACAGGTGTGACGGATCCCTTCGTGCTGCCCGCGGCTGCCCGCCCCGCCGCGACGCGCGGGGTCGCCTGCGCGCCGGCCCGCCGCTCCTCCGCTACGGTGGCCAGACCGTGAGCACCACCCTTCCCGCCCTCAGCCACGCCTCCGGCGCCGCTGCGGCACGCCCCCTGCGCGCGTGGCAGCACGACGCCCTCGAGGCGTACTTCGACCCCGCGCGCGAGGACTGCGCCGACTTCCTCGTCACCGCGACCCCCGGCGCGGGCAAGACGACCTTCGCGCTGACGCTGGCCCGGCGGCTGCTGGACTCCCGCCGCGTCGACCGGGTCGTCGTCGTCGCGCCGACCGACCACCTGCGCACCCAGTGGGCCGACGCCGCGCACCGGATGGGCATCGAGCTGGACCCGACGATGAGCAACGCGGTCGGTCCGGTCCGCCCCGACATGCAGGGCTACGTGACCACCTACGCGCAGGTCGCCGGGCACCCGATGCTGCACCGGGCGCGGGCCACCGCCAAGCGCTCCCTCGTGGTCCTCGACGAGATCCACCACGCCGGGGACGGGCTGTCCTGGGGCGAGGCGGTCCGGGAGGCGTTCGCCGACGCCCGCCGGCGGCTGTCGCTGACGGGGACGCCGTTCCGCACCAAGGTCGACGAGCGCATCCCCTTCGTCTCCTACGTCGAGGACGACTCCCCGGAGTCCGAGGGCGGCCTGTGCAGCCGCGCCGACTACACCTACGGCTACCGGCAGGCCCTCGCCGACGGCGTCGTCCGCCCCGTCGTCTTCGCTGCCTACACGGGCACCTCCCGCTGGCGCAACAGCGCCGGGGAGGTCATCGCCGCCTCCCTCACCGAGCCCTCCACGAAGTCCGTGGAGGCGCTGGCGTGGCGCACGGCGCTGGACCCGCGCGGCGACTGGGTGCCGCACGTCATCGCCGCGATGGACGAGCGGCTGACGCACCTGCGCGAGTACGGCATGCACGACGCCGCCGGGCTGGTGCTGGCCTCCGACCAGGACGACGCCCGCGCCTACGCGAAGATCGTGCAGCGGGTGACGGGGGAGAAGCCGGCGCTCATCCTCTCCGACGACCCCAAGGCGTCGGCGAAGATCAAGGAGTTCGCCGAGGGCGACCAGCGCTACGCGGTCTGCGTCCGCATGATCTCCGAGGGCGTCGACGTGCCGCGCGCGGCGTGCCTGGCGTGGATGACGTCGTACCGGACCCCCCTGTTCTTCGCGCAGGCCGTCGGCCGCGTCGTGCGCGCCCGCACCCGCGGGGAGTCCGCCACCGTCTTCCTGCCCGCGGTCCGCCCCCTGCTGGCGCTGGCCGCGGAGCTGGAGACCGACCGCAACCACGTCATCGCCGCGCCCGCCCCCGGTGAGGCCCTGCCCGACCCCGGCGAGCTGGACGCCCTGCCGGTGGAGCGCGCCGAGGGCGGTCCCAAGGAGTTCGAGGCGCTGGAGGCGCAGGCCGAGTTCGCCCACGTCCTGCACGGGGGCCGGGCGGTCACCGCGGGTCTGCAGCCGCTGGACTCCGACGCGGAGGACTTCCTCGGACTGCCGGGCCTGCTCTCGCCGGAGCAGACGGCCGCGCTGCTCGCCCAGCGCGACGCGGAGATCCGCAAGCGCACCGCCCGGGTGGAGCAGCCGGGCCTCGACCTCGACGGCGCCGGCACGGAGGACGTGCCCGAGCCCGCCGAGGAGGACGCCACCTGGCACACCGCCGCCCTGCTGCGCAAGGAGATCCACGGCCTCGTGGGCCGGGTGGCCGCCGGCCGGCAGATGCCGCACGCCAGCGTCTACGCCAAGCTCCGCTCCGCCGTGCCCGGCCCGCCGTCCGCGTCGGCCCCGGTGGAGCTGCTCCGCCGGCGCCGCGACCACCTCCTGACACTGGTGTAGGGGACGACGTGCCGCAGCTGGTGGTGCGCACCCTCGTGCGCGCAGACGTCGAGGTCGTCTTCGACCTCAGCCTCGACGTCGACGTGGAGGCCGTCGCGGGGCGCCGCCTCGGCGTGCGCGCGGTCGGCGGGCGCACGAGCGGCAGGATCGGCCTGGGGGAGCACGTGCGCTGGCAGGCGCGCCTGCTGGGCGTCGTGCCGATCTCGCACACCTCCGAGATCGTGGAGCTGGAGCGTCCCGGGCGCTTCGTCGACGTGATGCGCGCGGGGATCTTCGCGGAGTTCCGCCACGAGCACCGGTTCGAGGTGGAGGGCCCCAACATGACGATCATGACCGACCGCCTGCGCTGGCGCAGCCCCCTCGGGCCCCTCGGCACCGTGGCGGACACCGCCTACGTCCGCCCCGCGCTGCTGCGGCTGCTGGCCGACCGCAACGCCGAGATCGCGCGGCGGGCGGAGGGGCGCCGCTGAGCCCGCTCGCCGCGTGGCATCCTGCACAGCCATGAGCACCTCCCCAGGCTGGTACCCCGACCCCTCCGCCCCCGGCCGGCTGCGCTGGTGGGACGGGGCGGCGTGGACCGAGCACACGCACGGGGAGGCGCCGGGGGCCGTGCAGGGCGCGCACGGGCAGCTGACCCGCTCCGGCGGCGGTGGGCTCACCCTCGACAAGCCCGGTGCCCCGGCCGCGCAGCCGCCGTGGTCCCCGGCCGCGCAGGGCGGCGCGCCGCCGGCGGGACGTGCGCGCACCACGCCCGACGGGCAGCCGCTCGCGGCGCTGGGGATGCGCCTGCTCGCGCGCTTCCTGGACGGCCTGATCGTGCTGCTGCTGGCGACGGTGGCCGGATGGGGCTACCTCCGGCGGACGTTCGCCCTCATGGAGGAGGCCACCCGCGGCAGCGGCGGGATGCTCACGCCCCAGCAGATCACCGGGCTCGCCACCGACCCGCGGGTGGGCGAGAACTCCCTCGCGTTCACGCTCACCCTCATCGCCGTCTCCGCCGTCTACACCGTCCCGATGCTGCGCTACTTCGGCGCCACCCCCGGCAAGCTCCTGTGCCGGCTGCGGGTGCGCCGCTGGGACCGCCCCGGCCTGCCGACGTGGAGCGAGTCGATCCGGCGCTGGATGCTGGCCGACATGCTCGGCAACCTCGGCTGGTTCGGCGCGCTCTACCAGGTGCTGGACTACCTCTGGCCGCTGTGGGACAAGCGCAGGCAGGCGCTGCACGACAAGTGGCCGGGCACCGTCGTGGTGAAGAGGCAGGCGGGGCCACGGCCTGAGCCCGCCCCGGCCGCCACGGCCTGAGCCGGGCTCCGGCGCGGCGTCAGTCCTCGACCAGGTGCACGCCCGCCGCGCGCATCTGAGCCACCGCCCGCGCCGTGCCGTCCTGCGACACCCCGGCGGTCAGCCCGAGCAGGACGGTCGTCTCGAAGCCCTCCCGCGCCGCGTCGAGCGCCGTGGCCCGCACGCAGTGGTCGGTGGCGATGCCCACGACGTGCACCTGCGCGACCTCCCGCTCCCGCAGCCAGTCCGCCAGGCCCGTGGCCAGCTCCCCGCCCTCGGGGTCCATCCGGGTCGTGGTGCCCTCGAAGCCGGAGTACGCCGCGGCGTACTGCCCCTTGCGGAAGACCGCCTCGATGCGGCGGGTGTCCAGGGACGGGTGCAGCAGCGCGCCGTAGCTGCCCGCCCGGCAGTGCACCGGCCAGGAGTCGACGAAGTCGGGGCTGTCGGAGAAGTGCCCGCCCGGATCGATGTGGAAGTCCTGGGTGGCGACGACGTGGTCGTAGTGCAGCTCCCCGCGGGCCAGCAGCTGGCTGGTGGCGGCGGCGACCTCGGCGCCACCGGCGACGGCCAGCGAGCCGCCCTCGCAGAAGTCGTTCTGCACGTCCACGACGACGAGCGCGCGCTTGCTCACGGACGGGTTCCCCTCTGCTCGGCGGACGTCCCGGCGGGCGGCAGGACGGTGGTGGGCAGCGCCGGCTCGCCCCTGGACAGGGCCAGACCGTCCCACGGCAGGGTGACCAGCGCACGGCGCAGGTGCTCGCGGGACTCGGCCAGCCCGGGCAGCCCGGGGACGCGCTGCCCACCCCGCACCAGCGGCACCTGCAGCGCCACGTCGCCCGGCTCCGGCTCCGGCATCCGGCCGACCCCGAGGACCTCCTCCGTCGCCGTGCCGGTCGGCTTGTGCCGGCGCACGGCGAACTTGCGACCGCCCTGGGTGGTCTTGGAGGTGGAGCGCTTGGCCACCGGGCGGCCCTCCACCTCGACCAGCTTGTAGACCAGGCCCGCGGTGGGGGCGCCGGACCCCACGACCAGGGACGTGCCGACCCCGTAGCCGTCGACGGGGGCTGCGGCCAGCGCGGCGAGCGCGAACTCGTCGAGGTCGCCGGAGACCACGATGCGGGTGTCGGTGGCGCCCAGGGCGTCCAGCTGCCGGCGCGCCTGCACGGCGAGGACGGCCAGGTCGCCGGAGTCGATGCGCACCGCCCCGAGACCGGGGCCGGCGACCTGCACGGCCGTCTCGATGCCGCGGGTGATGTCGTAGGTGTCCACGAGCAGCGTGGTGCCGGGGCCGAGGGCGGCGACCTGGGCCTCGAACGCCTCGCGCTCGCTGTCGTGGAGCAGGGTGAAGGCGTGGGCGGCGGTGCCGGCGGTGGGGATGCCCCAGCGGCGGCCCGCCTCGAGGTTGGAGGTGGAGGCGAAGCCGGCCAGGTGGGCGGCGCGGGCGCAGGCGAGCGCCGCCTCCTCGTGGGTGCGCCGGGAGCCCATCTCGATGAGGGGGCGCTCCCCGGCGGCGGTGCTCATGCGCGCCGCCGCGGCCGCCACGGCGCAGTCGTGGTTGAGGATCGAGAGGACGAGCGTCTCCAGCAGCACCGCCTCGGCGAAGGTGCCCGTGACGGTCAGCAGGGGCGAGGAGGGGAAGTAGACCTCGCCCTCGGGGTAGCCGTCGACGTCCCCGCCGAAGCGGTAGGAGGCCAGCCACTCCAGCGTGGTCTCGTCCACGACCCGCCGCTGCCGCAGGTGCTGCAGCACCTCGTCGTCGAAGCGGAAGGCCTCCAGGGCGTCGAGGACGCGCCCGGTGCCGGCGACCACGCCGTAGCGGCGCCCCTCGGGCAGCCGCCGGGCGAACACCTCGAACGTGCAGGCGCGCCCGCCGGTGCCGCTGCGCAGCGCGGCCTGCAGCATCGTCAGCTCGTAGTGGTCGGTCAGCAGTGCCGTGCTGCGCGGCCCCGCCGGGGCGCCGCCCGCCGTCGCGGCGGCGCTCGCGGGGCTGCTGGCTGGGGTCGCGGGCTGGCTTGCCGTCACGGCGGTCAGCCTAGGGTCTGGCGCGGTCCCGGCCGGCGCCGCGGTCCGGGGCGCTCCGCGGCGTCCCTACGATGGGGGCGTGCCTGCCGTCCTCACCGCTCCCGTCGAGCTGGAGCGTCCCGAGAGCGCGGAGGTCACCGACCCCCAGCGTCCCTGGGTGACCCTGGTCTGGAACGACCCGGTCAACCTCATGTCGTACGTGACGTACGTGTTCCGCACGCACTTCGGCTACTCCCAGCAGAAGGCCGAGGCGCTCATGCTCGACGTCCACCAGAAGGGCCGCGCCGTCGTCTCCTCCGGCACCCGCGAGGAGATGGAGCGCGACGTCGAGGCGATGCACTCCTACGGGCTCTGGGCGACGCTGCAGAAGGACGAGTGACGATGGCGCGCTTCCGCCGTGGCCGGGGCGGCCTCGTGTCCATCGACCTGGACCCCGTCGAGGTCGACGTCCTGGGCTCCCTGGTCCGCGAGGTCGTCGAGCTGCTGGACGTCCCCCCTCCGCAGCCGACGGGCGGCATGGACCCCCTGCAGGTGCAGCTGGGCCTGCAGGACCTGGGGACGGGCGGGCACGAGGGGCCGGCGTCCGCACCGGAGGACCCGGCGCTGCGCCGGCTGCTGCCCGACGCCTACCCGGACGACCCGCAGGCGGCGGCGGAGTTCCGCCGCTTCACCGAGCGCAGCCTGCGCGAGCGCAAGGCGGAGGCGGGACGCCGGATGCTCGTCTCGCTGGAGCCGGTGCAGGGGCAGGGCGGGCGGGTGCAGCTCGACGCCGACGGCGCCCGGGCGTGGCTGGCGGCCCTCAACGACATCCGCCTCGCCCTGGGCACCCGGCTCGGGGTCGACGAGGACGTGGAGGAGGTCCTCGCGGACCTCGACGACGACGACCCCCGCCGCTACGCCTTCGCCGTCTACGACTTCGCCACCTACCTGCAGGAGACCCTCGTCCGCTCCATGCCCTGAACGGGCGACCGGCCCCCCGCGCCCCGCGGCGGCGGCGCCCGGGTGCGCGGATCACGGCGCCGGACCGCTTACAGTCGCAGCCGTGACGGACGATCCCATCGGCATCTTCGACTCCGGTGTCGGCGGCCTCACGGTCGCCCGGGCGGTCCTGGACCAGCTCCCGCACGAGGAGGTCCACTACATCGGCGACACGGCCCACTGCCCGTACGGGCCCAAGCCGCTGGCGGAGGTCCGCCGCTACGCCCTCGACGTCATGGACCGCCTCGTCGGCTCGGGCGTGAAGATGCTCGTCATCGCGTGCAACTCCGCCAGCTCCGCCGTGCTGCGCGACGCCCGGGAGCGCTACGACGTCCCGGTGGTGGAGGTCATCCTGCCGGCGATGCGGCGGGCCGTGCGCGCCACCCGCAACGGGCGCGTGGGGGTCATCGGCACGCGCGCCACCATCGCCTCCCGCGCCTACGACGACGCCTTCGCCGGCGCCCTCGACGTCCGGCTCTCCAGTGTCGCGTGCCCGCGGTTCGTGGAGTTCGTCGAGCGGGGCACCACCAGCGGCCCCGAGCTGCTGGACGCCGCCCGCGGCTACCTCGCCCCGCTGCAGGAGGCCGGCGTCGACACCCTGGTGCTCGGCTGCACGCACTACCCGCTGCTGACCGGCGTCCTGCGCAGCGTCATGGGCGACTCGGTGACGCTCGTCTCCAGCGCCGAGGAGACCGCCAACGACGTCTACCGGGAGCTGTCCCAGCGCGACCTGCTGCGCTCCGACGACGCACCGGCCCCGCGCCACCGCTTCACCTGCACCGGTGAGGCCGCGCCCTTCCAGCAGCTCGCGCAGCGCTTCCTCGGCCCGCGGGTCTCCCTCGTCGAGGACGCCGCGCTGGCGGTCTGAGCCGCGGCCCCCGCGCCGGGCAGTCGCGGCGCGGGCAGCCGCGTGCCGCGGCCGCCGGGAGTGGGAGGCTTGGGGCGTGAGCACCTCCAGCACCCCCGCGCCCGGCGCCCGCGTCGACGGCCGCGCACCGGACGAGCTGCGGCCCGTCACCATCACCCGGAACTGGCTCGAGCACGCCGAGGGCAGCGTCCTCGTGGAGTTCGGCAGCACCCGCGTCCTGTGCGCGGCGTCCTTCACCGAGGGGGTGCCGCGCTGGCGCAAGGGGTCCGGCCAGGGCTGGGTCACGGCGGAGTACGCCATGCTGCCCCGCTCGACGAACACCCGCGGGGACCGGGAGTCGGTGAAGGGCCGCCTCGGCGGGCGCACCCACGAGATCTCCCGGCTGATCGGGCGCAGCCTGCGCGCGGTCGTCGACACCTCCGCGCTGGGGGAGAACACCGTGGTCCTGGACTGCGACGTGCTGCAGGCCGACGGAGGCACCCGCACCGCGGCCGTCACCGGCGCCTACGTCGCGCTGGCCGACGCGGTCGCGTGGGCCAAGCGCAAGGGCCTGGTGAAGGCGTCGCGGCAGCCGCTGACCGGCTCGGTGAGCGCGGTCAGCGTGGGCATCGTGGGCGGGCTCCCCGCGCTGGACCTGCGCTACGTCGAGGACGTCGCCGCGCACACCGACATGAACGTCGTCTGCACCGGCGACGGCCGCTTCGTGGAGGTGCAGGGCACCGCCGAGGCGGTCCCGTTCGACCGCCGCGAGCTGGACGCCATGCTGGACCTCGCCGTCGCCGGCTGCGCTCGGCTGACGCAGCTGCAGCAGCAGGCCCTGGCGGAGGGGTCGTGAGCACGCTCGTGCTGGCCACCCGCAACGCGCACAAGGTGGGCGAGCTGCGGGCCATCCTCGGCGGGCACCTGCCGGGCGTGGAGGTCGTCGGGGTGGACGCCTTCGACTCCGACCCCGACCGGGCGGTGGGTGACGTCGTCGAGTCGGGTGTCACCTTCGCCGAGAACGCCCTGCTGAAGGCGCGCGCGGTCGCGGCGGGCACGGGGCTGCCGGCCGTGGCCGACGACTCGGGGCTGTGCGTCGACGTGCTCGGCGGCGCGCCGGGGATCTTCTCGGCGCGCTGGTGCGGCAGGCACGGCGACGACGAGGCGAACCTGCGGCTGCTGCTGGCGCAGCTCGCGGACGTCCCGGCGCCCCACCGCGGCGCGCACTTCGCGTGCGCTGCGGCCCTGGTGCTGCCCGACGGCACCGAGCACGTCGAGCTCGGGTCGCTGCCGGGGGTGCTGGTGGCGCAGCCCAGCGGCGGCGGTGGCTTCGGCTACGACCCGATCCTCGTGCCGGACGCGGAGCGGGCACCGGGCGGGCGCGGGCGCACCTGCGCGCAGCTGTCGGCGGAGGAGAAGAACGCCATCAGCCACCGCGGTGCGGCCTTCCGGGCCATCGCGCCGGCCATCGCCCGCGCGCTGGGCTGAGCGGGCCATGCGAATGCGTTGCGACAGTAGCTTTCCGGTGACGTCCCGTACCCTGTGCGCGTGATCCGCCTCGAGTGCAGCGTGCGCCCCTACGACTGGGGTGGGGTCGGTGCCATCTCCGGCTTCCTGGGGCGGGACCTCGGCGGGGGGCCGGAGGCCGAGCTGTGGCTGGGGGCGCACCCCGGCTGGCCGACCCACACCTGCGACGGCCGGATCCTGGGCGACGTCGTCGCCGAGGACCCCGAGGACGCGCTGGGGACGCGGGGGATCGCCCGCTTCGGGAAGCGGCTGCCGTTCCTGCTGAAGGTCCTGGCGGCCGGCAAGCCGCTGTCCTTGCAGGTGCACCCCACTCCGGAGCAGGCGCGGGCCGGTGCGGCCGCGGAGGACGCGGCGGGGGTGCCCCGCGACGCCCCGCACCGCAACTACAAGGACGACCAGGCCAAGCCGGAGATGATGGTCGCCGTCCAGCCGATGCGCGCGCTCTGCGGCTTCCGCCCGCCCCGGCAGGTGCTGGCGGACCTCGAGGCACTGCTCGGGCAGCCCGGTGCCCAGGGCGCCGCCGACGAGGTCCACGCGGCGCTGGTGGCGGCGCTGGCCGGCCCCGACGAGGGTGCGGCGCTGCGCGGCTGCCTCGAGCTGCTCCTCGGCGGCGACCCGGCGGTCCGGGTCTTCGTCGACCGCCTCGTCGGGGCGTGCGCGGCGGCGACGGCGGGTGCGGACGGCGGGGCGGACCGCGGCACGGCGTCGGTGGTCCGGCTGCTCGCCGCCACCCACCCGGGGGACCCCGGGATCGCCGTCTCACTGCTGCTCAACGACGTCCACCTGGCCCCCGGTGAGGCCGTCTTCCTCGGCGCAGGCACGGTCCACGCCTACCTGCAGGGCCTCGGCGTGGAGGTGATGAACAACTCCGACAACGTCCTGCGTGGGGGGCTCACGCGCAAGCACGTCGACGTCGGGGAGCTGGTGCGCATCGTGCGGTTCGCGCCGGAGACGCCGCGTCGGGTGGAGCCGGTGGAGGACCTGCCCGGCAGGCTGCGCTACCTGCCGCCCGCCGAGGAGTTCCAGCTCCAGCGGGTGGCGCCGGCCGTGGGTGCGGAGGTGCCGCTGGAGCAGTCGGGGGCGACGGTGGTGCTCGTCGCGGCCGGCGACCTGGAGCTCGTGGCGGGTGAGGTGCGGCTGCGCCTGGGGCAGGGCGACAGCGCCTTCGTGCCGGCGTCCGAGCGGGGTCTGCGGGCGCGGGCGCTGTCCGCCGGCGCACTGGCCTACGCGGCGACCGCGGGGGACTGACGGGGGACCTCGCCGCAGCGTCCGGCGACCGCGGGGACGGCCGGGCGCACCCGCCCGTCACCCGGTCGGCGCAGCGCTCCATCCGCGGGCCCGTGCGCTCCGAACCCCTGGTGTGAACAGCGAAGGCGATCCCAGCGGCGGCAGTGCGGAGACGGCCGTGGACGGCGGCGCGCGCCGTGCGGCGCCGCCCCGGGGCGGTCGCCTGCGCCGCTGGGTGCCGGCCGCCCTCGCGGGCCTGGTCAGCGCCGGCCTCACGCTGGGCCTGGCGCAGCTCGTCGCCGCGCTCGTGGCCCCCTCGACGGCGCCGCTGGCCGTGGTCGGGGCCGCCTTCATCGACCGCACGCCCGCGTGGCTGAAGGACTTCGCCATCGAGACGTTCGGGACGAACGACAAGCTGGCCCTCGCGGTGAGCCTCGTCGCGGTCATCGCGGCGCTGGCCGTGGTCGCGGGCCTCGCGGCCCGCCGCCACCTGGGCGCGGGGATCGCCCTCGTGGGCCTGCTCGGCGCGGTGGGGGTGGCCGCGGCGCTGAGCCGCCCCGACGCCACCGCCCTGTCGCCGCTGCCGACCCTGGTGGGCACCGCGGCCGGGATCGCCGCCCTCGTCCTGCTGACCCGCCGGGCGGTGCGCCCCGTGGCGGTGGCACCGGCGCGCCGCAGCCTCCTCATCGGGGGTGTCGCCGCCGTCGGTGCGGTCGCCGCCGGATCGGGCCGCGGCCTCGAGGCCGCCCGCAGCTCCGAGGCGTCCCGGGCGCAGCTCACCCTCCCGGTGCCCGCCGACCCGGCTCCCGCGCCGCCGCCCGGCGTCAACCCCGGCGTGGAGGGGCTGACCCCGTACGTCACGCCCGTCGAGGACTTCTACCGCATCGACACGGCCTTCCTGCAGGTTCCGGACGTCCGGGCGGAGGACTGGTCGCTGCGCATCCACGGGATGGTGGAGGAGGAGGTCGTGCTCACCTACGCCGACCTGCTCGCCGCTCCCCTGGTGGAGCGCTGGATCACCCTCACCTGCGTCTCCAACGAGGTGGGTGGCGAGCTCGTCGGCAACGCGCGCTGGCTGGGGATCCCCCTCGCCGACGTCCTGCGCCGGGCCGTGCCGTCCGCGGACGCCGACATGCTGCTCTCCCGCAGCACCGACGGGTTCACCACGTCCACGACGCTCGCCGACGTCGTCGACGGGCGCGACGCACTCCTCGCCATCGGCATGAACGGGGTTCCCCTGCCGCGCGAGCACGGGTTCCCCGTCCGGATGATCGTCCCGGGTCTCTACGGCTTCGTCTCGGCCTGCAAGTGGATCACCGAGATCGAGGTGACGAGGTTCGACCGCGCCGAGGCGTACTGGACGAAGCGCGGCTGGTCCCCGAGCGCGCCGATCAAGACCGCCTCGCGGATCGACACGCCGCGCTCCTTCGCCAAGGTCCCGGCCGGCACGGTCACCGTCGCGGGTGTGGCCTGGGCGCAGAACCGGGGGGTCAGCGCCGTGGAGGTCCGGGTCGACGACGGGGAGTGGCGCCGGGCGGAGGTCCTGCCGTCGGTGTCGGAGGACACCTGGGCCCAGTGGGTGTGGCGCTGGGAGGACGTGGAACCGGGCAGCTACACGTTGCGGGTCCGGGCGACCGACGCGACGGGGGTCGTGCAGACCGGTGAGACCGCCACCCCGATCCCGGACGGCGCCTCCGGCTACGACACCCTCGTGTTCACGGTGGTCTGACCGCCCGCCTCCCGGTTCACCGGCCGGGCGGCCGGTGAACCTCCGCCGAGCCCCACGCGAAGCCGTACGAACCCCGCAGCGCCCGCAGGCATCCACGCCGGCGGGCGCTGTGTCGTCTCGCCTTGCGCCACAAAGCGTTCGGCCGATCGGGTGTGTCACTCCTCACACCCGGAGAACTCAAGTTCCCGCCCATCCGGCAATCCGCCGGCCGATCCGCCCCGAACTCCTCGTGTAGCCGGGCCGAGGGGCCGGGCGAACCGAGAACCCTGAGAACCGAGAAACCCTCCCGAAGGAGAACACCATGAAGCGCTCCGCCACCCTCCTGGCCCTCGTCGCCTCCGTCACCCTGGGCCTGTCCGCCTGTGGTGACGCCGAGACCACCGCGCCCGCGAACGCCCCCTCGGAGCTGAGCTCCCCGTCGAGCAGCTCGAGCGCCCCCGCGGAGACGCCCAGCGAGACCCCCAGCGAGTCGCCCTCGAGCGAGGCCACGGAGATGGCGTCCGGCCCCGTCGGCCCCGGCTGCGCCGCCTACGCCGAGGCCAACTCCAGCGGCCCCGCCTCCGTGGAGGGCATGGCGATGGACCCCGTCGCCACGGCCGCCTCCAACAACCCGATGCTCACCACGCTCACTGCCGCCGTGTCGGGCAAGCTGAACCCGAAGGTGGACCTGGTCAGCACCCTGAACGGCGACCAGTTCACCGTGTTCGCCCCGGTCGACGAGGCCTTCGGCAAGATCGACCCCGCCACCATCGAGACGCTGAAGACGGACGACGCCCTGCTGTCGACGATCCTCACGTACCACGTCGTCCCCGGCCAGATCGGCGTCGACGAGATCGTCGGCACCCACGAGACCGTGCAGGGCGGGACCGTCGAGGTCAGCGGCACCCCGGAGAACCTCACCGTCAACGGGAACTCGGCCGTCATCTGCGGCGGCGTGAAGACCGCCAACGCGACCGTCTACCTGGTCGACTCGGTCCTGATGCCCACCATGTGATCCCCGCACGACAGCGCCCGCGCCCCGCAGTGCATCGCACTGCGGGGCGCGGGCACGTCCGGACCGGTGCGGGAGAAGGGACTCGAACCCTCACGCCCGGAGGCACAGGAACCTAAATCCTGCGTGGCTGCCAGTTACACCACTCCCGCTGCGCGTGGCGCCCGGCCAGCTTAGGACCGCGACCGACGCCCGCGCAGGTCCGGGTCAGTCGATCCCGAGGTCGCGGCGGAGCTTGGCGACGTGGCCCGTGGCGCGCACGTTGTACTGCGCCAGCACCACCTCGCCCTGCGCCCCGACGACCACCGTGGAACGGATCACGCCGGTGCTGGTGCGCCCGTACGACGTCTTCTCGCCCCACGCCCCGTAGGCCTCGAGCACGGCGTGGTCGGGGTCGGACAGCAGGGGGAAGGTCAGCGACTGCTCCTCGACGAAGCGGGCCAGCTTCGCCACCGGGTCGGGGGAGACGCCGAGCACCCGGTAGCCGGCGGCCTGCAGCGCGCCGAGGTCGTCGCGGAAGTCGCACGCCTGGGTGGTGCAGCCGGGGGTCATCGCGGCGGGGTAGAAGTACACGATCACGCGGTCGCCGCGCAGCGCGGACAGCTGCACGGGGTTTCCGGCGGCGTCGGGGAGGGTGAAGTCGGGCGCGACGTCGCCCGGCTGGAGACGGGTGCTCATGCGGGCACGCTAACCCCCGTGCCGCCACCGCCCGCCGCGGCACGGGCCCCGGTGCCGGGGTTCCCCGGCGAGGCCCGCGGGTGGCGCCGGTCCCCCTCCGGTACCGTCGGGCCCCCGGAGGTGCTGCGCCCGGCAGCAGCAGGCGAGGAGGAGCCACCGTGACGGTCAGCGCGAACGGCGACGTGACGATCCTGAAGGCGCCGTTGCCCAGCGACCCGCGCGCGCTGGAGCGAGAGATCGAGCTGCGCAGGGCCCGGCTCGCCGCCACGATCGACGAGCTCGCCGGCAGGGTCCAGCCCGCCGCGGTGAAGGAGCGCGCCATCCGCTCGGCGCAGCAGAGCGCCGCTTCGTTCGCGACCGACTCCGACGGCGCGCTGCGCGTCGAGCGCGTCGGTGCGGTCGCCGCCGCCGTCGTGGGTCTCGTCGTCGTCGCGGTCCTCCGTCGCCGCATCCGCCGCCGCCGCTGAGGCGCGGGCGGACCCCGTCCGCCGCTGCGCTCCGGTCCTGTCGGCGCGCGCTGTAGCGTCCTCGCTCGTGAGCACCCCAGGAAGCGCCTCGCGGATACCCGTCCGGATGCTGCACGACCGGGTCCTGGTCAGCCAGGAGGACGCGGGGGAGCGGACGTCCAGCGCGGGCATCCTCATCCCCGCGACCGCGGCGGTGGGCAAGCGCCTCGCCTGGGCCGAGGTCGTCGCCAAGGGGCAGCACGTGCGCTCCGTCGAGGTCGGCGACCGCGTCCTCTTCGACCCCGAGGACCGCGCCGAGGTGGAGCTGCACGGCAAGGGGTACGTGCTCCTGCGCGAGCGCGACCTGCACGCCGTCGCAGCACCGCGGGTGCACGACGGGCAGACGGGCCTGTACCTCTGACCCCCCAGCCGCCCGCCCCCCGGGCGCGCCGCAACGCCCGGTACACCCCGCTGGAGGTGGACGGGCCCACACCGTGGGAGATGGTGCGGGCGGTGCCGGCCATCCGCCGCAGCGCGGTCGGCTTCCTCACCGCCGTCGCCCGCCGGCACGGGGACCTGGTGGCCTTCCCGCTGCCCCGCACCCCGGTCCTGCTGGTCAACGACCCCGAGGGGGTCCGGCGGGTGCTGGTCGACAACGCCCGCTCCTACGGCAAGGCCACGGTCCAGTACCGCGCGCTGGCCGCCGTGACCGGTCAGGGCCTGCTCACGAGCGACGGCCCGACCTGGCGCAGCCACCGGCGCACGGTGCAGCCGGCGTTCCACCACGGCCGCCTCGATGCCGTCGCCACCCAGGCGGTGGCGGCGGCCGCGCGGCTGCGCGCGCAGTGGCGGCAGGCGCCCGGCGGTGAGGTGGACGTCTCCGGTGGCCTCTTCCGCGCCGCGCTGGAGGTCGTCGGGCACGTGCTCGCCGACGAGGACCTCGGCCCCGTGGCCCGCCGGCTCGTCGACGCCGTCGACGTGGCGCTGGCGGCCGTGGTGGCAGGCGCGCAGAGCCCCCTGCCCGGCTCCTGGCCCACGCCGGGACGCCGGCGGCTGCGCCGGGCGGTCGCGGAGGTGGACGAGGTGTGCGACCTGCTGGTGCGCACCCGCCGGGCCCGCGGGGTCGGCGAGGCCGACGCGGACGTGCTGGGCCTGCTGCTGGCCGCGGGGCTGCCGCAGCAGCAGGTGCGTGACGAGCTGGTCACCTTCGTCGTGGCCGGTCACGAGACGGTCGCCTCCGCGCTGACGTGGACGCTGCACCTGCTCGCCCGCCACCCGCAGGCGCAACAGCGGCTGCACGCCGAGCTCGACGCCGTCCTGGGCGCGCCCGGCGGGCAGCGCGAGCCCGGCTGGGACGACCTGGGGGCGCTGCGCTGGACCCGGGCCGTGCTGGAGGAGTCGCTGCGGCTGTACCCGCCCGCCTGGGTCATCACCCGCACGGCGCTGGCCGAGGACGAGGTGGCCGGCGTCCGGGTGCCGGCCGGCACGCTCGTGATCGTCTGCACCTGGGCGCTGCACCGGCATCCCGGCGTCTGGGAGGCCCCCGAGGAGTTCCGCCCCGAGCGCTTCCTGCAGCAGGAGCGCCGCCCGGGGGCCTACGTGCCCTTCGGGGCGGGCCCGCGCCTGTGCATCGGGCGGGAGCTGTCCCTCGTGGAGGGGGTGCTGCTGCTCGCGGCGCTCCTGCGCGAACAGCAGGTGCTGCCCGGCTCCGGTCCCGCGCCCGAGGTCGAGTCGCTCGTCACGCTGCGCCCGCGCGGGGGGATGCGCCTGCGCGTCCGGCAGCGGACCATGCCCTGAGCGTCGCCGCAGCCGCTGCAGGCAGTCCGGCGCCGCTCCCGCCGACGAGGGAGGACGACGACCGTGGAGGCCACGATGCCCCTGCTCGACCCCACCACCTGGACCGGAGCCCTCTTCACGGGCGAGTGGGCACCCGCCGCGCAGACCGCCGAGGCGGTGGAGCCCGCGACGGGGCGGGTGCTCGGCCGGATCGGCGTCGCCGGTGCCGACGACGTGGCCGCGGCCGCGGAGCGGGCCGCGCAGGCGCAGCGGGAGTGGGCCGCCGCCCCGCACACCCGGCGCGCGGACGTGCTGCGGCGGGCCGGGCGGCTCTGGGAGGAGCACGCCGCCGAGGTGGAGGACTGGCTCGTCCGCGAGGCGGGCTCCGTGCGCCCCAAGGCGGGCGTGGAGACGCACGTCGCGGCCCAGGAGTGCTACGAGGCCTCGGCGCTGCCCTCCCGCGCCTACGGCAGCCTGCTGCCCAGCGAGCTTCGCCGCCTGAGCCTGTCCCGGCGCGTCCCCGCCGGTGTCGTCGGGGTGATCTCGCCCTTCAACTTCCCGCTCATCCTCTCCATCCGCTCCGTCGCCCCGGCCCTGGCGCTCGGCAACGCGGTGGTGCTCAAGCCCGACCTGCGCACGGCCGTCTGCGGCGGGATGGCCCTGGCGCGCGTCTTCGAGGAGGCGGGGCTGCCGCCGGGGGTGCTGCAGGTGCTGCCCGGGGGCACGGAGGCCGGGCAGGCGCTCGTGGAGCACCCGGCGGTCCGGATCATCTCCTTCACCGGTTCCACGGCGGCCGGCCGCCGGGTCGGTGAGGCGGCCGGGAGGCTGCTCAAGCGCGCCCACCTCGAGCTCGGCGGCAACAACGCCCTCGTGGTCCTCGAGGACGCGGACCTGGAGCGGGCCGTCTCGGCCGCGGCCTGGGGCTCGTACCTGCACCAGGGCCAGATCTGCATGACCACGGGACGCCACCTCGTGCACGAGTCCGTGCTGCCGGAGTACGTCGAACGGCTCGCGGAGAAGGCGCGCGCCCTGCCCGTGGGGGACCCGGCGGCCGCGGAGGTCGCCCTCGGCCCGCTCATCGACGCGTCCCAGCGCGATCGGGTGCACGCCCTGGTGACCGCCAGCGTCGACGCGGGGGCGCGTCTGGTGGCGGGCGGCGAGTACGAGGACCTCCTCTACCGCCCGACGGTGCTGGCGGACGTGACGGAGTCGACGCCGGCCTTCCGGGAGGAGGTGTTCGGCCCCGTCGCCCCCGTCATCGGCTTCCGCACCCTCGACGAGGCCGCGCGCATCGCCGCCGCCGGCGAGTACGGGCTGTCCCTGGGGATCCTCACGTCCGACCCGCTGCGGGCGCTGGACCTGGCCGACCGCATCCCCACCGGCCTGGTCCACATCAACGACCAGACGGTCTCCGACGAGGCGAACGTCCCGTTCGGCGGGATGGCGGCCTCCGGCACCGGCGCCCGCTTCGGCGGCCCGGAGGCGAACGTGGAGGCGTTCACCGAGACCCAGTGGGTGACCCTGCGCTCGGAGATCCCGCGCTACCCCTTCTGATCCCGGCGTCCTCCCGGGGTGCCGGGGGAGCGGCCGGGGCGCGTCAGGCCGTGTACGTCCAGTGCCACGGCTCCCGGGGCACGTCCTCCTCGAAGCCGAACTCGGCGGCCCGGGTGCGCAGCCAGGTGAGCACGGGTTCCTGCACGTCGATGTCGACGCTGAGGCCCCAGCCGTGGTTGCTGGTGCCCGGGCGCGCGGCCCACCCGCCGCGGCCGTAGATGCCCTTGCGCCGCGCGAGGCCCACCTGCTCCCCGTAGGAGCGGTAGGAGTCCGTCACCCGCAGCTCGACGCCGTCGGCGGCGGCCGCGGCCTGCATGCGCTGGAAGGCCGCCGCGGCGGGTCCCCACAGGACGTGGGCGTCCTGGCCGATGCCGTGCAGGACCTCCTCCGGCACTTCGCCGTTGCCGAAGTCGACCAGCTCCAGCGGCGCGCCCTCGGCGTCGCGCGAGACCGGCGCGGCGGGGAGGGTGGCGAAGGCCGGGTCGACGGACACGGGGGCCGGTGCGCCCGCGGGGGCGGAGACCGCCGCGGCCGGGGCGGCGGTGAACGCGGCGCTCACGGCCGCGGTGCTCGCGGGAACGCCGGCGGTGGCGTTCTGCGTCCCCGCGGCCACCGGCGCTGCGGGCGCGTGGGCCGGGGCGGCGGCGCTGAGGGAGAACGCGAGACCGGAGGACGCGGCCACGACGGCGGTGCGGCGGCCGAGCGCGACGGCGCCGCGGCGCAGGGGGACGGCGGCGCCGTCCAGGGGCGTGAGGGGGCGACCGGGGGCGCGGTGGCGCGCCGGAAGGCGAGTCGGCACAGCGAGGACCTCTCCGACGCCTGCGAGGTGAGCTGTCGGGTTCGGGCGGGAAGGTCGCCCGGCCGGTTCGCACCGGCTTCACCCCGAGGACCACCACCCCGATCTGAGATCGGGGGGCGGCCCGGAAGTGGTTCCCCCACCCCTGCCATGAGTCGTCGCGGGACCTCGTCAGCGGTGGCAGGGCTCGGCGTCCGCTCGAGGGCTCCCCGTCGCAGGACGGGGAGCGAGCGGACACTAACCCGATCAAGGACGCGATGTCACGTCGGGGCGTGTCGGCCTGTGGGCGCGAACCCGTTGTCGCACAGTGGAATTCGGAGAGTCACCAGGTCGTCGCGCGTGGTGTGCGGTGCGGGGCCGACGGCGTGCGCCCTGCGTGCGGGAGCGTCACGGAGCGTGCGACGGCGGCCGGGAGCCCGTACGGACGACGTCTCCTCCGGGCTGTGCGCGTCCGGACACACCCCGATCGACGCCGGGACTACCGGCGGAGGGCACCGGCCCCTCCGGCGTCCTTCCGCGGCATCCGCCGCCCTGCCACCCTTCGCCAGGAGTGCCCATGACCGACCCGGACGAGCTGCGGCAGTACCTGGAGCAGGAGTTCCGCCGCCTCGACGAGGGCGTGCGCGCCGTGCACGAGCGACTCGACGGTCTCGAGGAGCTCACGCGCACCGCCGCCGGTCTGCCCACCGCCCGCCGGTCTGCCCACCGCCGCCGGTCTGCCCACCGCCCGCCGCCGCGGATCCGCGCGGGCGGGCTCGACGGTGGCGGCGGGGCGCTTCGGTGTCCCGGCGCCGCCCTTCGTGCCGCCGCCCGCCCCCGATCCGCGCTGGGCGCCCGCGTCGGGACCGGAGCCTGCGGAGCCACCCGCCGCGGCGCCTCCGTTCCCCGACGCCGCGTCCACTGCGCCGGCGGGCCGCCCGGCGGTGCCGGAGCGGCCCGGGGGCCGCTCCACGGAGCGGCTGCTCTCAGCGGCCTTCGCCGTGCTCGGGACCGTCATCACCCTCGTCGGCGTCACCTACCTCGTCGTCCTCGGGGTGCGCAGCGGGGTGTTCGGCCCCGTGCCGCGCACCGCCTCCCTCGTCGTGCTCTCCGCTGTCCTGCTCGCCGCCGCGGCGCGGGTGCGGGCCCGCTCCGGCACCGGGGCGGCGGCCGTCTCCCTGGCGGGCGTCGGCCTCACCGGCCTGCACCTCGCCCTCCTCGCCGCGACCGCCGTCTACGAGTGGCTGCCCGCGGTGCCCGGCCTGCTCCTGGCCGTCGCGCTGGCGCTGGCCGGCCTGGAGATCGCGCACCGCTGGTGCTCGCAGGCGCTCGCCGTCACGGGCATCACCGCCGTCTGCCTGCTCGTGCCCTTCGTGGGGGCGGCGGAGGACGTCGCCCTGATGAGCGCCCACGTCCTCGTCCTGGCCGTCGGCTGCGGACGGGTGCTTCTCCTGCGCCCGGGCCGGGTGGGGCTGACGTCGGTGGTGCTGACCTGCACGTGGCTCTACGCGGCGGCGACCGCGGTCGCGGGGGGCCCGTCCGGGCTGTCGGTCCTGGTGCCGCTGGCCGCGGCGGTGGCCGTCTGGGCGTGGGTGGCCGTGCAGGTCCGCCGGACCGGGGCGCACCACCTCGTCGTCGCGGTCCCCGTCTTCGCGCTGCCGGTGCTGGCGCTGGTGGAGTTCGGGCAGGAGCGCGGCGACCTGTTCGTGCTGGGCGTCCTGCTGTCCCTCGCCGTGGCACTCGCCACCTCGGCGTTCCCGACCGGCCGGGGCGCGCGGGCGCTGTCCGCCCCGGTCCGCACCACCTTCCTCGCCGTCGCCGCGGCGTTCGTCCTCGTCGCGACCCTCCTGGTGGCCGCCGCCCCCTACGCGGTGGTGATCCTGCTCGGGCAGGCGCTGGTCCTCGACGTCGTCACCCACGTCTCCCGGACCCGGACGGCCCTCTTCACGTCGCTGGGCTTCGGCGTGGTCGCGCTGGGCGAGCTGCTGGCCCGCGTCGAGCCGGGGAGGCTCGTCAGCCCGTCCGCGCTGGCCGCCGGCGCGGCCTGGCCCGACGTGGTCTCCGCCGTGCTGCGTGCTGCTCGTGGTGCGGGTGGCCTCCACGGCGGCTGCCCTCCGCCACGTCCACGCGGGGGCGCTGCACTCGCCCGTCGTGTGGGGGCCGGCCCTCGTCATCGCCTGGTACGGCACGGCGGCCGCGGCGGTCCCCGCCTGCGTGCTGCTGCTCACCCGAAGCGGTGCGGCGGACGGCTTCCTCGTCGGGCACCTCGTCACCACGCTCGCCCTCGCGGCGCTGGGGTTCTCGCTGCTGGCGGCCTTCCTCTCCCGCAGCCCCGTCGCCGCGGTGCGCGACGCGGGACTGGTCACCATGGGCGCGGCGGTGGTCAAGGTCCTGGTGGACGCCAGCGTCCTCGACGGCATCGAGCGGGTCGGCGCCTACCTGGGGGTGGGGCTGACGTTGCTGGTCCTCGGGGCCCGCTACGGCCGGCGGCTGAGCACCTCCCAGGTCCCGGGGCGCGCCGCCTGAGGATCCCCGCCGGGCACGGCGAAGGGGCGGTGACCCGGTGGTCACCGCCCCTTCGTCCTGCGAGTGCGCCGTCAGGGACTCGAACCCCGAACCCGCTGATTAAGAGTCAGCTGCTCTGCCAATTGAGCTAACGGCGCAACGGGTCGAAACCATAGCAGGCCTGCTCGGGGTCGAGAAAATCGGCTCGGCCGATCGGGTCAGGCGGGGGTCCACCACTCCTGCTCCGGCAGGCCTTCGGCCTCCAGGAGTTCGTGCGAGGCGGGGCCGCCGGGGACCGCCAGGTCCAGGATCAGCGAGAGCGGGATGTGCTCCTGCAGCATCGCCATGACCGGTTCCGCGTGCGGTACCGCGGTCGGCTCCGTGGCCTGCTCGTGGGCCGGCCAGCTGTCCTCGGGCGTCATCTGAGTCCTCCCAGGGATGGGGGCCCCCTCCGATCGGGGGGTCGAGAACTAGTTCGTCGGGAGGGGGTGGGCGCTTGAGGCCGGTGCCTGGACGCAACGCTTTCGGAGCAGCGGCGCGCTGGCCGCGGCCGGCGCCGGCCCAAGCACGGTCGCGCTGAGGTGCCCTGCGCGCCCCACCCGTCGCACGAACCCCACCGCTTCCAGGGGTTCTCCGTGCCGGGGATCTCGGTGGACGACCCGGGCGGCGGCACCGAGACTGGGGAGGGTGCAGCGAGGAGCGGCCCGTGGCTGGTCGATCCGCAGCGCCATGCCCCAGGCCCTGCTGCTCGGCCTGCACCTGCGCGACGCCGCCGGGCTGCGCCCCGAGGAGGGACACCTCCCTCCCGCCGACCCGCCGCTGACGCCCCGCGTGCGGGTCCCCGGAGCCGAGGCGGCCGCGGCGCAGTGGTCGCGGTGGTGGGCCGCAGCCCTCGCCGACGAGCACGCCGCGCTCGCGGGCATCCTGCCGCCGTCCTTCACCGGCCTGCGCGGCATGCCGGAGCTGCGGGGGGTGGCGGAGCTGCTCCTCGACGACGCGCTGGAGTGGAGCGCCTGGCAGCGCGAGCGGGAGAGCCGGCTGCTGCGGCGCCTGCCGAGCGCGCTGTTCGAGGTGGGCCTCGTCCGGGACCTGGAGCTGGGGCTGGGGCGCAGGTTGCCACCCGTCGACCTGGAACTGGTGGTCCTGCCCGTGCGGGGCAGGTCGTGGTCCCGGCTGGGCGACGGCCGCTTCCTGCTGCCGCTGGAGCTGCGGGCCGACCGCGACGCGTACCTGGCGTGGCTGGGGGAGAGGCTTCGGGAGCTGATGCACGCGCCGCGGCCCTCGGTGGCGCCCGGCCGGCCCGGCTCCGTCGACCCCGGACCGCCCGACCCCGGGCCCTGCCGGGACGAGTGAGGGCGCACGACGAGGGCCCCGCCTGCACCAGCAGACGGGGCCCTCTCTCGTGGGGTGAGTGACGGGACTTGAACCCGCGACTTCCTGGACCACAACCAGGTGCTCTACCAGCTGAGCTACACCCACCACGTACGGCGCCTGAGCGCGCGGACAGAGGAGAGCATAGCCCCACTCGCGGGCCCGTTCCGCACCGGTCACCCGTCCGCGGCGGCGCGGCGGCCCGGCAGGGCGCGGCGGGGGACCTCGCCGACGAGGAGGCCGGCCGCGCGCCTCACTCGGGCCCGGTCGCCTCCGGACGCAGCTCCAGGCGCCCACCGGCGGCCCGGGCGGTCTCGGAGTCGGGGCCGGGATCGCGGACGAAGAGCACCTCGCGGTAGTACTTCAGCTCCTGGATGCTCTCGCGGATGTCGGCGAGCGCGCGGTGGCCGCCGTGCTTCTTCGGGGTGTTGTAGTAGACGCGCGGGAACCACCGGCGGGCCAGCTCCTTCAGCGACGAGACGTCGATGAGGCGGTAGTGCAGGTGGTCCACGAGCACGGGCATGTCGCGTGCGAGGAAAGCGCGGTCGGTGTGCACGGAGCTGCCCGCCAGCGGCGCCTTGCGCGGCTCGGGCACCCACTGGCGGACGTAGTCCAGGACCGCCTGCTCGGCCTCCTCCATCGTCCGGCCCTCGGGCAGTTCGGCGAGCAGGCCGGAGGCGGTGTGCATCGCGACGACGACGGGGTCCATGGCCTCCACGGCGCCCTCCGGGGGCCGGACCACCACGTCGACCCCCGTGCCGAGGACGTTCAGGTCGGCGTCGGTGACGAGCGCGGCCACCTCGATCAGCGCGTCCCGCTCCAGGCTCAGTCCGGTCATCTCGCAGTCGATCCAGACGATCCTGTCCTGCACCCGGTCCTGCGCCCGCTCCGGGGTGCGCTCCTGTGCCGGGCTGCTGCCGAGGTCGGCGCTGTCGCTGCTCACCCGGCCAGCCTAGGACAGCGGCTCCGACGCCCCCGCCCGGCGCCGCGGGGAGGGGAGGGTGCTCGCCCTGCCCGGGGGCCGGTGCGCGGCTAACCTCCCGCCCATGTCGGACGCGCCGCTCGTCTCTCCTCCCGGCGGTGCGCCACCGCCTCCCGGGGCGTTCCGCGCCCGCCTGCCGCTGACGGTCCTGACGGTGCTCATCCTGCTCGTGTGCGGGCTGCTGAGCCTCGGCGTCGTCACCTGGGAGGTCGGCGTCGACGGGCTCGTCTACGGGGTGCTGCTCGCGGCGCTGCCGGTGGGGCCGGTGCTGGCGTGCGTGCTGTGGCTGGACCGGCACGAGGCCGAGCCGCCGCACCTGCTCGCGTTCGCCTTCGGCTGGGGCGCCTGCGTGGCCACGTTCGGCTCGCTGGTCCTGAACACCGCGGGCTCCCTCCTGCTGCTGCGCACGCCCGGCAGCCTCGCCGACCCGTCGGTGGTGATCGCGCCGGTGGTGGAGGAGTCCCTCAAGGGCGCCGCGGTGCTCCTGCTGCTGTGGCGGCAGCGCAGGCACTTCGACGGCGTCGTCGACGGCATCGTCTACGCCGCCTTCGTGGGGGTGGGCTTCGCGTTCCTGGAGAACGTCCTCTACCTCGGCAGGGCCCTGGCGACCGACGGCGTGGCGTCGCTGGCCGTGGTGTTCGTGCTGCGCTGCATCGCCTCCCCGTTCGCGCACCCGCTCTTCACGATGGCCTTCGGGGTGGGCCTGGGCATCGCGGCGCGGCACCGCAACGTCCTCGTGCGGCTGGGGGCGCCGGTGCTCGGGTTCTGCGTCGCCGTGGCGCTGCACGCGCTGTGGAACGCCAGCGCCAGTGCGGGGCTCTTCCTGCCGGCCTACGTGCTCCTGCAGATGCCCGTCTTCGCGCTGGCCGTCGCCCTCGCGCTGGTGGCCCGGGCCCGGGAGGCGCACCTGATCGCCAAGCACCTGCAGGTCTACGCCGAGACGGGCTGGCTGACCGACGCCGAGGTCCACATGCTCGCCTCCCCCCGGCGCCGGCGCGAGGCCCGCGCGTGGGCGCTGGGGGCGGGTGGGCTGCAGGGCCGGGCGGCGATGGGGGAGTTCCAGAACCTGGCCACCGCCCTGGCCTTCCGCCGCGACCGCGCGCAACGCGGCACCGACGTCCGCGTCGTCGAGGACGAGCTCACGCTGCTGCACCGCATCGCGGTGGCGCGCAGGGCGTTCCTGGCGCCCCTCGCGGTGGGCCACGGCGCGCTGCGCTGACGTCGGAGCGCGTCGCGGTCGGCCCCCGAGCGGGGCCGTGCCGTGCCGTGCCGGCACGTGGCCGTCCGGGTGGCGCACTCCCGGCGCGGTCCGGCCCGCGTGCCCGGGGGCCACGGCGGGATCCACGAGCGCGTCACCGCCGCGACACCCGCTCGTCATCGCCGCTTCGCCGTGGTGTCAAGGGGTGTCCCCCGCCTGGTCCACGGGTCCGTCACCCAGATGGCGCAAAGGCTCCCCCACACGGGTGAGAACACGCTATCTTTCAGCCCGCCGAACGGGTGAGGGGGCTCACGACGGGGCCTGGTCGGTACGAGCAGTGAGCGCCCTCAACCATCCGACGTTCGGTGTCCGAAGGTGCGCGCGCTGTCACGAAACGACTGTGCGGCGGAGCGCCCGGATCACCGGGAGTTCCATCCGCGGCGAGAACCGCACGCGGGTTCCGCCCCGTGCGGGCGCATGAAGCTGCTGTCCCGGTGAGCGACGACGCCACTCCACCCCCGTCCCTGGCGACTGTTCACTGGAGGCTCCTTCTTGTCCTGGCTAGAGACGTTCTTCGGCAGCCAAGCGCAGTGGAGGGACCTGGCGCCCCTCGGTGCCTTCGGCATCAGCGTGTGGGCGCTGTGGCTGTACCGGGTCATCGGCTCGCGCTTCTGCAAGCCCATCGTCAACGACTTCACCACCTCCACCTCGGTGGTCGTCCCCTCCTACCGCGAGGATCCCCGGATCCTCCAGGACTGCGCCCGCAACTGGCTTTCGCAGGATCCCGGAGAGCTCATCGTCGTGGTGGACGTGGCCGACGAGGAGTGCCAGCGCCTGCTCGCGGAGATCGACGACCCCCGACTCCAGGTCATCGTGTACCGGCACGAGGGCAAGCGCTCCGCGCTCGGGGTCGGCATCCGCGCCGCGCGCAACGAGGTCGTCGTGCTCGCGGACTCCGACACGATGTGGACGGACGGGCTCCTCCGCAACGTCCAGATGCCCTTCGCGGACCCGATGGTGGGCGCGGTCAGCACCCAGCAGAACGTCTACCAGCGCACCAGCAGCGTGTGGCGGCGCATCGCCGACTGGATGGTCAACCTCCGCTACTACGACTACGTGCCCGTCATGGGGCGCAGGGGCGCCGTGGCATGCGTCTCCGGGCGGACCGCCGCCTACCGCCGCTCCGTCGTGATGCCCGTCCTGCCGAACCTGGAGCACGAGTTCTTCCTGGGACGCCGCTGCATCGCCGGTGACGACGGCCGCCTCACCTGGCTGGTGCTCGCCTCGGGCTACAAGACCGTGCACCAGAGCTCGGCCAGGGCGATCTCGATGTTCCCTGACTCGTTCCGCGCGTTCGTCAAGCAGCGCGTCCGCTGGAGCCGCAACTCCGCCCGCACGTACCTGACGGCCCTCTGGAAGGGCTGGCTGTGGAAGATGCCGGTCATCACCATCGTCACGGTGCTGCAGATCCTGCTCACGCCGGTCACGATGGGCATGACCCTGGCGTACCTCGTCTTCAGTCGTCTCGAGCTGACCCCGGCCGGCTTCGCGCTGGCGGCCGCCTGGCTGCTCGTCGGGCGCGGCATCCGCTCCTTCTCGCACCTGCGCCGCCACCCGCAGGAGATCCTCCTGCTGCCGCTCTACGCGCTGGTCGTGATCCTGGTGGCCCTCCCCATCAAGGCCTACGCGATCGTCACCATGAACAAGCAGGGCTGGCTGACCCGCACCGCCGACAGCACCGGCGGCGAGGGGCAGTCCGCGGCCACGCTCACCGACCCCGCGCCCGTCCCTGCGCCCATCTCCATCCCCAACCCCGCGCCCGCGGGCGACGCGAGCCTCGAGGCGGTCTGAGATGACGATGAGCACTCCCCGACGCCGGGGCGGGTACGCGCTGGTCGCCGCCGCCCTCGTCTCCGCCGGTTCGGCGGCTGCCGGTCCGCTCGCCCACGCCGAGACCTCCGTCGCGAGCGTGAAGCCCCTCACCGACAGCGAGGAGCAGCGCTCCGCCGCCCTGGTCGCCGCGGAGGACCGCCGCCTCACGGAGATCCGCACCGTGACCGCCGTCGCCCGCTGGCAGGGGGAGGCGTGGAAGAAGCCGTACCGCCTCAGCACCGGCACCGGGTTCACGCTGGTGCTGACGCCCCGCTCCGAGCCGTACACCGTCGCCGACCTGCTGCAGCTCGCTCCGCAGACCTTCCTGAAGATGTCCGACGGCTCGTACCTCCTCACCGAGCACGTCATCGTCTCGACCCGCGCCACGCTCCGACTGAGCCAGCCCGGCGGGCTGACGGTGCGCCTCGCCAGCAGCCCGAAGGGCTTCACGTCGATCGTCAGCCTCGGCGGGAAGCTCCAGCTCGCCGGTGAGGAAGGGGCTCCCGTCCGGATCGAGAGCTGGAACGCCGACGCCGGGGCGCCGGACACCGAACTGGTGGACGGCCGGGCCTATCTCCGCGCCCTCGGTGGGCAGTTCCACGCCGAGCATGCGCAGCTGTCGAAGCTGGGGTTCTGGAGCGGGCGCACGGGTGGGCTGTCACTCACCGGCACCGACCGGCCGAACACCGGAGCCATCGAGCCGCTGGCCAACATCCGGCCGGGCGCCGAGCAGCTCCCGTCGGTGCTGGAGGGGGTCTCCGCGCAGCCGGCCGGGCCGCTGGAACCCGGACAGGAGAACCCCAACCTGGACTACAGCGTCCCCGCCTTCGACTACGTCTCCACCCGCATCGAGAACACCACGATCGAGGACAACGCCTACGGCCTGTTCATCACCGGCGCCAACGGGCTCCACATCGGGGACAGCCGCGTCGAGCGCAGCCTCATCGGCGGCGTGATCCTGCACCGCTACGTCAGCAACGGCGTCATCGAGCGGACCGTCGCGTCCGGCAACCGGGGCAACGGCATCACCCTCGACCGGGCCACGACCGGCATCTCCCTCAACGGCGTCACGGCCAGCGACAACGAGATGAACGGCGTCAGCATGTCGGGCGAACCCCTGGCGGCAGGCCCGAGCGCCACCGGGGCCACGACCGTCAGCTACGGCCGCAACTCCGTCACCAACGGGACCTTCCAGGACAACGGCCACTACGGGATCGAGGTCATCGGTGGCCTCGACGTCGGTGTCCAGAACAACCGCCTCGCAGGCAACTCCATGGGCATCGTGGTCCGCAGTGCCGCAGAGCGGGTCTCCGTCACGGGCAACGAGGTGGCGCGGACAGAGCGCCACGGCATCGCCCTCATCGACGGCGTGCGCAACTCCACGGTCACCGGGAACCTCGTGAAGGGGGCGAGGACGGGGATCTACCTCCGGGACTCCGTGGCCGAGGTCCGGGGGAACACGGTGCAGGAGGCGAGCAGCCACGGCGTCTCCCTCGTCGGGCGGGCGGAGGGCGCCGAGGTCAGTTACAACGTGCTCGCCGGCGCCGGGGCCAGCGCCCTGGACACCGCACGGTCCACCGGTGACTTCGCGGCGGCGTCCAACGAGGTCGAGGGCTGGGACGACACGACGCCCTGGTACTACTGGTTCAAGAAGCTCCTGCAGCCCATGACCGCACTGTGGACGCTGATCGTGCTGCTCGTCGTCACGTCGGCGCTCCGCGGTCGCTCGCGCACGCGCACCGTGGAGCACCCCTACGCCCACCAGATGGCGCACCAGGGCGCCCTGCCGATCCCCGCTCCGCGGACGATCGACCTGCGGGACGACGCTCCGGCGCTGTCGGGTGCCCGGTGACGGCTCCGGGGGCACCGCGGCCGGGGGCCGCCCGGCGCATGCTGGAGCGGGCGCGCAGTGGGCAGTTGGGTTTCCGCGACGGCCTGGTCACCGGTTCGGTGGCGACCGGAGTGGTGGCGCTGACGGCGTGGGCGGCGGTCGCCCTGCCCGGCGGCGAGCCGGCGCTGGAGCACACGGGGGCAGTGGGTCCGGTGGCCGTCGCGACACCGGCGCCCACGGTGCTGCCCTCGACCGTGCAGCCGGCGCCGACCGTCTCGGCGCCGTCCGGTGCAGACCGCGCCGCCAGCGCGAACGACTCCTCCGACGACTCCGGCAGTGGCTCCGGCGATGAGGTCGATGACAGCTCCGGGGACGGCGGCGAGCAGGAGGTGCCCGTGGTGGCCGGTAGTCAGGTGCCCAGGGCGACGGAAGTGCCCGACGCGAGCCCGGTCCGGTGCCCCTCGGCGACCACCACCGTGAGCTCCGCCGAGGAGCTGCAGGAGGCGCTGGACGCGGCGCGGCCGGGCGACGTCATCGAACTGGCGGACGGCACGTACACGGGTCGGTTCGTCGCCCAGGTGTCCGGGACGGCCGACCAGCCGATCTGGCTCTGCGGCGGCCGCCAGGCGGTGCTGCAGACCGGCAGCACCCGCAAGGGGTACGCCCTCCACCTGGCGCCGGCGCAGCACTGGCGGGTCGTCGGGCTCACCATCCGCAACTCCCAGAAGGGCGTCGTCACCGACGGCACCAGCGGCACCGTCCTGCAGGACCTGCTCGTCGAGGACATCGGCGACGAGGCCATCCACCTGCGTTCGCACAGCACCGGCAACGCGGTGCTGCGCAACACGATCCGGCGGACCGGGCTGCGCAAGGAGAAGTTCGGCGAGGGCGTCTACATCGGCTCCGCCGAGAAGAACTGGCCCAAGTACGGCGACGGCGGACCGGACCGCAGCGACTTCAACCTCGTGGCGCTGAACACCATCAGCCGGACCAGTTCGGAGTCCGTCGACATCAAGGAGGGGACGACCGGCGGAGCCCTCCTGGACAACACGTTCGACGGCACCGGCATGACGGCGGCCGACTCCTGGGTGGACGTCAAGGGCAACGACTGGCTCATCCGGGGCAACACCGGTCGCAACACCCCCAAGGACGGCATGCAGACCCACCGCATCCTCGACGGGTGGGGGACCGGAAACGTCTTCACCGAGAACGTCGTCGAGGCGTCCGGAGACGGCGTCGGCATCTACATCCACAAGCCCAGGGACACCGCGAACGAGGTCCGCTGCGACAACCGGGACAGCTCCGGCGGCGAGGCCACCAGCGGTGTCGACTGCAGCGGCTGAACCGACCCGACGCCGCCGCCCCCACCGAGCACCATCCCCAGCATCCGCTGCCCACCCACAGGAGTCCTGCATGAGCACGCCCCCGGCCGAGGGTCGCACGACCGCCCCGCGCCTGACCGTCATCGGCACCGGCTACCTCGGCGCCACCCACGCCATCTGCATGGCCGTCCTCGGCTTCGAGGTGCTGGGCGTCGACGTGGACCGCACCAAGGTCGAGCGGCTCGCGGCCGGGGAGGTCCCGTTCTTCGAGCCCGGCCTGCCCGAACTGCTCCGCAAGGCGCTGGACAGCGGCCGGCTCCGGTTCGGCACGGACTTCGCCGAGGCGGCCGCCTTCGGTGACGTGCACTTCGTCTGCGTGGGCACCCCGCAGGCGCCGGACAGTGACGCGGCCGACCTCACCTATGTCCGGTCGGCTGTGCGCCGGCTCGCCGAGAACCTCGACCGCAAGGCCCTCGTCGTGGGCAAGTCGACCGTCCCCGTCGGGACGGCGGCAGAGCTCACCGCCCTCGTCCACGAGGTCGCGCCGGCGGGGGAGGAGGTCGAACTGGCGTGGAACCCGGAGTTCCTCCGCGAGGGGTTCGCCGTCCAGGACACGATGAACCCCGACCGCCTGGTCTTCGGCGTGGGCTCCGAGTGGGCGGAGCAGCAGCTGCGGGCCGCCTTCGCGCCCGTCGTCGAGGCGCACGGGACTCCCGTGCTGGTGATGGACCTGCCGACCGCGGAGCTCGTGAAGGTGGCCGCGAACTCGTTCCTCGCGACGAAGATCTCCTACATCAACGCGATGGCGGAGGTGTGCGAGGCGACCGGCGCGGACGTCACCGCGCTGGCCGGGGCGCTGGCCCACGACGCCCGCATCGGCGGGCGCTTCCTGCGGCCGGGCCTCGGATTCGGCGGCGGCTGCCTGCCCAAGGACATCCGCGCCTTCAAGCACCGCGCGCAGGAGCTGGGCGTCGGCCAGGCGGTGACCTTCCTCGGGGAGGTCGACGCGATCAACAAGCGGCGCCGCGCCCGCACAGTGGACCTGGTCCGCGAACTGGCGGGGGGTTCCTTGGACGGTGCGCGGATCGCCGCGTGGGGCGCGGCCTTCAAGCCCGACAGCGACGACATCCGCGACGCCCCGGCGCTGGACGTGGCCGTCCTGCTGCAGGACGCCGGTGCGCAGGTCACCGTCTACGACCCCGAGGCGATGGACAACGCTCGCCGCGCCTACCCGCAGCTGTCGTACGCCGACTCCGCGATGGACGCGGCCCGGGACGCCGACGTGGTGGTGCTGCTGACCGAGTGGGCCCAGTTCCGCGAGGTGGACCCGGAGATCCTCGCGGGGGTCGTCGCGCACCGCCGTGTCGTCGACGGCAGGCACGCGCTGGACCGCGATCTCTGGAGCTCGGCGGGGTGGGAGTACCGCGCCCTGGGCCGGCCGTGACCACAGGCGTGCGCGTGCGCGGGCTGGACGTGGTGGGCGCGGCTGCGGTCGCGGGTGCGTGCGCCTCGCTGCTGGCGGGGTGCTCGGGCGAGCCGGAACCCCTCCCCGGCGTGCAGCCACCGGCGACGCCGGAGGTCCGGGTGCTCGAGATCCCCGCTCCGACCCGGACGGTCGTCGAGGAGCCGGTCGTCGCGCGTCCCGCGGCCGCCGACGGAACGGTCCTGCCGGACCTGGCGCTCACACCGGGGGCGGTGTTCCCCGACGTCACCCGCGAGGACGTCTGCGCCGACCGCTACACCGCCGGGGTGCACAACCTGCGCTACAGCGACAAGGCGGACGCGCTCGTCGCGTACGGCGTCGCCCTGCGCGACCGGGAGGGCTACACCATCGACCACCTGGTCCCGGTGAGCCTGGGTGGCACCAACGCGCCGGGGAACCTCTGGCCGCAGCCGCGCGACGGCCAGTTCGCGGCGGCGCACAAGGACCAGCTCGAGCGTCAGCTGCACGCACTCGTGTGCGCGGGCTCCGTTCCGCTCGCGGAGGCCCAGCAGGCCCTGGTCGCGGACTGGCGGGCGGCCGTGGACCGCTACTCCTCCGCCGCACCGCCGCCGGGAGCGGGGGCGGGGATCCCGGCTCCGCCCCCGCCGCCGGGCGGGGTCGACGTGGGCCTGCCCTGCCCGGCGATCGGGGTCCTCGCCAAGGCGGGGGAGGGCGGCCCCAAGCTGGTCTGCACCGAGAGCCCCTCGAAGGAGCTGACCTGGCAGAAGCGCTACTGACGAGCGCTCCGTTCCCCAGGTCAGGAGCAGGGCACGCTCGCGAGCCCCTTCGCCGCCTGGGGGGCGGAGTTGTCGCAGGCCACCGTGTTGGAGCGTGCGGGGTAGATCCCGAAGCCCCACCCGGGCACGCGACCCTCCACGGTGTTCCCGCGGAAGACGTTGCCGACGCCGTAGCCGGTGTAGACGCTGTGCGTCTGGTAGCCGTCGAGGAAGCTGCCCGTGCCGTTGCGCACGGTGTTGCGCTCGATGAGCCAGCCGTTGCCCTTGGCGTCGACGGCGGAGTCGGCGCTGTTCGCGCCGCTGAAGCCGACGTTGTCGAAGAGGTTGCCGCGCAGGGTGCCGGACTCGGTGCCCTCCTTCAGGTCGGCGCCCTCAGCGGCGATGTTGCGGAACACGTTGTTCTCGATGAGTACGCGCTCGCTGTTGTCGCGCCCGTCGACGCAGGCGTACTTGGACCAGTTGGAGTTCGCCGAACCGACGTAGACGCCCTCGCCGTACCCGGCGTTGGTCCGGCCGGTGTCGTGGACGTAGCTGTTGATGAGCTTGCCGTCGCTGGAGCACCAGCGGAAGTGCACGCCCTCGTGGCCGATGTCGTGGACCTCGACGCGGTCGATCACCGTGCCGACGGACTGGTCGAGGACGATGCCCTTGGTGGCGTGGGCGACGGTGAGCCCTTCGATGCGCCAGTGGTCGCCGGTGACGTGCATGCCGTAGTCGCCGCCCGTGGACGTGGAGCGGATGACCGCGGCGCGCGAGCCGCGCAGCGTGATGGGGGCGGCGGCGGTGCCGTTGGCGCTGACCACCAGGCGCGGGCGGATCGTGTACTCGCCGTCGGCCACTGTGATGACGTCGCCCGGCTTCGCGGTGGCGACCGCGTTGCGGATCTCCTCGACCGTTCGCACGGTGCGGGAGGACGCTCCGTCCACGGGTGCGGGTGCGGGTGCGGGTGCGACCGGCGTGGGCGTCGGGGTCGGGGTCGGGGTGGGAGCCGGCGCGATCGCCGTCGAACCGACGGTGAACCGGACCTCGGTCGTCGTGGAGTTCCGTTGGGCGTCGTAGCTGCGGATCCGCAGGACGTGGCTGCCCGCCGGCGCGGACAGCTTCCACTGGAACGGGGCGGTGACGTCGACCGCGCGGTAGTCGCCGTCGAGGTAGAACTTCACCCTGACCGCGCCGGGCGCGACGACATCGACCAGACCTCCTGCCACTACGGTTCCACCGAGCGTCGCGCCGCCGTACAGGACGGCGGGCGCGGTCGTCGCGGCGGCTGCGGTCGGCACCAGGGGCAGGCACGACGCGGCGACGAGAGCGAGGGAAGCGATGCGGAGGCTGGGGCGCATGGAACGAACGTCGACCTGCACGGGCGTCATCTTGAGGGGGCGGGAGCGCGTGGTCTCACGGGGGCGCTCGCTGGCGACGCTGCTGGCCCTGGCGTGTCTCGCGACGGCGTGCACGGGATCCGAGCAGGTGCGGCCGGGCAGCGCCGCGCCGACGGACGCGACCGGCGCGGCGCAGCCGTCGACGGCTCCGGAGCAGGCGCCGGAGGAGACGGGGACCTCCCTCACGGCCGAGGAGCTGCGGGCGCGGCTCACCCCGCCCGCACTGCCCTCCTTCGCCGTCCCCACGGACGTGCTGCGCGACGCGGAGAACCAGCGGATCGGCGAGCAGCTCCAGGTGCTCCCCGGTCTGTACCGGGACATCGCCGTGCTCGACGCCCACTGCGGCCCCTCCGGTGAGGCGGTCGCGGCCGACGCCGGTGGCGCCTCCCCGGTCCGGCCCGACGGCACGGGCACGCTCCGCTCCGGCGACGTGCAGGTGACCGTGGCCGGGGACGGCACCGGTGTCTACGACGCCCCCGACCTGCACATCGCCGTCCTGCCCGGCGGCGCGGGCGTCTACGAGGACGTCGACGTCCGGCTCAGCGTCCACCCCGACGGGGCGGGGACCTACGAGTCGGAGGACCTGCGCGCGTTCGTGCGGGCGGACGGCTCGGGCTCGTTCGAGGACGACACCGTCCGGGCGTGGATCGACGTGGACGGCTCGGGCAGCTACCGGGGCCCCGAGGGGCGGGTCAAGGTCGCTGCCGACGGCAGCACGAAGGGCGACGCCGACCCGGCCTTCGCCGCGGTGGTCGCGGAGGTCTTCCAGGAGGGCATGCCGCCGTTCCCGCCGGTGCCGCGCATCGACCGGTTCGAGCCGGTGGGGGAGGTCTGCGGCACGGTGGTCCGGCTGGACGCCGGCGTGCTGTTCGACCTGGACTCCGCGGGGGTGCGGCCGGAGGCCGAGGCCCTGCTGCAGCGGGTGGCCGGGTTGCTGGGGGAGCTGGGGACGCCGTCCGTCGACGTGGTCGGCCACACGGACTCCACCGGGGACGAGGGCTACAACCAGTCCCTGTCCGAGCGGCGCGCCACCGCTGTGGCGGAGCGGCTCTCCGCGCAGGGCGTCCCGCGCGACAGCCTGCGCCCCAGCGGCCGCGGTGAGCGGGAACCGGTGCGGCCGGACACCACCGCCGCGGGGGAGCTCGACGCCGCCGCGCAGCAGCTCAACCGCCGGGTCGAGCTCGTCCTGCGGCACGGCCGGTAGGGACGGGCGCCGGACCGGCCGGGAGCGGGGGAGGCGGAGGTCAGGCCTCCTCGTCCTCCAGCTCCTCGGTCCAGCGGCGGGTCCGGGGGTCGACGAAGCAGTCGACGCCCTCGTGCTCCACCTCGACCTCCACGGGGAGGCCCTGGACCTGCTGGCTCGCGGCGGCGACCAGTTCCGGGCTCGGAGCGGGCAGTTCGGCGCAGGGGCTGGTGTCGCTGCACGCGGTCAGGGTGAGTGCTGCCAGGGCTGCGACGGCCGCGGCGGGGACCGGCTTCTTCATGCGCCGATCCTTCCACCGCGGCGTGCCGCCGTCAGCGGGTTCCGGCACCGCGGCGGCGCCGAGCGCCGTCCGCGCGCTTCCCCGCCGGGGTGCGACAGGGCGTCGGGGCGCTTCCTCGTCTACGGTCTGCCGGTGCCCCGCCCCGCGCCCGCCCCGCCCCGTCCCGTCCGCACGGCCGGCGCGGGCTCCCGGCTGCGGTCGATGGACGCGCTGCGGTTGCTGGCGGCCCTGGCGGTGGTGCTGTTCCACTTCACCGCCCGGGACCACGTGCGGTGGGGTCCGCTGCCGGTGGAGGCCTTCCCCGCCCTGTCGGCGGTGACCCGCTACGGCTACGCAGGAGTCCACCTCTTCTTCGTGATCAGCGGGTTCGTCATCCTGATGTCGGCCTGGGGCCGCAGCGTGCCGCAGTTCGTGGCGTCGCGCGTCAGCCGCCTCTTCCCCGCGTACTGGGCGGCCGTCCTGCTGACCGCCACCCTGCGCTGGGCCTGGCCGACGTTCGGCGACCTCGGTCCGGTCGAGGTCCTGGTGAACCTGACGATGCTGCAGGACCTGTTCGGGGTGCCCCGCGTGGACGGGGTGTACTGGACGCTGTGGGTGGAGCTGCAGTTCTACCTGGCGGTGCTGCTGCTCCTGCTCGCCGGCCCGACCCGCCGCAGGGTGCTGGCCTGCGCCGGCGTCGGGCCCGTGCTGTGCACGGCGCTCACCCTCGCCGCGCCGGCCGCGGCCTCGGCGGTGACGCTGCTGGGCTTCGCGCCGCTGTTCGCCGCCGGGATGGTGCTCTACGTCCTCCACCGCGACGGGCACACGGGCGGACGCTGGCTGCTGCTCGGCCTCAACGCGGCCCAGGCGGTGCTCCTGGCGGCCACCCGGCAGACGGGGGCCATCGACCACGTCACCTCCGGTGGGCGGACCTCCCCGGTCGTCCTCGCCCTCGTCGTGGCCGGGTGCATCGGCCTGGTCGCCGCCGTCGCCCTCGTGCCGGTCGTGCGGGACCTGGACCTGCCGCTGCTGACGGCGCTGGGCGCCCTGACGTACCCGCTCTACCTGACCCACGAGTACGTCGGGTGGGCCCTCATCGACGTGCTGCACACCGCGCTGGGGCGCTACCCCACCCTCGCCGTCGCCCTGGGCTGCTGCATCGCCCTGGCCTGGGCGCTGCACCGCCTCGTGGAGCGCCCCCTGCAGAAGCCGCTGCGCACCCGGCTCGAGAAGCGCCTCGGGGCGCGGGCCGCGGCCCGCGCGGGCTGAACCCAGCGGTCACCGCGACCGCGCCCCGCCCCGTCGTCCTGGCCCCGGACCGGAGGAGCCCCGGCACGGGCCTGCGGAAGCAGAGGCGAGGAGCAGGTGGCGGGGACGAGGATGGGCGGCGGTGGCTGCTGCTGCGGTCGTCGACGGTGCGGAAGGTCGCCGTCTCACCGGGGGCGTCCTCCACGGGCGCCGGGGTGGTCCTGGTCGGCGCCGACGACTCGATGCACATGGTCGCTGCCGGCAACGACAAGATCCTCGCGATCGAGCGGGTGCAGCTGGAGACCGGTGAGGGGCCCTGCCCGGTCTCGCACTCGACCGGGGACCGCGTCCTCATCCCCGACCTGTCCCGCGACGAGCGGTTCCGGCTGTCCCCCCCCCCGCCTGCGAGGCGGCCCTGGGCGGGGTCTTCTCGTTCCCCCTGCGGCTGGGCTCCGGGCGGCTGGGGGCACTGGACCTGTACTGCGAGGTCCCGCGCGCGCTGTCCGAGGCGGACCTGGTCGGCGCGCAGGTCCTCGCCGACGTCGCCGCCGGCTACCTCTTCAACGCCCAGGCTCGGGCGGAGCTGCGCGAGGCCGCCGACGCCTCCGGCCACCGCGCGCTGCACGACGCGCTGACGGGCCTGCCCAACAGGGCGCTGCTGTCGGACCGGCTGCGCCACGCCCTGCTCCGCGCCGACCCGGACGCTGCGATCGTCGCCCTCGCCCACGCCCTCGACCTGAAGGTGGTCGCCGAGGGCGTCGAGACCGAGCGGCAGCGCCTGCAGGCCCGCGACCTCGGCTGCGACCTCCTGCAGGGCTTCGGACTGGCCCCGCCGCTGTCCGCTGTGGAGGTCGGGACCCTCGTCGGGTCCCACGCCTGATCGAGTGGACCGGGGCTGAGGGCCGGGGGAGACGGCGCGCCCGGAAGGATTCGAACCTTCGACCGTCCGATTAGAAGAAGTCCCGGCAGCGTGCTGAGTGGTGGCGGGACGTGTCCATTGTGGAGCGTCGGTGCAGGTCAGGGTCCGGTTGAGTCACCCAGAGAGCAAGGTGGGACGACCGGCGACCATCAACGCTGCTGACAAGCTGCTGACCGGCTGCGGCAGCCTCACCGACCCGTCTAGCGAGCCACGGCGGCAGGCGGGACCGCCCCGACCGACGAGAGTCAACCGAACTCGGGGCAGTCCCCGTAGCCTCCCGAGATGAGCGTGCGGGCAAGACTGATGCGTGCAGCGGTCGTCTGCTTCCTTGCCGCCACGGTGATCGTCGTGTACGGGGCTCGCCAGATCATGGGGTGGTTCCAATCATGGTCGGGCTACCGCTGCTACGGCCAAGGTCCCCTCAGCGGCGACATGCCAGCGGCCTGCGAGCACCACGTCGAGTACGGCCCTGCAGGGCTGGTCATGCTCGCCGTGGTAACAGTGGTGATCTTCCTGCCCTTTGCGCTGATGATCCTTCGCAGGGCCAAGACCAACCGCTACTGAATGAACCCCAGCGGCGCCACCTCACTGCGCGCAGATCGGCAGAGGCGCGCACTGACCGCGGCAAAGTCGGATGTTGAGGTGACCCGCTCAGCGGCTGCTTCGAGGCAAGCAAGGCGTCATCGTGTAGACGATCGACGCGAGAGGGGACGCGAGGTGGCGTGGTGGCGCTGGACCGCGGCGATCGCCATGGCCCTCCTGAGCGGGGTTGGTGCCTATGCGTGCTTGATCATGGGCATCTTCGACGGGTGGATCGGCAGGACGCCGCTGCTGCCTCGCGAGGTGTGGTGGTTCTTCGCGGCGCCGGGCGCCTTGGTACTCGGGGGCGCAGCCTGGGTCGGACTCCTCCCCCGAGCCAAGCGGTGGGGACTGGTGGCGGTGCCGGGCTCCGCCCTGCTTGTCTTCCTCACCTTCGGTGGTCCCAGCATCTTCCTCGAGGGCCTCTTCGATTGATCGCGCCCGCACGGCGGCGTGAGCGCGCGTTGGTCAAGGTCATGGATCGAGCGCCAGGGCCAGGAGTGGGATGCGGACGCCCACTCTCGGTCCGTGCTGGTGGTGCGCTCCTACGCTGGGAAGGTGCGTGACTTCATGCGCCTGAGCCTCGAGGAGGCCGAGGCCTACCGTGAGTCCTACCTCGCGGAGCGGCCGCAGCTGGTGGAGCGCCTGCGCCGGCGCATCGCGCGCACGGGTGGGCCCGAGCTGGATGGCACCGTGGAGGGCCTCGAGGCGCTGGGGGTGTGGTTCTTCGAGCAGCTCGACGCCGACGCCGAGGACGGGCTCGCCGGCTCCCCGTCCTGGTGGCAGCCGGGTGCCGAGAACGGCAGTGGCTTCTTCGGGGAGAAGCTGCTCTCACTGCGCCAGGTCCGCCTCGTCGACGAGGTCGGCGCCTACCTGGGGCAGGTCCTGCACGCCGTGCTGCCGCAGGCGCGGTGGGTCGTGTACCGGCGCGACCCGAAGATCCGCGACGTCAACCAGCACGCAACCGTGCTGGAAGGACCGTTCGGCATCTTCAAGCCGGAGAGCTTCGTCTACGGGGAGGCCCTCGGGGTGGTCATGTACCGCGAACCGGTCAACCCGCAGGCGCTGCACGAGGTGGTCACCTTCCTCATCGACGAGTCCCCCACGCCGGAGGGGTGCAGCGATGGCTGAGCACTTCGGAATCTTCGCGGCGCAGTGGGTCGACGAGGACGGGGAGAACCTTGATCCGCTGCCGGTGCTGGACGAGAGGCTGCTGCGCCGCCGGCTGGCCGAGCTCGGCGCGGACCTGGGCGAGGAGGACGGCGAGGGCGGTTGGCTGCACGGAACCGTCTCCTACGACCTCCTCTTGTGCCGGGGCAGCGACGGGCAGCTGCGGATGATGGACGGGGCGATCTCCTACCTCAGCCCGACCGGAACCAGCACCAGTGATGCCCGAGCGGTGTTCACCGGCCTGTACGACCTGGCCGGGGAGCTGGGGGCGCGCTTGTGGCTCACCGGCGGTGTCGTCATGCCCGAGCCGCAGAGCAAGGCCGACATCGAAGAGTGGATCCGCGAGGCCGGAGACGTGCCCTAGCACCCCGCGCAGACCGCGCCCGCAGAGCGGCGGAGGCGGATGTTCGTCAAGGGCCGATGATCTGCGCGAGGCCGTGGAACCAGCGCCGTAGGTAGGGGGTCTGGCCGCGGCTGAGGGCACGGTCGATGCCGTCGAGGACCATCTGTCGGCTCCAGTGCCCGCGCCGGATCAACTGCGGGATCACGTAGTTGTCCAGCCGTCGACTGCGCCAGGGGGTGGTCTCGTCCCGCTGCGCCAGCGAGGCGCCCTTGATGCCGTCGACGTCGAAGATGCGCGCGAAGGTGACCTCGATCAGGCAGGGCCGCTCTTCGAGGTAGCGCAGCAGGTGGGTGCCGCTGTGGGCGCCCGGGATGCCGGTGGCCAGGCAGAGCACCGCCCCTGGCTGCGTCGGGGCAGGCACCAGGCCCTGGTGGGCCCAGTCGAACATCGCATCCAGGCCGCGGATGCGGTCCCAGGCCTTGGGGTTGCGCAGGAAGCGGGCCGACCACTCCTCGACGAACGCGTCGAGGTCCTCGGGGAAGAACGCACGGGGCAGGTCGACGGCGTCGGGCATGTCCAAGGGCCAGTACTTCACCGCCTGTGGCAGCGGGGAGCAGGCCAGAAGCGCGGCCTTCGCCGCGGACCAGTGACCGGAGCGCAGCGGGCCGCTCCACTCCCCGTCGGGGGCGCGGGCACTGTCCGGATGGCTGGTAACGAAGCGTTCGTGAGCACGCACCGCCGGGCGCAAGCGCTGCCGCTGTGCTGCCGGCATCGACAGCAGCACCTGGACGGCTTCATCACGGCGACCTCGTCGCAGAGCCGACCACAACGGGGCAGCCTCCGGAGCCTTATCCACCCTCCCGACGGTACCCAGGACACGACTCCCTCCATGCGCGCACATCGACAAAGTCGCGTGTCCGCCCGCCGCCCATGATCGCGCCCGCAGCGCGGCAGATGAGTGCGTTGGGCGCAGCTCAGGACGTGGTCATGTGCTGGTGGGCTCGTCGGGTGGTTGCAGTCCTGCCCGGCGCAGGGCGGCCCGGTGGCCTGTCAGGAGTGCGGCAAGAGCGTGGGCGCCCGCCTGCGCGATGGTCAGGGGTGTGTGGGTCACCCAGTAGTAGACCTCGGTGTCCTCCTGGTAAGCCTCCACAACGCCGGGATGCGCCAGCAGGTGGGTGACGACCGGGTCCTCTTCGTCCTCTTCTAGGCCCAGGTCCACCAGCACCCTGAACCGCCCCGGCGAGTCCGGAGACTCCGTTCCTTGGGAAGGATGGAGTCATGTCAGGGAGCACGTCCAAGCGTTACCCCGCGGAGTTGCGTGA
>NZ_PTJD01000017.1 GCF_002934625.1 Kineococcus xinjiangensis | reverse complement strand
TCACGCAACTCCGCGGGGTAACGCTTGGACGTGCTCCCTGACATGACTCCATCCTTCCCAAGGAACGGAGTCTCCGGACTCGCCGGGGCGGTTCACCCCGGCACGCGGGCGCAGCGTCGTCTGAGCACTTCCACCCCAGCTCAGGCAGGACAACTGGCCCGAACGTCAAGTGGACAAGTAGTTGCACACCAGACCCAATCATGATCGGCCCCGAACGCACTCTTCTGCCGAATTGAGGATGTTCGTCAAGCCCCAGCTGGCTGTCGCAGGAGATGCTGGACAGGTGATCGAGGTCTCCGGCATGACGCTGCTGCGCGACGCCTCGACCCTCACCTGGCTGGGCGAGTCCCCCGCCCAGGAGGGCCTGACGGGCTTCGAGCACGCTGTCGGTGAGACCAGCACCTGGATCCTGCACGCCGCCTACCTCGATCCGGGCGAGGCCGACCGCCCGGCTCTGGGCCCGGACCGCGGCGCAGACGACGTCGGCGGGGCCGGCTCGCCGGACAGCCAACACCCGGCGCCGGGCTGGCTCCGGCGACGCTGGGCGGAGCTGCCCGGCATGCGCGAGCCGGCGAGCCTGGACGTGCCGCCGTGCTTCCGCTGGTTCTCTCCCGGCCCCTGGCCCCAGACGCTCCACGGCCCCTGCGAAGGGACGCTGGATGAGGTGTCCTTCCGCGCCCTGCTGCAGGTGCTCCTGCAGCACTGCGGCGACGGGGCGAGCACCGAGGTCTACGCCTACTACTGCCCCCTCATCACCGGCGACTACGACCACCCCGTCACCTACCGGTGCCGCCTCGGCGACCTGGAGCAGATCCTGTCCCCGCGCGGCCCCTACGACTTCACCCCGAGCAACCTCTGGCCCGCCGACCGCTCCTGGCTGGTGTGGACCGACTACGACCTGTGGGCCAGCCACGTCAGCGGCCCGCGTGACCTCATCGACGCCGTGCGCCGGCACCCCCACCTCGACACCCTCAGCTGGCAGCGCCCACATCCACCGGGCTGAGGCAGCACCCACCTCGCCGAACATCCGCGCAGGCCGCCCTGAGGGCGTGATCGTGACGACCGCCAGACGCACACCTTTGCCGAAGAGCGAGCGGTCGGACAGGGGGCAACGAGCAGCTGCAGCAGGGCCCTGCCTCGAACCGAGGTGCAGGTGAGACGCTCAGCCGGTGGAGGAGTCCTACCGCCCCGTCGCCCTGCGCGTCTTCGCTGAGTGGAGCGATCAGGACCCGGTATGGGACAGCGACCTGGACCACATGGGCACGGTCGACCCGACCGAGCTCGGCGCCAGTCCCGGGCTCGTCGAGCAGCTGCGGGCATGGAACAAGCGCTTCCACGCTCTGGGGTGGACCGACTACCGCTGGCCCGATGCCGAGCAGGAGCGAGCCTGGCAGCAGGAGGGCCTGCGCCTGGCCTACCAGCTGCAGAACGAGCTATCCGACATTGAGATCAGCTACGGCCACGACGGCGACGACCGGCCTCTGCGGCAACGCCGCGGACCTTGAGACAAGTGCCCAACATCCGACCCTGCCGCGCTGAGGGCGTGGCTGCGCCCTGTCCTCCCGCTGGTTCTCGGCAGATACTGAGTCATGGCAGCGCGGCGCCGTCCTCCCTCCTTCGCCGAGGTCGTCGAGGCAGTCAAGGCAGCTCCCGCCGACCCACCGCCCTTCGACCTGCTGGGTCCCGGCGGCCGTGGCTTCCGTCTGGTCACCAAGGGCGTGAGCGCTGAGGACGCCTTCGTGGTCGCACAGGGCGGGGCCATCCTGGGGTGGGACGCCTGCGGCTGTAATGGTGACTGCGGCTACCGCTGGTTCGACGAGGCCGACGTCGCCCGCATGGTCGCCGCCGGCAGACCCAAGATCCTGCACAAGAGGAACTGGGACGGTGCCATCACCCACCTGCGCAGCGATGATGGCGGCTCCCTGCTGCTCGTGAAGTCCCCGGTCCGCTGGGGCGAGCACCTGGACTAGCCCTGCCCGGGCACCGCTCCGGCCACACACGTGGAGAGCACACCCAGCCGCCACGCGAACATCCGCATTTGACGCGCTGCGGGCGCGATTCGCCGTGCTGCTGCGGTCGTTCCTACGATCCTCGGATGCTCGAAGTCGGTAGCCGCCGCAAGAGGCAGCCCGCGCCGCCGCGGATCGTCTTCGAGGCCCTCACTCACCCCGACCGTGATTCCGCGCGACCCTGGTTGGACTTGCTCGACGACGAGCAGCGCCCTCACCTGCTGGTCGCCGACGAGCCCCACCTCGTCGTCTGGTCCTCGTTGTGGCCGCGCCGACCTGACGCCCAGGTCCGCTTCGACCTGCCTCCTGATGGTTCAGGGCAAGGCACCGAGCTGCGTTGGACGCTCCTCGTCGACGGCGAGATGCCAGACGCCTCGCTGCTGGGCCACATGTGCCGGCGACTCAACCAGCTCATCAACGCCAACCTGCGCTACACCTTCGGACAGTGAGCACCGGCGGCCGCTCCGCCGGCACGTCGGCTGCAACGAAGCAGTGGTCCGGCCACACGCTCACGCCGCCCTCAGTGCGCGATCATGGGGACCCCCAGCGTCCTCACCGGCGACGAGCGGACGGTCCTCCTCGTCGCCCTTCCCGGCTCGCGACCTACCCTGCGGCCGTGACAGGCCACATTCATCCTGACGACCTGAGGCGCATCGAGCAGGAGACGGACCTGGCGGCCGTCATCGCTGAGCACACCCCCCTCGCGGCGGGGCCCAATGAACAGCTCCGGGGCCAGTGCCCCTTCCATGACGACCAGGCGGCGAACCTGGCCGTCAGAGCGCGCATCGGCCGGTGGCACTGCTTCGGCTGCGGCGAGGGCGGAGACGTCATCACCTTCGTCATGCGCGCTGAGGGCACCTCCTTCGCCGCGTCCGCCGAGCGGCTCGCTGAAGCGGCAGACATCCGACTCCGCTACGTCGACTGAGCTCCCCGACACATCCGCCTTTGACGCTGATGGGGCGCGATCATGGCGGCGGGCGACGTCCGACCATGCCGAAGAGCGGATGACGTCACAGGCTTGCGCTATCGTTCCTCGATAACATCGATTGACGATAAGGATGGTGCTCGTGCACGTCGCTCTGCCCATCAGGCGAGCCGCGGGGCGCAAGACCCTGCTGCGCTCGACCGAGGTACTGCTCCTGCTCACCGCGGTCGCACTCTGGGCCTCGGTGATCAGTGGTGCCTCCCTGTGGCGTCCCGGGCCCTACCCCCTCGACGGGGAGTGGCGCGACTGGGCCCTCTTCCTCAGCAAGGACGTCGCCTGGGCCGCGCTTGTCACCGCCGGCATCTGGCTGCTGTGGCGCCTGGTCCGTTCCGTGCGTATGCCCGAGGGCCCCTTCACCGCCGCCAACACCCGCCGACTGGTCGCCCTTGCCCTTCTCGTCGGCCTGGGTGGCAGCCTCCTGGGCCCGGCCTGGTCCCTGTTCGCCGAACCGCTGCTGACGCCGACCTCGCGGGCCGCCAACGAGATCACCATGAGTCGCATCCCGGGGGTCTTCCCCGCCCTGACCGGCGTGCTGCTCGCGGTGCTGGCCCTGGTGTGGAGCCAGGGCGTGCGAATGCGCCAGGACGTCGACGGGCTCGTCTGATGGCCCCGGACACCGAGACCCACCGCATCCGCATCCACCTCGACGACGTGCTCAGCGCCCGCGGCATGACCCTTACCGCCCTGGCCGAAGCAGTGGGGATGACCCTGGCCAACGTCTCGATCCTGAAGAACAACCGCGCCAAGGCCATCCGGTTCTCCACCCTGACCGCCATCTGCGACGTCCTGGGCTGCCAGCCGGGCGACATCATCAGCGTCGAGCCAACCCGCACGCCCGTCACGACCCCGAGGCACTGAAGGCACTTACGCAGCGCCGGACGAACATCCGACTCCGCCGCACTGCGGGCGCGATCATGGCGGCCGTTCAACATCGATCGTGCCGGTGCGGCCGTGCCTCAAGCCGAGGGTGCGGGATGCCGATACGGGCAACGACCACATCACCCACATGGCCGTAGGGGCGCTCCATGCACGCACACCGCTCGCGTTCCGCCTTCCTCGCCCTGGCCGTGGTCGCAGGCTCCGCCCTCACCCTCGGAGGCCTTCACCTGCACGGTGAAGAGCCCCCCTCCTCGGCGCCCCAGCTCGCCGCCGTCTCAATCGGGGAGGGGCCCGCGCCGGAAGGACGCAGCTTCTGGCCGGAGTCCTCGGTGAGCGTCGTGGACGACCTCGACTACCTGCCCGACCCCACGGACAGCGGCGCGCACGACAACGGCCAGGCGCCAGTCGAGATGAGGACCGCTCGGGCGGACGTCGATCGCGACCCACTCAACTACGGCTCCGACCCCTTCCCTCACTTCCAGCCCGCGCCCATCCAGCTCCCGGTGGAGGCGAAATCCATCTCGGGCCTCACCCGCTGAGCAGGCAGGCCCGTTGCCTGAACGCCTCAGATGCGCGCTCGTGTCGCTGATGGAGCGCGATCATGAGCGGCCAGTGACGCCCGACCATGCCGAGGAGCGGGCGGCCGCGTCGGCCTCAGGCCGTCGCAGGTGCCGCACTGCGAGGAGACCCGGACGCCAGGTTGATCAGTGGTGGCTGTGCGCCACGTTGACGGTCGAGCCGCCGCTGAACTTGCCGGGTGAGACGTCCATCGGGGTGAGGCGGTGGGCGGCGATGGCGGCGGAGACGGCCTCGCCCTGGTGGGTGCCGCTCATCACCAGGCTGTCCTCCGGGGCGCCGGGCATGCCCCTGCGCGCCTCGATGTCTCCTGGAGCGGCGGCGATCAGCTCGGCGACCACTGCGGCGGCTTCGCTGGGGCTGCGGTCGGTGAGAAAGCAGATCATGCCCTGGCCGGTGGCGCAGCCGTCGACGTAGGAGACGGTCTTGAAGTCGCTGGGCCACTGGATGCTCTGCATGGCCACCGTGCTGCGCTGCTGACGGGCCAGCTCCCGCTCCTCGGCGGTCGGCTGGGACTGCACCCAGGTCACCGTCCCGGCCACCGCCAGAGCGCCAGCCAGACCCAGGACGTAGGGCATGCGTAGACGCCGGGAGGCAGGCTGCTCGCTGGTCATGTCCTTCAATCGGCTTCGAGCACCTGATCTTGAGCCGGTGGCCAGCCACTCAACATGCGTCAGCAGCGCGAGCCGCTGCTGAAAAGGGTCCACTGACCCACTGCGCGCTCACTGCGCAGACTCTTCCTGCTGGCGGTCTGATGCCGCGCTGCGGGCGCGATCACGACCCGCCGGCGACGTCAGAGGATGCGCAGGGCTTCCGACCCGTGGGTCAGTAGGGCGTCACACTCACCAAGGTCCCCACATCAGTGATGACCTTGGAGTTGGCCGCGGTGAGGGAGCTGATGACAAGGTTGACGCCACGGTCGCCGAAGCTGACCTTGAGGGAGCACTGCCCCCGGCCTTCCCGGGCACTCTCCACTGCCTGCCCGGCGGCGGGTGGCTCAGGCCGGCACTCTTGGTCGACCGGCTGCCCTGCCTGATCACTGAGGGCGTCTGCCAGTGACGTGGCGATCTGCTGGAACGGCTTGTCGACCTCCCAGCAGGCGACGAGCAGGTCATCTCGGCAGATCGGCGAGTCAGCGGCCCCCGCTGGGGTGGGGATGGCGCGAGCTGCAGCCACCGCCTGCTGCAGGTTCTGGTTGTCGACGTGCTCCTGTACCCGGGGGACCGTCACCGCCGCGACGCCCCCCACCGCGACGACGGCGAGGCAGGCGGCAAGGGCGGGTCGCAGGCGACGCATGCTCCAGAGGTCGACATTTGATGATCGCGACTTGAGGCCGCGCTGCGGACTGGCCGTTTCCCACGCGCGCCCGCCCGTGCCGCTGATGGAGCACGATCATGGCGCGGCCGATCATGGAATGGCAAGGACCTCGGCAGGCCGCTGCTGACACAGCCCTGACAGGCGCCTGCGGCCGGACGGTCCGCCCCGCCCACGCGAAGGGCCCCCGCCTGCATCTCTGCAGCTCAGGGGCCCTTCGCGATGTCTCGTTGTGGTGGCCAGGGGCGGGGTCGAACCGCCGACCTTCCGATTTTCAGTCGGACGCTCGTACCAACTGAGCTACCTGGCCCAGCCGCGACCGGAACTCCGGTACGGCGAGCGACCCCGACGGGACTCGAACCCGCGACCTCCGCCGTGACAGGGCGGCGCGCTAACCAACTGCGCTACGGGGCCTCGTGGTGAGGCTTCGTGCTGCACCCGATCGTACTAGGTGCTGGGTGGTGCTTCCGACCGTGGTGGCCCGGACGTGCCCCCAACGGGATTCGAACCCGTGCTGCCGCCTTGAAAGGGCGGAGTCCTAGGCCGCTAGACGATGAGGGCGCCAGCTTCCGGAGGATGCTCGCGTCCGTCAACGCCAGGACCCGTCGGAGGACGTGGTCCAGCATAGGGGTATGCGTCCACGGTGACCAAGGCGGTACCCCGCAGCGCGGGTGACGCTCCCCTCAGGCCGCCCGCCGCTGCGGCGCGACCGGCTCGTCCCGCAGCAGGCATTGCACCGCCAGCTCGATCGCCCCGTGCGTGGCGGGGTGGCCGAACTCGGCCTCGGCCCCCAGGTCGCGCAGCACCGGCTCGATGGTGACCCCGTCGTGGAAGAGGTCGACCACCCGCGGGTCGATGTAGCTGCTGCGGGCGACGGCGGGGGTGTTGCCGAGATACTCCGAGACCTCCCGGCAGGCGCGGGCGACCGCCCGGGCGCGCGCCGTGGGGCTGCCGCACACCGACGCCGACACCGCCAGTGCGACCGCCGCCAGCACGGTGGCGTGCCAGGTGCGGAAGTCCTTCGCGGACACCTCGGGGCCGATCACCTCGTGCAGGTACTCGTTGACGTCCGTGCTGGTCACGTCGTGCCAGCGCCCCGCACGCTCCTTCCAGGCCAGCAGGTCGTCACCGCCGCCGCGGCGGCGCTTCATCGCCCGCACCGCCGCCCGCACCGCGGGATCGGCGATGACGGCCCTGCGGTCCTTGCCGGACTTGGCGACGTAGGAGAACACCAGCTCCCCGTCGTGCTCCCGCACGTGCTCGCGGCGCAGGGTCGCCAGGCCGTAGGAGCCGTTCTCCTCCGCGTAGGTCTCCCCGCCCACCCGGAAGAAGCCCAGGTCGAGCAGCCGGAACGCCGTGGCCAGTGCCCGCTCCCGCGGCATCCCGGGCAGCGCCAGGTGCTGCGCGACGACCTGGCGGGCGCGGGGCAGTTCGTCGGCGACCTGCAGGACCCGCTCGTGCTTGAGCCGGTCCCGCTGGGCGCGCCACTGCTCGTGGTAGCGGTACTGCCGCCGGCCGCGCTCGTCGGTGCCCACGGCCTGCAGGTGGCCGTTGGGCCAGGGGCAGATCCACACGTCGCGGTAGGCCGGGGGGATCGCGAGCTCCTCGATGCGCCGGACCACGTCGGGGTCGGTGATCCGCGTGCCGTCCGTGTCGAGGTAGACCCAGCCGCGACCGGCCCGGCGGCGGGTGAAGCCGGGGGTGGAGCACGAGGAGCGGCGCAGGCGCGGCACCTCCAGATCGTGCACAGTGGCGGCCGGACCCGCACGCCGAGCGCCGGAGGAGGCCACCGTGGACCCCGGATCCGCCCTGCGGCGCTGCGCGTTCCTGCTGGAGCGGGCCGGCGCCGCGACGCACCGGGTGCGGGCCTTCCGCCGTGCCGCGGCCGTCGTCGACGGGCTGGCGGCGGGGGAGGTGCGCCGCCGCGCCGAGGAGGGGACCCTGACCGAGCTGCCGGGGCTCGGGTCCACGACCGCCGGGGTCGTCGCCGAGGCCCTCGCCGACGCGGTGCCCGAGTACCTGCGGTGGCTGGAGGCGGACGCCGTCCCGCTGGCCACCGGTGGGGAGGAGCTGCGGGCGGCCCTGCGCGGGGACCTGCACCTGCACTCCGACGACTCCGACGGCGGCAGCCCGCTGGAGGAGATGGCGCGCACCGCCGCGGAGCTGGGGCACGAGTACGCCGCCCTGACCGACCACTCCGCCCGGCTGCGCGTGGCCAACGGCCTCTCCCGCGAGCGCCGGGAGCGCCAGCTCGACGCGATCGCGGCGCTCGCGCCCCGCCTGGCGCCGTTCCGGCTGCTCGCGGGCATCGAGGTCGACGTCCTCGACGACGGCTCCCTGGACTGCGACGACGACCTCCTCGCCCGCCTGGACGTGGTCGTCGCCTCCGTGCACTCCAAGCTGCGCATGGACGCCGACGCCATGACGGAGCGGATGCTGGCCGCGGTCGGCGGCGGCCGGATGGACGTGCTCGGGCACTGCACCGGCCGCCTGCTGGGGTCGAAGCCGCGCCCGCAGAGCACCTTCGACGCCGAGGCGGTGTTCGCCGCCTGCGCCGAGCACGGCGTCGCCGTGGAGGTGAACTGCCGCCCCGACCGCCTCGACCCCCCGCGGGACCTGCTGCGGCGCGCCGTGGCCGCGGGCTGCCTGTTCGCGATCGACACCGACGCGCACGCCCCCGGCCAGCTCGACTGGCAGGCCCTCGGCTGCGCCCGCGCCGCCGAGTGCGGGGTGCCCGCGGAGCGGGTCGTCAACACCTGGCCCGTGGAGCGGCTGCTGGAGTGGACGGGGCGGCGCGGGGGAAGCCGCCGCCCCGGTGCTCAAGGCGCCCCACCGGGCTGACGATGCCTTCCGTGGCGGCGACTCATCCGGAGCGCCCGATCATCCGGAGGACCCCGTGCCGCAGCAGCGACCGGAGGCGCGAGCCGCAACGACCGGCACGCCCGCACCCGCCGCCCCCGCCTTCCTGCACGCGCTGCTCGAGACCCTCCCCGTGGGTGTGATCACCGCCGGTGCCGACGGTGCGGTGACGGCCGTCAACGCCGCCGCGCGCCAGTGGTTCGGCCTCGCACCGGACACCGACGCTCAGGCCGTCCTGGACGTCCCGCTGCGCGACGGCGACGCCCGCACCGCTCTCCCTGCGCAGCGGACGCCCCTGGCGCGCGCCCTCGCGGGGGAGTGCGTCGAGGACGCCGACGTCGTCCTGGCCGTGCCCGGGCAGGCCCTGCGAGCACTGCGTTGCTCTGCCCGTCCTGTGACCGGTGACGGCGGTTCTCCCCTCGGGGCGCTGGTCACCATGACCGACGTCTCCGAGCGCCTCGCGCTGGAGGAGCAGCTGCGGGAGGTGGCGCTGCGCGACGCCCTGACGGGCCTGCCCAACCGCACGCTGCTGCTGGACCGCGTCCAGCACGCGCTGTCCACCGCGCGCCGCGACGACTCCCGCCTCGCCCTGCTGTCCTGCGACCTCGACGGCTTCAAGGAGGTCAACGGCGCCGCCGGGCACGCCGCCGGTGACGCGCTCCTGCGCGAGGTCGCCACCCGCCTGCAGCGCGTCCTGCGTCCGGGTGACACCGTCGCCCGCCTCGGCGGGGACGAGTTCGCGCTGCTGTGCCCGGACATCACCGACGAGAACGACGCCCGCGCCATCGCCGACCGCGTCGTGTCGATCCTCGCCGAGCCGTTCCAGCTGCCCAGCGGCGCGCACCTGCTGGGCGTCAGCGTCGGCCTGGCGCTGTCCACGCGCGCCACCACTGCCGAGCTGCTGCTCGGTGAGGCCGACGACGCCATGTACACCGCCAAGCGCTCCGGCAAGGGCCGCAGCCACCTCTTCGACGTCGAGGTCCGCGCGGCCGCGATCCGCGCCTCGGCCCTGCTGGCGGAGGCCGCCGCGGGCCTGGAGCGGGAGGAGTTCGTCCTGTACGGGCAGCCGGTCGTGGACATCGTCACCGGCCGCGCGACGGCCGTGGAGACGCTGATCCGCTGGCAGCACCCCACCCGCGGCCTGCTGTTCCCGGGAGCGTTCCTGGAGACGGTGGAGCACAGCTGGCTGATGATCCCGCTCGGGCGCTGGGTGCTGGACGCCTCGTGCCGGATGGCGGCGGGCTGGCTGGAGACCCTCGGCCCGGACGCGCCGGCCGTGCACGTCAACGTCTCGGGCCGGCAGCTGGAGACGGGCACCCTCGCCGCCGACGTGGAGGCCGCGCTGGAGCGCCACGGCCTGCCCGGGCGCAACCTCGTGGTGGAGCTCACCGAGACCCACGTGGCCGTCATCGACGACGCGCTGCGGGCGGACCTGGCGCGGCTGCGGGCGCGCGGGGTGCGGCTCGCGGTCGACGACCTCGGCACCGGCTACAGCGCGCTGACGAGCATCACCGAGCTCCCCGTGGACGTGCTGAAGGTGGACCGCAGCTTCGTGCGCGACATCGCCGACGACCCCTCGGCGGCGGCCGTCGTGCGCGCCGTCATCGGCATCGGCGGGGCGCTGGGGCTGTCGGTGGTCGCCGAGGGCGTGGAGACGGCCGGGCAGCAGGACTTCCTGCGCCGGCACGGCTGCGACAGCGCGCAGGGCTTCCTGTGGAGCCCGGCGCGCCCGGACGCGGAGCTCGTGGAGCTGCTGCGCTCCCAGGGCGTCAGCGGCGGTCTCGCCGAGCAGGAGGTCGTCGCGAGCTGAGCCCTCCCGGGCGGCCCCGAGGCCGTCTGGTGGGGGTCAGCAGGCGCGGTCGTGCACGTCCTCGGCGTCCGCTGCGCCGCACCCGTCGCCGTCGACGAGGGCGGCGGTCAGCGCGCGCACCAGGTCGGGGACGTCGGCGCTCGCGAGGCGGAACGTGGCCACGCACGTGGAACCCTGCCAGACGCTGAGGACGACGCGGTCGATCTCGGGGTGGCTGGACACGCGCAGCGCGCGGCCCGCGCGGTCGCGCCCCACGAGGACGCTCGCCCGCGACGGCACCGGTGCCACAGCCACGCACGGAGTCTGCGCCTGCGCCCGCGACCGCGTCCAGACGGGAGGCCCGGCAGGGACCCGGACGGGCCTCCCGTCGCACCGGGGCGCGTCGCGCCCGGACCCGCGGGGCGCGCCTGGGACACGCGCGGGAAACCCCTGGCGGGAACACGTCGCGGCCCCCGAGTCTTGTCGGGGGGAGGGCGACCGGAAGGCGGTTGCCGGGAGGGGGGACCGTGAGACCGCAGCACCTGTCGCAGGAGGAGGCGGAGCAGGCGAGTGCCGCCGGGGTGCCGGAGGCCACCGTTCCGGTCCTGGCGGCCGGGGAGCGCGCACCCCTGACGACCGCCCAGCGCTGGCGCGCCGTCCTGGTGCTGGGCAGCCTGATCGCGCTGGGCCCGCTGAGCATCGACATGTACCTGCCGGCGCTGCCGGCCCTGACCGGGGACCTGGACGCCAGCGCGTCCGCCGTGCAGCTCACACTCACAGGGACCCTCGTCGGCCTGGCCCTGGGGCAGCTCCTCATCGGCCCGTTGTCCGACGCCTACGGCCGCAAGCGGCCCCTCGTCGCGGGCATCGCCCTGCACGTCGTCACGTCGGTGCTGTGCGCGCTGGCGCCGTCGATCACGGTGCTCGGTGCCCTGCGCGTCCTGCAGGGCGTGGGGGTGGCCGCGGCGAGCGTCGTGGCGATGGCCGTGGTGCGCGACCTGTTCAGCGGCAGCGCGGCCGCGGCGGTGCTGTCCCGGCTCATCCTCGTGATGGGCCTCGCGCCGGTCCTCGCGCCGTCGCTGGGCGGTGCGGTGCTGGAGGTCGGTTCCTGGCGCACGGTGTTCCTGGTGCTGGCCTGCTTCGGGCTGGGACTGATGGCCGTGGCGGTGTTCGCGCTGCGGGAGACGCTGCCGCCGCAGCGCCGCGTCGCCGCCGGCCTGCGCCCGACCCTGCGCGGCTACCGCGAGCTGCTGCGCGACCGGACGCTCGTGGGGATGATGCTGGTCGCGGGGCTGACGATGGCGGCGGTCTTCGCCTACGTCTCCGGCTCCCCGTTCGTGCTGCAGCAGGGCTTCGGCCTCGACGAGCGCACGTTCGCGCTGGTGTTCGGGGCGGGGGCGGTGGGCCTGGTCGCGGCTTCGCAGGTGAACGTGGTCCTGCTGGGGCGGTTCGCGCCGGAGCGGATCCTCACGGCGGCGCTGACCGCGGGGGCCGTCGCCGGCCTGGTGCTGGTGGTCACGGCGCTGACCGGGCTGGGCGGCATCTACGGGATCCTGCTGCCGCTGTGGGTGGTCCTCGCGGTGGTGGCGCTGTGCGGGCCGAACGCCGCGGCGGTGGCGCTGTCCCGCCACGGCGAGCGGGCGGGGGCGGCGGCCGCGCTGCTGGGCTCGGCGCAGTTCGGCGTGGGGGCGGCGGTGGCGCCGCTGACGGGGCTCGGCACGCCGGGCTCCGCGGTGCCGATGGCGCTGGCGATCGCGGGGACGCTGCTCACGGCCTCGGTGCTGGTGCGGCTCACCCTGCGACCGGCCAGGGCCACCGCCGCCTGAGCGGGTCGCGCCGAGCGGGTCGAGGCGCGCCGCGCCGGTGACGACGAGGAGGGGCCCCGCCACGACCGTGGCGGGGCCCCTCCTCGCGTGACGTCGGGCCGGCTCAGCGCTGCAGCACGGAGGCCTGCAGCCACGCCTCGGGGATGCCGAACCCGGCGAGCAGCTCCTCCGTGCGGGGGCGCAGCTTCGCGAGGGCGTCGTTGACCGCGTGGGTGATCTGCTTGGCGCGCACCGGGCTGATGCGGCGGTGCTGCAGGTACCAGCCCTTCTCCGCCTCCAGCAGGGCCAGGGCGTGCAGGTCGCACACCTGCTCCAGCAGCGCCTTGACGCCCGGGTCCTCGCAGCGGGCGACGGCGGCGGTGAAGGCCTCCAGCACGACGCGGTCCACGTGGGCGCGCCCCGCCATGATCATGTGGTCCTGCAGGGCGTTGAGCGCCTCGAAGGAGCGCCCCTCGGACTTCGACTGCGCCCTGCGGGCCCGCTTGGCCAGCGTCTCCACGACGTGCTTCTCGCGGTACTGCACGAGCTGCAGCTGCCAGGCGCGGCTGTGCAGCTCCTCCTCGCCGTCGCCGCGGCGCGGGGCGGAGTCGATGATCTCCTGCACGAGCAGGCGGGCGGGGCTGCGCCCGGCCACGGTGCTCACGAAGTCGAGGGTGGCGAACTTCGCCATGCCCAGGGTGTCGAGGTCGGAGAACTGCTGCTTGTACTGCGTCAGCAGGCTCTTGGCGACGAGCTGGAGCAGGACGGTGTTGTCGCCCTCGAAGGTGGTGAAGATGTCGCTGTCGGCCTTCAGCTGCGGCAGGCGGTTCTCGGAGAGGTAGCCCGCCCCGCCGCAGGCCTCGCGGCAGGTCTGGATGGTGGCGGTGGCGTGCCAGCTGGAGGCGGCCTTCATGCCGGCGGCCTGCGCCTCGAAGGCGCGCTGCTTGACGGTGTCGACCTCCCTGCCGCGCAGCTGGGCGCCGACGACCTCGTGCATGGCCTGCAGGAGCTCGTCCTGGGCGAAGGTCAGCGCGTAGGTGGTGGCCAGCGGGATGAGGAGGCGCCGCTGGTGGCTGAGGTAGTCCAGGAGCAGCACCTCCTCGTCGGTGCCGGGGCGGCCGAACTGGCGGCGGTTGAGGGCGTGGCGCAGGGCGATGGCGAGGGCGATCTTGGTCTGGCTCAGCGCCCCGCCGGAGATGCTGACGCGGCCCTTGACGAGGGCGCCGAGCATGGTGAAGAAGCGGGCGTTGGCGCTCTTGATGAGGCTGGAGTAGGTGCCGTCCTCGGCGACCTGCGCGTAGCGGTCGAGCAGCGCCGTACGGGGGACCCGTACCTGGTCGAACATGATCCGGCCGTTGTCGACGCCGTTGAGGCCGGCCTTGCGGCCGCAGTCGGACAGGGTGATGCCGGGCAGCGCCTGCCCGTCGCGGCGGATCGGCACGAGGAGGGCGTGCACGCCGTGGCGCTCACCCTTCGTCTCCAGCTGGGCGAAGACGACGGCCATCTCGGCGTCCTCGGCGGCGCCGCCGATGTACTCCTTCTGCGCCATGGCGTCGGGGGAGTGGATGACGAACTCCTGCGTCGCCGCGTCGTAGGTGGCGGTGGTGCTGAGGCTGGCGACGTCGGAGCCGTGCCCGGACTCGGTCATCGCGAAGCAGCCGACGAGGTCGAGCTTCAGCGCGCGGGGGAGGACCTCGGTGTGGTGGCGCTCGGTGCCCAGCGCCTGGACGGAGCCGGCGAAGAGGCCGAACTGCACCCCGGACTTGATCATCAGGGAGGCGTCGCCGAAGCCGAGCATCTCGAACTGGCTGACCTGGCCGCCGGGGTCGTCGCCACCGCCGTAGCGGGAGGAGAAGCCCAGCTCGTGGCCGCCCATGGCGACGATGCGGCGGAGCTGGTCGCGGGTGCGGTCGCGGTGCTCGGCCGTCGTGAGGTGGTCGGCGGGCTCGAAGAGGTCGAGGGGCAGCTCGGCGCGGCACTTCTCCCGCAGCTCGCGGAAGGTGCCGTCGACGAAGCGGCGCAGGGCCTCGGTGTCGACGGGGCCGGCGGGGACGGTGCTCTCCTCCGCTGCCCGTGCGGGTGCCTGGCCGCCGGCCGGGGTGCGCTCCGGTGCGTGGACGTCGGTCGCGGTCATCGCTCCTCCTCGTGCTGCGGTGCTGCGCTGACGGCGGTGGCCCCGGTTCGGGGTCCGCCGGGGGTGCTGGGTTCGCCCGGGGTGCCGGGGCCGCCAGGTATGTCATCGGTCACCGGGAGGACGGCCGTGAGCCCTCCCCAGGCGAGCGTGGTCAGGTGGCGCGCCAGGACCTCGGCGGGCAGGCGCTCGGGGGCGGCCATCCACCGGTCGGCGGCGGCCCGGATGAGGCCGACGAGACCGTGGGCGAGGGCGTCGGTGGCCTCGGAGCCGGCTCCGGCGGCGCGCAGCTGGGCCGTGAGGGTGCGGGCGGTCTCGTCGCCGATGGCGGCGGTGAGGCCGCCGACGGGGTCGGAGGAGACCTCCCGGTCGAGGAACGGGTGCTTGACCACGAAGCGGTAGACCTCGGGGTCCTGCTCGACGAGCCGCAGGTAGGTCTCGATGATCCCGGCGAGGGCCTCGCGGGGGGTGGTGGCGCGGGCGACGGCCGCCTTGAGCTCGCGGACGATGAGGCGGTTCACGCGGGCGACGACGGCGAGGTAGAGGGCCTCCTTGTCGGTGAAGTGCCGGTAGAGGGCCGTCTTGCTGGTGCCCGCGGTGGCGGCGATCTCGTCCATGCCGACGCCGGCGCCGTGGCGGGTGATGGCGCGCAGGGCGGCCTCGACGAGCTCCTCCCGGCGGGTGCGGCGGTGCTCGGCCCAGCGCGTGCGCCGACGGTCCGGCCGGGCGGGGGCCGGGAGCGCCGCGTCGGCAGGGGAGCCCCCGGTGTCAGCCGGCAGCGGCTCGGCGGGCGGGGGAACGGCGGTGTCCACGGCTTCACAGTACCCGGTACTCGGAGTACCTGCTACCTTGCGTACAGAGTAGTTCACTCGAATGTCGACGAGGAGATCCGATGGCTCCCGCACTCCGCCGGGCCGCGATCGTGGGCGGCAACCGCATCCCGTTCGCCCGTTCCGGCAAGCGCTACGCGCAGGCCTCCACCCAGGACATGCTCACCGCCGCGATCGACGGTCTCGTCGCCCGCTACGGCCTGCAGGGCGAGCGTGTCGGCGAGGTCGCCGCCGGGGCCGTCCTCAAGCACAGCCGGGACCTCAACCTCACCCGTGAGGCCGTCCTCTCCACGGCGCTGGCGCCCACCACCCCCGCCTACGACGTGCAGCAGGCGTGCGGCACCGGCCTGGAGGCCGCCGTCCTCGTCGCCAACAAGATCGCCCTCGGCCAGGTCGACTCCGCCATCGCCGGCGGCACCGACTCCGCGTCCGACGCCCCGATCGCCGTCGACGAGGGCCTGCGCCGCGTCCTGCTGGACCTCGGCCACGCCCGCACCCCGCAGCAGAAGCTCAAGGCGATCTCCCGCCTGCGCCCCGGCAACCTCGTGCCCGCCCCGCCGCGCAACTCCGAGCCGCGCACCGGCCTGTCCATGGGCGAGCACATGGCGATCACGGCCGCGGAGCGCCGGATCCCCCGGCAGGCGCAGGACGAGCTGGCGCTGGCCAGCCACCGCAACCTCACCGCCGCCTACGACCGCGGCTTCTTCGACGACCTCGTGACCCCGTACCTGGGGCTGAAGCGCGACGACAACCTGCGCCCCGACTCCACCCTGGAGAAGCTCTCCTCCCTGCAGCCGGTGTTCGGCCGCTCCGGGCGCGCCGCGGACCTGGCCGAGCCGACCATGACGGCGGGCAACTCCACCCCCCTCACCGACGGCGCCGCGGTCGTGCTGCTCGCCAGCGACGAGTGGGCCGAGCAGCGCCGCCTGCCCGTGCTCGCGCACCTCGTCGACGCCGAGACCGCCGCCGTGGACTACGTGCACGGCGGCGACGGCCTGCTGATGGCGGGCGCCCACGCCGTGCCGCGGCTGCTGGAGCGCAACGGCCTCACCCTGCAGGACTTCGACCTCTACGAGATCCACGAGGCCTTCGCCGCCACGGTCCTCGCCGTCCTCGACGTCTGGAACGACGAGGAGTACTGCCGCGAGCGCCTCGGCCTGCCCGCCGCGCTGGGCACGATCGACCGCTCGAAGCTCAACGTGGCGGGGTCCTCGCTGGCCACCGGCCACCCCTTCGCCGCCACCGGCGCGCGCATCCTCGCGAGCACCGCGAAGCTGCTGTCCGAGCGCGGCGGCGGGCGGGCGCTGATCTCCATCTGCGCCGCCGGCGGCCAGGGCGTCACCGCGATCGTGGAGGCCTGAGCCCATGCCCACCCAGCCCACCGACCGCTACGCCCAGTTCGTCGGCACCGCCCCGGGCACCTGGCTGAGCTCCCAGCTCGGCCTGCCCCGCCCGGCGGAGCTGCGCCGCGCCCAGCCGGGGAAGCGGGTGCTGGACGGCCCCGCCCTGGTCGTCGGCACCGGCCTCGCGCCGCTGCGCGCCGACCTCGCGGACCTGCTGCGCGCCGCCGGGACCGACGTGCTCGACGAGCTGCCCGAGGAGGCCGCCGACCACGGCGGGCGCCTCGCAGCCATCGTCGTCGACGCCACCGGCCTGCGGGAGGTCGCGGAGCTGGAGCAGGTGCGCGCCGCCGTCGTCCCCGCGTTCCGCCGCCTCGCGCCCAGCGGGCGCCTCCTCGTCGTCGCCGCGGCGGTCGACGAGGCCGCCACCGTGGCCGCCGCCGCCGTCCAGCAGGGGCTGGAGGGCTTCGTGCGCTCCGCCGCCAAGGAGGCCCGCGCCGGTGCGACCGCGAACCTGGTGCGGGTGCGCGCCGGGGCGAGCGCCGCCGACTGGGCCTCCACGGTGGAGTTCTTCTGCTCCGGGCGCTCCGCCTACGTCGACGGGCAGGTCGTCACCGTCGGCCCGGCCCCCGCCGCCGCCCCGGCCCAGGAGCGCGAGCGTCCCGTCGCGGTCGTCACCGGAGCCGCGCAGGGCATCGGCGCAGCCATCGCCGAGGCCCTCGCCCGCGGCGGCGCGCACGTGGTGTGCGTCGACATCGCCGCCCAGGGCGAGGCCCTGGCGCAGGTCGCCAACCGCGTCGGCGGAACGGCGCTGCACCTCGACATCACCTCCGCGAGCGCCCCCGCGGCGCTCGCCGAGCACCTGCGCACCCGCCACGGCGGCGCCGACGTGATCGTGCACAACGCCGGCATCACCCGCGACAAGCTGCTCGTCAACACCGACGCCGACCGGTGGGCGAGCGTGCTGGAGGTGAACCTCGCCGCCGAGCTGCGCATCGACGACGCCCTGCTGGAGACCGAGGGGGCGCTCCACGCCGGGGCCCGGTTCGTGTGCCTGTCGTCGCTGTCGGGCATCGCGGGCAACCGCGGGCAGGTGAACTACTCCACCAGCAAGGCCGGCGTCATCGGCGCGGTGCGGGCGATGGCCCCGCTGCTGGCGAAGCGCGGCATGACCGCCAACGCCGTCGCGCCCGGCTTCATCGAGACCGCCATGACCGCCCGGATGCCCGTGGCGACGCGGGAGATGGGCCGGCGCGCCAACAGCCTGCAGCAGGGCGGGCGCCCCGAGGACGTCGCCGAGACGGTGGCGTGGCTCGCGGACCCGCGCAGCCGCGGCGTGAACGGGCAGGTCGTCCGCGTGTGCGGGCAGAGCCTGCTGGGGGCGTGAGCACCGTGGCACCCTTCGTCCGCGTCCTCGACGCCCCGCCCGTCCTCGCCCGGCTGTACCCGCGCGCCGTCACCTCCCGGCCCGACCCGTCGGCCGACCCCACCCGTACCGCGCTGGAGCAGCGGGGCGTGCGAGTGGACGCGGACCGGCTCGCCGCCTACGACCGGGTGTGCGGCTTCCCGCTGCGCGACGACCTGCCGCCGACGTTCCCGCACATCCTGGGCTTCGGCGCGCAGATGGCCCTGATGGTGACGGAGCCGTTCCCGTTCCGGCTGGTGGGCCTCGTCCACGTCCGGCAGCGCATCGAGCAGTCCCGTCCGCTGCGCCTGGGGGAAGAGCTCACCGTGCGGGCGAGCGCCGCACCGGTGCGCAGCCACCGCAGCGGTGCCGTCGTGGACCTGGTCGCCGAAGTCGGCACGGGTGACGGGGAGCCGGTGTGGCGGGGTGTGAGCACCTACCTCGCCCGCGGCGCGAGCGCGCCCGCCGGGGCGGTGGCCGACGACGCGGTGGACCTGCCGATGCCCGACGCCGGCCAGCCCGCCCTGTGGCGGGTGCCCGCCGACACCGGCCGCCGCTACGCCGGAGTCAGCGGTGACGTGAACCCCATCCACCTGTCCACCGCGAGCGCCCGGCTGCTGGGCTTCAAGCGGGCCATCGCCCACGGCATGTGGACGGCCGCGCGCAGCCTCGCCACCCTCGACGCCCGCCTGCCGCAGGCGCTGACGGTGGACGTGCAGTTCGCCAAGCCGCTGCTGCTCGGCTCGACCGTGCAGCACGTCGCGGCCCGGGACGGGGACGGCTGGCGCACCGCCGTGCGCGGGCGGGGCGGGATCCCGCACGTGGTGACGCGCGTCCTCCCCGGCTGACGCCGCTCAGCCCGGCAGGTCCACCACGTCGGCGAGGATCGCCCCGGACCCGGTGTGCCGGCACGCGGCGGGGGAGTCGTGCACGACGAGCATCCGTCGCCCCCCGCCCTCGCCGGTCTCGTCGAGCACGGCGATGCCCTCGGCGTGGTCCTCGCCCTCCCCGTGGGCGAGGACCAGCGCGACGGGGAGGTCCTCCGCGCGCAGCACGGCGGGGGCGTCGTTCGCGCAGCCGCCGACCCAGCGGTGCACGCGCACCGGGCCGGACAGGCTCATGCTGGGCCCGGCGAGCACCAGCAGGTCGTCGCCGTCGGGGCACAGGTCGCGGATGCCGAGCCCGCCGAGGTCCAGCAGGTGCAGGCGGTACGTCCCGCCCTCCGGGAACTCCCGCAGCTCCAGCCGGTGCGCGTGCTTCGGATGCGTCTCGGGCAGCACCTCCACGACGACGGCCCAGCCGCGCAGCACCGGCCCGCGGAAGCCGACGTAGAGGCGCTCCCCGTGCGCGGCGAGACCCTCGACGTCGACGCCGTTGTCCTTGCTGGGGATCGCGAAGAACGGCGCGAGCAGCTTGTCGTCGGCGAGCACCTCCGCGAGGGAGTCGCCGTGCCCGCCGAGGACGGCCGACGTCAGCACCTCGCCGTCCGGCCCCTGCACCTCGCGGGCGGGCAGGCCCGTGGCGGGGTCGACGGGCAGCCGGACCAGGACGTAGCGGTTCTCCTCCCGCACGAGCTTCCCCAGGCGCTTGCGGGCCTTCTCGTCGGAGTCCTCGGGGCGGATCTTCTTGCGCTTGAGGCTGTGCGAGCCCACCGCCCACAACCACGGGCCGGAGCGCGCCAGCCCCTCGACGTCGACCTCCTCGTCCTCCGGGGAGGGCAGCTCCACCAGCTCGGCGAGGTGGACGGTGCGCTGGTCGCCGTAGCCGCTGACGACCCCGTCGCGGACCTCGGCGCTGAGGCGCTCGACCGTGGCCGTCTCGTCGCCCGCGAGCCACAGGTGCTCCCCGTCCTCCCGGACGGCGGAGAGGTTGGTGTGGGTCGCGCCCTCCCGGGACTCCTGGTGGAAGTGCAGCTCGACCTGGCGGACGACGGGGGCGGGTTCGCGCATGGGGGCAGTCTGCCGTGGTGGGCGCGGCTCCCGTCCTGCGATCGAGCAGGACGCCGGTGGGCCGCGGCCCCCTGCGCTCCTCGTGCCTCCTGCGGTCCTCGTGCCCCCGGTGCCGGGGGGAGCGGGGGCACTGCGGCAGGGTGGGGGTGTGAGCGAGGCAGCGCAGCCATCTCCCGGGCAGGGCCCGGCCGCCGGGCCGGTGCGCGTGGCGGTCCAGGTCCGGTTCTCCGACGTCGACGTCTTCGGCCACGTCAACAACGCCGCCTACCTGCGCTACCTGGAGGACGCACGCTTCGCCTCCTTCGAGGCGGCCGGCCTGTGCGCGGACGGCACCGTCCTGCCGCGGGTGCTGGTGATGGCGCGGCAGGAGATCGAGTACCTGCGGCCGCTGCTGCCGCGCTGCGGGTTCGTGGCCGGCCCCGCGGGCATCAGCGGGGTGGCGGTGGACACGTGGGTGCTGCGGGTGGGCCGCAGCAGTGTCGACCTCGGCCACGAGGTGCTCGACCCGGCGGCCGGCGTGGTCTACGCCCGCTCGCGCTCGCGGATGGTGTGCGTGGACCGGGCGACGGGACAGCCGCAGCCGCTGGACGGGGAGCACCGCGCGCAGCTCCTGCGCCACCTCGGGGAGGACGTGCCCCTGCGGCCCTGGGAGTGAGGCCCCTGGGGTGAGGCCCCTGGGGTGAGGCCCCTGGGGTGAGGCCCCTGGGGTGAGGCCCCGCAGCCCGGGGCGGCGGGCGGCGCGCCGAGCCCGTGAGAGCGTTGTCACGCCGCTGGGCGCGTCGTTAGAGTCCGCGTCGAACCGCATCGACGGTGGGCGGGAGCGGCGCAGGCCGACGCCCGCCCGCACCGCCGAGGAGACCCGATGAGCGCGCCCGGCCCCGTCCGCGTCACGGTGTGGGGGGAGAACCGCCACGAGCAGCACGAGCCCGCCGTGGCCGAGCGCTACCCCCGCGGCATGCACGGCGCCGTCGCCGAGGGCATCGCGGACAACCTGGGCGCCGGTGCCGTCGTGCGCACCGCCACCCTCGACGAGCCGGAGCACGGGCTGGGCGAAGAGGTCCTGGCGGCCACCGACGTCCTCACCTGGTGGGGGCACGCCGCCCACGCCGAGGTCTCCGACGAGGTCGCCGACCGCGTCCACGGCCACGTGCTGGACGGCATGGGCCTCGTCGTCCTGCACTCCGGGCACTGGTCGAAGGTCTTCCAGAAGCTGATGGGCACCACCTGCACCCTGCGCTGGCGCAGCGAGCGGGACCGGGAGCTGGTGTGGACGGTCGATCCCACCCACCCCATCGCGCAGGGAGTGCCGCACCCGATCGTCATCGACGAGCAGGAGATGTACGGGGAGTTCTTCGACATCCCGGCACCGGACGAACTGGTCTTCATCAGCTCCTTCTCCGGCGGGGAGGTGTTCCGCAGCGGCTGCACCTTCCGCCGCGGCCACGGCCGGATCTTCTACTTCAGCCCCGGCGACCAGGACTACCCCGTCTACCACCACCCGGACGTGCGCCGGGTCATCGCCAACGGGGTGCGCTGGGCCCGCTCGGACCGGCCGCGGCGGGAGCGCCCCGCCCTGCTGCGCTCCGCGCCCGTCGGGTCCGCTCCCGGCCACGAGCCCGGCGGGGCACCCGGGCCGGGGCGGGGGTGAGCGGCGTGGAGCCGGTGCGGCTCGTGCTGGTCGGCGCCGGGGTGATGGGCCGGGCGTGGCTGGCGGCGATCCTCGCCGAGCCCGGGGCGGAACTCGCGGCCGTCGTGGACCTGGACGCGGCCGCCGCCCGGCGCGCGGTGGAGGAGGGCGGGGTTCCCGGGGTGCCGGTGGGCACCGACGCCGTGGAACTCGCGCAGGCCACCGGCGCGCACGCCGTGGTCGACGTCACCGTGCCCGCGGCGCACCACCCGGTCACCACTGCGGCGCTCTTCGCGGGCCTGCCCGTGCTGGGGGAGAAGCCGGCGGCGGACACGCTGGCGCGCACCCTGTCGCTGGTGGCGGCGTCGGAGGCGACGGGGGTGCTGTTCGCGGTCAGCCAGTCACGCCGGTACCACCCGCACCTGTTCGCCTTCCGCGAGCAGGCGCGGGCGCTGGGCACCGCGGGCGCGCTGACGACGGAGTTCTTCCGGGCCCCGCGCTTCGGCGGGTTCCGCGACGAGATGGCCCACCCGCTCCTGCTGGACATGGCGATCCACCCGTTCGACACGGCCCGCTTCCTCCTCGGCGCCGAGCCGGTCTCCGTCTACTGCGAGGAGTTCAACCCGCCGTGGAGCTGGTACGCCGGGGACGCGGGCGCCGCGGCGGTGTTCGAGATGAGCGGCGGAACCCGGTACTCCTACACCGGGAGCTGGTGCAGTCCGGGGCTGGAGACCTCCTGGAACGGCTCCTGGCGCCTCAGCGCCGAGCGCGGCAGCGCCACCTGGGACGGTGAGAACCCTCCCGTGCTGGGGCTCGCGGACGGGGCGGCGGTCACCGTGGCCGCGGCGCAGGACCCGGGCCGGGAGATCGCCGGGGCGTTGCGGGAGTTCCTGCACGCGCTGCGCGGCGGCCCCGCGCCCATGGGGGAGGTCCACGCCAACGTCCTGAGCCTCGCGATGGTGGAGGCGGCCGTGGAGTCCGCGGCCACGGGCGCGCGGGTGCGCATCGACGACGCCCTGGAGCGCGCCCACGCCGAGGCGCTGCGCGAGGAGGACCGCCCCGAGGTCGCCGAGGTCCTGCGGTCGTGGACGTCGGTGCGCCCGGCGCTCGCCGCGGCCGGCGGTGCGGTGCTCCGATGACCCCCTCCGTCCCGCCGAACGAGCCCACCCGCACGCCCCAGCCGATCAGGACGCCCCAGCCAGGAGGAACCGTGCCCGACCGCTCCGAGACCCCCGGCCCCCTCGGCGTCGCCCTCGTCGGCCACTCCTTCATGGGGGCGGTGCACTCCCACGCCTGGCGCACCGTCGACCACGTCGGGACGCCCGCCGTGCGGACCCGCCGCGCGGTCCTCGTCGGCCGCGACGCGCAGCGGACCGCCGAGGCCGCGCAGCAGCTGGGCTGGGAGGGCTCCAGCACCGACTGGCGCGAGGTGCTGGAGCGCGACGACGTCCACGTCGTCGACGTCTGCACGCCCGGCGACAGCCACGCCGAGATCGCCGTCGCGGCGCTGCGCGCCGGCAAGCACGTCCTCTGCGAGAAGCCGCTGGCGACGACGGTGGAGGAGGCGGAGGAGATGGCCGCCGCCGCCGCCGAGGCCGCGCGGCGCGGCGTGCGCAGCATGGTGGCCTTCAACTACCGCCGCGTCCCCGCGCTCGCGCTGGCCCGAGAACTGGTCGCGGCCGGCCGGCTCGGGGACGTCCGCCACGTCCGCGCGGTCTACCTGCAGGACTGGATCGTCGACCCGGAGTTCCCCCTCACGTGGCGGCTGCGCAAGGAGACCGCGGGCGCCGGGGCGCTGGGCGACATCGGCTCCCACATCGTCGACGCGGCGCAGTTCGTCACCGGACAGGTCATCCAGGGGGTGACGGGGGTGCTGGAGACGTTCGTGAAGCAGCGGCCGCTGGAGGCCGGCCCCGCCGGTCGCGGAACGGGCCTGGGGGCCAGTGCGTCCACCGAGTACGGCGAGGTCACCGTGGACGACGCGGCGGCCTTCATCGCCCGCGGTGACGGCGGCGCCCTCATGACGTTCGAGGCCACCCGCTTCGCCACGGGCCGGAAGAACGCGATGCGGCTGGAGGTCAACGGCTCGAAGGGCAGTCTCGCGTTCGACTTCGAGTCGATGAACGAGCTGTCGTTCCACGACGCGACGCTGCCGGACGCCGAGGGCGGGTTCCGGCGCATCCTCGCCACCGAGCCCACCCACCCGCACGTGGGCAACTGGTGGCCGCCCGGGCACGGCCTCGGCTACGACCACGCGTTCGTGCACGAGCTGCAGGACTTCCTCACCGCCGTCGCCGAGGGCCGCGACCCCGCGCCGTCGTTCGCCGACGGCCTGCAGGTGCAGCGGGTGCTCGCCGCCGTGGAGCGCAGTGCCGCCAACGGTTCCACCCACACCCCCGTCTGACGACCCCCGCCCGACCCGCCGAGGAGGACCAGGTGCCCCAGCCCAGCGCACGACCCGTCACGCTCTTCACCGGCCAGTGGGCCGACCTGCCCTTCGTGGAGGTGTGCAGGCTGGCCTCGGAGTGGGGCTACGACGGCCTGGAGATCGCCACCTGGGGCGACCACCTCGACGCCACCCGCGGTGCCCGCGACGCGGACTACGTCGCGGAGAAGAAGGCGACGCTGGAGGAGTTCGGGCTGCAGGTGTGGACGATCTCCGCGCACCTGGCCGGGCAGGCGGTGTGCGACCTCGTCGACGAGCGCCACCGGGCGATCCTCCCCGAGCACGTGTGGGGCGACGGTGAGCCCGAGGGCGTGCGGCAGCGCGCCGCGGAGTACGTGAAGGACGCCGCCCGCACCGCCGCCGCGCTCGGCGTGCAGACGGTCACCGGGTTCACGGGCTCCTCCATCTGGCACACCGTGGCGATGTTCCCGCCCGTGCCGGAGTCGATGGTCGAGCGCGGCTACCAGGACTTCGCAGAGCGCTGGAACCCCGTCCTCGACGTCTTCGACGAGGTGGGTGTCCGCTTCGCCCACGAGGTGCACCCCTCGGAGATCGCCTACGACTACTGGACGACGAAGCGGGCGCTGGAGGCCATCGGGCACCGCCCGGCGTTCGGGCTGAACTTCGACCCGAGCCACTTCGTGTGGCAGGACCTCGACCCGGTCGGGTTCCTGCGGGACTTCGCCGAGCGCATCTACCACGTGCACTGCAAGGACTCGAAGAAGCAGCTCGACGGCCGCGCGGGCCGGCTCGGCTCGCACCTGCCGTGGGCGGACACCCGCCGCGGCTGGGACTTCGTCTCCGTCGGGCACGGCGACGTGCCGTGGGAGGCGATCTTCCGCCAGCTCAACGTCATCGGCTACGCGGGGCCGACGAGCGTGGAGTGGGAGGACGCGGGCGTGGACCGGCTGCGGGGTGCGCCCGACGCGCTGGCCTTCGTGCGCCGACTCGGCGAGCTGATCCAGCCGCCGGCCGCGGCCTTCGACGCGGCCTTCTCCAGCCGGGGCTGACGCCGCCTCCGGTGGGGGCGCCGACCCGGGGCCCCCACCGGAGATCACAATGCGGCGTCGGCCCGCCGCGAAACCGGAAATCTTCCGCTCCGCGGGGCTCCGGACCGCTAGCTTGACGCTCGTGACTGAGGTCCTCGACGACGGCATCGACCGCCTCCTGGTGCATCTCCTCGCGGAGGACGGGCGCGCCACCCTGACCACGCTCGCCGCTGCGGCGGGCCTGTCGGTCTCGGCCGTGCAGGCGCGGGTGCGCCGCCTGGAGGCGAAGGGGGTGATCCGGGCCTACTCCGCCGACGTGGACCCCGAGGCGCTGGGGCTGCCGCTGGCGGCGTTCGTCGCGATCACGCCGCTGGACCCGGCGCAGCCCGACGACGCCCCGGAGCGGCTGATGTCCCTGCCGGCGATCGAGGCCTGCTACTCCGTGGCGGGGGACGAGAGCTACCTGCTGCTGGTGCGGGTGGCCTCGCCGCGGGCGCTGGAGGAGCTGCTGGCCGCGATCCGCGCCACGGCCAACGTCCGGACCCGCACGACCGTCGTCCTGAGCACCGCCTTCGAGCGGCGCAGCGTCGCCTACGCCGACCGTATCCCGGCAGTGGAGTGACATCGCCGTAGATGTTCCGGCCCTTCGCTTGAAACACCGGAAGTCCTCCCCCTACGCTGCGGGCATGACGCAGATCGCCGAGCACCCCGCCGACGTGGTGACGCCCCGCAGCGCGGCCCTCGCCGCCACCGAGGTGCACGACGTCATCGGCCGCCACCTCCTCGCCGACGGGTTCGAGTTCGTCCTCGACCTCGACGCCTCCCGCGGCGCCACCCTCGTGGACGCCCGTGACGGCCGCAGCTACCTCGACCTCTTCACCTTCTTCGCCTCCTCCGCGCTCGGGATGAACCACCCCGCGCTCACCGAGGACGAGGACTTCAAGGCCGAGCTGCTGCGCGCGGCGCTGAACAAGCCGAGCAACTCCGACGTCTACACCGTCGAGATGGCCCGGTTCGTCGACACCTTCGCCCGCGTCCTCGGCGACCCCCGCCTGCCCCACCTGTTCTTCGTCGAGGGCGGCGCGCTCGCCGTCGAGAACGCCCTCAAGGTCGCCTTCGACTGGAAGAGCCGCTGGAACGAGGCCCACGGCATCGACCCGGCCCTCGGCACCCAGGTGCTCCACCTCGAGCACGCCTTCCACGGCCGCAGCGGCTACACCATGTCGCTGACCAACACCGACCCGAACAAGGTCGCGCGCTTCCCGAAGTTCGCCTGGCCGCGCATCCCCTCCCCGTACATCGCCTCCGGCGTGGACGTCGAGGAGCGCGAGCGCGCCGCCCTGGCCGCGGCCCGCGCCGCCTTCGAGGCCAACCCCCACGACATCGCCTGCGCCATCGTCGAGCCCATCCAGGGCGAGGGCGGCGACCACCACTTCCGCCCCGCCTTCCTGCGCGCCCTGCAGGAGCTGTGCCACGAGTTCGACGCCCTGTTCGTCGTCGACGAGGTGCAGACCGGCTGCGGCATGACCGGCACCGCCTGGGCGTTCCAGCAGCTCGACATCACCCCGGACGTCGTCTCCTTCGGCAAGAAGACCCAGGTCTGCGGCGTGATGGCCGGCGGCCGCGTCGACGAGGTGCCGGACAACGTCTTCGCCGTCAGCTCCCGCATCAACTCCACCTGGGGCGGCAACCTCACCGACATGGTGCGCTCGCGCCGCATCCTCGAGGTCATCGAGTCCGAGCGGCTCGTCGAGCGCGCCGCGACCCTCGGGGAGCACCTGCGCGGGAAGCTGACCGAGCTCGCCGCCCGCCACGACGGCGTCGCCGACGTGCGCGGCCGCGGCCTGATGTGCGCCTTCACCCTGCGCGACACCGCGCTGCGCGACGCGGTCGTCGAGCGGCTGCGCACCGACGAGCGCATCCTCATGCTCGGCTGCGGCACCCGCAGCGTGCGCTTCCGCCCCGCCCTCACCATCGAGGTCGAGCAGCTCGACGCGGGCGTCGCCGCCGTGGAGCGCGTCCTCACGGCGCTCGACGCCTGAGCGACGCGGACGACGACGGGGACGACCGAGACGACGACAGAGACGACGAGGAGGAGATCACGGTGAGCAGCGTCGCCCAGTGGGAGCTCCGGGCCGCGTTCGCGCGGTCGCTGTCCACGATGTACGGCAGGGAGGTCCCGGCCTACACCACGCTCGTCGAGGTGTCGCGGGGGGTGAACACCGACGTCCTGGCCCGCGAGGGCAGCGCCGCGGAACGACTCGGCAGCCCCGAGCGCGTCACCGCCGAGCGCCACGGCGCGATCCGGGTGGGCACCCCCGAGGAGCTGTTCCAGGTCGGGCAGGTGTTCGCCGGGTTCGGGATGCACCCCGTCGGCTTCTACGACCTGCGCGACGCCTCCTCCAGCTCCGTCCCCGTCGTCTCCACGGCGTTCCGCCCGATCGATGCGGAGGAGCTGGCCCGCAACCCCTTCCGGGTCTTCACCTCCGTCCTCGTCACCGACGACCGGCGCTTCTTCGACGCCGACCTGCAGGCGCGGCTGGAGGAGTTCCTGGCCCGGCGGACGCTCTTCCCGCCGCGGCTGCTGGAACTGGCCGCCCGCGCCGAGGCGGACGGGGCCCTCTCCGCCGAGGACGCCGAGGAGTTCCTGGCGCTGGCGACGGCCGCGTTCGAGCTGTCCCCGGAGCCGGTGGACCGCGCCTGGTACGAGGAGCTGGCGAAGGTCTCCGGGGTGGCGGCCGACATCGGCGGCGTCTCCTCCACGCACATCAACCACCTCACCCCGCGGGTGCTCGACATCGACGAGCTCTACCGGCGGATGGAGGCGCGCGGCATCGAGATGATCGACGAGATCCAGGGCCCGCCGCGCTGGGACGGGCCGGACGTCCTGCTGCGGCAGACGTCCTTCCGCGCCCTGTCGGAGCCGCGCCGGTTCCGCGAGCCCGACGGCAGCGTCACCACCGGCGCGCTGCGCGTGCGCTTCGGCGAGGTCGAGGCACGCGGCATCGCCCTCACCGCCGCGGGTCGCGCGGTCTACGACGACGCCGTCGCCGAGGTGGACCGCCGGCTCGCGGAGGAACCCTCGCGCACCCGCGTGGACGTGGCGGCGCAGGTCTGGGCGGAGCGCCTGCCCCGCACGGAGGCCGACCTGGACCGTCGCGGGCTGGGGGCCTTCACCTACGCCGTGGTCGAGGGCGCGCGGGCCGCGGGGCGCGACCTGGGCGGCGCGGACGTCCACGCCCTGGTCGACGCCGGCCTGGTCGAGCGCAACCCGGTCGTCTACGAGGACTTCCTGCCGCGCTCCGCCGCGGGCATCTTCCAGTCGAACCTCACCGACGAGGGCTCCAAGGACGCCACCCTCACCGGCAGCGACCGCGACGCGGCGTGGATCTCCGGGGTGCTCGCGCGTCCGGTGGCCGACCCCATCGCCCTGTGCGCAGAGCAGCGGGAGCGCTCCCTGGCAGCCGTGGCCGCCCACTTCGGCCTGGACGCCGCCCACCTGGGCGCCGTGGCGCTCGACCCCTCGACCCCGGCCCCCGCCGACCTGGACACCCGACCGCACCGTCAGCTGGAGGACGCATGACCACCACGAGCGATCGCCCGACCACCGCGGCGGCGCCCGTGCCCGGCCAGGAGGCGCTGCGCGAGACCGCGCTGCGCGCGCTGCGGGCCTGCGGCGTCGCCGAGGAGGCCCTGCGGGTCGCCGACGGCGCCGCGAGCCTGAGCGCCGTCACCTGCCTCACCGGGGCCGAGCTGCTGCGCGTGCCCGCCGTGGGCGCGGACGACGTCGAGGGCGTCGTCGACGCCGCGCACGAGGCGTTCACCACCTGGCGCACGACGCCCGCCCCGGTGCGCGGCGGCCTCGTCAAGCGCCTGGGCCAGCTCCTCAGCGAGCACAAGGAGGTCCTCGCCGACCTCGTCACCCTCGAGGCGGGCAAGATCCGCTCCGAGGCCCTCGGCGAGGTCCAGGAGATGATCGACGTCTGCGACTACGCCGTCGGCATCTCCCGCCAGCTCTACGGCAAGACGATGCCGTCGGAGCGCCCGGGCCACCGCCTCATGGAGACCTGGCACCCGCTCGGCGTCGTCGGCGTCATCTCCGCCTTCAACTTCCCCGTGGCGGTGTGGTCGTGGAACTCCGCGATCGCCCTCGTCTGCGGCGACTCCGTGGTGTGGAAGCCGTCGGAGAAGACCCCGCTGACCGCGCTGGCCTGCTCCGCCCTGCTGGACCGCGCGATCGCCGAGACCGGCGCGCCCGCGGGTCTGCACGGTCTGCTGCTGGGCGGGCGCGAGGTCGGCGAGGCGCTGGTGGACTCCCCGCGGGTCCCGCTCGTCAGCGCCACCGGCTCCACCCGCATGGGCCGCGAGGTCGGCCCCCGGGTGGCGGCCCGCTTCGGCCGCAGCCTGCTGGAGCTGGGCGGCAACAACGCCGCCGTCGTCACCGCCTCCGCCGACCTGGAGCTGGCGACCCGCGCGATCGTGTTCTCCGCCGCGGGGACCGCCGGGCAGCGCTGCACCACGCTGCGCCGCCTGATCGTGCACTCCTCGGTGGTGGAGCCCCTGCTGGAGCGCCTCGTCGCCGCCTACGGCCGCCTGCCCATCGGCAGCCCCCTGGAGCAGGGCACGCTCGTCGGTCCGCTCGTCGACGCCGGCTCCCACCAGCGCTTCACCGAGGCGCTGGAGCGCGCCCGCGAGGCCGGCGGTGAGGTCCTCGTCGGCGGTGGCCGCCGCGACGTCGAGGGCGCCGAGGACGGCTACTACGTGGAGCCCGCCATCGTGCGGATGCCCGCGCAGACCGACGTGGTGCGGGAGGAGACCTTCGCGCCGATCCTCTACGTCCTCACCTACGACACCCTCGACGAGGCGATCGAGCTGCACAACGGTGTCCCGCAGGGACTCTCGTCGGGTATCTTCACCGCCGACCAGCGCGAGGCGGAGCGCTTCATCGCCGCCGACGGCTCCGACTGCGGCATCGTCAACGTCAACATCGGCACCTCCGGCGCGGAGATCGGTGGCGCCTTCGGCGGCGAGAAGGAGACCGGCGGCGGCCGCGAGTCCGGCTCCGACTCGTGGCAGGCGTACATGCGCCGGGCCACGAACACCGTCAACTACTCCGGGGAGCTCCTCCTCGCGCAGGACGTCAACTTCCTCTGAGCCTGTCGCAGCAGGGAACCGGCCGGGCGTGACCGTCGCCCCGGCCCTTCGCCCCGGTGGGCGCGGCACCTGCCGCGCCCACCGGGGCGAACCGCGTTGCGCCGGGAGGGTGGGCCGGACCCCTGTCACCGTCGCGCCCCGTGCGCGGCGTCCACCCTGGGGAGGTGAGCGAGCGAGGGCTGTCCGGCCGCGGGCGGGTGCCGGCTGCCGGCTGGACGTGCCTGGGCTGGATCGTCGTGGCAGCGCTGCTCGTCTCGATCGCCGCCTCGCACGCACTGCTGTGGGCCGAGGTCGGACTCCCCGACACCCGCTCCCTCTGGATCGGGACGGTGGAGCGCCTCCTGCACTCGGCCGTCGTCCTCGGGTGCGCCGCGGTGCTCTTCGACGGTGGATCCGGCTGGCGCGCGCCGCGTCGGGCGGCGCTGGTCGGTGTCGCGGCGCTGGTGGGTGCCGCGGCGGCCGCCGTCCGGCAGGGGGCGCGCACTCCCGTGGAGGACGGCGACTTCCTGGACTGGGGCGACCTGCCGGAATCCCTCGCCGTCGCGGCGCTCGCGTGGAGCGCCCTGACCGGTGTGGCGGTGCTGCTGCGCCGACGGACCCGGGCCGCCGTCGGCCGGCAGGTGCCGGAGGAGGGCCGAGCGTTCTCGCTGCCCCGCGCCGTCGCAGTGCCGTGGTGGATCGTGACCGTGGTGGCCGCGCTCGGCCCCGTGGTCCATGCCTGGGCCCTCGTCAACATCCACTTCTTCGGTGACACCGCGGACCGCGATGACCACCTCGTCGGCGGCGCGGGCCTCGTCGTAGGGGTCGCCGTGATGCTCGCGGCGGCTGTGGGGGCCGCTGGGCTGGGCGGCTCGCGGGCGCTGCGGCGGTTCGCCTGTGCGGCGGCGGTGGTGCACGCCGTGCTGGCCGCCCACTACCTCACCGGCGCCTCCGGGGTTCCGCCGGCGGAGAACCCGCTCTCCCCCCTCTGGTGGCCGGGGGTGCTCATCCCCTCGGGCCCCGTCCACCTGGCCCTGCTGATCTCCGCTGGTGCGGCGGCGGTGCGCCTGCTCCGTGCCCGGCGAGGTGTGCCGGTGCCCTGACGGCAGGATGACCCGCGTGAGCGCAGACCCCCGCCCCGTCCTCGTCCTCGGCGGCCGCAGCGAGATCGGCCACGAGGTGGCCCTGCGGCTGGTTCGCGCCGGCGCCCGCACCGTGCTGCTCGCCGCCCGCCCCGGCGCCGACCTCGGCCGGCAGGAGGCGGAGCTGCGCGCCGCCGGCGCCGAGCGCGTCGTGGCGCTGGAGTTCGACGCCGACGACCTCGCCCGGCACGAGCGGTTCCTGGACTCGGTGTTCGCCGAGCACGGCCCGCTCGGCACGGTCGTCGTCTCCTTCGGCATCCTCGGCGACCAGCAGCGCGCCGAGTCCGACGCCGCCCACGCCGTCGCGGTGGTCCACACCGACTACGTCGCCCACGTCAGCGTCCTCACCCACCTGGCGCGGCTGCTGCGGGCGCAGGGGAGCGGACGGATCGTCGTGTTCTCCTCCATCGCCGGTGCCCGGGTGCGGCGGGCGAACTACGTCTACGGCTCCGCGAAGGCCGGTCTGGACGGCTTCGCCAGCGGCCTGGCGGACGCCCTGGCGGGCAGCGGCGTGCACCTGCTGCTCGTGCGGCCCGGGTTCGTCGTCGGCCGCATGACCGAGGGCATGAGCCCCGCCCCCTTCGCCACCACCCCCGGCGTGGTGGCCGACGCCGTCCTGGAGGGCCTGCGGCGCGGGCGCGACGTGGTGTGGGTGCCGGGCGTGCTGCGGCTGGTGGCCGCCGCCATGCACGTCACCCCGCGGGCCGTGTGGCGCCGCACCCGCCGCTGACGGCGGGCTGCGGGCGGGGGCCGGCGGGCCTAGCGTGGCCGGCGCCGGTGCGGGCCCCCGCGCCGGCCCGACGGCAGGAGGAGGACGACAGGTGGACCTCGGCATCGCTGGGCGCACGGCGCTGGTCACGGGCGCGGACTCCGGCATCGGGCTGGCCAGCGCCCACCTCCTGGCCCAGGAGGGCGTGCGCGTCGCCCTCACCGACGTCGACGCCGGCGCCCTGGAGGCGGCCGCGTCCGGCCTGCCCGGTGAGGTCGTCACCGTCGCCGCCGACCTCACGGTGCCCGCTGACGTGGAGCGGCTGCACGCGGAGGTCACCTCCCGCCTCGGCGAGCCGGACATCCTCGTCCACAGCGCCGGCACCACCGGCGCGACCGGTGCCTTCCACGAGATCGACGAGGAGGGCTGGCGCAGCACCCTGGACACCGACTTCCTCAGCGCCGTGCGGGTGGTGCGGGCCTTCGTCGGCGGCATGCGCCGCTCCGGCTGGGGGCGCATCGTGCTGATGGCCTCGGAGGACGCCGTGCAGCCCTACCCCGACGAGCTGCCCTACTGCGCGGCGAAGGCGGCGCTGCTGAGCCTGGCGAAGGGGCTGTCGAAGACCTACGCCGCCGAGGGCGTGCTCGTGAACGCCGTCTCGCCCGCCTTCATCGCCACCCCGATGACGGACGTGATGATGCGCAAGCGCGCCGAGGAGCAGGGAGTCGGTTTCGACGAGGCCGTCGCGGGGTTCCTCGAGCAGGAGCGCCCCGGCATCGAGGTGGGCCGCCGGGGACGGGCGGAGGAGGTCGCGGCGGTCGTGGCGTTCCTCTGCTCGGAGCGGGCCGCCTTCGTCAACGGCAGCAACTACCGGGTGGACGCGGGCTCCGTCGCCACCATCTGAGCCAGGCGGTCCGCCCGGACCGGCGGATCCGCGCGGACTGGCGGATGCCGGGGCGGCGGTTACGGTCTCACCCGTGCCAGCCGCCCCCACGCTCGACGAGCGCCTCGACCGCCTGCCCTTCACGTCCCGCCACCGCCGGCTCCTGCTGGGCTCGGGTGTGGGCTGGGCGCTGGACGCCATGGACGTCGGCCTCATCTCCTTCGTGATGGCGGCGCTGGCGACGCAGTGGCAGCTCTCGGCGGGGCAGCTGGGCTGGATCGGGTCGATCGGCTTCGTCGGCATGGCGATCGGCGCGAGCCTCGGCGGGCTGCTCGCCGACCGGCTGGGCCGCCGTCAGGTGTTCGCGCTGACGCTGCTGGTGTACGGGCTGGCGACCGGGGCGGCGGCGCTGTCGTGGTCCGTGACGGCCCTGCTGGTGTTCCGCTTCGTCATCGGCCTGGGCCTGGGGGCGGAGCTGCCGGTGGCCTCGACGCTGGTGAGCGAGTTCGCCCCCGCCCGGATCCGCGGCCGGGTCGTCGTGATCCTGGAGGCGTTCTGGGCGGTGGGCTGGATGCTCGCGGCGCTGATCGGCTACTTCGTCGTGGCCTCCGGTCCCGACGGGTGGCGGTGGGCGTTCGCCCTGGGTGCGGTTCCCGCCGTCTACGCCGTCGTGGTGCGCCGCGGACTGCCGGAGTCGGTGCGGTTCCTGCAGGCGAAGGGACGGCTGGAGGAGGCCGAGGCGACGGTGCGCGCCTTCGAGGACTCCGTGGGCTTCCGCCCCGAGGACGTCCCCGTCCAGCCGGCCACCACCAGCCCCGCCACCAGCCCCGCCGCGCCGGGGCGGTCGGGGATCTTCGCCCCGGCGATGCGCCGCCGCACGGCCGGACTGTGGGCGGTCTGGTTCTGCATCAACTTCGCCTACTACGGTGCGTTCATCTGGATCCCGACGCTGCTGGTGGCGCAGGGCTTCGACCTGGTGAAGTCCTTCGAGTACACCCTCCTCATCACGCTGGCGCAGCTGCCCGGCTACGCCGTCGCGGCGGTCCTCGTGGAGCGCTGGGGCCGGCGGCCCACGCTGGCCACGTTCCTGCTGGGCTCGGCGGTGGCGGCGGTCCTCTTCGGCTCCGCGGAGACCGCCACGGGCATCGTGGCGACCGGCATGCTGCTGTCCTTCGCGAACCTGGGCGCCTGGGGGGCGCTGTACGCCGCGACGCCGGAGGTGTACCCGACGCACGTGCGGGCCTCGGGTGCCGGTGCCGCCGCGGGCTTCGGGCGGATCGCGTCGATCCTCGCGCCGCTGTCGGTGCCGCCGCTGCTGGCCCTCGGGGGCACGCTGCTCGTCTTCGCGGTGCTGGGGGCGGCCTTCGCGCTCGGGGCCCTCGCCACCGTCCTGCTGCCGGAGATGCGCGGTGCGGCCCTGCCGGGGACTGCGGTCCCCGCTGAGGTCCCCGGCGAGGTGGGCACCGGCGGGGCGGTCCGCTGATCCCGGCCGGCCGGCCGGCCCGCGCGGGAGGGGCCGGGACGCAGACGGGGGCGGTGCCGGTCGCGGCACCGCCCCCGTCGGACGTGAGGGAGGGGATCAGAAGGGGCCGTACACCGAGCGGTGCTTGCGGTAGGCGAGGTAGCCGAGGCCGATCATCCCGATGCCGAGGACGGTGTGCAGCGCGTCGTCCCAGCCGTTGACCGGGATGAAGTTGGGGTCCCTGTTGAAGTTCCACGACATGCCGATGATCGCGAGGATCAGGTAGCCCATGCCGCCGAGGATCAGGTACTTGTGCGCCGCGCTGGCCGTCGACGCGAAGATGAAGCCGGCGATCCCGTAGAGCAGGTGCAGGCTGTTGTGCAGCACCGAGACCTGGAAGAGCCCGAGGAGGAACGCCTCCGACTCGACCCCGGCGAAGCGCAGGTGCTCGTGGCCCACGGTGATCCCCGGGACGAAGCCGAGCACCCCGACGATCAGGAAGACGGCGCCCACCAGCCGGGCCGCGGTGCGCAGCGGGCTGGGGCCGTGGGTGGTCGGGGCGGCGGCGACGGCAGCACGATCGTCCATGCCCTGCACGGTACCGACTCCCGCGCGCCGACTCGTCTCCGGCGGTGCCGCGGGCGCCCTCAGTCCCTCGGCTGGGTGCGCTGGGGGAGGGTGAAGCGCACCACCGTGCCCGTCGCCGGGGCGGGGTCCACCCAGATGCGACCGCCGTGGCGCTCCACGATGCGCTGGCAGGTGGCCAGGCCGATGCCGTGCCCGGTGCGCTCGCCGGGCCGCACCATCGAGAACATCCCGAAGACGTCCTCGCGGCGCTCGGCGGGGATGCCGCGGCCGTTGTCGGCCACGGCGAACTCCCAGCCGTCGTCGGTGGCGGCGGCCGTGACGACGACCCGGCAGGGGCGCTCCGGGTGCCGGTACTTGATCGAGTTGCCGATGAGGTTCTGCAGGAGCTGGCGCAGCAGCGTCGGGTCGCAGAAGAGCACGGGCAGCGCGGCGGGTGCGGTGACCCGCGCGGCCGCATCCTTGACGGAGGTGCGCAGGTCGACGACGGCCTGGTCGAAGACCTCGCGGGAGTCGGTGACCTCCCGCTCGCAGACGGCTCCGCCGGCGCGCGCGTAGGTCAGCAGCGCCCCGATGAGGCCCTTCATGCGGTGCACGCCGTTGTGGGCGGTGGTGAGCCAGTCGAGGGCCTGCTCGTCGAGGGAGCCGGCGTAGATGTCGCGGACCATCTCCACGTAGCCGCCGACGACCGTGAGCGGGGAGGCCAGGTCGTGGCTGGTGATGGCCGCGAACTGCTCCAGGTCCCGGTTGGAGCGCTCCAGCTCGGCGGTGCGCCGGGTGAGCTGCGCGGAGGTCGCCTCGATCGCCGCCTGGTGGGCGCGGGCGGCGGTCACGTCGCTGAGCACGGCGACGGCGCCGAGGAGGCTGCCGTCGTGGCGGTGCAGGGCCCGCCCGGACGCCAGCACCGTCGCGGGGCGCCGCCCCGGGGGCGCGACGACCATCTCCACGGCGTCGACCCGGCCCTCGTGCAGGGCGCGGTGCAGGGGCACCTGCTCCGGCTTGAGGAGGGTGATGCCGTCGGCGTCGAAGAGCGAGTAGCGCTCGGCGTGCTCGGACGGCTCGACGGAGTCGTCGGCGTCGAGGCCGTGCAGGTCGCGGGCGGCGCGGTTGGACATGGTGAGCCGGCCGCGGGCGTCGGAGGCGACCACGCCGACGTCGATGGTGTCGAGGACGGCGTCGGTGAACTCCTGCCGCAGCTCCAGCTCCCGCATGGTGAGCTCGAAGAGGAGGTGCTGCTCCTGCGACTCGGCGGCCAGGGCCTCGCTGCGGCGGGCCTCGCGGCGGCGCTCGAAGAGGCCGACGACGATGCCGGCGAGGTCCTCCAGCCGCGCGATCTGCTCCTCGTCGAGGGAGCGGGGGGCGCCGTCGAAGACGCAGAGGGTGCCCAGGGAGTGGCCTGCGGGGGTGATGAGCGGGGCGGCGGCGTAGAAGCGGATGCTGCCCAGCTCCCCGCTGACGAAGGGGCCGTCGGCGTACTCGGGCTCCAGGGTGGCGTCGGGCAGGTGCACGAAGCTCTTCTCCGCGAACCGCACGTGGCACATGGAGTCCTCGCGGGCGCAGTCGGCGGCCTCGAACCCCACGGTGCTGTGCTGGTGCTGCCGGCGGTCGTCCAGGAGGTTCAGCGTCGCGGTGGGCACCCCGGCGATCGCGGCGGCGAGCCGGACGACGGCCTCGACCTCGGCGTCGGCGGGGGCGTCGAGGATGCGGTACTCGCGCAGCGCGGCGACCCGCCTGCGTTCATCGTCCTGCATCGTCCCTCCTCCGCGGGGTGGGAAGGGCCCCGGCGTCGGCCCGTCCATCGGCAGCGGAGCCCGGCCCCTGAGCCCGGGGGCCGGGCGGAGCGTCCCCGTCATCCAGTGCTCACCTCCCCGTTCCCGGATGCTCGTGTTCCGGTCGTGCGGTGCAGGGGGGATGGACGCGCGGCGGGGATGCACGTACCGTCCGCCGCAACCGACCGAACGTTCAGAGGATCCAGATCACCATGTCCCCTTCTCCCTCCTCGCGGGGCGCCGCCCGCCTCACCTCCGCGGCCGTCGTGTCCGCGGTGGCCGCGGCGGCCCTCGCCGCCACTCCCGCCGCCGCCGCCTCCCCGGACGTGGTGATCTCCGAGGTCTACGGCGGTGGCGGCAACCGCGGCGCCACCTACACCCACGACTTCGTCGAGCTCGAGAACCGCGGCAGCACGGCCGTGGACGTCAGCGGCTGGACGGTGCAGTACGCCTCGGCGACCGGCACCAGCTGGCAGCGCACACAGCTGTCGGGGACCATCGCCCCGGGCGCGCGCTACCTCGTGCAGCAGGGGCGGGGCAGCGGCGGCACCACGCCCCTGCCCACCCCCGACGCCACGGGGACGGTCGCCATGGGTGGCACCGGGGGCAAGGTGGCGCTCGTCGCGGGCTCGCAGCCCTGCGGCGGCGCCGCCTGCGCGGACCCCGCCCTGCGCGACCTGGTCGGCTACGGCGCCGACGCCGACGGGTTCGAGGGCAGCGGCCCCGCGAAGGGCGCGTCCAACACCGCCAGCGTCTCCCGCGCCGGTGCGGACACCGACGACAACGCCACCGACTTCACCGCGGGCGACCCGAACCCGGGGGCCGGCGGCAGCGGCGGCGACACGGGGGCGACGGCCGACTGTGCCGCCACCCCCTCCCACGAGGTGGGCCAGGTCCAGGGCAGCGGTGACCGCAGCCCGCTGGCGGGGCGCGACGTCAGCCTGCGCGGCGTGGTCGTCGCGGACCTGCCCGGCCTCGGCGGCTTCCACCTGCAGGACGCCGACGGTGACGGCGACCCCGCCACGTCCGACGCGGTCTTCGTCTCCGTCCCGGCCGGCGCCACCGTCGACGTGACCCTCGGGGACGTCGTCGCGGTCGGCGGCGGGGTGAGCGAGGCGTTCGGGCAGACGCAGGTCGCCGGGAACGCCCTCGCCGTCTGCGCGCAGGGCGCGGAGCTGCCCGCGGCCGCCGTGCTGGACCTGCCCGCCGACGCCGCCGACCGCGAGCGGCTGGAGGGCATGCTCGTGCGCAGCGCCGACCCGCTCACCGTCAGCGAGGTGTACGGCCTGACCCGCTTCGGTGAGCTGCTGCTCTCCGAGGGCGGCGTGCTGGTGCAGCCCACCGACGTGGCGCGCCCCGGCCCCGAGGCGCAGGCGGTCGCGGCCGCCAACGCGCTGCGCCGCATCGTCCTGGACGACGCGAGCAGCAGCCGCACGGGCATCACGGACCGGCCCTACCTGTCCCCGCAGACGCCGGTGCGCGTCGGTGACGTGCTGACCTTCACCGAGCCGGTGGTCCTGGGCTTCGGCTTCGGCGCGTGGCGGCTGCAGCCGGCGGACGGCACCGCCGAGGGGGTGTTCGCGCCGCAGAACACCCGGCCGCAGGCTCCGGAGGCCGTCGGTGGCGACGTGCGCATCGGCGCCTTCAACGTCCTGAACTACTTCCTCACCCGCGGCGGCGTCGGCCGCGGAGCCGACACGGAGGAGGAGTTCCAGGAGCAGGTCGCCAAGACGATCCCGGCGATCCGGGGCCTCGGGGCGGACGTCGTGACCCTGATGGAGGTGGAGGACACCGCCTCCACCGGCTACGGCGACGGCAGCCCGGACCAGGCGCTCGCCGACCTGGTGGCACGCCTCAACGCCGCCGAGGGGGCCGAGGTGTGGGCGTACTCGCCGATGCCGGCGGAGCTGCTGGCCGAGGGCGTGCGGCGCGACGTGATCCGCAACGCGATCATCTACCGCCGCGACGTGGTGGAGCCGGTCGGCGCCCCCGTGGCGCTCGTCGACGAGGAGGTGTGGTCGAACGCCCGCGAGCCGATCGCGCAGACCTTCACCAAGGACGGCGACGCGTTCACCGTCATCGCGAACCACTTCAAGTCCAAGGGCGGCAACGGGACCGGCGACAACGCCGACCAGCGCGACGGGCAGGCCGCCTGGAACGGCGACCGGGTCCGGCAGGCCCGCTCCCTGGCCGGCTTCGTCGAGCGGCTGCGCGCGGTCGACCCCGACGTCGTGGCGATGGGCGACTTCAACGCCTACACCCGCGAGGACCCGATGGAGGTGCTGCGCGAGGCCGGCCTGACCGACCTGGGGGAGCGGTTCGACCCCGGGCACCACAGCTACGTCTTCGACGGGCTGTCGGGTTCGCTCGACCACGCCCTGGCCACGGCGGAGCTGACCGCGAAGGTCACCGACGCGGCGCACTGGAACATCAACTCGGCGGAGTCCGTCGCGTACCAGTACTCCGGTGACCCGGCGCTGTTCGCGGCGGACCCCTACCGCGCCAGCGACCACGACCCGCTGATCTTCGGCGTGGACCTCGACGAGCGCTGCGCCGGCCTCGTCCCGACCCTGCGCGGCACCGCTGGTGACGACCGGCTGACGGGCACCAACGGCCGTGACGTGGTCATGGGCCTCGGTGGCGACGACGTGCTGGACGGCGGCAACGACGACGACGTGCTCTGCGGCGGTGCGGGCGACGACCGCATCCTCGGCGGCAACGGCGACGACGTGCTGCTGGGCGGGTTCGGCGCGGACAAGCTGCTCGGCGGCAACGGCGACGACGTGCTGACCGGCGGTCCGGGCGCGGACGACCTGCTGGGCGGCCGCGGCCGCAACGAGCTGGTGCAGGACGGCGCCGCCTCCTGACCGCTCGATCCGCTGCACGACCAGGGGCGCCGCCCGCCGGGAAACCGGTGGACGGCGCCCCTGCCGTTGCGCGAGCGTGGCCCCGTGACCGCCTCGACGACGAGCACCCCGGTCGTGCACCTCGGCGGCGGCCTCGAGCTGCGCGCGGGGCGGCCGGCTGACCTGGAGCAGGTCGGCGCCCTGCTCGAGGCCCGCGGCGAGCCGGGCGACGCGACGGACCACCGGCTCGTCGTGGAGGACCCCGCCGCCGGCTGGGGGAGCTGCGCCGTCGTCACCGACGGGGACCGCGTCATCTGCACGGGCCTGCTGCTCGACGAGACGGTCCGGGTGGCCGACGTGCACCTGCCCGCCGGTCAGATCGAGCTCGTCGCCACGGCGGAGTCCCACGAGGGCCGCGGGCTGGTGCGGTCCCTGATGGGCTGGCTGCACGAGCGCTCCGCCGAGCGCGGGCACCTGCTCCAGGTCATGATCGGGATCCCGTACTTCTACCGCCTCTTCGGCTACGAGTACGCCGTGGACGTCCCGCGGGCCCGGGAGTTCCGGGAGCCGCCGCCCGCCGCGGCGGAACCGCTGCTGCGCAGGGCGGGGGAGCGGGACGTGCCCGCGCTGGCGAGCCTGCAGGAGTCGGCCCAGGCGGGTTTCGACGTCGCCGTCCCGCACTCCGCGCCCCGCCGGCGCTGGCTGCTGGCCCACGACACCAGCACGACGTGGGTGCTGGAGCGCGACGGGGCCGTCGTCGCCTCCGCGCGCACCGGCGACCCCGACGACGGCGTGCTCGTCGCGGAGCCCGCCGCCCTGGACCGGGCGGCGGCGGAGGACCTGCTGCGGGCGCTCGCCGCGCAGTTCCCCGGCGAGGCCCTCACCGCGGTCCACCGCCCCGGCACCGCCACCGGCACCGCGTGGGAGCACCTGCTGGCCGCGCCGGACGACCTGGCGGAGCAGTACTACGCCCGCATCGCGGATCCCGCGCCGGTGCTGGACGCCCTGCGCCCGGTGCTGCACCGGCGCCTGGTGGCGGCGGGACTGGACCGCACCGGTGACGTCCTGCTCTCCACGTTCCGCGCCTCCTACCGGATGGCGGTGGAACCCGGTGGCCTCGGCCCGGTCCGGGCGGGTGGGCGCCTGCAGTCGCCGGGCGCGGCGGGCGGTGCGGGGGTCGCGCCGGACCAGTTGCCCGCCCTGCTGCTCGGGCCGCTGGGCATGCACGGACTGGCGCGCCGGCGCCCCGACGTCTACCCCGGCCCGGACGCGGAACTGTTCGACGCGCTCTTCCCGCCACTGTCGGCCGACCTGCTCACGTACTACCTGCCCTGGTGATGCGCGGCGGCCCGGCCCGGCGGGTTGGTCGGGGCGGGGTGCGGGGACGTTCGGCCGGATGACACCGGCGTGTCGTCGGCGCAACGTCCCCGCCGACGGGCGGGTGGGGGGCGAGAGCGTGGTGCGGCGACGGGTCAGCCCGGCTCCGCCAGCAGTGCGGCGCTGGCGGCGTCGGCGGGGCTGAACGTCTCCAGCGCCAGCACGGGGCCGCCCGCGCCCGAGGGCAGGGCCAGCAGCGTGGTGGTGCTCACCAGCCGGACGACGCCTCGCGGGGTCTGCAGGACGAGGGGGATGAGCACCCCGCCCGGCCCGGCCGCGGGCTCGGGCGCGCTCGCCGGCGGCGCGTCCACCCCGGTCGCGCCCACCTCCGCCCGCACCGCGGCGAGCACCGGCCGCGCGCGCTGCCGCAACTGCGCGTCCACGCGGGCCAGCAGCGCCGCCCGTACCCGCGGCAGGTCCTCGATCGACGGGGCGAGGCCGTCGGGGTCCAGGGTGAGCCGCAGCATGTTCACGGGTTCCCGGCGCAGGCGCTCGGGAAGCCCTTCGAGCAGTTCCCGCACGGGGGCGTTGGCCGCGACGAGGTTCCAGTCCTCGTCGAACACCAGGGCGGGCACCGGCAGGTGGGCGTCCACGACGGCCTGCAGTTCCCGCCGGTCCGGGGCGGGGCCCGGGTCGGGGTGCACCACGAACCCGGCGGCGACGAGGAGGGCGTCGTGCGCCGCGTCCGGCAGGTCCAGGCCGTCGGCGAGGCGGCGCACCAGGTCCCGGCTCGCGCCCGCGCGGCCGTTCTCCACGTAGGAAAGGTGCCGGGTGGAGATGCCCGTGCGCTCGGACAGGGCGAGCTGGCTCAGGCCGCGCCGCCGCCGCCACTCGCGCAGCAGGTCCCCCACGCCGGGCGGGCGCTCGGCCGCGGCCGGCCGCGGCGCCGGGAGGGTGGGCGGGGCCGCGGGCCCGTCGCTGCGGTCCACGCGCATCCGTCCACGGTACGGGCAGCCGCACACGGCGGCCATGACCTGCGAGGTCATCGACTCACGAGCTCCGCCGCTGCCAGCCTGGCGCTCCCCACACCACCCCAGGAGGAGCCATGAGCACGCACACCACGTCCCCCGTGCTGTCGCCGCCGGCGGCGGAGCCCGTCGTCGCCCTCGACCAGCGCGTCCGCTGGGCGCTGCTCGGCGACGGCGCGCTCGCCACCGTCCTCGGCCTCGGCGGCCTGCTCACCGGGCACCTGCAGGCGCAGTGGACGGGCCTGCCGCCCGAGCTGCACCTCGCCGCCTCGGTGGGGCTGCTGCCGTACGCGGTGCGGGCGCTGCAGACCGGGCGCGGCCGCACCGCCCGCACCGGGCGGCTGTCCACGCTGCTCGTCATCAACGTCGTCTACGCCGTCACGGCCGCCGCCCTCCTGGTGAACGGCTGGCTGGAGCCGACCGTGCTGGGCACCGCGCTGCTCGTCTCCTACATCGCCGTGCCCGGCGCGGTGGGGGCCTGCATCGCGGCGACGCTGCGCCGGGGGACCGCCGCCCGCTGAGGCGTCGCGGGCGGCGGTGCCCCCGTGCTCGCGGCGCCTCAGGGGGTCAGGGGGTGGTAGACGGGGGAGCCCGGAACCCCGGAGGCCTCCGCCTGCTCGACCACGGCCCGGCCGTCCTCCGCGGTGAGGTAGCGCCGGGCCACGAGCCGGCGGGTGTCGCGGCGCACCGCGTCGACGTAGGCGTCGTGGCTCGGGTACAGCGCCCGCAGCCGCTCCTCGTCGAACGGGTCCTCGTGCCCGGCGATGAAGCAGAACCCCCCGCCCGCGGAACGGCCGTGCCAGGTGCTGGTCGGCACGTCGACGTAGGGGGTGCGGTAGCCGCCGACGAGGTTGCCGAACTCGTCGGCGACCGGCTCGGCGTCGCGCACGTCGATGACGGTGCCGCGCGGGGGCGCCACCCGGTCGCGCGACCACCGGTCCAGGTTGCGCAGCGCGGCGTCGAACACCAGCGAGGACGGGAAGCGGCTGCGGGGGCCGTCGGCGCAGCTCATCGCCGGGATGGTGCGCCCCGCCTTCACGATGTCCTCCGGCGCCGCGGAGTAGTGCAGCTCCTCCGGGGTGGCGTGCCCCATGCCGGGCACCTCGTAGTGGCGGAACGGGTCGCGCGGCGAGTTCCCGTCCTCGCGGCGGGAGGCGATGCCCAGCAGGAAGTCCGACTGGGACATGACGTGGATGACCGGCACGCCCGCGTCGCGGATCTGGTTGCGCGGGTCGTCCGCGGCCGGGCGCGGGGAGCACTGGTTGATGGACGACGCCCCCGCGAAGGCGCCGCCGGCCACCCCGATGACGTAGCCGTCGAACAGGTGCCGGCCGTAGCGGCGCACGTCGAGCGGCGCGATGGCGTTGACGTAGGTGTAGAGGAAGCCGCCCGTCTGGGAGTAGCCGAACGCGTAGAGCTTCTCGACGGGGGACCGCCCGCCCGCGGGGGTTCCGTAGCGCAGCGGGTTGGACGGCGCGTCGCTGCGCAGCCATGCCGCGACCTGGCTGTTGACGTCCCAGACGAGGCCGTTCTCCGTGGTGCGCTTGCTGTCGCCGCGGATGAGGGTCTGCAGGTCGGTGCAGTTGCGCGGGTCGTCCAGCGGCAGGGGGTTCGCGAAGGACAGGGAGCCGTAGCGCTCGGGGTCGAAGGTCTTCAGCGCCTCGATGGCGACGGGCTTGCCGGTGATGCCGACCCACACGTCGCCGTCGCGCATCATCTGCGGGCCGCTCAGCGCCCAGCCGATGTTGAGGTCGAAGAGGTTGGAGGGGTTGAGCACCTCCACGACCACGTTGCCGCTGAAGTCGGCGCGGTCCGCGGGGCGGCGCACGAGGATGCGGGTCGTGTAGGGCGCGTCCTCGGTGCGGACCACGGCGGGCCCCGGCTGCGGCCAGTCGTAGACGTTGGCACGGCCGCTGACGAGGAACTCCTCCTCGACGTAGCCGGAGCGGCGCAGGTCCTGCGGGATGCGCTGGTGCAGCGCACCGCCGAAGGGGTGCGACGTGGCCGTCACCGGCAGCGGGCCGGTCACCTCCGGGAGCGCGGGGACGGCCGCCGGGTTCGCGGCGGCGGGGTCCTGCGCGCCGCCACCTGCTCCCGCCGCTCCCGGCGCGGCCTGGGCGGGAACGCTCGCGGCGAGCAGCGCCGCGCAGGCGAGGGCGGTGGCTCCGCGCAGCGCGCGGCCCGGCGCGAGGGCGGGGCGGCGTGCGGGGCTGGGGTGGGCCGGGGGCATGGGTGGCTCCTGTCCGTCCTCCGTCGGCGGATGTCCCGCCGCAGGGCACCTCGACGTGTCCTGGAGCAACGGACCGTAGGAGGGGGTCGCGGGACGGGCAAGGGACCGGGTTCGACATTCCCGAACCGCGCGCGGGGCGGGGCCCGCGGGACCGCGCGGGGCGGGCTGCGCCTCCCCCCCAGGCGCCGGGCTGCCCGCGGTGCCAGGATTGTGGACATGTCCGACGAGCAGCCCGACGTCTACGACCTCGACCGCATCGCCCGGATGGTCCTGGCCATGGACCCCGCCGACGTCCACCGGCTGACCGCCGGCACCGAGGGCGGGCCCGGGCTGGCGGGCGCCGGCCACGGTGACGGGCGCGCCCTCGCCGTCTACCCGCCCGTGGGCGAGCGCGGCCTGACCGTCGCGCGGGACGACGCCACCGAGCTCGTGCGCCGCATCCTCGACCACCGCCTCGTCGAGGGCTCCCTCAGCGAGCAGCAGCACGACCAGATGCTCACCGAGGCGATCGTCGGGCTCAACGGGCTGGTGTAGCGGCCGGTGCGCGACCTGACCGCGGACCGCGCCGCACCCCGCGCGGCCCGGAAGACCGCCCTCCCGTGAGCGTGGAGCAGCAGGGCAGCGCAGACCGCCTGCAGGAGGACGTCGAGGAACTGGCGTCGGACCTGCGGTCCGGCCTGCAGCCGCGTTCGGTGGCGGCGCTGCTGCGGCTCTCGGACGTGCTCTCCCGCACCGAGACCCTCGGCGCGCTGGCCGAGCAGGTGCCCGAGGTCGCACGCGCGGCCCTCGACGCCGACCACGCCGCCGTCGGCCTCAGCGAACCCGACGGCGACCACCTCCAGTACCTCGACCCCGACGGGCTGCCCGAGGACCCGCCCCGCCCCGGCCGGCAGGTCCCCCTCGCGGTGCCCTCCCCGGTGGCCGACGCCGTCCGCACCCGGCGCCCCGTCGTCTTCGCCCGCCTCGCCGACGCCGTCCACGCCCACCCCACCTCCCGCGACGAACTGGTCGCGGCGGGGCTGGAGACCACCGCCCACGTGCCGCTCGTGACCGCCGGCAGCGTCGTCGGTGTCCTCGACGTCGCCTGGCGCGAGCCGCGCCCCCTCGGCCGCCTCGAGCACGACGTGATGCAGGCCCTCGGCGGATTCATCGCCCAGGCCGTTGCCCGCATCCAGATGATCGAGCAGCGCCGCTCCTCCGCCGAGACGCTGCAGCGCTCCCTCCTCACGCACCTGCCCGTCGTGGACGGGCTGGAGCTCAGCGCCCGCTACGTCCCCGCCGCCTACGGCGAGGAGGTCGGCGGCGACTGGTACGACGTCGTCCGCCTGCCCGACGGCAGCGCCGCCTGCGTCATCGGCGACGTCGCCGGTCACGACATGGCGGCCGCCGCCGCGATGGGCCAGGTCCGCGGCCTCCTCCGCGCCTTCGCCGTCGACCGCGACGAGGGGCCCGGCGACCTCGTGCACCGCCTCGAACGGGCCATGGTCAGCCTCGACCTCGACGTCCTCGTGACGCTCGTCGTCCTGCGGGCCGAGCCCCTTGCTGCTGCCGAGCCCCCCGCTGCTGCCGAGGCCGGCCCCGGCAGCGGGTTCCGGCTGCGCTGGACCAACGCTGGGCACCCGCCGCCGCTCCTGCTGCGCCCCGACGGCAGCACCGAACTGCTCGAGACCGAACCCGAACTGCTCATCGGGCTGCTCACCGGCAGCACCCGCAGCGACCACGACCTCGACCTGCCCGCCGGCGCCACCGTGCTGCTCTACACCGACGGGCTCGTCGAACGCCGCGGGCGCAGCCTCACCGACGGCATCGAGGAACTGCGGGACGTCCTCAGCCGCCTCGCGGGGAAGGGGCTCGACGAGCTGCTGGACGAGCTCGTGGTGGCGCTCGTCGGCGCGCACCCGGACGACGACTGCGCGTTGCTGGCGATCCGGGGCGGGGGAGGGTCAAGCCGGTAGGCCCCGTGGGACTCGAACCCACAACCCGCGGATTAAAAGTCCGCTGCTCTGCCAGTTGAGCTAGAGGCCCGGGGCGCCGGAGGTGGTTCCCGCCGTCCCGCGGGGAGCCTACCGCCGCGGCCTCCCGCCGCCACGGCCCGCCGCCCCCGCCTGAGCGCCGACAGCAAGCCGCCGACGGCCCGCCGCCCACAGCCCCCCACCAACACCACAGCGCCGGCACCTCCTCGGGAGGTGCCGGCGCTGCGGGTGGGGTCAGCGGGGGGTGCGGACCGACTCGATGATCTCGCCCATGACCTGCTCGGAGATCTCGTGGGAGACCTGGCAGGTGCCGGCGGCGAGGTGGCCGCCGCCGCCGTAGCGCAGGCACACGGAGCCGATGTCGACGGGGGAGCTGCGGTCGATGATCGACTTCCCGATGGCGAAGACGGTGTTCTGCTTGGCGCGGCCCCAGATGACGTGCACGGAGACGCGGGCCTGCGGGTAGAGGGCGTAGACCATGAACCGGTTGCCGGCGTGGATGGTCTCCTCGTCGCGCAGGTCGACGACGACGACGTCGCCGTGCAGGGTGGTGACCCGCTTGAGCTGCTCCACGAACTGCTCGGACTGGGCGTTGTACAGCTCGACGCGCTCGGCGACGTCGGGCAGGGCGAGGATGCCCGTCACGTCGTCGTGCTCGATGCAGGCGTCGATGAGCTGCATCATCAGCTGGTAGTTGGAGATCCGGAAGTCGCGGAAGCGGCCGAGGCCGGTGCGGCTGTCCATGAGGAAGTTCATGAGGGTCCAGCCCTCGGGGTTGAGGATCTCCTCCTCCGAGTACGCCGCGGAGTCGCCCTGGTCGACGGCCCGCATGAGCTCCTCGGACACCTTCGGGAAGCGCGCCGCGCCCCCGTAGTAGTCGTAGACGACGCGCGCGGCCGAGGGGGCGTCGGCGTCGATGACGTGGTTGGTCTTCTCGCCGCCGGTGCGCAGGGTCTCGGAGTGGTGGTGGTCGAAGACCAGGTGCGCGGCGGGGGCGTAGGGGAGGTTGGTGAGGATGTCGCGGTCGCTGACCTCCACCACGCCGTCCTGGACGTCCTTGGGGTGGACGAAGGTGATCTCGTCGATCAGGTCGAGGTGCCGCAGCAGCACGGCGCACACCAGCCCGTCGAAGTCACTTCGGGTCACCAGGCGGTACTTCACGGAGGCCTCCACCAGAGCTGTCACGTTCTCCGTCATCGGCAGCCGGGCGGCGAACCTTCAGCGCTGAGGCTCACGTTCTCACGGCACCGCCCGTCCCGCCTCGCGCCGAGCCCGTGAGCACGGGGCGGCGGGCCCGGGGCGAGCTGATCCGCATGGCGGCGGCGCGGGTGGGCACTGCAGCGGCATGGATGCTGACGTGCCCCGCCCCAGCGTGCTGGTCTTCGACGTCAACGAGACACTGTCGGACATGGCCCCGATGGCCGGTCGCTTCGCCGACGTCGGAGCTCCGGGCCACCTCGCCACCACCTGGTTCGCCTCGCTGCTGCGCGACGGCTTCGCGCTGGCGGCCGCCGGCACGGCTGTGCCGTTCGCCGTCATCGGGGAGTCGGTCCTGCGCGGCGTGCTGCACGGCGTGGACCTCGGCGTCGGCGTCGACGAGGCCGTGGAGCACGTGATGTCCGGCTTCCAGCAGCTGAGCGTCCACCCCGACGTGCCCGAGGGCGTCCGCGCCCTGCGCGCCCAGGGGCTGCGGCTGGTGACCCTGACCAACGGCAGCACGTCCATCACGGAGGGGCTGCTGGAGCGCGCCGGCCTGCGGGACGAGTTCGAGCACCTGCTGTCCGTGGAGAGCGCGGGCACGTGGAAGCCGACGCTGCGCGCCTACGAGTACGCCGCCGCCACCTGCGGGGTCACGCCCGCCGAGTGCATGCTCGTGGCCGTGCACCCCTGGGACATCGACGGGGCGGAGCGGGCGGGCATGTCCACCGCCTGGATCGACCGGAACGGCGCGCCCTACCCGGCGCACATGCGCCACGCCGACGTCGTCGCCGACGGGCTGACCGGTCTCGCGGAGCGGCTCCGCGAGACCGGGGCCCGCTGACCGGCGCGCAGCCGGGCAGGGGTGGGGCGCCCGGGGGTCAGAAGACCGCCGGGTCCGTCCCCGCGCGCACGCCGGGGGCGCGCATCGGCTGCTGGGCGGCCGCGCGCTGCACCGCGGCCTGCTGCTGCGCCTGGATGTACTGGGCGCGGACCTGCTCCATGTCGAGGCTGCGGACCGCGGTGATGAGCTCCTCCAGCGCCGGGGCGGGGAGGGCGCCGGGCTGGCCGAAGACGGGGATGCCGTCGCGGTAGGCGACCAGCGTCGGGATCGACGTGATGCTGTAGCGCGCCGCGAGCTCCTGCTGGTCCTCGGTGTCCACCTTGGCGAACGTGATGTCCGGGTGGGTCTCCGACGCCTGCTCGAAGACGGGCGCGAACTGCCGGCAGGGCCCGCACCACGAAGCCCAGAAGTCGATGAGCACGATGCCGTCGCGCACGGTCTCGTCGTGCGTCTCCAGTGTCAGGGCCTTGGTCGTCATGGTGGGGACAACCTACGGGGCTGCCGATGCGTTCCCGCCCCGGGGCCCCACGGGAGCGGGACCGGGCCGGGGCGGGGACGTCCGGCCGCGACACGCCTGTGTGTCGCGTGCCGAACGTCCCCGCCCAGCGGGGGCCGGACGGGAGGCGCGGCCAGCGGAGGCCGGACGGGAGGCGCGGCCAGCGAGTCCGGACGGGACGCCTCAGCGGGGTGCGCGCCCCGTCAGCGCCAGCAGCCGTTCCTGCGGGTCCGCGTCGGCCGGGGCCTCGACCGCCGGGCCGAAGACGCCCCACTGCCGCCACTGCTCCGCGTGCACCTCGAAGTAGGCGAGCATCCCCGCCACCAGCTCCGCCGGGAGCCGGTCGTCGGCGCCGACCAGCCGGGCGATCTCCACGGCCCGCAGCGCTCGGAACGTGACGACCTGCCACAGGTAGTCCCCGGCGGAGAAGTCCCCGAAGGAGCAGTGCACGGTGCGGGTGAGGTCGTCGAGGTCGCGGATCGCGGCGACGCCGGTGGCGGCGATCTCCGCGAAGCGTCCGGCCGGGTCCTCGCCCAGCCGGTCGCGGTCGAAGGGGTCGGCGCCGTGGACGTCCTCCCCGGCCTCCGCCATCGTGCGCCCAGCGAGCATGTCCGGGATCCACGCGTCGTCGTAGGCGTGGTAGCTCAGGATCTCCCGAAGCGTCCGGTCCCGGGACGGGTCCATCGTCGTCACGTGCGGGGCGGTGCTGCGGTCCCACGCGGGGTCCGGGACCTGCCGCACCACCCGCACGAGGGTCTCGACGGCGAGCACGGCGAGCGGGCGCGGGTCCGGCGCCTGCGAGGTGCTGACGGACAGGTCCTGAGCGCCCTGGGTCTGGGTCATGGCTCCTCCAACGTCGGTGGGTTCGCCGGCCGGGCGGCCGGTGCGGCCCACGCTAGGAGCCCTTCCCGTCAGATCCTGTCGTGATTCGCGACGACTTCGCCGGACCCCGCGTACAGGGCGGCGAGGGCGGCGACCTCCGCGGCCAGCTGCCCCCGCAGGTGCGGCGGGTCCAGCACCTCCACCCCCGCGCCGAGGCCCAGCAGAGCCATCACCGCCCACCGCTCCCCGTCGAAGCCGACCTCCACCACCACCCGGCCGTCCCCGTCGCGGGGCAGGTCCTCCGCCAGCACCGGCACCTCCGCCTGCGCCGCGGCCGCGCTCACCCGCCGCAGCGACGGCAGCAGCTCCGGATCGGCCCGCACCCGCACCCGGACCCGCACCCGCCGCCGCTCCAGCTCCGCGCGGTGCGCCCGCCACGCCCCCTCCAGGTCGAAGCCCGCCGGGCGCCGCACCCGCTCCGCCAGCACCTCCACCGCCTCCAGCCGTGACACCCGGTAGGTGCGCTGCTGGCCGTCGCGCAGCGCCAGCAGGTACCACTCCGACTTCAGGACCAGGCCCAGCGGATCCAGCACCCGCTCCACGACCTCCCCACGGCGGTGGTGGCGCACCCGCACCCGGCGGTCCTCCCACAGCGCCTCCGCCAGCGTCCCCAGCGCCGGCGTCGGCTCCGGGCTGCCGAACCACCGGTCGGTGTCCAGCAGGAACCGCCCCGAGACCCGCTCGGCCCGTTCCCGCCCCTCCGCCGTCAGCCCCGCCAGCACCTTCAGCCGCGCGCCGCCCAGCACGTCGGCCAGCCCCAGCTCCCCGGCCGGGCCGGCCAGCCCGAGGAACGCCACCGCCTCCGCCTCCCGCGGGGACAGCCCGCTCAGCCTCGTGCGGTACCCCGGTGCGAGGCGGTAGCCGCCCGCGACGCCCCGCGTCGAGACCACCGGGATCCCCGCAGCCTGCAGCGCCTCGACGTCGCGCTGCACCGTGCGCTCGGAGACCTCCAGGTGCTCCGCGAGCTCGCGCGCCGTCATCCGCTGCCGGGTCTGCAGCAGCATCGTCATGGTCAGCAGCCGGCTGGCGCGCACGGCACCACCGTCCCACCCCCGGCCGGCACGGTGGCCGCACGTCAGCCGGGACGCTCACCCGGGGTGCTCAGCCGGGGCGCAGCCGGTAGCCCATCCCGCGCACCGTCTCCACCCGTTCCGCACCCAGCTTGCGGCGCAGGTAGCGGACGTAGACGTCCACCACGTTCGAGCCGGGGTCGAAGTCGTAGCCCCACACGGCGCTCAGCAGCTGCTCCCGGGTCAGGACCTGCCCGGGATGGCGCAGGAACGTCTCGGCGAGGGCGAACTCCCGCGCCGACAGGTCCACGTCCCGCCCCGCGACGCTCGCCGAGCGGGTCCGCAGGTCCAGGTGCAGGTCGCCCGCGCTGAGCACCGTGGCCTCGGGGGCGCGGCGCTCGCGCAGCCGCAACCGCAGCCGGGCCAGGAGCTCCTCGAAGCGGAACGGCTTCGTCACGTAGTCGTCGGCCCCGCCCTCCAGCGCCCCCACCGCGTCCGCCACCTCGTGGCGGGCGGTGAGGACGACGACGGGCACGTCGTTGCGGGACTGCCGCAGCCTGCGCAGCACCGTGAACCCGTCCACCTCCGGCAGGCCCAGGTCCAGGATGACGACGTCGAAGTCGCCCCCCGCCAGCAGGTCCAGCGCGCGCCGGCCCGTGGGTGCGACGGTCGTCGCGAACCCGCTGGCCCGCAGCCCCTTCTCGAGGAAGGAGGCGATGCGCGCCTCGTCCTCCGCGATGAGCACGCTGGTCACCGCGCCTCCCCGCCGACGGGGGCGTCGACGCCCGGGTCCAGGGGGAGGACGAGGGTGAAGGTGGCGCCCGCACCCGGGCGGCTGCTCAGCCGCACCCGGCCGCCGTGCGCCTCGGCGATGGAGGACACGATCGCCAGGCCGAGCCCGGAACCCTCACCCGCGCGCCCGGCGCGGGAGCGGCCGAACCGCTCGAAGATCCGCCCGGCGTCCTCCGGCGCCACCCCGGGGCCGCAGTCGCGCACCCACAGCTCCAGCGCGCCGCCCCGCACCGCGCCGCCCAGGGCCACCACGTCACCCGGGTCGGTGAAGCTCACCGCGTTGGACGCCAGCTGCAGCAGCGCCTGCGCCAGCCGCTGCGGGTCCGCCCGCAGCAGGACCTCCGGCCGGGCGTCGACCAGCCAGCGCCGCCGCCCCAGGGCGAGCGCCTTCTCGAACGTCTCCTCCAGCAGCCGCCCCGCGTCGACCGTGCGCGGCGCGAGGAAGTCCGGCCGGCGCGCGGAGGCCAGCACGGACAGGTCGTCCACGAGGCGGCTGACGCGCTCCACCTCGTCCAGCACCAGGTCCCGGGTCTCGCGGACGTCGTCCGCGGCGGCGGGATCCATCACCTCCAGGTGCCCCCGGATGATCGTCAGGGGCGTGCGCAGCTCGTGGCCGGCGTCCTGCAGGAACTGCCGCTGGGTGGTGAAGGCCTCCTCCAGGCGGTCGAGCATCCCGTTGAAGCTGCGTGCGAGGTCCGCGACGTCGTCGTCGCCCCGCACGGGGCTGCGCGCCGCGGTCCGGCCCGTCAGGGCGTCGGCCCCCACGGCCTGCGTCGTCGCCCGCAGCCGCTGCAGCGGGCGCAGCAGGTGCCCGGTCACGCCCCAGCCGACGAGGGCGACGAGCAGCAGCACCCCGAGGGCGACGGTGGCGAACGTGCGGGAGCCCTCGCGGACACCGCGCAGCTGCACGTCGACGCTCTGGGTGACGACCAGCACCCCCAGCTGCGACGACCCCGGCAGCGTCACCGGGACCGCGGCCAGGCGCAGGTCCCCCGCCGAGCTGGGCACGGTGCGCAGCGCGGCGGGGGAGTCGGCGCGCAGGGAGCGCGCGACCCGCATCACGGCGGGCTCCTCCTCGAGCTCCACCGGCCGGGGACCGGCGGGGCGGTAGGCGGGCACCCCGTCGAGCACCGCCAGGCGCGTCTCGCCCTCCTCGGCGACGTGCCCGCTCACCGTCGCCCGCAGCAGCTGGTCCACCGACGTGAACCCGGCCCCGGTGGCCGGGTCCACGCCGGTGCGGGCCAGCGTCCGCAGCTGTTCCACCTCCTGGTGCAGGGAGGCGTCCATCCTCCGCTCGGCGGCGTCGACCTGGACGACGTGTGACACGGTCCCCTCCATCGCCGTGCCCGCCGCCGCCGTCAGGACGACCGCCAGCAGCACCTTGACGCGCACCGTCCGGACCCCGCGCCGCGCGCGCCGCGCCACCTCGCGCCCGCCCGCCGCCACGTCGCGCAGCCGCCCCCACGGCGCGCCCCCGAGCGGTCGGGCGGGAGCAGGTGGTGGTGGGGCGGCCGGTGCCGCCCCCACCACGTGCGCCCGCCTGCGCAGGGGCTCGACGGTCATCGCTCCCGGGGACCTCCGCCCTTGCCCGCGGAGCCGTTGCCGGAGCCGCCCCCACGGCTCTCGGTCGCGTCGCCGGGGCGATCCCCGCGTGCTGCCTCGCCGCGGTCCGGGCGGTGCTGCCCCCGGTCGTCGCGGCGTGCCGCCGGAGCGCCGGAGCCCGTCCGCGGCTCCTCGGCGCGGGCCTGCGGCTCGGCGTCCTGCCGGGACTGCTGCCCGGCCTGCTGGCGCGCCTCGTGCTTCCCGCCGTGCCGGGCGTCGCCCTCTCCGTGGCCGTGGCCGTGGCCGTGGCCGTGGCCGTGCGCGGGCCTGCCCTCGGGCGGGCCGACCGGCACGTGGGCCGGCGGGCCGACGGGCCTGCCCTCGGGCGGGCCGTCGGTGGTCTCGTCGGTCGTCTCGTCGGGGGCCTCGCCCGACGTCCCGTCCGGATCCGCCGTCGTCGGCGGGTCCGTGGGCGCGGGGCTTTCCGCGGGGCTCTCCGTCGGGCTCTCCGTCGGGGTCGGCTCCGGCGCCGCGCCCTCGAGCTCCTCCGGCGGGCTCGCGGGCACCTCCTCCGGGCCCTCGTCCGGCGGCGCCACCTCGGTGGTCGACGGGGTCGTCGAGACGCCGCTCATGACCACCGGGCCACCGAGGTCGACGTCCGGGGGATCACCCCACGTCGCACCCACACCCGCCGCGGTCAGCGCGACCGCCGCGGCACCCACCAGGCTCAGCTTCATCGAGTTCCTCATGTCCTCTAGCTCCCCATCGAGCCGGAGACCTCCGTGAGAACGACATGAGAAGGCTCTCATCCCCCGGAGATGGACACCCAGCGTAGGCAGGTCCGAACGGGTGGTGATGCTTGCGCCCCGGGCGAACGAAGCGCCGGGCCGTGCTGCGCAGGCGCCCGGGGGCGCTCCCGGGGTTCCTGGGCGAGCATGGGGCCGTCGGAGGGAGATCGCGTGGGACGTCGAGGGCGCATCGGGTGGACCGTCGGGCTCGTGCTGCTCGCAGTCCTCGTGGTCGGGGCGGTGGTCGCGGACCGGATCGCCCGCACCCGCGCTGCCGAGGCGGTGGCCGCCGAGGTGCAGCGCGAAGCCGGGCTCCCGAGCGCCCCCGAGGTCGTCTTCCCCGGTGGCTCCTTCCTGTGGCAGGCGGCCCGCGGATCGTTCGACTTCATCACCGTCACCGCCGCCGAGGCGGAGCGGGAGGGCATCACCGGCCGGGACGTCAGCGTCCGCCTCGAGGACGTGCAGGTGGAGCGCGACGTCCTGCTCGGGCGCGGCGGCGCCATCAGCGCCGCCGGCGGCAGCGCGCGCGCCCTCGTGCCGTACTCCTCGCTGGAGGAACGGGTGGAGCGCGACTGGCGGAAGGTCGCCATCTCCCAGGCGGGTTCCGAGGTGGAGGTCACCGGCGAGTTCACCGTCCTCGGCCGCGAGCAGAGCCTCTCCGTCGTCCTCGCCGTGGAGCTGGACGGCTCGACCCTCGTGCTCACCCCCACGGCGGCGTCGGTGCCCGGCCGGGAGCTCGACCTGGACGCCCTGCGCCGCGTGGCGGACCGCTTCGGCATCGAGTCGCCCCTCGACGGGGTGCCGGTCGAGCTGCGCGGACTGCCGCCGGAGGTGCGCCCCCGGACCGTCACGGTCACCCAGCAGGGCCTGCGGGTGGGCGCCGACCTGCAGGCGATGCAGGTGGCCGTGCCGCCGCGCTGAGCCTCCGCCGGTGACCACTCACCGTCGGCGGGCGTCCCGGCCCGACAGCCGGCCTGCGGGCCGGGCCACGGCCCCGGTGCGTCGCCCGGCGCGGAGCGGCGTGTTCCGGTCTGCCCCCAGGCGGGCTGTCACACCGGGCCCGGCATCCGGCCGGCTCAGTCCAGCTGCGCGGTGGAGGGGCGCACCGGGGTCTTCGTCGGCACCAGCGCGATGATCAGACCCAGCGCCGCCGTGACGCCGTGCAGCACGTCGTCCGCCTGGTTGAGGTTGAGGACGTCCGCCGCGGGGTCGTCGCGGGTGGCGATGCCGTGGAACATCAGCGCGCCGTAGCCCACGAACAGCAGCACCCCGAACCACCGGGCCAGGCCCCGGCGAGCCCACGCGACCAGGCCCAGGACGCCGACGAGCACGTGCAGGACGTTGTGCAGCGGGTTCACGGCGAACCCGAGGAGCTGCTGGTCCGGGTCGTGGCGGGTCCAGTCGGAGAACCCGGTGACGAAGAACCCCGCCACCCCCACGAGCAGGAAGGTGGCACCCACGGCCAGCGACATCCACTGCCCGGCGGTCCGCCGGGGGGTCGTCGTGGCGGTCCGCCCGGACATGTTCAGACTCACAGCGCCCTCCGTTCGCCGGCACCGGCGGTGCCCTGCTCCCTGGATGCCCGCGACGGCCCCGCTGAAACCGTTCCACCGGCCCGCGACGAGCGTGGTGCTAGCGTTCGCGCCCTGACACGGGGTGCCCCGGCCGGTCCGCCGGTGCTGGGCTGAGATCACACCCGTCGAACCTGAAGCAGGTCATGCTGACGAAGGGATGTCACCGATGCTCGCGCACGCTCCGGCCGGAACCGCCCGGTGACCGCCTCCATCGCCCTGACGATCGCGGGCAGCGACCCCAGCGGCGGCGCCGGGATCCAGGCCGACCTGAAGGCGTTCAGCGCGCTCGGCGCGTACGGCACCGCCGTCCTCACCGCCCTCACCGCGCAGAGCACGCGCGGGGTCTTCGGGGTGCACCCGGTGCCGCCGGAGTTCCTGCGGCAGCAGCTCGACGTCCTCCTCGACGACCTCGACGTGCGCGCCGTCAAGATCGGCATGCTCGGCAGCGCGCCGCTGGCCCGCACGGTCGCGGAGGTGCTGCGGCGCGCGCAGGCCGGGCCGGTCGTGCTGGACCCCGTCATGGTCGCCACCAGCGGGGACCGCCTCCTCGACGACGACGCTGTCGAGGTCATCGCGCGCGAGCTGCTGCCCCTGGCCGACCTCGTCACCCCCAACGCCCCCGAGGCCGCGGTGCTGCTGGGGGAGCCGACCGCCCCGCACGCCGAGGCCGCCGTCGCCCAGGCCGAGGAGCTGCACCGGCGCGGCGCGAAGGCGGTGCTGCTCAAGGGCGGTCACTTCGGCGGCACCACCAGCACCGACGTGCTCGTCGACGCCGGCGGCACCCGGCTGCTGCAGCGCGAGCGCATCGACACCCCGCACACCCACGGCACCGGCTGCACGCTGTCCTCGGCGATCGCCGCGCTCGCGGCGGTGCGGGGAGCGCCGGCGGGCGGCGACTGGCACGGCCTCGTGGCGGAGGCGCGCGACTACCTGCACGCCGCCCTCCTCGCCGGCCGCGACCTGCACGTCGGCGGCGGGCACGGGCCCGTGCACCACTTCCACCCGTGGTGGCCGGCGTGAGCGCGGGCACCACCCCACAGCAGCAGCCACAGCAGCGGACGACGCGAGGAGCGGACATGGGCGGGCGTTTCACCGACGAGCTCTGGGAGGCCACCGCGGACCTGCGCGCGGCCATCGACGACCTGGAGTTCCTCACCCAGCTCGGCGAGGGCAGCCTCGCGCCGGAGGCGTTCCGGCAGTACCTGGAGCAGGACGCGCTCTACCTCGCCGGGTACGGCAAGGCGCTGGCGATGCTCGCGGTGCGCGCCCCCGAGACGGAGGCGGTCGCGTTCTGGGCGGGCTCCGCGCGCACCACCACCGTCGTGGAGGCCGCCCTGCACGAGGACCTCCTCACCGGCGGCGGCCTGCCCCCGGCCACGAGCGAGACCCCGGAGCACTCCCCGGCGTGCCTGGCCTACGTCTCCTACCTCATCGCCGCCGCGGCCACGGAGCCGTACCCGGTGGCGGCCGCGGCGATCCTGCCCTGCTACTGGGTCTACGCCGAGGTCGGCAGCCGCCTGGCCCGCACCGCGAAGGACGTCCTCGCCGCGAACCGCGACCACCCCTACGCCCGCTGGGTCGCCACCTACGACGCGGAGGAGTTCCAGGAGGCCGTGCGCACCGCCCGCGACCTCGTCGACGCCGCCGCGCTCGACGCCTCCCCGAAGGAGCGGGCCGCCATGCGGCGGGCGTTCGCCATCGCCACCCGCTACGAGCTGCTGTTCTGGAAGTCCGCGTTCGACCTGGAGGCGTGGGACCACCCGCTGGAGGGCATCGACGTGCACCACCCGGTCTGACGGCCGGCTCCGCCCGTCCGGTGCGCCGGGCGGGCGGTGGCGCGGCCGCCGCGGCCGGTGTCAGGACCGGGCGAACTCCGACGCCCGCCGCACCTGCTCCGTGGTGGGCCGGACCCCGGTGTAGCGCTCGAACTGCGCGGCGGCCTGCAGGGCCTGCACCTCCACGCCCGTGATGGTCCGCAGGCCGCGCTCGCGGGCGCGGCGCAGCAGCGGCGTCTCCGCCGGCACCGCGACCACCTCGAACACCGTCTCGGCCGCGTCCACGGCCTCGCCCGGCACGGGCAGGTCGTCCGCCGCGGCTGTGTCGTGCGCCCCGCCCGCCATCCCCACCGGAGTGGCGTTGACGACGAGGCGCGGGCGCGCGGCTCCGAGGGAGGCGGTCCAGGCGTAGCCGTACCGCTCCGCCAGTTCCCGGCCCGTGGCCTCGTTGCGCGCCACCACCGTTCCCCGTTCGAATCCGCCGTCGCGCAGGGCCGCGACGACGGCCTTGGCCATCCCTCCGCTGCCGCAGACCGCGAAGTCGGAGTCCTGCGCAACCCCGTGCTCCCGCAGGAGTTGCGCCACGGCCACGTAGTCGGTGTTGGAGGCGGTGAGGTGGCCGTCGTCGTTGACGATCGTGTTGACCGAGCGGATGACCTCCGCGGAGCGCTCGACGGTGTCCACCAGCGCCAGGCAGTCCTCCTTGAAGGGCATGGAGACGCTGCACCCGCGGATCCCCAGGGCCCGCACCCCCGCGACCGCCGCCGTCAGGTCGCTCGTCGTGAACGCCTTGTAGAGGAAGTCCAGGCCGAGTTCGGCGTAGAGGAAGTTGTGGAACCTGGTGCCGAGGTTGCTGGGCCGCGCGGCGAGGGAGATGCACAGCCGCGTGTCCTTCGACGGCATCCGGATCGTGGCTGCGGTGGGGGCTGCGGTCGCGGGGGTCGGCGAGGTCGTCACCTCCCGAGCATCCCCCACGCCCCCGTCGCGGCTCGTCCGGCCCCGTCGCGGTTCGTCCAGCCCCGTCGGCGCCCGTCGGTTCCCCGTCAGTGCCCGCCGGTCTCCGTCAGCGCACGACGCGGCCCGTCGTAGGCCGCGAGCGTGCCGCACATGCCCAGGGTCGGCGCCGGCCGGGGCAGGTGCCGCACGCTCGCGCCGGCGAGGTGGGAGGCGTTCCCGTCGGCCAGGGCCGTGAGCAGCTCACCCGTGCGGCGCGCGGCCGCGGCGGCCCCGGCCTCCCAGCGGCTGCGGAAGTCCGCCAGCCGCGGGGCGACGAGCCGGGCCGCGGCGGCGTGGAACTCCGCCAGCGCCGAGGCGTCCCCGGCCTCGGTGCGCCGCAGGATCTCGGTGTAGCCGGCCACGGCGAGGTCGCGGCGGGCCCGGGCGCGCTCCGGCGACGGCTGCCCGTCCGGCCCGAGGATCGACGCCGCCCGCCGGTAGCTCTCCTCGTCGGCCAGGTGCTCCGGCGGGAACGTCAGCACCGCGTCCCCGGCCTCGGGCAGCCCGCCGTTCTCCATCACCACGACGACCCGCAGCCCGCCGGTGTCCACGGCCCGGTGCACCGTGCCGGGGGTGAACCACACGACGTCCCCCGCGGTCAGGGGGGCGCGCTGCGGGCCCTCGGCGGTGAGGGTGTGCAGTTCCCCGGTGCCACCGACCACGACGTAGCACTCCGAGCAGCAGGTGTGCAGGTGCGGGGAACCGCCGTGCAGGCCGTCGGCCGCCTCCCACGGGTACACGTCGAGGCCGCTCAGACCGACCGCCCCGGGGAACCGCCCGAGATGGGGATCCCGCGCAAGCGGTTGACACGCAGGCGGTTTCGGTGTCACAGCGCGTGCTCCGCCGCCACCGCCTCGGTCTCGGCGCGGTCCCAGGCGCGGTCGCCGACGACGATCCGGTGCCGCAGGCGCAGCACCTCCCCCGCGGGCAGGACCACCTCCTCGGAGAACGCGAAGGACGGCGCCACCGCGGGGAACGGGTCGCTGCGCACGAACCAGCGCAGGGGGACGTCCGCGGAGGAGGTGCCCGCCAGGAACAGCAGCGTGCCGCCGCCGTCCACCTCGTCGTGCTGTCCCGAGTACGCCAGCCACGCGGAGGCGGAGCCCATCGGCTCGGTCCCGGTGTCGGCGTCGGTGCCGGTGTCGGCGGTGAGGACCGTGCCGCCCGTCCAGGCGCGCGGCCCGCGCCAGAACAGGCCCGTGTACCCGGCGGCGGGCCGCCCGAGCGTCGTGGGGCTGCCGAACTCCAGGTCCCGCCCGCGGACGTTGCGCAGTTCCGTGGCCACGTCCAGCACCCACAGCCCCCGCACGGGGTCCACGCCGCCGAAGCGCAGCTCGCGGGACTCCGACACCCACTCCTCGCCCGCGGAGGTGACCCAGGTGAGGTTCTCGGTGGTGCCCACCGCCACCTCGCCCGCGTCGGTCCGGGCGAAGCCGTCGTGCCGCATCGTGCCGACGTTGCCGAGCTGCACGTACCCGCGACCGTGCACGTAGGTGGGCCCGCCCCAGAAGTTCTGCCCCGACACCTCCGAGGCGGTGAACTGCACGCCCTTGTGCCAGCGGTGGTCGTGGGGCCGGAACCCGGAGACGGGCGCCCCGGTGAGGGTGCGCAGCGGGTGCAGGTACGGCTTGGGCGACTCCAGGGGGTCGACGGCCGGGTCGGTGGCGCAGTCGTGGACGTAGGTGGCCAGGTCGACCGATCCCGCCCGGACGACGAGGCGGCCGGGGGTGGAGTCGTCGAGGTGCAGGGCGACGTCCACGGGGGAGGGTGCGGTGGTGCTCACGCCCGGCCCCCGTGCATCGCCGCGTAGAACGGGTTGCCCGCCACCAGTTCGGCGCGCCGGACGGGCCGGCCCTGCGCCGCGGACTGGTACAGGCCCGCGACGAGCTCCAGGCTGCGCCGCCCGTCGTGGCCGCTGCCCGGCGGGCGCACGCCCTTGCGCAGCGAGTCCAGCACGTCGCGCAGCGCGGCGGTGTGGGAGCTCGGCTCGTCGCCGGCGGGGCGCCAGTCGGCCGTCCTCCCGGCGGGGACGTGCGGGGCGGGGGTCCAGGTCCAGTCGTCGTTGCCGTGGCCGTAGAGGTGGCTGACCTCCACCGTCGCGTCGGAGAAGTCGAAGCGCAGGTAGCTCTCCTGCCGCGGCGACAGGACGCTGTTGACGACCGACGCCATCGCGCCGGACTCGAACCGGACGACGGCCATGGAGACGTCCTCGGTCTCCACGTCGCGGTCGAGGGTGCCGGTGGCGGCGCTCACCTCGCTCCAGTCGCCCAGCAGCCAGAGCATGAGGTCCATCTGGTGGATGCCGTGGCCCATCGAGGGCCCGCCGCCCTCGGTGTCCCAGCGCCCGCGCCAGGGGACGGCGTAGTACTCCTCGTCCCGGAACCAGAGGGTGTGGCAGACGGCCACGAGCGGCCGGCCGAGCTCGCCGAGGGCGATCTGCCGGCGCAGCGCGTGCGAGGCGGAACCGGAGCGCTGCTGGAAGACGTAGGAGACGTAGGGGCCGCCCTCGCGCTCGTGGGCGGCCATCTCGTCGTACTCGGCGAGGCTGAGGGCCGGGGGCTTCTCGCACCAGACCCAGGCGCCGGCGTCGAGCGCGGCGGTGACGGCGTCGCGGTGCGCGCCGGGCGGGGTGCAGACGCAGACGAGGTGGGGCCGCTGCTCGCGCAGGACGGCGGCGAGGTCGGTGCCGGAGGCGGGCACCCCCCAGCGCTCGGCCAGGCCCCGGGCGCGATCGGCGTCGACGTCGACGATCGCCACGACCTCGGTGTCACCGGCGTCGCGCAGGGCGGGCAGGTGGCCGCCCTCGGCGATGGCGCCGGCTCCCACGACGACGACGCGCAGCGGCTCGGCGGGATCGGGGACGGTGGTCACGGTGCCTCCAGCGTCGTTGCAGGCGGCGCGGTGGGCCCACGCCTCGGTAAGCGCTTACCAGTGTCACGGGGCGTGCGGCTCCGCGTCAAGGAGTGGCGAGCCGGCTCCGCCCCCGGGGATGCGCGCGTGGAGCCCCGGCCGGGCTGGTAACTATGGGGGATGCCGTCCCTGCACCGAGAGCTCGAAGCGAAGTACGACCTCGACGACACCGCCGAGCTGCCCGACCTGTCCTCGCTGCTCGACGGGCAGGTCTTCGACGGCGCCGTGGCCGAGCACCGCCTCGAGGCCACCTACTTCGACACCGCCGAGCACACCCTCGCCGCCCACCGCATCACCCTGCGCCGGCGCAAGGGCGGCTCCGACGCCGGCTGGCACCTGAAGCTGCCCGCCGCCGACGGCGCGCGCCAGGAGGTGCGGCTGCCGCTCGGGCGCGTCGCCCGGACCGTGCCCGCCGCGCTGCAGGCCATGGTGTGGTCGCGCACCCTCGGCGCACCGCTCGTCCCCGTCGCCACCATCACCACCCGCCGCCGGGAGCAGAAGCTCCTCGACGCCGACGCCCGCGTCGTCGCCGAGGTCGCCGACGACCGCGTCGAGGCCCGCCGGGTCCTTCCCCTGGAGGGCGCCGGGACCGCCACCGGTGCCGCGCAGTCCTGGCGCGAGCTGGAGGTCGAGCTCGTCGACGGCGAGCCCGCCCTCCTGGAGGCCGTGGACGCCGCCCTGCGCGCAGCGGGCGTGCAGCGCTCCGCCTCCGGCTCCAAGCTCGCCCGCGTCCTCGGCCCCGCCCCCGCGCCCGAGCGCCGCAAGCCCCTCACGCCCAAGTCCACCGCCGGCGCGGTCGTGCAGGCGCACCTCGCCGAGCAGGTCGAGCAGATCACCGTGCAGGACCCCCAGGTCCGCCTCGACGCCCCCGACAGCATCCACAAGATGCGCGTGGCCACCCGCCGCCTGCGCAGCGCCCTGCGGACGTTCCGCCCGCTCCTGCCCGACGAGCTCACCCGGCCCCTGCGCGACGAGCTGAAGTGGCTCGCCGCCGAGCTGGGCGCCGCCCGCGACGCCGAGGTCATGCGCGAGCGCCTCCTGCGCGCCGTCGCCGCCGAGGACCCCGCCCTGCTGCTCGGCGCCGCCGGCCAGGGCATCGACGCGCCCCTGTCCAAGGCCTACGCCGAGGCCCACGTCCAGGTCGTCGCGACCCTCGACGGGGAGCGCTACCGCAAGCTCCTCGTCGACCTGCACTCCCTCGTCACCGAGCCCCCCTTCACCGGCCGCGCCCGGCGCAAGGCCCGCGAGATCCTCCCCGGCCGGGTCGCCAAGACCTACGCGACGCTGGCGAAGCTCGTCGAGCGCGCCGAGTCCGCCCCCTCGAAGGAGGAGCGGGAGTTCCTGCTCCACGAGGCCCGCAAGGCGGCTAAGCAGACCCGCTACGCCGCCGAGTCCGTCGCCTCCGTCTTCGGCGCCGAGGCCACCGCCTTCGCCAAGGCCGTCACCAAGGTCCAGGAGGTGCTGGGGGAGCACCAGGACTCCGTCGTCACCCGCGAGCGCATCCGCGACCTGGCCGCCACCACCGACTCCCCGGCCGCCGCCTTCGCCCTCGGCCGCCTGCACGCGCAGGAGGAGGCCTCCGGCGAGCGCGCCGAGCAGCAGTTCGCCCAGGTGTGGGACAGGTCCTCCGCGAAGTCCCTGCGCCGCTGGCTGCGGTGACCCCGTGACGGGCGCCGGCCCGGGGCGGCTGCCCCGGGCCGGCGACCCCGTCGGCGCCTCGGTGGGGGTGGCCGTCGTCGGGGACGTCGTCTCCGCGACCGCCCTCACCGCCCTCCGGGCCGCGCGGGGCCGACCGGGTGCGCCGCGGAGGGCCGACGGGGTGGGCCGAGCGCCCCCGGAACAGCGCGGGGTGCCCGCCTGTTAGGCTCATCGTGACGGTGTCGACGCCGTCCACTCTGCGGGCGAGCCGCCCGCGAGGTCGCTTGAGTCTCATCCCCTGACGACGATGCGCGCCGCACTGGTGTGCCTGCAGCCGGGGGTCGACCGCGTGCGGCCTGCTATCCCACGTGGAGTTCCTTCCCGCATGCCCTCGTACGACGCACGAAACTCCGAGTCCCGCGGTTACCGCGACTCCCGCACGTCCGACTTCCGCTCCGACCGCCCCTCGGGCTCCCGCTCCGGCGGATACCGCTCGGCCGGCTCCGGCAGCGGCTACCGCTCCGGTGGTTCCTCCGGCGGCTCGTCCTCCGGCAGCTACGGCGGCTCCAACGGCTACCGCGGCTCCCGCTCCGGCCCGCCGCGCAGCCCCCGCTCCTTCGCGCCCTCGCCCATCGAGCAGGCCCTCGACGCGGCCCAGCTCGTCGAGGTCCCGGAGTCCACGTTCGCCGCGCTCGGCCTGCCCGAGGAGCTCGTCGCCGCGCTGGAGCGCCGGGGCATGACCGCGCCGTTCGCGATCCAGTCGCGCGTGCTGGTCGACGGCATCGCCGGCCGCGACATCCTCGGCCGCGCCAAGACCGGCTCCGGCAAGACCCTCGGCTTCGGCCTGCCGATGATCGCGCGCCTCGCCGCGGGTGACCGCGTGCGCAACGCCAACGCCCCGCGCGGGCTCATCCTCGTCCCGACCCGCGAGCTGGCGATGCAGGTCGCCGACGCGCTGCGCCCGCTCGGGGACTCCCTCGGCCTGCGCATGGCGTGCGTCGTGGGCGGGGTGCCCTACGCCCGCCAGATCGCGGCGCTGCAGCGCGGCATCGACATCCTCATCGCCACGCCGGGGCGCCTCACCGACCTGGTGGAGCGGCAGGCGTGCTCGCTGTCCGAGGTGAGCGTCGCCGTCCTCGACGAGGCCGACCACATGGCCGACCTCGGCTTCCTGCCGGCGGTGCGCGCGATCCTCGAGCAGACCCGTGCGAACGGGCAGCGGATGTTCTTCTCCGCGACCCTCGACCGCGGTGTCGAGCAGCTGGTCAAGGACTTCCTCACGGACCCGGCGTTCCACTCGGTCCCGCAGGAGACGGAGACGGCCGCCAACATGGAGCACCGCGTCTTCGCGCTGCGCCCGCACGACAAGCTGGCGGTGCTCACCGAGATCTCGATGCGCCCGGCCCGCAGCATCCTCTTCGTGCGGACGAAGCTGGGCGCCCAGCGCCTGGCCGACCAGCTGCGCGAGGCGGGCGCCCCCGCCGAGGCCATCCACGGCGACCTGCGGCAGAGCCAGCGCTCGAAGGCCATCGACGCCTTCGCCGCCGGTGAGACGCGCGTGCTCGTGGCCACCGACGTCGCCGCGCGCGGCATCCACGTCGACGACGTGGACCTCGTCGTGCACGTGGACCCGCCGAACGACCACAAGGACTACCTGCACCGCTCCGGCCGCACCGCGCGCGCCGGGAACAAGGGCACGGTCCTGGCGATCGCGCTGCCGGACCAGGTCCGCCGCTACGGGTGGCTGCACCGCGACGCGGGCGTGACCGCGACCACGGAGCACGTGGCCGCCGGTGACGAGATCGTGCGGGCGGTGGCGGAGTCCGGGGAGCCGGTCGTCGTCAAGCCGCGCCGCACCTCCGAGGGCCGCCCCGCCCGTGACGGCCGCGGCCGTCGCGGTCCCGGTTCCGGCGGTCGCGACTCCCGCGGCTACCGGGGCGGTCCCTCGCGCCGGCCCGCGCAGGGTGGTTCGTGGGGCTCCCGCGACGGCGGCGCCCAGCCCGCCCGCGACTGACCTCGGCACTCCCGCAGGCACCTCGCACGTCCGAGACGCCCGGTCCCTCCTCGGAGGGGCCGGGCGTCCGGCGTTCCGGTGGTGGGGGAGGGGGAGGGCGCGGAGGATGGCGGGGCCCCGGCACCCCGGGTGCGATCCGCGACGAGGAAGGAACGGCATGCCCACCCGCACCGCACGCACCGCCTGGAACGGCGGCCTGGAGGACGGCTCCGGCCAGGTCGAGCTGAGCAGCTCGAAGGTCGGCACCTTCGACGTCTCGTTCCCCAAGCGCGCCGCCGACGAGGCGGGCGGCACCACCAGCCCCGAGGAGCTCATCGCCGCCGCGCACTCCTCCTGCTTCGCGATGCAGCTGTCCCACCTCATCGCCGAGGCGGGCGGCACCCCGCAGAGCCTGGAGATCTCCGAGGACGTCTCCCTCGGGCCGGACCCGGACGGCGGCTTCCGTCTGACCGGCATCAAGGTCACCGTCCGCGGGGAGGTGGAGGGCCTCGACGCCGAGGGCTTCGCCAAGGCCGCGCAGGACGCCAAGGCCACCTGCCCCGTCTCCAAGGCCCTGACCGGCGTCGAGATCACCGTCGACGCGGCCCTCGAGGGCTGAGCCCCGCCCGCGCCGCACCACGGCACAGCACGGCGGCGCCGCCCCGGCCGTTCCCGGGGCGGCGCCGCCGCGTTCTGAGGAGGGGTCCGTCAGGCGACGACGACCCGCTCGTTGGGCACGCAGTGCGTCATGACGAGACCGGCGACGTCGCGCGGGCCGTTCTTGCCGAGGTTGGCGAGGCGGGCCTGCTCCTCCTCGTTCAGCGTCTGCGACTGCAGCGGCGGCAGGTGGCGGACGTCGTCCGGGGTGATGCCGAGACCCTCGCCGACGCGCAGGCCCAGCTCGTCCTCGACCATCAGGAAGTGCCACACCATCCGCTCCTGGATGGGCCGGTCGCACTGCTGCAGCGCGCCGACGAGGTTGGCCACCAGGTCGTCCTTCTCCCACTGCTCCGACAGCAGGTAGCGCTCGCCGGCCTGCTTGTAGTCGTTGGTGCGGGGGATGCGCTTGCGGGTCAGGCGGCCGGTGATGACGGGGCCCTGCTCGTCGTGCGTGGGGTAGGTGGCCTCCTTGAGGCCGCCGGTGATGGAGGGCTCGTAGTTCACGTGCGGGTTGGACCCGACCTCGTCCCGGCCGTAGGACATCTGGCCGCCCTGCTGGTTCGTGTTCACCGGGACCTTGGGCCGGTTCACCGGGAGCTGCAGGTAGTTCGGGCCCACCCGGTAGCGCTGGGTGTCGGAGTAGGAGAACGTCCGGCCGACGAGCATCTTGTCGTCGGAGAAGTCCAGGCCGTCCACGAGCACGCCGGTGCCGAACGCGATCTGCTCGTTCTCGGCGAAGTTGTCCGTCACGTTGCGGTCGAGGACCATCCGGCCGACGGGGCGCAGCGGGAAGACCTCCTCCGGCCACACCTTGGTGTCGTCGAGCGGGTCGAAGTCCAGCTCGGGGTGGTCGTGGTCCTCCATGATCTGGACGTGCAGCTCCCACTCGGGGAAGTCGCCGCGCTCGATCGCGTCGTAGAGGTCCTTGGTGTGGGCGCCGAGGGTCTGCGCCTGCACGGCGGCGGCGTCGGCGGCGGTCCAGGACTTCACGCCCTGCTTCGGCAGCCAGTGGTACTTGACGAGGACGGACTCGCCCTGTGCGTTGACCCACTTGTAGGTGTTCACGCCGAAGCCCTGCATCGTGCGGTACGACGCGGGCAGGCCGCGGGGGCTGAAGACCAGCATGACCATGTGCATGGCCTCGGGCGTCTGGCTGAAGAAGTCGAACGCCCGGTTGGCGACGCCCGCCTCGAAGGTGACGGGGTCCGGCTTCTGGGAGTGGATGAAGTCGGGGAACTTGATGGCGTCGCGGATGAAGAAGACGCCGAGGTTGTTGCCGACGAGGTCCCAGTTGCCGTCCTCGGTGTAGAACTTCACCGCGAAGCCGCGGGGGTCGCGCGCCGACTCGGAGGAGTCGCGGCCACCCGCCACGGTGGAGAAGCGGATCGCGAGGTCGGTGCGCTTGCCCTTCTCCTGGAAGAGCCTGGCGCGGGTGTACTTGGAGATGGGCTCGTCCCCGAGGGACCCGTACGCCTCGAAGTAGCCGTAGGCGGTGGTGCCGCGCGCGTGCACGACGCGCTCGGGGATCCGCTCGCGGTCGAAGTGGCTGATCTTCTCGAGGAACTGGTAGTTCTCCAGCGTGGCGGGGCCGCGCGCGCCGACGGTGCGCTGGTTCTGGTTGTCGTAGACCGGGTGGCCCTGGCGGTTGGTCAGCGTGGGGCGGTTGTCGTCCGGTGCGCTCTGCTGGCTGGCGACGTCGGTCATCGCGGGTCCTCTCCGGGGTGGGGGGTGATCGGACGTGCGGCGGGGGCGGGGTCGTCCACCTCCGCGCGGGTGGTGCAGGAGGGGCAGCGGCCCCAGAAGGTCACCTCGGCCTCGTCCACGACGAACCCCTGCGACGACGAGGGCTCGAGGCACGGAGCCGCGCCGATGGCGCAGTCCACGTCGACGGTCCGGCCGCAGCCGCGGCAGACCAGGTGGTGGTGGTTGTCGCCGACGCGGGACTCGTAGCGGGCCGGGTGGCCCGCGGGTTCGATGCGACGGGCGAGCCCGGCGCTGGTGAGGGCCTCCAGGCAGTCGTAGACCGCCTGGGTGGACACGGCGCCCAGGTCGGCGCGCACGCGGGCGCAGACGTCGGCCACGGCCAGGTGGCGGTCGTCCGTCGCGGCGTCGAGGACGTCGAGGACGGCGACGCGCGGGCGCGTGGCGCGCAGGCCGCGGGCACGGATCCGCTCGGCTGCCGGGAGGTGCACGTCCTCCACTCCACCAGCTTCTCTGGAACGAGTCAAGAAAGCGTGGTCTCGGATGGTCCGCGCGGGGGCCCGGGCCCCCGCGCGCCGCCGGTGCCGCCACGATCCGGGCACCCGTTCGCTCTAGTCCGAAGGAGTGGATGCCGACGACAACCAGACGGGACCGTTCCCGCGATCCGCCCCGGAGAGGGGCGCCGGCACCGCGGCGGGTGCGCCGGAGCGGGACAGTCCAGGATGGGAGAGCGATGAGCGAGCACCAGCCGGCGGCAGCGGAGGGCGCCGCGGCCGGGGACGTGGCCGCGCCGCCCGCCCCCGCCGGCCCCGCCCGTCACCGCCTGCGCCGCGTCCTCGCCTGGTGCGGGCTGATCGCCGTCAGCGCCCTCGGCGCAGCCGTCGGTGCAGCGCTGGCCCCCGGCACCACCACCTACGTCGGCCCCCTCCAGACGCAGGTCCACGTCCGCCCCAGCCTCTCCCCGGGCATCCACATCGACCTGCCGCCCGCCGGCCAGGTGGCCTTCGACACCCACTGGGCGCCCGTCCTGGTCACCGCGCAGATCACCTCGGTCGACCTCGACGCCGCCAGCCGGCTGCTGCGCTCCCCGCAGCAGTTCCTGGCGCTGGAGGTCACCGCGGCCGACGCCGTGCGCGCGGCCACGCTGCGGGCGGCCGCCTACAGCGGGGCGTGCAGCCTCGCGGGAGCCGCCGCGGCCGGCCTGCTCGTCTACCGCGGGGCGCGCCGCACCGCCCAGACCACGGGCGCCTCCCTGGCGGTGGTGCTCGTCCTCGGCACCGTGACGGCCGCCACCTTCGACGCCGCCGCCCTGTCGCAGCCGCGCTTCACGGGCCTGCTGTCCCGGGCGCCCTACATCGTGACCAACACGCGCAACGCGCTGGACCGGCTGGAGTCCTACCGCAGCGGCCTCTCCCAGATCGTGCGCGACGTCAGCAGCCTCTACGCCGTCTCCGCCAACCTGCCCGTCCAGGGCGGCGCCACCCCCGGGCAGGCGGGCCTCGGGCAGGACGTCACCACGGTCCTGCACATCTCCGACGTCCACCTCAACCCCCTGGCCTACGACCTCGCGCAGTCCCTGCTGGGGCAGTTCGACGTCGACGCCGTCGTGGACACGGGCGACGTGACGACGTGGGGGAGCGCGCTGGAGTCGACGACGCTGCAGCGCATCGGCGCGCTCGGCGTGCCCTACGTCTTCGTCCGCGGCAACCACGACTCCCAGGGCACCGCGGACGCCGTGGCGCAGCAGCCCGGAGCCGTGGTGCTGGACGGCGGGGAGCCGGTGGAGGTCGCGGGGTTGCGCTTCGCCGGCATCGGGGACCCGCGCTTCACGCCCGCCTCGGAGGGGGAGCTGGCCGAGGGCGGCGAGCTGGAGGTCATGCAGGAGGCGACCGAGCGCTTCGCCGCGACGATCGAGGAGTGGGACGAGGCCCACCCCGACGACCCGGTGGACGTGGCGGTCCTGCACAACCCCAGCGCGCCCGAGCCGCTGCACGGGCGCGTGCCGCTCGTGCTGGCCGGCCACCTGCACAAGCGCTCGACGACGCTGGACGAGGACACCCGGACGCGGCTGATGGTCCAGGGCACCACCGGCGGTGGCGGCCTCAGCTCCGCGGCGCTGGTCCGCTTCTCCGACGGCGAGCCGCTGCCGATGAGCGCCACGCTGCTGCACTTCGCCCGCTCCGGCGAGCGCGCCGGCCGGCTCGTCGCCTACGACGAGGTGACCGTCGGCGGCCTCGGCCTGGCGTCGGTCCAGCTGCGCCGCACCGTCGTCGACCGCGCGCAGGAGCCGGCGGTGGTGGCCTCGGCCGCACCCGCCGTCACGTCCACGGGGGACGTCGATGGCGCAACCCCCTGAGTGGCGCAGAGAGTCGGCCGATCAGCTTCGGCGGAAGGCGTCCGGGCGTAGATTGAGCGCACCATGAGTGCTGCCCCCACCCCCCGAGGCGCGACTCCCCGCCCCGGCGACCGCGAGCCGCTGCGCCCGGTCGCGGGGTCCGACGCGCTGGCCGACGACGAGCTCGCCGCCGAGATCGAGCTCTACGCCGACGTGGTGCTCGCAGCCTCCGAGAGCGACGGCCCCCTCCAGCCGCCCGACCTCGACCGCCTGCTCGGCGTGGAGGGCAGCGACGCGGAACGGTGACGTGCCGGCGGCGGCGCAGTGAGGCGCGGCCGGCGATCCGGGGGCCGTTAGCATCGCGAGGGGCCGGATCCCTCCGGCTCGGAGCCACGACCGCCCGGGAGCGCTGAGTGCGCCTGCGTCTCACCCCTCAGGACAACTCGTTCTACGACCTCTTCGCGTCGACGGGCAGGATCCTCGTGGAGGCGGCCACCGTGCTCGCCGAGTTCCTCGGGAGCGACGAGGCCCGTCGGCACGAGCTGGCCCGGCGGATGGAGGACCTGGAGCACGAGGGTGACGCGGCCACCCACGCCGTCCTGCGCCGGGTGAACTCCTCCTTCGTCACGCCCTTCGACCGCGAGGACATCTACCAGCTCGCCTCCCGGCTCGACGACTGCCTCGACGAGATGCAGGCCGCCGTCGACCTCGTCATCATCTACCGGCTCCAGGAGCTGCCCGCGGCGCTGACGCAGGTGGTGCAGGTCCTGGTGCGGCAGGCGGAGCTGACGGCCGCCGCGATGCCCCGGCTGCGCTCGCTGGCGGGCCTCAGCGACTACTGGGTCGAGGTCAACCGGCTGGAGAACCAGGCCGACGGGATCTACCGCGAGCTGCTGGGGACCCTCTTCGGCGGCGGGTACGACGCCATCGAGATCATGAAGAACAAGGAGGTCGTCGAGGCGCTGGAGCGGGCGGCCGACGCCTTCGAGCACGTCGCCCACACCGTCGAGGCGATCGCCCTCAAGGAGACCTGAGGGTGGAGCTGGCCCTCCTCCTGGTCATCGTCGTCATCGTCGTCGCCCTCGTCTTCGACTACACCAACGGCTTCCACGACGCCGCGAACGCCATCGCCACCTCCGTCTCCACGCGGGCGCTCACCCCGCGGGTGGCGCTGCTCATGGCCGCGGTCTTCAACCTCATCGGCGCCTTCCTCGGGGAGGGCGTGGCCAGGACGATCGGCAACGGGATCATCACCCCGGAGGGCGGGGTCGCCGGTCTCGTGGTCGTCCTCGCGGCGCTCGTCGGGGCCATCACCTGGAACCTGGTCACCTGGTGGCGGGGCCTGCCCTCGTCCTCCTCCCACGCCCTCATCGGCGGGCTCGGCGGCGCCGGGCTGGCCGCCGGCACGGGCGTCCACTGGGGCGTCGTCCTCGACAAGGTCCTCATCCCGATGGTGGTCTCGCCGCTGGGCGGCTTCGTGCTGGCCTACCTCGCCATGGTGGCCATCATGTGGACCTTCCGCCACGCCAACCCCGGCCGGGTGAACCGCCGCTTCCGGATCGCGCAGACCGTCTCCGCGGCGGCGATGTCGCTGGGGCACGGGCTGCAGGACGCGCAGAAGACGATGGGCGTGATCGTCCTGGCGCTGGTGGCCGGCGGCTACCACTCCGGCGACGACATCCCCCAGTGGGTGAAGGTGGCCGCCGCGCTGGCCATCAGCCTCGGCACCTACGCCGGGGGCTGGCGGATCATGCGGACCCTGGGCCGGCGCATCATCGACCTCGACCCCGCCCGGGGCTTCGCGGCCGAGAGCGTCTCCGCGGGCGTCCTCTACGTGGCGGCCATCGGCTTCCACGCCCCGATCTCCACGACCCACACCATCAGCTCGACGATCATGGGGGTGGGGGCCACGAGGCGCCTCACCGCCGTCCGCTGGGGCGTGGCGCGCTCGATGGTCATCGCCTGGGTGCTGACCTTCCCGGGCGCCGGGGCGACGGCGGCCCTCGTCTACTTCCTGCTCGCCTCGTTGATCTGAGACCGGACGCGACGAGGCCCCGGCGGGAATCCCGCCGGGGCCTCGTCGCGTCCGGTCCGCGGGGGCCGGGACCGGTCAGCCGAAGCGGCCGGAGATGTAGTCCTCGGTGGCCTTCTGCGACGGGTTCGAGAAGATCGTCGCGGTGTCGTCGATCTCGACGACCTTGCCCGGCTTGCCCACGGCGGCCAGGTTGAAGAAGGCCGTCTTGTCGCTGACGCGGGCGGCCTGCTGCATGTTGTGGGTCACGATCACGATCGTGTACTCCAGCTTCAGCTGCTCGATGAGGTCCTCCACCGCCAGGGTGGAGATCGGGTCCAGCGCCGAGCAGGGCTCGTCCATCAGCAGGACGTCCGGCTGGATCGCGATGGCCCGCGCGATGCACAGGCGCTGCTGCTGACCGCCGGAGAGGCCCGCGCCCGGACGGTTGAGGCGGTCCTTCACCTCGTTCCACAGGTTCGCCCCGCGCAGCGAGCGCTCCACGAGCTCGTCGAGGTCGCTCTTCTTCATCCGCTTGGCGTTGAGCTTGATGCCGGCGGCGACGTTCTCGTAGATCGACATCGTCGGGAACGGGTTCGGCCGCTGGAAGACCATGCCGATCTGGCGGCGCACCGTGACCGGGTCGATGTCGGAGCCGTAGAGGTCCTGCCCGTCCATGACGACCTTGCCCTCGACGCGGGCGCCGGGGATGACCTCGTGCATGCGGTTCAGCGACCGCAGGAAGGTCGACTTGCCGCAGCCGGAGGGGCCGATGAGCGCGGTCACGGCACGCGGCTCGATGGTCATGGTGACGTCTTCGACCGCCAGGAAGTCCCCGTAGTAGATGTTCAGGTCGGAGACGTCGATGAGCTTGGCCACTGCTGGCTCCCTCGGGAGTGGTACGGGTGGGTGCGGACGGAGGGGACGGGGGAGACCGTCAGCGGGCCTTGGGGGCGAAGACCCGGGAGATGACGCGGGCGAGGAGGTTCAGGCCCATCACCAGCGCGATGAGCAGGAGCACGGCGGTCCACGCGCGCTCGATGGCGAACTCCGGCGGCACACCGGGGGCCGTGTACTGGTAGTACGCGTACACCGGCAGCGTGGCCATCTTCCCCTCGAGGGGGTTGAAGTTCAGCCCGGCCGTGAGGCCCACCGTGAGGAGCAGCGGGGCGGTCTCGCCGGTCACGCGGGCCACGGCCAGGGTGATGCCGGTGGCGATGCCGCCGACGGCGGTGCGCAGCACGACCTTGATGATCGTGCGCCACTTCGGCACCCCGAGGGCGTAGGAGGCCTCGCGCAGCTCGTTGGGGACGAGCTTCAGCATCTCCTCGCAGGAGCGCACCACGACCGGGATCATCAGCACGGACAGCGCCAGCCCGCCCATGAGGCCCAGCTGCAGGCCCGGGCGGAAGAGGAGCGCGAACACCGCGACGATGAACAGGCCCGCGACGATCGAGGGGATGCCGGTCATGACGTCGACGAGGAAGGTGATCCAGCGGGCGAGGCGGCCCCGGCCGTACTCGACCAGGTAGATCGCGGTCAGCAGGCCGATCGGCACGGAGATCAGCGTGGCGAGGCCGGTGACGATGACCGTGCCCCACAGCGCGTGCAGGGCGCCGCCGCCCTCGCCGACGACCCGGAACATCGAGTGGGTGAAGAACTGGACGTCCAGGCGCGCGGCGCCGTTGGCGACGACCGTCCACACCACGGAGACCAGCGGCACCATCGCGATGAGGAAGGCCACCGTGACCAGCGCGGTCACCAGGCGGTCGGTGGCCTTGCGGCTGCCCTCCACGATGCGGGAGGCCAGCCAGATGCCGCCCACCGCGAGGATCGCGGTGAGGACCGCCACGCCCGCGACGGGAGCGCCGAACGGCAGGGTCAGCAGGACCGCGACGACGAGCGCGGCGCCGACGACCGCGGCCGGGGCCCACTTCGGCAGCCGGTGCTCGCGCATGCCCGCGCGGCTGCTGCCCGCGGGCTGCGCGGTGCGGGTGGTGTCGGTGGTGGGTGCGGACATCAGTTGGCTCCGGAGAACTCGGCGCGGCGGTTGACGACCCAGCGGGCCAGCATGTTGACGCCAAACGTGATCACGAACAGCACGAGACCGGAGGCGATGAGCACGCTGACGTCCAGGCCGGTCGCCTCCGGGAACGTCAGGGCGATGTTCGCGGGGATCGTGGACGGGTTGGTGCTGCCGATCAGGTTGAAGGTGACGGCACCGGTCGCGGAGAGCACGATCGCCACCGCCATCGTCTCGCCGAGGGCGCGCCCGAGGCCGAGCATCGCGGCGCTGACGACACCCGAGCGGCCGTAGGGGATGACCGCGTAGCGGATCGTCTCCCAGCGGGTGGCGCCGAGGGCGAGGGCGGCCTCCTCGTGCAGGCGCGGGGTCTGGAGGAAGACCTCCCGCGACAGGGCCGTGACGATCGGCAGGATCATGACGGCGAGGACGACGCCCGCCGTGAACATGGTCCGGCCGGTGGGGGAGGCGGGACCGGCGAAGAGCGGGATGAACCCCAGGTTGTCCGACAGCCACCGGTACAGCGGCGTCAGGCGCGGGGCCAGCCAGGTGAAGCCCCAGAGGCCGTAGACGATGCTGGGCACGGCGGCGAGCAGGTCCACCGCGTAGCCGAGGCCCTGGGCCATCCGGCGGGGCGCGTAGTGCGAGATGAACAGCGCGATGCCCACGGCGAGCGGCGTGGCGATCACCAGCGCGATCACCGACGAGAGGATGGTGCCGAAGAGCAGCGGGGCGATGTAGCCGAGCAGACCCTCCCCGCCCATGACCTCCTCGGCCGGGGCGCGCAGCGCGGGGATCGCCTGGATCAGCAGGAAGATCGCCACCGCGGCGAGGATGAGCAGGATGAGGATGCCCGCAGCGGTCGAGGTGCCCTTGAAGATGCGGTCGCCCGCGCGGGCGCGCGCCTCGCGGCGGGCCTCGCCGCGGGCCGCGGTAGCTGTGGTCGTCACGCGCTGCCTCTCGATGTCCGTGCTGGAGGGAGTGCCGCCCGCGTCGTGCGCTCGGGCGGGTGGTGCGCCGGAGCGGCCGCACCGAGGGTCGTCCCCGTCGGTGCGGCCGCTCCGTGGGCTCGGAGCGAGCCCTGAGTCGCGTCGATCAGCTGCCGGCGCTGATCGACTCGATGGAGTCGCTCACCGTGGCGGCGAGCTTCTTCGAGATGGGGGCGGAGCCGGCGGCCTTGGCGGCCTCCTGCTGGCCCGCGTCGCTGGCGACGTAGCCGAGGAAGGACTTGACGAGCTCGGCGGTCTGCTCGTCCTCGTACTTGGTGCAGGCGATGTGGTACGAGACCAGGACGATCGGGTAGGCGCCGGCCTCGGTGGTGTCGCGGGCCAGGTCGATCGCGATGTCGCCCTCGGGGCGGCCCTCCACCTGGGAGGAGGCGTCCACGACGGCGGCGGCCGCCTCGGCGGTGGGCTGGACGAACTCCTCGCCGACCTTGACGGAGACGATGCCGAGGTCGCCGGCCTGGCTGGCGTCGGCGTAGCCGATGGTGCCCTCGCCGGCCTTGACGGCGGAGACCACGCCGGAGGTGCCCTGGGCGGCCTCGCCGCCGGGGAGCTTCCACTCGCCGGAGGGCTCCTCGGTCCAGGCGCCCTCACCGGCGGCGGCCAGGTACTCGGTGAAGTTCTCGGTGGTGCCCGACTTGTCGGAGCGGTGCACCGGCGTGATGGCGGTGGCGGGCAGCTGCGCGTCGGGGTTCTCGGCGGCGATCTCGGGGGCGTTCCAGGTGGTGATCGACCCGTTGAAGATCTTGGCGAGGGTGGGGCCGCTCAGCTTGAGCTCGGCCACGCCCGGCAGGTTGTAGACCACGGCGATCGGGGAGACGTAGATCGGCAGGTCGATGGCGTCGCCGCCGTTGCAGCGCTCCTTGGCGGCCTCGAGCTCCTCGTCCTTCAGGTAGGCGTCGGAGCCGGCGAAGGCCACCGCGCCGCTGAGGAACTGCTCGCGGCCCGCGCCGGAGCCGGAGGGGTCGTAGTTCACGGTCACGTCGGGCTGCTCGCCCTGGAAGCCGGCGATCCAGGCCTGCATGGCGGCCTGCTGGGCGCTCGAGCCCGCGCCGTTGATCGCGCCGCTCAGGGCCTCGGCGCCGCTGTCCGCGCCGCCGGTGGCGCTGCTCTCGCCGGCGGGGGTGGTGGTCTCGTTGGCGGCGCCGCAGGCGCCGAGGCCGAGGGAGAGCACGAGGGCGGCAGGCAGAGCGGCGCGGCGCAGGAGGGACTGCTTCACGAAAGTGTCCTCTTTCGACGAGGTGGGCGGTCGTCGGTGACGATGGACGGTCACCGGGGCCGCGACCCTCAGCGCAGGGGTCGGCGACGTCTCGAAGGTAAGGATGCCAAGTGACGCATCGGCCCGGCGCAGGTGAACGCGGGGTGAATCGGGGTCATCGGTTGATCGTCACCTCGGCGGCGCAGCGGCAACGTTCAGGTGAACGGGTGAACCTCGTGACGCACTGTCGTCAAGCGTTGCACAAAGTCACAGAAAGTGACGACCGTCACGTCGCGTGACGCTCCACCGCAACCACCCGTGCGGCTCCGCCCGCCCCGTCCACGTGGGTGACGACCAGCTCACCCGTCGCGAGCTCCGTGCGCCGCAGGCGCTGCGCCACCGACTCCTCCGACCGCGCCGCCACCGCCCGCAGCAGCGTCGGCAGCACCGGCCGGTGCGAGCACAGCACGCTCGCCTCCCCGCCCTCCAGCAGCCGCGCCACCACCCCCGCCGCCTCCTCCGGGGAGCGCTCGTGCGCGTCCTCCGTCACCTCGTCCACCGGCTCCAGCCGCAACCCGGCCGCCGCCGCGAACGGCCGCACCGTCTGCGAGCAGCGCACCCACGGTGACGTCAGCACCCGGCCCGGCCCCCAGCAGGCCAGCAGGTCCACCAGCACCTCCGCCTGCGCCACCCCCACCGGCGCCAGCGGCCGGCGGAAGTCCGGCGCCGTCCACTCCGAGCGCGGGTGCGCCTTGCCGTGCCGCAGCACCACCAGCGGCCACGTGCCCTGCGGGTGGTCCGCCAGGAGGGCGCGCAGCGCCGTCAGCGGCTCGCAGTCCTGCGGGTGCGTCAGCCGCCGCGCCGCCTCGTCGAGGTCCACCCACGCGACGTCGTCCACCTCCGGCGGCTGCGGCGAGACGCCCGTGCCCCCCAGTGCGGACGCCGCCCAGTACCGCACCCGCTTGCGCCGGCCGTCGGCGAGCGGGTAGCGCAGCGACCCCAGGCGCGGGCCCAGGCGCACCGCCAGCCCCGACTCCTCCGCCGTCTCGCGCACCGCCGCCACCGCAGGCAGCTCCTCCGGGTCCAGCTTCCCCTTCGGCCACGACCAGTCCTCGCCGCGGTCCCGGCGGGCGGGGCGGTGCACCAGCAGCACCTGCAGCCGCCCCTGGTGGCGCCGGTGCACCACGCACCCGGCGGCCTCGACGCGACCCGGGCGGCCGCCCCGAGCCTCGGGCACGGTCCTCGCCCCCGGCGTCACCGGCGCCGTGTCGTCGGGCGGCGGCCCGGCCGGGTGGCGATGATGTGCTCCTGCAGGTCCCGCAGCGGCTCCCCCTCGGCGTCGAGGGCGTGGCGCGCCCACTCCCCGTCGGGGCCCAGGTGCCAGGACGCCGTCCCGGGGTCCATGCACAGGTCCAGGAACGCCTCGATCTCCCGCACGTGCCGGGCGTCGCCCAGGCGCACGACCGCCTCGACCCGGCGGTCGAGGTTGCGGTGCATCATGTCCGCGCTGCCGATCATGGCGACGGGGTCGCCGCCGTTGGCGAACCAGAAGATCCGGCTGTGCTCCAGGAAGCGCCCCAGCACGCTGCGCACCCGGATCCGCTCCGACAGCCCCGGCACGCCCGGCCGCAGCGCGCAGATGCCGCGCACCACCACGTCGACGTCCACCCCGGCCTGCGAGGCCCGGTACAGGGAGTCGATGAGCGCCTCGTCCACGATCGAGTTGACCTTGATCCGGACCCGGGCGGGCCGGCCCTGCAGGTGGTTGTCGATCTCCCGCTCGACCCGGTCGATCAGCCCCGTCCGCAGCGACCGCGGCGCCACCAGCAGCCGCTTGTACGTCGTCTTCGGCGCGTACCCGGAGAGCTGGTTGAACAGCCGCGTCAGGTCCTCGCCGACCTTCGGGTCCGCCGTCAGCAGACCCATGTCCTCGTACAGCCGCGCGGTCTTCGGGTTGTAGTTGCCCGTCCCGACGTGGCAGTAGCGACGCAGGCCGCCCGCCTCCTGCCGCACCACCAGGCTCAGCTTCGCGTGCGTCTTCAGCCCCACCAGGCCGTAGACCACGTGCACGCCCGCCTGCTCCAGCTTGCGCGCCCACGTGATGTTGGCCTGCTCGTCGAAGCGCGCCTTGATCTCCACCAGCGCCAGCACCTGCTTGCCGGCCTCCGCGGCGTCGATGAGGGCGTCGACGATGGGGGAGTCACCGCTGGTGCGGTAGAGCGTCTGCTTGATCGCCAGCACCTTCGGGTCCGCCGCCGCCTGCGCCAGGAACGCCTGCACGCTCGTGGAGAACGAGTCGTAGGGGTGGTGCAGCAGCACGTCGTGGGTGCGGATCGCCGCGAAGACGTCGCGCGGCTTGGCGGTCTCCGCGCCGTCGGTGAGGTCGCGGTGGGTGCGGGCGACGTACTTCGGGTACTTCAGCTCCGGGCGGTCGATGTCGGCGATCCCGAACAGCCCCCGCAGGTCCAGCGGCTCCGGCAGCTCGTACACCTCCGCCTCGGACACGCCCAGCTCCCGCACCAGCAGCTCCCGGATGCGGGGGTCGATGTCGGAGGCGACCTCCAGGCGCACCGGCGGGCCGAAGCGGCGCCGCAGCAGCTCCTTCTCCAGGGCCTGGAGCAGGTTCTCCGCGTCGTCCTCCTCCACCTCCAGGTCCTCGTTGCGCGTCACCCGGAACGTGTGCTGCTGCACGATCTCCATGCCGGGGAAGAGCTGGTCGAGGTGGACGGCGATGACGTCCTCCAGGGCCACGAAGCGCGCCCGGCGGGGACCGTCGGCCTCCACCTCCTCGGCCGTCGGCTCCACCTCCACGAAGCGGGGCAGCAGCGGCGGCACCTTCACCCGCGCGAAGTGCTCCTTGTCGGTCGTGGGGTTGCGCACCACCACCGCCAGGTTCAGCGACAGACCCGAGATGTAGGGGAACGGGTGCGCCGGGTCCACCGCAAGCGGCGTCAGCACCGGGAAGACCCGGTCGCGGAAGAAGCCGTGCAGGCGCACCTGCTCCTCGGGCGCGAGCTCGTCCCAGCGCACGATCGTGATGCCCGCCCCGGCCAGCGCCGGGCGCACCGCGTCGGTGAAGACGGCGGCGTGCCGGGTCGTCAGCTCGTGGGCGCGGCGGCTGATCGCCTCCAGGACCTCCCGCGGCTCCAGCCCGCTGGCCGCGGTGACGGCCAGGCCCGTCGCCATCCGGCGCTTGAGCCCGGCGACCCGGACCATGAAGAACTCGTCGAGGTTGTTCGCGAAGATCGCCAGGAAGCGGGCCCGCTCCAGCAGGTGCATCTGCGGGTCCTCGGCCATCTCCAGCACGCGCTCGTTGAACGCGAGCCAGGACAGCTCCCGGTCCGCGAAGCGGTCCGCCGGCAGCTCCGGCACGTCCTCGTCGCGCGCGACGGCCGGCCGGGGACCCACGGCCGGGACGGGGACGAGGGAACCCTGCTGCGTGCTCGCTGCCATGCCCGCATCTTCTCAGTTCCACCCCGCCCGGCACGCTGCCGGAGCGTCCGGCCGACCACGCGCGGATGAGCGCCGGACGTCGGGACGGTGAACGGCGGCGCGCCCGTCACCCGCCCGCCCGGCCCGTCGCGCTCAGTCCCCGCTGCGGTACTGGACGTCGAGCGCGGCCCGCGCGAACCCCAGCCCCGAGTACAGCCGCACCGCCGCGGCGTTGTCCCCGTCCACGTAGAGGTCCACCTCCGCGCAGCCCCGCGCCGCCAGGTGCCGCAGCCCCGCCACGGCCAGGACCCGGCCCAGCCCGCGGCCCGCCCGGCCCGGGGCCACGCCCAGCACGTACACCTCGCCCGTGCGCGAACCCGGCTCCACCTTCGTCCAGTGGAAGCCCACCAGCGCCCCGTCCGCCTCGGCGAGGAAGAACCCCGCCGGGTCGAACCAGGGCTCCCGCTGCCGGGCGAGGAGGTCCGCCGTGCTCCAGCGGCCCTGCTCCGGGTGATGGGCGAAGGCCGCCGCGTTGAGGGCCAGCCACGCCGCGTCGTCGGCCCCCGGCCGGAAGGTGCGCAGCGCGGTGCCCGCGGGCGGCTCCGCCGGCGGCAGCTGCGCGCCCGCCCCCAGCGGCCGCGCCATCCGCGACAGCTCCCGCACCCGCCGCAGCCCCGCGGCCGCAGCCAGGGCGCGCGCCGGGGGCAGGTCCCCGTGCGCCCACAGCCGCAGCGGCCCTCCCGCCGCGGCGCGCGCGGCCCCCAGCAGGGCGCGGCCCGCCCCGCCCCGGCGGTGGCGCGGGGAGACGACCAGCTCACCGCTCGCGTCGCCCGGCGCGGAGGTGTCGACCTGCACGTAGCCCGTGACGGTGCCCGGGGCGCCGTGCGCCGTGCTCACCAGGTGCACCACGCCCGCGGCCAGCTCGCCGGGGACGACCTCCGCCGGTGCCAGTGCGCGCAGGCGCAGCGCTCCGTCCTCGGACAGCGGTCCCGTGCCGTCCTCGGCGGCGGCCTCCGCCACCAGCGCCTCCACCGCGGCCACGTCCGCCGCCGCCACGGCCCGCACCGGCACCGCAGCCGTCACCGGGCGTCCCCCGCGCCGGGGGAGCCCGCCGCGCCGGGGGAGCCCGCCGCGCCGGCCGGACCTGCGCCCGGCACCGCCTCCGCAGCGGGCTCCGGCAGCGCCTCCGCGGGGTCCTCCCGGCCCGGCCGGACGAAGCGGTAGCCCACGTTGCGCACCGTGCCGATCGCGCTCTCGTGCTCGGCGCCGAGCTTCGCGCGCAGCCGCCGCACGTGCACGTCCACGGTGCGGGTCCCGCCGAAGTAGTCGTAGCCCCACACCTCCTGCAGCAGCTGGGCCCGCGTGAACACGCGCCCCGGGTGCTGCGCCAGGTGCTTGAGCAGCTCGAACTCCTTGTACGTCAGGTCCAGCGGCCGGCCCCGCACCCGCGCCGTGTACGACGCCTCGTCGATGGTGACGTCGCCGGCGCGGATCTCGCTCGGCTCGGCGTGCTCGGACTCCTCCACCGCCAGCCGCAGCCGCCCGGTCGCCAGCCGCAGCCGCGCCTCCAGCTCCGCGGGCCCGCAGGTGTCCAGCACGACGTCGTCGGCGCCCCAGTCCGCGGCCACCGCCGCCATCCCGCCCTCCGTGAGCACCAGGATCAGCGGCTGGGTCAGGCCCGTCGTCCGCAGCAGCCGGCACAGGGACCGCGCCGCCGCCAGCTCCCGGCGCCCGTCCACGAACACCGCGTCCGCGGAGGGGGCGTCCACCAGCACCGACGCCTCCGCGGGCAGCACCCGCACCGAGTGCAGCAGCAGGCCGAGCGCGGGCAGCACCTCGCTGGAGGGGGACAGCGCGTTCGTCAGCAGCAGGATCTGGGCCACCGGCTGTCTCGACCTCCGCTCGCCGGGTGTCCGGGCGGCGGGCCGGTGCGCGTCCGGGCGGCTGCCCCGGTCGTCCACCGTGCGCCCGCCGTCGGGGCGGCCAGGATAGCCGGGCCCGCTCCCGCGCCGGACGCACCTCGTCGCGGACCCGCCCCGAGGACGCTCACCGGGCCGCGGCGGGGACTCTGCCAGGATGCCCCGGTGAGCGCTCCCGCCACGGCCGGCACCACGGCCGGCACCACGGTCGCCCTGGCAGCGCTCCTCGTCCTCTCCGCCCACGCCGGTGTCGTGGCGCTCGCCGCGGCCGTCGCGCTGCTCGGCGTGCTGCTCGCCTCGGGCTGGGCCGCGCTGCTGGCGCTCCCGACGCCGCGGGGCAGCGCGGGCGTCATCGCCGCCGCCGCGCTGGCGGCGGCCGCGGTCGTGGCCGTCGAGGCGGCCACCGCCGGGACCGCCGGCCCCGGCGGCCTGCTCGCCCGCCTGCCCGTCACCATGGCGATCGCGCTGCTCGCGGCCTTCGGCCACCAGCTGCTGCGCCGCGACGGGCGCCCCCGGCTCGTGGAGTCGGTGACCGCCGTCGTCACCGGGCAGGCCTTCGTCATCGGGGCGGCGGCCTGGGTGGCGCTGCCCGCCGCGGCGAACGGGCGCCCCTTCCTGGCCGGTGCCGCCGCGGCCGTCGCCGCGGCCACCCTGGCCTGCGCCGTGCGGCTGCCGCTGCGGATCGCCGGGCCGCTGGCGGTGGCGGTGGCGGTCCTCGTCGGCGGCGGCGTGCTGGCCCTGGTGTGGGCCCTCGCAGCGGGCCCGGACGACGCGGTGCTGCCGCGCGCCCACCTGCTGGCCGGGGCGCTGGTCGGGCTGCTCGCCGGCGTCGTCACCGCCACCTGGCGCGCCCTCGTCGCGCCGCTGCCCGCGGTGGGCAGCCGCCGGGCGGTGCTGGCCGTGGCCGCCGCGCCCGTCGCGCTGTGCGGCCCGGGGGCCTACGTCCTGGCCAGGGTGCTGCTCGCCTGAGGTGCCGGCCCGGCGTGCGACCTCCGCCACTGCGGCAGGGCACGGCGCGCCTTCCCTTGTAGTGTCCTGAACATGTCCATCGAAGCCCTCGAGACCTTCTACCTGGTCCTGCTGGTCCTGGTGAGCATCGTGATCGCCTGGTTCTCCGTCTTCGTGGTGTACCGGCTCTACAAGGGTCAGCGCTGACGTCGTGGTGCTCTCCATCGACGCCTCCACCCCGCCGGAGCTGCTCCCCCTGGCGTGGCTGATCGGCCGCTGGGAGGGCGCCGGCGTCGTCGGCCACCCCACCCGCGGCGAGGACGTCCGCTTCGGGCAGGAGGTCGAGTTCTCCACCGACGGCCGTCCCTTCCTGCACTACACCAGCCGGATGTGGCGCCTCGACGAGTCGGGCACCCCCCAGGAGCCGCTGGACGCCGAGACGGGCTACTGGCGGCCCACCGGCCCGCCGGTGCAGCAGCCGGGGGCCGCCGGTCCCGCCGGCGTGGGCCTGGAGGTGCTGCTGGCCCACCCCACCGGGGTGGTGGAGGTCTACGTCGGCACCGCCAAGGGTCCGCGGATCGACGTGTCGACCGACGTCGTCGCCCGCACCGCCGGCGCCGCCGAGTACACCGCCGGGCAGCGCATGTACGGCCTCGTCGAGGGCGACCTGCTGTGGGCGCTCGACGTCTCCGCGGGCGGGCACCCCCTGCAGTCCTACGCCTCCGCGCGCCTCAAGCGCGTCGGGTAGGCACCGCGCGGGCGTTTGCGCCCCCGCGCCCCGGGTACGGGGCAGCCGCCGACGAGTGGAGGAGGGATCCCGGTGAGCACTTCCAGCACGGAGTCCGGAGCGGGCCGTCCCGGTCAGGACGCGCCCCTGATCGACGGGGGCGCGGGCGGCGCGCAGCAGGACGCCGCCGACCCCAGGGCGGCGCTGCCCGACGAGGCGGCCACCGACCTCGGGGCGGGCGGCCCGGCAGAGGACGCCGGCGACGACGCCACCACGGGCGGCACGCACACCCCTCCCGGCTACGCGGAGGAGGTGGACCCCGCGCAGGGGCCCCTCGTCCACCGCGAGGGCGCGGCCCCCGGGCAGACCGCGGGCATCTGAGCCGGCTGCCGCCAGCGGAGCGCGACGTCCGCGCCGCGAGAGCCGCACGTCCGGCCCCCCGCCCGCCGTACCCTGACCGGGTGCAGCGGGCGAGGGGCTTCGGCGAGGTGCTGCGCGCCCGCGGGCTGCGGCGGACGGCGCAACGGGAGCTGGTGCTGGCCGCGCTCGCCGACCTCGGGCACGCGACCCCCGAGGACATCGCCGGGCGGGTGCAGCGGCAGGCGCCCGACGTGAACCTCTCCACCGTCTACCGCGCCCTCGACGCGCTGGTGGAGGTCGGGCTCGTCGCACGCGGTCACCTGGACCGGGCGGCGGCCTCGTACCACCTCGTGGAGCACGCCGACCACCTGCACGTGCTGTGCGAGGGGTGCGCCGCGATGGCCGAGGTCTCCAGCGCGGAGGCGTCGGCGCTGGCGGCGCGCATCGAGGAGCTGTCCGGCTTCGCCGTCGACGTGCGCCACCTGCTGCTGCGCGGGCGCTGCCCGGCCTGCCGGGAGTCGCCCCCCGGGAGCTGACGGGCCGCGGGACGACGGGCCGGGACGGTGGGCGGTCGCGGACGGCGGATGATGGGCCCGGGCGCGGCGGTTGCAGCGTGCAGGGCCGCGGCGAGCCGGGGCGGCCGGACGGGGAGGCACCAGGTGCAGGACACGACGACCACGGCGCAGGGCGACACGGCGCAGGACGACACGGCGCGGTGGCGTTCGCCACTGCTCGCGCGGCGCGGGGCGGTGGACGGCTCCGGGCCCGACGCCGGCGTCGCCTGGCACTACGGCGACCCCGTCGCCGAGCAGCGCGCACTGGCCGCCGGGCGCGGACTGGTGGACCTGTCCCACCGCGGGGTGGTCACCGTCTCCGGACCCGACCGGCTGTCCTGGCTGCACAGCCTCACCACCCAGCACCTGCGCGACCTGCCGCCCCACCGCAGCACCGAGGCCCTCGTGCTGAGCCCCAAGGGGCACGTCGAGCACGACCTGCACCTCGTCGACGACGGCAGCACCACCTGGATCACCGTCGAGCCCGGTGCCGCCGGCGCCCTGGCCGACTGGCTGCACTCCATGCGGTTCATGCTGCGCGTGGAGGTCCGCGACGCGACGGCGGAGTGGGCGGTGCTGGGGCAGCCCGTGCGGGCGGAGTCCGCGCCGGGGGAGCCGCTCGCGTGGAGCGACCCCTGGCCCGGCGAGGCGCCGCTGGCCGAGGGCGGCAGCGCCGACACCGCCAGCTACGCCGTGGTCAGCACCGCGGAGCACCCCGGTCGCGCCCGCCCGTGGCGCGAACTCCTCGTGCCCCGGGCGGAGCTGGCCGAGCGGGTGGGCGCGGAACCCCTGGCGGGCACCTGGGCGGCGGAGGCCCTGCGGGTGGAGGCCTGGCGTCCGCGCGCCGGCTTCGAGACCGACCACCGCACCATCGCGCACGAGGTGGACTGGCTGCGCACCGCCGTCCACCTGCACAAGGGCTGCTACCGCGGGCAGGAGACCGTGGCGCGGGTGCACAACCTCGGCAGGCCGCCGCGCCGGCTGGCGTTCCTGCACCTCGACGGCTCCGGCCACGACGTGCCCGTGCCCGGCGACGACGTGCTGCTGGGGGAGCGGCGCATCGGCTTCGTGACCTCGGCCGCGCGCCACCACGAGCTCGGTCCCGTGGCGCTGGCCATGCTCAAGCGCAGCGCGGACCCCGCGGCGGACCTGGTCGTCGTCGGCGGCGCGGGGGAGGACGGGGTTCCCGTCCGCCGGATCGCCGCCGCGCAGGAGCCGGTCGTGGCCCCCTGACCGGCGCCGGGGCGCCCCTCGGCCGCCCGCGACAGGTCCCGCAGGCCGGGACCGGCCCGTCCGCCGCTCTCCGGCGCGGTGGATCGCATAGTCTCGGTCAGTACGGAGCGTGGAAGAGGCATCGCAGCGGGCGACTGCCGGGCGTGCGGCTGATCGGGGGCGGACATGGCGAGCGATGAGTCCAGCGGCTACCAGGAGGGCGGCCGGCGCGCGATCGACCGGATCCTGTCCCCGGCCTTCCTCGAGGACCTCGACGGCATCCCGCTGGAGGACCTGCGCAGCCGGCGCACGCTGGCCGAGCAGGAGGAGGCCGACCTCTCGTACGCGCGCCGCCTCCTCCAGGGCCGCCTCGACATCATGCAGGCCGAGACCGCCCGCCGGGCCGGCGCGGACGGGGCCGTCGACCTGCCGTCGGTGCGCTCGGACGCGGAGCTGGTCGAGGCGCTGACCGACGTCCTCGCCGAGCCGCGCCGGATGAACCACGGCTACGGCCGGCACAGCCTCGTCGAGCCCAGCCGCGTGGGGGAGCACCGCCGCCAGGCCGAGGCCGCCGTCGCCGACCCGCGGCTGTCGGACCTCGCGGCCCTCGGCGACGACGAGCTCGCGCAGGCCCAGGAGACGCTGCGCGACATGGAGCGCGAGCTCAGCGCCGACCGCCACCGCGTGCAGCACGTCATGGACGCCTGCACGGAGGAGATCACCCGCCGCTACCGGGAGGGCGTGGTGAGTGTCGAGGACACCCTCGGCGTCCCGGGCAGCTGACGGGCACCGGCGTCCACCCGGCGCGCACCCCCGCGCCGGCCGGAGTTCCCGCGGGCGAGGCGGTGCGGCTCGCAGCGGTGGCGCCCGGACCTGCGCCGAGCGGGTGGCAGCGGACCCGGACGGCCCACCCCGCGTCCACACCGCGGCGCACGCCCCGCCGTCACGCGCCCGCGGCTCGTAGGATCGTGCTGTGATCGCATCCGGCCTCGCCACCGTCCAGGGACTGCTGCTGTTCGCCCTCTCCGCGGGCGCACTGGGCCTGCAGGCGTGGGCCCTCGTCGACTCCGTGCGGCACCGGCCCGAGGCCTACTCCGCGGCCGGCAAGCTGACCAAGACCAAGTGGGTCGCCATCCTGGGGGTGGCCACCGCCATCGGCGTCATCTCCCTCGGCAACCTGATGGGCATGCTGTTCTTCGACGCCCTCGCGGTCGTGGCGGCCGTCGTCTACCTCACCGACGCCCGTCCGGCCCTGCGCCCGTACAAGGGGCGCGGCGGCGGCCGCGGCACCACCGCGGGGCCCTACGGCCCCTGGTGAACCCCGCGGGGGTCCGAGCGCCGCAGCGCCGAGGTGGTGCAGCGGAGCAGGCCGGTGACGGCGATCGCGAGGGCCACCACGGAGACGATGTCGGCCTCGGTGAACCCGCGGCCGGGGGTGAACTCGTGCAGCACCCGACCCTCCACGGGGCCGTTGACCCGTGACCAGATGGCGGCCAGCAGTCCCGTGAGCACGGCCACGTCCCAGCGGGGCCGCACGAGGGTTGCGGCGCAGGCGAGCAGGACGGCGAGCGCCGTCGCGGGGATGAGGACCACCCCGCCAGGGTAGGTCGGGGCCGGTCCCGGACCCGGCCGCGCTCACCCGTCCCCCGTAGTCCCTGCACGCACTTCCCCCCGCCGGGTGCGGCAGAGTTGCCCGGCGTGAGGGCACTCGTGCAGCGCGTCACCCGGGCCGGCGTCACCGTCGCGGGGGAGGTGGTCGGGTCCATCGCGGAGCCCGGGCTGCTCGTCCTCGTCGGCGTCACCCACGACGACGGGTCCGCCCAGGTGGAGCGGATCGCCCGCAAGGTGGCCGAGCTGCGCGTCCTCCGCGGGGAGCGCTCCGTCCTCGACGCCGGGGCGCCCGTGCTCGTGGTCAGCCAGTTCACCCTCTACGCCGACACCGCCAAGGGCCGCCGCCCGACGTGGAGCGCCGCCGCGCCCGGCCCCGTGGCCGAGCCCCTGGTGGCGGACGTCGTCGCGGCGCTGCGTGCGCGCGGACTGCGGGTGGAGACGGGCGCCTTCGGGGCCGACATGGCCGTCGACCTCGTCAACGACGGGCCCGTCACGATCCTGCTGGAGGCGTGAGGCCCCCGGCGGCCCGGGCGCCTACCCTGTCGGCGTGAGCCCCGAGCAGCAGCCCGCCGCCCCCTCCACCGTCGAGGGCGGATCCCCGATCGACCGCTACCTCGCGCACAACCAGGCGCACGAGGACCTCCTGCCGCGCGACCTGCCCAGCCCGCCCGCGGACCGGGTCGCCGTCGTGACGTGCATGGACGCCAGGCTGGACGTCTACCGCGTGCTCGGGCTGAGCAGCGGGCAGGCGCACGTCATCCGCAACGCCGGCGGCATCGTCACCGACGACGTCGTCCGCTCGCTGTCGGTCAGTCAGCGGCTGCTGGGCACGCGCTCGGTGATGCTGGTCCAGCACGAGCGCTGCGGCATGCTCGCCGCCGACGACGACGCGTTCGCCGAGCAGCTCGAGCGCGACACCGGCCGGCGCCCGTCGTGGCGCCTCGGGGGCTTCGCCGACCTGGAGGACAGCGTGCGCAGCGGGGTGCGGCGCCTGCGCGCCGAGCCGTTCCTGGCCCAGCACGACGACGTCCGCGGTTTCGTCGTCGACGTCAGCGGCGGGCGGCTGCGCGAGGTGGACGTCCCGGCGGAGTGATCCTCAGCCGGCGCTGAGGGCCCCGCCCGCCGGGGCCACGGCAGCCCACGCCACCGTCACCTCGCCGAGGCGCCAGCGGGCGGGGGAGTCCAGCAGCGGGAAGTCGCCCGCCACCTCGCGGCAGGTCGCCAGCCACCGCTGCCGCGCCCCGAACGTGCCCAGCGGGGCCGCGCGGGCCCAGGCCGCGTCCAGCGCCTGCAGCCACGCGTGGACCCCCTCGCCGGGCACGTTGCGGTGGATGAGCGCCTTCGGCAGCCGCTCCGCCACGTCCGAGGGCCGCTGGAGACCGCCGAGGCGCACGGAGACGGTCAGCGACAGCGGCCCCCGCCCGGCGTCCACGGCGATCCAGGACGCGCGGCGGCCGATCTCGTCGCAGGTGCCGTCCACGAGGAGCCCGCCCGGGGCCATCCGCGAGCGCAGCAGGTCCCACGCGGCGGCGACCTCCGCCTCGGGGTACTGCCGCAGCACGTTGAACGCCCGCACCAGCACCGGGCTCCCACCGCCCGGCACCGACAGCTCGAAGCCGCCGTGGGCGAACTCCGGGGGGGCGGGGAGGTGACGGGTCCGGGCGCGGGCGGTCTCCACCCGCGCCGGGTCGATCTCCAGCCCGACGACGCGCACGTCGGGCCGGACCCGGCGCAGCCACCGCTGCAGGTCGAGCACCGTGACCGGGCCGGCGCCGTAGCCGAGGTCGACCACGAGGGGGTCGGCGGCGGCGCGCAGCACCCCCGCCGCGGGTCCCGCCAGCCAGCGCTCGACCCGGCGCAGCCGTCCCGGCCCGGTGGTGCCCCGGGTGATCGCGCCGACGGGGCGCAGGCGGGAGGGGCGCCCCGGCGACCCTGCTGGTGCGCGCCGGTCGCCGCGGGGGGCAGACTGCCCGCGGGGAGCGGCGCCGGCCGCTGCGGGAACCGGCTCCGGGCCGGCTCCCGCAGCTGCCGACGGCTCGACCCCGCGGCCGGGGCCGCGGGGGGCGGGGGGCGGGGCAGCGGGCACCGGCGAACCGTAGCGACGTCGGGACGGCGGCAGGCCCCGGCAGGCAGGGACCGGGGATTCAGGACGACGTCGGGATGTGGTGGCGGAGTGCAGCGGTGAGCGGGCGCAGCCCGAAGACGACCCGGCCCGTCCCGCGGGTGGCCCGGCCGCGCCCACCGGCGGCCGCGGCGGCTCCCCGGCGGGTCGCCGTGCTGTCGCTGCACACCTCCCCCCTCGAGCAGCCGGGCACGGGCGACGCGGGCGGCATGAACGTCTACGTCCTGGAGCTCGCCGCCGAGCTGGCCCGCCGGGGCACCGAGGTGGAGGTCTTCACCCGGGCCACCTCCTCCGAGCAGCCGCCGGTCGTGGAGCACGTGCCGGGGGTGCTGGTCCACCACGTCCCCGCCGGACCGTTCGAGGGCCTGGCGAAGGAGGACCTGCCGGGGCAGCTGTGCGCCTTCGCCGCCGGCCTGCTGCACACCGAGGCCCGCCGCGAGCCCGGCTACTACGACCTCGTGCACTCCCACTACTGGCTGTCCGGGCAGGTGGGGTGGCTCGCGGCAGAGCGCTGGGGCGTTCCGCTGGTGCACACCATGCACACGATGGCGAAGGTGAAGAACGCCAACCTCGCCGAGGGCGACGTGCCGGAGCCGCCGGGGCGCGTCATCGGCGAGCAGCAGGTCGTCGACGCCGCCGACCACCTCGTCGCCAACACCGTGGAGGAGCGCCGGGAGCTCGTCGAGCTGTACGGGGCGGCGCCGGAGCGGGTGTCGGTGGTGCCGCCGGGCGTGGACCTGGCGACCTTCGCGCCGGGCCCGGAGCCGGACCCGCGGGCGGCGGCGCGGGCGCGCCTGGGGCTGCCGCAGGACGCGGAGCTGCTGCTCTTCGTGGGTCGCATCCAGCCGCTGAAGGCGCCCGACGTGCTCGTGCGGGCGGCCGGTCGCCTGCTCGCCCGGCAGCCGGGGCGGCGCGGGCGCCTGCTCGTCGCGGTCCTCGGCGGCCTCAGCGGCTCCGGACGCAACCGCCCCAGCGCCCTGTCGGACCTGGTGCGGTCGCAGGACCTGGAGGGCGTCGTGCGCCTGCACCCGCCGGTCTCCCGCGTCGAGCTGGCCGAGTGGTACCGGGCCGCGGACCTGGTCGCGGTGCCCTCGTACAGCGAGTCCTTCGGCCTGGTGGCCCTGGAGGCGCAGGCGTGCGCGACGCCGGTCGTGGCGGCCGGCGTGGGCGGCCTGCGCACCGCGGTGGCCGACGGGGTCTCCGGCGTGCTCGTCGACTCCCACGACCCGGCGGTGTGGGCGCTGCAGCTGGAGGCGCTGCTGGACGACCCGGTGCGGCGGCGGGAGCTGGCGGCCGGTGCGGTGGCGCACGCGTCGGGGTTCGGGTGGGCGGCCACGGCGGAGGCCACCGCGCGGGTGTACCGCTCGGTCGTCGGGGCCCGCCGGCGCACCTGAGCGGTCGACCCGGTGGCCGCGGGAGGGCCGCCGCCACCGCAGGGGCCGCCCACTAGGTTGTCGGCCATGACTGCAACCCTCGTGCTGCTCCGCCACGGTGAGAGCGAGTGGAACGCGCTGAACCTCTTCACCGGCTGGGTGGACGTCCCCCTCTCGGAGAAGGGCCGCACGGAGGCCGCCCGCGGCGGTGAGCTGCTCGTCGAGGCCGGGGTGCTCCCCGACGTCGTGCACACCTCCCTGCTGCGCCGCGCGATCACCACTGCGCACCTGGCGCTCGACGCGGCCGACCGGCACTGGATCGACGTGCGCCGCTCCTGGCGCCTCAACGAGCGCCACTACGGCGCCCTGCAGGGCAAGGACAAGAAGCAGACCCTGGCGGAGTTCGGCGAGGAGCAGTTCATGCTGTGGCGCCGCTCCTACGACACGCCCCCGCCGGAGATCGAGCAGGGCGCGGAGTTCTCCCAGGACGGCGACCCGCGCTACGCCGCCCTCGGCGGGGACATGCCGCGCACGGAGTGCCTGAAGGACGTCGTGGCCCGGATGCTGCCGTACTGGGAGGAGGCCGTCGTCCCCGACCTGCGCGCGGGCAAGGTGGTGCTGCTCGCCGCGCACGGCAACTCCCTGCGGGCGCTGGTGAAGCACCTGGACGGCATCTCCGACGAGGCGATCGCCGGCCTGAACATCCCCACGGGCATCCCGCTGCTCTACCGGCTGGACGACGAGCTGCGCCCGGTGCAGCCCGGCGGGGAGTACCTGGACCCGCAGGCGGCGGCCGCGGCCGCGGCGGCGGTGGCGAACCAGGGTCGCTGATCGGACCCTGCGGGCGCCGTCGCGGCGGCGCCCGCAGGTGGCCGGTTCAGCCGCCCGTGCCCGCCTCGGCCGCGGTGCCGGCGGAGGCGTCGGGGGCGGGGGCGTCGTCGGAGCAGGCGAGTTCCACCTCCTGCGCGACCCGCTGCTGCGCGGCCACCACGTCGGGGTCGGCGCCGAGCGCGTCCACCCGTTCCAGGGCGGCGGCGATCTCCGCGGCGCCGCCGGTGCCGACGTCGACGGAGCCGACCTGCGCGGCGAGGGACTCGTAGTAGTCCATGGCCAGGCGGGCGTCGGCGCGCAGGGCGCCGTCGGTGGCGTCGACGAGTGCGGCGTAGTACTCCTGCCCGCGCATCGTGGTGACGAGCGCGGCGACCGAGGGGGCGCGCGGGTCGTCGCGGCCGACGTCGAGGCGGTCCATCTCCTCGCGGACGGCCGCGTCGAGGGCGTCCTTGGCGGCTTCGACGCGCTCGCAGTCGACGCCGGTGGCGGGGGTGGACGTCGGGTCGCCGGCGGACGTCGACGGCGACGGGCCGGCCGTCCCGTCCGTGGCGGTGGGGGAGGCGCCCGTCGACGTGCCGGGGCCCTCCGGGGGCACAGCCGGGGAGCCGGTGCACCCGGTGAGGACCAGCGCCAGCGCGAGCGCGGGGAGCCGGGCGGGCGCCAGCAGGACGCCGCGTCGTCGCAGCATCGGGGCCTCCCTCTGGCCGGGCGCCGGTCTCAGACCTGTGCGGTGGACTGGTCCTGCTCGCGCTCGGCGACGCGCCGTTCGCGGCCGGTGGTGGAGGTGCGCGTGGAGGCGGTGGTGGGCGCCGCCGTCGACGCCTCGTCGTCGTACTCACCGGTGACGAGGAACACCACCCGCCGCGCGACGGAGACGGCGTGGTCGGCGAAGCGCTCGTAGTAGCGCCCGCAGAGGGTGAGGTCGACGGCGGACTCCGTCTGGTGGGAGCGGTCGCCGGAGAGGAGGAACGCGAAGATGCTGCGGTGCAGCTGGTCCATCTCGTCGTCGTCGACCTCGAGCTCCCCGGCGAGGTCGAGGTCGCGGGTGGCGATGACGCTGCCGGCCTTGGCGACGATGCGCTCGGCGACCTGACCCATCTGCCGGATGGTTGCGCGCATCTCCGGCGGCACCGCGGGGTTGGGGTGGCGCAGCCGGGCGAGCTTGGCGACGTGGCGGGCGAGGTCGCCCATGCGCTCCAGGTCGAGGCTCATGCGCAGGGCCGTCACGACGATGCGCAGATCGGTGGCCACGGGCTGCTGCCGCGCGAGGATGTGCAGGCAGCGCTGCTCGAGCTCGTGCTGCAGGACGTCGATGCGCTGGTCGGCGGCGATGACGCTCTCGGCGAGCTCGCGGTCGGCGTCGAGCAGCGCGGTGGTGGCCCGGGACATCGCCGACTCGGCGAGGTGGGCCATCTCCAGCAGGGTCTCGACCACCAGGTTGAGCTCGCCGTGGAACTGCTCGCGCACGTGCGCCCCTTCCGCCCCGTCACGATGAGTGTGCTCCGGCCAACGGTACGCTCACAGGCGGGAGTGAACGAAGCGCAGCGCAGGGATGAACATCTTGCCAGGAGACCCCTCCGCGCCGGTTCCCGGGGTTCGGGTGCTCCTCGCCGTCGTGCCGCGCACGTAGTCTCATGCCCGTGGGGGAGCGGTGACACCGGAGATCCTGGCCATCTTCGCAGGCTGCGTCGGTGCCGTGGTGGGAGCGGGTGCGGTGCTGGCCTTCTGGTTCAGCGAGCACCAGCAGGAGGCGCCGCGCGCTCAGCCGGGCCCGGCCGACCTCCCCGCCGGCGTCGGTGACGTCCTCGCCGCGCTGCGCTCCTCCGCGGTGGTCATGGGCGATGCCGACGAGGTGGTGCGCGCCAGCGCCGCCGCCTACGCCACGGGCATCGTCAGCGGCCGCGAGCTCGTCCACGCCCCGCTGCGCCAGATGGTCCGGCAGTGCCGCCGCGACGGCGAGGTCCACGAGGCGGAGCTGGAGCTGCCGGCCGGGCCGATGGGCCGCGGGGCCAGCGTGGTGCGGGCGCGGGTCTCCTGGCTGGGCGCCCACCACGTGCTGCTCCTGGTGGAGGACCACACCGAGGCGCGCCGGGTGGAGGAGGTCCGCCGCGACTTCCTCGTCAACGTCAGCCACGAGCTGAAGACGCCCGTGGGTGCGCTGTCGCTGCTGGCGGAGGCGGTGGACGGCGCCGCGGACGACCCGGAGGCGGTGCGCCACTTCGCCTCGCAGATGCAGCGGGAGTCGGTCCGGCTGGCCGACCTGGTCAAGGAGATCATCGACCTGTCCCGGCTGCAGTCCTCCCCGGGCGTGGTCCAGCCGAAGCTGCTGTCGGTGGACGACGTGATCACCGAGGCCGTCGACCGGACGGGGTCGGTCGTCAAGGCCCGCGACGCCGAGGTGGTGGTGGCGGGCGAGGAGCAGGTGCAGGTCGTCGGGGACCACGAGCTGCTGGTGACGGCGGTGCGCAACCTGGTGCACAACGCGGTCGCCTACTCCCCGGAGGGCAGCAAGGTCGTCGTGGAGACCCGACGCGTCGGCGGATCGGTGGAGATCGCCGTCATCGACCGGGGTGTGGGGATCCCCGCCGCGGACCTGGACCGCATCTTCGAGCGCTTCTACCGCGTGGACCCGGCGCGCTCCCGTCTGACGGGCGGCACGGGCCTGGGTCTGTCCATCGTCAAGCACATCGCCGCCAACCACCGCGGCGAGGTGACGGTGTGGAGCGTGGTCGGGGAGGGGTCGACCTTCACCCTGCGCCTGCCCGACGCCACCGACACCGTCGCCTCCCCCGTCTCCCCGGCGGGGGTGTCCGCACCGGCCGCGGCGCCGGGACGGGCCGCGCGGTGAGCCCTGAGACCACCATCCGGAGCCGGGCCGAGAACCGTCCCGGGAGCCGTCCCCAGAGCCGGGCCGTGGAGCCCGCCGTGAGTGAGGAGAACACACCGTGACCCGCATCCTGCTGGTCGAGGACGAGGAGTCGTTCAGCGACCCGCTGTCGTACCTGCTGCGGCGGGAGGGCTACGACGTGTCGGTGGCCGGCACCGGCCCGGCGGCCCTGGAGGAGTTCGACCGCACGGGTGCGGACCTGGTGCTGCTCGACCTGATGCTCCCCGGCATCCCGGGCACCGAGGTGTGCCGGCAGCTGCGCACACGCTCGAGCGTCCCGGTGATCATGTTGACGGCGAAGGATTCGGAGATCGACAAGGTCGTGGGGCTCGAGATCGGCGCGGACGACTACGTGACCAAGCCGTACTCCTCGCGGGAGCTGCTGGCCCGGGTGCGGGCGGTGCTGCGCCGGGGTGCGGAGCCGGAGGACCTGGTGCAGGCCACCATCGAGGCGGGTCCGGTGCGGATGGACGTCGACCGTCACGTCGTCACGGTCAACGGCGAGCAGGTCTCCCTGCCCCTGAAGGAGTTCGAGCTGCTGGAGATGCTGCTGCGCAACGCGGGGCGGGTCCTGACCCGGGTCCAGCTCATCGACCGCGTGTGGGGCTCCGACTACGTCGGCGACACCAAGACCCTCGACGTCCACGTCAAGCGGCTGCGGGCGAAGATCGAGCCGGACCCGTCCTCCCCGAAGCACCTCGTCACCGTGCGGGGGCTGGGCTACAAGTACGAGGCCTGAGCCGCGGCGCCGCCGCCACGCACGGCACGGGCCGGGCGACCGGAGGGTCGCCCGGCCCGTGCCGTGCGTGCGGACCGTTCGGGTCGTCAGCCGGCGGGCGCCGCGGGGCCCTCGTCGGCGCCCTCGAGCGGCTCGGCCGGCTCAGCGGTCGCCGTGGGGGTCGCGGTGGGGGTCGCGGTGGGGGTCGCGGTGGGGGTGGCCGTGCGAGTGGGCGTCGGGCTCTGCGTCGGCGTGAACGGCGCGTACTCGTGGCGGGGGAGCACCACGGGGGCCCTGAGCTCGATCTCCTCGCCGCCCGACTGGAAGCCGACGAGCACCAGCTCGCCGGGGATCGCCTCGACGGAGGGGATCTGGATGAAGGCCGACTCGGGCGTGAGTTCGCCGCCGCCCGGGCCCTCGGTGGCGCTGGGACGCGGGTCCTGGTCGCTGAGCACCACGGCGACGCCGGACGGCACGGTGACCTCGGTGCTGCGGCCGCCGTCGGGGAGGATCGTGACGGTGACGTCCTCGGGCGTGGTGTTGATCAGCGTCGCGGAGAGGACGCCGGGTGCGCCCTCGCCCTCGGAGACGATGACGGCGTTGCTCACCATCGCGTCGCCCACCTCGGCGCTGAAGCCGTCGCTGGGCTCGTAGGGGATGGCGGTCTGCACGGGGGAGAAGATCGCGCAGCCGGATGCGCCCGCCGTGACGAGGGCGGCGATCGCGACGGCGGCGGGTCCACGGAGGCGGCGCTTCACACCCGCGAGCCTACCGGGAGGCCCCGGACGGGAGGCGACCGAGGCGCCCCGTGGTGCCGCCGGGAGCACGTCACTGCGGAGCTGTCAAGGCGGGATCCGTCGGTAGAGGGCCTCTGACCTGCGCAAACGCGGCATCGGGGGCTGTTCGGCAAGCGGTTCGCATGGTAATCTGGAGCTACGAAAGGGGTCTCATCAACCATGGCTTTCACGGTCGGCGAAACAGTTGTCTACCCCCACCACGGGGCCGCACTGATCGAGGAGATCAAGACCCGGACCATCAAGGGCGAGGACAAGCTGTACCTCGTCCTCAAGGTCGCCCAGGGCGACTTGACCATCGAGGTGCCGGCGGAGAACGTCGACCTGGTGGGCGTGCGCGACGTCGTCGGCCGCGAGGGCCTGGAGCGGGTCTTCTCCGTGCTGCGGACCCCGTACGCGGAGGAGCCGACCAACTGGTCGCGCCGCTACAAGGCCAACCTCGAGAAGCTCGCCTCTGGTGACGTGATCAAGGTCGCCGAGGTCGTCCGCGACCTGTGGCGCCGCGACCAGGACCGCGGTCTCTCCGCCGGTGAGAAGCGCATGCTCGCCAAGGCCCGCCAGATCCTGGTGTCCGAGCTGGCGCTCGCGGAGAACACCAACGAGGACAAGGCGGAGTCCCTGCTGGACGAGGTCCTCGCCTCCTGAGGACCGCCCTCGTCGTCCCCGCCGCCGGTCGTGGTGAGCGGCTTGGGGCCGGGCGCCCCAAGGCGCTCGTGGAGCTGGACGGGCGGCCCCTGCTGGTGCACGCCCTCGAGCGTGCGGTCGCCTCCGGGGTCATCGACGTGATCGCGGTGGCGTGTCCGCCGGGCGCCGTGGAGCACGTCCGCATCCTGCTGGAGGGCGCGCTGCCCGTCGAGCCGCTGCTCGTGGAGGGCGCCGGTGACCGGCAGGCCTCCGTGTGGGCGGCCCTCTCGGCGCTGCCCGCCGATGCCGACGTGGTGCTCGTCCACGACGCTGCCCGCTGCCTCACGCCCCCCGCCGTCTTCGCCGACGTCGTCCGGGCGGTGCGCGCGGGGGCCGCCGGTGTCGTGCCGGTCCTGCCCGTCACGGACACCGTCAAGCGCGTCCGCGGCGGCCGGGTGGTGGAGACCGTCGACCGCGCGGAGCTCCAGGCGGTGCAGACCCCGCAGGGCTTCCGCACCGCCGTGCTGCGCGCCGTGCACGACGCCGCCCGCGGTGCGCCGGCCACCGACGACGCAGGCCTCCTGGAGGCCGCGGGACACCGCGTCCACGTGGTGCCCGGCGCTGAGGAGGCCTTCAAGGTGACCCGCCCGCTGGACCTCGTGCTCGCCCGGGCGCTCCTGGCGGCGGGGAACGCCGACCCGCCCGTCCCCGAGGGAGGCACCGACCGTGAGCGCTGAGCCGCAGACCGCCGCAGCGCCCCTGCCCCGGGTGGGCACGGGCGTCGACGTCCACGCGCTCTCCGGTGGCCGCCCCTGCCGGGTGGCCGGGTTGCTGTGGCCGCACGAGCCGGCCGGGCTCGAGGGCCACTCCGACGGCGACGTGGCCGCCCACGCGGCCGCGGACGCCCTCTTCGCCGCCGCGGGCATCGGCGACCTCGGCCTGCACTTCGGCACCGGCCGGCCGCAGTGGCGCGGCGCGGAGGGCGTGGTGCTGCTCGCCGAGGCCGCCCGCCTGGTGCGGGCCGCCGGCTTCCGCATCGGCAACGTGTCGGTGCAGGTCATCGGCAACCGGCCGAAGATCGGGTCCCGGCGCGCGGAGGCGGAGGCCGCCCTCAGCGAGGCGTGCGGCGCACCCGTGAGCGTCGCGGGCACGACCACGGACGGGCTGGGGTTCACCGGCCGCGGTGAGGGTCTGGCGGCGATCGCCACCGCCCTCGTCGTTCCGCAGGCTTCCTGACCGCTGCCCGGCGGCGACCGCGACCGCGGCCACCGCCGGGGTGGGTCAGGCGGGTGCCTGCGGCGTCTCCGCGGGCTGGGGCCGCTCCGCCCGCCGCAGCCGGCGGATGCGCTCGATCCGCTGCTGCTCCCGCTCGCCCCGCACCGGGTTCTCCGGCTCGTCGGGGTGCAGCGTGTGCCGGGCGTAGCGCAGCACCACCGCGATCACGGCGGCCACCGGCACCGCCAGGAACGCCCCCGTGATCCCGTAGAGGGTGCCGCCGATGGTGACGGCCGCGATGACGACGGCCGGGTGGAGGTTCATGGTGTGGCCCACGAGCAGGGGCTGCAGGACGTTGCCCTCGATCTGCTGGACGACGAACACGACCCCCAGGATGATCAGCGCGGAGGTGAGGCCGCCGGTGACGAGGGCCACCAGGACGGCCAGCAGCCCGGAGACGATCGCCCCGATGATCGGGATGAACGCCGAGAAGAAGATGATCACGGCGAGCGGCAGGGCGAAGGGCACCCCGACGATCACCAGGCCGATCCCGATGAGGATGGCGTCGGCCAGCGCCACGGCCGCCTGGGCGAGGATGTAGCCGCGCATCACGGTCCAGAGGCGCCGCCCCAGGGCGTCGGTGTGGCGCCAGGTGCGCTCGTCCAGCCAGCGCCGCGACCAGGGCAGCAGCTTGTCGCCGTCGTTGAGGCAGAAGAACGCCAGCACGAGGACGAGCAGGGTGGTGATGAGCCCTGAACCCAGGGTCCCGAGGCCCCCCGCGAGGCTGATGGCGATCGTCTGGGCGTTCGCCTGCAGCTTCTCGATGCCCTGGTTGATGAGGCCGCCGAGCTGCTCGTCGCCGAGGTTCAGCGGGGGTCCCGCGACCCACTGCTGGACCTGGTCGAGGCCCTCGCTGGCGCTCTCCGCCACGGCCGGGGCCTGGTCGGCCACGCTGGGGATGATCGAGGCGAAGACGCCGGCGAGCACCCCCAGCAGGATCAGCAGCGACAGTCCTGCTGCTGCGGCGGCGGGCAGGAAGCGGCGCAGCAGCCGGGCGAGCGGCCACAGCACCGCCGCGAGCAGGACGCCCAGCAGCAGCGGGAAGATCAGCGACCAGCCCTTGCCGATCAGCCACAGCAGCGCGTAGGCGGCCACGCCGAGGATGAGCAGGCGCAGCGCCCACTGGGCGGAGGAGGCGACCTTGCGCCCGACCACGGTGGCGGTGGGCTCGCCCGTCGCCGCCACGGGCACGGGCGGGTCCTCGTCGGTCAGGGGCCCGGCCGGGCGCTCGCTCACGTCGCACTCACGAGGTGTCGTCCGAAGATCTGCACAGCGTGGATGCTCGCAGTCCCCGCCCGCGGCGGCATCTCGTGCCCGGTCGGTGCGGGTGGGTGGTGCGGGGGGGG
>NZ_PTJD01000016.1 GCF_002934625.1 Kineococcus xinjiangensis | reverse complement strand
CCCCACACCGGCCCTTCGGAGAAGTCACTTCCCGGACCCGCCACACCCAGCATCCCCACCTCGACTGCCGCCCCGCAAGACCCCGTCTTGACTTAGAAGGGAGCCAAAGTCGGATGTTCGTCGGTGTCACCAGATCATGCAGCAGACGCGGTCGACTTCGCTGGGCTCCTTGCCGCCCGGGGCTGCCGGCGCGTCATGGCGCGAGGGCGGAAATCGGTGAGGGGTTGAGGCGGGCGAAGCCTTCCTGGCGCTGGTAGGGGAAGTAGGGGTAGGTGGCGGTGGTGGCACTGGCGGCGTCGAGGCGCTGGACCTGTTCGCGGCTGAGGCGGAGGTCGGCGGCGTCGAGGTTCTGCCGCAGTTGCTCTTCGGTGCGGGCGCCGATGATCACGGAGGAGACCGTGGGGCGGGAGAGCAACCAGCTCAGGGCGATCTGCGCCACGCTGGAGCCTGTTTCGGCGGCGATCTCGTCGAGGACGTCGACGACGCGGTACACGTGCTCGTCGTCGACGGGGGGCCCGTAGTCGGCGGTGTCGTGCAGTCGGCTCTGCGCCGGCAGGGGCTGGCCCCGGCGGATCTTGCCGGTGAGGCGGCCCCAGCCCAGCGGGCTCCACACCAGCGCCCCGACCTGCTGGTCGATCCCCAGCGGCATCAGCTCCCACTCGTAGTCGCGGCCGATGAGGGAGTAGTACACCTGGTGGGCCACGTAGCGGGGCCAGCCGTGACGCTCGGCGGTGGCTAGGGACTTCATCAGCTGCCAGCCGGAGAAGTTGGACACCCCGACGTAGCGGACCTTGCCGGCGCGCACGAGGTCGTCGAGGGTGGCCAGCACTTCCTCCACCGGCGTTCCGGCGTCGAAGGCGTGCAGTTGGAAGAGGTCGATGACGTCGGTGCCGAGCCGGCGCAGCGCGTCCTCGCAGGCCCGGATCAGCCTCGGACGCGAGGAGCCCGCCTCGTGGGGGCCGGGACCGGTGGGCAGGCTGGTTTTGGTGGAGATCAGGACGTCGTCGCGCCGGCCCTTGATGGCCTGGCCGAGGACTTCCTCGGAGGCGCCGTCGGAGTAGACGTCGGCGGTGTCGAACATCGTTACCCCGGCCTCCAGGCAGATGTCGACCAGCCGGCGGGCCTGGCGGGCATCGGTGTCCCCCCACGCACCGAACAGCGGGCCGCTGCCGCCGAAGGTGCCCGTGCCGAAGCTCAAGATCGGCACCTGCAGTCCCGATCGGCCCAGACGTCGATGCTCCATCGCTGCCTCCTTCATCCGCCGCCGGTGCCGCCACCGGCTCCTGACGTCCTCGCTCCGTGGTGGGGGCGAGGACACGCCCCCTGACTAACGGGACCATGGTGCCGTTAGTCGTCGCACCGTAACACGACTCCGCGACTAGTGGGACTACAGTGCCGTTATGGTTGTGGGGGTCGACGACATGGCGGCAGACGGTGCCGCCCGCCTGCCGGCCGCGTCTCGCCCCGGCGGGCGCACGGCACGGGTGCGGGCTGCTGCGCTGCGCGCGACGGAGGATGCACTCATCGAAGTCGGTCTCGCCCGTCTGGACCTCGCCGACATCGCGCGCCGCGCCGGGATCGGCAAGACGACTGTCTACCGCCGCTGGCGAACGGTCCCCGCGCTGATCGCTGACCTGCTGGCCGACATGGCCGAGCAGTCGTCACCGCGCAGCGACACCGGCTCCCTGGCCGGGGACCTGCTGGCCAACGCGCACCTGGTGCAGCGCACCCTCACCGACGCCCGGCAAGGAGCCCTCTTCCGCGCGATCCTGGCCGCTGCACTCACCGACACCGACACCGCCGAGGCGCTGCGCCGCTTCTACGAGGCCCGCATCAGCGAGTGGGAGCCGTGCGTGTACGCGGCCGTTGAGCGCGGTGAGCTCCCCGCAGGCACCGACGCGCGAGAGGTGATCCGCGCGGTCTCCGCGCCCCTGTACCACCGTCTGCTCACAGGCGAGGACATCGATCCCACCCATGCTGAGCATGCCGCCGCCACGGCCACCGCCGCAGCCCGCGCCGGGGCCTACCGCCCCTGACCGGCACACCACCCGATCCGCACGTGCGCGGCAGTTCCCCGACAGCCATGATCGCGCCCTACCTGCGGCAAAAGGCGGACGTATGACTCGCAGCAGTGGGTGCTCAGGGTTGGGTGAGGGGGATCGCGGAGGCTGCTGCTTGGCTCAGGGCCGGCAGGTGCAGTGTGGTCGAGGTCTCGGGGAGCACGGTGGCCCAGGAGACGATGAAGGTGACCTGGCCGTCGGTGGGGAGTTCGTCGATACGCAGGTCGCAGTCAACGTACTTCGAGCCGGGCTCGGCCAGCTCATCGACTCGCTCACACACACCCAGGCGGCGACGCCGGCCGTTGACGCTGACGTGGATGCTCGGGTCGTCCGGCCACGGGGGTGGCTGCCCGTCGGTGAGTTCCTCATGGCGGGTGTGGCCGGGGCGACTGGCGGCTTCGCTGGCCTTCGCCATGGCGACAGGGTCGGTGACGCTGGCGGCATCGAGGGCGTGAGCCACCAGCCAGGCCTTCAGCCCGTCGGGGTAGGCGAAGATGCACCGCAAGGCGATGACGGCGCCGGGCGCACGAGCCAGAACGACCGGGCCGTGGACGATGTGTCCCAGGCTCAGCCACGTCGACAGCGGCTCCCTCGGGTTGTAGAGACTCATCGCAGTGCCTGCACCGCGCCATGGGCGCGATCAGGGTCTTGGACCTCGTCCAGACCGTGCAAGGTAAGGATCGTGGTGCTGAGGGGCAGGCCGACTTCTGGCCAGCCCGCCTGCACCTGCAGACGCCCGTCGCGGGGTAGGGGCGCGACCCAGGCGTCGAGGTCGCGCTCATAGATGGGCACCGGATCTGGATCCCGATCGCCGGTCATGGCACCGCTGAAGATCCTGCCGCGGGGGGTGCCCGTCAGGCCTACGTGCCTTCGGTCGACGGTGAAGGCGAGCCGAACCTCCGAGAGGGGCAGTCCTGGGTCGTCGGGATCGACCTCTGGCGTGCCTGCAGTGGGGGAGGCGTAGCCGATGAGCCGGACGGCGTCACCGACGCCACGCACGCTGAACGAGACGATCAGGCCTTCGGGATAGGCGAAGACGCAACGCACCCCCATCCCGACACCCGGACCCGCGCACAGCAGCGCAGGGCCATGAACGATCTTCCCCAGGCCCACGATGAACGGCCAGTGCGGCCAGGGCCGCCACTCCTCATCGAGCATCCCCACAGCATCCACCTCCCGCTCGCACCTTGGTGGAGACGTGCCACCAACGACGACCATGATCACGTCCGCGGCGCGGCGTGAGCGTGTGCGATTGCAGCTGGCCAGCTCGACCGGGCGCCATGCTTCGATGAGGTCATGGGCGGCGATGAGAAGGCTGGCCTGGTGGTGGAGTCCCTGCTCGCGCGGATCGCTGAGCTGGAACCCAGGACCGTCGGCGCGGAAGCCCTGGAGCCGGACCTCCAGGCATTAGCGGACTACCTCGCCGACCATCGGGAGGCATGGCCGGCGATCAAGCGGCGCTTCGTGCGCCTCCTGCGCGAGTACCCGCCAGGCACGACGGACGTCATGCAGTTCTGCATGTACCGCTTCCAGTGGCCTGAGATCGAGCAAACCGCTCGTCAGCTGCTCGTTGAGGCGACGGATCATCGCCTGCGGCGTGCCTACGAGGCCGTCCTGGAGGTCTACACCCTGCCCTGGGAGGACCGCGACATCTACCGTGCCTACCGGGCCGCAGAGCCACGCACCAGCTGACTTTCAATCCGGCCTCGAGACCGCTGACGCCCGCGAGCCAGGCGGAGACGCAACAGGAGCCGATTGATCATCGCCATGATCGCGCGCGACCGGCGGCATGGTCGGATGTCTGGCTCTCACCGCTCTTGCCCTGGCATGCCCGTCAACGTTCCCTGGTGATGTCGTAGTCGCCACCCCGTAGCGGTGCGGCGCCATAGGGAAGAGCGGTGAGCTCGCCGACCATCAGGATCGGATACGTAGGTCAGCAAGATCAGGTCGGCGCTGAGGACGCAGGCGCGCATCTCGGCGTCGGGGATCACGCGGTCGTCACCGGGCGGCTCCGCAGCGAGGGCGTGCATCATCTCGCTACGCGACCACAGCCGGCCTGATGCGCCGATCTCCTCGAAGTCCTCGTCGAGGAGGCGATCGACCTCCTGCCTGTTGCGCCGCGTGGCCGACGACAGCAGCGCCCTCTCCAGGCCGATGACCAGCTCGGTGTCGTCCAAACTGCGCATTCTGCCCCCGCATCAGCGGCTAGACGTGTCCTGCGGATCATTGACGCTCATGATCGCGCTTCATCAGCGGCAGAGTCGGATGTTCGGGTGTGCGCTCACTCGGGCATGTGGTGCCAGCGGGCGCGCAGGATGCCGTCGGGGTCGGGCAGTGCCGCTTCCAGCAAGGGCTTGGTGGTGGGGTCCAGGACGTCCCTGCCGAACGGCTTCCAGGCGGCGGTCCGGGCGTCGCGTAGCCGGCCCTCGACGTCAGCGTCTTCCTCGCGCAGCAGGTGCTGGTGCAGCCGCCCCTCCGCGTCCGTCCAGACGAGGAAGCTGACGTCGTCGTCGGCCACCGCCGCGGCCGCGCGGGCGGCCACGGCCGCAATGTCACGCTCCAGTGCGGGGTGGACGCTGAGCATGGCGCGAGGGTGTAGTCGCGACTGCAGCGCTGCGGAGGGCAGGTCTTGCGAGGTCAGGCGGTGAAAGATGGTGTCTCCGAGGCCGCTGTGGTGGTCCTCCTCGATGAGGACCTCGCCGCGGTCCAGGACGAGGTCGTCCAGGCGCTGCCAGAACGCCTCATCGGCGGGGACCTGCAGGAAGTCGTCCTCATCCGGCTCGTAGGGGGAGGCGGGCAGGCGCACCGGGAAGAGCCCGGCAGCGGCGGTGCGGGCGACGGCGTCCTCGCAAGCGCGGTGGCTGCTGAGGTACATGTACTGGTCCCAGCCCAGGTGGACAACGAAGCGTCCCTCGGCCTCTAGGGAGCAGTGCAAGCCCTCCTCCCGCAGCATCACCTGCACCAGCCGCTGGGCCTGGGCGATGTCGACGGTGGCTCCGTCGTAGAGGCCGGCCAGGTCCGGGCCGAAGACGTCCTCCAGCACCTGCCGGCCAGCGCCGGTCTCGTCGTGGCGGGGGAAGACGCCGGGGTTGCGGACCTCCAGGTGCGTGACGCCGCTGTCGGCGGCAAAGTCGGCCAGCGCCTGCAGGTAGGCCGCCTCCAACGGGCCGCGGTCGCTGACCTCCTCCTGCGGGCCGCCGTAGGTGCCGTCGGCGTTCCAGTCCCGAGGGTCGTACTTGGTCACCTTCCACACGTACGGCAGACCCATCACCGACCACCTCCACTCGCGCCCTGCACGTTCCACATCGGCGCCCCGCACACTCCAGGAGCCCACCAACCAAGATCAGACCAGGCCGGACGAACGCACTCAATTCGACAAAGTCGCGCGTCCGCCGGCCGCTCATGATCGCGCCCCACCTGCGGCATGACCGGATGTTCGGCGTGTAGCTGAGGTTGGTGGCGTCGGGCGTGGACGTTCATGCGTGCTCGGGACATGTGGTCGGTGACGATGCTCTCCAGATCGAAGGATGAGGACGACCGTGACCGACTCGTTGGATGACCTGCTTGATGCTTCCTCCCCGCGGGTGAGCGGCCCGTCGGCTGTGATCGACCGTGAGGTGCGGGTCCTGTCGCTGCGCAGTGCGGAGGCGTCGCGGCTGGTGCTGGTGCCCCGCCGTCGCCTCCGCACCGGCCGCAAGGTCGCCCTCGGCGCCGGAGGCGTCGTCCTGGCGCTGGCCGGCGGGTCCGTGGCGGCCGCGGCTGCCGGGCTGCAGGGGCCGTGGTCGTGGTGGGTGGCTGACCCGGACCTGACCAGCACGATCACCACCGCAGACCAGCGCACCTGCGAGATCCGCTGGAACGTCCACCACGCTGGAGGACACATCGGCGAGACGGACCTGTTGCGGGGGAAGTCGCCTGCCACCTCCGCCGCGGAGAGCTACCTGGCGGGCCTGGACCTGACCGCTGTCGACACCACCGCCGAACGTGAGCAGCAGCGGAAGTGGCTCGCCGAAGCAGGCGAGCTGAACCCACCGGAGTGGAAGATCGCCACCCGGGCCCTGGAGCAGACCGTCACCGCGATGACCATCGAGCACCTGGACCTGCAGCCGGACGCCGACCCCATCGCGATCTCCAGCGACGTCCAGTGCACCCCGGCCTCCCGGTGAGCGGTCTGTGGAACCGCCGCGGCACCACCGCCGCGTCAGAGGAGCGGATGCACGCACTCGTCGAGGCCCATGGGCGAGACCTGCTCGCCTACCTGGAACGGCGCACCAGCCCTGTCGAGGACGCCGCCGACCTGCTCAGCGAGACGTTGCTGACGGCCTGGCGGCGGGTGGGCGACCTTCCCGGCGAGGACGAGGCCGCCCGCATGTGGCTGTTCGTCACCGCCCGCAACGTCCTGGCCAACCACCGCCGAGCCCAGCAGCGCCGGACCAGCCTCACCGAGCGGCTACGCACGGCGCTGGTTGAGCACCACCGCAACCTGCCCACCGTGCACGGCGCAGCCGAAGAAGCGGCCGAGGCCGTGCGCGAGGCCATCGCCGCCCTGCCTGAGGCGCAGCGCGAGCTGGTCACCCTCGTGCACTGGGACGGCTTCTCCCTCACCGAGGCGGCCACCCTGACCGCAGTGCCGGCGTCCACCGCCCGCAGTCGCTACGCCAAAGCACGGGCCACTCTCGCTACCGAGCTCGGGACCCGGAGGCTCGGGACCCGGAGCAGCGACGACTCGCTGGCTACGCGGTGACCTCAACCGGCGGCGGTCCAGGTCACTGCGCATCAGCGAGCATGAACAGCACCCATGATCGCGCCCTACCTGCGTCAAGAGCGGACGGCTATGGCGCGGTCGTCGGGGCTGGTGGCCAGACGCCAAGCGTGCAGGGCTGACGGTGCGGCGGCTTCTAGGCTCGTGCCATGTCGTACGACTTCGCCGTGTGGGAAGGACCGCAGCCGGAGAACGATGAGGCCGTGCTGGCCCACTTCGAGAGGTGGGCTGAGGTGGACGAGGCTCGCGATGACTCCGGGGAGCTGTCGGCGCCGCCCACTGCGCGCATCAAAGACTTCATCGAGGCCGTCCTCGCCCAGCATCCCGACGACGAGCAGGGCATCTGGTCGGCTGGCTTGTCGGTTGAGGACGCCCACGGTCCCTTCGTGTACCTGTCGATGACCTTCTCCGGGGCTGACCGCGCCCTGGGGGACATCGTGGAACTCGCCCTCGCCCGTGACCTGGTCTGCTTCGACCCTCAGGAAGAAGCAGTCGTCACCGCCGCAGACCTCGAGTAGGTGACGGGCGACCGATGTCAGGCCCTTTGCTGCGGCGCACCAAACGCTCGGTCATCGACATGATCGCGCCCGCAGCGCGTCATGAGCGAGCGTGGAGTGCCGGTGGGGCCAAGGCCGGACCGTGGCGGAACGAGCCGGCGTTCACTCGCCGAGGAGGACGCGGCGTCCTGCGTCAGGCCGATGCGCGAAGTCGTAGCCCGAGCTGGGGTCCGAGGGATAGTCCGCTCCTCCGCAGGCCCGGGCAGCCTGCTCGGCCTCGTCGCTCAGCCACTCATTCAGGTCCACGATCGGCTCCGCGTTGACGGTGATCGACGCACCCAGGCTGATCCGGCGACCTGTCGAGAACACGACCTCTTGAGTACTCGGGTCCCACGAGGTGCCCGCCTTCCAGACCAGCAGCGCCGCCGTCGGTCCCGTGCCATCGAGGAGGCAGCTCCCCTCCAGTGTCACCGTCGCGCCCTGAGCTACCAGAGTTCGAACGACGGGACGGGCGGGCCGCGCGTACGTGATCAAGGGGCCGTCCACTGTGGACGGCATCGCCGGCAGGGCCGCCTCAGTCGCCAAGGGCTGTGCTGCCGCTGCCACCGCGTCGGTGCTCTCCTCGGACGAGGCGGTGCACCCGGCGCCGAGCACGGCGAGAACCAGCAGCGCGGCGGCCAGCTTCGAGGTCGGCATCGACATCCCTCTTCGACGTGGGGCGTCATTCGGTGGCTCCATGAGCCTGACGACTCCGCGTCTATCGGCACGGCTTCATCGGTACTTGAGCCCGCGGCCTTGAGCGCCCAATCGGGTGATGCTGAGCCTCAGCAATCTGCACACATCACTGATGTGGGCTCAGGCGGTCATGATCGCGCCCTCACCGCGTCATGAGCGCGCATTCCAGCGACGGCTCCCGGATGGATGATGAGCTGGTGGCCGCCTTCGACTCCAGCGCCTTCATGACTCGCGGGTTCGACTTCGAGCTGGCGTTGGCGGGCCCAGTGGTGCTCTTCCATCGCGCCGCACTCCTGTATCGCGCTCGTCAGCTGCTGGTGGAGGCCGGCTACGACTTGATCACCGTTGATGCCTCACGCTGGGACAACGAGTCGGTAGCACACCAAGAGCTGGCCTCGGCGCTGCACTTTCCCGACTACTACGGGGCCAATCTCGATGCGCTGAACGACTGCCTGTCAGACCTAGCCTCCTACAACGGCATGACGTCACCTGCTGCTGCGGGGTTCGTGCTGGTCGTGAAGCACCTCGAAGTGCTCGTGCAGCGAATGGAGCGCTTCGCTTACGGCCTGCTCAGCGCGTACGCGCAGCAGGCGCGAGGTGCCGCTCTGATCGGCCACCGCATGTTGTGCCTGGCGCAAACCGACGACCCAGACCTGCACCTGGCTCCACTGGACACCGTAGAGGCGGCCTGGAACGACGCCGAGCGGTTCCTGCCATCGCGCCGTGGTGGGGCCGGCCGCGATCACTGAGCTCTAAAGTCTGCATCTGCCTCGCCTGTCACCTCACCCTGCCTACTCCCATAGCGGTGGCTGCCCGCATGCCTCGCCGAGGGATGGCAGAACGCATCGCCCGCGGGCAGCCAGTGCCCGCACTTCCACCCCGGCCGGATGGCCTCGACTTTCCATGATCGCGCCTGCAGGGCGGTTTGCGGATGTTGCTGTCGTTCCATGAGGCGGGGCGGCAAGGTGTGGTGGTGACCTCGACACCCCCGCCCGAGGCGGTGGGCCCGTCCTCCGGTTCGCCGCTGCCTCCGCAGGTGCAGGCCTCCCTGGCCGCGCTGGTCCCCGATGACGCCCTGACGGAGTCCTACCGGGGTCAGTCGAGGTCGCCAGGTCATCTGGACCACGACTGGGCCGTGGTGCCCAGGTCCGCGGTCTGGCACCGCCTCGGCTTCGACCCACCCACCCTGCCCAGCCTGGCCGCCGACGCCGTGCGGGAGCACTTCGCGGTGCACGGCCACAACGGCAAGCCCTCGGAGTCGAGGCGGTCCGGCGACCCATGCGCGCTGCCGGTCGCCGTGTTCTACCTTCCGGTGGACCTGCCCTGGGAGAAGGCGCAGTCCGGCGACGCTCTCTCCCGGGGCGCCACCTTCCTGTGGCTGCACGAGCCCTACGCCGGCCACCCATGGACGGCCGCGGTGCGCTGCCGCAACGAGCGCGATGACCGACGCAGCTTCACCGTCGTGGAAGTCGCCGGCGTCCACCTCGGGGTGCAGGTGGACACCTACGGCCTGGCGCAGCTGTCGTGGACCCTGCGCCGAGGAGGCCGCGACGTACGCGCCATAGTCACCACCAAGCGCGATCCCAGCGCAGCCGTCCAGCTGCTCCTCCACGACGGCGTCCTGACTTGACTCAACCGGGCCTACAACGACGTCGCCCATGCATCCGCACATCGGCATGTGAGTGCGTGTCGCCACCCCCATGATCGCGCACTCAGCGCGGCATGACCGGACGTGTCGGGCCAGCGGACGGCGCACTGACGTGCAAGGCGCTCTGCGCGTTCCTCGTGCAATTGCGTACTGGCGACCAGTCGGGCTGAGTCCTTCAGCTAGACCCGGCCAGCTCCTGGAACAGGCCCAGGGGGTTGCCCCAGGGGTCGCTGAGGTCGGTCCAGGCCACTGTGCCCGGCAGTACCTCGGGGTCCTTGACCGCGACCCCGAGGTCTCGGGCGGCAGTGATGGCGGCGGTCAGGTCCGCCACTCCGAAGCGCACGCGGAAGGAGGATGGCGTCACGCCGGCGGCGCCCGTGGCCACCTGCAGCCAGGCGCCGGGGACGAGCTCCCACTCGTGCAAGTCCGCCAGGGGGCTCACGTCGGGGCCCCGGCCCAGCAGTCGGGAGTACCAGGCGACGGCATCGGGGCCGTCGCCGGTGCGTACGAGAAAGGTCACGGCGTTCACCCGGGGCATGGTCACGGGGGAGCAGTCTGGGAGGACGGCGGGGCCGCTGTCGAGGCTCCTCGCCCACCGCCGCGCGTCTCTCGACCGGCCAAGCGGTGACCGCTAGTCCGTCCGCCCGCCACGTTGCGAAAGTTGACCCCTCTCGGTTCGACACCGTCCGAATCTCGGCACCTGAGGACGTCTAGCGGTCACCATGATCGCGCCCCACCAGCGGCGAAGTCGGACGCTGGGTGGTGTGGTGGTTAGTACCTGGCAGGTGTCCTGGATGGGTGGCGGAGGGCTCCTGCTAGTTCCGGGAAGCCCGGTTCAGCGTGGGGGTTGGAAGATCCAGGCGGTGCGGGCGGGGTCGGTGGCCTTGGGGAAGGTGCCGCTGCCGAGGACGACGAGTCCGTGGCTGGTCCATACCGCGGGGCCTGGTGCGTGCTCGGTGAGGTCTGGCTTCGGCGGGGGCAGGGTGATCCAGGTCTGGGTGGTGTCGTCGTAGAGGAAGCCGTTGGTGGCGCCACGGGCTCCGCCGGTGGCTTCGACGGGCCATCCGGTCTGAGGCCATCCGTTGCCGGGGGCTTCGGGCAGTGGGCTCCAGGTGCCCTCGGGCAGGGTGAGGGCGCCGCCGTTGGGAATGAGGCGGCCGTAGACGTTGTCACTGCCCATGGAGGCGCCGGGGGTGGCGTCGATGGCGCGGCTGCCGGTCCAGGTCCAGTGGTAGCCGTTGAGCTGGTCGCTGTCGGGGAGGCGCCGCCAGGTGGAGGTCGTCGGGTCCAGCAGCGCTGCCCGCACCAGCGGCGGGGGCTCTCCAGGGGTGTAGCGCTCGTTGTCGGTTCCCAGCAACAGCAGCCCGTGCGGGGTGTCGAGGCCGACCCGACTGTCCGCGTCGAGTGGATCATCGGGTAGGGGTGTCCACTCTCCGTCGTCGCCGTCAGCGGGGTCGTAGACGGCGTGGATCAGTTCCAGCTGGGGGTCGTCAGGAACAGACAGGGAAGTAGGGGCCAGCGCCACGAGCTTGCCGTCGAAGGGGACGAGGGAGACTTCTGCGCCGGAGCGGAACGGGTACTCCGGAGGCAGGGGCAAGTCGCCCCAGGAGTCCTCGGCGGCGTCATAGACGAGCACCGCGTCCTGGGTGAGGACGTAGACCCGATCCCCGATCGTTGTGTGCGGAGTGATGGCGATGATCGGCTGCGGGGCGGGTGCGGTGCTCCGCCAGCCCCCGGTGGCCGGGTTGTAGGCCATCCCGTCACGCTGGGAGAAGCCGTCGTCTGGGCGGACCGAACACATTCCCTCACGGCTCGGGGGGCAAGGCTTGGTGGATCCGCCGAGGAAGAGCGCTTCGCTGCCCGTCCATGCGGTCACCACCCACGAGCGCGGTGCGAGCGGAGGCGCGGGCAGGGGCGCCCACCGCCAGGAGGTCAGCGGCACGCTGGAGTCCTCCATGCCGGCGGGTGCGGTGCGGGTGGTCGGGGTGTTGGGCCACCACTGCTGCGCGGCCAGGCCGCCACCGGCGAGCAGGACCGCGGCCGCCACCGGAGCGGCCAGCAGCCTGCGCCGGCGACGTCGGCGGGCGTGGGCGCTGATGCGGTCACGGTTGTCCAGCCACGCCCCGGCCGGCGGCCTGGCGCCACCGGATGCGCCGGTGCCGGTGGTGCGGGCGGCGGCGGCGATGACGTGCAGGTCCTGGCGCAGGTCCTCGCGCAGGCCCACACCCTCCTCAATGTCGGAGTGAGCATCGCGATGGGCGTCGTGTGGGCTGCGCGGGGTGGGCATGTCAGGGCTCCACGGCTCGGGACAGCGCCGCGTGGGCGCGGGACAGGATCGACTTGGCGCTGCCCACCCGGCAGTCCAGGACAGCGGCCACCTCGACCACCGGCAGGTCTAGCCAGTACCGCAGCAGCAGAGCGTGGCGCTGACGGGCCGGCAGCTGCTGCAGCGCGGCGTGCAGGGCGAGGCGACGCTGCTCGGTGAGCACCTGCGTCTCCGGAGACGGCACCTCCCGGGGGATCTCGCCCGGGGTGCGCCGCTCCAGGAGCAGGCGGCGCAGCCGTGAGGTGGAGAGGTTGATGACGCTGCGGCGGGCGTAGGCCAGGGCCGCTGCCGGGTCCTGTAGCCGGTGCATCCGCTGGTGCAGACGTGCCGGCGCCTCCTGGGCGATGTCCTCGGGGTCATCGGCCCCGCACAGCCGCGCCAGGCGGGTCAGGGGCACGAAGTGGGCGGTGAAGAGGTCGCGGTAGTCCTGCTCCACTTCACTCGCCTCGACGTCGAGCAGCTCGGCCGGGCTTAGCACCGGCCCCGCCGCCCCCACGTTGGCTCCCACATCCTCAAGACGCACAGCACCACCAAAGGTTGCATCCCCGACTGCACCGATCTGGATCGGGCTGGAGACGACGGTCATGAACGTGCCCCACCGGCATCGAAGTCGGATGCTCGTCAGGGCGGGGGGAGGGTGAGGGCTGCCCTGGCGAGGTCCTCACTGCTGAGAGTGGGCACGCCGTCCGCGCGGCTCAGCCAGAGACGGACGGCGACGCCGTCGGGGCGCACCGTGAAGACGGTGGTTGTCGGCGACTCCGGTGTGCGGTCGGGATGCAAGGTCTGGTCGAAGCGGTACTCCGCGGTCACCACAGGGTGTCCGTCGATGGTCAGCACCTGGCACACGGTCCCAGCACGGAGCTCGGCTGACGTGGGGGAAGCCGGCCACTGCGAGCACGGGTCGAGGTCGACCCAGCCCATCTCCGGCCCCTGGGCCCAGATGAGAGAGCCGAAGTTCCCGATCGAGCGGGCGTAGGAGAGCTGCCCGTCCTGCCCGAGGAGGACTCCCCGATCCTCGCTGAATCCACCGCCGAAGATCTCATCGCGCATCGTGCGGTCCCAGGTGCTCAGCCGCTGCCCCCAGGCGGTCCCCGGACCACTGGGGGACTCGTCCTCGTAGTCCGCCTCCGCTGTCCAGCCCTTCCCGTGGGCGGGGCCGCGCCAGGTGACCGTCGTGCCGTCCTGGTAGGTGATCGTCACGTCTCGTGCGGGGGCGCTCGACTCGGGAAGGGACCCCCCGGAAGACGGCGCAGCCAGGGACACGGTGGAAGACGCGGCGCTACCGGAGAGAGGAGTCGGCTCCGAGACCGTCGCGCCAGGGAGCTCCGAAGCGCCGCCCGTGGCGCAGCCTGTCGCCAGCATCGAGACGGCCACCACCAGCGTCACGTGGTGCCTGATCGCCCTACCGCTACGTCTCATGGGAGTGACACGCACGAAGACGATCATCGGTTGACCTCTCAGACCAAGAGATCAGGACAACGTCCTCAATTCGACAAAGGCGTGCGTCCGGCGGGCGCCATGATCGCGCCCGCAGCGCGTCAAAGTCGGATGTTGAGCCTGAGAGCATCGAGGTGTGCCCTGGAAGCCGCCGGCCCATGAGAATCCCCCGTACGACAGGCGTCTCGAGGCGTGCCGGGACCGGGCAGCGCACCTACGCCACGCCGACGGCCGCGAGGCGATGCTCTACTGCCGGGTCATCGCCTACTGGACCCACACCGGTGGGCACCTGTGGTGGCGACGCTGGTCCCCACCGCAGTTCCACCTCGAAGGTCACTGGATGGAAGACGGCCAGTGGAGCAGCGACTTCCTCTCCTCCGGCGAGGACCTGGCGGAGACCCTGAACGACTTCGACCGCGGCCTCTTCACCTTCCTCGGCGAACAGTGGCAAGTGCACTGGCTCGACGACGATGCCTCCCGGACCTTCCGCGAGCAGCACGGCTTCGAGCTGTCCGAGAGCTGACGCGCAGGTCCAGCCACCGGCGGATGAGGACGTCGCGGACCGCCATGATCGCGCACTGAGGGCGGCGTGAGCGGTAGATCACCTGGTGATCAGCCTGGTGGCTCAGGCACCACTGTGGGGCTGCTGGCGAGGTTGAGGACCGCCACCTCGCCAGTGGGGCCGGCGCACGCCTCCAGCATCGGCACGACGCCCTCGTCGCTGCCTTGAGGTGCGGGGTCAGGCTGCCGATAGCCACCGCCACCCTCGATGACGGAGCCGACGGGGGCGCGGGTGCCATCAGGCAAGACCACGGCCTGGTCTTTCTCATCCCAGGTCGTGCCCTCAGGCCACACCACGGGCCGGTCAGCCACGGTCACGCAACGGCCGTCATAGCCCACCACCCCGGCGACCTTGGCATCTGCGGCGGTGGCGCTCTCACCGTGGGAGATGACCAGGGGACCGTTCACCGTCCACCGGAAGTCGTCCGTGTCGTGAGGGTGCGGGGAGCAGGCGCCCAGCACCAAGGCAACGACCGCCATGAGGGGCGGCGCGGACCGTGAAGACGAGCGCATCGACATCCACCTCCGACGGTCCGGCCTGCTCTTCGGCTCCACCCTGCACCATCCGCAGATCGGCAAAGGCGCGCGTTCATCCGTTGGTCAAGATCGCGCACTGAGGACGTCCTGTGCCGATGTTGGGGAGGTGGCTCAACGCAGGCCGCTACGGCGTCTGAGCGGTGACGTGGTCTCCAAGATGTAGCGGGTGAGTCAGGGCGAGGCGTCAGCGGTGGAGAAGCCGGCAGCTGCTCATGGTGAGGCGTCCGGCGCTGCTGCTGGAGCGGCCTCTGCGGCCGGGGGTGTCGGTGGGGGGTTGGGGCGGCAGGCGCGGGGGATGGCCCTGGCCACGGCCGCCTCTCGTGCCACGGGCTTCGTCCGGCTGCTGCTCTTCGCTGCGGTGCTGGGGCTGGGATCGGTGCGGCAGGCCTTCGACGTGGCCAACGTGCTGCCCAACGTGGTCTACGAACTGCTGCTGGGTGGGGTGCTCTCCGCCACCCTGGTGCCGCTGCTGGTGCAGGCCCGCAGCCAGAGCCCGGGTGCGGCGCTTGCGCTGGCGCAGCGGCTGCTGACCCTGGTGCTGGTCGTGCTGGTGGGCGTCACGGTGGTGGCGGTGCTGGCCGCGCCGTGGCTGGTGCGGCTGTACACCCGCAGCCACGATGCGGCCGAGGTGGCGCTGACGGTGCAGTGGGCGCGGTACTTCCTGCCACAGATCCTCTTCTACGGCCTGGCCGCCACCGTCGGCGCGGTCTTGAACGCCTCCGCCCGCTTCGGGGCGGTCATGTGGGCGCCGGTGCTCAACAACGTCGTCGTCATCGCCACCCTCGGCATCTTCCTGCTCGTCCCCGGCCCAGAGAGTCCAGGACCAGCCACGCTCAGCGGTGCGCAGTTCCTCACCCTCGCCATCGGCACCACCCTCGGCGTGGTGGCCATGGCGGCGGCGCTGCTGCCAGCGCTGCGGGCGACGGGCTTCCGCTGGCGGCTGCGCTTCGACCTGCGCGGCATCGGGCTACGCGCCCTGGCGCGGATGGCGGCCTGGACGCTGCTCTACGTCGCCGCCACCCAGGTCGGGGTGTGGGTGCAGACACAGCTGGCCACGGCTGCCGGTCAGCTGCCCACCTACACCAGTGCTTTCACCCTCTGGCAGCTTCCCCACGCCATCATCGCTGTCTCCCTCATGACCGCCCTGCTGCCGCGGATGAGCGCCTCCGCTTCCCACGGCCGACTCGGCGAGGTGAAGGCCGACCTGGACCGGGGGATGCGCCTGTGCTTGATCGCGCTGCTGCCGATCACGGTGGTCTGCGCCGTCTGCGGGCCGCAGATCGCCACTGTCCTCTTCGCCCACGGCGCCACCACCACCGCCCAGGCGGAGTACGTCGGCGCTGTGTTGGCAGTCCTGGCCGTGGGACTGGTGCCCTTCAGCGTCTACCAGTTGCAGGCGCGGGCCTTCTACGCCCAGCGCGACACCCGCACCCCCGCCCTGGTGCAGTGCGCCGTCGTCACAGTCCTCGTCACCGTCCAGCTGGTCCTGGCGGTGCTGCTGCCCGTGGAGGCCCGCTCCTACGCCCTGGCCACCGGTGCCATCGCGGCTACGGTTCGAGCGGCGCCGTCGCGGCGACGACCGGGTACGTCTCGCTGCTGGTGCGGCTGCTCTCCGCCGCTGCTGCCGCTGCGGCCCTCGCAGTCACACTCACCGCTCTCCTCGAGACCAACGGGCCCAGTGAGTGGAGCGGCGCCCTCCTCCAGGCCGCTGCGGCCGGAACCGCCGCCCTGGCCTGCTACGCCTTGCTCATCAGGCTGCTGCGAGTCCCCGAAGCCCGCACCTCCCTACGGTCACGGACCACCGCCAAGAGACGGTGACGGACCCCTTCACCACGCCAGCAACACAGCGCTCTTCGACATGGACGAGCGTCGCCGGCCGCCCCATGATCGCGCCCCATCAGCGGCATGAGCGTGTGGTCGGACCTTGATCTACCCGCCGTCCTGGCCGGCCAGCATCGCGGTGTTCAGGGCAGCGCCGCTGACGACCCGCCCGTGGTTGGTGTCCACCAGGAATGCTCGCTTCCCTGCTAGGGCCTGGACGATCCGCACCGTCAAGGTGGGTGAGCGCGAGTCCAAGGCGAAGACGGTGACTGCGCCTTCCGGCCGTGTTTGCACCGGCCAGTCTTCAAAGACTCCATCGGCCTCGACGTCGTCGACCTCGACGAGGAAGGCGGCACCCTCGTCCTCGCTGACAGTCAGGACCGCGCCGTGGAGGGCGATGTTGAAGCCGTCGAGGTCATGCGCAAGGTCCTCCAGGCCAAAGCGGGCGCCTGGACAGATCACCACGACTGTCTCCATGAGCAGCAGTGTCGCTGCCATTCATGAGCTGAGAAGCGAGGTCATGGTCACCGCGCGGTGCAACCGCGTCGCACAGTGCCTATGAGTGATCCGGTGGCAGGCGGGGTCCATCGCGGGCACGTCCCCCCTCCGCCAACGCCGCCGACATGATCGCGCCCTCAGCGCGGCATGAGCGGGCACGTCTACGAGGTGCCCGCTCGGCGCACGTACCTGACCTCGCGCACACCGCTTCCCGTTCTTGTGTGCCCGTCAGGCACGAAGCCGCGCCTGCGGTAGAAGGCCTGAGCGCGGGAGTTCGGGTCCGCGACCCACAGGGCAGTCGCCTCGTGCGGGTCCAGGACAGCGTCGAGCAGAGCGGGTCCTGCGCCTGAGCCGTGGTGCGAGGCGTCGACGTAGAGCACGTACAGCTGCCAGCTCCAAGTGGCGTCCGCGTCGCTGGCCGGGCCAGACATCGCGATGCCGGCCACGGCGCCGTCGAGCTCGGCCACGGCGACTCGATTGCTGCTGTACCGCTCATCGGTCAGGGCGCCGGTCCAGAAGCGTTCGCGGGCCGTCAGGAGTCCTGGATCATCCAGCAGCGAGTCCGGCATGAGACCGCGGTACGTCTGCCGCCAGGACTCCACGTGCACGCGAGCCATGTGCGGGGCATCGGTGACCAAGGCACGGCGAACGACGACCGCAGGAGCCATCCGGTGATCGTATGGGCGCGGAGAAGACACGACCGGACTACATGACGATCTTCCGCTCTTCGACGTTATGTGGGTGATCGGCGGGCGGCCGTGATCGCGCCCTGAGCGCGGCGTGAGCGAGCGTCTGAGTGGGATTGCAATGTGCCGACTGACGGCGACCATGAACGGATGGGCAGCAGCGTCGATGGCCGCGAAGGGTCCCAAGCGAGAGTCCGTGGTTGGAGTCGCACGGCTCGACTTCTAGTGCTCATCGTCTGCTGGGTGAGCGTCTCCGTACTTGCGTCGCTGTGGTCTGGCGGGCTCCAGGCGCTGCCGTCCAAGCTGCTCGGCTTCGGGATAGTGCTCGCCGTGACGCTCGGCGTTGTCGGGCTGTTCTCCCTTCCAGACCGCTATGCCGCGCGGCAAGCGCACCTCAGGGAAGAAGCCGACAAGGACTGAGCTGCCTGTCGGTACCTCCTGGAGGGCGTCGGCCTGTGATCGCGCCCGCACGGCGGCAAATGCGGATGTTCCTTGGGGCGTTGGCTGGCAAGTGGGGGTCTCGCGGAGGTGGCGCTGCGAGCGAGGATCCTGGAGGCGTGATCATTCGCCGGCGCCGTGAGGCCGACCTCGCGGGGTGTGTCGAGGCCCTGCGGGCAGTGCACGAGGCCGACGGCTACCCGACCTGGTGGCCGCAGGACCCCGCCGTCTGGCTCAGTCCGCCCGGTTGCGCAGCTGCCTGGGTCGCGCAGGACCCCACCGGCGCCGTCCTCGGCCACGTCAGCGTCGTGCGCGGCGTCGACGATCCTGTCGTGGCCGCCCTCTGCGGCGTGAGCACCGGCGACCTGGCCGCGGTCTCGCGCCTGTTCGTGGCTCCCGCCGCACGCGGCCGCGGTCTCCGGCTGGGCAGCGCCCTGCTGCACGCGGTGCAGCAGTGGACCAGCGCGCAGGGCCTGCAGCTCATGCTTGATGTCGTCGATGACGGCGCACCCGCGGTCCAGCTCTACGAGCGTCTGGGCTGGAAGCTGGTGGACCTGCGCCCTGCGGACTGGCTCACCCCCACCGGGCACCGCCACCAGGTGCGCATCTACCTCGCTCCCGACGAGCTTCCGCAGGCTGACGCCATCGGACCGCACTGACCTCTACGCCAGGCAGGCCCGGACCGCGCACACGGCCGCCGGTCATGATCGCGCCCTGAGCGCGGCGAAGTCGGATGTTCACGGTGACGGCATGGGCGCCGTCGGGTGGTCCGTAGCCTTCGGGTGTGGTGCGTGGAGCGGTGTTCTTCGACGTCGACGGGACGCTGGTCCCGCAGACCAGCAGCGGGCAGCACCTGGCGGACCTGCTGGGTCATGCCGACGTCGTGCGCGAGGCGGAGGCCGGCTACGCCGCCGGCACCTTGAGCAACCAGGAGGTCTCCGTCCTCGACGCCCGCGGCTGGGCCGGATGGACCCCTGCGCAGGTGCGCGGCTTCCTGGAGTCCTTGCCTCTGGTGGACGGCATCGCCGAGACGGTCTCCTGGTGCCGGGAGCAGGACCTGGCGCCGGTCTTGACCACCCTGGCGTGGGAGCCGGTCGGGACCTACTTGTGTGAGCGCTTTGGCTTCACCCATGCCAGCGGCCCTCGCCTGCACGTGATGGACGGGCGCTACAGCGGCGAGGTCGCCGAGCACTTCGACGAGACGGGCAAGCGTGACTTCGCGGTGCGCGTGGCCGCCGAGCTCGGTGTGGCTCCGGGGCGCTGCGCGGCTGTCGGGGACAGCCGTTCCGATCTGCCGCTCTTCGCCGCAGTGGATCTGGCCATCGCCTTCAACGCCACCCCCGCGGCGCGGGCCGCCGCCCACGCCGAAGCCCAAGGAGGCGACCTGCGGGCCGTGGTCCCGCTGCTCAGCACCTGGTTGGACGCCTCGCGGTAGCTGCGAAGGTCACGACACCGAACATCCGCAGATCGGCATGGTCGGACGTCGCCGGCCGCCCCCTGATCGCGCCCCACCTGCGTCATGAGCGAGCATGTAGCAAGCGGTCGCCCTGGGTGGTTGACGGCCGTAGTCGAGGGCGACTGGAGGGTGATCACCGGTGTGGGTGGATGCCGAGGGCGTAGCGCACACGGTGGCGGTGCCGGATTGGCGAAGCGTGGTGGAGGCCGAGGAGTCAGTGATCGGCCGTCTTCGCCGGCAGGACTGGTCCGCAGCTTGGGTCGCTGAACAGCAGGAGCTGATCTATGAGCAGGTCGCTGCAGGCGTCTTCGGTGAGGGCGGTCGCGTGGGTGAGCCGGCGGCCGAGCCCGTCAAGGTCACCGGCCAGGATGTTGAAGGACCGCAGCAGGCGGGCGCCTGGCTGCAGCGCATCGATGCATGGTGGCGGCTGGACGTCTTGACGGCACTAGAAGATGCGCTGGATGAGGACTGACCCCGCCGCACCCTTACCCGCCTTGTGCACCCCAAGACACCATGATCGCGCACTGAGGGCGGCGTGGTCGGATGTTGGGCACTTGTCTCAAGGTCCGCGGCGTTGCCGCAGGGGCCGGTCGTCGCCGTCGTGGCCGTAGCTGATCTCAATGTCGGATAGCTCGTTCTGCAGCTGGTAGGCCAGGCGCAGGCCCTCCTGCTGCCAGGCTCGCTCCTGCTCGGCATCTGGCCAGCGGTAGTCGGTCCACCCCAGAGCGTGGAAGCGCTTGTTCCATGCCCGCAGCTGCTCGACGAGCCCGGGACTGGCGCCGAGCTCGGTCGGGTCGACCGTGCCCATGTGGTCGAGGTCGCTGTCCCATACCGGGTCCTGATCGCTCCACTCAGCGAAGACGCGCAGCGCGACGGGGCGGTAGGACTCCTCCACCGGCTGAGCGTCTCACCTGCACCTCGGTTCGAGGCAGGGCCCTGCTGCAGCTACTCGTTGCCCCCTGTCCGACCGCTCGCTCTTCGACAAAGTCGTGCGTCCGCGGCCCGTCATGATCGCTCGCCATCAGCGGCATGAGCGTGCACTGGTCAGGCGCCCCAGGTGGCGTCAGGGGTGCTCAGCCGGGTGGAGCCAGGGTCCAGTGCAGCGCGTCGGGAAGCAGGACGCCGCCGTGGTTGGGGCTGTGGCCGCCGTCGCCGAGGACGAGTCGGAAGTCGTAACCGGTCTCGGCCAGAGCGGCGGCCACGCGCAGGTTCTCCGCGAGCCAGTTGCCTGTCGGCTCGTTCCAGCCCAGGTCGCGGTGCCCGGCCTGCAGGAAGATCCGCAGCGGCTTCGGCGTGGTGCGCGCGATGCGGTCGGGGTAGGGGTTGCCGCCGGGCATCTGGGCGAAGCTGGACAGGAAGCACACGGCGCGGCGGAAGCGGTCCGGGCGCATCCAGGCGACGGTGAAGGCGGCGTTGCCGCCGCTGCTGCCTCCGCAGATGCCCCACTGCTCGGGGTCGTAGGTGACGGCGTACCGCGAAGTGACCAGCGGGATGATCTCGGTGAGCAGGAAGGTCGCATAGCGGTCGTCGAAGGCGTCGTACTCCACGTTGCGGTTCTTCGGCTGCTCCGCCCCGACGACGACGCCGGGGTCGACGAAGACTCCGATCGTGGCGGGGATGACGCCGCGGTGGACGAGGTTGTCCAAGACGATCGCCCCGCGGCACTCAGCGGCGGGGTCGAGGTACCACCAGCCGTCGTTGAACACCATCAGGGCGGCCGGCCGGGAGGGATCGTGCCCGGCCGGGACGTGGATCCAGACCTTCCGCGACGTCCCTGGGTAGACGGTGCTGCGGTCCCACTGCAGCTCGATGGTCTCGCCGACGGGCACGTCAGGCCGGCGGGACGAGTCCGGCCCGTGGGCGTAGCGAACGTCATCGAGGTCGAGCGGGAGCGGGCGGTACGGCTCGGGCGGCACGCCTGGATCCTGGCAGTCACTCCCAAGCCAGAACATCCGCTCTTCGACAGTTGAGGACGTTCGCCGGCTGTCATGATCGCGCACTCAGCGCGGCGTGAGAGTGAGATCGCTGATCTAGGCTGAACGGTGCCTTGCATCGCCTTTGTACTGCTGTCGAATGGGGTAGGGATGCTGACGTGACGAGCCTCGACGCATTGCTGCAGATCGCCGGCAACGCCGAATACGCCGTCGAGGGGTGGTCGCGACACACCTGGATCGATAGGTGGGGGCGAGTGGGCAACGAACTCGTCGAACTGCTGTCACGGCGAAATGGCTTTTACGCTTTCGAGTCCGCGCTACATGTCTACGGCTTGTCTCCCGAACCGTCGATCGACCCGCCAGATCTTATCCGCTGGAATGCCCGAGACTGCTGGCGCGCTGCCTATGGCGACTTGATCACTGACTGTCTCTTCTTCGGTGAGGATGTGTTCGGTGGCCAGTTCCTGATCCCTGAGGACGGCGAGTCGGTAGCGACGCTCGATCCTGAGACAGGCGATGTGGAAGTGATCGCGGCTAGCCTTGAGCACTGGGCTGAAGCGCTACTAGCGGACTGGAACTACATGACCGGACACTCACTGGCCCACGCATGGCAGGAGCGGCACGGCAGGCTCATCCCAGGGCAGCGACTGCTTCCGAAGCTGCCGTTCGTGGTCGGCGGACGACATGAACTGGACAACCTGCACGCCATCGATGCGACGAAAGGCATGAACTTCCGCGGAGAAATGGCAGTCCAAATTTCGGCCCTCCCCGAGGGTGCGCCGATCCGATTGCGGGTCATCGAGTGAGTCGCTGATCACAGCCCGCCTTCACGTTCGAGCCTCGCCACAGCCCTTGCGTAGTGCTCGAAGCGGCGCACTGACGAAGCCTCGCGCGATTGCCACCCCAAATAGCGCGGGCGTCTCGCCTTCCGCGTGGCTGCAGACCATCATGAGCCCCGCGATCGAAAGAATGACTCGACCTGCGCAACTGACCACTCGCACATCGACATGAGAGTAAGATCATTTAGACATTAATGAAGATCCAGATTGTCCCTGGCCGGACCGTCTCAGGACCTGGCTGACCCACTTGACCCACCTGACCCAGGTGTCGGCCGAAGTGGGCGGCGCCAGCTGCTCATTCACCTGGGTGGCACGGAGATGCTGCTGGAACACGCCGGGTGTTCCAGCCCTGCCGTGCCGCTGCTCAGCAGCGGGACTCGTGTAGCCAGGCGCGTAGCCAGAGACGCGCCGTCACACCTGAGACAGGGTGCAGCACCCACAGCTTGGCGACGGGTCGCCGGTCCGCCCTGTCGAGAGGCATGAGACGGGACGCGACGGCTGAGCTGCCCCGCTGGCGGCTGGGGGTCAAGGGGTCGCAGGTTCAAATCCTGTCAGCCCGACAGGTACGGCAGCAGGTCAGAGGCCCGCCTCCCACTGGGAGGCGGGCCTCTGGCGTCTGGTGAGCGCGGATCTCAGTTCCTGAGCTCGGAACCGAGCTCGGCGAGAGCCGACGGCGGGGTCTTCACCGCACCCTGCGACGCCACCACCCCGAGGCGGGGAGCGGCCGCGCGAAGGGGTCGGGGCGAGTCCGATCACGGAACGCCCGGTCTAGAGGTGCCACGAGCTGTACAAGGCTGCCGCGTGCCCATGCGGGCATGTCGTCCAGAGTCGTGCTGAGCATGTCGCGGTAGTACAGCCCGCCTGTGCAGTTGCAGACCCAGGGGTCGACGTCCCAGGTGCGATCATCCGGCCGGTGGGCGAAGGCACGCCAGCCCCAGTAGGCGTTCGCGAAGGAACGAGCACGGTGGCGGCGGTGAAGTTCGGCAGCCACGCGTGGTGGCATCTCTGGAAGCCGCCTCCGCATGGGCACCAGGAGGTGGCGGTCGATGGCCGGCGCGGTCGAGACGCGCACGGCGCTGGGGCGCTTACGCCCCATGGTCCTTTCGATGGTCGCGCATGTCCCCAGGATAGGGGCGAGGCCTTGGCTGCGAGGTCCGTCCGAGCGTGAGCCCCTGCCCTGCCGCCGGCAGCTCCGCAGGGGCGAGCAGGCTCATCGGTGGGGACACCGCAGTGGGATCAGCGCAGGCCTCGGCCTCAAGCACGGGGCCCGCTCGCTGCGTCTTCGGCGCCGGACGCAACACCCCGCGCCCGGAGGCCGAGGGAGCGCTCACGCCTGCGAGCCGGCCGGGCGGCGAACCATCCGGATCGTCTGCGCACCGTTCCCTGCCTCCGTCCGGCTGTGCCCGTCCGGCACGAAGTCGTGCTTCCGGTAGAAGGCCTGGGCGCGGGGGAGCGGGCCTACGACCCACAGGGCAGCCGCATCGTGCGGGTCCAAGACGGCATCCAGCAGGGCCGCTCCCGCGCCCGAGCCGTGGCGGGCCGCGTCGACGTAGAGCACGTGCAGCTGCCAGCTCCAGGTGGCGTCCGCGTCGCTCGCCGGGCCGGACATGGCGATGCCGATGATGGCACCGTCGAGCTCGGCCACGGCGACCCGGTTGCTGCTGTACCGCTGGTCGGTGAGGGCGCCGGCCCAGAAGCGCTCGCGGGCTCGCAGGAGCCCCGGATCGTCCAGCACCGGGTCCGGCATGAGGCCGCGGTAGGTCTCGCGCCACGAGTCGACGTGCACGCGGGCCATCCGGGGAGCGTCGCCGGCCGAGGCCGGGCGAACAGTGAGCGCAGGAGTCATCCGATCATCATCGGGCGGGTCTCGCGTGCGGCGAGCCGTGCACCTCGGCGACGGCCGGCTCGTACGCTCACGCCGTGGACGACGCACTCGTGTGGAGGGCCGCGGCGGCTGAGCGCCGTGCGCTGGCCGACGACCTGGACGGCCTGGGCGGTGAGCAGTGGTGCAGCCCGACGCTGTGCGCCGCCTGGGACGTCCGCACGGTGAGCGCGCACCTTGTCGCCGCGCTCGACTCCTCGCCCTGGCCCCTGCTCGCCGCCCTGGTGCGCAGCGGCGGGCGCGTCCACCGGGCCAACGACCTCCTGGCGCGACGCACGGCCCAGCGCCCGACGGCTGACCTGGTCGGCCTGCTGCGCGGGCGCGCCGACACCCGTGCCGCACCACCGGTGATCGGTGCGCGCGGTCCGCTGACCGACGTCCTCGTCCACGCCGGCGACATCCGGCTCCCCCTGGGACTGGCGCACGAACCGTCCGCCGAGGGCGTCCGTGCCGGGTTGGAGTTCGTCGTCGCGGGGCGCCCGGTGGGCTTCGCGCCGCGCGGGCGGTTGGCCGGGCTCCGCCTGGTCGCCGAGGACCTCGACCGCAGCTGGGGGCAGGGCGAGGTGGTGGCCGGGCGCGGGATCGACCTGCTGATGGCGGCCTGCGGGCGTGCCGCGGTGCTGGAGCGCCTGCACGGAGACGGCGCCGTGCTGCTGGCCCGCCGCCTGAACCCCTGAGCCGGGGGTTCACCTCGCGGCACGCCCTGCCGAACGCTCCCCCCACCGCCTGGTGACGTCGGGTGGCCGCTGCGTCAGAGGCCGGGCAGGCCGTCGATGCTGCTGGTGTTCTTCTGCGCCCGGTAGACGTCCATCCCGTCCGGCCCCTTCTTCTCGGCGAACTGGCGCAGCAGCTCGCGCTCGTCGGTGACGACGTCCATGACTGGCACGCCCCAACCGCAGGAGTCGCTGATGCGCTCGACGTCCACCGTGATGACCGCCCGGGTGCTGGGGTGGGGCGGGTGCAGGGCCGTCACCTCCTCGAAGACCGCGGTCCCGGGCCAGTGCACCTGCCCCCGCCCGTGGAGGCGCACGATGCGCGGGCGCAGGTCGAAGGAGGCGAACATGACGCAGGCGCGCCCGTTCTCGCGCAGGTGGGCGATGGTCTCGATCCCGCTGCCGGTGAAGTCGACCCAGCCCACGCGGTGCGCGCCCAGGACGGAGAGGGAGTCACCGCCTCGGGGGGAGACGTTGACGCGGCCGTCGGCGTCCAGGGGCGCGGTGGCGACGAACCACATCGGCTGGGCATCGATCCAGCGCCGCAACTGCTCGTCGATGGAGTCGAAGACCTTGCCCATGCCCCCGACCCTAGCGGCGACGGACGTCGCGGGGCCGCGCGTCGTCGTGCCCGGCCGGCGTCGACGTCGGACGTTCGCGAGCGGCGCCCGTCCGGCAGCCGTCATGCTGTCGACGTCTGGGGTCATCGAACCTCCGGAACCGACGCGGCCGCAGGGCCGCCGCAGCGAGATGACGACGAGGAGCCCGACGTGACGAAGCCGTCCCCGCGTCCCTCACCGGTCGGCTGGCTGCTGGTCACGTTCGTCCTCATCGGTGCGGGGCTCCTGCTGCTGGTCCCGCCATTCGTCCAGGCGATGGCTCCCGAGGACTTCCGCAGCCGCCAGGACCTCCCGCAGTGCCCCGCCGTCACCGTGCCGCAGGGCGCCACGACCTCGGAGTCGTCATGGGATTGCCTGCTGGACGCCGACGCCCACCGACGCGGCGCGGAGGTGGAGGTCGTCACCCCGACCGCCGAGGGCGATCCCATTACCAGCTACTACCGCAGGCTGCCCGGCCGCCCGGGCCTCGAGGTCTTCATCAGCAGCAGCCAGGACACCTTCGGGTCCGGTGGGTGGGAGCACGTGTGGTGCCCGGAGGCGACTTCCCCGGACGACCTGGGAGCCTGCCGGCCCGCCTGAGGCCGAACCTCGCTGCGCTCAGCGGTGCGGCACGGTCAGCGGTTCGCGAGCGGTCATGACCCCGTCTGCGGGGCGGCGTGCGCGGACGCGGGGAGCCGTCGGGAGACGCGGTCGAGGAACGCCAGGGTGCGCTCCAGCAGCAGCGCAGCCGCCTCCGGGTCGTGGGAGGGCAGGGAGCGATCGGCGAACAGGTGCCGGTCACCGCGGTAGAGGTGGAGCTCGGCCAGGTCGGGGTGCGCCGCCACCAGTTGCCGGGCCGCGTCGACGTCGCCCTCCTCCTCGGCGAAGAACGGATCCGCGCCCATGCCGTGGACCTGCGCCGGAACCCCCTCGGGCCACGGGCCGAACGCCCACTCGCCGGTGATCGGGTAGCAGGTTTCGTAGAGCAGCGCTCCGCGAGCGCCGGGACGCGTCTGGGCCAGCCTCTGGGCGATCCCGCCACCCATCGAGAACCCGGCGTACACCAGGCTCTCGGGCAGCCCTGCCGCGACCGAGCCCGCCCGCTCGTGCACGGCGTCCCCCAGTTCCCGGGCGTGCGCCATGCCCTCGTCGATGGTGCCGAAGGTGCGGCCCTCGAACAGGTCGGGAGCGTGGACCACGTGCCCGGCGGCGCGGACGTCGTCGGCGAACGCACGCACTCCGGCGGTCAACCCCTGCACGTGGTGGAACAGCAGTACCTCGACCATGCGCCCAAGGATCCGGTCCCGGCGGAACGGGCGTCAACCGCCGCAGCAGTTCCCGGCTGCACGACCGTTTGTCGAGAGGCCGTTCTTCCCACCCCGCGTCACCGACCTCAGTGCTCGGCGCAGCCGCGCCGGGTCCAGCGGGTCGCGGCCTCGCCGCGCAGGATCAGCGGGCGGACCTCCGCGTCTGGCTGCTAACCTGAACTCCACCAGCGCCTCTGGCCCGCGTCCTCGTGGTGCGCGGAGGCCTTTTCATGCCCTCGACGCCATCCGTGCCCCCGCGCGCCCGAACGGCGGCGCCACCCTCCGGCTACCGCAGCCTGCTGGCCGTTGCAGAGTTCCGCGGCCTGTACGTCAGCTTCGTCCTCACCGTCGCCGCGAGCACCCTGTCCGGATTCGCACTCGGCACGCTGGTGCAGCAGCAGACCCGGTCGCCGTTCCTCACGGCGCTGAGCATGTACGGGGCCACCTTCACCACCGTTCTCGGCGCCCTGACCCTGCTGTCGGTGGCCGACTCCCGCCAGCCGCGGCGGATCCTGGTCACCCTGCAGGCGCTGACGCTGCTCACCGAAGCTTCCCAGGCGGTGCCGGAACTGCCGCTGCCGGTGCGCTTCGTCCTGCTGCTGGTGACCGGCTTCTTCCAGTCCCTCAGCACCGGAGCGAGGCTGGGACTGCTGGCCGAGGTGGTGCCGGCTCCCGCCTACGCCCTGGACCGGTCGTTGATGAACATCACCTCTGGCGGCATGTCCATCCTCGGCTTCGCCCTCGCCGCGGTGCTGCTGCAGCGCAGTGGTGGCTTCCCGTGTCGATGACCGGTTCTCGGGGCGCAGCTCCGCACGCCGTCGCCCAGGACGGGGCCGCCCTCACCGGTCGGTGACCGGGGAGGGCGGAGGCGTCGCTGTGATGCAGGTCAGAACGGCTGGAAGACCACTTCACCCCGGATGATGTGGTGCCCGGAGGTGGTCGAGGGCGTCACTTCCTTCTTCAGGCCGTCGCGGGGGTTCACCCGCCGATGGCTGACGAGGAAGTAGTCCAGCTCCCGACCGGGACGCACGATGTCCCCGTTCGCATCCCGCTTGGGGTCGGTCGTGTTCTGCATGTTCTGGCAGGGGCCGTTGGGGCAGAAGTTGGGGTCGTTCTGGTCACCTTCCCAGAACTTGTCGCTGTCCGTCCCGCCCGCGGTGACGCGGTAGAGCGCTGCAAGGTTCGCGGTGTCGGGCTCGGCGTTGAAGTCGCCTGTGAGCACGACGCGCCTGCCGTCCGTGACCCAAGGGTCCAAGAGGTTCGTGATCTTGGTGATCTGCCGCTGCCGGAACGCTGAGCCGTCCATCTCGTCATAACCGAGCGCCAGGTGGGTCGTGCAGACCCAGGACTTCTCGACACCGGTGCCGAGCAGCTGCTGGCAGATCAGCTTGTACTCCCGCAGCGGATCATCTACCGGTGCCGGGTCGTACGAGTACAGGTTCTCCGTCCTGTCTTCCCCGAATCGGTGCTTGCTGAGGATGGCGACGCCCTTGGCTTGCCGTGTCACACCGTTCACGACGACGCCCGGACAGTTGGATTCCGGGGAGTTGACCTGGACGCGCCAGAGCACGTTCCAGCCGCCGCCATCGGGGGTCCGCAGATACTTCGCGTCCGACTCGCACAGCTCCTGGAGCGTGATGGCGTCCGCGCCGTGCTGCACCGCCTGCGCGACGGCTTCGCCGTAGCCCTTCTTGTCGGTGTTGTGCTGGATGATCACCAGTTTGTTGTCACTGGTGTCCGCGGGGGCGGCGGCGGCGGAGGCAGCAGGGACGAGGGAGGCACCGGCGACCGCGAGCGCAGCCGTCAGCCACGTCGTGAGGCGGTACTTGGAATGGGATCTTGTCGCAGAACGGATCATGCTTCTCCTGACTCTCGATGGCGGCCACCGTTGGCGCGCCGTTGGCACCCTAGGGGCTCAGGAGCCGGCACAGAAGGGCCGACGACCTCGGTGCACCCGGTGGACCGGGCGCGGGCCGGCGGGGTGCCGGCGACGATGCCGCAGCGGCCGGTGCTCGCCCCGCAGTGCTTCGTCAGGTCTTGCGTGGTGATGTCCGTAGATGCTGCCAGGGAGCATGACGCCGGGGGAGCCGGCTGGGACGCGGCCGCCTTCGAGATCGGTGCCGACGCGGACCTGGACGAGGTGGAGCGCGCGGGGGAGCGCCCACCAGCCGTGGCCGCTGGTGATGGCCGCGGCAACAACGCCGACTTCCGCCACGCCCTCACGCACGCGCCCTGTCCTGGATCGTGCTGGTCGAACACGACCTCACCGCCCACCCCGCCGATGCCGTCCCGCAGCCGCGGTAGTGCTCTGGGCTCGGCCTACGGGGCAGACCCCGCTACCGCGACACCCCGATCAGCCTGCGCGGAAACCCTGATCGCCGGGCGTGCAGCGATCCCGCACGTCTGCTGGCGGGCCGGCTCCCGTGAACAGCTCACCGATCTCCTGAGCCAGCGACCGAGCCACGGTGTTGACCTTGCTGCCCGCCTCCGCCCACCATTCGTCGACCCCGTCGAGATCGAGGCGGAAGCCGGTCACGAATTCGCAGCAGGGGTGGGAGCAGACGATGAGGAGCGCCAGGCGGGTGCCTGCTCCCTCGACTCGGTAGGGCGGGATTTCAGCCCCGGTGACCAAGGAGTGCGGAGAAGGAAGCTCTTCATCAGTGGTCTCCATGAGTCGCCGGGCGACCTTCTCGGCCTCTTCTCCGTCGCGCAAGTTCATGGCCGCTCGTCAGCTCGAGCGGGTCAGTCGGCGTTCATTCGTGCGAGATGCTGCCGCTCCGGCGCGTCGTCTCGGAGGCCGTGACCGCAGGACGTCCCCGCACCGGACCGGGGCGCAGCCCGAGCCCCCCCGCAGGGAACGACCGGTGCGCAGCTGCTCGTTCGACAGTGCCACCGGGGAGTCGAGGCGCGACTCGGTGGCTCGGGCATGCCGGAACACCCGATCAGGTCTCGACGCGGGGTCCAAGCCGGGGAGCAGTTCGGCGAGCGCTTCCTCCTCCGCGCCCGTGTCGATGCGCGAATCCCTGGCTTTGACGTGGTGGACGGCTACGACCAGTGCGTCGAGCGCTCCAGGAGCCTCTTCTCGGGTGGACGTGATGCTTCGGTCGTCATCCCTGTGCGCGCTCGTGAGCGTATGGCCCAGCAGGTCCGTCTCTCGGTCGTCAGGACTGGACTGCGCCCGGCTCGGAGTGGAGGCGTCAGGCGTCCTCGTCATCGTCTGCGATGCCGGCCGCGGCGGCGGCATGGCGGTGCCCAGCGGCAAGTGCCCGCAGCCCCAGCGCAGCCGCCTCTGCCGGCGTCATGGCTGCACGCGTCGTCCAGGAGTAGACCTCCGTGTGCTCGTGCCGTGCTTCGATCACGCCCGGGTGTCCCCGCAGCACGTCGATCGCCGGGTCCTCCTCTTCGTCCAGTCGGAGGTCGACGAACGCCTTCCAGGCGTCGGCGACGGACAACGCCCAGCCCGTGCCCGCTCGCGCGATCCACGCCAACGGGAGGAGCTCCTCCACGGCGATGTCCAGCTCGGAGGGGTCGGCCACGTCGTCGTACTCCGCGAGGAGGCAGTTGCGCCAGAGCGGCGGGCAAGAGCGCTGTGCGGCGGCGAAGACGGGGTCGGTGCCGAAGGAGCTCAGGGACAGCTCCTCGGGGCGGCCCTGCAGCTCGCGCACCGCGGTCACAGGAGGGAGTGGCGCATCCGGCGCGGAGAGCCGCACCCGGCCGACGAGACTGCTCCACCAGCTCACCGCTCAACAGTGCCACCGGTGGATGGGAGGAGGAGCGGGGGCGCCGGTCCTGCCGCAGGCGCAGGTGGTCGCGGCCGAAGACCCCCGCGTGCCCCGCTCGACGCGTAGCTTCGCGGCCGGTGGTGGTCCTCGCCCTGACCACGCGGTCCAGGCCTCGCTGAGCACGCGGCGGCACCGGCTCGTTCACGATCGGACAACGGCTGCCGCCCGGCCGTGCAGGAGGGGACGCCGTGTCCCCAGACTGCTGCCCGTGACAAGTGAGCTGTCGTCCCCTACCCGCCGGCACCGCAGGCGCGGGCCGGCAGGGCGGGCCGTGGGTGCCCATCTGCTGCTGGCCGCGGGGCTGACCGCGTGCGGTGCCGGTACGGCCCCTGCGCCGACGGGCACCTGGACCCACGAGGACGGCCGCCCGGCAGCGCAGGTGCAGTCGCACCCGGGGGAGGAGCACTGCGGCTGGGACGAGGCGGTGATCCTGACGTCGCCCCGGGAGCCCCGCTCCTATGTGCGCGATCCCGAGGGGGTCGTGGCCGGGGGTCGGTACGCCGAGGCCTTCGACCCCGACGCGGTCCTTCCCGCGGATGCCGTCGACACGGGCCTGCGCCTGGACGGAGTGCAGTTGTGGCTCGGCCCCGGCGGTGAGCCGGCCTACCTCCGCGACCCGGACGGCGGCGTCGAGGCATGGCCGGCCACCGAGGAGCCCCTCGGCTGCGACTGAGGCCACCGGCGGCGCGAGCCCCGGCACCGCGACAGCGGCCCGCGCCGAGCCCCGAGGCGGCGCTCAGCCCGCACCGGCCTCCTCCAGGAGGCGCAGCAGGTCGCCGAGCGTGCGCACGCCCTCGACCTGGTCGTCGCGGAAGCGGACGCCGAACTCGTCCTCGACCGCGCACAGGATGCTGATCGTCTCCGCCAGGCCCCAGCCCGGGACGTCGGGGGCGGTCGTGCCGTCCGTGAGCGGCGGGTGCCGGTCCCCGAGGACCTCCGCCACCACGTGCTGCAGGCGATCCCAGGTGCTCACGTCGAGTCCTCCCCGGGGGTGACCGGTCAGTGACTTCCGCTGAGGTGCCCGGCCAGCCGGGCGTGCATGGCCGCGCTGGCGCGGTTGAGGCCGACGATCTCGACGCTCTTGCCGCGGGCCTCGTACTTGGTGGTGATGGCGTCCAGTGCGGCGACGGTGGAGGCGTCCCAGATGTGGGCGTCGGACAGGTCGATGATGACGTTGCGCCGGTCGCAGTTGTAGTCGAACTGGTAGACGAGGTCGTTGCTGGAGGCGAAGAACAGCTCACCGGTGACGGCGTAGATGCGGGTGTCGCCGTCCGGGTCCATGACGGTGGTGACCTCGACGAGGTGCGCCACGCGCCGGGCGAACAGCAGGGCGGCGACGATCACGCCGACGATGACGCCGATGGCGAGGTTGTGGGTGGCGACCACGACGGCGACGGTGGAGACCATCACGGTCGTCTCGCTCTTGGGGATGCGCTTGAGCGTGGCGGGGTGGACCGAGTGCCAGTCGAACGTGGCGACGGCCACCATCACCATGACCGCTGCCAGGGCCCCCATCGGGATGAGCGCCACGATGTCGCCGAGGCCGACGGCCAGGACGAGGATGAGGATGCCGGCGGTGAACGTGGACAGCCGGGTGCGGGCCCCGGAGGCCTTCACGTTGATGAGCGTCTGCCCGATCATGGCGCAGCCGCCCATGCCGCCGAAGAAGCCGGTGATGATGTTGGCCGCGCCCTGGCCCCAGGACTCCCGCGTCTTGTCGGAGTGGGTGTCGGTGATGTCGTCGACGAGCTTGGCCGTCATCAGCGACTCCATCAGCCCCACCAGCGCCATCGCGAACGCGTAGGGGGCGATGATCCGCAGGGTGTCCAGCGTCAGCGGAACGTCCGGCAGCAGCAGGAACGGCAGGGTGTCGGGCAGCTCGCCCTGGGCGCCGACGTCCGGCACGTCCCAGCCGACGGCCAGGGTCAGCGCGGTGAGGGCGACGATCGCGACGAGCGGGGCGGGCACCGCACTGGTCAGCCGCGGCAGGAACACCATGACGGCGATGGCGGCGGCGAAGATGACGTAGACGGTCCACGGCACGTCGTCCAGGTACGGCAGCTGCGCGGCGAAGATGAGGATGGCGAGGGCGTTGACGAAGCCCACCATCACGCTGCGCGGGATGAACCGCATGAGCCGGGCGACCCCGGCCAGGCCGAGAGCGACCTGGAGGAGCCCGCCGAGGATGACGGTGGCCAGCAGGTGGTCCAGGCCGTGCGAGGCCACCAACGGGGCGATGACGAGGGCGATCGCGCCGGTGGCGGCGGAGATCATCGCGGGGCGCCCGCCGAGGAAGGCGATCGAGACGGCCATCGTGAACGAGGCGAAGAGGCCGACGCGCGGGTCGACCCCCGCGATGATCGAGAACGAGATCGCCTCGGGGATCAGCGCCAGCGCCACCACCAGGCCGGCCAGGAGCTCCGTGCGCAGCACCTTCGGCGCCAGCCAGGCCGGCTTCGGCCGCGGGCGGCGTCGGGTGGCGGCGGGCTGCACGGGCTCGTCCTCGGACGGCGAGCGGGGGGTGCGGGGAGCAGGGGCTGCCAACGGGATCCGTTCCGGTCGGGGGCAGGCGATCCTGCCCGAGCGTGCGCTGCTGGCGCGGCGCTGCGCCGGGCCCGTGGCGAGCCGCTGGTCGCAGCGGCGCCGCCTGGCGGCCGTGTCGTGACCGTGCCGACCCCTGGCGGGGCGCACCGTCGACCCCCCGACCCTACCGCGACGTGAGGGTTGCCCCGGGGTCGACGCAGGTTCGGCCGGACCCGGACCCGCACCGCTGCGGCGTGTCCGAGCGGGTGCCCGGCGAACAGCTCGGGACGGCGACGAGGGGCTGCGCCGTCCCCCTGCAGGACGGTAGTGTCTCGTTTCCGGCGGCTCCGGTGCCGCCCGAACCCGGGAGGGACGGCCCGTGCCCCTGGCCCCGCTCGATCCCCGCGTCGCCCGCAGCCGCGCCGCGGTGATCCGCACCGCCGCGGAGGTGCTGGTCGAGGCGGGCCCCGCCGCCGTCACCGTCGACGCGGTCGTGCAACGCTCCGGCGTGGCGCGCTCGACGATCTACCGCCACTTCCCCTCCAGCGCCGACGTGCTGCGCGCCGCGGTCGACGCCCTCATCCCGGACACCCCGCAGGTCCCGGCGCGGGGGGACGTGGCCGTCCTGCTGGAGGACTTCCTCGTCCACCTCGCCGAGGAGCTGCGCACCAGCGCCTGGGCCCAGCTCCTGCCCGGTCTGCTGGAGCTCGTGGCGCGCGACCCCGGCCTGGAGCCGCACCGGGCCGAGCTCGTCGAGCGGCACCGGGCCCCGCTGCGGGAGCTGCTGCACCGCGCCGCGGCCGACGGTCTGCTCCCCGCCGGCACCGACCCGGACGCGGCGGCGGCGCGGCTGGTCGGGCCGCTGTTCTACCGCCGGATGGTCAGCGGCGAGGAGCTGAGCGCCGCCCTGTGCCGGGAGCTGCTGGCCGGCGTCCTCGCGCCCGGCCCGGCAGCCGCGACCCCGGACGGGGGCGGATCGTGAGCGGCGGGAACGTCAGCGGCGGAAACCACGAACACGTCGACGTGCTCGTCGTGGGCGCCGGCATCTCCGGCATCGGAGCCGCCTGCCAGCTCGTGCGCAGGCGCCCCGGGACCAGCTACGCCGTGCTGGAGGCCCGCGCCGCCCTCGGCGGGACGTGGGACCTGTTCCGCTACCCGGGCATCCGCTCCGACTCGGACATGTTCACCCTCGGGTACTCCTTCCGCCCCTGGACGGGTGCGCAGGCGATCGCCGACGGCGCCGCCATCCGCGGCTACGTGGCCGACACCGCCCGGGAGTTCGGCGTCGAGGACGCCATCCGCTACCGCCACCGCGTGGTGGCCGCAGACTGGTCCAGCGCCGAGGCCCGCTGGAGCGTGCAGGTGGAGCGCACCGACGCCGACGGGCAGGTGCGGACCCTGCGGATGACGTGCCGCTTCCTCTTCTGCGGCACCGGCTACTACCGCTACGACCGCGGCCACGTCCCCGACCTGCCCGGCCTGCAACGCTTCCGCGGCACGATCGTGCACCCGCAGCACTGGCCCGCCGACCTCGACGTCAACGGCAAGCACGTGGTCGTCGTCGGCAGCGGCGCCACCGCCGTCACCCTCGTGCCGGCGCTGGCGGGGACCGCCGCCCACGTCACGATGCTGCAGCGCACCCCGAGCTGGGTGCTGTCCCTGCCCTCCCGCGACCCGCTCGCCGAGAAACTGCGGGACCGCCTGCCCGTGCGGCTGTCCTACCCGCTGGTGCGCTGGCGCAACGTGCTGCGCGCCCAGCTGCTGTTCCAGCTGAGCCGCCGCCGCCCCGAGCGGGTGCGCGGCATGCTCCGCGAGCAGGTGCGGCGCCAGATCCCGCCCACGCAGGACGTCGACGTGGACTTCACCCCCGCCTACGACCCGTGGGACCAGCGGCTGTGCTTCGTGCCGGACGGGGACCTGTTCCGCGCGCTGCGCAGCGGCGGCGCCTCCGTCGTCACCGACCGGATCGAGACCTTCACGGAGTCGGGGATCCGCCTCGCCTCCGGCCGGGAGCTGCCCGCCGACGTGGTCGTCACCGCCACCGGCCTGGAGCTGCAGCTCCTCGGCGGGATGAACCTGCGGGTGGACGGGGAACCCGTCGACCTGGCCTCCACCGTCGCCTACAAGGGGATGATGCTCTCCGGTGTGCCGAACCTCGCGCTCGCCATCGGCTACACCAACGCCTCCTGGACGCTGAAGATCGACCTGGTGACCGAGTACCTGTGCCGGCTCCTCGCGCACATGGAACGGCGCGGCTTCACCACGGCCACCCCGCGGGAGCCGCCGGGACCGCAGCGCTCCCCGCTGATCGACCTGAAGGCCGGGTACGTGCGGCGCGGCCTGCACCTGCTGCCCACGCAGGGCGTGCGCGCGCCCTGGCGGCTGCACCAGAACTACCCCCTCGACGTCCTGCTGCTGCGCCGCGGCCGGGTCGCCGACGAGGGCATCGAGTTCTCCACCGCCCCCACGGCGGCGCGGGCGCGCTCCGCCGTCCCGAGCGCCGGCGCCGGCCGCTGACGAGAGGAACGCCCGTGCAGAACCAGCCCCTGGCCCCGTACGCCTTCGCCGGCGGCACCGCCGTCGTGACCGGCGCTGCCGGCGGCATCGGCACCGCGCTGGCGACCCAGCTCGCCCGGCGCGGCAGTTCCGTCGTGCTGCTCGACCGCGACGCCGCGGGCCTGCAGCGCCTCGCGGGCCGGCTGCGCTCGGAGCACCCGGCAGCGGGAGTGCACACCCACGTCGTCGACCTCGCCGACCGGGCCGCCATCGACGCCTGCGCCGAGGAGGTCCTCGCCGCGCAGCCGCGCCTCACCCTGCTCGTCAACAACGCCGGGATCGGCCTCGGCGGCATGTTCGACCAGGTGGACCTGGAGCAGTTCTGGCTGGTGATGGACGTCAACTTCCGCGCCACCGTCCAGCTCACCCACCGCCTGCTGCCGGCGCTGCGGGCGGCGCCCGGCTCGCACCTGGTGAACGTCTCCAGCCTGTTCGGGCTGATCGCCCCGCCCGGGCAGACGGCGTACGCGGCGAGCAAGTTCGCCGTGCGCGGGTTCACCGAGGCGCTGCGCTCCGAACTGGCGCCGCACGGCGTCGGGGTGACGTGCGTGCACCCGGGTGGCATCCGCACCGACATCGCCCGCAACAGCCTGGTCGGCAGCGGCGTGCCGGCGGACGAGGCGCGCGCCGGCCGGGAGGACTTCGAGAAGTTCCTCACGATCCCCGCGGAGGTCGCCGCGACGGAGATCCTGCGCGCCGTGGAGCGCCGCAACCCCCGGCTGCTCATCGGCACCAGCGCGAAGGTCCCCGACCTGCTGGCGAGGGTGCTGCCGGGGCGCTACCCGTCGCTGCTGCGGTCCGTGGAGCGGCTCGCGGCGCACAGCGGGCGGCGCCGGTGAGCGGCCCCGCCGTGCCGGCCACCCTCGCCGAGCCGGCTTTCCTGGACCTGCCCGACGGGCGGCGGATGCGCTACCGCCTCGACGCCCCCTGCGCGGGCGGGACAGCGGCGGACGTCGTGCTCATGCTGCACGGGATCGGCTGCAGCCTGGAGGACTTCGACGACCAGCACGCCCTGCTGCGGCAGCGCTACCGCTGCCTGAGCGTGGACCTCGCCGGGTTCGGGCGCTCCGACCGGCCCGCGGAGCCGATGTCGCTGGTGGCGCTGGCGCGCTCGGCCCTCGACGTCCTCGACGCCCTCGGCCTCACCGCCCCCGTGCACGTCGTCGGCAACTCCCTCGGCGGGGCGGTGGCGATGCAGCTCGCCGCGCAGGCACCGGAGCGGGTCCGTGACCTCGTGCTGCTGGACCCGGCGGGCTTCGGGCGCACGGTCACCTGGGCGCTGCGCGTCCTGGCGGTCCGCCCGCTGGGGCGGCGGCTGCTCGTCCCCAGCCTGGAGGCGACCCGGCGCGCGCAGCGGGGGATCTTCGCGGACCCGGCGCTGGTGACGGAGGAGCGGGTGCGGCGTGCGCACGAGCTGAGCCTGCGCCCGCACGGCACCGAGGTGATGGTCGAGACGGCCGACGCCCTCGGCACGTTCTGGGGGGTGCGCCCGGGCTGGCGGCGCCGCCTCGTGCGGGCGCTGGCACGCACCGACCTGCCGGTGCTCGTCGTCTGGGGGGAGCGGGACCGCATCCTCCCCGCCACCCACGTCCGCGCCGTGCGCAGGTCGCTGCCGCGCGCGCAGGTCCACGTCCTGGCGGGCACCGGCCACATGCCGCAGGTCGAGCGCCCCGAGCGCGTCGCCGAGCTCGCGCAGCGGTTCTGGGAGGGTTGCGCCCCATGACCACCGCGGCGGACGGCGACCTCCGTCCCGGTCTGCGTGGGGACTGCGCGCGCTGCTTCGCGCTGTGCTGCACCGCGCTGCCTTTCGCCGCCTCGGCGGACTTCGCCCTCGACAAGGCCGCGGGCACGCCGTGCCCGAACCTGGAGGCCGACTTCGGCTGCGGCATCCACGCCCACCTGCGGGAGCGCGGGTTCGCCGGCTGCACCGTCTTCGACTGCTTCGGCGCCGGCCAGCGGGTGTCGCAGTCGACGTTCTCCGGGATCGACTGGCGCTCGGCCCCGGCGGTCGCCGCGCCGATGTTCGCCGCCTTCGCCGGGGCGCGGCACCTGCACGAGCTGCTCTGGTACCTCTCGGAGGCACTGGAGCTGATCGAGGCGCCGGAGCCGGTCGAGGACCGGCGGCGGGCGGTGGGCCCCGTCGCCCGACTGCGCGCCGACCTCGCCGCGCTGCGGGCGGAGGTGACCGCCCTCGCCGAGGGCGACGCCGCGCAGCTCGCCGGTCTCGACGTCGCGCCCCTGCGGCAGCGGATCGGACCCCTGCTGCAGAGCACCAGCGAACGGGTGCGGGCGGGGCTGCCGCGGCGGCGGGAACTGCGCGGGGCCGACCTGACCGGTGCCGACCTGCGCGGGGCGGACCTGGCCGGTGCCGGCCTGCGCGGCGCGTTCCTCCTGGGGGCGGACCTGCGCGGCGCGGACCTGCGGCTGGCGGACCTGCTGGGTGCGGACCTGCGCGGCGCCCGCCTCGACGGCGCGGACCTCGGTACCAGCCTGTTCCTCACCCAGGTGCAGCTGGCGGCCGCCTCCGGCGACGCCGCCACCCGCGTCCCCGCGGTGCTGGGCCCGCCCGCGCACTGGTCACCGGAGCGCCGCGCCGTGCCGCTGCCCGCGCCGCGGGTGCGCCGCGGCGCCCGGTCCCGGCGCGGCCGCCCGGCGCCGCCCGGAAACGGCCGTGAGGCGGGCCCGCGGGGCACGTAGACTCGAGCCCGCCATGCCGCAGGGAGAAGGTCGCACCGGCGACCGCGCCGACGACCGCACCCGCACCGACGAGACCCGTGCCCGGGGCGCCCGCCGCACCCCCGGCCGCCGCCGCGGCGGCCCGCCGTCCGCGGCGCACCGCCCGGCCGTCCTGCCCGACGACCCGCGCGCCCGTGACCTCGCCGCGCGCCTGCCGGAGCTGTCGCTGCGCGACGAGCAGCGCCTCCTGCGCCGCCTGCACGCCCTCGCCGGCCAGCGCGAGCCCGCCCGCTTCGAGGAGCAGCTCACCCAGCTCACCGCCGACGTGGACCGGGCCGCCGCGCGGGTGCAGTCCCGCCGCGCCGCCGTGCCGGCCCTGCACTACCCGCCCGAACTGCCCGTCAGCCAGGAGAAGGACCGCGTCGCCGCGGCACTGCGGGAGCACCAGGTCGTCGTCGTCGCGGGGGAGACCGGCTCCGGCAAGACCACCCAGCTGCCGAAGATCTGCCTGGAGCTCGGGCGCGGGGTGCGCGGCACCATCGGGCACACCCAGCCGCGCCGGATCGCCGCGCGGGCGGTGGCCGAGCGCGTGGCGGAGGAGGTCGGCACGCAGCTCGGTGACCTCGTCGGCTACGCGGTGCGCTTCACCGACCAGGTCAGCGACTCCACCCTCGTGAAGGTCATGACCGACGGCATCCTGCTCGCCGAGGTCCAGCGCGACCGCGACCTGCGCCAGTACGACACGATCATCATCGACGAGGCCCACGAGCGCAGCCTCAACATCGACTTCCTCCTCGGCTACCTCAAGCAGCTCCTGCCGCGCCGGCCCGAGCTGAAGCTCGTCATCACCTCCGCCACCATCGAGACCGGCCGCTTCGCGGAGGCGTTCGGCGGCGCACCCGTGATCGAGGTGTCCGGCCGCACCTACCCCGTCGAGGTCCGCTACCGCCCGCTGCTGGCCGCCGACGCGGAACCCGAGGACGAGGAGGACGACGAGACCGACGACGGCGTCGGCCCCTCCCCGGAGGACGCCTACGTCGCCGCCGGCACCGACGGCGACCGCGACCAGACCGAGGGCATCGTCGACGCCGTGCGGGAGCTCGCCGCCGAGGGCCCCGGCGACATCCTCGTGTTCCTCTCCGGGGAGCGGGAGATCCGCGACACCGCCGACGCCCTGCAGCCGCTGCTGCGGGAACGGGGCTGGCAGGGCACCGAGGTGCTGCCGCTGTACGCGCGGCTGTCCGCCGAGGAGCAGCACCGCGTCTTCCGCACCTCCGGCAACCGGCGGATCGTGCTGGCCACCAATGTCGCCGAGACGTCCCTGACGGTCCCCGGCATCCGCTACGTCGTCGACGCCGGCACGGCCCGCATCTCCCGCTACAGCCACCGCACCAAGGTGCAGCGGCTGCCCGTGGAGCGGATCTCGCAGGCCTCGGCCAACCAGCGCGCCGGCCGCTGCGGCCGCGTCGCCGAAGGCGTCTGCATCCGGCTGTACTCGGAAAAGGACTACCTCTCCCGCCCCGAGTACACCGACCCGGAGATCCTGCGCACCAACCTGGCCTCCGTCATCCTCCAGATGGCCTCCCTCGGCCTCGGCGACGTCGCGGCATTCCCGTTCGTCCAGCCGCCGGAGAAGCGCGCCATCACCGACGGCGTCCACCTGCTGCAGGAACTCGGCGCCCTCGAACCGGGCAGCGGCACCGGGACGGTTCCGCGCCTCACCCCCACCGGCCGCGACCTGGCGCGCCTGCCCATCGACCCGCGCCTGGGGCGGATGGTGCTGGAGGGCCACCGCAACGGCTGCCTGCACGACGTCCTCGTCGTCGTCGCCGCGCTGTCCGTGCAGGACCCGCGCGAACGCCCCCACGACCAGAAGCAGCAGGCCGCGCAGTCGCACGCGAGGTTCCGCCACGAGCAGTCGGACTTCCTCACCTACCTCAACCTGTGGTGGTACCTGCAGCGGCAGCAGCGGGACCTGTCCTCCTCGGCGTTCCGCCGCCGCTGCAAGCAGGAGTTCCTGCATCACCTGCGGGTGCGGGAGTGGCAGGACACGTTCTCCCAGCTGCGCCGCGTCGCCCGCGACCTGCGCATGGACGTCGTGGCTCCGGAACTCCCCGAGGTCGCCGAGGAGGGCGCGGACTCCTCCGGCACCGGCTCGGAGGCGGTGGCCGCCGCCGCGGTGGACGCCGATGGCCTGCACCGCTCCCTGCTGGCGGGGCTGCTCGCCAACATCGGCATGAAGGAGCTGCCCACGAAGCAGACCCGCTCCGTGGTGCGGCCGATGACGGAGTACCTCGGCGCGCGCGGCGCGCGCTTCGCGCTGTTCCCCGGTTCCTCCCTCGGGCGGCAGCAGCCGGCCTGGGTGATGGCGGCGGAACTGGTGGAGACCTCCCGGTTGTGGGCGCGGGTCGCCGCGTCGATCGACCCCCGCTGGATCGAGCCGCTCGCCGAGCACGTCGTGAAGCGGCAGTACTCCGAGCCGCACTGGTCGCGCAAGCGCGCCGCCGTCGTCGCCACCGAGCGCGTCACCCTCTACGGGGTGCCGATCGTCGCCGGGCGCACCGTCGCCTACGGGCGCATCGACCCGGAGCTGTCGCGGGAGCTGTTCATCCGGCACGCCCTCGTGGAGGGGGACTGGGACACCCGCCACGAGTTCTTCGGCCGCAACCGGGAACTGCTGGAGGAGGCGGAGGAGCTCGAGCACCGGGCGCGGCGGCGCGACATCGTCGTCGACGACGAGGCCCTCTTCCGTTTCTACGACGCCCGCGTCGGCGCCGAGGTCGTCTCCGGCCGGCACTTCGACACCTGGTGGAAGCAGGTGCGCCGCGAGGAGCCGGACCTGCTGACGTTCGACCCGGCCATGCTGGTGGCCGAGGGCGCGGAGACCGTCAGCGAGAGCGACTACCCCGACGTGTGGCGGCAGGGGGACCTGGCGCTGCGGCTGACCTACCAGTTCGAGCCGGGCTCCGCCGCCGACGGCGTCACCGTCGAGGTGCCCCTCGGGGTCGTCAACCGCCTCGACGCGGACGACTTCACGTGGCAGGTCCCCGGCCTGCGCCACGACCTCGCCACCGCCCTCATCCGCTCCCTGCCCAAGGCGCTGCGGAAGAACTTCGTCCCCGCCCCGGACGTCGCCGCGGCCGTCCTGCGCCGCGTGCGCCCGCACACCGAACCTCTCACGCACGCCCTGGAGCGCGAACTGCCCCGCCTCGGCAGCGGGGTGGAGGTGTTCGCCGAGGACTTCGACTGGGAGAAGGTCCCCGGCCACCTGCGGGTGACGTTCCGGATCGTCTCCGACATCCCGGACGCGGAGTCCCCGGACGCGGCGCCCGGCACCGTCCTCGCCGAGGGCAAGGACTTCGAGGCGCTGCGGCAGTCCCTGGCCGGGCAGGTGCAGGAGAACTTGGAGGAGGCCTCCGACGAGCTGCAGCGCACCGGCGCCAGCTCGTGGGACGAGCTGCCCGCGGACATCCCCGCCACCCACACCAGCCACCGCGGCGGGGTGGAGGTCACGGGTTTCCCCGCGCTCGTCGACGAGGGCGGAGCCGTCGGCGTGCGGACCTTCGCCACGGCCGGGGAGGCCGAGCGCTCGATGTGGCGCGGCACCCGCCGCCTGCTCCTGCTGAACCTGCCCTCGCCGGCGCGCGCGATGCAGGCGGAGCTGCCCAACGACGCGAAGCTGCTGCTGGCCCGCGCGCCCCACGGCAGCGCCGCGGCGGTGCTCGACGACTGCGTCACCGGCGCCGTGGACTCCCTGCTCGCGGCCGCCGGGGGACCGGTGCGCACGGCAGGGGACTTCACCCGGCTGCTGGCCGCCGTCCGCGCCGGGCTGCCCCAGCGCGCCACCGAGGTGCTGCAGCGCACCCTGCGCGTGCTGAGCGCGGCCGCCGAGGTGGAGCGGGCCCTGTCGCGCACGTCGAGCCTGACGCTGGTGCCCTCCCTCAGCGACGTGCGGGGGCAGCTCTCCGAACTCCTCGCCCCCGGCTTCGTCACCGCCACCGGCTTCGAGCGCCTGCCGGACCTGCTGCGCTACCTGCGCGGTGCGCAGCGACGGCTGGAGGCCCTGCCCGCCAACCCCCAGCGGGACCGGGTCCGGATGGCGGAGCTGGCGCGGGTGCGCTCCTCCTACGAGGCCGTGCGCGCCCGCTACGGCGACTGGGAGGAGGTGCCCGCCGCGGTCGCGCGGGTGCGGTGGATGCTGGAGGAGCTGCGGATCTCCAAGTTCGCCCAGGCGGTCGGCACCGCCCATCCCGTCTCGGAGGAGCGGGTCCTCAAGGCGCTGGCCGAGGTGGCCTGAACGGCGCAGGCCCAGCGGCGGAACGGGGGAGGCGCCCCGCCCCAGGAAGTGCGGTCTGGGACGATCCGCGGGTGCTCTCGAGGATCGTCCAGCGGCTGAGGCGCGGCCGCGCCGCCGGTTCCGGCTGCTCCTGCGACTGCTCCGGGGCGGAGGAGTGGCGGCGCATCATCGCCGACCACGGCTGGATGGTCATGGCGGTCCCCGAGGGGGAGGGTGCGCCCGGCTTCTCCCACACCGTCGGCCTCACCGAGCGGCGCCTGCCCGAGGTGATCGTCTACGGGCTCGCCCCGGACGTCGCTCTGCAGCTCCTCAACGACGTCGCCGGGCGGATGGCGGCGGGGGAGGAGTTCGCCGACGGGCAGCCGATCGCCGGCCTCCTCCGGGGCGACCACGTCCTCAGCCTGCACGACGCCATCCGGCTGACGGACCCCCTCGGCGCCGCCTTCCAGCTGTACGGCGAGGAGGACGTCCGCGTCCGCCAGCTCGCCGTCCCCGACCGGGAGGGGCGGCCGCCGTGGGACCCCCGCTACGCCGTCCCGCACCTGCAGCCGGTCCTGTTCGACCCGCCGGCCACCGGCACGTTCGACCCGCCGGCCACCGGCCGAACCTGCGCCGACGGCGACCACGACCTCGGCGACCTCGACCTCGATCCGCACCTCGGTGTCCTCGCGACCGGATGGGTCGCCGACGGCGCGCTGCCCGTCCTGGGAGTGCAGCACCACGACGACGGGGACTGGTCCTTCACCGACCAGGTGCACGACGTCGACGTCGAGCCCGCGCGGATCCTCTGCCTGCACCACCTGCTCGACCGGGACCCCTCGCTGGCCGCCCTGATGGCGTCCCTGGGCGCCGGCTGGACCGCCCATCGCCACGCCCTCGCCGCCGAGTGGGAGGTGCGACCCGCCGGGGCGTGAACGCCCGCGCGCCGGGGCGGGGCCGGCCCTGCCCCGGTCAGCGGGGCGCGCCGAGGCCGGCGTCGCGGGCACGGGCGACCGCCTCGGCGCGGTGGGTGACGCCCAGCTTCCAGAAGATGTTCGAGACGTGGTTCTGCACCGTCTTGAGGCTGATGCCGAGGCGGGCCGCGATCGCGTCGTTGCCCGCCCCGCGCGCGAGGCGCTCGAGCACCTCCAGCTCCCGTGCCGTGAGCGCCGCCAGTTCCGGGCAGGTCGTGCGGGCCGGCTGCTGCACCGCCGCGGACAGCAGGCTCGCGGCGACCTTGCCGTCGAGGATCGTCTGCGCGTTGGCGACGGCGGCGATCGCGCGGACGATCTCCGCCGCCGCGGCGTCCTTGAGGACGTAGCCGCGCGCCCCGGCGGTCAGGGCCTGACGCACCACGGCGTCCTCGGAGTGCATCGTCAGGGCCAGGACGGCGACCTGCGGAACCTGCCGGACGATGCGCCGGATGGCGTGCACCCCGCCGTCGCCCGGCATGGACAGGTCCATCACCGCCACGTCGGGGACCTCGGCCAGCGTGACCGCCACGGCGCTGTCGGTGTCACCCGCCTCGGCGACCACCTCGTACCCCGGGATGGCCGACAGCAACGTCCGCAGGCCCTCGCGGAAGACGGCGTGGTCGTCGGCCACGACGATCCGCAGCGGCCTCACGACGGGATCCCGGAGGCGGGGTCGGCGGTCCGCTCGGCCAGCGGCAGCGCGACCCGGACGAGGGTTCCGCCGCCCGGGGCGGGGATCAGGCGCAGGCTCCCCCCGAGGGCACGGGCGCGCTCGCGCATGGAACTCAGGCCGACACCCGCGCGGAAGTCCGCGGGCGCCCCGCACCCGTCGTCGCGGACCTCCAGGTGCAGCTCCTCGTCGGCCCGCAGGACGAGGGTGCAGCGGGAGGCGCCGGCGTGGCGCACCGCGTTGGTCAGCGCCTCCAGCGCGATGCCGTAGGCGGCGTCCTCCACGGCCGCCGGCAACCGGGGCAGGTCCCCGTCCACCACGACCCGCAGGTCCGGTGTCGAATCCGGCAGCCGGCAGGCTGCGACGTGCTGGCGCAGCGCCTCCACGAGGCCGAGGTCGTCGACGGGGCCGGGCCGCAGCCCGTCGAGGATGCGGCGCACCTCCGCCCCGGCCACGCGCACCTGCGCCCCCACCCGTGCCAGCGCCGCCGCCGCGGGGTCGCCCGCCGGCCGTGCCAGGCGCATCCCCTCCAGCGCCAGGGTGGCCCCGGCCAGCAGCGGGCCCAGGCCGTCGTGCAGGTCGCGACGCAGGGTGCGGCGCTCCTCGGCGCCGACGCGCAGGGAGCGCTCCTGCGCCCTGGCGAGTTCGCGCGCCAGGCGGGCGGCGTGCGCGGCCGCGGCGGCCACTCGGGCCAGTTCCTCCAGCAGGATCCGGTCCCTGCGGCCGTAGGCGTCCACCGGTCCCCGGGTTCCGACGCGCAGGGTCCCGACCTCCTCGCCGCGATGGATGAGCGGCACCTCGAGGAACCCGCCCCCCGGTTCCCCCACGCCCACCGCCGCGCCTCCCGGCAGGGTCAGCGCGACGTGCGGGGCCCGCAGGGCCGCGGCGATGGCAGCGGCCACCGAGTGCAGGCCGTCGTCGTCGCCAGGCAGCGCGTCCAGGTCGCGACGCAGCCGGGACAGGGCCGCCAGGGGATCGTCGCGGTCACCGAACAGCCACCTGCTCACCGCCCGCTGGACCCAGCGCCGGGCCGGTTCCACGACCGCCACCACCACGACGGAGGCCAGCAGGGCGGCCTCCAGCGAGCGGGCGCCGAGCACCCCCACGAACAGGGTGACGACCGTGGCGTAGACGGCGAAGACGATGCCCGTCACCAGCGCGAACACGGTCGTGCGCCGGACCCCCAGGCGCAGGTCGTAGGCCCCGTGGCGGCGCACCGCCACCCAGATCGCGGCGACCGGCAGCACCGGGCTGAGCGCGAACAGCAGCTGGTCCGCGCCGGCGGGCAGCCGGGGAGCGACCTGGTCGATGAGGACCACGCCCGCGTAGGCGGCCATCAGGCAGAGCAGTTGCGAGCGCACGGGCCCGCGGGCGGACCACCACCGCACCGGCAGCGACAGCACGCAGAGGACGACGGCGAGCAGGACGGCGGCGGAGACGGCGTCCGACAGGAGCGGGAGCCACGCGGCGTCGACGCCCACGGGGTTCACGACCGCGTCGGCCGTGTCGTCCCCGACGTGGCGCCGCAGCGCCGGGGAGAGGTCGAGCGGTCCCGGTTGGAGCGCCGCGACGGCGGCGAAGAGGAGGACGGCCGCGACGGTCAGCCCGAGGACGGGCCGCCACCGCCGCGACGGCGGGCGGCCGTCGGGGAACAGGAGGGGGAGGAGGGTCACGTTCGGAAGCACGGAGAGGACCCACAACCACTGGCCCGGCCAGACCGCCCACGCCGCCCCGTCCCAGCCGCGGAGCAGGGCGAACTCCCCGAAGGCGCCGACCAGCAGCGACAGCGCCATCGCCGAGCCCGACACGAGGAGCAGCACCGCGAGGACGCGCGCCCGCCGGTCACGGGCCAGCAGGGCGCCGGCCACGCAGGGCACGACGGCGGCGACGACGTTCGCCAGCAGCGAGGTGTCCTCCGCGGTCCGCGGTACGTCGGACGCCAGGGTGAGGCCCGCACCCGTCAGGGCGCAGACCACCGAGACCGCGGCCGCCAGCACCGCCAGCACCGCCAGGGCCGCCGGACCGCCGACGTGGCGACCGCGGAGGCGCACCCGCGGCCGCCCCCTCGGGTCGTCGTGCCGCGTCGGGACCTCGACCGGTGCGGTGGCCATCGTCCCAGCGTGCTCGGCCCGGGGCGGGAGCACCAGGGGCCCGGTTCCCGGTTTCCGCGCCCGCGGTTCCCGGTCACGCGTGGGGCCGCACTCCCGTGCCCGGTGGGAAGGGCCCGGTGGAACGTCGGAGGACGCGGCCGGTGGAGGCCGGCCCCCGCACCCGAGGAGTCCAGATGTCCAGCACGGCTCGACAGGTCCCCGCGTCCGGACCGCACGCCACGCGAACCGCACCCGCCGGAGCGGCGGCAGCGCTGCTGCGCGCGGCCCGCAGACTCCCCGCCCCGGCCGTCGGGATCGCACTGGCGCTCGGCGCCGTGCTGGCCGACGCGCACGCCGTCCTCGTGCAGCACCTGCACGCCACGGGTTCCGCGGAGCCGGCGCAGTGGCTGGGACGGTTGACGCTGCAGCAGTACTGGATCCTCATCCCCGTCGGCGCCCTCGCCCTGCTGGCGCGGGTGGGGGCGGGCCGGTGGCGCGCCGGACGGGTCGCCGCGCTGCTGCTGGCCGTGGGCCCCGTCGTGCACGTGGCGCTGACGTGCGCGGCGCTGGTGTGGGGCGCGCTGCTGGGCCGCGGTGACCTGCCGGCGCAGGTGATGGTGGTGGAGGCGCTGTCCCTCCTGACCTACCCGGGGCTGCTGCTGTGCGGTGCGCTGCTGCTGCGCGCCGGCGGACCGGCCGTGGCGTGGGGCGCGCTGCTCCTCGCGGGTTTCCTCGCCGACCTGTTCCTGCTGCACGTCATGGCGGTGGCGTACGTGCTGCTGAGTGCGGTCGTCGTCGCCACGGCCTCGCGGGTCCGGGCCGGCTGAGGGCGGCGCGGGTCCCGGAGCCCCGGGACCGCCGCCTCAGGCGGCCGGGACGGGCGGCGGCGGACGCTGTGCCGACCGGGCGCCGCCGGCGCCCTCCAGGGAGGTGTCGCATGAACATCCGCATCCCGCGCGCAGGTTCGCCGGTGGAGCCCTCGACAGCCCGACCCCAGGGGCCGGTCGCCACCGAGCCCGCCGTCGCCGTCCGTCCCCCGGTCGCCGCCGAGTGGTCCCGCGGCGCACGGACCGCAGCGGCGGGGGTCCTCGTGGCCGCGCCGCTGCTCGAGCTGGTCTCCGGCCTGCTGGTGTCGCGGTCCGGTGACCGGGCTGCTTGGCTCGTCGCCGTCGCGGCCGACCCCGGCCGGCCGCACCTGGCCGCCGCGCTGGCCCTCGTGGCGTTGCCGCTGGCGCTGGGCGCGGTCCTCGTGAAGGTGCTGCTGGCGCTGCGGGGCAGCCCGCGGTGGGCGTGGACCGGGGCGGTGCTGGCCGCGATCGGGCTGATCGGTCACGCGGTGGTGGTGGGCATGGAGATGGTGGAGAAGGCCATGGTGATCGGGGGCCTGGATCCGGCCGCGGTGGTCGTCGCCGGCGAGCAGCTCAGCCCCCCGGTCCTCGTCGCCGCCGTGATGTTCATCCCCTGCTCGGTGCTGGGGATCGTGGCGCTCGTGGTGGCGCTGTGGCGCTCCCGCAGCGTGCCGCGCGGTGCGCTGCTGCTGATCCTCGCGATGCTCGTGCTCGACCTCGGGCTCGGATGGGCCGCGGCGGGCTCCGCCCTCCTGGTCGTCGCCAACGCCTGGATCGCGGTCACCGTGCTGCGCGGGGGCGGCGCACGCCCCGCCCGGGCCGGGGCGCGCACCGGTGGGTCGGCCGGCTGAGCGGTCGCGGGCTGAGCGGTCGCGAGCCGAGCGGTCGAAGGCTGGTGGAGCCGCGCACCCGGCGAGCAGACTGGACGGGCCACGGGGAGGTGGGGCGGTGACCGTCGACGCCGGCGACCACGACGCGCTGCGCTCCGCGCGCCCGTCCACTCCCGCCCGGGCGGCGGGCGCGGCGCTGGCCGTCCTGGCGGTCGCACAGGTCCTGCTGGCACAGGTGCTCGACGCCCGCGGCAGCGGGACCACGTCCTGGGCGGCCAACGAGCTGAACTCGTCGCTGGTGGCGGTCGGTTTCGCCGCCGCGGGGTCCCTCGTCACCTGGCACGGCCCGCGCAACGTCCTCGGGTGGCTCCTGCTCGCGGTCGCGAACCTGCAGAGCGTCACCGTCCTCGGCGAGCAGTGGCTCTCGCAGGAACTGGCCCAGGGCCCACCCGGCCCGCTCGTGCTGATCGCCGTGTGGATCACCGCGAACGCCTGGTGGCTGGGGTTCCTGCTGCTCGTCGGCCCCGTGCCGCTGCTGTTCCCCACCGGGCGGCTGCCCTCCCCACGGTGGCGACCCGTCGCGGCGCTGGCCGCGGTGGCCGGCGGGGTCGCCGTGCTGCTGGGCGTCGGCTCGGGCGCGCTGGTCGTCGACTCCTTCCCGCAGGTTCCGCACTCCGCGCCGCTGGGCGGGCTGCCGGAGGCCATCCTGACGGGGGTCGTCGTCACGGGTCTGCTCACGGTCGTGGCGTGCGGAACGGCCGCCCTCGTGGCCCGGCTGATCGGGCTGCGTACCTGCGGGGGAGCGCAGCGCAGGCGGATGGCGTGGCCGCTGCTGGCGTACCTCGGGCTCGTGCTCCTCCCACTGGTGCTGCCGTTCTGGTGGGTCGCACCCGTCGTCTACCTCGCGTTCCCCCTGGCGCTGGGCGTGGCCGTCGTGCGCTACGGGCTCTTCGACGGTGACCGGCTCGTCAGCCGGGCGCTGGTGCACGCCGTGCTCAGCGCGGCCGTGCTCACCGCCCTGGGGCTGGGCGCGGCCGCGATCGGCGGCGGCCTCGCGGGAGCCCCGGTGCAGACGGCGCTCGCCGCGGTGGTCATCGCGCTCGGCATCGCGCCCCTGCACCGGTTGACCCAGCGCGTCGTGGACCGGCTCGTGTACGGCGACGGCAGCGACCGCCAGCAGGTGCTGCGCTCCCTCGGTGCCCACCTCACCCGCCTCCCCGACGACGAGGAGCCGCTGGGCTCGATGGCGCAGCTCCTGGCCCGGTCCCTGCGGGTTCCGCGGGTGGAGGTCGACCTCGACGGGAGCGGCGCGGGCGAACCGGGCAGCGCCAGCCCGGGTGCCTCGCCGCGGGTCCTGTCGGTGCCGCTGCAATGGGGAGGTGAGCACCTGGGCCACCTGCGGATCCACCTGCCCCCCCGCCGACGCCGCCTCGACCCGGTCGACGAGCACCTCCTGGCGGACCTGCTGCCCCTCATCACCGTCGCCGTCCGCACCAGCGGCCTGCTGGGGCAGGCGCAGCGGGCGCGCCAGGACCTCGTGCGGGCCGTGGAGGAGGAGCGCCGCCGACTGCACCGCGACCTGCACGACGGCATCGGTCCCTCCCTGGCCGGCATCAGCCTCGGCCTCTCCGCCGCGGCAGGTGGCGCCCGGCGCGGCCGTGCCCCGGATCCCGTTGCGCTGGAACGCCTCGACGCGCAGGTGCTCACCTGTCTCGGCGACGTGAAGAACCTCGTCTCCGGACTGCGCCCGGCGGTCCTCGACGGCCTCGGGCTCCCCGGGGCCCTGCGCGAGCACGCCGAGACCCTCACCGCCAGCAGCGGAACCCGCTTCGTCGTGCACGCCGAACTGCCCACGTCGGGCAGGGAGGTCCCGGCGGCCGTGGAGCTGGCCGCCTACCGGGCGGCCATGGAGGCGATGACGAACGTCGCGACCCACGCCGCCGCCACCACGTGCGACGTCGAGGTCCGGGTGCGCGCGGGCGCGATGGAGCTGACCGTCTGCGACGACGGCGTCGGCCTCCACGGTTCGTGTCCCGAACCGGTGGCCGCCGGTGCCGCCGGGACCGGAACCGGGCTGGCGTCCATCGCCGAGCGGGCGCGCGAGCTCGGGGGCACCAGCACCGTCGCGTCGGACCACGCCGGCACCCGGGTCCACCTGCGGCTGCCCCTGGCGGAGCCGGACCCGGCCGGGGTGCCGGGATGATCCGCGTCGTGGTCGCCGACGACCACCCCGTCTACCTCGACGGCATCAGCGCCGCCCTCTGCGAGGACGGGGAGATCAGCGTGGTCGGCCGGGGCAGGGACGGCGAGGAGGCCGTCGACCTGAGCGTCCGCACCGTCCCGGACGTCGTGCTGCTGGACCTGCGGATGCCCGGCACGGATGGCGTCGAGGCCCTGCGCAGGATCCGCAGCGCCGTTCCCCAGGTGGCGGTCCTCGTGCTGACGATGCTCGAGGACGACCAGTCGGTGCGCGCGGCCCTGCGTGCCGGTGCCCGCGGCTACCTCGTGAAGGGCGCCAGCCGCGAGCGCATCGTGCGGGCCGTCCGGGCGGTCGCCGACGGGGAACTCGTCTTCGCGGGCCCCGCAGCCGCGGAGGTGCAGCGGACCCTCACCACCGGTCGCGCCGACGGGTCCGCCCGGGCCCTGCCCCAGCTCAGCGACCGCGAGGTCGAGGTGCTGGACCTCGCCGCCCGCGGCCTGGGCAACCGGGTCATCGCCCAGCAGCTCTTCCTCAGCGAGAAGACCGTCCGGAACCACGTGTGGAGCATCCTCAGCAAGCTCGGCGTCGGCGACCGGGCCGCCGCGGTCGCCCGGGCCAGGGACGCCGGCCTCGGAACCACCAGCGCCCCCGGGACGCGCTCCTGACCCCGGGGGCCCGCCGCGCCCGTCCCGGGAGCCGTCCTCGGCCGCGTGTCCCGGCGGACCTCGGGACTCCGGACCCGGGCGCCTGGGACGTCCCGCCCACCACACTCGACGTCGGCGGCAGGCGGCGCGCCCGGCGCAGCTTCCCGGCCGGACGGGGCCGTGCCCCCGTGCGGACCGGGAAACCGGGCGAGGAGCCTCCTCGCACCGGACACCACACCGGACACCACGCCGGACACCACGCCGGACGCCACGCCGGACGCCACGCCGGACGCCACGCCGGACGCCACGCACGGCACCACGCACGACATCCGCCCGTCGCGGGCCGCGGAAGCGCCCGTGACGGCGCACCGACGAGGAGGATCGATGAGGAATGGCGGTTTGCCGCAGCCAGGTGCTGCCGGGGAGAACGCGGCCACGACGACAGACCTGAAGCGCCGCAACGGAGCAGAGCGCGAGAACTGGTGGGACCTGCGCATCGGTTCCCAACCGGACGGGCCGCCCGCGACCCCGCACGCCGGGACCGCGCAGCCGGCGGCGAGCCCCGACGCGGGGGGCAACCCCTCCCGGGCGATCCGCGTCGGGCCCGATCCACTCTGCTCCCACATCTGGCAGGCCCAGGCGCTCGCCCGCGCGCACCAGCTCCGCGCGGACTGGGCCGCCTACGTCGTCGGCGCCCCCGCGGGCGTCGGCGAGGAGTTCGCCCGGTTGCTCGCCACCGTCGAACTCCTCTGCAGCCGCAGGCCCGGCCCGCGCAGGGCGTTCTCCGGCGCAGCGGTCGAGCAGACCTGGTCGGCCCTGCATGCCGCGGAGCTCATCCTGGTGGCCCGGCTCCCGGAGCGTGCCGTCGCCGGCATGCTCCCGTGGGTGGCGGACCAACTCCGCCGGCACGTTCCGCGCCGGGGCGTCCAGCGCTCGTCGATCCGGGCGCTGCTCCGGGCCCCGACCTCCGCGCGGACCGGCGGGGAAACCGGTGCGGGAACCCCGCCGCAGGCCCCGTCGAGGCCCTCCGTGTCGCCGGAGCGGCAGCAGGTCCTCCTGGCACTGCGCAGCGCCCACAGCGCCTCCGACGCAGCCCACGTGAGGGTTCGCAGCTTCAGCCGCCTCGTCGTGGTCGCCGGCGTCGCCGGGTTCCTCGCGGTCCTCTTCCTCTGCGCCTTCGCCGCCTGGCAGCCGGCGGCGCTGCCGCTGTGCACCGTGGAGCCGTTCGTCTGCCCGACCGCTGGACCCGACCGCCGGTTCGACGTCACCGTGGCGGCGCTGCTCGGCGCCGCCGGGGCGGTGCTCAGCGCCGCCGCCGCCCTGCGGCACATCGACGGCACCTCCACGCCCTACGCGGTCCCGGCCGCGCTCGCCGCCCTGAAGATCCCGCTCGGCGCCCTCACCGCGGTGCTCGGCCTGCTGGTGCTGCGCTCCGAGCCCGGCGGGATCGACCTGGGCCTGAGCAGCCCGGGAGCTCTGCTCGCCTGGGCGGTGGCGCTGGGCGTCTCGCAGGAGCTGTTCACCCACCTCGTCGACCTGCGGGGCCGAGCCCTGCTCGACGCCGTGGCCCCGAAGGCCGCCAGCACGCCCCCGGCGACCGCGCCCGCCTAGCCGTCGCTGCGCTGCCGAACCGCGCCGCTCACCGCCGCCCCCCGGACTGCCGGGCGGGTGGCGCGACGGCCAGCGCCAGGTCCACGGCCTCGGGCAGCGAGCCCACCACGGCCGCGGTCGCCTCCACCTCCTCCGGGCGGGTCAGCGGCGTCGGCACCAGCACCGCGCGGGCACCGGCGGCCAACGCGGCCTCCACGTCGGCGCCGATGTCACCGATGAGCAGGCACTCCGCCGGTGTCACCCCGAGGCGACGGGCCGCCTCCAGCACCATGCCCGGCTCGGGCTTGCGGTACGGGGACGGCGCGTCGGGGCCGTCGGGGCAGTACACGACGGCGTCGAACGGGCCGAGCAGCTCCTCGACGCGGGCGTTCACCGCGTCGACCTGCGCGGTCGTCAGCAGCCCCCGGCCGACGCCCGGCTGGTTGCTGACGATCGCCGTGGCCAGCCCCGCGGCGCGGACCCGCGCCAGCGCCTCCGCCGCTCCGTCCACCGGCCGGACCAGGTCCGGGTCGCCGTTGCAGGGGACGTCGTGCACGAGGGTGCCGTCGCGGTCGAAGAGCACCGCCCGCACCGGCGGCGGCCAGGACGCGGGGCGCCCCGGCCCCCGCCACGCCAGCTCCCCGCGCAGGCGGTGCCAGACCGCCAGCGGCGGGATGAGCGCGCTCGTGAGCAGCATCCGGCGCACCTCGTCGCCGCTGCGGGGACCCGGCGCGATGCGCCGCCACGCGAAATCGGCCGTCAGCCCCAGCCACCCCGCCGCGGCCACCGCCGCGACCCGACGCCGCCCGGTCGCCGCGGCGGCCAGCGTCCCGGCCCCTGCGGCGACGGTCACCGCGTGCCAGGGCAGTCGGCCCACCGCCGCCTCGGCGCGCTGCCGCCAGCGCGGGCCGTGCAGGGCGCCCATCAGGACGTCGTCGGCGTTGCCGCGCTGCTGGCGGGCGCTGGCGAGGTCGTCGGCGGGCCGGACCGGGCGCACGGAGGTGTGCTCGCCGCGCACCAGCCGCCACCCGGCGTCCTGCACGCGCAGCGCCAGGTCGGAGTCCTCCCGGAAGGCGCGGGGGAAGCGCTCGTCGAAGCCGCCGACGTCGACGAGGGCCTCGCGCCGGTACGCCATGTCCGCGGTGATCCACGCCGCTGTCTCCAGGCCGGCGGTGCCGCGCTCCCAGTCCGTCGGCCGCCGCCCCTGCGGCAGCGGCACCACCAGCCGGCCCTGCACGCCGCCCACGTCGGCGGGGCAGTCGGCCAGGTCGGCCGCGAGGGCCCGCGCCCAGCCGGCGGGCAGCTCCACGTCGTCGTCGACGAACACGATCCACTCGGTGCGCGCCCGCCGCCACCCCGCGTTGCGCGCCGCCGCGGCACCGCGCCCGCCGGAGCGGACGAGCAGCACGTCGAGCCCCGCCTCGCGCGCCTGCGCACAGGCCCGCTCGCACGGGTCCTGCGCGGGGTCCGCGCGCCGTCCGCTGAGGGAGGCTCCGTCGCGGGTCCCCGGGTCGGTGGGGCGGTCGTCGACCACGACGACCTGCACGGGGGCGGGGCCCTCCTGCCCCACCAGCGTCGTCAGCAGGCGCGCCAGGCCGGGCCGGCCCACCGTGGGCACGACCACGCAGTAGCGCGCCGACGCCGCGGCGACGTGTCGTCCCCGCCGTCCCTGCCGCCCGGCGGGGACGGGCGGGGTGGCGCCGGCCGGGCCCGCGCTCACGCGCTCGCCCGGTCGGCGAACGTGGACCGGCGCACCGGCTGCGGTCCCGGGGCGAGGGCGTCCACGGGGGCGGCGCCGAACAGCTCCAGGGCGTCGCGGGGGTGGCCGACCACCGGGCGCTCGCCGTGCTCGCGCCGGCTGGAGCACTCCTCCGCTGCCGTCACGACCTCGCCGTCGACGACCAGGGCCGCCGAGGGGTCGTGGACGACCGCGTTCACACCGAGGACGCGCATGGCTGCCTTCCGTCGAGCGGCACCGCCCGGCGGTGCGCGGGCGGTCCGGCGCCGGCGGCAGGAAGGGGGCTGCCGAGCCCCCTCCCGCCGGCTCCGACGTAGGCTGCCAGAGAGATCCGGGGGCCGCCCGGCCAGGCCGTCAGGCGTGTTCCGGGCCGGCCCGGCGGTGCCGATCGTGCTGGGGCGGAGCGGTCCGCCGGAGGAGGAGGGGAGATGGGAACCGACGCGGCCGACGGCTCCGCGCTCGCGGGCAGGTCCGTGCCCGGCTCCCCGGCCGGCTCCTCGGAGGTCAGCGACAGGGTCCTCACCCTGCCCAACGTGCTCAGCTTCCTGCGGCTGCTCCTGGTGCCCGTCTTCGCGGTCCTGGTGCTGGTCGAGGAGGACGCCTGGGCGCTGGTGCTGCTGGCCGTCAGCGGCGCCAGCGACTTCCTCGACGGCCACCTGGCACGGAAGTGGGGGCAGGTCACCCGGCTGGGGCAGCTGCTCGACCCCTTCGCCGACCGCCTCTACATCCTCGCCGCGCTGCTCGGCCTCGCCTACCGCGGGCTGGTGCCGTGGGAGCTGGTCGCCGTCCTCGTCGCCCGCGACGTGCTGCTCGCCGCCACCGTGCCCTTCCTCGCCAGCGTCGGCCACGGCCCGCCGCCGGTGCACTTCCTCGGCAAGCTCGGCACGTTCTGCCTGCTCTACGCCTTTCCGCTGCTGCTGCTGGGGGAGGTGGTCCCCGCGCTGTCCACGGTGGCCGGGTCGCTGGGCTGGGCGTTCGCGCTGTGGGGCACGGGGCTCTACTGGTGGGCGGGGTTCCTCTACGTGCGTCAGGTGCGGGCGCTGGTGGTGGCGGAGAGGTCCCACGGCGCGTGAGCGGGCTGCCCGGACGGGGAGCGGGGTCGCCGCCGCGCGACGCCAGCATGCGGTTGCTGACCGACGTGATGGACCACCCGCTGGACCCCGGCTACGAGGCGGCGGCGCGGCGGCGGGCGGCGGGCGGGGCCACCGGTGGGGCGCGGCGGTCCTCGGCCCTGGCGGCGGGCGTGCTGGCGGCGCTGCTGGGGGCGCTGCTGGTCACGGCGGCGCAGGTGGCGGCGGCGGGGCGGCCCGACGCCGACCGCGGGCGGCAGGAGCTGCTGCAACGGGTGGAGGAGCGCACCGCGGCCGCCGACGCGCTGGCGGGGGCCACCGCGCGGCTGCGCGCGGAGAACGAGCGGCTGCAGTCGAGGGTGGCGGGCGCGGGCGCGGCCGCTGACGCGGAGCGCGCCGACGCCCTCGCGCCGGCCGTCGGGGCGCTGCCCGTCACGGGCCCGGGCCTGGAGGTCGTCCTGGCCGACGCTGCAGCCGACGCCGCCGGGGAGGCCACGGAGGGCCGGGTGGTGGACCGGGACCTGCAGCTCCTCGTCAACGGCCTGTGGGCGGCGGGCGCGGAGGCGGTGGCGGTGGACGGGCAGCGGCTCACGGCCCTGTCGGCGATCCGCTCCGCCGGTGCGGCCGTCCTGGTCAACTACCGGCCGCTGGTCCCGCCGTACGAGGTGGAGGCGGTGGGTGACCCCGCCGCCCTGCAGACGGGTCTGGCGGCGTCGCCGGCCGGCAGCTACCTGCGGGCGCTGGAGGACAACTACGGCATCGGCGTGAGCATCACCCGCCGCGACGAGCTGCTGCTGCCGGCGGCGGACACGGTGGGCCTGCGGCTGGCGCAGCCGCCCGGCGCCCCGCCCGCTGCGGGCGCGCTACCGTCGCCCCCGGTCGACGCCTCGGGGGAGGGACGCTCGTGATCGCGGCACTGGGCCTGCTCGTCGGCATCGTGGCGGGGGTGCTGCTGCGCCCGGAGGTGCCGCTGGCGCTGCAGCCGTACCTGCCGATCGCGGTGGTCGCCGCGCTGGACGCGGTCTTCGGCGGCCTGCGCGCCGTCCTCGACGGCATCTTCGACGACCGGGTGTTCGTGACGTCGTTCGCGAGCAACGCCGTGGTGGCGGGCCTCATCGTCTACCTCGGCGACCAGCTCGGCGTGGGGGCGCAGCTGTCCACGGGCGTGGTCGTCGTCCTCGGGGTGCGGATCTTCTCCAACGCCGCCTCGATCCGCCGCCACCTCCTCTCGGCATGAGCCCCGGCACGGGCGAGCCCACCGGCGCAGCCGGTCCCGGCGACCTTGGCCCCGGCGATCCCGGGCCCGGCGGCTCGGCGGTCCCCGCGCCCGGCCCGCCGCGGCGCTCCGCCTGGGCGCGGCTGGCGCGCGCCGCCCGCCCCCGTGCGACGCGGGGGCAGGTGCTCGCGGGGGTGCTCAGCGCCCTGCTGGGCTTCGCCGTGGTGGCGCAGGTCCGGCAGACGCAGGCGCAGGGGCTGGAGGAGCTCAGCGAGAGCGAGCTGGTGCGCATCCTCTCCGACACCTCCGACCGCTCCGAGCGGCTGGAGGAGGAGGCGCGGCGGCTGGAGCGCACCCGCTCGGAGCTGACCGCCGGCGGCGACGGCGCGGAGGCCGCGGCCCGCGCGGCACGGCAGCGGCTGGTGACGTACTCGCTGCTGGCAGGGACGGTAGCCGCGCAGGGGCCGGGGATCGTGCTGCGGATCGAGGACGCCGCGGGGACCGTGCGCGCCGGCACCCTGCTGGACGCGGTGCAGGAGCTGCGCGACGCGGGCGCGGAGGCCCTGCAGCTGGGCCCGGTGCGGGTGGTGGCCTCCACGGCCCTCGCCGACGCGCCCGGTGGTGGCGTGCTGGTGGACGGGCAGCAGCTGCGCCCCCCGTACGAGCTGACGGCCGTGGGCGACCCCGACACCCTGGCGCCCGCGCTCGACATCCCCGGCGGCGTGCTGGAGGGGGTGCGCTCGCGGGGCGGGACAGCGACGGTGACCCCCTCCGAGCGGGTCGAGGTGACGGCCGTGCGACCGGCGCCCGACCTGCGGTGGGCCACCCCGGTGCCGCCGGCGCCCGGCCCCTGACCGGCCCCGGCCGGGCCGCGGCGCGGGCGGGCTGCGACCCGTCGGCGCAGGGCGGTACGGTTCCTCGGCACGTGCCGCCCGAACCACCCGCGAGTCCCCTGGGAGCCGCCATGTCGTCCGACGTGCCCGCCGAGCTGCGCTACACCAGCGAGCACGAGTGGGTGCGCGTCCAGGAGGACGGCACCCTCACCGTCGGCATCACCGACTACGCGCAGTCCGCGCTGGGCGACGTCGTCTACGTCTCCCTGCCCGCCGAGGGGGAGACCGTGGCCGCGGGCGCGGCGTGCGGCGAGGTCGAGTCGACCAAGAGCGTCAGCGAGATCACCGCCCCGGTCGCGGGCACCGTGCTCGCGCACAACCCGGGCCTGGAGACGCGCCCCGACCTCGTGAACGCGGACCCCTACGGCGAGGGGTGGATGTTCACACTGCGCCCGGACGACGCCTCCGCGGTCGAGGGCCTGCTGAGCGCGGAGGACTACACCGCCCACGCGGGCTGAGCCCGCCCGGCCGGGCGCCCGGGGACTGCTCCCCTCGGGGGTCCTGCCGATCCTCTGTGGAGCCGCGGCGAGCCCCGCGGCTAGTCTGGAACCGGTGATCGTCGAGTGCTGTCGCCGGGCGGCCGGGGGGCCGGTCACACCAGGGGTTCTGTTCCGAGAGGTGGTGCCATGTCGCCGTCAGGTGGCGGAGCGGTCGAGCCGGACGGCCCGGGCGCGCGGCCGCCGGCCGGAGCCGGTCACGGGGACGACCGCAGCGGGGTCGAGACGACGATGTCCTTCGCCGGGCTCGTCCCGCGCGAGGTCGTCGAGTCGGTCGACGGGGAGCTGTCCAGCGACGACCAGCTGGCCGTCGACGCGCTCCCGCCGGACTCCGCGCTGCTCGTCGTGCGCCGCGGCCCCAACGCCGGGGCCCGCTTCCTGCTCGACGCGCCGCGCACGTCGGCGGGCCGGCACCCGAGCAGCGACATCTTCCTCGACGACGTCACGGTCTCCCGTCGGCACGCCGAGTTCGTCCGTGACGAGGGGGGCGAGGGCGTGACCTTCCGGGTCGTCGACGTCGGCAGCCTCAACGGCACCTACGTCGACCGCGAGCGCATCGACGAGAAGGTGCTGCGCACGGGCGACGAGGTCCAGATCGGCAAGTTCCGCATGGTCTTCCACGCCGGCAGGCACGCAGGGCCCCCGCCCGCCGGCGGGTCGGGGCGGTGACGGCGGCGGCCGGCCGCCCGCAGGGGTCCCGGCCCGTCGCCGTCGCCGGGGCCGCCTCGCGGCCGACGATGACGATCGGCGAGGTGATGGCGCAGCTGTCGGGGGACTTCCCCGACGTGACGATCTCCAAGATCCGGTTCCTGGAGGAACAGGGCCTGGTCGAGCCGGAGCGCACCCCCGCCGGGTACCGGAAGTTCTCCGAGGCCGACGTCGAGCGGCTGCGCTACGTCCTCGGCGCCCAGCGCGACCACTACCTGCCGCTCAAGGTCATCAAGGAGCACCTGGAGGCTCTCGACCGCGGCTTCGAGCCGCCGGCGCTGCCGGGTGCGACTCCGGTCGTGCCGCGCCCGGGTGGTGGCGGTGCGGACGACGGCGTCGAGCGCTTCTCCTCGCGGGCTGCGCGGCTGCGCATCACCCGAGGCGAGCTGCTGCGCGACTCCGGCGCGGACGAGGAGCTGCTGCAGGCGCTGGAGACGTTCGGCATCGTCTCCGCGGAGCCGGGTGGGCCGTGGTTCGACGGCGAGGCGCTGGAGGTGGTGCGGGCGGCGGCCGGTCTGGCGGCGTTCGGCATCGAGGCGCGCCACCTGCGGACCTTCCGCACGGCGGCGGACCGGGAGCTGGCGCTGGTCGAGCAGGTCGTGGCCCCGCTGCAGCGGCAGCGGCAGGGTGAGGTGGCCGCCCGTGCGGGGGAGGCGGCCCGGGACATCGCCGCGCTGTGCGTGCGGCTGCACACGGCGCTCGTGGCCAGCGGAGTGCACCGCCTGACGGGCTGAGCGGCGCGCCCTCGGGCGCCGTCGCGGCGGATCGGGGGTAGCGTGAGGGCGTGCGCGAGCTCGACGTCATCGGGGTCCGGGTGGAGATGCCCTCGAACAACCCGATCGTGCTCCTGCGGGAGCGCAACGGAGACCGGTACCTGCCCATCTGGATCGGCGCCCCCGAGGCGAGCGCGATCGCGTTCGCCCAGCAAGGGGTGGTGCCACCCCGGCCACTGACGCACGATCTCCTCCGCGACGTGATCACCGCCCTGGGTCGCACGCTGGTCGAGGTCCGGATCGTGGCGATGCAGGACAACGTCTACTACGCCGAGCTGGTCTTCGACGGGGACCTGCGCGTGAGTTCGCGCTCCTCCGACGCGATCGCCCTGGCACTGCGGGTCGGCTGCCCCATCGTGGGCGCCGAGGAGGTCCTCGAGGCGGGCGGCGTCCCGGTTCCGGACGAGGACGAGGACGAGGTCGAGAAGTTCCGCGAGTTCCTCGACCACATCACGCCGGAGGACTTCGAGGCCGCGGGCCCGGAGGAGACCGGCGAGGAACCGCCCGCGCGGTGAGGCGTCTCTCCCGCCCGGAGCCGGAACGGTCGTGCGCACCGACTGGCCGCGACACGCGGCGTGTCGGATGCGGTTGTCGTTGACGACCCCTTGACTCACCCCTAACGTCTGTGCAGAGCGTCACCACCGTGCTCCCTCGGTTCATGGTCCGTCAGCGGGCCGCGGCCAGGGGGCGTGCGGCACCTGGCCGCGCGGGATTCCAGCCCGACCGGTGGCGACGATGACGAGGAGGCCGGCGTGACTGGTGGCGGCGACGTGACAGCAGGACCCCGGGTGTCGGGCGAGGACGGGGCCCCGCGCCCCGACGTGCTGCCCGCCGCCGAGCGGGCCGGGGCTCCCGAGGTGCCCCTGCACGCCCCCGTCGTAGGCCTCGACGCCGAGGTGGGCTACCGGGGCCCGACCGCGTGCCGGGTCGCGGGGATCACCTACCGCCAGCTGGACTACTGGGCCCGCACCGGCCTTGTCGAGCCCAGCGTCCGCTCGGCGGCCGGGTCCGGCTCCCAGCGCCTGTACAGCTTCCGCGACGTCCTCGTCCTCAAGGTCGTCAAGCGCCTGCTCGACACGGGGGTGTCCCTGCAGCAGATCCGCACCGCGGTGATGCACCTGCGGGAGCGCGGTGTGGAGGACCTCGCCCGCATCACGCTCATGAGCGACGGCGCCAGCGTCTACGAGTGCACGTCCCCCGACGAGGTGATCGACCTCGTGCAGGGCGGGCAGGGCGTGTTCGGCATCGCGGTGGGCCGGGTGTGGCGTGAGCTGGAGGGCACGCTGGCCTCGTTCCCGAGCGAGCGCCCCGCGGACCACCGGGCGCCCGAGGTGCCGCTGGAGACCGTGGACGAGCTGAGCAACCGCCGCCGCGCCCGCGAGGCCGGCTGACCGTCGCGCTGCCGCGGCCGGTGCGTCAGGACCGGGCCGCGTCGCTGCCGCGGGAGGCCGGGGAGACGTCTGCCGCGCTCACCCTGCCGCCGCTGACCTCGACGACCCAGTCGGTGGTGTCCGTGCAGGCCCTGCGCGCCGCGTCGTTGTGGCGCTCCAGGTCCTCCTCGGCCAGGCCGCTGCCACCGCTCCACGCCCTGCCCGGCTGCAGGCCCGTGTAGCGGATCCCCAGCCAGAACGCGGGCTCCTGCACCTCCAGGCCGTCCTCGTCACGCTCGACGAGCACGTGGGTGACGTACGGGCGGCCGTGGCCGTCGACGCCGTCGAGGACCACGAGGCGGGAACCGGCCTGGGACGGCGTGGCGGGCACGCCGACGGTGCAGAGCACCTGCGGAGCGCGGTCCGGGCCGGGCGCGAGGTCGGGGGAGTGGTGCGCGCCGCCGGACATGCCGATGCAGTCGTCGTTGCGCTCGCAGAGCGCGACCATCGCCTCGGGGGTGCGCTGCGCGGCCAGGTCGACGACGTGGGCGACGCGCTCGCGGGCCTCCTCCTCGCCGACGGCCGCCGCGGGGCCGGTGGGCGCTGCGGTGCAGCCGGTCAGCAGCACGGCGCCCAGCAGCGTGGAGCCCAGCAGGGCGGGGGACGGGCGGAGCACGGTGCGACTGTAGTGGTGCCGCAGCCCGCGTCGGGCCGGCCCTAGTCCAGCAGGTGCCCGTGGCGCAGGGCGCGCGCGGAGAACGGGTCGACGACCCAGTCGTGGGTGTCCGGCAGCCACACGACACTGGCGATGAGGGCGTTGGCCCAGGCCTCCAGCAGCGTGGGCAGGTGCACGGCCCAGCCGAGAGCGAACTCCTCGCCGGGGTCGTCGAGCATGAGCTGGTCGACGATGCTCTCGGCGCGGTCGAGCCGCACCGCGAGGAACTGCTCGTCGCGGGCGAACAGGGGCAGCCGCCCGCCGAAGTCCCGCGGGCTGCGCTCCTGCACCCGGCGCACCGCCGCTGCCAACGACAGCGGCACCCAGCGGCCGGGGCCGACGGTGGGGGAGGAGGAGCGGAAGCGGCTGCGGACGGGCTCGACGCCGTCGACGGCACAGAACCACGCGCGCGCTCCGGGTGGCAGTTCGGCACCGAGGGCCCGTTCGGCGGCGGCGAGGTCGCAGTCGTCGGCGCCGGAGCGCAGCCGGGTGGCGATGTCGGCGCCGACCCGGGACCACTGGGCGTAGAGGTCGGCGACGCGGTGCAGCACCTCGGCTGCCTCGTCGTGCGTCTCGCTCTCCTGCACGCTCAGCCCGTCCGGCACGGAGGACACGCTCACGCCGTCCGGCACGGAGGAGGGGTCACCGACCGCCATGGAACCCCCTTGATCCGCCTCGTCACCACCGGTCCGTATCGTCACGCTCCGTGAGCACCCCCAGCTCGCCACCGTAGGTGAGCCGGGGCCCGCACCGCCAGCCCGCGATCACCTCCCGAAGCCGTCACCGCCCGGCCGGTGAGACGGCGAGCACGCGCCCCAGCAGGTCGTCGAACGTCGCGCACAGCTCGCGCGCGGCCGCGCCGCGCAGCGCGTGCAGCGGAACGCCCGCCCCCTGCGCCTGCTGGATCGCCGCCCGCTCCGGAACGGGGGGCAGCAGCAGCTCGCCGACGAGCTCGCGCAGCTCGTCGTGGCGGAAGCGCTGCTCCGGGGAGCGGGGCAGGTAGCGGTTGACCACGACGCCCAGGGGGCGCGCCGCACCGTCCTGGGCGGCGAGCTCGCGCAGGGTGCGGTCCACCGCGGCGACGGAGAAGCGGCCGGCGTCGGAGACCACCAGGGCGGCGTCGCTGCACGCCCACGCGGAGCGGGTGAGCGCGCCCAGCGACGGCGGGCAGTCCAGCAGCACCAGGTCGTGCTCGGGTGCCTTGCGCAGGGCGGTGGAGAGCACCTGCAGCGCGCGGCCGGTGACCTCCGGGTCGTCGCGCAGCGCGGAGGAGCCGGAGCCGACGAGGACGTCGAGCTGCCCCGGGTGGTCCCCGGCCCAGCCGCTGGGGGCCACAGCGCCGTCGACGACCTTGCGCTTGGGGGTGGCGAGCACCGCGGCGAGGTCGTGGGGGCGCCGTGCGGTGACGTCGAGACCGCTGGTGGCGTCCGCCTGCGGGTCCAGGTCCACCACGAGTGTCGCAATCCCGCGACGCAGCGCTGCCGCAGCCAGACCCAGGGTGACGCTCGTCTTGCCGACGCCGCCCTTGAGGCTGCAGACGCTGAGGACGATCATCACGCACAGGGTACTGCCCTGCGGGACAGGGGAAGCCCGCCTTCCTCGGTTACCCTTGCCTCGGCCGTCAACCCCGCGCGGGAGAGCCCCCGCCGACGCCCACCAGCCGCCCCCGGTGGCTGGGTCGAGCGGGGCGCCGAAGGGGCAACCCTCCCCGGAACCTCTCAGGCGCCCGGACCGCGCGGATCAGGCCGCTCTGAAGTGCCGCGACACCGCGGCGCGACAGACGGGGAGGTCCGCCCGGCGCTGCCCGCGCCGGCTGCCGCCCGAGCGACGGAGACCTCATGACGACGACCGCCGACCGTCCCGCCACCCCCAGCGACGAGGCGCCGGGTCGTCCCGCCGCGGCTCCCGCCGCCGTGGAGCGCTTCGCCGACCGCCACCTGGGCCCGCGCCTCGCCGAGCGCGAGCGCATGCTGGCCGTCGTGGGCGCGGCCTCCCTCGCCGAGCTCGTCGAGCGGGCCGTGCCCGCCGGCATCCGCGACGACGTGCGCGGCGCCCCGGCACTGGAGCTGCCCGCGGCCGCCGGTGAGCACGTCGTGACCGCCGAGCTGCGGGCGCTGGCGGCGCGCAACACGGTGGTGCCCTCGATGATCGGCGCCGGGTACCACGGCACCCGCACCCCCGCGGTGATCCGGCGCAACGTGCTGGAGAGCCCTGCCTGGTACACCGCCTACACCCCGTACCAGCCGGAGATCTCCCAGGGTCGCCTGGAGGCGCTGCTCAACTTCCAGACGGCCGTGGCGGACCTGACGGGACTGGAGATCTCCGGGGCGTCGCTGCTGGACGAGGCGACCGCCGCGGCGGAGGCGATGACGCTGGCGCGCCGGGTGTCCAAGGCTCCCGAGGGCGCGGTGTTCGCGGTGGACTCCGACGTGCTGCCGCAGACGCTGGCGGTGCTGCGCACCCGGGCCGTGCCGCTGGGCATCGACCTGCTGCTCGTGGACGTCGACGCCGCCGACCCGCTCGCGGAGGTGGGCGAGCGCGGCGTGTTCGGGCTGCTGCTGCAGTACCCCGGCACGAGCGGGGCGGTGCGCGACCACGAGCCGCTGGTGCGGGCGGCGCACGAGCGCGGCGCCCTCGTCGCGGCGGCGGTGGACCTGCTCGCGATGACGCTGCTGCGCCCGCCGGGGGAGATCGGCGTGGACGTCGCGGTCGGCTCCAGCCAGCGCTTCGGGGTGCCCATGTACGCGGGTGGCCCGCACGCGGCGTTCATGGCCGTGCGCAAGGACCTCGCCCGTTCCCTGCCGGGGCGCCTGGTGGGCGTGTCCAAGGACGCCGACGGCGCCCCCGCCTACCGCCTGGCCCTGCAGACCCGGGAGCAGCACATCCGGCGGGAGCGGGCCACCAGCAACATCTGCACCGCGCAGGTGCTGCTGGCGGTGATGGCCGGGATGTACGCGGTGTGGCACGGCCCGGAGGGCCTGCGCGCCATCGCCTCCCGGGTGGCCTCGACCGCGGCCGGGATCGCGGCGGCCCTGCGCGCGGGTGGCGTGGAGGTCGTGCACGACGAGTTCTTCGACACGGTGCTGGCCCGGGTCCCCGGCCGAGCCGGCGAAGTGGTGGCGCGGGCGCTGGCGGCGGGGGTGAACCTGCGCCGGGTGGACGCCGACCACGTCGCCCTCAGCTGCGACGAGACCACCGAGGCGCGGCACGTGGCCGCGGCGCTGGCCGGTTTCGGGCTCGACGCCGACGCCTCCGAGGGCTCCGACGGCGCAGACGCCCTGCCCCCGGCGCTGCGTCGCACCTCCGGGTACCTGACCCACCCGGTGTTCTCCCGCTACCGCTCGGAGACGGCGATGCTGCGCTACCTGCGCCGCCTCTCCGACGCCGACTACGCCCTCGACCGCGGTGCGATCCCGCTGGGCTCCTGCACGATGAAGCTCAACGCCACCACCGAGCTGGAGCCGGTGTCGTGGCCGGAGTTCGCGGACCTGCACCCGTACGCCCCGGCCGAGCAGCTCGAGGGCACCCGGGCGCTGGTCGCCGACCTGGAGCGCTGGCTGGCCGAGGTCACCGGCTACGACGCGGTGTCGCTGCAGCCCAACGCCGGGTCGCAGGGGGAGTTCGCGGGGCTGCTGGCGATCCGCGCCTACCACCGCGCCAACGGCGACGAGCAGCGCACGGTCTGCCTCATCCCGTCCTCCGCGCACGGCACGAACGCCGCCAGCGCGGTGATGGCCGGCCTGCGCGTCGTCGTGGTGGCCTGCGACGACAACGGCAACGTCGACATGGACGACCTGCGCGCGAAGGTCGAGGCCCACCGCGACGTCCTCGCCGGCATCATGATCACCTACCCGTCGACGCACGGGGTGTTCGAGGAGTCGGTGGAGGAGCTCTGCGCCCTGGTGCACGACGCGGGCGGGCAGGTCTACGTCGACGGCGCGAACCTCAACGCCCTCGTCGGCATCGCCCGCCCGGGCCGCTTCGGGGCGGACGTGTCGCACCTCAACCTGCACAAGACGTTCTGCATCCCCCACGGCGGGGGCGGTCCCGGGGTGGGGCCGGTCGCGGTGCGGGAGCACCTGGCGCGCTTCCTGCCCGCCACCACCCTCGACGAGGAGACCGCCCGCGCGGGTGTCGGCCCGGTCTCGGCCGCGCCGCTGGGGTCCGCGGGCATCCTGCCGATCTCCTGGGCCTACATCCGGCTGATGGGCCCCGACGGGCTGCGGGAGGCCACCGAGCAGGCGATCCTGTCGGCCAACTACGTCGCCGCCCGCCTCCGCGACGCCTACCCGGTGCTCTACGCCGGCCCCGGCGGGTTCGTGGCGCACGAGTGCATCCTCGACCTGCGCCGGATCACGAAGGAGACCGGCGTCAGCGTCGACGACGTCGCCAAGCGGCTCATCGACCACGGCTTCCACGCCCCGACGATGTCGTTCCCGGTGGCGGGCACCCTCATGGTCGAGCCCACGGAGAGCGAGGACCTGGAGGAGCTGGACCGCTTCTGCGACGCCATGCTCGCGATCCGCGAGGAGGTCCGGGACGTCGAGCGGGGCCGCTGGGCCGTGGCGGACAGCCCGCTGCGCCACGCACCGCACACGGCCGCGTGCCTGACGGGGGAGTGGGAGCACCCGTACACCCGCGCCGAGGCCGTCTACCCGGCCGGGCTGGACCCGCGCCGGAAGTACTGGGTGCCGGTGCGCCGCATCGACGGCGCCGCGGGGGATCGGCAGCTCGTCTGCTCCTGCCCGCCGCTGGACGAGCTCGCGGAGGGCTGACTCGCGCAGGGCCGACTGGCGCAGGGCCGACTCGCGCAGGGCTGAGCCGCGACGCGACGGGGCGGGAACCGGAGACGGTTTCCGCCCCGTTGTGCAACCGAGAGTGATCGCACGTGCCTAGGATCACCGCAGGGCGTGCCGGTGGCGGGAGGTGGGCGGCGTGGGCGAGTGGTTCGAGTCGCTGCTGGACCAGTCGTGGTGGCTGTGGCTGGCCGCGGCGCTGGCGCTGGGCATCCTGGAGCTGTTCAGCCTCGACCTGGTCTTCCTGATGCTGGCCGGCGGGGCGCTGGGCGGCGCCGCGGCCGCGGGGCTGGGCCTCGGGGCGGTCGGCCAGGTCCTCGTGGCGCTGGCGTCGGCGCTGCTGCTCGCCGGGACGGTGCGCCCCGTGCTGCTGCGCCGCCTGCGCATGCCGGAGGTGGCCACCGGGGCCGCCGCGCTCGTGGGGCGCTCCGCCCGGGTCATCTCCGAGGTCACCGCCGGCGGGGGCCTCGTGAAGCTGGCGGGGGAGGCGTGGACCGCGCGGTCCGCGCCCGGAGCCGCCTTCGCCCCCGGCGAGGAGGTGGTGGTCACGGCCATCGACGGCGCCACCGCCGTCGTGGGCCCGGCCTCCGCCGCCCCGCCCGCGCCGGACGTCCGTCCGGCGCCCCCGAACATCCCGAGGAGGGAAGCTGATGGGTGATGTCATCGGCCCGGTCGTGCTCGTCCTGCTCGCCATCCTGGTCGTGGCCGCCATCGCCAAGACGATCCGCATCGTGCCGCAGGCCTCCGCGGTCATCGTGGAGCGGCTGGGGCGCTACTCGCGGACGCTGGACGCCGGCCTGAACATCCTGGTGCCGTTCATCGACAAGCCGCGCGCGGTGGTGGACCTGCGCGAGCAGGTGGTCTCCTTCCCGCCGCAGCCCGTCATCACCTCCGACAACCTCGTCGTGAGCATCGACACGGTCATCTACTACCAGCCGACCGACCCGAAGGCCGCGACGTACGAGATCGCCAACTACATCCAGGGCATCGAGCAGCTCACCGTCACCACGCTGCGCAACGTCATCGGCTCCCTCGACCTGGAGCAGACGCTCACCAGCCGCGACCAGATCAACGGGCAGCTGCGCGGGGTGCTCGACGAGGCCACGGGCCGCTGGGGCATCCGCGTCAACCGCGTGGAGCTGAAGGCCATCGACCCGCCGCACAGCGTGCAGGACTCGATGGAGAAGCAGATGCGCGCCGAGCGCGACCGGCGCGCCGCCATCCTCAACGCCGAGGGCCTGAAGCAGTCGCAGATCCTCACCGCGGAGGGCGAGAAGCAGTCGTCGATCCTGCGCGCGGAGGGGCAGGCGCAGGCGGCGATCCTGCGGGCGCAGGGTGAGGCGCGGGCCATCGGGCAGGTCTTCGACGCGATCCACCGCGGCGACCCGGACCCGAAGCTGCTGGCGTACCAGTACCTGCAGATGCTGCCGCAGATCGCCAAGGGCGACGCGAACAAGCTGTGGATCGTGCCGAGCGAGCTGAACGACGCGCTCAAGGGCTTCGGGTCGATGTTCAACGCGCACGGGGGCTCACAGGTGCAGGCGCCGGGGACCTCCGACCAGCGGCCGCAGCAGTCCCGCCGCCCGAGCGAGCAGCACCCGGCACCGGACTTCGAGGTGCCCACGCTGGAGGACCCCGTCGAGGCGCTGCGGCGGGCGCGGGCGGAGGCGGCGGGGGCGACCCGCGCCGCCGAGGGCGCCCAGCGCACCGCCAGCGGCGGCTGACCGCCCGCATCCTCGCCGAGGACCCCCTCCGCCGCAGCCCCTCCGGTGCGGACGGCGTCGGGGGTCCTCTGCGCGTCGGGGGTCCGCTGCGCGTGAGGGGTGCCGGCGCGGATGCGGGAGGGACCCTGACGGGCTGTCGCACCGGCACGGCAGGGTGGGCGCATGCGCAGCGCGTGGTGGGAGTTCGTGCTCAGTTCCGGCTTCGGCGCCCTCGGCGCGGTCGTGGCCGCCGTCATCGCCGCGCTCGTGGCCCGCTCGGCCGCCCGGCAGCGGCGGCGGGAGACCGACCGCGACGCCTGGTGGGCGCGCGTGACCTGGGTCGCCGAGCGCGCCGCCGCCGAGCCCCCGCAGCGCCTCGACCCCCTGGTCGCCGTGCACATGCTCGCCCGGCTCGCGGGCAGCCCGCTCGCGGAGGCGGAGGACTGGCGGCTGCTGGCCGCGCTCAACGAGGACGTCCTGCGCCGCGCCCGCAGCGCGCCGGTGGCCTCGGCCGCCCCGCGGCGCAGCGGTGGGGACCCCGACGAGCGCGCCGAGGAGCTGGCGAGGGCCTCGCGGGAACTGGCGGCGGAGCTGCAGCGGCGCCTCGACGCCGCCGCCGCGGGCCGCCCGCGCCGGCGCTGACCCGCCGCACCGATGGCTCGCGCCGGCCGCTCGCGCCGGCCGCCCCGGCAACGGACCAGCCTCACCCGTTCGGCCGCCCACCGGCGCGCGCCGCGACGCGGGCCGCGTCAGCCTGGGGTCCGGAAGGCACCGCCCGACGACTCCAGGAGGTCCCCGTGCGTCTCGGATCCGCCATCGTCCTCATCGCCCTCGGGGCGATCCTCACCTTCGCCGTGACGCTCGACGTCAGCGGCATCGACCTGTCCACGGTCGGCGTCATCCTCATGGTCGTCGGTGGCCTCGGCCTGCTGCTGGAGCTGGCCTTCTTCGCCCCGCGCCGGCGCCGGGTCAGCAGCAGCTACACCGAGCCCGTCGGCCACGGCATGCGGCGCACCACCGTCGACGAGGTCTGAGCCGCCCGGGGAGCCGCCGCCCTCAGGACAGCAGCGGCAGCAGGCCCGCGGCGAGCGCCCCGCCGGCGACGACGACGGCCGCGGCCAGCAACGTCACCCGCCACGTCAGCGCGCGCGCGACCATCGCCATGGACGGCAGGCTCAGCGCCGGCAGGGTGATGAGCAGGGCCCCGACGACCGCGCCCCCGGCGCCCGCCGCGGCCAGCCCCTGGGCCAGCGGGATCTCCCCGGCGGTGGGGATCACGAGCAGGGTGCCGAGCACCAGGGCTGCGAGGAGGGCCAGCGCCCCCCACGACTGCGCCGACTGCCCCAGCGGGAACAGCCAGCCGCTGAAGCAGCCCACGGCGAAGACGACGACGGCGTACTCGGGCACCACCACGGCGGAGGTGCGCAGCAGGCTGCGCGCGAAGCGCCCCGCCGCGCCGGCGGGGTCCTCGTCCCGGGCGTCGTCGCCTGCGCTCGGCACGGCCGCCACCACCGCGGCGGCCGACGCGGGGTCGAGGCGGGGGGTCGTCAGCCGCGCGACGAGGACGCTGCCGCCCACCACGACCAGCGCCCCCACCCCGGCGCGCACGGCCGCCCACTGCCAGGGGGCGACCAGCAGGAGGAACACGAGCACCGCGGGGTTGAGCAGGGGGTTGCCCAGCCAGTACGCCACCGCCCCGGCGGTGGGGACCCCGCTGCGCCTCAGGGCACCGGCGACGGGTGCCGTGCAGCAGGTGCACATCATCGACGGGGTGGACAGCAGGCCGCCGACGAGCGCGCTCCCGGCGTCGGAGCGGCGGGACAGCACGCCGAGCAGCCAGCGCCGGGGCACGAGCGTCTGCACCGCGGCGGCGATGACCAGCCCGGCGACCACGGCCTTCCAGACGGCGGCGGTGTAGCCGAGCAGGAACGCCCAGCCCGCCCGCAGGCTCGGGGCGGCGCCCGGCTCGACGCCCGCGGTGGCGAGCACGGAACTGCCCGCCCAGGTACCGCTCGCGCTCAGCTCGACCACGCGGCGGGAGTAGGGGTCCCACTTCGACCACAGCAGCAGCGCGGCGGCGAGGAGGAGGAAGACCAGGGCGCCCACCAGCGCGGGGCGCAGACCGGGAGGTGCTGCGCCCTCCGGGGCGGTGCCCCGTGGCGCGGCGCGCTCCGGTGCGGTGGCGCTCGTGCGGTGGTCCGTGCGGCGGCTCATGCAGGTGCTCCCCGGGAGGTCCGAGCCCGCCACCGTCCCCAGCGGGTGCCGGTCACGCTACCGTGGCCGCGCGCAGGCTCCGGGGCACCCGCCCTGGCCGCCCCCGCCGGGCCCGCGTCCGCGACCGCCCGGCGCGCCGGGCTGCGAGATCAGCCGCGCTGCGCCAGACTTGCGCGCAGCGACGGCGCCGGAGACGACGAGCGCCTTCCGCACCGCTGCAGGAGGTCCGCGATGGGCGTGCGCACCTGGATCGAGGGCTGGCCGGTGTACCGGCAGCTCACGGGTTCCGATCCGCTCGGGCGCGGTGCCGCCGCGCAGTCCGGCCGCTCCAAGGCCCTGGACGCGCGCACCGTGACGGCCGACCGCGTCGCGCGCTCCGTCTGCCCCTACTGCGCCGTCGGCTGCGGGCAGCGCGTCTTCGTCAAGGACGAGCGGATCGTGCAGATCGAGGGCGACCCGGACAGCCCCATCTCGCGCGGCCGGCTGTGCCCCAAGGGCTCGGCCAGCAAGCAGCTCGTCACCGGGGACGAGCGCGCCACGAAGGTCCGCTACCGCCGCCCGTACGCGACGGAGTGGGAGGACCTCGACCTCGACACCGCGATGGACATGATCGTGGACCGGGTGCTGGACGCCCGGCGGCGGGGCTGGGAGGAGAAGGACTCCGAGGGGCGGTTCCTGCGCCGCACCCGGGGCGTCGCGAGCCTCGGCGGCGCGACCCTGGACAACGAGGAGAACTACCTCATCAAGAAGCTGTTCACCGCCATGGGCGCGATCCAGGTGGAGAACCAGGCCCGCATTTGACACTCCGCCACGGTTCCCGGTCTGGGAGCCTCGTTCGGTCGCGGTGGTGCGACGGGTGACCTGCAGGACCTGAGCAACGCGGACTGCATCGTCATCCAGGGCTCGAACATGGCCGAGTGCCATCCCGTCGGGTTCCAGTGGGTGATGGAGGCCAAGGCGCGCGGCGCCAAGGTCATCCACATCGACCCCCGCTTCACGCGCACCAGCGCGCTGGCGGACACGTACGTGCCGATCCGCTCCGGGTCCGACATCGTCCTGCTGGGCGCGGTCATCAACCGCGTCCTGAGCCAGGGCCGGGAGTTCGCCGAGTACGTCCGTGCGTACACCAACGCCTCGTGGATCGTGTCGGAGGACTACGCCGACACGGAGGACCTGGACGGGCTGTTCTCCGGCTTCGACTCCGAGACCCGCACCTACGACACGACGTCCTGGCAGTACGAGGGCCACGAGGGCGGCGGCGACGAGGAGGAGGAGACCGACCGCACCCGCGAGAGCGAGGAGGGCCAGCAGCTCGGCTCCGCCGGCGCCGCGCTGGAGCACCACGAGGTGCGCCGCGACGAGACGCTGGAGCACCCGCGCTGCGTGTGGCAGATCCTCAAGCGCCACTTCGCCCGCTACACGCCCGAGATGGTGCAGGAGATGTGCGGCATCCCGCGCGACCTCTTCGAGGAGGTCGCGGAGGCGTGGATCTCCAACTCCGGCCGCGAGCGCACCACCGCCCTCGTCTACAGCGTCGGCTGGACGCAGCGCGGCACGGGCGTGCAGTACATCCGCACGGGCGCCATCCTGCAGCTCCTGCTCGGCAACATGGGCCGCCCCGGCGGCGGCATCATGGCGCTGCGCGGGCACGCCAGCATCCAGGGCTCGACGGACATCCCGACCCTGTACAACCTGCTGCCCGGCTACCTGCCGATGCCGCACGCCCACAAGCACCCGGACCTCGCCACCTACATCGACACGATCAAGGGCGAGGGGCAGAAGGGCTTCTGGGGCAACGCCGACGCCTACGCGGTCAGTCTGCTCAAGGCGTACTACGGGGACGCGGCGACGGCGGAGAACGACTACTGCTTCGACCATCTGCCGCGGATCGACGGCGACCACGGCACGTACGCCCAGGTCATGGACATGATCGAGGGCGGGAAGATCTTCGGGTACTTCCTGCTCGGGCAGAACCCCGCGGTGGGTTCGGCGAACGGGCGCGCCCAGCGGATCGGCCTCGCCAACCTGGACTGGCTCGTCGTGCGCGACCTCATGATGATCGAGAGCGCCACGTTCTGGAAGGACGCCCCCGAGGTCGAGACGGGCGAGATCGTGCCCGAGGAGTGCCGCACCGAGGTGTTCTTCCTGCCCGCCGCCTCCCACACGGAGAAGGAGGGCACCTTCACCCAGACGCAGCGGCTGCTGCAGTGGCGGGAGAAGGCTGTCGACCCCCGCGACGACTGCCGCTCCGAGCTGTGGTTCTTCTACCACCTGGGCCGGCGGATGCGGGAGCGGCTGGCGGGTTCCGACGACCCCCGCGACCGCGCCCTGCTCGACCTGACGTGGGACTACCCGGTGCACGGGCCGACGCAGGAGCCCGACGCCGAGACCGTCCTGAAGGAGATCAACGGCTACGACCTCACCAGCGGCGAGCTGCTGCCCGGGTTCACGGGCATGCGCGCCGACGGCACCACCTCGGGCGGCTGCTGGATCTACGCCGGCGTGTTCGCCGACGGGGTGAACCAGGCCGCGCGGCGCAAGCCCGGCCGGGAGCAGGGCCTGCACGCGCCGGAGTGGGGCTGGGCCTGGCCGATGAACCGCCGCATCCTCTACAACCGCGCCTCCGCCGACCCCGAGGGCAAGCCCTGGAGCGAGCGCAAGGCGCTGGTGTGGTGGGACGAGGAGCAGGGCCGCTGGGTGGGTGACGACGTGCCCGACTTCCAGGTCACCAAGCCCCCGTCGTACCGCCCCGAACCGGGCTCCAGCGGCGCCGACGCCCTCGCCGGCGACGACCCGTTCATCATGCAGGCCGACGGCAAGGCCTGGCTGTTCGCGCCCAAGGGCGTCCTCGACGGCCCGCTGCCCGCGCACTACGAGCCGGGGGAGTCGCCGTTCCGCAACTCCCTCTACGGCCAGCAGCAGAACCCCGCGCGGCAGATGTACACCCACCACCTCAACGAGATGCACCCGAGCCCGCCGGAGCCGGGCAGCGAGGTGTTCCCGTACGTGTGGACCACGTCGCGGCTCACCGAGCACCACACGGCCGGGGCGATGAGCCGGTACCTTCCCTACCTGGCGGAGCTGCAGCCGGCGCTGTTCATGGAGGTCTCGCCGGAACTGGCGGCCGAGCGCGGGTTGCGGCACATGGAGTGGGCGCACGTCATCACCGCCCGCGCCGTCGTCGAGGCGAGGGTGATGGTCACCGACCGGCTCGCGCCGCTGCGCATCCAGGACCGGGTGGTGCACCAGATCTGGCTGCCGTTCCACTGGGGCCCGGGGGGTCTGACCAGCGGCGACGTCGTCAACGACCTGCCGCACCTGACCCTGGACCCGAACGTGCACATCCAGGAGTTCAAGGCGGGCACCTGCGACCTGCGGCCCGGCCGCCGGCCCCGGGGGCGGGACATGCTGGCGCTGGTGGACGAGTACCGGCGCAAGGGGCACGTCTCGATGGCGACGGGCACGGTGGCCGTCACCGACGAGTACCTGCACCCGGCCGGGAAGGACCGCGAAGAGCAGGCCCAGGGGGGCCGCACCGGCATCGGCACCGGGGCCGCGCCGGAGGACGTGGACGAGTTCACGTCGGTGGAGCACCACTGGGAGCGCGGGACCGCGCAGGACCAGAAGACGCCGGTCGGCGGGGACGAGGGGGAGCGCTAGATGGTCTCGGCGAACAGTCTCTACGGCCCCGTGGATCCCGCTGTCGACGCGGGCTACGACGCCCCGCCGTCGCGGAAGGGCTTCTTCACCGACACGTCGGTGTGCATCGGGTGCAAGGCGTGCGAGGTGGCCTGCAAGGAGTGGAACCTGGTGCCGGAGGACGGCATCGACCTGCTCGGCACCTCCTACGACAACACCGGCGGCCTGGGGGCGGACTCCTGGCGCGCGGTGCACTTCGTGGAGCAGTCCCGCCCGATCGGGAACAAGGGGGCGCCGTTCGCGGAGCTCCCGACCGGCCCGAGCGGCACCGGCTACGCCGCGGCGGTGGCGGCAGCGGGGATCGACGCGCTGGAGGAGGCGTCGCGGCTGGGCACCGGGGTTCCCGGGGGCCAACCGGTGGCGGAGGCCGCCGCGGGTGGCGGCTGCGGGTGCTCCGGCGGTGGGGGCGGCTGCGGCTCGAAGAGCTCCGCCGCCGCGAGCGCCGCGGCCGGGGCCGGGGCGGGGACGAAGCTGCTCGGGATGCCGGGCATGCACGCGCCCGGTGCGCTGCCGGACCGCGAGGGCCGCTCCGACGTGCGCTGGCTGATGGCGTCCAACGTCTGCAAGCACTGCACGCACGCCGCCTGCCTCGACGTCTGCCCCACGGGCTCGCTCTTCCGCACCGAGTTCGGCACGGTCGTCGTGCAGGAGGACATCTGCAACGGCTGCGGCTACTGCGTCTCCGCCTGCCCCTACGGCGTCATCGACCGCCGGGAGAGCGACGGGCGGGCGTGGAAGTGCACCCTCTGCTACGACCGGCTCAAGGCCGACGAGACGCCCGCCTGCGCGAAGGCCTGCCCGACGGAGTCCATCCAGTTCGGTGACCTCGACGAGCTGCGCGAGCGCGCGGAGCGCCGCCGGCAGCAGTTGCACGACGTCGGCGTGACCGAGGCACGGCTGTACGGGCACGACCCGCACGACGGCGTCGGCGGCGACGGGGCGTTCTTCCTGCTCCTCGACGAGCCGGAGGTCTACGGCCTGCCGCCGGACCCGGTCGTCACCACCCGCGACCTGCCGGACATGTACCGCACGATGGCCGTGGCGGCCGGTGCGATGGTCCTCGGCGTCCTGGCCTCGGCGGTGGGGCGGCGATGAGCGGGGCGAACGGCACCCGGCCCGAGGGCTCCGCGGGTCCCGCGACGCAGCCGAGCCCGACGCGGGAACCCGGGGGCGAGCCCGCCGGGCACACCCCCACCCGCACCGATCCCGTGGGCGGTCAGGCGGCGCGGATGTGGGAGGCCGGCATGGGCCGCCGCGAGAAGGGCCGCGCCGGCCGCCGCAAGCGCCGCGGCGACGTGCACGCGGTGGTTCCGGAGGCGGAGTTCCGCTCCTACTACGGGCAGCCCATCCTCAAGCCGCCGATCTGGACGCACGACATCGCCTACTACCTCTTCACGGGCGGGCTGGCCGCGGGCTCCTCGATGCTGGCCGTCGTCGCCGACGCCCGCGGGGAGGTCTCCGTCCGCCGCGGCCTGCGCCTGACGTCCCTGGGCGCGCTGGGCGCCAGCGCGTACTTCCTCATCATCGACCTCGGCCGTCCTGAGCGGTTCTACAACATGCTGCGGGTGGCGAAGCCGACGTCGCCGATGTCCGTGGGCACCTGGATCCTCACCGCCTACGGGCCGCTGGCGGGTGCCGCGGCCGTCCTGGAGGCGGCGCCGCTGCTGCCCGACCGTGGCGTCCTCGGCCTCCTCCGCCGCTGCGCCCCGCCCGCGGCGTCGGCGGCCGGTGCGGGCGCGGCCGTGGTGGCGCCCCTGCTGGCCACCTACACCGCTGTGCTGTTCGCGGACACCGCCGTGCCCTCGTGGCACGAGGTGCACCGGGAGCTGCCGTTCGTCTTCGCCGGCAGCGCGCTCGCGGCGAGCGCCGGGGCGGCCCTCGTCCTCGGCCGCACCGGCGAGGTCGGTCCCGCGCGGCGGGCGGCCCTGCTCGGGGCGTGCCTGGAGCTGACGGCGGCCCACCGCGTCGAGCACGGGCACGGCCTGCTCAGCGAGCCCTACGTGCAGGGGCGCCCGGGCCGGTACCTGCGGGCCGCGCGGGCGCTCACGGTCGCGGGCGTCGCGGGGGCCTGGCTCGGACGGCGCTCCCGCCTCGCCTGCGCCGCCTCCGGAGCGGCGCTGATGGCCGGCTCCCTGCTGACCCGCATGGCCGTGTTCGAGGCCGGCGTGCACTCCACGAAGGACCCGAAGTACGTCGTCGTGCCGCAGCGGGAGCGCCTGGCCCAGGGCCGGCCGGCGCGCAGCGACACCCCGCAGGACATCCCCGTGGTCTGACCCAGGAGGCGTCGTGTCCTACAAGACCCCCGACCAGATCGCCGTCGCGGCCTCCGCCGCCGGGTTGAAGAAGGCCAGCACTCCGCTTCCCAACATGCTCGTCGGGGGTTTCCTGGCCGGCGCCTACATCGCCTTCGGTGGCCTGGTGGCCATCGAGGTCACCGCCGGGATGGACCGGGAGCAGTGGGGCGGTCTCGTCACCCTCGCCAGCGGGTCGGTCTTCAGTCTCGGCCTCATCCTCGTGATCATCGCGGGGGCGGACCTGCTCACGGGCAACATGGGCCTCGTCCCGCTGGCCGTGCTGCACCGCCGGGTCGGGATCAGCCGGATGCTGCTGAACTTCGCGGTGGTCCTGGTCGGGAACCTGCTCGGCGCCCTCTTCGTCGCCTACTTCCTGGCGGTGCAGACCGGGGTCATCGGCTCCGCCGGCGCGGAGGACGGCACGGCGGCCGCCGCCACCTACGCGCGGCTGGAGGGCATCGCCACGGGCAAGGCGCTGGACGAGACCCACGGCCAGGTGTTCCTGCGCGCGATCGGGTGCAACTGGCTGGTGTGCCTGGCGGTGTGGAGCGCCATCGCGGCGGACGACATCGCCGGGAAGATCCTCGCGATCTTCTTCCCCATCATGGCCTTCGTCGCCCTGGGCTTCGACCACGTCGTGGCGAACATGTTCTTCCTGCCCGCGGCGTACTTCGCGGGGGTTCCCGACCTCACGTGGGGTGCCATCCTCACCAACTGGCTCTTCGCGGGGCTGGGCAACTTCGTCGGCGGAGCGGTGTTCGTCGGCGGCGCCTACTGGTTCCTCTACCTGCGCGGTGCCCCGAGCGGCCACGAGGCCGGTGCGACCTCCGACGCCAGCGGCACCTCGGGCGCGCCCCGCACCCGCTGACGCCCGCCCGCTGATCCCTTGCGCGACCCGCCCCGCCGGGAACCGGTGCTCCACGGCAGGGCGGGCGGCGCGGTCAGACCTCCAGGTCGTCCCCGCCGAAGTCGCCGCCGAGGTCCTCGCTGAAGGCACCGCCGCCGCCGAAGCCGTCCCCGTAGTCCCCGTGGTCGCCGTAACCGGCATCCCCGTAACCGGCATCCCCGTAACCGGCATCCCCGTAACCGGCATCCCCGTAACCGGTGTCCCCGTAACCGGTGTCCCCGTAACCGGTGTCCCCGTAACCGGTGTCCCCGTAGCCGGCGTCTGCGGGGGCGTCGGCGTCCTGAAAGCCCTCCTGGTGACCCTCCCGGTAGGCGTCCTGCCCGAAGGCGGCGTCGTCGCCCCAGTGGTCGTTGCCGAAGTGGTCGGGGATGAGGGCGTCGGCGACGGCCGTGCCGATGAACGCCCCTGCCACGGTGCTCAGCAGGCCGCCGGCCATCAGACCGCCCATGCCGGGCCCGGGGCCGTAGGCGTAGCCCGGCCCGTACCCGCCCCCGTACCCGCCCCCGTGCGCGCCCGGCCCGTACCCGCCCGGTCCGTAGCCGTGCGCGGCGTAGCCGTGCCCCGGCCCGTAGCCCGGTCCGTGCACACCCGGCCCGAGGAGCCGCTCCAGCGTGCCCGGTCGGCGCACCTCCGCCCGCGTCGCCGTGCGCGCCAGCGAGTGCGGGTCGTCCCCGCGCAGCTCCGACCGCGGCACCTCGGCGGCCAGCTGCTGCAGCACCTGCCGTCGCTGCTCGGGCGTCAGGGCGGCGAAGGCCTCCTCGTGGGCGCGTTCGAGCGCCTCCGGCGGCGCGGTGCGCAGCAGGTAGCGGTAGCGGGCCAGCGCGGCCTCGTCGGCGCTGCGCGGCCGCTGCGAGGCCCACTCCGGCGGCGGTGGTGGTGGCGGCGCGGTGTGCGCCTGCGAGGCACGGCCGAACAGCCGGTCCAGCAGGCCCATGACGGTTCCTCCCTCGTGCTCGTGGTCGGGTCCAGCCTGCGGCACCGGCGCCGCGGGCGCGCGCTGGTGGGCGTTCCGATCGCGAGCGCGGGGCGGCGCCGACATGCTGGCCCGGCCCGGCGGCGCACACGGCGCGGCGGGCGGACGGGAGAGGAGCAGCGCGGGTGCGTGCCGTGATCGTGGAGCAGGGCTGGAGCCGGGGGGCGCTGGCCGCGGTGCGGGCGCTGGCCGCAGCGGGCTGGACCGTGGGCGTCGCCTCCCCCGAGGGGCAGGGGCTCGCGTCCGCCTCGCGCGCGTGCGCCGCCCGCCACCGCGTCGCCTCCCTGCAGCGGTCCCCGGAGGCGTTCCTGGACTCCGTGGCCCGCGTCGTCCGCGACGGCGGGTACGACGTCGCCTTCGGTGCGGGCGAGGCCGAGGTGCTGGCGCTGTCCGCCGCCCGGGACGCCGTCGGCTGCGTCGTGCCGCACGGCCCCCACGAGCAGCTCGTGCGGGCGCTGGACAAGGGCGAGCTCGCGCGGGCGGCGGGCGCCGTGGGCATCGCCGTGCCCGACGTGCTGGACCCCGCCGACGTCCCCGACGAGACCACGGCCTGCATCGTGAAGGCCCACCGCCACGCCCGCCCGGACGTCGCGGGGTCGCCACCGCGCATCGACACCCTCGTCATCACCGGCCGCAGCGCCGTCGCCCACCGCGTCGCGGAGATCCGCGCGCTCGGCGGGGAGGCGGAGGTGCAGGTGCTGCACCCCGGCACCCTCGTGGCGTACTCCGCGGTGCGCGGCCCGCGCGGCGTGGTGGCCGACTCGATGCAGCGGGCCCAGGGAATCTGGCCGCCGGGGGCGGGGGCCAGCTCCCGGGCGGTGACGGTCGAGGTTGACGAGGTCCTGGCCGCCCGCGTCGCGGCGCTGCTGGAGTCGCTGGACTTCCTCGGCCTGGCGGAGCTGCAGTTCATCGAGGGCCCGGACGGCACCCGCCGCCTCATCGACCTCAACGCCCGCTTCTACGGCTCGCTGTCGCTGGCCGTGGCGGCCGGGGCGAACCTGCCCGCCGTGTGGGCGGCGATCGCCCTGGGCCGCGACGTGCCGCGGGTGCGGGCGCGGGCGGGGGTGCGCTACCAGTGGGGGACGGCGGACGTGCGCCGGGCGCTGGCGGAGCGGAGCGGCGGGGTGCTGCCGGACCTGGCGCGCACGCTCGCGGCGGCGCCGGGCGCACGGCACAGCGTGTGGTCCGCCGCCGACCCGGGCCCGGCGCTGGCGCGGCTGCGCTCGGCGGTGCCGGTGCGGCGGGCCGCGCGGGACGCCTCCCCGCAGGCGGCGCTGCAGGGCTGAACCCGGGGCCGGAGCCCCACGCGGACCCGGGCCGGAGCGGCGGCGGGCGGTCGCCCTCAGCGCCCGGCGAGCCCCCGCAGGTGGGCGGCGTCGTTGTGCCGCAGCACCAGCCACGGCCCGCGCGGGTCCTCCTCGGGCAGGGCCCGCACCTCGCTGAGACCCGTGGGGTCGACGTGCATGCGGTGCATCACGAGGCGCGGCACCGCGAGCGCGTCGACCACCGTGAGCTTCACCGGGTACATGTGGCTGACCAGCAGGATCGTCGCGCCCGGGTGCTCCGCGGCCAGGCGCGCCCGCACCGCGGCGACCCGCTCGCCGACCTGCTCCACGGACTCCCCGCCCGGCGCGGGCTCCGTGACCTGCCGCCGCCAGGCCGGCTGCCGTCCCGGCCAGCCCTCGTCGACCTCCGCCGGGGTCAGGCCCTCCCAGTCGCCGAAGTCGATCTCGCGCAGGTCGTCCTCGACCCGCAGCGGCAACCCCAGCGCCGCGGCGGCCGCCTGGGCGGTCTCGTGGGCGCGGCGCACGGGGCTGCACGCCAGCACGTCGACGCCGCCCACGGCGCCCAGCACGGCCGCGAGCCGTTGCGCCTGCTGCCGCCCGAGCTCGGACAGGGGCGGGTTCGCGCCGGTGCAGCCGCTGAGGCGGCCCTCCGCGGTGTGCGCCGTGGCGCCGTGGCGGGCCAGCAGGAACGTCGTGCCCGGCGCGGCGCTCACGCGGCACCCCCGTCGCCGGGGCCCGTGACCTGGAACCAGACCACCTTGCCCTCCGGTTCGTCGCGCACGCCCCAGGACGAGGCCAGGATGTCGAGGATGTCCAGGCCGCGGCCGTCGAGGGCGGCGTCGTTGCGCTCCGCGCGCACGGGGCGGCGGGCGTTGTCGTCGCCCACCTCCACGTGCACGCACGCCGCGGTGGCCAGCACCCGCAGGCGCGCCTCGCTGCGGCCGTGGATGAAGGCGTTGGTGACGGTCTCGCTGGCCAGCAGCACGGCCGTGTCGCAGGTGTCCTCGTCCACGCCCGCGGCCCGGCAGCACGCGCGGACGTGGTCGCGGGCGGCCCGCACCGACGTCGGGGCCGGCTCGAGGACGACCAGGGCCCCGCCGCGGTCCTCCTCGGGCGCGGCGCTGCGCGGCGGCGCGGGCCGCGGCACAGCGACCGGCGCCGGCGCCTCGGCCGCCGTCCCGGCCGACGTGGCCTGCCGCGTCCGCAGTGCCAGCACCGCCACGTCGTCCTCCACCGCCCCGGGCAGCTCCCCGAGGATCGCGTCGCAGAAGCGCGGCAGCGGCAGGTGGGCGAAGCGGGCGGCGGTCTCGCGCAGCCACTCCACCCCCTGGTTGAGGTCCGCGGAGCGCCGCTCCACCAGGCCGTCGGTGTAGAGGAGCACCGTCGTGCCCGGGGCCAGCGCCCGCTCGGCGTCGCTGCGCGGGGCGTCCGGGTCCAGGCCGAGGAGGAGGTCGCCGCGGCCCTGCAGGACCTCCACCTGACCGGACGGCAGCACGAGCAGGGGCGGCGGGTGCCCCGCGGCCGACCAGCGCAGGGTGCGGGTACCCGTGCGGGTCTCCGCCGCGCTCTGCTCGACCTGCGCCAGCACCGCCGTGGCCAGCGCGTCGACGCCGAGGTCGGCCATCGCGCGGTCCAGCGCGGAGAGGACGACGGCGGGCGAGCCCGGCGCGGTGTGGGCGACCCCGCGCAGGACGTTGCGGACCTGCGCCATCGCCGCGGCCGCGTCGCGGTCGTGGCCGGCGACGTCGCCGATCACCAGGACCGTGCTGCCGCCGCCCGTGCTGTCGCCGCCCGTGCCGTCGCGGCCGGGGACGACGAACGCGTCGTACCAGTCGCCGCCGACCTGCGCCTCCTGCGCGGCGGGCTGGTAGCGGACCTCGATCTGCAGGTCCTCCAGCCGCGGGGGCTCCGTGAGGAGGCTGCGCTGCAGGGTCTCCGACAGCCGTTGCGAGGCCGCCGTCGCCGCCCGCTCCGCCTGCCGGACCTGGAGGCGGTCCAGGCCCTGCGCGCACTGCGCGGCGAACGCCTCGAGGATCTCCAGGTCCTCCGGCGGGAACCGCCGGGGCGCGCGCCAGTGCAGCACCAGCGCCCCGAGGCGGCGCTCCCCGACGGTCAGCGGCAGCACCGCCCACGCCTGCGCGCCGGTCACCGCGGCCACCAGCTCCATCTCCGCGGCCCACGCACGGGCCTCGTCGGGGTCGCACAGCAGCACCCGCCGCCCCGTCGCCGCCGCCACCGACAGCGGCAGCGGCCCGTTCAGCGGCAGGTCGCCGAACAGCGGCTGGGTGCGCGGGCCGAGGTCGCCGGCCACGGTGGCGGCCAGCCGGCCCCGCTGCTCGTCGAGCACGGCCACCGCCCCGCCGAAGCAGCCGAGCGCCGCGGTGGCGCGGGCCACGAGCGCCTCGGCGAGGTCGCGCACCGTCTCCGCGTCGCTGAGCTGCAGGGCGAGCTCGGCCAGCCCCTGCAGCCTGCGGGCGGTGGCCGCCTCCGCTGCCAGGGCGGTGCGCAGCTCCTCCCCGCGGGCGTAGAGGTCCGCCTCGACCTCCTCGATGCGCCGCCACGCCGCGTCGTGCGCGCGCTCCTGCCGCGCCCCCTCGCGCTCGTGGATGTAGTCGGTGACGTCCTGCGCGCGCTGCACGACGTAGGCGGTCCGCCCGTCCTCGTCCGGGACGGGCACGCTGATGAGGCTCCAGTACCGCTCGGTGTAGTCGCCGGAGCCGTCGGTGATGTCGTACTTCTGCACCGGCATGGTGTCCATGACGCCGGTGTCGCGAGCCCGCTCGAAGGAGGCGCGCACCTTCGCGACGCCGCCGTCGGGCTCGTCCTCGCTGGGGTTGCCGGGGAACGCCTCGAACACGGGCCGGCCGACGATCTCCGCGAGCGTCCGCCCGGTGGTCGCCAGGTAGGCGGGGTTCGCGTCGACGATGACGAGGTCGCGGTCCATCACGAGGTACGGCGTCGGGATCGCGGCGAAGACCGCGGAGTGGTCCACGGGTGAGGTGTCTCGTGCCACGGTGCTCCTCCGCGCTCTCGGATGCGGCGCAGTCTCCCACGCGCCACCCGGGCCGCCCCCGCGGCTGGTGCGGGTCAGCGCACGAGGACGGTGACGCCCTCCCGGGCCGGGAGGAGCTCCCCGACGACGGGGAAGCCGGGCAGCTCGCCGGCCACCAGCAGGCCGCCCGAGGTCTGCGCGTCCGCCAGCAGCAGCGCCTCCTCCTCGCCCACTCCGAGGTCGGCGTGGGGGCGCACCCAGTCGAGGTTGCGCCGGCTGCCGCCGGGGACGAAGCCGTCGCGCAGCGCCTCCCGGGCACCGTCGAGGTAGGGCACCGCGGCGGCGTCGAGGACGGCGGTGACACCGCTGGCCCGCGCCAGCTTGTGCAGGTGACCGAGCAGGCCGAAGCCGGTGACGTCGGTGGCGCACACCGCGCCGGCGGCGAGCGCGGCCGCGGAGGCCTCCGCGTTGAGGGTCGTCATGGACTCCACCGCCTGGTGGAACACCTCCCCGGTCGCCTTGTGCCGGCTGCCCAGCACGCCCGTGCCCAGCGGCTTCGTCAGCGTCAGCGGCATCCCGGCGGCGCCGGCGTCGTTGCGCAGCAACCGGTTCGGGTCGGCGATCCCCGTGACCGCCATGCCGTACTTCGGTTCCTGGTCGTCGATGCTGTGGCCGCCGCCGACGTGGCAGCCGGCCACCCGGGCCACGTCCAGGCCGCCGCGCAGCACCTCCCGGGCCAGCTCGAACGGCAGCACCCCGCGCGGCCACGCCAGCAGGTTGACGCCGACGAGGGGCCGGCCGCCCATGGCGTAGACGTCGGACAGCGCGTTGGCCACGGCGATGCGGCCCCAGTCGTAGGGGTCGTCGACGACGGGGGTGAAGAAGTCGGCGGTGGCGACGACCGCGGTGCGCCCGTCGGGGGCGAGCACCACCGCAGCGTCGTCGCCGGAGTCGAGGCCGACGAGCAGGCGCCCGATCGTGGAGCCGCCGCTGCGGCCGACCAGGCCGGCGACGACGTCCTCCAGTTCCCCGGGCGGGATCTTGCAGGCGCAGCCTCCGCCGCGGGCGTACTGCGTCAGCCGCACGGGGGCCGGGTGCGGCGCCGCCTGCGGTGTCGGGGAGTCCGCCTGTCCGGGGGTGCTGGTCGTCACCGCCCCAGGCAAACACCTCCACCGGTCGGGGGCATCTCCAGCGGGACGGCGGCGCGGCCCGGCTCGGCCTCCCGGGGCGGTGCGGGGTGCGGCAGCGTAGGGTTCCGGCTGCGCGGTCCGGGGGAGGCGTGAGGGTGCCTGGTGGCCCCCGCGGTCTTCAACACCGACGTGACCGAGCACCTCGGTCAGGCGGGTTCGATTCCCGTCCGCCTCCGCCGCGCGCGCCCCGGCGCCCCGCCGGCGCTCCCCGTGCCGTCCCAGGGCCGCGGGCCGGGGCCCGGGTGCCGGGGCCCGGGTCCGCTCCTACAGTGCGGCCGTGGCCGACACCTCCGCTCCGGGCCGGATCCGCGACGCCGTGGCGGGTGCGGCCCCGGCCGTCCCGCCGGACCCGCGCCGCGCCGTGCCCCGCACCGACGCCCTCCTCGCCGACCCGCGGCTGCAGCAGGCGCTGGCCCTGCTGGGGCGGGCCGCGGTGAAGGCGGCGGTGCAGCGGGCGCAGGCGCAGGTGCGCGCCGGGCGGCTGGCGGCGACGGAGCTGATGGAGGCGGTCCTGCGCGACCTGCCTGCCGGGCAGCGGGAGGTGCTCAACGCCACGGGCGTCGTGCTGCACACCAACCTGGGCCGCGCCGCCCTCTCGGAGGCTGCGGTGCGGGCCGTGACGACCGCGGCGGGCGCCACGGACGTGGAGCTGGACCTGGTCACCGGCCGCCGGGCGCGGCGCGGGCGCGGGGCGATGGAGGCGTTGGCGGCCGCGGTGCCGGACGCGGCCGGGGTGCACGTGGTCAACAACGGTGCGGCGGCGCTGGTCCTGGCGGCGACCGCCTGCGCGGCGGGGCGGGAGGTCGTGGTCAGCCGCGGGGAGATGGTGGAGATCGGCGACGGGTTCCGCCTGCCCGACCTGCTCGTCTCCACCGGCGCGCGCCTGCGCGAGGTCGGCACCACGAACCGCACCTCGCTGCGCGACTACGCCGAGGCGCTGGGGCCGCAGACGGGCATGGTGCTGAAGGTGCACCCGTCGAACTTCGTCGTCTCGGGGTTCACCTCCGCGGTGGGGGTGGCGGAGCTGGCGGGTGCCTGCGCCGAGCGCGGTGTGCCGCTGGTCGCGGACATCGGCTCGGGGCTGCTGGCCCCCGACCCGCTGCTGCCGGAGGAGCCGGACGCGGCCACGACCCTGCGCGCCGGGGCGTCGCTGGTCACGGCGAGCGGGGACAAGCTGCTGGGCGGGCCGCAGGCGGGTCTGCTGCTGGGGGACGCGGAGCTGGTGGAGCGGCTGCGCCGGCATCCGCTGGCGCGCGCGCTGCGGGTGGACAAGCTGACCCTGGCGGCGCTGGAGGCCACCCTGCGCGGGCCCGCGACGCCGACGTGGCAGGCCCTGCACGCGGATGCCGAGGAGCTGCGCCGGCGCAGCGGGGCCCTGGCCGCGGAGCTGACCGCGTCGGGGGTGGCGGCGCAGGTGGTGGCGTGCGCGGCCGTCGTCGGCGGCGGCGGGGCGCCCGGGGTGGAGCTGCCGTCGCAGGCGGTGGCGCTGCCGGCGGAGCTGGCGCAGCCGCTGCGGCTGGGCACCCCGCCGGTGGTGGGCCGGGTGGAGCGCGGTGCGCTGCTGCTGGACCTGCGCTGCGTGCCGCCGGGCCGCGACGGCGACGTGGCCGCGGCCGTGCTGGCCGCCGCCGCGACGACCTCCACCGCGGCGACCGCCCCCGGCGCTGCCGCCGCGGCCGGGGCCTGACGTGCACGTCGTCGCCACCGCCGGGCACGTCGACCACGGCAAGTCCACCCTGGTGCGGGCGCTGACGGGGATGGAGCCGGACCGGCTCGCGGAGGAGCAGCGTCGCGGCCTGACCATCGACCTCGGCTACGCCTGGACGACGCTGGAGGTGGGCGGGACCGCGGAGCAGGTGGCGTTCGTCGACGTGCCGGGCCACGAGCGGTTCGTGCCGACGATGCTGGCCGGGGTGGGGCCGGTGCCGGTGGCGGTGCTGGTGGTGGCGGCCGACTCGGGCTGGATGCCGCAGTCGGCGGAGCACCTGCAGGCACTGGACGCCCTCGGGGTGCGCCACGGGCTGCTCGTCATCACCCGCAGCGACCTCGCCGACCCGGAACCGGCGCGGGAGGAGGCGCTGGCGGAGCTGGCCGGCAGCGCGCTCGCCGGGTGCGCGGCGGTCGCGGTCAGCGCCGTCACCGGGGAGGGCCTGCCGCGGCTGCGGGCGGAGCTGGCCGCGCTGCTGGCCCGGGTGCCCGTCCCCGACCCCGCGGCGCCGGTGCGGCTGTGGGTGGACCGCAGCTTCACCGTGCGCGGCAGCGGCACCGTCGTGACCGGCACCCTCCCGGCGGGCAGCGTGCGCCCCGGCGACGAGCTGGAGGTCGGCGCGGGCGGGCGACGGGTGCGGGTGCGCAGCCTGCAGTGCCTGGGGGAGCGGGCGGAGCAGGCGCGCGGGGTGGCCCGGGTCGCGCTGAACCTGCGGGGCGTGGAGCGGGCGGAGCTCGCCCGCGGCGACGCCCTCCTCACCCCCGGAACGCACCTGCCCGCGGACTGCCTGGACGTGCGGGTGGTGCCGGTGCTGGGCGCGGAGGTGGATCCGCGGGCGCTGCCGCAGCGGGCGGTGCTGCACGTGGGGTCCGCGGCGGTGGGGGTGCGGCTGCGGGTGCTGGGGCAGGACGCGGCGGGGGTGACGGCCCGGCTGAGCGCGGACGCGGCGCTGCCCCTGCGGGTCGGCGACCGGGCGCTGCTGCGCGACCCGGGGGCGCAGCGGGTCTGCGGCGGGGTGGTGGTGCTGGACGTGCGGCCCCCGGCCCTGGCGCGGCGGGGGGCCGGCCGGGCCCGGGCGCAGGTCCTCGCCGAGCTGGACGGCACGCCCGACGAGGCCTCGGAGGTGGCGCGGCGCCGGCTGGTGCGGCGGGCGGAGCTGACGGCGATGGGCGTGCCGGCCGCGGGGGCGCCGGTGGCGGGGGACTGGCTCGCCGATCCGGCGCACTGGTCGGCGCTGCGGGTGCGCCTGGCCGAGGAGGTGCGCGCGTTCACGAGGGAGAACCCGCTGGAGGCGGGCGCCCCCCTGGAGGCGCTGCGGCGGCGCCTCGGCCTGCCCGACAGGGCGCTGGTGGAGGCCCTGGTCGCGGCGTCGCGGGGCGCGCTGGGGGTGCGTGCCGGCCGGGTCGTCGCCGGGGCGGGGCAGGAGCTGCCCCCAGCGGTGGCCGCGGCGGTGTCGGCGCTGCGGGAGGAGCTGGCCGCCGCGCCGTTCGCGGCGCCCACGGCGGAGCGGCTGGCCGAGCTGCGCCTGGGGACCCGGGAGGTCGCGGCGGCGGCCCGGGCGGGGCGGCTGCTCCGACTGGGGGAATCGGTGGTGCTGGCCCCGGGTGCCGACACCGCGGCGGCGCGGGCGCTGGCACGGCTGCCGCAGCCGTTCACGCTGTCCGAGGCGCGGCGCCACCTGAGCACGAGCAGGCGGGTGGCGGTGCCGCTGCTGGAGCTGCTGGACCGCCGCGGCCTGACCCGCCGCCTGGACGACGACCGTCGCACGGTGGCGGCGGAACGGCTGGAGCAGGAGACCGCCGGGGGCGTGTCCCGCCTGGACAGCCCATGACCCAGAAGTCACCATGGCCCTACTGAACGTAGCAACCGTCCGGATGTCGGACTTCTACCGCCCGCGGCAGGCGCCGCCGGTCCGAGGAGGCGCTGGAGCTGGTGGCTGAGGACGACGGGACCCGGAGCGCGAGGCCGGCGTCGGAGCGGCGCTGGCCCTGGACCCAGCGGGGGGCCGCGGGTGACGACGTCCGGACCATGATCATCCCGTGGGCGATGGTGTCCCCGTTCGTCGTGGTCGGGGTCGTCGCCCTGGCCAGGCTGCTGCCGACCCCTGTGGGCCGCTTCAGCGAGATCCTCGCCGCCCTCGCTGGCGGCGTCGTCAGCGCCCTGCTCCTCGTGCTCATCGCCCGGCAGACCGCCCAGCGCGTCGACCAGCAGGGCTACGCCCGCCAGGTCAGCCTCGACGCCGCCCGCCGCCAGGCCCTGCACGACCCGCTCACCGACCTCGGCAACCGGCAGCTCTTCACCGACCGCCTCGAGCACGCCCTGGCCCGCCGCGCCGAGCGCGGCACCGCCGTCCTCTACATGGACCTCGACGGCTTCAAGGCCGTCAACGACGTGTACGGACACCTCGTCGGCGACGCGATGCTCGTCGAGGTCGGCAGGCGCGTCTCCGCCGCCGTGCGCCCCGAGGACACCGTCGCCCGCTTCGGCGGCGACGAGTTCGCCGTGCTCTGCGAGGACGTCGGCGACGAGGTCGTCGCCGCCCGCATCGCCGAGCGCATCATCTCCTCCATCGCGGAGAAGCCGTTCGAGCTGGCCGGGCGCAGCCTGCGCATGACCCCCAGCGTGGGCGTCGCGCTCGCCACCGAGGACGCCGACACCCCCAACCTCATCCGCCGCGCCGACGCCGCCCTGTACCGCGCCAAGGAGCGCGGCAAGGCCCGCTTCGAGCTGTTCGACGAGGGCATGCACGCGCAGGCCCTCGCCAAGCGCCAGATCGAGGACGACCTCGCCGGGGCGGTCGAACGGGGCGAGATGCGACTGCACTACCAGCCCATCCTCGACCTGCACGCCAACCGCGTCACCGGCCTCGAGGCGCTGCTGCGCTGGGAGCACCCCACCCGCGGCCTGCTCGAACCCGCCGACTTCGTGCCCGTCGCGGAGCGCACCGGCCTGATCGTCGAGATCGGCAACTGGGCGCTGCGGGAGGCGTGCCGCCAGATCGGGGAGTGGTACGAGACCGGCGGCGACTCCTTCGACCTCAGCGTCTCCGTCAACGTCTCCCGCCGCCAGCTCGTGCAGCAGAACCTCCTCGACGTCGTCGAGGAAGCCCTGCCGAAGGGGCGTGCCGCGGAGGCCCTCTGCCTGGAGGTCACGGAGGACGTCCTGGCGCAGGACGCGACGGCGAGCATCTCCACGCTGCACGCGCTGCGCACGATGGGTGTGCGGATCGGCGTCGACGACTTCGGCAGCGGCCGCTCCTCGCCCGCGCACCTGCAGATGCTGCCCATCGACCACATCAAGGTCGACCGGCAGTTCACCCGCCACCTCGGTCAGCGGCAGCAGGCGGAGCGGCTGTTCTCCAGCATCATCGGGATGGCCCGCACGCTGGGCATCGGAGTCATCGCCGAGGGCGTGGAGTCCCCGGCCCAGCTGCTCGCGCTGCGCCGGCTCGACTGCGACGGGGCCCAGGGCTACCTCCTCGGCTACCCGGAGCGCCCGCCGGCCGTGGTGGACCTGCGGGTGCCGGAGGCCGCGGTGGTCCTGCCCGACGTCGAGGACGCCCCGCCGGCGCGGGTCTGACCGCCGCTCGCGCCCGAGGGCGGAGCAGCGATCGGGTGTAGCGTCTGGCCCGCGCCCAGCGAGGGGATCCGTGGTCCGGAGCCTCCTCGGGGACGGAAACCGCGCTCGCGACGACGGGAAGGCCAACCGTGACCGCTCACCCCGCAGCTCCTCCGAACCTCACGCCCAGCGGGCGCGCCGGGGGACCGGGCCTGCCGCAGGAGCGGCGCCTGGTCACGGCGATCCCCGGCCCGCGCTCGCAGGAGCTGCACGCCCGCCGGCTGGCCGCGGTGGCGGCGGGCTGCTCCAGCGCCCTGCCGGTCTACGTGGCCGCCGCCGGGGGCGGGGTGGTCGTCGACGTCGACGGCAACTCCCTGATCGACCTCGGGGCGGGCATCGCCGTCGTCAACGTCGGCAACTCCGCGCCGGGCGTCGTCGAGGCGGTCCGCGAGCAGGTCGCCGAGTTCACCCACACCTGTTTCACCGTCAGCCCCTACGAGCAGTACGTCGCGGTGTGCGAGGCGCTGAACCGGCTGACGCCCGGCGACCACGAGAAGCGCTCGGTGCTCTTCAACTCCGGCGCGGAGGCCGTGGAGAACGCCGTGAAGATCGCCCGCGCCGCGACGGGGCGGCAGGCGGTCGTGGTGTTCGAGCACGCCTACCACGGGCGCACGAACCTGACGATGGCGCTGACGGCGAAGTCCATGCCCTACAAGCACTCCTTCGGCCCGTTCGCCCCCGAGGTGTACCGGATGCCGATGTCCTACCCGTTCCGCGACGGCGGCCGCAGCGGGGAGGCCGTCGCTGCCGAGGCCATCACCCGGATCGAGAAGGAGATCGGCGCGGGCGGCGTCGCCGCGATCGTCGTCGAACCCGTCCAGGGCGAGGGCGGCTTCGTCGTCCCCGCGCCCGGGTTCCTGCCCGCCCTCGCGGAGTTCGCCCGCGCCCGCGGCATCGTCTTCGTCGCCGACGAGATCCAGACGGGTTTCGCCCGCACCGGCGACGTCTTCGCCTGCGAGCACGAGGGCGTCGTGCCGGACCTCATCACCACCGCGAAGGGCATCGCCGGGGGCATGCCGCTCTCCGCCGTCACCGGCCGCGCCGAGATCATGGACTCCGTGCACGCCGGCGGCCTCGGCGGCACCTACGCGGGCAACCCCGTGGCGTGCGCGGCGGCGCTGGCCGCGATCCGCGCGGTGGAGGAGGGCGACCTCAGTGCCCGCGCCCGCGCGCTCGGCGACGTGATGCTGCCGCGGCTGCGCCGGCTCGCCGAGCAGCACCCCGTCATCGGCGACGTCCGCGGCCGCGGTGCCATGGTGGCCGTCGAGCTGGTGCGGCCGGGCACCCTGGAGCCGGACCCGGCCGCCACCGCCGCCGTCAACGCCGCCTGCCACGCGGCGGGGGTGCTCACCCTCACCGCGGGCACCTACGGCAACGTGCTGCGCTTCCTGCCGCCGCTGGTGATGGGGGAGGACCTGCTCGCCGAGGCGATGGACGTCCTCGCCGACGCCTTCGCCTCCCTCGGCTGAGCCCTGGGCGCGTCCCCTGGAGGGGCGTGTTCTGACGCTCGCCCGCCCGCGGCGGGGACGTCCGGCCAGTGCTGGGGCGGGGACGTCCGGCCGCGACCCACCCGCGCGTCGCCTGCCGAACGTCCCCGCGTCGGCTCGGCCCGCCCCGGCGTCGCGGTCAGCCCCAGGCGCCCGTGGCGGCCGCCTCCCGCACGTAGTCGGCGAACCGGCGCGCCGGGCGGCCGAGCACCCGCTCCACGTCGGGGGTCGTCGAGGCGTTGCGCCCGTCGAGCACCTGGGTGAACAGGTGGTCCAGCAGGGCCGCCATCCCCGGGTCGACGCCCGCCGCCGCGAGCCCGTCGCGGTGCTCGGCGGGCGTGAGCCCCACGAAGCGCACGTCGCGCCCGGTCGCCGCCGCGACCAGACCGACCGCCTCCCGCAGGGTCAGCAGCTCCGGGCCGGTCACCTCGTGCACCCGGCCCTCGTGCCCGGGCGCGGTGAGGGCGGCGACCGCCACGTCGGCGATGTCGCGGACGTCCACGAACGGCTCGGGGACGTCTCCGCTCGGGGTGGCGACGGTCCCCTCGCGGATCGCGTCGGCGAAGAAGCTCTCCGAGAAGTTCTGGCTGAACCAGGCGGCGCGCACGACGGTCGCCGCGGGGAACTCCGCCCGCACCGCGGCCTCCGCGCGCTGCGCCTCCGCCTCCCCGCGCCCCGACAGCAGCACGAGCCGGCTCAGGCCCGCCTCGGTGGCGTGGCGCGCGAACCCGGCGACGACCTCGGGCGCCCCCGGCACGGCGAGGTCGGGGGAGTAGCAGACGTAGGCGGCGCCGGCCCCGTCGAGCGCGGCGTTCCAGCTGTCGGGGACGTTCCAGTCGAAGGACGGGGCGCCGGCGCGCGAGGCCGCGCGGACTGCCACGCCGAGAGCGCGCAGGCCCTCGGCGACGCGACGGCCGGTCTTGCCGGTGGCGCCGGTCACGAGGACGGTGCCCGCGGGCGGCGGGGTGGTGGTGGACTCGTCGGTGACGTGGAGAGTGGTCATGCCCCGATGCAACCGCGCCGGACCTGGACGCTCCATCGTCGAACAGCTCGTTTCCATACGCGTGCGTCTACGCTGCCCTCGTGGACGCCCTGGCCGCACTCCTGGAGGGCCCGCGGGCGCGCGGCGCGTTCGTGCTGCGCTCGCGGCTGGATCCGCCGTGGGCGCTGCGTGTGGAGGACGGCGCACCGCTGACCGTCGTGGCGGTGGTGCGCGGCGCCGCGTGCGTCGTGACCGGCGACGGTGCGGTGGAACGGCTCGCCGCGGGCGACGTCTGCGTCCTGCGCGGGCCGGAGCCCTACCTCGTCGCCGACGATCCCCGCACCGCCCCGCAGGTCGTCATCGGCCCCGACCAGGCGTGCCGGGCGGCCGGCGGGGCGAGCGTCCACCCGATGACCGCGTGGGGACCCCGGACCTGGGGCAACAGCGGCGAGGGCAGCACCGTCCTGCTCACCGGTACCTACCCCGACGCGGGCGAGGTCAGCGGCCGGCTGCTGCGGGCGCTGCCGCCCCTGCTCACCGTGCCCGGCTGCGACGTCGGCGCCCCGCTGCTGAGCTACCTCGCCGCCGAGGTGGACACGGACGAGCCCGGCCAGGGCGCCGTCCTCGACCGGCTCCTCGACCTGCTGCTCGTCGCGGTGCTCCGGTGCTGGTTCGCCCGCGCGGAGGCGGGCGCCCCGGGGTGGTACCGCGCGCACTCCGACCCCGTCGCAGGGCCGGCGCTGCGGCTGCTGCAGGAGTTCCCGGAGCGGCCGTGGACGGTGGCGTCGCTGGCGGCGGAGGTGGGGGCCTCCCGGGCGGCGCTCGCGCGGCGGTTCAGCGACGTGGTGGGGGAGCCGCCGATGGCGTTCCTCACCGACTGGCGGCTGGCCCTGGCGGCGGACCTGCTGCTGGAGCCGGGCAGCACGCTGGACGCGGTCGCGCGGCGCGTCGGCTACGGCAGCGGCTTCGCGCTGTCGAGCGCGTTCCTGCGGGTGCGCGGGGTGCGGCCCGCCGAGCACCGGGCGCTGCGGGGCTGACGCCACCCGGCGGGTGCTGGCGCGGGGACGGTGCGGCCGACGCGGCCCAGCTTGTGCCGGCGCGGGGACGTTCGGCCGCGACACGCCCGCGCGCCGCCTGTGGAACGTCCCCGCGACGGCCACGGGTTCAGCGCGGCGCCGCCCGCAGCACCACGGGCAGCAGCAGCACCAGCGCCACCAGCTGCACCACCAGCACGGCCACCACGAGCGCGGGCAGCGACACCCCGTACAGCCAGCCCGCGCCCGCCCCACCGGCCAGCGCCCCCGCGCCCTGCACCCCGGCGAACCAGCCGAACGCGGTGGCCCGGCGCTCGCGCGGCACGACGTCGGCGACGAGCGCCTTCACGGTCGAGTCCTGCACCCCGCCCGCCGCGCCCCACACCAGCACCCCCGCCACGACCGCCGGCAGCGAGGTGGCGAACACCAGCCCGGGCACCGCTGCCACCAGCACGGGCAGCACGAGCAGCACCCGGGGCCCGATCCGGTCGTAGAGGACGCCGGTGCCCAGGGCGGCGAGCGCGGCGGCGCCCATCGCCGCGGCGTACAGCAGCGGCACGACCGGCGTGGCGACGAGTTCGGCCTCGACGAGGTGGAACCCGACGAGGCCGAACGTCACCAGCCCCGCCGTGCAGAGGCCGCTGCCGACGGCAGTGCGCCAGAACAACCTCGGCAGCGGACCCGCCGCCGTGCCCGAGCTGGTGCGCCGCCCAGGTTCCCGTGCCGCGCCGGAGCGTGCCCGGAGCAGCAGCAGGAGCACCATCGCCGCGGCACCCGGCACCGCGAGCGCGGCCAGCCCCGGCTCCAGGGCCCCGGCGGCGGCCGCGGCGATCCCCGCCACCAGCAGCGGCCCGGCGAAGGCACCCACCTGGTCCAGCGCCTTGTGCACACCCATCCCGCGGCCCATGCCGACGTGCGCGGCGGCGTCCGCCAGCAGTGCCGACTTCGCGGGGCTGCGCACGGCCTTGCCGAGGCGCTCGGCGAGGATCAGACCGGCCGCCACCGCCAGCCCCGCGCCCCCGAGCAGGGGAGTGACGGCCAGCAGGGGCACGCACACCGCGGTCAGCGCGTACCCGCTGATCGTCAGCGCCCAGTAGCGGCCGCTGCGGTCGGCCAGCGGCCCGGACACCAGCCGCACCAGCAGCGCGACGGCCTCTCCGGCGCCGGTGACGAGGCCGACGACGAGCGCGGACGCGCCGAGCCCGGCCAGCAGCGGCCCGTACACCGACCGGGCGCCCTCGTAGACCATGTCCGCGGCGAGGCTGACGGTCCCGAACCCGACGACGGTGCGCCACGCGGAGGTGCGGGCGGGAGGTGCGGTGCCGGTCACCACGGCATCCTCCCGGCCGGCGCGGGGAGCTTGCGCGGCCGCCCCCATGGCGGGGCGACGCCCGGCGCGGGGACGTTGCGCGGGGACTCGCCGGTGTGCCGCCTGCCGAGCGTCCCCGCCTCGCGGCCGGCACTGGCGGCGCGGGGACGTTGCGCGGGGACTCGCCGGTGTGTCGCCTGCCGAACGTCCCCGTCCCGCAGCCCCGAGCGGCCGCACCCGCGCCGGGCGTCGCCCCGCCCCGCGCTACCGTCCCGGCGTGCTGCTGCGTCCCCTGCCCGAGCTCGCCGCCCTCGACCCCGCGGACCGGCAGCTCACCGCCCTGCCGGCGGAGCTGCGGCCGTGGCTGCGCGACTACCTCAGCCTCAAGGACGTGCAGCTGCGCGCCGCGCGGGAGCCCGCGGAGGGCCTGTTCCTCGCCGAGGGGGTGGAGGTGATCCGCCGGGCCCTGGCCGCGGGGCACCGGCCGCGCTCGTTCCTGCTGTCGCAGCCGCGCGCCGACGAGCTGGCCGACGTGCTGCCGGGCGACGTGCCGGTGTTCGTGGCGCCACCGGGGGCGTTCGAGCGGCTGACGGGCGTGGACCTGCACCGGGGCGCGCTGGCGTCGATGCACCGCCCCGCCGAGCGCGGCACCGCGGACCTGCTGCCGGGGGCGCGGCGGCTGGTGGTGCTGGAGGACGTCGTCGACCACACCAACGTCGGTGCGGTGTTCCGCTCGGCGGCGGCGCTGGGGGCGGACGGGGTGCTGGTCAGCCCGCGCTGCGCGGACCCGCTCTACCGGCGCAGCGTGCGCGTGAGCATGGGGACGTCCCTGCACCTGCCGTGGGCGCGGGCGGGGCGCTGGCCGCAGGACCTGGACCTGCTGCGGGAGGCGGGCTTCACGGTGGTGGCGCTGGCGCTGACGGACGACGCGGTGCCGCTGGAGGACTTCCGCCCACCCGAGCGGGTGGCGCTGCTGCTGGGCACGGAGGGCGACGGGCTGAGCCGGCGCGCGGTGGCGGCGGCGGACGTGGTGGTGCGCATCCCGATGGCCGCGGGCGTGGACAGCCTCAACGTGGCGGCGGCGAGCGCGGTGGCGATGTGGGCGCTGCGGAGGTGAATGGGGTCAGGCCCGAAGCGACGCCATCGACACGGCCAGGCGCTGCAGGGTCTCGGCGCCGCTGACGCGCTCGGGCACCCGGTACTCCCCGCCGTGGAGCTCATGGACGGTGAGGGTGTCCTCGGCGGGATCCGCGATCCAGTACTCACTGATGCCCAGCTCCGCGTACAGACCGTGCTTGGTGTGACGGTCGTGGGTGCGGGAGCTGCGGGAGACCACCTCGACGGCGAGCACCACGTCTCTGGCGTCGAGCTGCCCCGACGTGGCGCCCCGTCGGACGACCAGCACGTCGGGGATCAGGTAGTGCTCAGCGCGGCCCAGGTCGGCGGGCACTCGTACACCGGCGCCGTGGACCTCGCGGACGCCCGGGTCGAGGTGCAGCGCCAGGGCGAGCATGAGGTTGGTGGCGATGATCTGGTGCTCGACCGTGGGAGCCGGGGTGGCGACCAGGACGCCGTCGACGATCTCGTAGCGCCGTCCGTCGTCCGGGAGGCGCTCCAGGTCGTCGAAGGTCCACGACTCGTGGGCCGGCTTCACGGACACGCTCAAGACCTAGGCCGCCACCCCGACACGGGCGCCGGTGTCACACACCCAGCCCCTCCACGACCTCCGCGCCCGGCAGGCTCGCGAGGTCCGCGCCCCGGACCACCAGCTTGGAGCGGCGCACCCCGCTGCCGATGACGACGTACGGGGTCGCCGCCACCGCCGCGTCGACCAGGACCCGCCATCCGTCCGGCAGCCCGACGGGGGTGATGCCGCCGTACTCCATGCCGGTGTCGGTGACGGCCCGCTCCATCGCCAGGAAGGACGCCTTGCGCACGTCGAGGAGCCGCTTGACGGCGCCGTTGACGTCGGCGCGGGTGGTGGCGAGCACCACGCAGGCGGCGATGCGCTCCTCCCCGGCGCGTTTGCCGGAGACGACGACGCAGTTCGCCGACGCCTCCCGCGACACCCCGTGGGCCTCGACGAGCGCGGCGGTGTCCGCGACGTCGGGGTCGATCTCCGTGACGGCCGCGGCGGCGGCACCGGCCCAGCCGGGCAGGGCCGCCGCCACGGGTGAGGCCACGGCGTCGAGCCGCTCCAGCGCCGGGTGGAGGACGAGGTCGCCGGCGACGGCGCGGGCCTCGGCCTCGACGGGCGTGCTCACCGCTGGAACGTCGACCGCAGCACCGCGCGGGCGAGGGTGTGCGTCAGCATCGTGAACGCCGCGGCGGTGGGCGTGGCCGAGGCGTCCAGGCCCAGGGAGTCCACGTCGAGGGCGTGCACGGCGAAGACGTAGCGGTGCGCCCGGTCGCCCTCCGGCGGGGCGGCGCCGGTGAAGTCGGCGGTCCCCATGTCGTTGCGCAGCTGGATCGCACCCGGCGGCAGGGCGGTGGAGTCGGCGCTGCCGGCGCCGCGCTCCAGGCTGGTCACCGAGGCGGGGATGCCGAGGACGGTCCAGTGCCAGAAGCCGGCCGGGGTGGGGGCGTCGGGGTCGAAGCAGTTCACGACGAACGACTTCGTGCCCTCGGGGAAGCCGGACCATGACAGCTGCGGGGAGGTGCTGCCGCCCTCGGCGGAGTGCTCCGGCGCCATCGGCTCGCCGTCGACGACGTCGGTGCTGGTCAGCTCGAAGCCGCCGACGCGGGGAAGCAGCTCGTAGGGGTCGGGTGCGACGGGGCGTTCCAGGGACATCGGTGGACGACCTCCAGGTCGGTGCGGGTTGTCGTGCGCTGCCGTCGTGCAGGCGGCGCACCCCGCACGGTAGATCGCGCGCCCTCGCCTCGCACGGCCGGCCCGCGATCTCGTCCGTGGCGCAACGCCCGACGAGCCGGCCCCCCTCACGGGGGCCGGCTCGTCGGGTGCCGCGGGCTGCTCAGTCGTGCATGAGCGGCGCGCGCAGCGGGAAGTCGCTGCCCGTCAGGACGGCCTGCGCCGCGCGGTGGGACTTGTGGTTCAGCACCACGGGCGCCATCAGGTTGATGGTGGCCTCCTCGAGCTTCTGCCCCGGGTTGACCACGGCGAGGACAGCAGCGTCCTCCTCCGTGTCCAGTCCGAGGGAGTCGGCCATCTCGCGGTCGATGACCGGCTCGTAGTCCGGGTAGAACGACATCGGGTCCGCCAGGATGAGCCTCAGGTCCGGGTCTTCCTCGCACCGCAGGGAGAACAAGATCCCGTTGTCGTCCAGCGGCTGGAGGTCGTACTTCGTGTGGTCCGGGAGGCCCATCATGGGTGCGACGAACTCGATCTTCGGCATGGCATCAGTCTCGGTCGTAGTAGCCACCTTGTGAAATCCCCTCATCGTAGGAAGTCCAGGAGAGTCGGCTGGATGACCTTGGCAGTAGCGGCCAGAGCGGCCTGGTAGGCCGTGTTCTGCAGGTTGAACTCCACCATCGCCTTCGCGATGTCGACGCCCTCCACCTCTTCGAGCGCGTTGCTGAGGTAGTCGCCCCTCGCCTCCGTCGTGTCCTGCAGTGCTGCGAGCTGGTTGCCCCGTGCACCGATGGAGGCCAGTGCGCCGGTGATGCGATCCAGCCCCAGCTCGACATTACCCAGGGAAGCCGTAATCGTCGCGCCGGTGCCGGAGCGCAGTGCTGCGGACAGGTCCTCGAGCGCCTTGAAGGTGTTGTCGGCTGCCGTCGGCGGGGCGGCGGTGGTACCGGTGCCGAAGGCGGAGGCACCGGGGATGTTGATGTCCACGTCGACGCCGGGGGCCGCGCTGCGCTTGATGCTGGCGCTGTTGCCGTTGTAGGTGCCGTCGGCCTCGTAGGCGGCCGTGATGTCCGCGTTGCCGCCGAAGACGGCGCGGCCGAGGTGCTTGGTGTTCGCGGCGCCCAGCAGCTCCTCGCGGATCGCGTCGACCTGCTTGGCGATGGCCTCGCGGGCGGCGGCGTCGTTGTTGCCGGTGCTGGCGCCCTGGACCGCGAGGGCCTTGACCTTCTGCAGCCCCTTGAGCGCCGAGTCGAGCACACCCTCCTGGACGTCCAGCAGCATCCGGCCGTCGGTGATGTTGCGGGCGTACTGCTCGTTCGCCGCGATGTCGGAGCGGTGCCGCAGCGCCTCGGCCGCGGCGGCGGGGTTGTCCGACGCCTTGCTGATCGACTTCCCGCTGGTGAGCTGCTCCTGCAGCTTCGACTGGCGCAGCTGGTTGGCCTGCAGGTTCGCCAGGGACGTCGCGGCGGTGGTGCGGTGGGTGATGCGGCCGAGCATTCTGTTGCCTCCTGGGGCGGATGTTCAGACGGTGCCTGCGTCAGCGCCCGACGAGGCCGGTGCGGTTGATGAGGGTGTCGAGGGCCTGGTCGATCGTCGTCAGCACGCGCGCGGCGGCGTTGTAGGCGTGCTGGTACGCCACGAGGTTCGTCATCTCCTCGTCGATGCTCACCCCGGAGACGGAGTCGCGGGCGGCGGCGGACTTCATCGCGGTCTGGCCGGCGACCTCCGCGCGGACCTCGGCGCTCTGGACCTTCGAGGCGACGTTCGTCACGTGCGCGCGCCAGGTGGCGGTGGGGCCGCCCTCGGCGCTGACGAGGTTGCCGATCCTGCGGGCGATGTCCCGGTCGACAGTGGTCGCGTCGGAGCGGTCGGTGAAGTTCGTCGTGGTGACGTCCGGGCGCACGACCATCCCGCGGGCGTAGTCCCGGCCGCTGATGGGCATCGCGAAGAAGTCCAGGGCCGCGGTGCCCCCGGGGTTGTAGACCGCGTTGACGCTCGCGCCGATCCTCCGGGCCGTCGCGTCCAGATCCAGGGCGGCCCGGGGGATGGTGGTGTTCACGGCGTCGACGGTGGCGCGGAGGCTGCCGGAGACGGGCAGGACGCCGGTCTGGCCGATCCTCAGCGACGTCACGGCGCCGTCGTGCTTGATGTCGGCGAGGGCGGCGCGGGAGACGGAGAGCTTCTCGGCGCTGATGCCGGTGACGATGGCGGCGTTGCCGACGTGGACGTCGACCATGCCGTTCTCGCGGGTGGTGACGCGTGCGCCGGTGAGCTCGGCGAGGCGGCTGAGGGCCTGCTCGCGGTGGTCGATGAGCTCGTTGGGCGAGGTGCCGGTGGCGTTGGCCTTGAGGATGGCCTCGTTGAGGCCTGCGACCTGGGCGGCGGTGGAGTTGGCCTGCTCGACGAGGACGTCGAGCTGGCGGTCCGCGGCGGACCACTGGGACGCGAGGTGGGCGTCGAGGGTGGCGAGGGTGTCCACGACGGCCTTGCTGCGGGCGAGGACGTCGGCGCGCGCCGTGGCGGCGGCCTCGGTGCCCTCGGTGCGGCCCAGGTTCGCCCAGGAGCTGTGCATGGCGGCGAGCTGGGTGCTCAGGCCGGTGGCGCTGGGCTCCCCGAGGGACGCCTCGATCTGGTTCCAGATCCTCGCGGTGGCCTGCTGCTCGGCGGAGGCGGCGGTGTCGGCGCGCATCGTGGCGTCCAGCAGGGCGTCGGCGATGCGGGTGATGCCGGTGACCTCGACGCCGGTGCCGGCGACGTCCTTGCGGGCCCAGGTGCCCTGCGCCGCGACGGTGGACACCTGCTCGACCCGCTGACGGGTGTAGCCCTGGGTGTTGGCGTTGGCGATGTTCTGGCCGGTCACGTCCATGTTGCGCTGCGCGGCGGCCAGCGCCCTGGAGCTGAGGTTGATGCCGGAGAAGGTGCTCATGTCCTCGGGTCCTGTCTCAGAAGGCTTCGTCGACGAAGTGGGCGCGCGACCCGCCGGTGGCGGCGACTCGGTTCCTGCCGTGGGCGGTGTAGGTGTCCAGGGTCTGGTCGAGGCCCAGGAGGGTCTCGCGGACCGCGCGGGCGCCGGAGTTCAGCAGGTCGCGGTTGGCCTCCGCGAGGTTCTGGATCTCGGTCGTGAGGGCGAGGAAGGCGTCGCGGTGCCCGCGCATCAGCTCCCCCCACGGCTCGGGGGCGGCGTCGATGAGCGCCTTGAGGCTGGGGGAGGGGGACAGGCCCAGCTCGGCGGCCACCCCGTCCACCTCCATGGCGCGCAGGAGCTCCGTGGAGCGGATCTGCTCCAGCACGAACTCGACCTCGCGGGTGGCGTGCGCCAGCCAGCGGGTGCGGCCGCTCGCCAGCACCAGCTGCTCCTCCTCCAGCTTGAACAGGAGCAGCTCCATCAGCTCCCGCTCCTTCCAGAGGATCCCGGAGACCTCGGCGAGTCCCATGCGCGTCCTTCCGTCTCCCTGACGTGACCTGACCTGACGTGGCCCGACCGTTCGCGGCGCAGGTAGCGCCGTCCTGCTGCACCCATCGGCAGGGCGCCCCTCCAGTTGAGCCGGGCGGCGGCGCGTCCCCCTGCTGGTCCTGCGGCAGGTGCCGCGGGCGCCGGCGGGTGCGCCTGCGGCCGACCCGGACGGGCGTCCACCGCACGGACGCTCAAGGTGACCGGGGTCGTGTGCCGACACAGGGTGCGTGACCGTCCTCGCCGCTTCCGCCGCCGCCGCTCTCACCGACGCTGAGCGTGCGGCTCTCGTCGAGCAGCACCTGCCGATCGTCGGCTACATCACCAGCGAGTTCATCGGCAGGCTCCCCTCCCACGTGAGCCGCGACGACCTCAGCTCCGCCGGCCTCCTGGCGCTGGTGCAGGCCTCGCGCGGCTACGACCCGGAGACGGGCGTGCCCTTCGCCCGCTACGCCAACACCCGCATCCGCGGGGCGCTGCTGGACGAGCTGCGGGGCCAGGACTGGGCCTCCCGCGGCGCCCGCAGCCGCTCCCGCAAGCTCAACGACGTCGAGGACCAGCTCACCACGCAGCTCGGCCGGCGGCCCACCGCCCCGGAGACGGCGACCGCCCTCGGTGTGACGGTCGCGGAGATCCACGAGGTCCGCGACGAGGCGCAGCGCTCGGTGGTGCTGAGCATGCAGGGCTTCACCGCCGACGGCGCGTCCATCGACGACCACCTGCCCACCCACGCTCCCGGCCCCGAGCAGGAGCTGCTGCACCGCGAGCGCCTCGGCTACCTGCGCTCCGCGGTCGCGGCGCTGCCGGAGCGGCTGCGCCTGGTCGTGGAGGGCTACTTCCTCCAGGAGCGCCCCATGGCGGAGCTGGCGGAGGAGCTCGAGGTCACGGAGTCGCGCATCTCCCAGATGCGCGGTGAGGCCCTGGCCCTGCTGCGCGATGGCATGAACACCCACCTGGCGCCGGAGATGGTGGCGCCGGTCACCGGCTCGGCGGCCAGCGTGAAGCGCAAGGAGGCGTACTACGCCGCAGTGGGTGTGCAGTCGGACTTCCGCGCGCGCCTGACGATGTCGGCCATGGGCGTCGTGACGCCGGGCGAGAAGTTCTCCCAGACGGCCTGATCACCGTCCATCGACGCACCGCGAAGGGCCCCGTCCGCGAGCCGGACGGGGCCATTCGCATGGCCGAAGCGCTTGGCGGAAGTCGCTCTCTGTGGTTGAATGATTACGCTAGGGCGGTGGCGCCATGGGTGCTGCCGTGGGCCGTGGAGCAGTTCCGGCGCCGGGAGTCGGCCGGGGCTGCTGTGCCGGGAGAGACGGAAGAGTCACCCGTTCGCTCATGGGGCGGGTGCTCAGATCCGAGTCCCAGCGGTCGATAGAAGCACCAGCCCCTCCAAGGATGGAGCGGTGGTTGGACCCCACGTCATGGAGGATTGGTTCTCATGGGTCTTCGGATCAACAACAACATCGCTGCGGTGAACAGCTACCGCAACCTGCAGGCTTCGGAC
>NZ_PTJD01000015.1 GCF_002934625.1 Kineococcus xinjiangensis | reverse complement strand
TCACGCAACTCCGCGGGGTAACGCTTGGACGTGCTCCCTGACATGACTCCATCCTTCCCAAGGAACGGAGTCTCCGGACTCGCCGGGGCGGTTCATGCGCTCGTCCTCGCCGAGGGTTGCCTTGGTCGCCAGAACCCGTCCGCAAGCGAAGCGGCTATCACTCAACGGCACCGCCCAAAAGTCTCCAGGCTGGAGATAGCTTGTCGACCGAGGTTGAAACGGGTATCCGGGGTGCGTGCTCGCCACGGCATCAGGCTATGACGAGCCCCGCACGCCCCATGCCGCTGCGGGCGAGGACACCGCGCCGGCTTGCGCTCGGTGCGCCGGCCGTAGTCCGGCTCAAACGACCGCTCATCACTATGACGCTGAGTGCGCGATCATGACCCGCTCAGCGGCGTCACACGCTGGTGCGGGCACGGAGCTGGTGAAGCTCCTCGGCGCTGAGGGAGACGCCCCAGCCGTGTCGGTCCTGCCGAAGCAGCCGGGCGAACCATGCGGCCGGCGGCCCGGAGACACCGTCCTCGGCCGCCAGGGCCAGGACGACACCGAGGCTGCGCAACGACTCCTCGTCGTGAGCGGCGCTGAACAGGCTGCCCTCGACGATGGCGACGGTGTAGGTCAGCAGCAGCGCCAGTCGGTCGGCGTCGGCACCAACAGTCAGGCAGCGCTCACGGGTCGACTGGGGCAGTGCCACCCCGGCCAGGGCGGTGTCGAGCAGAGGCACATCCGCCTCGTGCCAGGCATCGAAGCTGTCACCCGGCCCGACTGTGAGCCACAGCCACTGGTGCTCCAGCAGCGCCTGCACGTCCTCGTCGTGCAGGCGGTGCGCGGCCAGCCAGCGGTGCAGCACCACCAAGGCCACCGCGAGACGGCCCGACAGCGACAGGGCCCGGTAGCGGCGCAGCAGCCACCAAGTCCGCCAGGTGCTGCGGCGCAGCGGCGGCTGCGCACGGACGGCCATCGCAGCCCAGGCCTGCCGGGCGAGGCGCTCAGCCACCGCCTGCAGCGCGTCCTCACCTGAGGCCGCCGCGGCGAGCTGAGCCTGCGACCCACGCAGCTCCTGCTCGACCAGGCCACGCAGCGACTCCCACTCCCGCGACTCCTCCACGCCCCCAGACTGCCCTCGCCGACGAAGACATGGACATCCGCCCTTGCCGCCTTCCGCGCTCTCGGAGCGCGATCCGGGCCCGTCAGTCGTAGATCACTGCCAGCCCCCTGCGCTGCAGGTCGGCCAACCCGTCCCGCATCGCCTGGATCTGCTCCGGAGCGTGCCCCACCCAGTCCGCGAGCTCACCGATGATCTTCACCGGCTCCCGAGTGCGGTAGGACAGGGTCGGGTTGCCCGGGTACTTCTTGTCCGTCACGTTGGGGTCGTCCTCCAGGGCGCCTGTCGGCTCGACGACGTAGATCCGGCCAGGTCCGTCGCCCGCAGCCAACTCCGCACCCCAGGCAGCCGCGTCCAGTGTCCGGGTCACGTAGACGTAGTTCATCGTCCTGCCGCGGTCGAAGTTGGAGAGGTGCCCCGGCAGCAGGAAGTCCCCCACTGCCAGGTCCGCCTTCGTCCCGTGCAGGAACGCTCCGGATTCGTGCACCTGGAAAGGTTGGGGTCGTGTCGTCTCCACCGCACCAGGGTGGGCCACGACACCCTCTGCGGTCACTGTCCGCCGCGCCAAGGCCGGCGACGCTCCCCAGATGGCTCGCGTGCATGTCATCTCCTGGCAGCAGACCTACAACGGCCTGATGTCGGACTCCGTCCTGGATGACCCGGGTCTGCTCGAAGCCCGCGAACGCTTCTGGAGCGGCGCCCTCACCGACAAGCGATGGAGCGGCAACCGCGCCGCGGTCGCCGAGCTGGACGGAACGGTCATCGGCATCGCGATGTCCGGCCCCACCCAAGAGGCCGACGCGACCGGGGCCGTGCAAGTGCATCTCATCTACGTCGAGGCGGCCCACCACGGCTCCGGGACAGGGCCGGCCCTGCTCAGCGCCGTCCTGGACCCGCACGAGTCAGCTGCCTGGCGGGTCGCAGAGCACAACCCCCGCACGCGCGCCTTCATGCGCAAGCACGGCTTCGCCCCTGACGGGCACAGCAAGACCGAAGACGACGTGCGCGCGGTCCGGTGGGTTCGCCCGAGGAACAGGCCCTGATCCGCCTCCCGCTGGCCATCGCCGCCAAGATCGTCCGGCCTTCGTCACGGAGAGCGCCGACATCCAAGGACGTCACGCCCCGCGGTGCGAACGTCCACACTTGCCGCACCGCGGGCGCGGTCGTGGGCGGTGGGAGCAGATCCTCGACCCGCAGGACACGGCCTGGGGATCCGTCTCAGCCGGTTGCGCTCAAGCGTGCCTCCGTGAGCTGCCAGGAAAACACAGAGTCAGCTGTGTGCCCCGAGGTAGCCGAGCTTGAGCACGTGACCGCTGGAGGTGGTGAGCACCACCCCGCCAGGCACGCCGACCGGGGGAAGCTCATCGATCATGGGTTCGTCGACGAGGACCTTCCAGGCGATCGATCCGTCCTGGCCGCGTGCCACGATCTCCTCGAGACCGGCCTCGATGAGGAAGCGCTCCGGCTCGGAGTGCGGGAACGGTTCGATCCCCGCCGAGGAACTGCTGCTCTCCTTCAGGCCGTAGTCGACGACTTGCCCGGTGCTCCGCTTGACGGTGATGTCGTACTCGGAGGGGGCCAGCGCTCGGATCTCATCGACTCCTCGGGTGCCCATGATGACCCACCCGCTGCCAACCAGGCCGTTCCCGTCGGGCGGCTCGGCTCGCCACACCAGCGCGCCATCGGACAAGCGGAAGGCGTGCAAGCAGCCGCCGGCGATGTAGACGACACCGTCGTCCACGGCCACCGCTTCTGGGTACGCGTCTGGTACGACGACCCACTGCAGCGAGACGGGCAACTCCCCTGAAGGACCTGGCTCCAGCCGGACTCCCGGCGCGATCTCGACGTGGGCGGTGGAGGGCGCGCTGCCCGAGCCGCCAGGTGCTGCCGTCATGAACATCAGTGGTAGCACGATCGCAGGCACGACGCCGGTCTGCGGCGAGGTGCAGGAGGAAGGCGAGCCCACCGCCGTCCGGGTGGTTCGCGGCCATGCCGCCGGTCACAAGGTGCGCGCTCAGGTAGCCGCGAGCGGGGCGCGATCATGGCGGTCGCTGGAGGCACCCCTCTGCCGCAGAGGGGACGCTCTGCAGCACAGTCGATCCGGGATCACCGGCGGCGAGGCGCCGTATGCCCGCAGGGTGCACGACCGCGGACCCGCTCGCTCGCTCCAGCCGCTGGTGGGGCGCGGTCAGCAGCGACCGGTCAGGAGCAGCAGCTCCTCGCCGCCCTCGCTCACCCAGCAGCCGCCGGTCCACACGACATCACCGCGCGGTCGAGGGTCCTGACTGACCAGGGCGTCCCGCACGGCTTTCCACCGCTCCACGGCCTCGGCGCCGTCGCAGTAGTCGAGCTGGGCGCCGCCGTAGTAGTAGAGGACCAAGGGCGTACCGGCCGCGATCATGGCGTCAGCGTCGCGGCGCTTGATGCGGCTGGAGCGGCGGACGAAGCGCACGCCGGAAGGGCTGGTCAGGTGCCCCTCGACCACGGCGCTCCACTGCCCCTCGGCCAGGCTCACCCTCATCCCGGCAGCATGCCGCTTCCACCGCAGGTCACGGCTGCGGTCCGGGACACGTCGCGCAGGAACGGACGACCGTCGCCCGGCGGTCCGCCGGAACTAGGGATGCTCAGTCCGCCCCTCCGGCTCCGCAGCCCGCGGAGATAGGGAGGCCTCCCGATGTGGCGGGCCTCCTCAGCGGAGCACCGTCGTCCTCGTCGAAACGACTTCGAGGAGGACGACGTGAGCAGCAGCCTGTGGAACTACCCGGCCGACCTGTGGCCGTACCTGTCCGACGCCGAGCGGCGCCGGGAGGAGCTGGAGCACCTGCTCGTCGTGCAGCGGCGGCGCGCGGCCCGGCGCCGGGGACGGCGTTCCGCCGCGTCCTGGCTGCGGGCGACCCTGCACCTGCCCGCCCAGCCCGCCCAGCCGGTCCAGCCCGTCCAGCCGGTCGAGCCCGTGCCCGCCGGGCGCTGAGTCGGGCGCGGGCGGGGCGGTGCGGGGCGGGGATGGCGCCCTCGGTGAACTCGCTGGCCCCGTGTCGGGGGTGGGCAGCAGGATGAGTGCCGTGCCCGTCGTCACCTCCCGCGTCCTCGTCGGGCGCGCCGCGGAACTGGAGGAGCTGAGCTCCCTCGTCGGCCTCGGCGGTGGTGGCGGCGCGGGCGTGCTGCTCGCCGGGGACGCCGGGGTCGGCAAGACCCGGCTCCTCACGGAGCTGTGCGAGCGGGCGCACACCGCCGGGTGGCACGTCCTCGTGGGGCACTGCCTCGACTTCGGCGGCGACTCCCTGCCCCACCTGCCCTTCACGGAGGTCTTCGGCACCCTCGCCGACACCCCCGGACCGGCCGCCGAGGCGCTCGCAGCCGCCGGCCCGGCCCTCGCCCGGCTGCTGCCGGGGCGCCCGCTGCCCGCCGCCGTGCCCCCGCAGCCCGGCCCCGACCGTGCCCCCGACTCCGCCCGCGACCCCGCCCAGGACGCCGCCCGCGACTCCGCCCGCGCGGAGCTCTTCCAGGCCGTCGGGACGGCCCTGGAGCACCTCTCCCGCAGCGCGCCCGTCCTCCTCGTCGTCGAGGACGTCCACTGGGCCGACCCCTCCACCCGCGAACTGCTCGGGCTCCTCCTCTCCCGCGCATCGCGGGGCCCGCTGTCGATCGTCGCCTCCTACCGCGCCGACGACCTGCACCGCCGCCACCCGCTGCGCAGCCACGCCGCGCAGTGGGTGCGGCTGCCCGGCGTCGCCCGCCTCCACCTGCCGCCCCTGCCCGACGAGGCCGTGCGGGACCTCGTCCGCCACCTGCGGCCGGGCGGCCTCAGCGACGACGCCGTCGACCGCATCGTCGCCCGCGCGGAGGGCAACGCCTTCTTCACCGAGGAACTCGTCTCCGCCGCCTCGCGCGGCGAGCAGTCCCTGTCGGCGGACCTCGCGGACCTCCTCCTGCTGCACCTCGACGCCCTCGGCGAGGACGCCCGCCGCGTCCTGCGCGTCGTCGCCGTCGCGGGCGGGCGCATCCCCCACGAGCTGCTCGCCACCGTCGTCGGCCTCGACGGGGCGGGGCTCGACGAGGCCCTGCGCGCCGCCGTCGACCGCCACCTCCTCGTCCCCGCGAGCGTCGCCGCCCCCGGGGACGGCTACGCCTTCCGCCACGCCCTGTTCGCGGAGGCCGTCTACGACGACCTGCTCCCCGGGGAGCGCACCCGGCTGCACCGCGCCTTCACCGACGCCCTGCGCCGCACCAGCGGGCACGGCAGCGCCGCCCAGCTCGCCCGGCACGCCCGCGCCGCCCAGGACCTGCCCACGGCGGTCACCGCGAGCGTCCAGGCCGGGGCGGAGGCGATGACCGCCGGCGGGCCCACCGAGGCCGCCGCCCACTACGAGCAGGCGCTGGAGGTGCTCTCCCACGGCACCCCCGACGGGGTCGACGTCGACGTCGTCGACGTGGTGCTGCGCGCCGCCGAGGCCGGCGTCGCCGCCGGGCGCCTGCACCGGGCCCTGGACCTCCTGAGCCACCAGCTCGAGGCGCTGCCGCCCGACGCCGGCCCCGCCACGCGCGCCCTGCTGCTGCACGCCGTCGCCGGCACCGCCCTCCTCGACGACGCCCCCATCGACGTCCTCGGCCTCACCGACGAGGCGCTGCGGCTGCTGCCCGGGTCCGGCCGGGAGGAACCGTTGCGCGCCCGCCTCCTCGCGGTGCGCGCCCGCGCCGCGTCCTCCCGGCACCGCACCGAGGACGCGCGGCGCTGGGCGGCCGAGGCGGTGGAGCTGGCACGCGCGCTGCAGCTGCCCGACGTCCTCGCCGACGCCACCACCACCCTCGCCCGCCTGCACTGGCAGCCGGTGCCGGAGGAGGCGGAGCGGTCCCTGCGCGCCAGCCTCGCCGAGGCCCGGGCGGCGGGCAACGCCGCCGTGGAGCTGCGCACCATGCACCAGCTCGGGTCGCTGCTCTACGAGGGGGGACGCCTCGCGGAGGCCCAGGAGGCCTACGAGTCCGCCGCGGCGCGCGCCGTGGAGCTGGGTCGGCCGTGGGCTCCCTACGGGCTCGACGGGCGCACCATGGCCGCCGTCGTCAGCGAGACCCGCGGCGACCTCGACGGGGCCCTGCGCATCCTCGACGTGTCCGGGGAGTCCCCACCACCCCTGGCGCGGGCCTCCCTCGGCAGCGCCGGCCTCGCCGTGGCCGCCGTCCGCGGCGACGCCGCGGCGCTGGAGCTCGTGCAGCGCCTGCGACCGTGGTGGCAGCGCGACGGGATGCTCGCCGTGCTCTGCGGCACCGCGGCGGTCGACCTGCACGGCGACGCCGGGGACCTCGACGCGGCGGTGGCCGTGCACGACGAGGTCGTGGCGCACCTGACCGTGCTGTGGGGGCACCCCGGGTTCCAGGCGCGCATCCGCCTGTCGGCCCTGCTGCTGGGCCACCTCGCCGCCGCGCTCGCCACCGCCGGCGCCACCGAGCGCCGCGTGCTGCTGGAGCGGGGCCGCGTGCTGGTGGAGGCGGCCCGCAGCACGGCGGCGGCCGCCCGGCCCCACGGCCCCGAGAGCGCGGCGTGGCTGGCGCGCGCCGAGGCCGAGCACCTGCGCGTGCGCTGGCTGGCCGGCGACGGCCCCGACGGCCCCGGGGAGCTGGTGGCGGCCTGGACGGCGGCGGTGGAGGCGTTCGAGCGGTTCGGGCACGTCGTGGAGTCGGCGCGCTCGCGCGCCCGGCTGGCCGCCGCGCTGCGCGCCGCCGGGGACGTGGAGCGCGCCGCGGCGGAGACCGGCAGGGCCGCCGACGTGGCCCGGGCCGTCGGGGCGGCGCCGCTGCTGCGGGAGCTGCGGGGGCGTGGCGGCGGCCCCGCAGCGCGGGAACGCCTCGCAACTCACGGCGCGGGAGCAGGAGGTCCTGGCGCTCATCGCCTCCGGCCGCAGCAACCGGGAGATCGCGCAGGTGCTCTACATCAGCGCCAAGACCGTCAGCGTGCACGTGTCGAACATCCTCGCGAAGCTGCAGGCCGGCAGCCGCACCGAGGCGGTGTCCCTCGCCCGCCGGCGCGGGCTGCTGCCGGACGGCTGAGCGGCGCGCCGACGCGCCTGGAGGCGCCTGTCGCACCGCGGCGGCAGACTGCCCGCGTGCCCGAGCTGCCCGAGGTGGAGGCCCTCGCCGAGTTCCTGCGCTCCCACGCCGTCGGTCGCGTCGTCGCCGCGGTGGAGGTGGGCGCCGTCAACGTGCTCAAGACGTACGACCCCCCGCCGCAGGCGCTGCACGGGCTCCAGGTGCAGGACGTGCGCCGGCACGGCAAGTGGCTGGACCTCGACGTCGACGGGCTGCACCTGCTCGTGCACCTGTCCCGCGCGGGGTGGCTGCGCTGGTCCGACGCGCTGCCCGCCGCGCCGCTGCGCCCGTCGGGGAGGAACCCGGTGGCGCTGCGGGTGCGCCTCGACGACCCGGACGCCGCTCCCGGGCGCGGTCCCGGCTTCGACCTCACCGAGGCGGGCACGCAGAAGCGCCTCGCCGTGCACCTCGTCCGCGACCCGCAGGAGGTCCCCGCGGTCGCCTCCCTCGGTCCCGACCCGCTCGCACCGGGGTTCGGCCGCGACGACCTCGCGGGCATCCTCGCCGGCTCCCGGCAGCAGGTGAAGGGCCTGCTGCGGGACCAGTCGGTGCTCGCGGGCGTCGGCAACGCCTACTCCGACGAGGTCCTGCACGCGGCCCGGCTCTCCCCGTACGCCCTCGCCGGGTCCCTGGAGCCGGCGGAGGTGGACCGGCTGCACGCGGCGCTGCGCTCGGTGCTCGGCGAGGCCGTCGCGGCGGCCTCGGGCAGGCCCGCGAAGGAGCTGAAGGACGCCAAGCGCGCCGGGATGCGCGTGCACGGCCGCACCGGCGAGACCTGCGGGGCGTGCGGGGACGTCGTCCGCGAGGTGTCCTTCGCCGACCGCTCGCTGCAGTACTGCCCCACCTGCCAGACGGGCGGCAGGCTGCTGGCGGACCGGCGCCTGTCCCGCCTGCTCCGCTGACCGCGCGGGACGAGCCGGTCCCCCCGCGGGCGTAGCAGCGGCTGCCGCCTCCACCTCCGGTCTGAGCTGCGGGTTCATCCTCAGGGCGGCTGTGCCCGGACCCCCGTGGAGCGCATCCTCGAGATCACGCACGCAGGGGTGCGGTGACGAGGAGGTGGTCGCGGTGGTCGCACTGGTCGCAACGGTGGTGATGGTCGCGCTGGTGGTGCTGGCGCTGCTCGCGGCCGCGGCGGGGTGGGCGGCACGCGCCGGCCGCGGCGAGGAGGGCGACGGCGGCCCGGAGCTGGTCGCCGCCGCCCGGGCGGAGTTCGGCTGGGCGACGGCCCGTGCGGCAGCCCGGGACCTCCCGGCGACGGTGGTGCGGCTGGACGATCGGCGTCCCGGGGGCCGGGGCGGGCGGCACGCGGCCTGAGGGCACTTCCCGCCGGCGCTGCGGTCCGGTCCGGTCCGGGGATGCCCTCCCTCGTGCTGCGGACGGGCGCGATCAGGAGCACCCTGGAGACCTGACACATCACTGTCCGTAGCGACAGGGAGGTGAGAGTGATGTTCTGGGTACTCGTGACGACGGCGGTCATGCTCGTCGCCGTGCTGGTGATCGTCGGGATGGCGGTCGCGCGGTGGGCGGCCGCCAACGGTCGTCGCAACGACGGGGCGCGGGAGCGCGACGGTGACGTGGACCTCGTCGCGCCGGACCACGCGGAGTACGGCTGGGCGACCGCCCGCGCCGCGCGACTGCGCAGGGCGGAGCGCGCCGGGGTGAAGGGCGTTCCGCAGGGGCGCCGCGCCGCCTGACCGGCGCGAGACGGCACCGGCGCGGCACAGCCTCGGTGGCGGTCAGGTGGCGCCGGAGCCACCGCTCGCCGCGGTGCCCGGCTGCAGCAGCGGTGCGAGGCGGTTCCAGCGGGCGATCTCGCAGCCGTCCGTGCGCTTGAAGGTGGCGGCGACGTCGGAGTCCCGCCAGCGGCCCCGGACGGTCGCCGTCTCCGGGCCGCCGAAGACCTGGGTGCACATCAGGTCCTTCGGCACCGGAGCGAAGGGGTCCTTCGCGGCGTCGAGAGCGGCGCAGGCGCCGGCCGGGTCGGGGTGGTCCCCGCCGGGCTCGCCGTCCGCGGGGCACGTCAGCGTCCAGGTGGTCGAGGTCCCCGCCCCGTCGGTCACGGTGATCGTGAGCATGGTCTCCCCCTCCGCCGCGTCGGGCTCCGGAGCATCCGCTCCGGGGGCCGGCGCCCGGGTCGGTGTGGTCGAAGGCGTCGTGCTGGGTCCTCCCACGGTTCCCGCTCCCTCCTGCCCGCACGCCGCCAGCGTCGTGAGGGCGAGCGCCGCCAGGGCCAGCGCCGCCCGTGTCCCCGCGTGCCCCTGGCCCTGCGCCGAACGCCCCATGCGACCCATCGTCGTCCCTCCCCGCTCCCGCGCGCCCGTCGTGGGCCCACCTGCTCCGACGCACCCGCCGCGGGAGGGGTTCCGGCGGGCGGGCACCCCAGGTCCCCTCCGGGTCCTCCGCGGAAGGCCCGCGGGCACGCCTAAGCTCGCACCATGGCTGACCTTCCCTCTGTGCCCGCCGCCCTCGTCCCGGCCGGCGTCGTCGTCCTGGACGTCCGCGAGGACGACGAGTGGGCTGCCGGTCACATCGACGGCGCACTGCACATCCCCATGGGCCAGGTCCCCCAGCGCGTGCAGGAACTCCCCGCCGACGACGAGCTGCACGTGATCTGCCGCTCCGGCGGGCGCTCCGCACGCGTGGTGGCCTGGTTGCAGGAGAACGGCTACGACGCCGTCAACGTCGCCGGCGGCATGGGTGCATGGGCCGACGCGGGCCGCCCGATGGTGGCCGACGACGGCCGGGAGCCCGGCGTCCTCTGACAGGTGGACGCCCGGCCCGCACTGGGCCGAGCGGGGGATGTTCGGGTTTGACCGGTCCAACCCCCGGGTACGAGAACTTCGTCCGTGGTCGGCCCTCCGGTCGCGGTCTCCCGGTCGCCGGCCGGGTGGTTCCCGAGGTGCAGGAGGACGGACCATGCCGCTCGGCTCGCGGGTGCTGCCCGTCGCCCAGTGGGCGGCGTTCGCACACGACGCCAGCTCCGTCCCCCAGGCCCGCCACCTCCTGCGCGACGTCCTCGACCGCGCCGGGGCCGACGAGACCACGCGAGCGGAGGTCGAGGTCGTCCTCTCCGAGATCATCGGCAACTCCGTCCGCCATGCCCGGCCGCTGCAGCGGGAGGGCCTGCCCGGGGGCATCGAGGTGGCGTGCCGTCTCGTGCCGGGCGGTGAGCACGCCGACCAGCACGTCGAGCTCTCCGTCACCGACGGCGGCTCCGCCTCGTCCGTGCACCCCGTGCACGCCCGCGAGTCCGACACCAGCGGGCGCGGCCTGCGCATCGTCGACTCCCTGACGACGGAGTGGGGAGTCGTGGAGGACCTCGACGACCTGACCCGCACGGTGTGGGCGACGTTCGGCGGACCCCGCAGGCGCGCACCCCGCTGACGCAGGGCCCCGCACGGGCTCCAGCTGAGGATCGCTCCACGTCACGGCGCACCAATTCGTGACAGAGCGTCCCCGAGCCACTCCTCTCGCGGTACTTTCGGGCACCGCGCCGCGCACCAGCCGGCCAGAGGAGAGGGCGGGCGTGGACACGGGCGTGGAACCGGGTGTGGACCGTGGGCTGCCGCGGGGCGCGGTCAGCGAGGTGCCCCCGGCGCCGATCACGCCACCCCGCTCGGCCCTCGACGCCGCCGCCGACGCGCTGCGCGACCTCGGTGACGCCCTCGCCGGGGCCACCACCGTCGAGCAGGTCGCCGCCGCCGTGCTCCCCGTGGGCCGGCGCGTCCTGCGCTGCACCTCCTGCGGGATCAGCCTCCACGACGCCGCCGGGCACCTGCTGCGCCCCTACGTCCCGGCCGGGCTGGACGGGCCCGCCTACTCCTACGGCCGGGAGATCCCGCTGGACGACCCGGCGCCCAGCGCGGCCGCCGCCCGGCAGCGCCGCCCCCTGCTGGTGCGCAGCCCCGCCGAACTCGCCGCCTCCCACGACTCGCTCCTCAACGAAGAGGTCCTGGCCCGCGGGGAGCGCTCCTGGGCGATGCTGCCGATGGTCGCCCACGGCCGCCTCGTCGGCGTGCTGCGCTTCGGCTTCGCCTGGGAGGGCTCGCTCAGCCCGGCGGGCACCACGTTCGCCCGGACCCTGGCGGGGCAGTGCGCCCTCGCGCTGGAGCGGGTGCGCTCCTTGGAGGCCGCCCGCGAGGCCGCCCGGGACGTCGCGCTGTCCGAGCTGCGCTACCGGGCCCTCGCCGACGCGACCAGCCTCGACGTCTTCCCCGCCTCCCCGGAGGGCGGTGTGCTGGGCGACCTGCCCGGCTGGCGGCGCCTGACGGGGCGGGAGGGCCCGGTGGAGGGCTTCGCCTGGCTGGCGGACGTGCGCCCCGAGGACGCCGCCGCGGTCCGCGCCGCCTGGGAGCGGGTCCTGCGCGACGGCGGGGTGCTGCGCCGCCGGTTCCGCGTGCCCGTACCGGCCGGGGAGCGCACCCTGTCGATGGTGGTCACACCCGTGCGCACCACCGCGGAGCTGGGCGACCTCGCCGTGACGGGCGTGGGCGAGGTGGTGGAGTGGGCCGGGGTCGTCTCCGACGTCACCGGTGAGGTGGAGGCCGCCACCCGCGCGGTGGCGCTGCAGCACCTCGGCGAGCGCCTGGTGGGTGCGCAGACCCCCGAGGAGGTCGTCGCCGCCGTCCTGCGCACCAGCCGCCACGACCTCGGCGCCTCCTCCGCCGCGGTGTCCCTGGCCGAACCCGGCGGCGGGCTGCGCACCACCCTGCTGTCCCCGGGCGAGGGCCCGCGCCGGGCACCCGCCGCCGAGCCCGACACGGGCGGGCTCCTGCGCTACCTGCGCGACCACGGCGGCGCCTTCCTGCACGGGCGGGCCGACTTCGACGACGCCCCGGCGGTGGTGCGGGCAGCGCTGCCGGCGGGGCGCGCGGGCGGGGGCGCGGCGGGTGAGCGGTCCTGGGCGCTGCTGCCCCTGGGCACGCGCAGCGCCTGCCCGGGCGTCCTCGCGCTGGGCTTCCCCGGAGACCGCACCGCGACGGCGGCCGACCGCGGCTTCCTGCGCGCCTTCGCCCGACAGGCGGCCACGGCCCTGGAGCGGGCGCACCTGCTGACCGCGGAGCGCAGCACCACGCGCATCCTCCAGGAGGCGCTGCAGCCGGGGCCGCTGCCGGCCGTGCCGTGGCTGGCGGCTGCCCGGCGCACCGCGACGAGCGCGGGCGTGGACGTGGGCGGGGACTGGGCGGAGGTGATCCGCCTCGACGACGGCCGCGCGGTGCTCGTGCTGGGTGACGTCATGGGGCGGGGCGCGCGCGCGGCCACGGTCATGGGCCAGGTCCGCACCCAGGTCCGCACGCTGGCGCTGATGGACCCCGAGCCGGGCACCGTGCTGCGCCGCCTCGACCGGCTGGCCGAGGCGGCCGACTCCGACGACCTCGTCACGCTGTTCTACGGCCTGCTGGAGCCCTCCGGCCGGCTGCGGGCGGCCAGCGCGGGGCACCTGCCGCCGCTCCTGCTGGACGCTGCGGGCTGCCGGTACCTCGACGTCCCGCCCGGCACGCCGCTGGGTGTGGGCGGCGACGACCGCTCCGGGGTGCTGGAGGCGGACCTCGCCGCCGGCGCGGGGCTCGCGGTGTTCAGCGACGGGCTGGTCGAGACGCGCGACCGCACCCTCGACGACGGGCTGGCGGCGGCGCTGGCGGCGGCGGCGGAGGTGGCGGGTGCGGCGCCGGACATGGTGTGCGACCGGCTGGTGGAGCGGCTGACCACCGCCCACGTGGTGGACGACGACGTCACGGTGCTGTGCGTTCGCCGGGGCGTCGAGGACGGCGGCTAGCCTCGGCCCGTGCTCCCACCGGACGCCCAGCCCGACGCCCAGCCCGTTCCCGCGGCGGCCGCCCTCCCGGGCCGCTGCGCGGTGGTCATCCCCGCCAAGGACGAGGCGGAGCGGATCGCCGCGACCGTCGCCGCGGCCGCCACCCTCGAGGGCGTCGACCTCGTCGTCGTCGTGGACGACGGCTCCCGCGACGCCACCGCCGCGGTCGCCCGCGACGCCGGGGCGCTCGTGGTGCGCCACCCCCGCAACCGCGGCAAGGCGGCGGCGATGGAGACCGGCGCGCGGGCCGTCGCCGAGCGCGAGGGCGCCGAACCGGTGGCCGCCCCCCGGGCGCTGCTCTTCGTCGACGCCGACCTCGGGGCGACCGCCGCGCAGACCGCGCCGCTGCTGGGGCCGGTGCTGGCGGGCGAGGCGGACATGACGATCGCCGTCCTGCCGCGGCAGGCCACGGCGGGCGGCGGTCGCGGTCTCGTCGTGAACCTCGCGCGCAAGGGCACCCTCGCCGCGGTGGGCTGGTCACCGCAGCAGCCGCTGTCCGGGATGCGCTGCCTGACGCGGCGGGCGTTCGAGGCGGCCCGGCCGCTGGCGCGCGGCTGGGGGGTGGAGACGGCCCTGACGATCGACCTGCTGCGCGCCGGCCACCGGGTGGTGGAGGTGCCGTGCGAGCTGCACCACCGGGTGACGGGGCGGGACTGGCGCGCCCAGCTGCACCGGGGGCGGCAGTACCGGGACGTGGCGCTGGCCCTGGCGGCACGCCGGTGGGGCCGGCGCGCGGCGAGGCCGTGACGGCAGCGCCCGCTCGGCCCTGGGCGCGCTGGGCGGCCGGCGGCGGGGCGTGCACCGCGCTGGCGCTGCTGGCGTGGGTGGTGGTGGCGGTGCTGGGCCCGTCCGCGGCGGTGCCGGGGCTGGGGCCGGGGTGGCCGCCGCTGAGCCTGGGCGGGCCGGAGCCGGTGCCGTCGGAGCTGGTGTCCTCGGTGCTGGCCGTGGCGGTGGTCGCGGCGACGGCCGGGGCGTGGCTGCTGCTGTCGGCGGTGGCGCGGGGGTGGCGGCCGGACCCGCGCCGGGTCCTCCTGCTGGGGGCGGGGGCCGCGGCGGTGCTGGTCCTGGTGCCGCCGGTGGGGTCGGCGGACCACTTGAGCTACGCGGCCTACGGGCGCATCGCCGCGTTGGGCGCGGACCCGTACGTGGTGGCTCCGGAGGACTTCCGCACGGCTGCGGGGGGCCTGGACCCGGTGGTCTCGGCGGTGCGCGCGCCGTGGGAGGACACGGTCTCGGTGTACGGGCCGGTGGCGACGGCGCTGCTCGCGGGGATCTCGCTGCTGGGCCAGGAGTCGGTGGTGCGCTCCGTGTGGTGCTGGCAGCTGGTGGTCGCGGGGGCGTGGTTCGCGGCGGCCGCGGGGCTGCACGTGGCGTTGCGGGGCCGGCCGGCGGCGCGGGCCCGGGCGGGGGTGCTGTGGACGCTGAACCCGCTGCTGCTGGGGGTGGGGGTGGCGGGTGCGCACCTGGACGTGGTGGCGGGGGCGGCGGCGCTGGGCTGCCTGCTGCTGGCGCGGGCGCGGCCGCTGCTGGCGGGGCTGCTGCTGGGTGCGGCGGTGGGGATGAAGCTGCCGTACGGGGCGGTGGGCGCGGGCCTGCTGTGGGCGTGGTGGCGCTCGTCGGCGCTGTCGCGGGGACGTTCGGCGGGTGGCGCGCCGGTGTCGCCCGGCCGTTCGTCCCCGTCCGCGGCCGGGCCGTCGCCCCGGACCCCGCCTGCGGGGCTCGGCTTCGGGGCCCGGCACGTCCTGCGCGGTCTGGCCGGGGCGCTGCTGGTGCTGGTGCCCGCGCACGTGTGGGCCGGCTCCCACGTCTACGACCAGACTCGGCAGGCGGGGCGCTACGTGTCGCTGGCGACGCTGTGGCGGCCGCTGGTGGAGGCCGGGTACCCGCGTGAGCTGCTCCTGCACGGGGTGCTGCTGCTGGGTGCGGTGCTGCTGGCGGTGTGGTGGCCGGCGCTGCTGGGCGGGGGTGCCGCCCGGGGGGCGCGGCCGGGCCTCGGCGCGGGTTCCGGGGTGCCGGCGGTGGCGGCCCCGGCGGCGGTGGCCCTGGGGCTGGTCTACCTGCTGGCGGGGCCGTACGTGCTGCCCTGGTACGACGTGCTGCTGTGGGGGCCGCTGGTGCTGCTGGCCCCGTCGTGGCTGGACCGGCTGCTGGTGCTGCGGGCGGGGGTGCTGGCGCTGGCGTACGTGCCGGGGCTGGTGGAGGGGATGAGCCCGGCCGTGGAGGCGCTGACGCTGGGCTTCCGCCGGGAGGTGGGGCCGTGGGCGGCGGCGGCGGTGCTGGCGGCGGCGGTGGTGGGGGCGCTGCTGATGCGCCGGTCCCCGCGTGCCGCGGCTCCGCGGGAGGCCCTCGGTGGCTGAGGACCCGGTGGTGGAGGACCCGGTGGTGGCCGCGCAGCGGCAGCGGCGCGACCTGGTGCCCTTCGGGGAGGCCGTGCGGACGTGGTTCGCCATCTCCCTGCAGACGTTCGGCGGCCCGGCGGGGCAGATCGCCGTCATGCAGCGCACCCTCGTGGAGGAGAAGCGCTGGATCGGCCAGCAGCGGTTCCTGCACGCCCTGAACTACTGCATGCTCCTGCCGGGCCCGGAGGCGCAGCAGCTCGCGGTCTACACGGGGTGGCTGCTCAACGGCACCCGCGGTGGGCTGGTCGCCGGGACCCTGTTCGTCCTGCCGGGGGTGGTGGCGCTGCTGGCGCTGTCGGCGCTGTACGTGGCGGCGGGGGACACCGCGGTCGTGGCCGCGGTGTTCGCGGGGCTGGCGCCGGCGGTGGTGGCGGTCGTCGTGCAGGCCGTGGTCCGCGTCGCGCGGCGCGCCCTGGCGCACCGCGCCCTGCTGCTGGTCGCGGTCGCCGCCTTCGCCGCCCTGACCGTCCTCGGCGCGCCGTTCCCGCTGGTGGTGGCGCTGGCAGCGGCGGTGGGCTGGGCCCTGGGCCGGTGGCTGCCCCGCGCGGTGGCGGGCGGCGGCGGGCACGGCGGCGCGGCGGACGGCCCGCCCCCGGTGATCGCCGACGACGCCCTGCACGCCGAGCGCCCCTCCGCACGGCGGGCGGCGACGGTGCTGGCGGTGGGGCTGGCGGTGTGGGGGCTGCCGCTGGCGGCGGTGACGGCGTGGACGGGCACCGGCAGCGTCTTCACCCAGCAGGGGCTGTTCTTCTCCGGCACCGCGCTGGTCACGTTCGGCGGTGCGTACGCGGTCCTGGCGCACGTCGCGCAGCGGGCGGTGGAGACCTACGGGTGGCTCGCGCCGGGGGAGATGGTGCGCGGCCTGGCGCTGGCGGAGAGCACCCCCGGGCCGCTGATCATGGTGGTGCAGTTCGTGGCGTTCCTCGGCGCCTACCGCGACCCCGGCGGGCTGGACCCGTGGGCGGCGGGGGTGCTGGGCGCGCTGCTGACGACATGGGTGACGTTCGTGCCGTGCTTCGTGTTCATCTTCCTCGGGGCGCCCCACGTCGAGCGCCTGCGCGGCAACCGGACCCTGTCGGCCGCGCTGACGGGCATCACGGCGGCGGTGGTGGGGGTGATCGCGAACCTGGCGGTGTACTTCGCGCTGCACACGCTGTTCGCGGCGACGACCACCGCGTCGTGGGGTCCGCTGCGGGTGGAGCTGCCGGTGCCGGGTTCGCTGCGCTGGCCGTCGCTGGCGATCGCGGTGGCCGCGGCGGGGATGGTCTTCGCCCTGCGCTGGTCGGTGCTGCGCACGCTGGGGGTGTGCGCCCTGCTGGGGCTCGCGACGCTGCTGCTGCCCTGAGGGTGCCCGCCCGGGGTGCCGGGCGGGCTGCGTCAGGCGTCCGGGGGCTGCGGTGCGGCGTGGCGGCCGACGTACTCGCCGCTGCGCGCGCGGGCCAGGCGGGTGCGGGCGCTCTCCCCGGTGCGGCGCGGCGGCCGGGCGCGGCGCGCAGGTGCCGCCGCCGGCTCCTGGCGGCGGATGTGCGGCTGCGGCTGCGGGCGGGCGGTGCCGGGGAGGTGGAACTCCACCCACGCCGCGCCCCTTCCGGCCAGGGCGGGGCGCTCGACGAGGGCCCACGAGGCACCGGCCAGGAGCAGGGCGACGCCGAGGCTGAAGGCGAGGAACCCGGGCAGGGTCAGGCTGGTGGCGCCGAGGAGGACGAGCACCTGCTGCACGGGCCAGTGGTAGAGGTACAGCCCGTAGGAGGCGTCCCAGGACGGCGAGGACCGCAGCGGCAGCCGCACGGCCAGCCACAGCAGCAGGTAGGCGAGGGCCGGTGCGGCCAGGGCGCGGTAGTCCGGCAGCAGGTGCGTCCCGGCGCTGAGCGCGGCGACGCACGCGGCGGCGAGGACTCCGCTGACGGGGATGTGGCGGGCCAGGAGCCAGGCGAGCGCGCCGAGCAGGAAGACGAGGGGGAGGCGCAGGGCGGCGCCGGAGGCGAGGAGGGGGAAGCCTGCCGCCGCCAGCGCGGTGAGCACCCAGAGGCCGCCCGTCAGCCCAGCCACCAGCCGGATGCGCCGGCGCAGCAGGCCGAGGGCGCCCAGGGCGGCGAGGAGCGCGCAGCAGAGCGCGCCGGCGGCGAGGGTCGTGAGGGGGCCGGTGAGGACGCCGGGCTCGTGCCCTGCGGCGGGCAGGCCGGCGATCCCGGGCTGCTGGATCGAGAGCAGGGCGTTGGCGCCCAGGTAGGACGCGGCGGAGTCGGGGCCGGTGAGCAGCGGCAGCAGCGGCCGCCCGCTCAGCAGCGCCACCAGGGGCGCGACGACGAGGGCCGTCAGCAGCAGGCAGGCCCAGAACCCCGGCACGATCCGGAGGAAGCGGTGCCAGGCGAAGCGGCGCAGCGACCCCAGCCGCAGGTAGCTGCGGGCGGCGAGGAAGCCGCTGAGGACGAACAGGGCGTCCACCGCGAGCTCGCCGACGCCGGCCGAGCCGATGACGGGCGCGCGGCCGGCGGCGATCTGGACCCCGTGGGCGACGGCGACGACGGCGACGAGGGCGAGGCGCAGGACGCCGATCGCGTTGTCGCGGGGGTCGAACGCCTCCGCGAGGTGGGGCGGGCGCCGGTGCGGCTGCGCGCCCTGCCGTGCGGCCCGGTGGGCGGGGGCGCTGTGCCCCGGGCGCGGCATGCCCCCGCGCGGAGCGGGCAGGACGGTGGCGGCGCGCGGGGCCGGAACCCGGCGGGACGGCGTGGGGGAGCCGGCGCCCCGGTGGGTGCCCGCTCCCGTGCTCGTCAGGTCGTGACGTTCGATCCTCAACGGTTCCTCCCTCGGTCCGCACCGCACGGCGACGGTAGGTTCTCGCCGCGCGGGGGATCACCGAGAGCACGGGCCGCGTTGCTCCACGTGGTGGAAACTGTCCCCCTTTCGCGTGCGGTCCGTGGTCGCCGCGCGGGTCGCGCTGCGCCGTCCGGGGTCGGCGGCGGGGGCGCCCTCACCGTGCGTGCACCCCCCGCGGGCCGCGGCCCCACCGGGCGACGCGCTCCCCGCCCCGGCAGGATGCGGGGACGGGCGCCGGCCCCGGTGGCCCGCGGTAGGTGGGAGGACGCCAGATGGAGCGGGGAGCGGAACGCCTCGGGGGTGCGCGGCCGGGGGTCCACTCGGAGGTGGGCAGGTTGCGCACGGTGCTCGTGCACCGCCCGGACCTGAGCCTGGAGCGGCTGACCCCGAACAACCGCGAGGAGCTGCTGTTCGACGACGTGCTCTGGGTGGACCGGGCGCGCGACGAGCACGACCAGTTCGTCGCGGAGCTGCGGGCGCGGGACGTGGAGGTCCTGCACCTGCACGAACTCCTGGCCGAGGCGCTGGAGGCGCCCGAGGCCCGCGACTGGGTGCTGCAGCGGACGGTCACGGGGGACGCGGTGGGACCGGGGGCGGCCGAGCCGGTGCGCGCGGCGCTCGACGCGCTGGGCGCCAAGGACCTCGCGACGCACCTGATCGGCGGGCTGACGTGGGCGGAGCTCGCGGAGCGCAGCGTCGGCCTCGACCTGGCGCGCGGGTCCCTCACGGCCGCGACCGCCGGCCCGGAGGGTTTCGTCCTGCCGCCACTGCCCAACTCCCTCTTCACCCGGGACTCCTCCGCGTGGGTCTACGGCGGGGTGTGCCTGGGGACGATGTCGTCGCGGGCGCGCGTGCCGGAGGTCGTCAACGTGTCGGCGGTCTACCGGTTCCACCCCCGCTTCCGGGACGTGGGGTTCCCCTTCTGGTACCCCCACCTCGACGCCGACGGGGAGTTCGACCCCGCCGAGTTCGGCGGGGCGTCGGTGGAGGGCGGCGACGTCATGCCCGTCGGCGGCGGCGTGGTGCTGCTGGGCATGAGCGAGCGCTCGACCCCGCAGATGGTGGAGCGGCTGGCGGGCCGGCTGCTCGCCGACGGCGCCGCGGAGCGGGTGGTGGCCGTGGCGCTGCGCAGCGAGCGGGCGTTCATGCACCTCGACACGGTCCTGACGTTCGTGGACCGCGACGCGGTGACCGTCTACCCGCCGGTGGTGGACGAGGCGCGGGCGTTCGTGCTGCGGCCGGGTGCCCGGCCGGGGCAGGTGTCCGTGGAGGAGGAGACGGACGTCCTCACGGCGGTCGCGGAGGGGCTGGGGCTGGCGCGCCGGGACCTGCGGGTGGTGCCCACCGGCGGTGACCGCCCCCAGCAGGACCGGGAGCAGTGGCACGACGCGAACAACGTGGTGTGCGTGGAGCCCGGCGTGGTGGTGGCCTACCACCGCAACACGGCCACGAACGCGGCGCTGCGCAGGGCGGGGGTCGAGGTCGTGGAGATCGAGGGCTTCGAGGTGGGCAAGGGCCGCGGCGGCGGGCACTGCATGACGTGCCCCATCGCGCGCGACGCCTGAGGCGGCTGCCGGACGGGTGAGGGAGCGCCGGAGCGGGCGGGAGGAGCCCGCGGCGGCTCCTAGCCTCGGAGGTGTGGTGATGGTGAGCGGTGTCGACGTGGTGGCCCGCTACGGGTCGGGGACGCTGACGGGGCCGCTGGGGGACGGGGAGCCCCGCCTGCTCGCGGTGCACCTGGCGGGGTTGCGGGGTGCGCCCGCGCGGGACGCGGTGGGGATCGCGGCCCTCCCGGTGGAGGTGCGCCGCAGCCTGGTGGAGCAGCTCCTCTCCCTGGAGGGCCCCGACGCGCTACGGCTGGGCTGGCTGCTGGAGGCGCTGACCCGCGACCTGCCCGGCGCGGTCGGGACGGGCGCCGCGCTGGGCCTGCGCGGGCAGGTGCTGGACGTCTGGTCGCGCTGGCGGGGGTTCGAGCTCGCCTCGCTGCTGCGGCTCGTGCGGCGCTGCGGCGGGGACGTGCCGGCGCACTTCACCACCCTCGCCCGCATGACCACGCCGCTGCCGGACCCGTTCGACGCCCCGTCGTCCGGTGGGCGCGCCGACCGGGGCTCCGTGTCCCTCAGCCCCGGTGAGGCGTGGACCGACGAGGTGATCGCCGATCTTCCCCGGCTGGGGCGCGACTGGTGGGACCTGCTCGTCCACGCGTCGACCGCGACGGCGGCGAAGCCGTCGCAGAAGTGGGACCGGGGGGCCGCCGCGCTGGTCGCCGTCGTGGGAGCCGAGCGGTTCCGCGCCACGCTCCTGCGCTGGCTCGCGCCGGCCGGCGGGGGGTGGGCGCCCGGGGACGACGGGGGCAGGCCCGTCGAGCCCCACAACGTCACGGTCCTGCGGGGGCTGCTGTGGATGCTGTCCGGCCTGCCCGCGGACCCGTCCACCGCCACCGCCCGGGCGGTCGGCGCCGTGGTGGGCGCGTCGCTGCGCAAGGTGCCGGGGGTCGGGCCGCGCAGCGCGAAGGTCGCCGGCGCCGGGGTCTTCGCGCTGGACCGGATGGAGGGGGACGCGCCGCTGGCGGAACTCGCGCGCCTGGCGCTCCGCACCACCCACGGGCCCGTCGCCCGGCAGCTGGAGGCCGCCGTGCAGCGACGGGCGGACGCCCTCGGCCTCACGCGGGAGGAGGTGGAGGAACTCGCCGTCCCCGCCTGCGGGCTGACGGCGGTGGGCCGCCGCGAGCAGGTCCTCGGGAGCGCCACCGCGGAGTTCACGGTCAGCGGTACGAAGGTCGCGCTGACCTGGCGCGACGCGGCGGGCAGGGCGGTGAGGTCGGTTCCCGCCGCCGTCCGGCGCGAGCACGCCGAGGAGCTCGCGGAACTCAGGGCCGACGCCAAGCACGCCGCGGCGGTGCTCACCGCCCAGGCGGAGCGCCTCGACCGGCAGTTCCTCGCCCGGCGCACCTGGGCGTTCGCCGCGTGGCGGGAGCGCTACCTGGACCACCCGCTGGTCGGCACGCTGGGGCGGCGCCTGATCTGGGTGGTGGCCGGAACGCCCTGCGCCTGGGCCGACGGCGCGCTGCGCACGGTCGGGGACGAGGTCGTGGAACCGGCCGCCGACGCCCGGGTGGAGCTGTGGCACCCGATCGGGCGGGAGGTGGCCGAGGTCGCGGCCTGGCGGGAGCGGCTGCTGCGCCACGAGGTGGTGCAGCCGTTCAAGCAGGCCCACAGGGAGGTGTATCTGCTCACCGACGCCGAGCGCGCCACGGGCACGTACTCCAACCGCTTCGCGGCACACGTGCTGCGCCAGCACCAGTTCCACGCCCTCGCCGGCGCGCGGGGGTGGCGGGACCAGCTGCGGATCGTGGCGGGCCTGGAGGTGCCCCCGCCGGTGCGGGAGCTGCCCGGCTGGGGGCTGCGCGCGGAGTTCTGGGTCGACGGGGTCGGGGAGCACCGGGGCACGGACACCGCCGACTCGGGCGCCTTCCTGCGGCTGGCGACCGACCGGGTCCGGTTCCTCCCGTGCGGGGCGCCGCGCGGTGGCGAGGCCCCCGGGGGCGACGGCCGGGCGGACGAGGGTGCGCGCCCGTTCGGTCCCGTCCCGCTGGAGGACGTGCCGCCGCTGGTGCTCAGCGAGGTGATGCGGGACGTGGACCTGTTCGTGGGCGTGGCCAGCATCGGCAACGACCCCGCGTGGTCCGACGGCGGGCCGGAGGGGCGCTACCGCGACTACTGGCGGTCGTACTCCTTCGGGGAGCTGTCGGCGACGGCGGCCACGCGGCGGGAACTGCTGGCGCGCCTGGTGCCGCGACTGGCCGTGGCGCAGCGCTGCACGCTGGAGGAGAGGTTCCTCGTCGTGCGCGGTGACCTGCGCACGTACCGGATCCACCTCGGGTCGGGCAACGTCCTCATGAGCCCTGGCGACGAGTACCTGTGCATCGTCCCGGCCGCGTCGGCCGCGGCCCCGGGGGAGGTGTTCCTGCCGTTCGAGGGGGACGGCATCCTCGGGATCGTCCTGTCCAAGGCCCTGCTGCTGGCGGACGACACCCGCATCACCGACCCGGGCATCACCTCCCAGATCCGCGGGGGCGCGAGGGCCTGAGGCGGGACGGGCACCCCGCCGCCCACCCGGCGACCGGCGCCCCGCCGTGAGAGGGTTGACCGGCTGTTTCCGGCGGTGACAGGGGGACTCCATGGCAGAGCGCGTCTCGTTCGGCAGCACGGCGGGCCCGCGGCTCGCGGGGCTGCTCGACCTGCCCGAGGGGGAGGTGCGCGGCTGGGGCGTGTTCGCCCACGGGTTCACCCTCGGGAAGGACTCCCCGGCCGCGGCGCGGATCTGCAAGGGCCTGGCCGCCGAGGGCATCGGGATGCTCCGCTTCGACAACCTCGGCCTCGGCGACTCCGAGGGCGACTGGGGCGACGGCTCGTTCACGCACAAGGTCGCCGACACCGTCCGGGCCACGGAGTTCATGGCGGAGCGCGGCAGCCCGGTCGAACTCCTGGTGGGGCACTCCTTCGGCGGTGCGGCCGTCATCGCGGCAGCGGGCGACGTTCCCGGCCTGCGGGCGGTGGCCAGCATCGGGGCGCCCTCGGAACCCCGGCACGTGGAGCAGCACTACGACGCGCTGCTGGACCGGGTGATGGCCGACGGGCACGCCGAGTGGATGGTGGGCGGGCGGGCGCTCACGCTGAAGCGGTCGTTCGTCGAGGACGTCCGCCGCGCCGACCTGCGGCACCGGATCGGGGAACTCGGGATGCCGCTGCTGGTGATGCACTCCCCGACGGACACCACCGTGAGCATCGACAACGCCAGCGAGATCTTCAGGGCCGCGCGCCATCCGCGCAGCTTCGTGGCGCTGGAGGGTTCCGACCACCTCCTCCTCGCGCCGGGGCAGGCGCGGCGGGCCGCCCGGATCATCAGCGCGTGGGCGGACCAGTACCTCCGGGAGGGTTAGCGGCGCCACCCCGCGGCCCGGGCGGGAGGGGGTGCGTTCCTCCTGCCGCGCCGGCCCTGCGCGGCTACCCTGCCCGCGTGCCCGACACCGCCGAGCTCCTCGCCGCCTACGACGCCCTCTACCGCCCCGCCGAGGTGGAGACCTTCCCGCCGGGGACCCGGTTCGAGGTGGACGACCCGGTGCTGCGCGTCTTCTCCGGGCACCGCGGCTACCTCTGCACGCCGCCGGACCTGCGCAGGGACGGGGCGGAGGCCGACGAGTTCATCGCCCGCCAGCGCGACGCGTTCGCTGCGCGCGGGGAGGCCGTGGAGTGGAAGCTGCGCGGCCACGACCGCCCCGCCGACCTGCCGGAGCGCCTGCAGCGCGCGGGTTTCCGTCCCGAGGCGCAGGAGACCGTCATGGTCGGGCTCGTCGAGGAACTGGCGGCGCTCCCGGTGGAGCTGCCCGAGGGGGTGGGGGTGCGGCAGGTCCGCGACCCGGCGGACATGGAGCGGATCGCCGCGATGGAGACGGCGGTGTGGGGGGAGGACTGGGGCTGGCTCGCCCGGGAACTCACCGCCCACTGCGCCGTCGAGCCCTCCCGGGTGTCGGTGTTCGTCGCCGAGACCCTCGGCGGGGACGAGCCCGAGGTGGTCTCCGCGGCGTGGCTGGTGGAGATGCCGGCCACGGGGTTCGCCGGGCTGTGCGGCGGGTCCACCCTGCCCGCGTGGCGGCGCCGGGGGCTCTACCGCTCGCTCGTCGCGGTGCGGGCCCGGCTCGCGGCCACCCGCGGCGTCCGCTGGCTGCAGGTGGACGCCTCCGACGAGAGCCGCCCGCTGCTGGAGGGGTTCGGGATGGTCGCCCTCACCACGACGACGCCCTACGTGTGGTCGCCGCAGGGCTGAGGGCCGCCGCCGGCTCGCGGTGATGTCCCGCGAGGCCGGGCGAACCCTGCCGGCCGGTGCGGTTCGCGGCCGGGGGTGCGACCCTGCGGGAGGGAGCCGGCTGCCCGCCGTCCCGACCACGTCGTGAAGGTGCAGCTCTACCGCAAGCACATCGAGCCCGGGTGCGACGTCCTCGCCGTGTTCGACGACCGCCAGAGCGTCGTGGACGCCTGGCGCGCCATCGGGCTCACGGTGTTCCAGGTGGCGCCGGGGAAGTTCTGACCGCAGCCCCGGCGTCCTGCCGCCCAGCGGGTTCCGGTCCGGCGGATCCGGGTACGACGATCTCCGTGACGGGCATCCCGTGGTCGGAGCGCGCCGACGGCAGCCAGCGCGGCTCCCCGTCGACGAGCACCGCCCCGCGCGCCCGCGCCGCGGTCCACCGCTCGTCCTGCAGGTGGTCGTTGAACACCCGGGTGCTGACCACCTCCCCGACCCGGTCCGGAAACTGGGCGAGGAACTCCTGGCTGACGAAGATGTGGTCGAGCAGTTCGTAGCGGCCCTCGTGGATGTGGGTGAACCCCACGTCGCGGAAGCTGCGCGTGGACTGGATGTCGTGGACGCTGTAGAGCTGGGTGTCCCGGGTGGCCAGCTTCCGCTCCGCCGACAGGTACCGGCGGGGTTCCTCACCGGCCACCACCTGCGTGGAGACCGCGGGCAGGTCGTCGTTGAGGTCGCCGAGCAGGATCACCGGTTCCCCGCGCTCGCCGTCGGGACCGTCGAGCACCGACACCACCATCGCCCGCAGCGCGAGCGCCTCCACCGCCCGCACCACCAGCGAGCGGACGCGGCCGGTGGCCTGTGCGAGCGGGTCGGCGGGGTCCTCGTCGGAGACGAACTTCGGGCGCTTGGACTTCAGGTGCGCCACGAACACCGTGGCCGGCACGTCGCCGGGCAGCAGGACCCGGGCGCGCAGCACCGGCCGCCGGAACCGGGTGGCGGCCTCGCTGTCGTCGTCCCCGGCCCGCACCAGGTGCACGGGGACGTGCATCCCGGTGGGGAAGTCGCCGACCGCCTCGCAGGACAGCACCGGGAACCGGGTGGCGAGCGCGACGTTCGGGCCCTCCGCCTCCACCGCCCCGTCCTCCCGCACGGTGAGGTTCTCGCCCTGCTCGATGCCGGGGGCGTGGACCGACGCCCCGCGCAGGTGGGTGCCGGCGGCCACGGCCCGTTGCAGGGCGGTGAAGCTGAACACCTCCTGGAAGCCGACGAGGTCGACCCGGCCCTCGTCGAGCAGCGAGCCGATCCAGCGGACCTTGTCGGCGAACAGTTCCTCCGGGTACGGCGCGGAGTCCCCGCGGCCGTGGAAGAACGCGCCCGGGTGCAGCAGGTTCTCCACGTTGAACGTCGCGATCCGGTAGCTGTCCACGCTCCATCCTCCCGCCGTCGGGACGGCAGTGCTCGGGGGACTGGACGGGGCGGCCGCGCGGTCGGGAGGACCTCAGGCCCTTCCGCGCCCGCGCTCCAGCAGGTTCACCGTGAGCACCACCGTCGCAGCCGTCCACCCCAGCGGCGCCGGGCCCGCCGGGGACCCGTCGGGCAGCACCTTCTCCGGCAGGCTGCCCCACTCGACGCGGTGGGCGTCCAGCCACTCCAGCCAGCGCCGTGCTGTCTCCCCGTCGCCCGAGGCCGCCGCGGCGTAGGCGACCAGCGCGACCTCCGGCGTCCAGGAGATCCCGTCCTGCCTCCACCCGGCCCCGGGGGCGAGACCACCGGCGGGACGGATCGCCTCGCGCTGGTAGCCGCGCCAGGCCCGCACGACCTCCTCGCGGGCGCTCACGGTGAACGGCGGCATCAGGAAGCACACCGCGGCGTCGCGCCCGCCCGAACTCGCGTAGCGCTGGTACCCGCCGTCCGCGAAGGCGGCGTGCACGGCGTGCTCCAGGCGGTCCGCGGCGGCCGCGACCTCCGCCGCGGTGCGCCGCGCGCCCAGCAGGCGGTGCGTGCGGGCCGCGGCGCGCAGCCCGGCCAGCAGCGGGGCCACCGTCCCGAGGGTGAGGCGCCACTCCTGCCGCTCCCAGTAGTCCGACGACACCGGTGGCAGCCGCCGCCCGTGACCGGTGAGGGCGAGGGCGGAGCCGGTGGCGCGATCCAGCAGCGGCCGCATCGGCGTGCCCAGCGGCCCGGCCCGCAGCTCCCGCAGCGCCTGCGTCCCGCCGCCCGCGTCGGCCAGCACCTCCGCCAGCGCCCACAGCGCCCAGCCGGCCCCGTCGGACTGCGGCTCGCGGGCGTCGGGGGTGCTGCCGTCGGGGAGGTAGCGCGCCTCGAACCCGCCGTCGGGGCGCTGCACCGTGGCGAGGAACTCCAGGATCGTCAGCGCCTCCTGCCGGTGGCCGGTGCGGGACAGCGCCACCGCGGCGAAGGCGCAGTCCCGCGGCCACGAGTAGCGCCACTTCGTGTCGGGGCCGGCGAGGAACGTGCGGGGGAGCAGCCCGCCGGCACCGCTGGGCTGCAGCAGCTGCCGCAGGTCGACGAGGGCCCAGCGGACCATGTCCTCCCAGCGGGTGCCCTCCCCGGGGATCCGCCCCGCGGCCAGCCAGCGGGCCTCCGCGCGGGGACCGGCGTCCGCGGCGTCCTCGGTGACCCGCCAGCTCGCGTCGGTGAGCAGGCCGGGCAGCGGACCGGTCCCGAGCCGCCGCGGCAGCACCGCACCCGTGAGTCCCGCGGCGCCCAGCAGCACCCCGCCGGACATCGCCCCGAGCAACGTGCGTCGTCGCACGGCCGTCCCCTTCCTGCTGCCGGCGCTGCGCCGGTCCTCGCCTGCACGGAGGGGCGCAACCCCTCCGCCCCCGTGCCTACCACCGCCGCGGACCCGGTGGCGACCGAACGCCGTACTCCGGGGCAGCCCGGGTCAGTTCGGGCCGGCCCGGGTCAGATCCAGTCCTCGCTCTCCCGCAGCCGCTCCAGCAGCGGGCCGAGCAGCGTCCGGTCCGGCTGCAGCACGGCGCCGGTGCTGGAGAAGACGACGTCGCAGGCGCCGGTGAGGTCGAGGGCGAGGTAGGTGTACTCGTCCACGGGGCCCGTGCGGGGGTCGGCGTCCGGGGTGGTCTGCAGGTCGACCTGCGCGAAGTCGCCCGGCGCGGGCAGGCAGGCGGCGTCCCCGTCCGCGGCGGGTGCGGCGTCGACGACCGCGGCGAGCTGCCGCAGCAGCTCCGGGTCCTGCGACTGCCCGCCCCCGTCCCCGGAGACGGGGGTGAGTGTGGCGAGGGCGAGGTCAGCGCGGCTGGCGCGGGCCGGTGCGCTCCGCTCGCCGGGGTCCGCGGCGATGCGCAGGCTGTCCAGCAGGTGCGCCTGCTCCTCCTCGTCGCCGGTGACGAGCACCTGCACCCCGCGGGTGGGCAGGACGATCCACTGCCCTCCCACCTCGCCGGTGAAGGTGCTCACGAAGGCGGGGACGCCGTCGACGAGCTGCAGGCCCGGGCTCGCCGGGTAGCCGGTCTGCCAGTCGCGGCGGCTGATCGGCTGGACCACGGCGCCCGGGCCGCTCTCGCACCACGTCCGGGAGGCGGGGGCCGTCGAGACGGTCACCGTCCCGGGCACGGGGCACTGCTCGGCGACGTCGCTGCTGGCGGCGCCGTACCCGGGCGCGGTGACCTCCACGCCGTTGAGGCCCCGCTCGCTGACCCGCAGCGGCGGCGGCGTCCACTCCGGTGCGGGGGGCTGCTGCGACGCCGGCGGTGCCTGCGTCGCCCCGGGGGTGAGCGGCGGCGCCGCCCCGGGCCCGGGCAGGGCCACGACGGCGATGCCCACCGCGCACGCCGCGGCCAGGGCCCCGGCGGCGGCGACGGCCGCGGTGCGGTGGCGGTCGCGGCGGTGGCGGCGCAGCACCACCGCGACGGGGTCGTGCTCGCGCGGGGCGGCGCGCGCGGCGGTCTCGAGGAGTTCCCGGACGGAGTCCTTCGCGGGGTCCGTGGTGGGATCCGTGGTGGGGTTCATCGTGCGGCTCCGCTCCCGGGGAGGATCCCGGCGTCGCGACGGGTGGGGGCGGTCGCGACGGGGTTCCCGTCGCCCGCGGTGGCGTCTGTGCGCAGCCGCCCCAGCGCCCGGGAGGTGCGGGACTTCACCGTGCCCACGGAGCAGCCCAGGGCCTCGGCGGTGTCCGCCTCGCTCAGGTCCAGCCAGAAGCGCAGCACCAGCACGAGGCGCTGGGGCGCGGGGAGGGCAGCGAGCAGCCGCTGGGCGTCCAGGGCCGCGTCGGCGTCCGGGCGCGCCGCGGGGGAGGTGTCCGGCAGGGTCGCGGTGGGGACCTCCCCCCGCCAGCGCCGCCGGCCCGCCCGCGCGGCCAGCCGCGTCATCGCCACCCGCGCGTACGCCTCCGGGTCGCCGGCGGGGTGCAGTCGCGGCCAGGCGCGCAGCACCGCGACGAGCCCCATCTGGGCCAGGTCCTCGCCGTGGTGGGCGTCCCCGCTGAGCAGGGTGCCGAGGCGGACCAGCGCCGGGTAGCGGGCGGTGGCGAAGTCGGCGAAGCCCGGTGGCCCCTGGTCGGGTTCCTCGGGCCGGGAGCGGGGGCGGAAGTGCAGCATCACACCCCCTGAAGGCACCTGGGCACACCAGGAGGTTCCCACCTGCGTGGACTCCCCGAGCCCGTTCCCGTGGCCCGTTCCTGTGGCCTGCTCCCGTGGCCCGCTCCAGGAGCGGGGTCAGCCCAGCAGCGGGCGGACCTCCTCGGCGGCGAAGCGCACGAAGCCCGCCGGGTCCGGGTCGTCGGCGGTGGGCTGCAGCACGACCGCGTCGGCACCGGCCCCGGTGCACGCCCGCACCGCGTCGGCGACGGCCTCCGCGTCCCCGGCGATCCCCGCGCCGGAGGCGGGGTCGATGCCCCAGGAGCGCATCGACCCCGCCAGCCGCTCGGCGGCGCCGGGGCCGGTGGCGGTCAGCAGCTGCACGGTGATCCGGTGCGCGCCGGTGGCTCCCGCGGCGCGGCGGCCCTCCTCGACCAGCGCGCAGGCCCGCCGGATCCCCTCGGGGCCCAGCTCGGAGGTGAGGAGGGTGCCGTCGCCGACCTCCCCGCACAGCCGCAGCGTGCGCGGCCCCTGCCCGCCGACGTGGAGGGCGGGCGCGGAGGCCGGCGGCCAGCCGAGCCGCACCCGGTCCAGGTGGACGTAGCGGCCGGAGGTGCTGGTCTCCTCCCCGGACAGCAGGGAGCGCAGGGCGGTGACGTGCTCGCGCAGCAGCGTCAGCGGGGACTCCACTCGGGCGCCCACCTGCCCCATCCAGTCCTGCACCCCGTGGCCGAGGCCTGCGTGGAGGCGGCCGGGGAACATCCGGTGCAGCGTCGCCAGCTCCATCGCGGTCAGCGCGACGTTGCGCAGCGGGACGGGCAGCAGGCCGATGCCCACGGACAGCCGCTCCGTCCACGCCAGGGCGGCGGCGGCCGGGGCGATGCCGCTCTCCAGGAAGCAGTCCTCCCACAGCCACAGCTCCTCCAGCCCGGCCGCGTCGGCGGCCCCGGCCACGGCGCGCAGCCGCTCCGGCGGGAGCTGGGGCAGGAACACGGCGCCCAGGGTCGTCATCGTCGGTCTCCTCCGGTCGCGGGCTGGGCGCCCACTCCTAGCAGACCCGGGTGAACCGCGGGCGGCGGACGGCCCCGCCGCCGGGCCGGTCAGCGGTGGTGCAGCCGGACGACGTCCCCGTCGTGCAGGTGGGTGATCTGCCCACCCTCGAAGTCCTGCACGACGCCGCCCGCGACGGGGCGCTCGCCGGACGTCGGGTAGCCGAACCCGCTGCTCTCCCAGCCCAGCCCGGCCCAGGCGCCGAGGATGCGGCCCTGCACGACGTGGGCCCCGGAGCGCGGGGACCAGTAGACGGCGCCGTTCTGGAAGGAGGTGAACGCCCCGGCGCGCAGGCCGACCTCGCTGGTGACGGGGAACCCGAGGGGCCCGGTCTCGGCGCCGGCGGCGAGGTAGCGCTGGAGGATCGCGCCGCGCAGGAACTGCGGGCCCGTCGCGGGGCTCCAGTACACGTCGCCGCCCCGGAACCGCTGCACCGCACCGCCGCCGGCGGGACCCTCCTCGGAGACCGGGTAGTCGAGGAAGGACGTCTCCCACCCGTGGGCCTCCCACAGGTCGCGGACGGAGCCCCTGACGACCCGCGCACCGCCGGTGGGTGACCAGTAGACGGACCCGTTCTGGAAGTGCGTGAACGCGCCTCCCGGCAGGACGACCTCGCTGGTGACCGGCCGGCCGAGCGCCCCGTGCTCGGCGCCCTCGGCGAGGTAGCGCTCGAGGATGGCGCCCCGCACCGTGAAGGTCTGCCCGTCGTAGCTGTACTCCGCGGACCCGGAGGCGGGCCGTGCCTCCACCCGCTCCCCGGTGGGCGCGGCCCGGCGGGCACCGCGCTGCACGGCGGCGCCCTCCTGCGGCGCCGCAGCGGGGGCGGGCGCGGCCACCCGGGTGCCGCCGGGGACGACCGGTGCCGAGGTGGCGGACGCGCCGACGGGGCTGGCCGCGGCGGCGAGCACGGCGCAGCCGGCGGAGACCCAGACGGCGAGACGGCCCTTGCGGCCCATGCGGAACTCCCTCGGTGGCGGACGTGCGCTCCGAGGATGATGCCGCCGGGCTCCGGGCCGCCGGAGCCGGATGCCCCGGTTGCTCCCATCCGGTGACCGGAGCACCCGCCCGGCGCACGCCCCGTGACCGCGGTCCCGGGTTCCCGTGGCCGTCGCTGGGCCGTTCGGGGGAGGGGCGGTCGCGCTCCGGCGGGACGGAACCCCCGCCGCGGTGCCAGGATCGGAGGGCAGGTGCAGCGCGTCGGCCCGAACGAGTGGAGGTGCCCGTGCCAGGCCACGGCCCGACGGTCACGGTGCAGGGTGAGGCGACGGTGGAGGCCGAGCCCGAGCTCGCCGTCTTCGCCGTGACCCTCACCGCCACGGGCCGGGACCGCGCCGACGTCCTGCGCGACGTCGCCGACCTGCACAAGCGCACCTGGAGCGCCCTCGTCGGGCTGGGCGACGGCGTCGACGTGGAGACGGGTGGCGTCGGGGTGCACCCCCGCTACGAGGACCGCCCGGGCCGCCGGCCGCCGTGGTTCGACGCGACCGCGCAGCTGTCCGTGGAGGTCGGCGAGTTCGCGCTCCTCCCCGACGTGCTGACCGTCCTCGGCGACGTCCGCGAGCTCAGCTTCTCCGGGCCGTCCTGGCGCCTGCGGCCCGCCGGCCCCGTCCAGCGCCGCGCCCGGGCCGCGGCCGTCCACGACGCCCTGCGCCGCGCCGAGGAGTACGCCGCGGCGCTGGGCTGCACCCTCACCGAGCTCGTCGACCTCTCCGACGCCACCGACGGCCGCACGTGGGCCGCCGAGGAGTCGTTCCCCGCCGCCCTGAGCGCCCAGGCCGCGGCGCACGGCCCGCTGGCCGAACTCGACCTCCGCCCGATCCGGCAGCGCGTGAGCGGTTCGGTGCGCGCGCGGTTCCGGATGACCGTGCCCGACCTCGACGCGCTGCTGCTCGAGCTCACCGAGGCGCCCTGAGCGTCCCGCCCGGCCCTCACCCCGCCGGCTCCCCGCCCGCGAGCCACTGCTCGTACCAGTGCGCGTAGGGCGAGTTCCGCACCAGGTGGCGGTTCAGGTCGGCGGCGCCGTCGGTCCACCACACGGGTCCCCGCTCGCCGAGCGCGTGCTTGGCGGCGTCCACCCGCGCCCTCGCGGTCTCCCGCCCCGCAGCGTCCCCGGCGCGCATCGCGGCGCCCTTCGCCCGTCGCGCGGCCATCAGCTCGTGCACGAGGGCGTCCCGCTCCGCCGGGGGGAGGGCGGGGTTCGCGCACCGCCACAGGCGCCCGCGCACCACGAGGTAGCGGCCGTCCGGGGTCACGGGGTTCCCGGTCACGGACGCAGTGTCCCGCCGCAGCGCCCCGCCCGCCGTCCGGATGCCACGCCGTCCGGATGCCCCGCCGCAGGTGCGCGGGCATGATGGCGGGCAGCCCCGACGTGGATCCGGCCGCGCCGGGTGGAACGGGGGAGGACACCAGGTGCTGCACGAGGAGACCCACGCGGTTCGGCTCGAGCCGGACGGGGCACCGGAGGAGACCTGGCGCGAGGAGTACCCCTACGACCGCAAGATGTCGCGCAAGGAGTACGACCGCACGAAGTACCTCCTGCAGATCGAACTGCTGAAGCTGCAGAACTGGATCAAGCGCAGCGGTGAGCGGATGGTGATCCTGTTCGAGGGCCGTGACGCCGCAGGCAAGGGCGGGACCATCAAGAGGTTCACCGAGCACCTCAACCCCCGTGGAGCACGGGTCGTCGCCCTGGAGAAGCCCAGCGAGCTCGAGGCCGGGCAGTGGTACTTCCAGCGCTACGTCCAGCACTTCCCCAGCCGCGGCGAGATCGTGATGTTCGACCGCTCCTGGTACAACCGCGCCGGCGTCGAGCGGGTCATGGGTTTCTGCACCCAGGAGGAGTACGAGCGGTTCATGCGGCAGGCGCCCGCGCTGGAGCGGATGCTCGTCGAGGACGGCATCCACCTGGTGAAGTTCTGGTTCTCCGTCTCCCGCGCCGAGCAGCGCACCCGCTTCGTCAACCGGCAGACGGACCCCGTGCGGCAGTGGAAGCTCAGCCCCATGGACATCGCCAGCCTCGACCTCTGGGACGACTACACCGCCGCGAAGGAGGCGATGTTCTACTACACCGACACGGACGAGACGCCGTGGACGGTGGTGAAGAGCAACGACAAGAAGCGCGCCCGCATCGAGGCGATGCGCCACGTCCTGAGCCGGTTCGACTACGACAACAAGGACACCGACGTCGTCGGGTCGCCGGACGACCTCGTCGTCATCCACAACCCCGCCATCTTCGACGCCGGCCGCCGCCCCGACTCCGCGCCGTCCCTGCTGCTGCCGCGCCGCTGAGCGTCGGGCCTCAGAGCCAGCCGCGGCGGCGGAACAGCGCGTACAGCGCGACGCAGACGACGACGATGACCGCGAGGACCACGAAGTAGCCGTAGCGGGTCCCCAGCTCCGGCATGTTCTCGAAGTTCATCCCGTAGATCCCCGCGATCGCCGTGGGCACCAGGGCGATCGCCGCCCACGCGGAGATCTTCCGCATGTCCTCGTTCTGCCGCACCGCCACCCGGTTCTGCTGGACGCCCACCTGGGCCAGGTGCGCCTGCAGGACGTCGGTCAGGAGGGTGTCGTAGCCCTCGATGGCCTCGGCCGCCCGCAGCAGGTCCTCCTGGGCGTCCTGGAGCCCGGGCTCGCCCCGCTCGTCCGGTGCCGACGCCTCCGCCAGCCGCTGCACCGGCCCGGCGAACGGGGCGACGGCGCGCTTGAACTCCAGCACCTCGCGCTTGAGCTTGTAGATGCGCTGGGCGTGGTCGGCGGTGTCGCCGCTGAAGACCTGCTCCTCGATCTCGTCGACGTCGACGGCGATGGCGTCGACGACTCCGCCGTACTCCGCGACGGCGAGCTCCACGATCCGCTCCAGCACCACCGCGGGGCCGCGCAGGCCGAGCGCGGGATCGGCGTCGAGCTCGGCGCGCACCCGCGAGGGGATGCGGGACTCCCCGTGCCGGACCGTGATGACGAAGGTGGGGCCGAGGAAGACGGCGACCTCGCTGACGTCGACGACCTCCTCGGAGTCGACGTAGCGCACCGGCTTGACGACGGCGAAGGTCGTGCCGGGGTACTCCTGGAGCTTGGGGCGCTGGTGGGCCTCGGTGGCGTCGGCGACGGCGGCCGGCGGCAGGCCGAAGGGGCCGGCGAGGCGCTCCACGTCGGCGGCGGTCGGTCCGTGCAGGCCGATCCACACGAACCCGCCGCGCCGCTCCGCCTCCCGCAGCGCCTTCCCGAGGTGCTCGACGGGCACGGCGCGCCCGCCCTCGTAGAGGCGGCAGTCCACGACGGGCAGGAGGGTGTCGAAGCCCTCCAGGGCGCGCAGGTCCACCCGGTGGGACGGGGTGGAGCGCGGCGCCGGGACCGACGGCGGGCGCACCGGCCCGGTGCCGGCGCCGTCGGGGGCCAGGCCCGTCCCGGCGTCCGGCGCGGCGCCGCCCCAGCTCCCGATCGTGCGGAGCGCGCGCCCCACCCAGGCGGGCACGGGTCGGTCGGGCACGGGTCCTCCTCGGGAGCGGGGTCGGGGGGCCGGCGACGGCCCGCCCGCGAGGGTACGTCGGTGTCGCGGTCCCCGCCGGGGGAGCCGCCAGGGCGGTGCCGCGGCGCCGGGCGTGCCAATCTGGAGGGGTGCCCGTCCGCTGCCCTGCCCTGCCCGAGGAGCTGCAGCTGCCCGGGGAGGCGGCCTCCGTCGCCCCCGCGCGCAGCTTCGTCGTCGAGGCCCTGAGGAGGATGGGCCTCGAGGACGTCGTCGACGACGCCGAGCTGGCCGTCACGGAGCTCGTGACCAACGTGGTGATCCACGCCCGCACCCCCCTGGTGGTGCGGGTGCGCCCCGCCGGGCCGGAGGGGACCGGCGCGCGGGTCGAGGTCCACGACGGCTGCCCCGTGCTGCCCAGCCCCGGGCTGCTGTCCGGCACCGCCGTCAGCGGGCGCGGGCTGATCCTCGTCGACGCCCTCGCGGTGCGCTGGGGCGCGGAGCCCGACCCCGACGGCAAGACGGTGTGGTTCGAGGTCCGCGCCGGGTCCACCACCGCGATGGAGGAGCCGTCGCCGGAGGACCTGCTGGAGATGTGGGCCGCGCTGGAGGAGGCCAACGCCGACGCGGCCGCGACGGCGCCCGGCGGCGGTGCGGCGCGCGTGCACGTGCTCCTGCCGGGGGTGGCCACCGCCCCGCTGCTGGCCTCCCGGGCCAACGGCGAGGACCTGCTGCGGGAGCTGCAGCTCCTCCTGCTCGGGGACGCCTCCCAGCTGAGCGCCTCCCCCCGGCTTGCGGAGCAGGTGCGCTTCGCGAGGCGCCTGGACGCCGCCGCCCGCGCGGCCGAGGACCTGCGCTCCCAGCTGCGGCACCAGGCCCTGCACGCCGTCGCCGACCACCTCGACGTGGTGGACCTCGAGCTCGACCTGGACCCCGCCGACGCCGACGCCGCCGAGGAGCTGAGCGACGCCCTGGACGAGGCCGTGCGCCTGCACGGGGCGGGGGTGCTGCCGGAGGCGGAGGGGCTGGCCGAGAACGCCGACTTCCGCCGCTGGTGCCTGCGGGAGGTCGCCGCGCAGGTGCGGGCCGCCGCGGGGGACTGATTCGCGGGGTCCGCGCGGGGCGGCGCGCAGCCGCCGTCAGCGACGCTCGAAGCCCCGCGCCCGCTCCACGTCCGTGACCTCGCCGGCGTGCGCCTCCACCTCCGCGCGCGCCGCCGACACCAGCGCGTCCACCAGCGCGTCGCCCAGCCCCTTGCGCGCCACCTCGCTGCCCTCCAGCAGGTCGGCCGCCTCGCCCAGCGAGGCGGGCAGCCGCGCGGCCTGCGCCTCCGGGGCGCCGCGCACCGGCTCCGGCAGCGGCAGGTCCGACTCGATCCCGTGCCGGGCCGCCAGCAGCACCCCCGCCAGCGCCAGGTGCGGGTCGGCGTCCCCGCCGGGCACGCGGTGCTCCAGGCGCAGCGACGCCCCGGAACCCACCAGCCGCAGCGCCGCCAGCCGGTTGTCCGGCCCCCACGCCACCTGCGTCGGCGCGAACGCCCCCGGCCGCAGGCGCTTGTACGCGTTGACGGTCGGCGCGAACAGCAGCGTCAGCTCCCGCAGGCTCGCGAGCTGCCCCGCCAGCACCCGCCGCATCAGCTCCGACTCCCCGTACCGGCCGTCGCCGGCCAGCACCGCCGCACCGTCCGCGCCGCGCAGGCTGACGTGCAGGTGGCAGGAGTTCCCCTCGTGCCGGTCGAACTTCGGCATGAACGTCAGCGCCATGCCCTCCGCGGCGGCGATCTGCTTCGCGCCCGTCCTGTAGAACGCCGCCGCGTCGGCCGCGGCCAGCGCCTCGTCGTAGCGGAAGACGATCTCGTACTGCCCCGGGGCGCACTCCCCGCGCGCCGACTCCAGCCGCAGCCCCGCCGCCGACATCTCCCGCCGCAGCCGCCGGGTGAGGGCCGCCATGCCCTCCAGACCGACGAGGGCGTAGTCGACCCCGCCGCGCGTGCCCGGTGTCAGGTCGCGCCAGCCCGCCGCGGCGGCCTGCGCGTAGGACTGCGCGAACACCCGGAACTCCAGCTCCACCCCCGCGAAGGGGACGAGGCCGTGCCCGGCGAGCGCCTCCACCTGCGCGCGCAGCGCCTGCCGGGGGGCGACGGTGACGGGGGTGCCGTCGGGGTGCAGCGCGTCGGCGAGGACGAGCACGGTGCCCGGGTCCCACGGCAGCGGCCGCAGCGTGGCCAGGTCCGGCGCCAGCACCATGTCCCCGAAGCCGGTGCCCTCCGGGTCCAGCTCCGCCGAGCGCGCCGTGACCGCCATGTCCACGTCGGTCGTCAGCAGGTACGTGCACGCCCCGAACCCGCGGTGCACCACCTCGTCGAGGAAGTGCCGCGCCGCCAGCCGGGTCCCCTGCAACCTGCCCGCCAGGTCCGGCAGGGCGAGCACCACCTCGTCGACCTCGCCCGACTCGACGGCGGCGCGCAGGCCCTCCACGGTCAGCCCCGGGCTCAGCACGACGGCACCGCCAGGACGCCTGCGGCCACCGGGTTCGGCGCGGTGCCGTGCACGACGTCCGGGGCCGCGTCGCGCTCGGCGCGGTCGTGGAACCCGCCGCCGGTGAGGTGCTCCCGGTTGAGGGCGATCCGCTCGACCTCCGGCGCGAGCAGCCCCAGCTCGTCGAACTCCCCGGCGAGGTCCGGGTGGTTCGCGCGCCACTCCAGCAGCTCGTCGCGCACCAGCGCCCAGAACTCCTCCTCCGCGACGCCCAGGTGCTCCGCCGCGACCCCTGCCAGGAACCGGAAGTGCCCGGCGAAGACCGCGGAGACGATGCTGTGGGCCAGTTCCTCCCGTGGCCAGCGCACCAGCACCGCGTCGGCGCGCTCCGGCAGCCCCGGGTAGGTGCGGCCGGGCAGCAGGTTCACGTCCTCGGCGAAGTCCTTCACCAGCACCCGCACCGGCACGTCCGGGCGGCCGCCGTCCGCGCCGGTGGAGAACACCACGACCGTGTTCTCCCCGTGCGGGCAGAACGCCACCCCGTGCTCGGTGAGGCAGTGCAGCAGCCCCGGCAGCAGCGCCCGGCACAACCGCCGCAGCCAGGTGCGCGGCTCCTCCCCGGAGCGGGCGACGAGCTCGGCCAGCAGGGAGCGCCCCGCGGGGTCGACGTGCAGCAGGCACGCCAGCGACCGCGCCCGCTCCCCGGCGCGCAGGTGCGCCTCGACGGGCTCCCGCCACACCGCGCCCAGCAGTTCGCCGTAGCGGTACGGGGCGTCGGGCAGCGCCTCGAACGCCTCGTGGCGCACGACGACGCTCGCCACCTCCCGCAGGAACCCCAGGCCCGTCCCGCGCAGCGCGCCGTCCTGCCGGTGCAGGTGCCCGAGCCAGTCGCTGACGTCGGGGGCGGCGGCGGTGGCCTCGGTGCCCAGGCCGCGCCAGACGAGGGTGTTGCGCATCAGCAGGGGCGTCTTGACGTCGCGGTGCCCGCCGGCGACCAGGGTGCGCACCGACTGCACCGGCCGGTACGCCACGGGCGCCTCGCCGAGCGGCACGAGGCGCCCGTCGGCCAGGTGCGGTGCGAACAGGGTCCGCACCACCGTCTCGTCCTGGTAGGGGTGCACCGGCAGCCACGCGTAGCCGTCGGGGTCGTCGACCTGCGCGGCCAGGCGCGCGGCGAACTCCGCCACGACGTCGGCGCCGAGCTCCTCGCGCAGCAGCCGGTGCCGGTCCAGGCCCGGGACGGCCTGGTAGGAGGCGATCTGCGGGGACGCGGCGTACCAGCGCAGCCGCACCTCGGCCCGCGCCTCGGGGGAGTAGGCGTCGAGGTCGTCGGCGGCGAAACCCAGCCGGCCCTTGTTCAGCAGCAGCACCGGGTGGCCGGTGAGGTGCTGCTCCAGCTCGGCGTAGCCCAGATCCGCGAGCTCGGTGGCCGCCGGTGCGGTGGCGAGGATGCGCGCGTCGGCGGCGTGGGTGGCGGTCAGCTCGCGCACCACCTCCGCGGCCGTGGGCCCGTCGAGGCCGAGGACCTCCCGCGCGTCGAGGACGAGGCGCACCGGGTCGTCGGCCGGTTCCGCACCCCGCGCGCCCTCCTCGCGGGTGACGGACGCGGTGTCCACCCGCCACGTGCCGAAACCCCCGCGCCGGGCGGAGAACCGGTACGTCACGCCGCCGGGCAGGGGCAGTTCCCAGGAGCCGGCTCCGGTGCCCGCGACGGGGACGAGCAGTTCCTCGTAGGCCAGCTCGGCGAGCGCCTTGGCCACGAGGGCGCGACCGGCGGCGCGCCAGACGGCGGCGGGCGCGCCGGTGCTGGACCGGGCGGTGGGTGCGTCAGCGGACGGGGTCGAGGTCACGGTGGTTCTCCAGGTCGTCAGGAGCAGGAGCAGGAGCAGGAGCAGGAGCAGGAGCAGGAGCAGGAGCAGGAGCAGGAGCAGGAGCAGGGACGGGGACGGGACGGGCGCTGCGGGCGGGCAGGGCGGCGAGCAGCGCCGTCGCGGCGAGCAGCGCGGCGCCGAGGGCGAGGGGCGCGGGCAGCGCCACCGCGGCGGTGGCCGTGGCCAGGACCGGCGCGGCCAGCAGCGCGGCGGAGCGGGCCGTCTCCACCGCGGTGAACCCGGGACCGGTCGTCCCCGCCGCCGCGAACACCCGCTCGTCCAGCGCCACCGCCAGCAGCCCCAGCCCGGCGCCGAGCAGCAGCCGCCCGGCGGGCAGCGCCGCCCCCGGCCCCGCCGCGGCCTGCACGAGCAGCCCGGCGGCGGCCGTGCCCGCAGCCAGCGGCAGCAGCGCGCGCGGCAGCGCGGCGGCCAGGCGCGGCGCGAACGGCAGCACCGCCAGCGCCGCGGCCGACGGCAGCAGGAACAGCACCGCCGCCTCCCCGAGGGAACCGCCCCCGGCGAGGACCAGCTCCGTGAAGAACGGCCGCCCCACGGACGTGCCGAGGTCGGTGAGCACCGCCAGCAGCGCGACGAGCAGCAGCGGGCGCAGCAGCCGCCGCCGGGCAGGCGCGGAGGCAGTGGCGGAGGCAGGAGCGGCAGGGGCGGGGCCGGGGGAGTGCGGCTCGGCACCGGCTACGACCGGCCCGCGGCCAGCCACCGCCCGCCGCACCGCCAGCGCCAGCGCGACGTCCACCACGGCGAACGCGGCGAGGCCGAGGCGCGGCTCGGGCATCGCCACGACCGCCGCACCGACGCCCGTCGCCAGCACCGACGCCACGTGGAACACCGCCGCGTACGTCACCAGCGCCCCGATCCGCGGGTTGCGGCCCCTGCCGCCGAGGCGCCGGTCCGCCACCGCCACGAGCGCCGGGTACGCCAGGACCAGGGAACTGCCCGTGGCCACGACCCCGGCCGACAGGGCCGTGAACACCGGCAGCGTCGGCGCGAGCGCGAGGCCCAGGTCGAACACCGCCGAACCCAGCAGGCCCACCACCAGCAGCCGCGGCAGGGACCAGCGACGGGCGGCCAGCCCCCACAGCGGCAGCGCCAGCAGACCGGCCAGCCGGCACGCCGTCAGGTACGCGCCCGTCGCCCCCAGCGCGGTCTCGCCGAACAGCTCCCGGAACAGCACCGGGTAGTACGGGGTGAGGGCCGTCTCCGCGACGAGCTGGAACGCCACGACCAGCGCCAGCACCGTCGTCGCGGAACGCCCCGCCGGAGAGGAGCTCACGGCGCTCCGAACGTCGTGAAGGCGCCCTCCTGCGCGACCCCCACGAGGTCGCGGCCCGTCACCGCCGACAGCACCCGAGCGCTGCGCCACGCGCCGAGGCCGAGGTCCGGGGCCCCGACGCCGTGGGTGTGCGCCTCGGCGTTCTGCACGTACAGCGCACCCGGCACCCGCAGGGCCACCCGGTGGTCGGAGTCCACCTGGTAGCGGCCGTGCTCGTCGAGGTCCAGCAGCGGCAGCAGCGGCTCCAGCAGCGCCGGGCGCCGCGCGGCGTAGCCGGTGGCCAGCACCACCGCGTCGGTCGCCACGTCGAACACCTCGTCCTGCAGCAGGTGCCGGCAGGACAGTGCGTACCCCTCCCCGTCGGCACGGGCCGCCTCCACCGCCACCCCCGGCTGGAGCACGGCGTCGACGCCGCGACCGCCGGCGCTGCGCTCGTACAGCAGGTCGTAGACGTCGGCGATGGTGGCCGCGCTGATCCCCTTGTAGAGCTGCCACTGCTGCGGCAGGAGGCCGTCGCGGGTGGGCTGGGGCAGCCCCGAGAAGAACCGCGCGTAGTCCGGGGTGAAGTGCTCCAGGCCGAGCTTGGAGTACTCCATCGGCGCGAACGCCGGGCTGCGCGTCATCCAGCGCAGCGACTGCCCCGTCTCCGGCTGCGCCCGCAGCAGGTCGAGGAAGACCTCCGCCCCCGACTGCCCGGAGCCCACGACCGTCACGGAGCCGGCCTCCAGTAGGGCGGGGCGGGCGCCGAGGTAGTCCGCGGCGTGCACGACCCGCTTGCCGAGCACGCCCGAGAACGCCTGCGGCACCACCGGTTCGGTGCCCACCGACAGCACCACGGAGCGCGCGGCGCAGGTCTGCGAGCGCTGCGTGAGGACGTCGGTGACGGTGACGCGGAACGCGCCGAGCGCTTCGTCCCACGCCAGCGCGTCCACCCGGGTGCCGAACCGGCAGCCGGGGATCGAGGCCGCCGCCCAGCGCAGGTAGTCGTCGTACTCCACCCGCGGCACCTGGAACCGCTCCGCGAAGTAGAACCGGAACAGCCGCCCGCGCTCGCGCAGGTACGACAGGTACGACCAGCGGCTGCACGGGTCGACGAGGGTCACGAGGTCCGCGAGGAACGGCACCTGCAGGGTCGCGCCCTCCAGCAGCAGCCCCGGGTGCCAGGAGAACTCCGGGCGCTGGTCGAAGAACACGGCGTCCAGGTCGTCGACGCCGTCCGCCAGCGCCGCCAGCGACAACCCGAACGGGCCCAGGCCGACGCCGAGCAGGTCGTGGACCCTCACGGGCGCACCTCCTTCAACGGGTTGGGGACGGCGACGTACACCGACTGCGACTCCACGGGGCCCTCCAGTTCGTCCCGCCCGCCCACGCCGGTGAGGAGGTTCGCCTTCACCGGCAGGGCGTCGGCCTCCAGCAGCAGGGCGGCGGCGGGCGAGGCGCCGGAGCCGCGGGCGCACTCGCGCAGCACACCGACCAGGACGGCCAGCAGGTCCTCCTCCGCGGCCAGTCCCGCCCCGGCCAGGGCGGCGGCCACCGACAGCAGCCCGTTGACCCCGAGGTAGTAGACGACGCGGTCGGTGACGAGGGTGTCGTCGAAGACCAGCGGAACCCCCTCGCCGGCACCGGGCAGCAGGACGTCGGCGCGCGCGGCGTGCGAGGCGGCCACGTACCAGCCCTGGTTGTCGCGGTACCACGCGCGGTCGGGGACACCCTCGGCGTCCAGGCCGACGAGGGTGTTCTGCAGGTGCGCCTCCAGGCCGACGCCCCAGGCGCCGTGCAGCCACAGCAGCGGCCGCGCCACGGCGTCCAGCCAGCGGCGGTACCAGTGCGCGGCGGCCTCGGCCACGGGCACCGCGCGGCGGGCGGCGAGCGCCCGCACCAGGTCGGCGGCCACCGGAGCGCCGCGGTCGGGTCGGGCGTCGACGAGCGCACCGGCGCAGGCGATCCGGTCGGTGGGCGCGAACGGCTGCTGCCGCACCACGGTGTCCAGGCCCACCGGCCCGGCGGGGGAGTCCACCCCCACCCACGCCGGGTCGAGCACCAGGCCGAAACCCGGGTGGGCCGCGGCCAGTGCGGCGCCCAGCCCCGCCTCCACGAGCGCGGCGGTGCGCTGCCCGAGCAGCAGTTCGCCGCGGACGTTCTCCCGGCGGCTGTTCGTCACGCGCAGCCTGAGGCTGAGCTTCAGCATGACGTCGGCGCCCGGGCGGGCCACGGTGCGCAGCGACGACGTCGCCCACCACTCCGGCCCGGCCGGGCCGAGGTCGACGAGGTCGCCGCGGTGCAGCAGGTCCGCGGCGGCCGGGCGCTCCGCCAGCCGCGCCGCCTGCCACGGGTGGGCGGGCACCGGCACGAAACCCTCGGGGGCCCGCACCCCGGCGGCCAGGCCGTGCAGCAGCCCGGGCACGTCGAGCCCGGTGCTGCCGGTGGCGAGCACGGACGGCGCCACGGCGAACCAGTGCAGCGGGAACCGGCCCCGCGACTCGGGGGAGTAGCGGGCGTCCTCGGCGTCGGGCAGCCCGTCGCGGCTCTTCGTCATCGGGTGCCACGGGTGCCCGGCCAGGAGGTCCTGCTCGGCGGCGAGCCAGGCAGGCAGACCCGCGGGGGGTTCCGGGTCGGACGCCCGGGCCTCGGCGTAGCCGGCCGCACGGGTCGCGGACTCCACGATCCGGGCGCGGGCGTCCTCCGCCCGGACCGGGGGCAGGCCCGCGCGGGCGGCGGCCTCCGCGCTCAGCAGGGCGGCGACCTCCGCCAGGTCCAGCCCGCCCGCCCCCGCGACGCGGCACTCGCCGAGGGCGTGCGCCCCGCTGGGGGAGCGGCGCAGCACCTCCACGTCGAGCAGTCGCCCCGTGGCGGGCAGGTCCAGGCGCACCGTGCCCCGGTCGGGGACGTCCACGCCGGTCTCGCGCAGCCAGCAGCGCAGGAGGACGTGCAGCGCCTCCGTGCGCGCCCTCGCACCCGCGCCGTTCCCCGCCGCGCGCCCCGGTGCCGCGACCAGCGTCATGCCTGAGCCTGCCCGTCCAGCAGGGCGAGCTCCGCGTCGCCGGCCTCGACCACGAGGTCCAGCAGCGCGTCCACGTCCGCGGGCGTCGCCTCGGGGTTGAGCAGCGTGAGCTTCAGCTGCACCCGCCCCCCGGACTCGGTGCGGCCCACGACCGCGCGGCCCTCCCGCAGCAGCCGCCGCCGAAGCCGGGCGTTGAGCCCGTCGGCGTCCGGGTGCTGCGGGCGGTAGCGGAACACCACCGTCGTCAGCACCGGTTCCGCCGTCAGCTCCAGCGCCTGCGAGGACCGCACCCGCTGCGCCGCGTGCCGGGCGAGGGCTGCGCAGGCGTCGACGCGCTCGCCGAGGCCGGCGCGGCCCAGCGCCCGCAACGTCACCGCGATCTTCAGGACGTCGGCGCGCCGGGTGGTGCGCAGCGACTTCCCCAGCAGGCTGGTGTACCCGGCCGCCTCGTCGTCGGCGGGGTTCAGGTACACCGCGCGCCGCTCCAGCGGGCGGAACGCCTCCTGGGTGCGGGTCAGCAGCACGCCCGCCGCGGCCGGCTGCCAGCCGAGCTTGTGCAGGTCGAGGGAGACGCTGTCGGCCAGGTCGAGGCCGTCCAGCAGCGGCGCGAGCGCGTCGGAGAACAGCGCGCCCCCGCCGTAGGCGGCGTCCACGTGCAGCCAGCCGCCCGCCGCGTGCGCGGCCTCCGCCAGCGGCCGCAGCGGGTCGATGCTGCCGAAGTCGGTCGTGCCCGCCGTCGCCACCACCACGGGACGCTCCCCGACGGGCGCGGCCACCAGCGTCCTGCGCAGGAACTCCGCGTCCATCCGGTGCTGCGCGTCGACCGGCACGAGCACCGGCGCGGGCAGCCCCAGCAGGGTCGCGGCCCGGTCCACGGAGAAGTGCGCCAGTTCGCTGGCGTAGAACCGCACGGGGGCGGGTGCGGCGTCGCGGGCCAGCATCAGCGCCGTGTACGTGGAGGCCGTGCCGCCGGTGGTGACGACGCCCGTGCCGGAGGGGAAGCCCGCCAGGGCGGCGAGCGCGCGCACGACCCGGTCCTCCAGCTCCGTGGCGGCCGGTGCCTGGTCCCACGAGTCCAGCGACTGGTTCAGCGCGCTGGCGGCGAGGTCCGCGGCCACCGCCACCGGCAGCGGCGGGCAGTGCAGGTGCGCCGCGCAACGCGGGTCGGCGGGGTCCGCGGCCCCCGCGGCGACGGCGGTCACGAGGTCCGTGAGGGCGCTCGCCTCCCCGACGCCGTGCTGCGGCAGGGCGTCGCCGCCGAGCGCCGCGTCCACCGCCCGCGCGACCTCGGCGGGGTCGCCCGCCGGGACGGGCCCCGGTCGGGCGGCGCGGCCGGCGGCCAGCGCGTCGAGGCTGAGCGCGACGAGTTCGTCGAGGCTCGCGCCGGAGCGGTTCACGTCGGGTCCGGTGCGGTTCACGCCCGGTGCTCCCGCTCCGCCACGGCGATCGCCTCCGCGAGCCGGTCCAGGACGGAACCGGCCTCCTCGTCCGTCATCACGAGCGGCGGCAGCAGACGCAGCACGCTGTCGTGGCGGCCGCCGAGCTCCACGATCAGACCGCGGCGCAGGCACTCCGCCCGCACGGCGGCGGCGAGGCCGGGGGCCGCCGGTCGGGCACCGCAGGCGTCGGGCTGCGCGCCCGGCTCGACCAGTTCCACGCCGATCATCAGGCCGCGGCCGCGGACGTCGCCGATGCAGGGGTGCTGCCGCTGCAGGGTGCGCAGCTCGCCCAGCAGCCGCTCCCCGAGGGCCGCGGCGCGCTCGGGCAGGCGTTCGGCGAGGACGTGGCGCAGGGTGGCGGCGCCGGCGGCCATCGCGAGGGTGTTGCCGCGGAACGTCCCGGTGTGGGCGCCCGGGGCCCAGGTGTCGAGGTGGGCGGCGTAGACGACGACGGCCATGGGCAGGCTGCCGCCGATGGCCTTGGACAGCACCAGGACGTCGGGCTCGATGCCCGCGGCGTCGACCGCCCACATCGTGCCGGTGCGGCCCACGCCGGTCTGCACCTCGTCGACGACGAGCGGGATGCCCCGCTCGGCGGTGGCCCTGCGCATGTGCCGCAGCCACTCCAGCGGGGCGGGGATGACGCCACCCTCGCCCTGCACGGCCTCCAGCACCATCCCGGCGGGTTCCACGACGCCGCCGTTGGGGTCGTCGAGGAGGCGTTCCACGTAGGTCGCGGAGACCCGCGCGGTGGCGTCCCCGCCGAGGCCGAAGGGGCAGCGGTAGGCGTAGGGGTAGGGCAGGCGCACGGCCTCGGCGGCCGCCCCGCTCATCGGCGCCTTCGCGGCGACCCCGCCGGAGGCCGCGAGCGCCCCGGCGGTCATGCCGTGGTACGCGCCGGTGAAGGCGAGGACGCCGCTGCGGCCGGTGGCGGTGCGCACCAGCTTCAGCGCCGCCTCGACCGCGTCGGTGCCGGCGGGACCGCAGAAGTGGACGCGGCCGTCGCGGGCCAGGCCGGGCGGCAGCGCCGCGAAGAGGGCGTCGGTGAACTCGTCCTTCTCCGGGGTGGCGATGTCGAGGACGTGCCAGGGGGCGCCGCGGTCGACGACGCGGCGGACGGCCTCGACGACGACGGGGTGGTTGTGCCCGAGCGCGAGGGTCCCCGCGCCGGAGAGGCAGTCGAGGTAGGTGCGCCCGTCGGCGCCGGTGACCGTCATGCCGGAGGCGGCGACGGGGACGATGCGGAACGTGCGGGCGTAGGTGCGGGCAGCGGACTCGCGGGCGGCCTGGCGGGCGAGGACACCGTCGGGGTCCGTGGTGGTGGTGGGGCCGAGGGTGAGGGTCACCGGACGTCCTCCAGGACGGGGTCGGGGGTGCGGGGGTGCGGTGCCGGATGATCCGGCACGAGGACGTCGCGCGTGGCGACGGGGTGGCCGAGGAACGAGGGGAGCGCGAACTCCCAGCCGTAGGCGCCCGCTCCGGGGAACACCACGAGGTCGCCGGCGCGGACCCGGCCGACGACGACGTCGCGGGCGAGGACGTCCTCCGGGGTGCACAGCTCACCGGCGACGGTGACGGGCACCTCCCGGGCCTCGGGGCGGGGCAGCCCGGTCGGCCAGGAGTCCACCGGCAGCACCGCCAGCGGGAAGGGGAACTCCTCCGTGCCGGGCAGGGCGAACGCGGAGATGCCGCCGCGCAGGAGGACGAACGTGCTGCCGTAGGCGGACTTCACGTCGACGACCTCGGCGGCGTACCAGCCGCAGCCGGCGGCCAGCCACCGGCCGGGCTCGAACGCCACCTCCACTCCCGCCGGGGGGCGCAGGCCCGCGAGCGCGTCGCCCAGCAGGTCCAGGTCGAGGGGGTCCTGCCCGTCGTAGGAGACGCCGAGGCCGCCGCCCACGTCGAGCCAGCGCAGGTCCACGCCGGTGGCGGCGGCGGTGCGGGCGGCCCAGTCCAGGCACCAGCCGACGTAGGCGGCGTGGGCGGCGGCGTCGCGGTTGCCGCAGACGGCGTGGAGGTGGAAGCCGGCCAGGTCGAGGCCGGGCAGCGACCGCGCGAGGCCGACGGCGGCGGGCACGTCGGGTTCGGGGATGCCGAAGGGGGTGGCGCGCCCGCCCATGGCGAGGGTGCCGGTGACGGCGACGCTGCGCGGGTTGACCCGCAGTCCGACCCGGACGGTGGTGCCGCGCTCGGTGGCCAGCGCGGAGAGGCGGGCGAGTTCCAGGGGGCTCTCGGCGTGGACGACCTCGGTGCCGGTGTCGAGCAGGGCGGCGAGGAGGGCGGGGGACTTGGCGGGGCCGGCCGCGAGCAGGCGCTGCGGGCGGCCCGCGGCGGTGAGCACCTGCGCGGCGCTGCGGGCCTCGGCGGCGGAGGCCACCTCGAAGCCGTCCACCCCGCCGGCAGCGGCGAGGGCGGCGAGGACGGCGGGGGAGCCGTTGGCCTTGACCGCGAAGAACAGCGACGCCCACGAGGGGAGGGCCGCGCGCAGGGCCCGCGCCGCGGAGGCCGCGACCGCAGGGTCGTAGACGTAGCCGCTGACCGCCTCCCCGCGCCGGGCGCGGTCGAGGAGGTGGCGCCGCACGTCCGCGGGCACGGCACCGGGCGGCAGGGCCCGGGCGCACGCGGTGCCCCGGCTGGTGGCTGGTCGCAGCACCGCAGTCCTCGCTCAGGTCGGCCTTAGTTAGGTGAGGATGACCTTAGTGGTGCGCGACCGGGTTCTGGCAAGCGGCCCCTCGTGCGGCCGGTCCCACCTCGGGGTCGGGCGAGCCCGCCCGGCCGGCGCGGTCCCGCGTCCCCTGGCGGCGCCCCCCGGTCGCCACCACACTGAGCCGGGGGTCTCACGTGGAGGACGGGGGGCGACGTGGTGGGTGTGGACGGGGATGCCGCCGGCGCCTGAGGGCCGGGGGGTGGCCGCCTGGCCCGTCTCCGCCGTCTACCAGCCGATCGTCGACCTCCGCGACGGTGCCGTCGTCGCGGTCGAGGCGCTGGCCCGCGGCGGGCCGGGAGCGCCGGCGGCGTCACCCGCGGTGCTCTTCGCCGAGGCCCGGGCCGCCGGCGGGAACGCGCTGCGCACCCTCGACTCCCAGTGCCTCCGGGCGGCGCTGACCGGACTGGCCGGCCTGACCGAGCCGGCCACGGTGTTCGTGAACCTCGAACCCTCCACCATCGCCTCGATGCGCGCCGGCGAGTTCCGCGGCCTCGCCGACCTCATCCCCGCCGGGGTCCGGATCGTCCTCGAGGTGACCGAGCGGGCGCTGTTGGAGGATCCGGCGGAACTGCTGGCGGGGGTGGCGCGGGCGCGGGACGCCGGGTGGAGCGTGGCGGTCGACGACGTCGGCGCGGAGCCCGCGGCGCTGGCCCTGCTGCCGTTCCTGGCGCCGGACGTCATCAAGCTGGACCTCGCGCTCGTGCGCGCGCACGCCTCGATGGAGATCGCCGCCATCGTCAACGCGGTGCGCGGGGAGGCCGAGCGCTCCGGGGCGCTCATCCTCGCCGAGGGCATCGAGAGCGACGGGCACCTGGAGCGGGCCCTGTCCCTGGGGGCGCAGCTCGGGCAGGGCTGGCGGTTCGGGCGGCCGGACGGGCGGGTGGAGCTGGGGAGCTCCCCGCTCCGGCTGGGGCGCTCCCGCCGCCTCATGCCGGCGGTGACGCCGTTCGAGGTCCTCAGCCGCGAGATGCCCGCCCAGCGGATCGCGGCTCCGCTGCTGGCGGCGATGTCCCAGCAGATCGAGCAGCAGGCGCTGCTGCTGGACGAGCTGGCCGTGGTGGTGGCGGGGTTCCAGGACGCCCGTCTGTTCTCGGGGCCGCTGCAGATGCGGTTCCAGGCGCTGGCCGCCTCGACCGCCCTCACCGCGGTGTTCGCCCCCGGCATGCCGGCCGAGCCCGCGGTGGGGGTCCGCGGTTCCACCACCGCGCCGGGGGACCCCCTCGCCGACGAGTGGGTCCTCGCCGTGGTCTCCCCGCCCTACGCGGCGGCCATCGCGGCGCGGGAGTCGCGGGAGCCGTCCGCCGACGGGCACCGCCGACTCGACTACGTCCTCACCTACGAGCGGGACCGCGTGCTGGCCGCGGCGGCCTGCCTGCTCGCGCGGATGCGTCCCGCTCCGGCGGGTCCGGTCGGGAACCCCGCCGGGGAGGTCGTCGCGCCGAGGAGCACCGGCGCACCGGCAGGGCGGACCGCCCGGCTCCGCCCTGCGGGGGCCCTGCCCCCCGAGGAACTGCCGGAGCTGCTGCTGCGGGCGGTGTCCACCGCCAGCAACGGCATCACCATCGCCGATGCGCGAGCCCCTGACACGCCGCTGGTCTACGCCAACCGGGCCTTCCTGGAACTCACCGGATACCCGGAGGAGGAGGTCCTGGGGCGCAACTGCCGGTTCCTGCAGGGATCGGGGACCGACCGGATCCAGGCGCACTACATCGCCCGGCAGCTCGCGGCGGGACGGGAGGTGCAGACCGTGCTGCTCAACTACCGCAGGGACGGCATTCCGTTCTGGAACGAGATCACGATCTCTCCCGTCCACGACGGGAGCGGGCGCCTCACCCACTTCATCGGCAACCAGGTCGACGTCACCGAACGCGTGCACCAGCAGGAGCGCGCCGCCTACCTCGCGTTCCACGACCCCCTCACGGGGTTGCTCAACCGGCCGGAGTTCTTCCACCGCACGGAGCGGGAACTGCGGCTGGCGCGGGAGGGGGAGTCCGGGGTCGCGGTGCTGTTCCTGGATCTCGACGGCTTCGACACCGTCAACGAGGGGTTCGGGCACCGGGTGGGCGACGAGGTGCTCGCCTCGGTCGCGGCCCGGCTGGAGGCGGCCGCGGGAGAGGGGGTGGTGCTGGTGCGCATGGGCGGGGACGAGTTCGCCGCCGTCCTGGCCGGGGTTCCGCCGGAGGGCGGGGAGGAGGTGGAGCGCCTCGCGCGGCGGCTGTCGGCGGTGGTCCGCGAGCCGCTGCGGCGCGGGGGGCGGGAACTGCGGATGTCCGCGAGCGTCGGTGCCGCGGTCTTCCCGCGCGACGGCCGCACCGCCGAGGAACTGCTGGACGCGGCCGTCGCCGCGATGGGCAGGGTGAGGCGGTCGGAGGTGCGCCGCCGTTCGTGCTGAGTCGCGGCCGGTGGCGGGCGCGGCGCCCCGGTGGGTTCCGCGGCGCCGCGCCGGAGCCGTCAGTCGGCGGTCGGGCCGTTCCAGTCCACGAGCTGGACGATCACCCCGTTGGGGTCGCACACCTGGAAGGCGCGCTCGCCCCACTCCTCCGCCGTCAGCGGCATGGTGATGGTCACGCCCTCGTCCTGGAGCCGGGCCAGTTCGCCCTCCAGGTCCTCGACCTCGAAGGCGAGGATCAGTCCGGCGGCGCGGTCGTCGCGCTGGTCCGCGGGCAGGGTCGGCAGGCCGCGCCGCAGGTAGATGACGTGCATCCCCGAGTCCTCGCGGGCGAGGGAGGCGAAGCCGTCGGCGGACAACCGCTCGGTGAAGCCGAAGTGCTCGACGAGGAAGGTGCTGGAGGCGCCCACGTCGTCGACGTTGAGCGACACGGCGGTTCCGGTGATCTTCACGCTGTTCTCCCGTCTGGCGGTGCGCCGACCTCGTACGAAGTACGGCGTACTTCGTACAACGTACGAACGGGCAGGATGTTCCCGTGAGCAGCGACCGGTCCAGCGCAGGCGACCCCGCGCGCACGCTCGCCCTCCTCTGGCGCGACCCCTCGGCCGTGCCGCGCCGCGGCCCCCGCCGCACCCTCGACCTCGACGCCGTCGTGGAGGCCGCCACCGCGCTCGCCGACGCCGAGGGGCTGCCCGCCCTCACGATGCGCCGCGTCGCGGAGCGCCTGGGCGTGGCGCCCATGTCGCTCTACACCTACGTCCCCGGCAAGGCCGAGCTGCTCGACCTCATGCTCGACGCCGCCTACGCCGCCATGCCCCGGCAGGACACCACCGGCCGGCCCTGGCGGGAGCGGGTGGCCGCCGTCGCCGAGGAGAACCGCCGCCTCCACCTCGCTCACCCGTGGGCCGCCACCGTCTCCACCCTGCGCCCGCCGCTGGGACCGGGACAGGCGGCGAAGTACGAGCACGAGCTGGCCGCCTTCGACGGCTGCGGGCTGGACGACGTGGAGGTCGACGACTGCCTGACGTGGGTGCTCGGCTTCGTGCGCGCCTGCGCCCGCGACGCCGCCGACGCCGAGGCCGCCCGCGCCGACGGGGGGACGGACGAGCAGTGGTGGGCGAGCGCCGGGCCGCTGCTGGCCAGGGTGCTGGACCCCGCCGCCCACCCGCGCGCCACCCGCATCGGCGCGGCCGCCGGCGCGGCCCACGGCAGCGCCCACGACCCCGCCCACGCCTACCGCTTCGGCCTCGACCGGGTCCTCGACGGCCTCGCCGCCCTCATCGAACGCCCCTGACGCCCCAGCCCCCCTCATCCCCTCCCTCCCGCCCCTCTCTCCCGCCCCCTCCCGGAAAGGACCCTTTCCGGGGTCCGGAGCCGGGTCCTGGCCCCGGAAAGGACCCTTTCCGGGGTGCTGGAGGTGCCGCGCACCCCGGAAAAGGTCCTTTCCGGGAGAGGGCGGGAGAGGAGGCGGGTGCCGGCGGTGGGTCAGCGGCGGCAGGTCGCCACGAGCTGCCGCCGTGCGGCCCGGCCCTCCGGTGTCGGCAGCAGCGGGTAGACGTGGATGAGCCCCTCCCCGACGTGCAGGTCCACGTCGACGCCCTCCGCGCGGGCCCGCTCGACGAACAGCTCGGTGTCGGGGTGCACGAGGTCGCGGGTCCCGACGACCACCGTCAGCGGTGCCAGGCCCGCGCACCGGCCGAACAGCGGGCTGACCCACGGGTGCGCCGGCCCCAGCTCCCCGGCGTACATCCGCCCCGCCTCGGCGGAACCGGCACGGGCCAGCATCGGGTCCCGCGGCTCCAGCGCCGCCAGCTCCGGGTTGGACATCGACACGTCCACCCAGGGGGCGATCAGCACGATCCGCCCCGGCTGCGCCCGGCCCGTGTCGCGCAGGTGCCCGGCCACCGCCAGGGCCATCCCACCTCCGGCGGAGTCGCCGGCGAGGACGACCTGCTCCGCGCCGTGCTCGGCCACCATCCGCTCCAGCAGGGCCGCGACGGCCGGCACCACCTCCGCGGCGGTGCCGCGGGGGGCGAGGGGGTAGACCGGCACCACACAGCGGGCGGGGACCGAGGTGCTCAGCTCCCGCAGCAGGTACCAGTGCCAGCGGACGAGCTGGTTCACGTAGGCGCCGCCGTGCAGGTACAGCACGTGCCGGGCCACCGCCCCGCGGCGGGGGAGCACCTCGTACACCGGCCAGCCGGCCTCTGCGTGCCGCGAGACCCGCACCGAGCGCCGCAGCGACCGAGGCGGCGAGTGCGGGGCCGGCCGCCGCGACCGCCGCCGGACGTGCGCGCGCATCGCCTCCGCGCTGCGCAGCGACCCCTTGCCCCCGAGGCGCAGGTAGGCGTTGACGACGGTGCTCTGCCAGGAGGGCATCGCCGCAGTCTGCACGGCCACGTGCCACCGGGCGCGGCGGGGCGGCCGACCGGCGCGACCGCACCCGCGGGCACCCGGGACGGGGTTAGCGTGGACGGGTCGCACCACCCTCGTCTCCTGCGGCCGCAGAGACCCCGCCGCGGAGGCTCCGCGCCGTCGCGCGCGCCGGACGTCGGCTACGCCCTCGCAGGGGGAGACATGACCGGTTCGACCACCGCACCGACCGCCGAGGCCGACCTCGCCGTGCTGCGCGAGCACGCCGACGAGTGGGTCCGGACGCCGATCGAGGACAAGCGGGAGCTGCTGCGGCGGTTGCGCGCCGCGACGGCCGACGCGGCCGCCGACTGGGTCCGGCAGTCCTGCCTGGACAAGGGCGTCGACCCCGCCACACCGGCCGCGGGGGAGGAGTGGATGGGCGGGCCGTGGGCGGTGCTGGAGACGGCCTCGGCCCTCATCGCCACCCTGACGACGGTGGTGGAGGGCCGCAACCCCCTCGACGGGTTGCGGGTGCGGTCGCTGCCGGGCGGGCGGCTCGGGCTGCGGGTGTTCCCGGTCACCGCCTCCGACCTCGCCCTGGCGGGTTTCACCGCGCACACCTGGCTGCGTCCGGGGGTGACGCTGGAGCAGGCCCGCGACGGCGCCGCGCGCGGGGTGCGCGAGCGGTCCGGGCCGGGGCGGGTGGCCCTGGTGCTGGGGGCGGGCAACGTGGGTTCCATCCCGGTGCTGGACGTCCTGGCGAAGCTGTTCCAGGACGGTGCGGTCGTGCTCCTGAAGATGAGCCCCGTCAACGAGAACCTCCGCCCGGTGCTCGGGCGGGTCCTCGCGCCGTTCGTCGAGCGCGGGTTCGTCCGCATCACCACGGGCGGGGCGGAGGAGGGCACGCGCCTGATGCGGCACCCCGATGTCGCCGCCGTGCACGTCACGGGCAGCCGCGACACCCACGACGCGGTCGTGTTCGGCGCCGGCGCGGAGGGGGCGCGCCGGCGCGCGGCCCGGGAACCGCTGCTGGCGAAGCCGGTCACCAGCGAACTGGGCGGTGTCTCCCCGGTCGTCGTCGTGCCGGGTCGCTGGAGCGAGGCCACCCTGGTCCGGCAGGCGCGCCACGTGGCGACCCAGCGGCTGAACCACTCCGGCTTCAACTGCGTCGCCACGCAGGTCGTCGTCCTGCCGCAGCGGTGGCCGCAGGCGGAGGAGTTCGTGCGCCTGCTGCGCGCGGCCCTGCGGGAGGCCCCGTGGCGCAGGGCGTACTACCCGGGGGCCGCGCAGCGGCAGCGCGCCGCCCTCGACGCCCATCCTGGCGCGGAGGTCCTGGGCGGCGACTCCGACGCCCCCCGGGTGCTGCTGCGCGACCTCGACCCCGCGGCCCCGGACGAGCCCGCGTTCACCACCGAGTACTTCGCGCCCACCCTGGGGGTGACCCGCCTGCCCGGGGCCGACCCCGGGGAGTTCCTGCGCGCCGCGGTGCGGTTCTGCAACGAGCGCCTCGCCGGGGACCTGGGGGCGACGCTCCTCGTGGACCCCGCCACGGGGCGCAGGCTCGGCGGCGACCTGGAGGAGGCGGTGGCCGCGCTGCGCTACGGCAACGTCGGCGTCAACTGCTGGGTGGCGCTGGCCTACGGGATCCCCCGGGCGCCCTGGGGTGCGTTCCCCGGCCACGACGTCCACGACGTCGGCAGCGGCCTCGGCACGGTGCACAACGCGCTGCTGCTCGATCCCGCCCACGTGGAGCGCAGCGTCGTGCGGGGGCCGTTCCACCCCGTGCCCACCCCGGCGTGGTTCGTGGACAACCGCACTGCCCACGTCACGACGGAGCACCTGACCCGGTTCGCGGGCGCGCCGTCGCGGCGGGTGGCGCTGCGGGAGGTCGCCGCCACCCTGGCCTCCGCCGTGCGCGGCTGAGGGCCGGGCGGCGCGGACGAGCCGCCGGCGCCCGCGCGTCGTCAGTCGTCGTGGTTCCCGCCCGAGTTCCCGCGCGGATCCCCGCCCGAGTTCCTGCCGGGGTTCCTGCCGCCGGGCCCGCTCTGGTACCGCTCCCGGCGCACCGTGGGGCGCCTGCCGCGCAGCGTGGCCCCGCGCAGGCCCTGGATGACCTCCTCGGCCCTGTCGGTGGGCACGTCCACCAGGGAGAACCGCTCGGTGATCTCGATGGCGCCGACGTCGCGCCCGGTGAGGGAGGACTCCCCGGCGATCGCCCCCACGAGGTCCTGCGGCCGCACCCCGGCGGCCCGGCCCGCGCCCACGAACAGCCGCGTCATCGCCCCGCCGGCGCTCCGCCCGCCCTGCTCCCGCCCGCGCTCGGGAGGTGTGCCGCGGCGCGCCGGCCCGCCCGTCGCAGGGCGCTCCTGGGGGATGTCCGGCTCGTCGCCGTCGCCGCCCGCGGCCGCCTCGTGGGCGAGCTTCACCGCGGCGAGGGCGACCTGGACGACGTCGAACTCGTCGCTGAGCACCTCCACGACCGTGCGGAAGCGGTCCAGGTCGTCGGTGAGCAGGCTCTCCCGCAGCGCAGCGCGGGTCAGTTCCAGCCGCCGGGCGTGCAGGTCGGCGACCGTGGGCAGCGTCTCCACGGTGATGCGCCGCCCCGTGACCCGCTCGATGGTCTTCAGCATCCGGTGTTCGCGGGAGTCGGAGAGGGTGATCGCCACGCCCTCCCGTCCCGCGCGGCCCACCCTGCCGATGCGGTGCACGTAGGACTCCGGGGCGCTGGGCACGTCGTAGTTCACGACGTGGGTCAGGTGCTCCACGTCGAGGCCGCGGGCGGCGACGTCGGTCGCCACCAGCAGGTCCGCCGTGCCCGAGCGGAGCCGGCCCATCACCCGGTCGCGCTGGTCCTGGCTCATCCCGCCGTGCAGGGCCTCCGCCCGGTACCCGCGCCCGTTGAGGCTCTCGGTGACGGTGTCCACCTCCTCGCGGGTGCGGCAGAACACCAGCGCCGACGTGGGAGACTCCATGTCGAGCACGCGGCCCAGCGCGGCCGTCTTGTGCGCCCGGGGGACCAGGTAGGCGACCTGCCGGACCCTGGGCACCTCGCCGGCGGCGACGGGGGCGTTCTGGATGCGCACCTGCACCGGCTCGCGGAGGTGCCGCCGCGCCAGCGCCGCGGTGCGGGAGGGCATCGTCGCGGAGAACAGCACGGTCTGGCGGCCCTCGGGTGTGGCCCCCAGCAGCGCCTCGATGTCCTCGCTGAACCCCATGTCCAGCATCTCGTCGGCCTCGTCGAGCACGACGGTGCGCAGCGCCCCGAAGTCCAGCGCGCCGCGCCCCAGCAGGTCGACCGCCCGGCCGGGCGTGGCGACGACGACGTCCACGCCGCGGGACAGCGACCGCAGCTGCTGGCCGATGGGGGTGCCGCCGTAGACGGGCAGCACGCGCGCGCCCAGCCCGCGGCCGTACTTGTACAGGGCCTCCGAGACCTGCACCGCCAGTTCGCGGGTCGGCGTGAGGACCAGCGCGGTGGGGGTTCCCGGGCGCTCCGGCAGGGGCGCGAGGCCGTTCAGCAGCGGGAGCGCGAAGGCCGCGGTCTTGCCCGTGCCGGTCGCCGCGACGCCCAGGACGTCCCGGCCCGCCAGCAGCGGGGGCACCGCCTCCCGCTGGACGGGAGTGGGCTCCTCGTACCCCAGCACCTCCAGCGCGTGCTGCAGCTCCTCCCTCAGGGCGAGGTCGGCGAACGTGACAGCGTCGGGCGTGCTCATGCCCCCAGTCTGCCCACTGCTCCGGGCACCGCCGGTCGGGCCGGTCGCGGAGGGCGGGTCGCATAGGGTTGCCTCGTGCGCTCCCGTCGGACCCTCCTGGCCCTCGGCCCGGTGCTGTCGCTCGTGGGACTCGTGGTCCTGCAGGTCGATGCCGTGCAGTGGCGCGGCCTCATCGGCTGGGGGTTGATCGTCCTGGGGCTGCTGGTGAGCGCCGGTTCCGCGGCCGACCACCGCCGGGGCCCGAGGACGGCGCCGGGGCGCCGGTAGCGTCGGCGCATGACGACTCCGCCGTGGCGGGAGCTGGCGCACCGGGCCCGGGCGGCGCTGGACGGCATCGGCGCCTGCGCGGCGACGGTGGTCCTGACCGGCATGGGCACCGCGGCTCCCCGCAGGGTCGACGTGGAGTTCGCGGAGCCGAACCTGTGGCGGATCACGGGCGAGGAGGGCCTCCTCGCACTGCACGACGGGGAAGCCGTCCACGCCCCGGTGGGGGAGCAGTGGGAACGCGTGCTCACCGGTGGGTGCTGGCTGCCCTCCCACCTCCTCACCCTCGGATGGGGAGAGCCCCAGCTGTTCGAGCAGCCCAGGGCGTTCCGGGAGGCGGCCTTCTTCGACGAGCCCCACGAGGTGGCCGGCAGGCCGGTGTGGAGCGTGCTGCTGAGCGCTCCGGGTCGGAAGCCGCACGACATGACCGTCTCCCTCGACCGGGAGACCGCACTGGTGCTGCGCTGGGCCTCCGTCGACGGCCTGCACGGCGCGGAGGTGGAGGCGCTGGACCTGTCCTGGCGTGCGCGGCCGGACGTGTTCACCTGGACCGGCCCCGCCCCCACCGCCGTCGGCGAGGAGAGCCGCCGCGCCCGCGAGGAGCGCATCGACCGCTGCCCGGACCCGGCACCGCCGGAGTTCGGGGCCACCGGCGCGCCCCGGCCCGGCACCGGGAGCCGCTGAGCACCCGTCCCCGTCACCACCGGGTCGAGTCCCGCCCGGGCCGGGAACGTCGGCACGACGTCCGGCCCGGGCGCCGCGGTGCCGTCAGCGGATGTCCGCCTGCGGGCCGGTGCGGGTGGCGAGCAGGTTCGGCAGGTCGGACGCGGCGTCGAGCGCGTAGGAGTAGGAGGCGCGGGGGTCGAACGCGGTGCCGCGGCTGGTCTGCGACCCCGTCGAGGAGGCCACCACGTTGCCGCGCTGCACGAGTTCGGCGGTGTCCTGGTAGCTGTACGGGTTCGCCACGCGGAGGAAGTGGTTGTTCTCCACCACCGCGCGGGTCCCGCCCCGCGCCCGGATCCCGTAGGACGTGACGTCCTGCAGGAGGTTGTTGTACAGGTGGGCGCGGGCGACGTTGTCCACGCTGGGGTTGCGCTGGTTGGTGCTGCGGATCCAGTTGTGGTGGATCGTCAGCTGCGCCGTCACGTTGCTCGTCCACCCGATGCCGAACGCCTTGTTGTGGTTGGACAGCTCGTTGTAGGAGACGGTGACGAAGCTGGTGTCCAGCCGGGAGTCGAGGAGCCCGTCGCCGGCGCGGGTGAGGCGGTTGTGGTCGATCCACACGTGGTGGGCGCCGTCCATCTGGATGGCGTCGTGGTCGCAGCACTTCCCGTCGGGGTCGTTCGGGTCGTACGTGTTCCCGATGGTCAGGTTGCGGATGACGACGTTGCGGACGTCCTTGAGCTGGAGGCCGCCCTGGAAGATCTCGCCGGTGGTGCCGACACCGATGATGGTCTTGTCGGAGGCGACGGGGATCTCCTTGCCGAACGGCTGCACCGTGATCCGGCCCGCGACGCGGATGACGTAGGGCGTCGCGGCCGCGGCGTACCTCTCCAGCGACGCCTGGTCGGTGACGGTGACCGTCGGCCCGCCCTGCCCGCCGGTGGTGCCGCTCAGCCCGAGCCCGGCCACGGCCGCGAACCCGTCGGGCGTCGAGGGCCAGCCGGTGGAGACGGGGTTCCAGCCGTCGCCGCCCGCGAGGTAGCGCTGCGGGGTGTACCCGGCGGCTTCGGCGTCGCTGAGCTGGGGCCGGTTCGGGCCGGTGCCGGCACCGGGGCCGGTGTTGCGGAACTCCCGGAAGCGGGCGTTCTGCCACGTCGCGGTGCCCATGTCCGTCCACGGCTGCGCGCCCTTGATGTGCGCGCCGAGGGCGGACTCCCGCACCACCACCTGCGCTCCCTGCCGCCACGGCCGGCCGAGGTGCGTGGAGGCGGCCGGGGCGGTGCCGGTGAAGCGGGAGCGGTGGAACAGGAACCCGTACCGGCGGGTGGTGGGGGTGCTGGCGGCAGTGGTGTAGCCGCCCCGGACGAGCTGGCGCAGCTCGCAGCGGTCGAAGACGGCGGTGCCGCCGCCGAAGACGTAGTCGACGTCGCCGGCGATGTAGCAGTCGGAGAAGTACGCGCGGGCGGAGTCCGCGACGTAGAGGGTGTCCTGGTTGCCGAGGAGGTGCACGTCGTCCAGCACGGCCCGGTCGGAGCCCAGGGACAGCGCAACCGCCTGGTGGCCCGGGAGCCCGGCGTTCGCGGCCTCGTCGAAGTCGTTGGCGATGGTGAGGTTGTCGGCGTGGAAGTCGCGCCCCGAGACGGTGGCCGTCGCGCTGCCGCCCGTGCCGTAGGTGCCGCCGCCGGGCTTCGGGGTTCCCGCGGCGCGGTCGTCCACGATCACCACGTCGTCGGGGGAGTCGCCGAGGCCCAGCAGCGTGATGTTCGGCTTGTTCGAGGGGACGGTGAGTGCGCCTCGGTAGGTGCCCGGCCGCACGGCGATGACCACCCGGGAGGGGCTGTCGACGGGGACGGCGTCCACAGCCTGCTGCACGGTGCGGTAGCGGCCGGTTCCGTCGGCGGCGACCACGAGGGAACCGGCGGGCGCGGGGGCCGAGGGGGTGCCGAACTGCCACTGCTGGGCCGGGGCGCCGTTGCAGGTCCACAGCCGCACCGGCGTCCCGTGCGCGGTCGCGCCGTCCTTCACGTCCACGCAGAGGCCGGAGTGCCTGCCGACGAGGGTGCCGCCCGCGCCGCGGGTGAACTGCTGGTTGACCGCGCCGGTGCACGTCCAGGTGATGAGGCGCGTGCCGCTGGCGGTGCCCCAGCCCTCCGCGTCGAGGCAGCGGGTGCCGCCGAGGGTGCGCAGCTCACCAGCGCCGGTCAGCTCCCACTGCTGCCACGCGGCGCCGGAGCAGCCCCAGATCTGCAGGGGCGCGCCGGGGTCGGAGATCCCCCCGACGACGTCGAGGCACTTGCCGGACTGGGTGGCGACGAGCGGGGCCACGGCGGCGGCCGCGGGCAGGGGCGCGCCGACGACCGCCACCGCGGTCGCCGCGAACGTGGCCGCGACCGCGAGGCGGGCGGTGTGCTTCCCGGGCGGGCGCGGGTTGCGTCGCTGCAAGCGCATGTTTCTCCTGGGGCCGGGCGGGGCGGGAGGGTGCTGCGCCGCCACGCTAGCGAGCCGGTCCGAGCGGACGGGGCCGTTCGGGTGACAGGCGCACCGGCGGGTCCAACGGCCGTCGCCGAGCGCGTCGGCCGTCCCGCTCAGCGCCGCTCGAGGCGCTCGATCAGGGACCGCCGCCACGCCTCGGTGCGCTGCAGCTCGTTGAAGGTGAAGAAGTGCGCGCCCTGCAGGGTGCTGCCGGGTTGTCCCAGCACCGGCGCGAGCCCGCGCAGCAGCCGCCCCGGGTGGTAGCCGCGGGGGAGGAAGAAGCGCCAGAACATGCCCTGCTGCTTGAGCAGGAACCGGGCGGACTGGCCGAGGCCGAGGCCGGCCGAGATCCGCACGAGCTTCTGCCGGCTCACTGCGCCGGGCAGGCCGACGCGCACGGGGAGGTGGATCCCGCGCCGCGCGGTCTCCGCGGCCCACGTGCGGGTGGCGCCGGGGTCGAAGCACAGCTGGGTGATGACGTGGGTGGCGTGCGGTGCCTTGCGCGCCAGCGCCTCCTCCATCACCTGCGCGCCCAGGGTGCCGTGACCCTCGGGGTATCCGCCGACGCCGACGTGGCGGAAGCGGTGGCCGCGCTCCGCCAGCGCCTCCAGCAGGGCGAGCGCGTCGGGGTAGGGCCCGACGGCCTCCCGGGCGTCCCCGCCGACCACGAAGACGCCCTCGACGCCGGCCTCCCGCAGCCGCGCGGCGATGTCGTCCAGGTGGGCGCCGTCGCGCACGAGCCGCGCGACGAGGTGGGGGGCGGCGGTGCGGCCGGCGCGGGAGAGTCGCTCGGCCAGCTCCAGGGTCGGCCCCAGGCCCTTCGCCTCCGTCGTGGTGATCGTCAGGGGGACCTCGCGGGAGACGTGGGCGAGGACGGCGTCGTCGGTGCCGGGCAACGGCAGCACCTCGTAGCTGGCCTCCCGCAGCACGCCGGCGAAGGCCCGCCACCGGGACCGCGAGCGGGCCTCCGCCCGGTCGGCGTCGCTGTCGTCGGGTCTCACGTCGTGGTCCTCGGGCTCGGGGACGTCCGTGCGCGGAGTCCGTGCGGTGCCCCGAGGATCGCACGGGCACCCGGACGCGGAGGGGCCCCACCCGGTGCCGGGTGGGGCCCCTCCGCCGCGACCGCCCTGTTCAGGAGCGGTGGGCGGCGCGGTACTCGGCGAGGACGAAGGCGCTGAGGGGCCCGCGAGCGGGGACGGCGAAGCCGATGCCCTCCGCCCAGCGCCGCACCTCGCGGGCGTTGGGCGGGGCGTCCTGGGCCGCCGCGGCGGGCTGCCCGGTCGTGCGTGCGGCGTTCCTCCCGGCGGGTCTGCGGGGGGCGCGCTTCGTGGCCAGGGGCGTCTCGGCGGGAGTGGGCACTTCGAAACCGCCGGCCTCCGGGACGACGGCGGGGGCGGCCTCGTCGGTCGCGGCCTCGCGCGGCGCGGTGCCGGCGCCGGACTCCGCGGCGGTCCTGAGGGCGGCGTTGCGCGCGGTGGGCTTCCGTCGCGCAGCCGCCGTCCGGGTGGAGGCCTCGGCAGCGGGCACGAGCTCGACGGGCGGCACCTCGGGGGCGACGTCGCCGCCGGGGGAGGCTGCGGTCGCCTCGTCGACGGCCGCGTTCACGCTGGCGGTGTGGGCGTCGCGGGTGGCCTTCCCGGCCCGGGCCCTCGTGCCGGCGGCCTTCGCGGTGGACTTCGCGGCGGTGGACCTCGCCGCGGTCGGCGCCGCGGCGGAGGCGTCCGCACCCGTCCCCTTCGCCGCGGCGGCCGCGGCGAAGGCGTCCTGCAGGGCGTCCCAGCCGACGGCGACGGGGGGCCGTGAGGTGGAGGGGTTCCACGACAGGCCCTCGGAGCTGACCGTGAGGGTGCCGTAGCGGCGGCCGTTGCGGCGGACCGGAACCTCGAGGTCCCCGGTGCCGACGGGCAGTTCACGGGTGAGGGTGAGGGCGACGGAATGGTCGGGCATCTCGTTCTCCAACCCTGGTGGGGAGGGGGTGACCGCTCGGTGGGCACGTCACCGCAGATCGTCGAATGCTAGCCGCAGCGATCACCCCCTTCCCGTCGGAACCGCGACCCGCCGCTGGTTTCCCCGCCCCTGGAACCGGACCGAGGCGTGGCTGCGGATCGCGAAGCGAGGTTCCGGCCTGGTGTCCGTCTCGGCGCTGGACGCGCTCGACGTGGCCCTGTGCTTCGGCTGGATCGACGGGTAGCGGCGTGCCTGCGACGACTCCTCCTACCTGCAGAGATATTCGCGCCGCCGCCCCTGCAGTTCCTGGTCACAGGTCAACGTGGCGAAGGGCGAGGCGCTGGTGGCGGCGGGACGCATGCATGCCGCCGGCCTCGTCGAGGTCGAGGCAGCTCGGGCGGACGGTCGCTGGCAGGCGGCCTACGAACCGCAGCGCACCGCTGAGGTGCCCCCGGACCTCGCCGCCGCACTGGCCGGCGACGCCCGTACCGTTGCCGCGTTCGGGGCGCTCGGCCGGTCCGAGCGGTACGCCGTGATGCTGCCCCTGCTGAAGGCGAGGACGCCGCAGGCGCGCGCCAGTGCGCTGGCCTCGGCCGTCGAGCGACTGGCGGCCCGGGAGGAGTGACGCCCCCCTCGGCCCGCCAGCCCCCTACGGAGGTCCCGCGCATCCCCGGGCCGGTGTACGGGGCCGCGGCCCCGCACACCGGTGGTCCCGGCCGCGAGGCGCTCAGCTCAGGCGCTGCTGCGCGTAGGCGCCGATGGCGTCGCGGTAGAACTCGGCCAGGGCCGGGTCCAGGGCGTCGTAGCGGGCGCGGAACTGCGGGTCGTCGACGTAGAGCTGCCCCAGGCCGGTGTAGCTCGCCCGGTCCGGGGTCCAGTGCTGCGCCACCGCCCGGTGGTGCCCGTCGATGACGTCGAGGACCTCCGGTGCCCCGGGCTCCGCCCCGGAGCGCAGCAGTTCGAGGACGCGCGAGTCCAGCCGCTCCATCTCCTGCTGCGCGGCGAGGTGGTCCTGCCGCGTCCAGTCCGCCGTCCGCTGCCGGGCGGTGGCGAAGTGCTCGCGCACGCCCTCGCCGTAGCGGGCGGCCAGGGACTCCTCGGCCTCGGCCTGCCGCTCGGCGAAGCCGTCGAACATCTCGGGTGCGCTCATGGGTGTTCCCTCCTGCAGGTGCGTGATGGTGCGCGCGACGGTGTCGGCGAGGCGCGCCAGGCGCTGCTGCTCGGCCTGCAGCCACTCCCGGTGCCCGCGCAGGGCCTCCAGGCGGTCGCGCTGGCCGGTGAGGATCTCGCCGATCGCCTCCAGGCCCATGCCGAGCTCGCGCAGCAGCAGGATCTGCTGCAGCCGCAGCAACTGCGCCTCCTCGTAGTAGCGGTAGCCGTTGGCCCCGACCCGGGCCGGGGCCAGCAGGCCGATCGCGTCGTAGTGCCGCAGCGTGCGCGAGGTGACTCCCGTCAGCCGCGCCACCTCCGTGATCGACAAGGCCACGCCCGCCGTCCTTCCCGCGCGTCCGTCGACCGGAACCGCTCCGGTCCACCCCCGAGGCTGGACCTTGACGCAGCGGCAAGGTCAACAGCGCGGTCCGCGGGGACCGTCGCACCCGCCGTCCCGCCCCGGGTTCCAGCGTGCGGCATGCGCAGCCGGGCTCCGGAACCGGCGTCTGGGACGCGCGGCACCGGACTTGACGACCCCCGTGCGCCCTCCTAGCGTCGGCCGGGGCCCGTGAAACGTTGCAGGGGCCGCTTCCCGTCAACGGTGACCTGAGGAGCTCGCGTGCCCCGTCCGCTTCGTCCTGCCCTCCGTCGTGCTCCCGGCCCGGATTCCGCTCCCGGACGTCGCGCGCCCGGCACGCCCTGGCGCCGGGCCCTCACCGGTGCCGCCGCCTTCGCGCTGGCCTCTGCCGGGCTCGTCGCCGCCGCCCCGCCCGCGGCCGCCGCGTGCGGGGACGGGACCTACCACGCCGAGGCCGTCCGGACCGTGAACACGTGGACCGCGCGCAACGGCGGCCGCACCCTCTACACCGGCACGGACCTGCGCTCCGCGGTGCAGGCCGCCGTCAACAGCCTCACGCCGGGGCGGACGGTGAAGCAGCGCGTCGTCGTGCGCGGCTCGGGCGGGATCCCCGCCGGCCAGCGCATCAGCCTGCCCAGCTACACCGTGCTCGACGTCTGCGGAACGATCGAGGCGCGCGGCACGGCGAGCGGCGACTACGCGCCCGTCTACTCCCGCGGCACCACCCACGTCGAGATCCAGAACCTCACGGTCACCGGCACCCCCCTGTACGGGATCTTCGCCCGCAGCGTCGACAACCTCACCCTCGGCCGGATCACCATGCGGCTCGGGTCCGGGCTGGGCGTCCGCATCGACAACTACGGCGACCGGAGCCGGCCTTCCCGCAACGTCCGCATCGGCGACGTCTACGTCTCCGGCGCCAGCTCCCACGCCGTGGAGACCTTCGGCGTCGACGGCCTGACCATCGGCACGGTGACCGCGCGGAACGTCGGCCAGTCGGGGCTGCTGCTGAACCAGACCGTCAACGCGAGCATCGGCACGGTCGACGCGGAGAACACCGGCACGGGCACCGGCTACGCCGCCTTCCGGATGGCCAACCGCAACGGCCGGATCGGCACGGGGTACCCGACCAACATCCGCGTCGGCACAGTGCGGGCCCGCGGCGGCGGCAGGGGGATCTTCTGCGTCTCCGAGAGCGGCGGTGCCGTCGTCGAGCGGGTGGACATCGCGGACACCGGCAACAACGCCGTGCTGATCGAGAACTGCCACGGCGTGGACATCGCCACGCGCGGCGGAACCATCAGCCGGGGCGGCGAGGTGCGGCTGGCTGAGCGCTCGGAGCTCCCCGGCAACCGCGACATCACCCTGCAGAACTTCACGCTGGTGGGCAGCCGCATCGTGGAGAACCCCTGCGCGGACAACCTCGTGATCCGCAACGTCACCCTCAGCGGCTCCACGATCAGGCGCTGCTGACCGCCTCCTCGACGTCGGCGGCGGTGGGGTAGGAGTCGTGGGTCCCCACCCGCCCCACCGACAGCGACGCCGCGGCGACCGCCCAGGGCACCGCCTCGGCCAGCGGGGCGCCCGCCGCCAGCCGGGCGGCGAGCGCCCCCACGAGGGCGTCGCCGGCACCCGTGCTGTCGACCGCCTCCACGCGGGGGGCGGGGCAGGAGCCGGTCGCCCCGTCCCACCAGAGCGCCCCCGCCGCGCCGAGGGTCACCACCACCGACCGCGTTCCCCGGGCGGCCAGGTCGGCGAGACCCCGCCGCGGGTCCTCCTCCCCGGTCAGGTCGCGCAGCTCGTGCTCGTTGACGACGAGCGGGTCGCACAGGGCGAGGACCTCGTCGGCGACCGGGGCGGAGGGGGCGGCGTTGAGCACCACCCGCCCCGTCGCCGCCCGCGCCGCCGCGGCCACGACCGCCGCGGGCACCTCGTGCTGGAGGACGAGGACCGCCGCCCTGCGCACCACGTCGAGGTCCGGTCCCGCGCCGTCCGCGCCGGGCCACGCGTGGTTCGCCCCGCGGTCCAGCACGATGACGTTCTCGCCCCCGGCCGTGGTGATGTAGGCGGTGCCGCTGGGGACGCCCGCGACGGTGCGCACGTGCGCCAGGTCCAGTCCCGCCCGGCCGAGCGCCTCCCGCAGCACCGCGCCGGCGGGGTCGTCCCCGGTGCGGGCCACGAAGCGCACCTGCGCGCCGCAGCGCAGCGCGGCCACCGCCTGGTTCGCGCCCTTGCCCCCGGCCTGGGTGCGGACGGCGGTCGCCGTCAGCGTCTCGCCGGGGCGCGGCAGGTGGTCCACCTCGGCCACGACGTCGAGGTTCACCGACCCCAGGACCACCACCGACCGCTGCACGCTGCCGATCATGCCCCCTCGGGCCGGCCGCCGCCGCGAGGGACCGCCCGCCGCCGCTGCTGCGGGGTGGAAGCCCCCAGCGCCTGCCCGGAGCGGGGAGCGACGACCGCGCGCAGCGGCGGTTCCGCGGGTAATCTGCGGAGGAACGCGGAGTGTCCCGTGCGTGAAGCGCGGGGGCGACGTGTGAACGAGGTCACGCAAGGCTTGTGCATGTGTACGCAGAGGCGCGAACATGCGGCTGCTTCTCAGTGGGTGCGACAGCCAACCCGCACCGCCACCTTCCCTGCTAGGCCAATGACGGCCCCGGGTCCCCCGGCGACCGAGCCAGGAGCTCGGGGCGCGTCCGCTACGGAACTGGAGGATCCATGCCGAAGTCCGTCCTCGTCAGCGGCGCCCGCACCCCCATCGGCAAGATGCTGGGTGCGCTGCAGAGCTTCTCCGCCACCGACCTCGGGGGCTTCGCCATCGCCGGCGCGCTGGAGAAGGCGGGGCTGACGGGCGAGCAGGTCGACTACGTCGTGATGGGCCACGTCCTCCAGGCCGGAGCCGGGCAGATCACCTCCCGGAAGGCGGCGCTCAACGCCGGCATCCCGATGCGCGTGCCGGCCGAGACCGTCAACAAGGTCTGCCTCTCGGGCATGAACGCCATCGCCCACGCCGACCAGCTCGTCCGGCTCGGTGAGGCGGACGTCGTCGTCGCCGGCGGCATGGAGTCCATGACCAACGCCCCGTACCTGCTGCCCGGCGCCCGCTCCGGGTACCGCTACGGCAACCAGACGGTGCTCGACTCCACCCTGCACGACGGGCTGTTCTGCACGATCGAGCAGCGCGGGATGGGGGAGTCCACCGAGGAGTACAACCGCGCCCTCGGCATCTCCCGCCAGGAGCAGGACGAGTACGCCGCGCGCTCCCACGAGCGGGCGACCGCCGGCATGAAGAACGGGGCCTTCTCCGACGAGATCGTCCCCGTCCCGGTGCGCCAGCGCAAGGGCGACCCGATCCTCGTGACCGACGACGAGGGCGTGCGCGCCGACACCACCGCCGAGATGCTCGCGAAGCTGCGGCCGGCCTTCGCCGCCGACGGCACCATCACCGCGGCGTCGTCCTCGCAGATCTCCGACGGCGCCTGCGCCGTGGTGGTCATGAGCGAGGAGAAGGCCGCGGAGCTGGGCCTGCCGGTGCTCGCCGAGATCGTCTCCTACGGCGCGGTGGCGGGTCCCGACCCGTCGCTGCAGTCGCAGCCGTCCAACGCGATCAAGCAGGCCCTGCAGAAGGCGGGCCTCGGGACCGGCGACGTGGACCTGTTCGAGATCAACGAGGCGTTCGCCTCGGTCGCGATCCAGTCGATCCGCGACCTCGGCGTCTCCGACGAGATCGTCAACGTCAACGGCGGCGCGATCTCCATGGGCCACCCGATCGGCATGAGCGGGGCGCGCATCACCCTGCACCTGGTGAACGAGCTGCGCAGCCGCGGCGGCGGCCTCGGCGCCGCCGGCCTGTGCGGCGGCGGCGGCCAGGGCGACGCGCTCCTGCTGCGCGTGCCCTCCGCCTGACGTCACGAGCCCCGGCCGGCACCCGCCCCGCGGGTGCCGGCCCACCTCGTAGCACCACTCACGAGCACCACCCGAGAACACCGCGGTTTCGATGCGGGGCTGCACTCCACGCAGCCCCATCAGGGGACAACGACGAGAGCGCCCGGGGCGGTCGTGCCCGGGGCGGAAGGAGTGGCAGACATGGGTGACATGACGGGACAGGTCGCGCTGGTCACGGGCGGCGTGCGCGGCATCGGCGCGGCGATCAGCGCGCGCCTCGCGGCGCGCGGGGTCACGGTCGCAGCGGGGTACTCCCGCGACACCGAGGCCGCCAAGCGCTTCCTCGAGGATCACCCCGGCTGCTCCGCGCACCAGGGCAACATCGGCTCCAGCAGCGACTGCGAGCGCGTCGTCTCCGAGGTCCTCAACGAGCACGGCCGCCTGGACATCCTCGTGAACAACGCCGGGATCACCGCGGACAAGACGGTCCGCAAGATGCCGGTCGAGGACTGGGACCGCGTGATCCAGGTGAACCTCTCGGGCGCCTTCTACCTCTCCCGCGCGGTGCTCGAGCACATGCTGGAGCGCGGCAGCGGCCGCATCATCAGCATCAGCTCCATCATCGGCGAGGCCGGCAACATCGGTCAGGCCAACTACGCCGCGGCCAAGGCCGGGCTGTTCGGCCTGACGATGAGCCTCGCGCAGGAGACCGCGCGCAAGGGCATCACCGTCAACTGCGTGGCCCCCGGCTACATCGCCACCGACATGGTCGCGGCGGTGCCGAAGGAGGCCCTCGACAAGGTCGTCGCCAAGATCCCGGCTGGCCGGCTCGGCGAGCCCGACGAGGTCGCCCGCGTCGTGGAGTTCCTCGCCGACCCGAGCTCGGCGTTCATCACCGGCCAGGTCTACTCGGTCAACGGTGGGCAGTACATGTGAGCGCCGACAGCACGAGCAAGGGTCCCGACGCCGGGGCGCAGTCCCGGCGCTCCCCCTACGACGAGTGGCGCGAGAAGCTGGAGGAGGCCCTCGACGCGGCGACGGAGGGCTTCCCCGGCAGCGACTACGTCGGGCAGCTCGACCCCGCCTCCTTCGGCCCGGCCGTGGCGGAGTTCACCAAGCGCCTGGCGTCCTCCCCGACCCGCACGAGCGCGGCCTTCCTGCGCTACGCCGCGGACGTCACCGAGGCGGTCTCCGCCGGGGTCCTGCGCGCCGGCGGGCAGGACGCCGAGGGGCCGGTGAGCGAGGTCCCGCGGGACAAGCGGTTCGCCGACCCAGCCTGGGAGCAGAACCCCTGGTACTGGGCGCTGCGGCAGCAGCACCTGCTGCTGGAGCGGCTCTCGCAGGAGCTGCTGGAGTCGACCGAGCTGGAGGGCTCGCAGCGGGCGAAGACGGAGTTCCTCCTCCGCCAGCTCCTCGACGCCTCGGCGCCGACCAACACCCTGCTGGGCAACCCGGCCGCGTTGCGCAAGGCGTTCGAGACGGGCGGGCAGAGCCTGGCCAAGGGCGCGCGCAACTTCCTGGACGACCTGGCGACGAACGGCGGGCAGCCGCGCCAGACCGTGCCGGGGCAGTTCGAGGTGGGCCGCGACCTGGCCGCCACACCCGGCGAGGTGGTCTTCCGCAACGAGCTGATGGAGCTCATCCAGTACTCGCCGCAGACGGAGCAGGTCCGGGAGATCCCGCTGCTGTTCAGCCCGCCGTGGATCAACAAGTTCTACATGATGGACCTCGCCCCCGGGCGCAGCCTCGTGGAGTGGGCGGTGCAGCAGGGGCTGACGGTCTTCGTGATCAGCTACCGCAACCCGGACGAGTCGATGCGCGGCATCCGCATGGACGACTACCTCGTCTCGGGACCGCGGCAGGCGATCGACGTCATCCAGGACATCACGGGCGCCGAGGCGGTCAACGTCATCGGGCTGTGCCTGGGCGGCACGCTGACCATGGCGACCCTGGCGTACCTGGCCACCGTGGGCGACCGCCGCGTGCGGACGGGGACGCTGCTGAACACGCTCATCGACTTCTCGGAGCCGGGCGTCCTGGGCGTCTTCACGGACGAGGCGACCGTGGAGCGCCTGGAGCGCCGGATGGAGAAGAGCGGCTTCCTCCCCGGTGCCGACATGCGCGCCACCTTCGACCTGCTGCGCAGCAACGACCTCATCTGGAACTACGTGGTCAACAACTGGCTGATGGGGGAGGAGCCGAAGGCCTTCGACCTCCTGGCCTGGAACGCCGACTCCACCCGGATGCCGGCGGGCATGCACTCCTTCTACCTGCGCTCCTGCTACCTGGAGAACCAGCTCGCCCGGGGCGTGATGGAGCTGGACGGGAAGGAGCTGGACCTGGGGGCGGTGACGGAGGACCTGTACTTCGTCGCCGCGGAGCAGGACCACATCGCGCCGTGGAAGTCCGTCTACAAGGGCGCCCTGCTGCCCAAGGGCGACGTGCGGTTCGTGCTGACGAACTCCGGCCACATCGCCGGGGTCGTGAACCCGCCGAACCCCAAGTCCCGGCACTGGGTCCTCGACGGCGCGGAGCTGCCCCGCGACCCTGACGTGTGGCGGTCGCAGGCGGTGGAGTCCCCCCGCAGCTGGTGGGAGGACTGGACCCCGTGGATCTCCGAGCGGTCGGGAGAGCTGCGGGAGCCGCCGCCCATGGGCAGCGAGCGCTACCCGGCGCTGGAGCCGGCCCCGGGGACCTACGTGCACGAGCGCTGAGGGACGGGCGGGTGCTTCCACCCGCCCGTCGTGGGAACGGGGCGTCCGGGTCCTCCCGGGCGCCCCGTTCCGCTCGGGGGCGCCGCCGAACGGTCAGGCGGGGCGGCCGAGGCCGGTCGTCAGGGGCTCTGCGCGAGGAAGCTGCGGTAGACGCCGAGCAGGGCCTGACGCTGCTCGGGTGTGAGCGCCGGATCGGCGAGGATCGCGTCCTCGGTGCCGGGGACGGGAGCCTGCGCCCGGCCGGGCTCGGCCGGCTGCTCGTCCCGCTCGCCCGCCTGCTCCGGCGCGCCCTGGCCGCCGAACCCGGCGGCCGCGAGGAGCTGGTCGGTGGGGACGCCGAGGGCCTGGGCGATCGACCCCAGCACGCGGACGGAGGGCTGGTGCAACCCCCGCTCGACCTGGCTGAGGTAGGCGTTGGACACCTTCGTCATCGTCGACAGCTCCCGCAGGGAGAGGTCGGCGAGCTGCCGCTGGGCGCGGATGAACGAGCCGAGGGCGGCGCCCTGCGCCTTCCAGGCGCCGTTCACGTCCATGACAGCCAACGATAACCGCGCCCCGCGGTTGGGGGTGCGGGCCCGGGGGCGGTCGCGCGCTCAGGCCGCGGCGACCACCCGGTTGCGGCCCGCGGCCTTGGCTGCGTACAGCGCGTGGTCGGCGACGGCGATCAGGGCGTCGGCGTCCGCGGCGTGCTGCGGGGAGGTGGCGACCCCCGCCGAGAACGTCACCGTGATGACCGCGCCCGGCTCGTCGCGGCGCCGCCTCCCGTCCTCGGGGGAGCGCGGTCCCGGCAGGGACTGGCCCGGCAGCGCGGTGACGGGCACCGCGAGGGCGGCGCAGCGCAGCCGCAGCTCCTCGGCGCGGCGCACCGCCTCGGCGTCGTCGGTGCCGGGGAGCAGGATGACGAACTCCTCCCCGCCGTAGCGGGCGACGGTGTCGCGGGGCCGGCAGCCCCGCTGGAGGGCGGTGGCCACCGCCCGCAGGACCGCGTCGCCACCCCGGTGGCCGTGGGTGTCGTTCACGGACTTGAAGTGGTCGACGTCGATCAGGACGACGCTGACGGGCTCCTCGCCCCCCGCACGTGCCAGGGCCTCCTCGAGGGCCTCCATGAGGTGGCGGCGGTTGTGCAGGCCGGTGAGCGCGTCCCGGGCGGCCTCCTCGGCCAGGCGCGCCTGCAGCGCCTCCGTCAGGGCGAGCTGCTCGACGAGGCGCGCGTTGGCCTCCTGGACGGCCCTGCGCTGCTCGACGAGCTCGCTGATGTCACGGGCGACCACGACCCGCCCGAGCGGCCGGCCGTGGCGGTCGTGCAGCACGCTGATGCGGGAGTCGAGGTGCAGGCCGGGCAGGACCTCCACCTGGCGGTGGAGCGCGCCGTCCTCCAGCGGCTCCACCAGGGCGGGGGAGACCACCTCCGCAGCCGGGCGCCCGACGACCTCCCCGACGACGTCGGGCCGGTGCCGGGACAGCAGCGCGCGAGCGGCGGGGTTGTGGTCGATGACGGTGCCGCCGGAGTCGATGACCAGCACGGCGTCCTGGATGCTGTTGACGACCTCCTCGCGGGCCACCGGCACCAGCTTCAGCAAGCCGTGGCGGAGGAGCGCGCGGGCGTTGACGAGCCCGGTGAGGGTGAAGAGGACCGGGGTGTAGTCGACCGGTCCTCCGCCTTGCGGCAGGACGACGGCCGTGACGTTGCCGAGCAGCGGGATGCAGGCGCCGAGGAGCAGGTGCGTCACCTGGTGGCGGAAGACCCCCTGTGCCCGCCGCCGGGTGGTGACCAGGCGCTGCACGGCCCACCCGAACAGGGCGTAGCAGTAGGCGCTGTGGACCCAGAACAGGGGACCGAGGGTCAGCTGCATGACCGAGTCGGACCCGGAGAAGGTCACGCTGGAGAACATCAGGTGGTGCCAGGGGTTCGTGAGCAGCGCTGCAAGCAGCAGCGTCGGCGCCGCGGCCAGCCGGAGCGCGACCCGGCGTCGCAGCCGCCAGTGGGGATCCGCCACGGCGCGGCTGAGGCACCACAGCGCCGTCGTCGTGAGGTAGATGCCCGCGAAGCCGAACCGGCCGGCGATGCGCTGCACGAGCGGGTCCACCCCGAGGTGGAGGAACGCGTCCGCACCCGACCAGAGGGCGGTCCCCAGCAGCGCCGCGGCGAGGGCGGCGGCCGCCGGGGTGTTGTGCCTGCGCCGCCAGGCGACGACGGCCGTCCCCGCGCACACCAGTGCGGAGATCGTGAAGACCACGGCGATGCCCATCTGCGCCGCTGCCTCCGTCCCTGCGGGTCCGCTCCTCCGCTGGATCATCGGTGCGGGAGGGCCCCGGCTGAAGCCCCGCCCGGGGCGAGGGCAGGAGATGGGATCGCGCTCCGCTTGACGTACCACGCACAGTGCTGCGTACTATTTCAAGCGCAGCACCCGCCGACCCCGCACCCACTTCCGACCGAGGAGATCGAGATGCCCACTCTGCAGGAGCAGTACTTCCAGGCCATGCAGCAGAGCCAGCAGGCCGTCCTCGACGCGTTCAGCACCTGGACGCGCACCGTGCAGGACGCCGCCGGCAGCATCGGCACGAACCCCGTGCAGGTCGACCCGGCCCAGGCCATCGACCAGTACTTCGACTTCGCCGCGAAGGTGCTCGACGTGCAGCGCACCCTGACCCGCGGCATCGTCGAGCGCACCACCAGCCTCACCGAGGACCTCGCCAACCGCGCGGCCGAGGCTGCCGGCGGCGAGGACAGCACGGGCCTCTGAGCCCCCACCCCGTCTCGGAGTCCGCACTGGTAGGGCCGCCGCAGCGCCTGCGCGCTGTGGCGGCCCCCGCGAGGAAACGGCACCACACATGACCCCGTCCAGCAGGTCCACAGCCCGTCGCTCCACAACCGGCTGGGACGCGACCTCCCCTGCGGCCGCCGTGGCCGCGATGTCCGCCTGGCAGCTCTCCTGCGTGCGAGCCACCACGGCGGCCACAGTCCTCTGCCTGCGCTGGTCCGCGGCCTCCATTCGCGCCGGCGCCTCCGTCCTGGGCGCGACGCGTCCGGCGCAGCCGGCCGGGGCCGCTCCTGAGGGGCCGCGGCCGCAGGCAGGACATGCGGGGGTCACGGCTCCCTCCGTCACCGACGTGCAGCCGGTCCTCCCGGTGCAGTCCGGCACTGCGTCGGAGCCGGAGGCCGCCCGGGAACTCGTGGCCCTGGCGGAGCCGGAGCCCGTGGCGGAGGTCGAGCCGGAGCCCGAGCCGGAGCCCGAGCCGGAGCCGGAGCCGGAGCCGGAGCCCGTGGCGGAGGTCGAGCCCGAGCCCGAGGAAGCGCCGGTGGCGCACTGGGACGAGTACAGCCTCCCCAGCATCCGCGCCAGGCTGCGGCACTACCAGTTGCCCCGGCTGCAGGCGCTCCTCGCCTACGAGCAGGCGCACGCCGCCCGCCCGGGGGTCGTGTCGATGCTCGAGAAGCGCATCGCCCTCCTGGAGGGGCGCGCCGACGCCGAGGACGACACCGACGCCGTCGAGGACAGCACTTCCTAGGACAGCGCTCCGGTGGACGAGACCGGGACCGGCGCACAGCACGACCGATCGCGGAGAACGGAGCGAGGGTGAACTACAGCGTTTCCAGAGCAGTCGTCACGGGTGGGGCCAGGGGCCTCGGTGCGGCCGTCGCAGAGCGCCTGGCGCGCGACGGCCTGAGCGTCGCCCTGCTGGACGTCAACGAGGAGGCGGCCCGCGAGACCGCCGCATCGATCGCGCAGTCGACGGGATCCACCGTCGTGGGGCTGCGCTGCGACGTCACCGACCGGGCGCAGGTCACGGAGGCGCTGTCGCACGCCGCGGACGCCCTCGGCGGTCTCGACACCCTCATCGGCAACGCCGGGATCACCCGGGACCGCATGTTCCACAAGCTCTCCGACGACGACTGGGACCAGGTCCTCGCCGTGAACCTCACCGGCGTCTTCGACTGCCTGCGTGCCGCCGCCCCGTGGCTGCGCACCGAGGGGCCCGGCCGCGTCGTCCTCATCTCCTCGATCGTGGCCAAGACGGGCAACCTCGGGCAGATGAACTACATCGCCGCCAAGGCCGGGGTCGTCGGCCTCGTGCGCAGCGCCGCGGTGGAGCTCGCCCGGTTCGGCACGACGGTCAACGGCATCCGGCCCGGTTTCATCGAGACGCCGATGACCGCCGCCATGCCGCAGGAGGCGCGCGACCGGCTGATGACCGACAACCTGCTGGGCCGCGCCGGGCAGCCGGAGGACATCGCCGGAGGCGTCGCGTTCCTCTGCAGCGACGACGCGGCGTTCGTGACGGGCCAGCTCCTGGACATCAACGGAGGCGCGGCCCTCTAGCGGCCGCCCGGGAACGGTGGCCGTGCACGCACGCCGGGAACTGCTCGAGATCGGCCACCACCGGGTGGCCGTGGACGTGACCGAGGGCGAATCGCCCCTGCTGCTGCTCAACGGCGTCGGCGGTGGCCGCGCGATGTGGGAGCCCCTGCGGGAGCAGCTGCCGCCGGGGATCGCCACCATCGCCTACGACGCCCCGGGCTGCGGTGCCAGCCCGCCGGCGAACGCCCCGCTGTCGATCCACGACCAGGCGAGGATCGCCGCCGGGGTCCTCGCCCGGCTCGGGGTCGCCCGCGCCGACGTGCTCGGCTTCTCCTTCGGGGGCATGGTCGCCCAGCAGCTGGCCCGGGACGTCCCCGGGGCGGTGCGGCGCCTCGTGCTCGTGGCGACCGGTGTCGGGGTGGGCTCCGTGCCCGGCAGCGCCCTCGCGTACGCACTGCTCACGCTGCCGCAGATGGCGGACCCGAACTGGATGCGCTCCGCCGCACCGCACCTCTTCGGGGGCCGGCTCGCGCGGCGCCCCGCCGACCTGGAGCGGTACGCCCGCCGCTACGCCCAGCCCGTGCACCCGGCCTCCTACGCCGGCCAGCTCCAGGCGGCCCTCCTGTGGTCCAGCCTGCCGTGGCTGTCCCGGCTCAGGGCCCCTGCGCTCGTCCTCACCGGCGGGGAGGACCCCCTCGTCCCCGTCTGCAACGCAACGCTGCTGGGGGCGCTGCTCCCGCAGGCGCGGGTGCACGTCGTCCGCGGGGCCGGGCACCTGCTGCTGCTGGAGGCCGCGGCGGAGGCGGCGGCGGCCATCGGCGGGTTCCTCGGTCCCGAGCGGGCGGGCAGCGCCCGGCGATAGCCTCGGCCATGGACGCACGGCGACTGGCGTGGCGGGCCTGCTACGAACTGCTGGCGGCCCGGGTGCGCCAGCCCGAGTGGACCTTCATGAACTACGGGTACGCCCCGCCCGAGCCGTCGCCCCTGCGGCTGGAACCGCGCGACGAGCCGGACCGTCTCTGCATCCAGCTCTACGAGCACGTGGTCGCAGGGGACGTGAGCGGCTGCGACGTCCTCGAGGTCGGCTCCGGGCGCGGCGGTGGCGCCTCCTACCTCAGCCGCTACCGGGGGCCCCGCTCTGTCGTCGGGCTCGACTTCTCGGCGCGGGCCGTCGCGTTGTGCGCCCGGCACCGCGCCGGTCCGGGGCTGTCCTTCGTCCACGGTGACGCGCTGGCCCTGCCGTTCCCCGACGGCAGCTTCGACGCCGTGGTGAACGTCGAGTCCTCCCACTGCTACAGCTCCGTGCCCGCCTTCCTCTCCGAGGTCCGCCGCGTGCTTCGTCCCGGCGGGAGCCTCTACTGGGCGGACCTGCGTCCCGCCGGGCGCGTCGCGGCGCTGCGCCGGGAACTGGCGGAGTCGGGTCTCGCGCTGCGCCGGGAGCTCGACGTCTCCGAGGAGGTGCTGCGGGCGATGCGCGCCGACAACGCCCGCAAGCTCGGCCTCATCGACGCCTGGATCCCGCGGCCGTTCCGCTCCGCGATCCGGCCCTTCGCCGGCGTCGAGGGGACGCAGAACTTCGTCGGCCTGCAGACGGGGACGACCCGCTACCTCAGCGCCTGGCTGGTGCGGGAGCCGGCTGCCGGGTGAGGCGGGAGCGGCCGGCCCCGGACGGCACCTGGGATCGGGCCGGCGCGATGCGCATGCTGTCACCGCGAGCGACCAGGACCGGGACGCTGCGCGACCGGAAACGCCGGTGGTGGGGGGTTGACCGGGTGGTAGAGCAAACGTAGGTTCAGAGGTGCCGGCTGCACCCGGAACCGGTCGCTCGGCGAACCCCGGTGCAGCCGCTCACCCGCGCCCGCCGGCGAACTTCCCGTCGCCGCCCGAGGAGAAGAGACCTGTCGATGCCCTCGACGTCCCGTGCCTTCCGCCTGCCCCTGGCCGCCTCCGTGCTGGCCGCGCTGCCCCTGTTCGTCGCGCCCGCTCCGGCGATGGCGGCCAGCCCCTACGAGCGCGGCCCGGCTCCGACGCGCGCTTCCGTCGAGGCCGTGCAGGGGCCCTTCGCCATCGCCCAGACCTCGGTCTCGCGCTACCGCGTCAGCGGGTTCGGCGGGGGGACCATCTACTACCCCACGACCACCTCGGCGGGAACCTTCGGCGCGGTGGCCATCTCCCCGGGGTTCACGGCGACGCAGTCCAGCGTCGCGTGGCTCGGTCCCCGGCTGGCCTCGCAGGGGTTCGTCGTCATCACCATCGACACGAACAGCCGCTACGACCAGCCCTCCTCCCGCGGCGACCAGTTGCGCGCGGCCCTGCGGTACCTCACGCAGTCCAGCAGCGTGCGCGGGCGCATCGACCCCACGCGGCTCGCCGTGATGGGCCACTCCATGGGCGGCGGCGGCGCGCTGGAGGCCGCGAAGGACGACCCCTCCCTGCAGGCCGTCATCCCGCTCACCCCGTGGAACACGGACAAGACGTGGCCCGAGGTCACCACCCCGACGTTCATCGTCGGAGCGGAGCGGGACAGCGTCGCTCCCGTCTCCCAGCACGCCGAGCCGTTCTACGGCAGCCTCACCGCGACCCCGGAGAAGGCCTACCTCGAACTGCGCGGGGCGAGCCACAGCGCACCGACCAGCGTGAACTCGACCAACACCACGGTCGCGAGGCAGAGCATCGCCTGGCTCAAGCGGTTCGTCGACGACGACACCCGCTACGACCAGTTCCTCTGCCCGCCGCCGGCGCCGGACAGCATCGTCCTGGAGTACCGCGCCACCTGCCCGCACTGACCCGGGCAGCGGTCCCGGCCCGGACGGAACGCCGGGCCGGGACCGCTCGCACCTGAACTCACCCCTTGACGCAGACGAGGGGCCGCAGGTGCTCGACCACCTCCACGAGGTCCTCCTGCGCGGCGATGACCGCCGCCAGGTCCTTGTAGGCGCCCGGTGCCTCGTCGAGGACCCCAGCGTCCTTGCGGCTCTCCACCCCGCGGGTCTGCTCCGCGAGGTCGGCGGTGGTGAACCGGCGCTTCGCCTCACCGCGGCTCATCCGCCGCCCGGCCCCGTGCGAGGCGCTCCAGTAGGAGCGGGGGTCGCCCTTGCCGCGCACCACGTAGCTGCCCACCCCCATGGAACCGGGGATCAGGCCCAGCGTGCCGGCACCCGCCCGGATCGCACCCTTGCGGGTGACGAGCAGCCGCTCGCCGTCCACGACCTCCTCCGTCACGTAGTTGTGGTGGATGGAGATGCGCTCGGAGAACACCACCGCCGGGAACGCCCGCCGCAGCACCCCCTCCAGCAGCGCGAGCATCACCTCCCGGGAGAGGGCGGCGTAGTCCTGCGCCCAGTCCAGGTCACGGCGGTAGGCGTCCATCTCCGGGGTCCCGGCGAGGAACACCGCCAAGTCGCGGTCGGGCAGGCCGACGTTGTGGCGCAGCACCTTCGCCGCGGCGATGTGCCGCTCCGCGATCTCCTTGCCGATGTTGCGGGACCCGCTGTGCAGGGTCAGCCACACCTGCCCCGACGTCGACGCGCACACCTCGATGAAGTGGTTGCCGCCGCCGAGGGTGCCGAGCTGGTGGTGGGCCCGGGTCTCGCGGTCCTGCACGCCGGGGTGCAGGTCGCCGAAGCGGCGCCACAGGCCGGTTCCCCGCTGCGCCAGGCGCAGCGGGCGCAGGTCCACGTCGCGCTCGTGCGCGCTGAAGCCCACGGGAACCGCCGCCTCGATCGCCGAGCGCAGCGGGGCGAGGTCGTCGGGGAGGTCCTCCACCGTCAGGCTGGTGCGCACCGCGGCCACCCCGCAGCCGATGTCCACGCCGACGGCGGACGGGCTGAGGGCGTCGCGCATGGCGATGACCGAGCCGACGGTGGCGCCCTTTCCCAGGTGCACGTCCGGCATGACGCGCACGCCGCGCACCCACGGCAGCCGGCTGATGCCGCGGAGCTGGTTCAGCGCCGCGTGCTCCACCTCGTGCTCGTGCGCCCACATGAGGGTCTCCGCCTGCGCGCCGCTCAGCGGGACGGGGAACTCGTTCACGGGGGACTCCTGGTCTCGTGCGGGCGCGCGGCAGCGGTCCTGCGGCGCGGGGAGGGCCGCCCGCGCGAGCGGCGGGCGGCCCTCGACGTTACGGGGCGGGCCGGCCGGTGGCGAGGCGTTTTCCCTGGTGGCTCAGGTGTCCGCGGCGGGGTGCAGCAGGCGGGCGCGAAGCCGGTGCAGCGGCGGCATGAGCCCGTAGACGACGATCGGCACCGCGACGGTGGTGAGCACGAAGGTGCGCGGGAGCGGCCCCAGGGTGCTGAGCCAGTTCCCGAGGACCAGGTTGAGGACGGTGAGGGTGGGGAAGACGGCGAGCCAGATCATCAGGGCCAGCTGGTGCCTGCTCGGCGGGCCGGCGGGGATGGTCCGGGTGGTCCCGGCGGGAGTTCGGATGCTCATGCCGGCCAGGCTGCAACGGCGCGGACCGCACGTCGACGAACGTTGCCGTTTCCGGGAATCGCCGCTGGGATGAGCGCCGTGGACGACACGTCGACGGCCGTCACCGCCGTGCTCCAGCAGGTCGGGGCCCGGCTCAAGCGGCTCCGCGCCGAACGCGGCACCACCCTCGTGGAGCTCGCGGAGGCCACCGGCATCTCCAAGAGCACCCTGTCGCGGCTCGAGACGGGGCAGCGCCGGCCGACGCTGGAACTGCTCCTCGCGCTGTCGCAGGCGTACCAGGTCCCGCTGGACGACCTCGTGGGCGCGCCCGACGTCGGAGACCCGCGCTTGCGGCTGAGGCCCGGTCACCTCAAGGGGCGGATGGTCGTCCCGCTGACCCGGCAGCGCGCCGCCATGCAGGCGTGGAAGATCGTCCTCCCGGCGGGGGAGGCCCGCCCGCACCCGCGGGCGCACGACGGCCGCGGGTGGATCTACGTCCTCTCCGGCCGCATGCGGCTCCTCGTCGGGGACGAGGACTGGGTGCTCGCCCCCGGCGACGTCGCCGACTTCGACGCCCGGGTGCCGCACTGGTTCGGCTCCGCCGGGAACGAGCCCGCGGAGGTCCTCAGCATCTTCGCGCGCCCCGGCGAGCGGATGAACGTGCGCACGGTGCGTCAGAACGCGTAGCGGATGGGCAGCCACGGCGCGTGCCGGGCCACGAGGTCGCGCACCGCCTGCACGGCGCGGCCCTTGTTCGCGCGGTCGTAGCGCACGTTCACCGCGCCGTTCTCCGAGCGTTTGCGCTCCTGCAGGTCCGGGCGCCACAGCACCCGCTCCGCGCGGGGGTGCCAGCCGAGGTTCACCTCGTGCAGGTCCTCGTTGTGGGTCAGCAGGATCACCTCGGCGGCGGCCTGGGCCTTCGCGGCCGGGGAGAGGACGTCGTCGATGTGGGTGAGCAGTTCCGCCCAGTCGTGCAGCCAGCCGCCGCGCAGGACGACGGGGGAGAGGTTCAGGTGCACCTCGTAGCCCGCCGCGACGAAGTCGTCCACGGCCGCGATGCGCTGCGGCACGGGCGTGGTGCGCAGGTCGAGCTGCTTCGCGTCCGCCGGGGGCATCACCGAGAACCGGATGCGGGTGCGGCCGCGGGGGTCGAGGTCGAGCAGGCCGCGGTTGACGTACTTCGTGGCGAACGACGCCTTCGCGCCCGGCTCCTCCCGGAACAGGGCGACCAGGTCGGCGACGTTGTCGCTGACGAGGGCGTCGACGGAGCAGTCGCTGTTCTCGCCGAGGTCGTACACCCACGCCGAGGGGTCGCACTGGTTCGGTTCCGGCTTCGGGCCCTGCCTGCGGATGTGGCGGGCGAGGTAGCCGGTGATGTCGTCGATGTTGGTGAACACGGTGACGGGGTTGGCGTAGCCCTTCCGCCGCGGCACGTAGCAGTAGGCGCACGCCATCGCGCAGCCGTTGGCGGTGGAGGGGGCGATGAAGTCCGCGGAGCGGCCGTTGGGGCGCGCGGCCAGGGACTTCTTCACCCCCAGCACGAGGTCCTCCGTCTTCACCCGGACCCAGCGCTCGACGTTGCCGGCGTTGCCGTGCAGGCCGGGGATGCCCCAGTGCGACTCCACCTCCACGACCTCCGCGCCGGGGAACCGCCCGCGCACCTGCTGCCCACGGGGGCTGGCGAGGGCGGCGGGCTCCGCCCACAGGCGGCGCACGTCGAGGAGGGGCCTGCCGGTCGCGGGAGCTGGCACGGCTCCTTGGTACCAGCCGGGTCCGACACCTGCGTGCCGTCCCGCCGGGCGCCTACCGAGCGCCTATCGAGAGGCGCGGGAAGCGCCCTCCGGCACGGGGGCGGAGCGCAGGTCGATCACCTGGCCGGGCCGGCCCCACAGGAACCCCTGCGCCGCCGGGCAGCCCGCCCGCGCCAGCAGTTCCGCCGTCTCCTGCGTCTCCACGCCCTCGGCCACCACGGGCAGCCCCATCTCCCGCGCCATCGCGATCACGGCGTGCACCACCGCCCGGCTGCGCGGCTCCGTCCCCATCGCCGCCACGAACCGGCGGTCGATCTTCACCTCGTCGATCGGCAGGGAGGTCAGCTGGGTCAGGGAGGAGTACCCGGTGCCGAAGTCGTCGACGGCCAGGCGCACCCCGAGGTCCCGGATGCTGTCCAGGTTGGCCACCAGGGACTCCCGCACCGTCAGCAGCTGCGTCTCCGTCAGCTCCAGCACGACGTGCTCCGCCGGGGTGCCGCTCTCGCGCAGCGCCTCGGTGATCGTGTCGAGGATGCCGTCGTCGCGCAGCTGCGAGGCGCTCACGTTCACGTGCACCGACACCTCCGGGCCGTGCACCGCGGCCAGCTGGGGCCACTGCCGCACCGCGTCCCGCAGCAGCAGCGCGCCGAGCTGCGGCATCAGACCGCAGTTCTCCGCCACCTCCAGCCACTCGCCCGGGAGCAGCAGCCCGCGGGAGGGGTGCTCCCAGCGCACGAGGGCCTCCGCCGCCAGCACCCGCCCCGAGGCGAGGTCCACGATCGGCTGGTAGTGCAGCACGAACTGTCCGGCGGCGACGGCGCGGCGCAGCTCCCCCTCCAGCTCCAGGCCCCGCCTGGCCCGGTCGAACAGGGACTCGGTGAAGAACTCGAACCGCCCCCGCCCCGCCGACTTCGCCTCGTACATGGCCGTGTCCGACTCCCGCAGGAGGTCGGCGGCCGTCGCGCCGGGGCGGGCCAGGGTGATGCCGGCGCTGATGCCGACCTCCACCTCTCGGCCCGCCACGGTCACCGGCCTGCGCACGGCGGCGAGCAGCCGGGCCGCCACGACCGAGACGTGCTCGGCGACGTCGATGTCGGGGCAGCACACGACGAACTCGTCACCGCCGATGCGGGCCACCGTGTCGTTCGGCCGGACCCCGGCCGTGAGCCGGACGGCGACGGTGCTCAGCACCTCGTCGCCCGCGGCGTGGCCGAGGGAGTCGTTGATCCGCTTGAAGTGGTCGAGGTCGAAGAAGATCAGGGCGAGCGTGCGGCCGGTGCGCGGCAGCGAGGCCAGACCCTGCTCCAGCCGCTCGGCGAGCAGGAGCCGGTTGGGCAGGCCGGTGAGCTGGTCGTGCAGCGCCTGGTGGACGAGGCGCGCCTCGAGGGCCTTCCGCTCGGTGATGTCGACGAGCTGGAGGTTGGCCAGCGGCTCCTCCGCGCGCCCGCCCTCGGTGGCGGGCAGGTCCAGCCGCGCGGCGGCCGCCCGGCAGAACCGCTCCTCGCCGTCGAGGGTGCGGTGGCGCAGTTCGCCGTCCCACGCGGTGGCGCGGCCCTCCGCGAGGTCGTCGAGGACCCGCTCGAACGCCGCGCGGTCCGCCGGGTCGAGGACGTCCAGCCAGGACCACCCCTGCAGCACGCGGCCCTCCTCGTCGCCCCACCACCTGCGCAGCGCCGGGTTGGCGTAGTGGACGCGGCCGCGGCGCCCCGGGTCCAGGTGGAGCAGGGCGTTGCCCACGACGGCGCTCTGCAGGGTCCGCTCCAGCGCGTCGCCGCGGCGCTGGGAGTCGCGCAGGGCCGCGTGCCGCTGGCGCACCTCGATGCTCAGCGCCAGCCCGACGAGGCCGGTCACGCCGATGAACGCCTGCACCACGGCCGTGCGCAGCGGCAGCGACTCGAGACCGGCGAACGGGCCCCGCCCGACCATGGTCGCGGCCACGGCGAACGCCGCGGTCAGCGCGCCGTGCGCGGCGGTCCAGGCGGGGCCGAGGCGCCAGCCGACCAGCACGATCGCCGGCAGGACGAGGAAGGCGAAGGCGTACTCCGGGCGCTGGCTGAACACGGCGGCGTGCACGGCGAGGGAGACGGCCAGGACCCCGGCCGCCTCCCGCAGGCGGGGCCCGGGCACCTGCTCCCCCCGGCGCCGCTCCTCCAGCCGGGCCCGCCACGCGAGGACCAGGCCCATCACGACGCCGCTGCTCGTCCCGTAGCGCAGGACCCACAGCACCGCCATCGATGCAGTGCGTGAGGCGTCGTCGAGGAGCGTCACCGCCACGCTCACCGGCGCGCTGGCGGCCGCCCCGGCGAGGGCGGCCACGCCGAGGACGACGAGCCCGCGGGTGTCGCGCAGCGCGTACGGGCTGCGCGGGCTCAGCCGCTGGAGGACGGCTGCCCCCACCACCGCGTTGACCGAGTTGGCCAGCATGAACGCCAGCGCCAGGGCGGGCGGGGCACCGGTGACGAGGTTCACCAGGAAGGCGGCCACGGCCAGCACCGGCAGCTCGACGCGGTAGCGGCGGCTGCGTGGGGCGAGGAGCAGCCACAGGATCCCCACCCCGGCCGCCGGCCACACGAACGCGAAGGGCGGCATCTCCAGGCGCGTGGCCCTGCCCACCAGCGCCGCGAGGACGAACGCGGCGGCCCAGGCGGCGGTGCGGGCCCTCGGGCCTGCCGCGGGAGTGGCCACGCAGTCCCTCCGTCCCCGAGCCCGTGGTCCGGGCCGGCCCGACCGGGTAGTCAGGCGATCACGCCGGGCTACCACAGTAAGCGGATCCGGCCCGGGGTGCGCGCGCACGGACCCCGCACCGCCAGGGGGGTGACCCCCGCCACGTTCCCTCAGGCCGGGCCCTCCCGATGCCGATGGGCAACGGTCAGACCGTCCGTCCGGCCCCTGGGGGAACGCTGTGCGAGCACCCGTCCCGCCGGACGACGCTGCGCGCGTCGCCGCACTGCAGCGCCTCGGGATCCTGGACCGGCCACCGGCCCCCGACCTCGAGGGCCTGACCCGGCTCGCCACCTACGTCACCGGCGCCCCCGTCGGGGTCGTCAACCTCATCGACACGGACCGGCAGTGGCAGGCCGCCGCCACGGGCATGGCCTGCGGCCAGTTCCCCCGCGACGACTCGATGTGCGCCCACGTCGTCGCCGCCGGTGTGCCCGTGCACGTCGCCGACGCCTCCCTCGACCCCCGCTTCGCCGACGGCCCGTTCGTCACCGGGGTCGTCGCCGACGTGCGGATGTACGCCAGCCTCCCGCTGCGCGACACCGACGGCTACGCCGTCGGAACCCTCTGCGTCGTGGACCCGGTCGCCCGCACCCTCGAGGCCGGGCAGTTCGCCGCCCTGCGCGACATCGCCGCGCAGGCCGAGGCGCTGCTGGAGCTGCGGCGCCAGCACGTCGAGCTCGTCGGGGTCCTCGCCGAGGTCGACCACTACGCCACCCACGACGCCCTCACCGGGCTCGTCAACCGCCGCCTGCTCGTGGACCGCCTGGAGCAGGCGCTCAACCGGGCCCAGCGCAGCGGCCGGCCGCCGACCGTGTTCTTCTGCGACCTCGACGGGTTCAAGGCCGTCAACGACGCCTTCGGCCACGACGCGGGGGACGAGGTGCTCGTGGCCGTGAGCCGCCGGCTGCGCTCCCTCGTCCGCCCCACCGACACCGTGGCCCGCCTCGGCGGCGACGAGTTCGTCGTCGTCTGCGAGGACCTCCCCGACGACATGGTCTTCGACGTCGCCGACCGCCTGCGCAGGACCGGGCCCGCCGACCTCGGCGCGCCGGCCGGCTGCCCGCCGCTGGGGATCAGCGTCGGCACGGTCACCGCAGCGCTGCCCTCCACGGCCGGTGACGTCCTGCGCCTGGCGGACCGCCTCATGTACGCCGACAAGGCCAGCCGCCGCTCCCGCTGAGCCGCTCCGGGGGCCCGCCGTCGATGCGGGCCCGTCGTGGTGGGTCCCGCGGTCGCCTCAGCCGGTCGGCTCCGCCGGCTCGCGGAGTTCCGCGACGAACACCGTCCGGCCGTTCCCCGCGGGACGGGCCTCCAGCAGCAGCTCCACGGCCACGGTGCTGCCGTCGCGGCGCAGGGCGGCCACGGGCACCGGAGTGCCGATGATCCGCGAGCGGCCCGTCGTCTGGTACCGCATGAAACCGGCGATGTGCGCCTCCCGCAGCTGCGGCGGGATGACCGCGATGAGGCGCTCGCCCGTGAGCTCCTCCGCCTGCCACCCCAGCAGCTCGGCCGCCGTCGGGCTCACCGCGATGATGCGGTTGGCGTCGTCGGCGGCGAGCACCGCGGCACGGGCGAAGCGGACCGCGCTGGCGTCCCACTCCGGCGTCGACCACTCCGCGCTGCCCTGATCGGCCTCCACGACCCTCGACCACGGCACCGGGCGCAGGCCCGCAGCCTGTCGCAGCACCTCGTCGCAGCACCAGTTCCGCAGCCGGAGGATCTCCGGCGGAGTGGGCGGTGCCAGCATCCGGCCCTGCGCCGCCAGCCGCACCGCCTCGTCGAGCACGGAGCGCAGCACGGCGAAGCCGGCAACCGCCCCGGAGGGCACGGACACGCCGACGTCGAGGGAGACCACCCCGGAGTCGCGCTGGGCGAAGACCTCCAGCGTGCCGTCGGCGAGCAGCGACATCGCCTCGCTCGCCACCCCCACCTCGTCCAGCTGTCCCGCGTCCGGGGAGCCGTCCTCCCGGAAGCAGCTCAGCAGCCGCTCGCGCAGCACCGCCTCCGCGTGCTGCTGCCACGCGCAGTAGAGGGCGACCGGCAACCGGTGCAGCCGGATGGCCATCCCCTCGGGGGCGGCCTCCGAGGGGGCAGGTGCCGGCCCGGGCGCCGGGTGGAACTCCTCCCGGCGTCCGCCGAGGGCGAACCACACGACCTTGCCGCTGTCCTGCAGGAGCGCACCGCAGTCGTCGGCCACCAGCTCCAGCAGGTCCAGCCCCCGCCCGGTGGTGGCCGTGGCGTCGTAGTCGCGGCGCGTGGGCAGGTGCGGGCTGCGGTCGGAGACCTCCACCAGCACCGCCCCGCTCCGCACGGTGATCGTCAAGCCGATGTCGGAGCGGGCGTGGATCACGGCGTTGGTGATGAGCTCGCTCACGAGCAGGGTGGCGGACTCCACCAGGTCGTCGTCGATCCCCGCCTCGGTCAGCGCCTCCGCGACGGCGCGGCGCGCGCGGGCGGCGCTGGCCGGCTCGGGGGCCAGCGCGAGGGCCCGGTGCACCAGCACCTGTCCTCCGGGCGCGGGAGCTTCACCGGGCATCGCACCGCCCCCCGCCGGCGATCTGACCGCGGGTGACGAGCACTCTCGAAGAGTAGTCGGCCCGGTCCCGCGCAGTCGCCCCCAGCGGGCCGGCGACGGGCAGGACCGCGGAAGGGCACCGTGGAACACTGGCGCGGTGCCCGACGACACCGACCTGGCCGAGGTCCGCCTGCTGCGGATCCCGCTCCGCCTGCGGGCCCGCTCGGCCCAGCACGGTGAGGAGCTGATGCGCGAGCTGGCCCTCATCCAGATCGGCGCGCAGCAGCACGCCCGCGAGCACGTCGAGGAGTCCGTGCCGCAGCGCCTGCTCGACCTCGCCGCCGAGGCCCAGACCACCTACGGGGCGTTCAGCGCCGCACCCGACGCCGAGATGGCCGCCGCCCTCGAACGCGGCGAGGAGGACCTGGACGTCACCTACCGGGTCCCCCGGCACGTCGGGCCGTTCGTCCGGCGGATGCGGGGCATCCTGGAGGAGGCCGACGAGTACTGCCGCCAGGGCGAGCACCTGCTCACCCTGGCGGCCCCCGCCGACGTCGCCGCCTACCGGCGGTGGCTGTTCGACCAGTTCGAGCGGCAGATCGCCGGCGAGGACCCGCAGCCGTGGCGGGGAGCGGAGTGAGCAGGGGCGACGGCCGGGTGCGGACCACCGCCGCGCCCCGTCCCGCAGGAGCACCCGGAGGGGCGAGGCCGTGAGCGAACCGCTGTCCCTGGACCCGATGGCGCAGGCCGTCTCCGCGGCCCGGCGCTACGTGCGCGACGCCCTGCGCGAGTTCGGCGCGGAGGAGCTGGAGGAGTCCGCTGAGCTCGGCATCTCCGAGCTCGTGACCAACGCGGTGCTGCACGGGCGCACCCCCATGACCATCGCCCTGCGCCGCACCGACGCGGGACGGATCCGGGTGGAGGTGGCCGACCGGTCCCCGGCGTCACCCCGGCAGCGGCGCTTCGACCTGTCCGCGACGACCGGGCGCGGGCTGCGGCTCGTGGAGTCCCTCTCCCACGACTGGGGCGTCGACGCGGTGCCCCCGGAGCAGGGCGGCGGCAAGTGCGTCTGGTTCGAGCCCCGGGAGTTCCTCACCTCCGACGGCTTCCCCGAGGCGCTGCACGCAGAGGTGGACCTCGACTCGCTGCTGTGATCGGCGGCGAGCCGACGCCGGGCCGCCCGGCCCGCCGCATCGGCTACCGTCAGCCCCCCCAGGGGGGCGACCCCGGCGAGGACGGCGGGGAGGTGGTCGGCGTGAGCGGGTCCTCCAGCGCCGGGACGCTGCCCGAGGACCCCCACCGCCGGCGGCTCCTCGAGCGCAGCACCCGCCAGGCGCAGGCCGCGGCCCGCCGCGCGGTGCTCCTGCTGGACACCGCCTCCGCGCTGTCGCAGGCCGTCACCCTCGAGCAGGTCCAGCGCGTCATCATGCAGCGCACCCCCGTGGTGCTGGGCTGCGACGGCACGATGGTCTGCCTGCTCGCGGAGCACCGCCTCGTCGTCTCCCACGTCAGCGGCTACCCCGCGGAGTTCCTCGAGGCCGTGCGCGACCCCGAGAAGCTCGCGGCCTGCCCCGTCGCCGACGCCGCAGCCACCGGCCGCGTCCACTTCGTGGAGAACCCCGCCCAGCTCCTGCGCCGGTTCCCCGGCGCGGAGTTCGTCCTGCACACGCAGCGCCGGTGCGCCTGGGCGTCCCTGCCGCTCGTCGTCTCCGGCCGGGTCATCGGCGGCTGGTCCGTCGCCTACTCCTCCGAACGCACCTTCGACGACGACGAGCGCCGGCTGATGCGGACCCTCGCCAGCCACTACGCCCAGGCGCTGGAGCGGGCCCGGCTGCACGAGATCGCCCACGGCGCCGCCGTCACCCTGCAGCGCGCCCTGCTGCCGCCGGAGGACTTCGGCCGCCTCGGGCTGCCCGTGGCCACGCACTACGTGCCCGCCGCCCAGGGCTACGAGGTGGGCGGTGACTTCTACAGCGCCCTGCGCCTGCCCAGCGGCAGCATCGCCGTGCTCATCGGCGACGTCGCCGGGCACAACCTCGCCGCGGCCGCCGTCATGGGGCAGGTCCGCAACGCCATGCAGGCCTACGCGCTGGAGGGGCACTCCCCGTCGGGGGTCGTGGAACGCGTCAACCGGCTGATGTGGGCGCTGGGCATCCCGCAGTTCGCGACGTGCGCCTACCTGGAGCTGCAGCCCGGCACGGGCGCCGTCACGGTGGTGCTGGCCGGGCACCCCGCCCCGGTGGTGCGCCCGCCCGGCGGAGAGGCGCACTCCCTCGACATCACCCCCGACCCGCCGCTGGGCGTGGAGGAGGAGCTGCGCTGCACGGAGCACACCCTGCTGCTGGCGCCGGGCACGCTGGTGCTGCTGTTCACCGACGGGCTCGTGGAGGCGCGCGACTCCGACGTCGAGGCGGGGATCCAGCGGCTGCACCGGGTCCTGCAGCGGCTGCCCCCGCTGCCGCAGCGCGTCGTCGAGCAGGTCGTGCCGCAGATGCTCGACGGCTGCGCGCAGGAGGACGACGTCGCGGTCCTGGCCCTGCGCATCCCGGCGCGCGAGGGGGCGGGCACCCGCGTCGCGCGGCGCTTCCCCTGCGACCCGGCCAGCGTCGGGGCGGCCCGGCAGTTCGTCACCGACGTGCTGCAGGCGTGGTCCGCGGACGCCGTCGCCGACGAGGCGGAGATCCTCACCAGCGAGATCGTCACGAACGCGGTCCTGCACACCACGGAAGGGGTGGAGGTCACCGTGGAGCAGCTCCCCGGCGCCCTGCGGGTCGAGGTCGCCGACGCCTCGGTGCGGATGCCGCAGCTGCGGGAGGCGGGGGAGGACGCGATGACCGGGCGCGGCCTCCACATCGTCGACGTGCTGGCGCGGCGCTGGGGCGTGGAGGCCACCGAGAGCGGCAAGCGCGTCTTCTTCGAGCTGGCGGTGGGCTGAGCCGGGGAACCGGCCAGCGCCCGGCCGTCCTAGGCTCGCAGCGTGGCCCGCTACTTCGACGTCCATCCGGTCGACCCGCAGCCGCGCGCCGTCGCGCAGGTCGTGGCGATGCTGCGCGACGACGCGCTGATCGCCTACCCGACGGACTCCGGCTACGCCCTCGGCTGCCGCGTCGGCAGCCCGGACGGCGCGGAGCGGATCCGCACGATCCGCGCCCTCGGGGAGAAGCACCACTTCACCCTCGTGTGCGCGGAGTTCGCCCAGCTCGGGGAGCTCGTGCACCTGGACAACGCGGCGTTCCGCGCGATCAAGTCGGCCACCCCGGGGCCGTACACCTTCATCCTCCCCGCCACGAAGGAGGTGCCGCGGCGGCTGGCGCACCCGAAGAAGAAGACCGTGGGGGTGCGCATCCCCGAGTTCCCGCTGGTGCGGGTGCTGCTGCGGGAGCTCGGGGAGCCGCTGCTGTCCAGCACGCTCCTCCTGCCCGGGCAGGAGGAGCCCATGACGGACGGCTGGACGGTGAAGGAGGAGCTCGACCACGTCGTCGACGCCGTTCTCGACGCGGGCGAGTGCGGAACGCGGCCCACGACGGTCGTGGACTGGTCCGAGGGCTACCCGGAGGTCGTCCGCGTCGGGGCCGGGGACACCGCCCGGTTCGAGTAGCCCCGCGGGCGCCCGCTCAGGACGGCGAGCCCAGGGGCGTGCTGTCCAGCGCGGCGATCAGCTCCGGCAGCGACTCGGCGACGTGCACGGCCCCGGCCTCCTGCAGCTCCTCGGGGGAGAAGCCGCCGGTGCGCACCGCCACCGAGGGCATGTCCGCCCGGCCGGCGGCCAGGGCGTCCCACGTGGAGTCGCCCACCGCGACGCCCGACGTGCCCCCCACCTTCCGCAGGGCGTTCAGCAGGAGGTCCGGCGACGGCTTCGTGGCGTCCGCGTCCGCCGACGTCGTCCACCCCGCGCACAGCTCCCGCGCGTCGAGCAGGTCGAGGAAGCGGTCGACGTGCTGGGGCTTGCCGGAGGAGGCCAGCACCACGGTGAAGCCCCGCTCGCCGAGGGTGCGCAGCAGCTCCCGGGCGCCCTCGAACGGCTCCACCTCGTCGATGAGCCGGTCGAACTCCTCCACCCACGCCTCCTGCGCGTCCTCCCCGTGCCGCTCGGCGAAGTCCTCGCCGACCAGCTCGGGGACGAGCTGGTCGCCCCCCATGCCGATGCTGCGGTGGATGCGCCAGACGGGCACCACGACGTCGAAGCGGCGGAAGGCGCGGAACCACGCCAGGGTGTGCTGGTAGTTGCTGTCCACGAGCGTTCCGTCGACGTCGATGATGGCGGTGTCGGCCACGAGATCCCCTCCGTGCTGGTCGTCCTCCGACCGCCCCTACCCGTTCCGGCGCCGCTGAAGCGTCCGGCCGGGCACCGGCGCGGGAGGCGTGGGCCGCCCGGGTGAGCGAGGTCCGTCCGCACCCGGGCGGGGCCGGTACGGTGGGAGGCGGTGCGCCGGGAAGACTGGTCGGCAGTCGTTCGACCGACCCCAGGAGACGCCGCTGTGAGCACGCACCCCCCCAAGTCCACCCTGTTCGGCCCGGGCTCGTACCCGGAGGCGCGCCGCATCTCCGACGTGCTGCGCAGCGAGACGGTGGGTGGGGCGCTGCTGCTCCTGGCGACCGTGCTGGCCCTCGTCTGGGCGAACTCCTCCGCCAGCGGCAGCTACGAGGCCCTGCGCGACGCCCGCTTCGGCCCGCACGCCCTGCACCTGGACCTCACGCTGGGCCAGTGGGCGGCCGACGGTCTCCTCGCGATCTTCTTCTTCGTCGCGGGGCTGGAGCTGAAGCGGGAGTTCGTCGCCGGTGACCTGCGGGATCCGCGCCGCGCCGCGCTGCCGGTCGCGGCGGCCGTGGGCGGCATGGCCGTCCCGGCGCTGGTCTACGTCCTCATCAACCTGGGCGGGGAGCCGGGCGTGCTGCGCGGCTGGGCGATCCCCACCGCCACGGACATCGCCTTCGCGCTGGCCGTCCTCGCCGTCATCAGCACCCACCTGCCGACGGGGCTGCGCACCTTCCTCCTGACGCTGGCCGTGGTGGACGACCTGCTGGCCATCACGATCATCGCGCTGTTCTACACGCGCGAGCTGGTGCCGGGGATGCTCCTGCTGGCGCTGCTGCCGCTGGGCCTGTTCGCGTTCCTGGTGCAGCGACGGGTGAGCAGCGTCTGGTTCCTGCTGCCGCTGGCGCTGGTCACCTGGTACCTGGTGCACGCCTCCGGGGTGCACGCCACGGTCGCCGGTGTCCTCCTCGGCTTCGCGGTGCCGGTGCTGCGGGGCAGGGAGGCCGGGGGCGAGGAGTCGGGGCCTGGGCTGGCGGAGCACTTCGAGCACGTGTGGCGGCCGGTCTCGGCCGGGGTGGCCGTCCCCGTGTTCGCGTTCTTCGCGGCGGGCGTGGGCGTCGGCGGGCTGGCGGGGCTGGGCAGTGCCCTGCGGGACCCGCTGACGATCGGCATCATCGCCGCGCTCGTGCTCGGCAAGAGCATCGGCATCACCGGGGCCACCTACCTCGTGCAGCGCTTCACCCACGCCGAGCTGGACGAGGGGCTGTCGTGGTGGGACGTCCTCGGCCTGGCGCTGCTCGGCGGGATCGGCTTCACGGTGTCCCTGCTCATCGGGGAGCTCGCCTTCGGGCCGGGCAGCGAGGAGGCCGAGCACGTCAAGGTCGGTGTCCTCGTCGGCTCCCTGCTGGCGGCCCTGCTGGCCACGGTGCTGCTGCGGATGCGCAACGGCGTGTACCGGCGCCTCGAGAAGCGGGAGCGGGCCGACACGGACGCGGACGGCATCCCCGACATCTACGAGCACCCCGACCAGGTGGGGCGCCCCGACCAGGTGGGGCGTCCCGACCAGGCGTAGGGGCTGCGCCGCGCCGGACGGGTCAGGCGGTGACGCGGACGTCGTCCCGCAGGTCGATCGTGCGACGGGGGACGCCCAGCAGCCCGGCGCGGCGCAGCCGCCACGTCGCGAACCCGAGCGCGAGCCCCGCGAGGATCCGGCCGCCGGGGACGACGGGCAGGGCCTCGGCGATCTCGTCGTAGGAGCTGCGCCACCCGTCGCCGTCCTGCTGCTGGAACACGCGGGCGGCGAGCCTGCCCATGTTCGCGGAGTACACCCGCAGGTCCTGCTCCAGGGGCTCGTGCCCGAACATCTGCCGCAAGGTGGTGGACAGACCCGCCACGTCCGCGTCGTGGGCGGCGCCGGTCACGGTCATCCCGGGCTCCGCTGCGCCGCCGGCGCGCCGGGCGTGGCCGTCGCGGGCGACGCTGCGCGCGAGGAAGGCGATCTGGTCCTCGGTGATCTCGTCGGCGCCGGTCCACGCCGTGAGCTTCACCGCGGCCACGAAGTTCAGCAGGGCGAGGTGCGCGGCGGCGGAGCGGTCCCAGAGCAGGAAGTCCGCGAAGTCCGCGTCACCGAGGCGGCCCTCGATGCGGGCGGCGAGGACGTTCGCGACCTTGCGCCGGGAGACGACGGTGCGACGGCTCATGCGGACCGGCTCCTCACGTGTCACGGGCGGTGCAGTCACATCGCAGGCGGGCGAGGTGGGTGCGTGCCGCGACGTGGCCCTCGGCAGCGTGACAGCACCGGGAGCGCGGGCGCGCACGGACGACCCCGAACGGCGTAGGCGGCTCGGTGTCGCTGCGCCGGCAGGACCGGGGCGCCCCGTGCTCCGCGGGGCCACGACCGGCCCGCCCACCGGGACCCTGGGTGCTGCCGGTTAGCCTCCGGGCGTGCACTGGGGCGAGGCGCTGGCGATCCTGGCCGCCGGGGTGTGGGCCGGCGCCATCAACACCGTCGTCGGCTCCGGGACGCTGGTGACCTTCCCCGTGCTCGTCGCCTTCGGCTACCCGCCGGTGACGGCCACCATGAGCAACGCCATCGGGCTGGTCTTCGGCGGCTTCAGCGGCGCCTGGGGCTACCGCCGGGAGCTGCGGGGGCAGGGCAGGCGGCTGCTGCGGCTGCTGCCCGCCTCGCTGCTGGGGGCGGTGACGGGGGCGTCGCTGCTGCTGCACCTGCCGGAGCGGGCGTTCGAGGCGATCGTCCCGGTCCTGCTGGTCCTCGCCCTCCTCCTCGTCGTCCTCCAGACGCGCCTGCAGCGGGTCGTCAGCGCACGGCGGGCGGCGCGCGGCCGCACCGGGGACCCCACGGGCTGGGGGGCGGTGGGCCTGCTGCTGGCCGTCTACGGCGCGGGCGTCTACGGCGGCTACTTCACCGCCGCGCAGGGCATCCTCCTGATGGGGATCATGGGGCCGCTCCTCGCGGACGGCCTGCAGCGGCTCAACGCCCTGAAGAACGTGCTGGCCCTGGCGGTCAACGTCGTGGCGGCGCTGATCTACGTGGTCGTCGCCCCGGAGCGCATCGCGTGGGCCGCGGTGGGCCTCGTCGCGGCGGGCTCCCTCGTGGGCGGGCAGCTCGGCGCCTCGGTGGGCCGGCGGCTGCCGCCCGCGGTGCTGCGCGCGGTCATCGTCGTGATGGGCTGCGTCGCCCTGTGGACGTTCCTCGCCGACTGACCGCCCGTCCCCGGCGTGCCCCGGCGCCTCCCCGGCACGGCCTCTGCCTGCGCTGCCGGGCGCCCGGCGGAACTCGTGGGCGTCCGGGTGCAACCGATGGGCGCTCCGGTGCGTCGTAGGGGTGTGGCGGCTGCTTCCGCGCCACCACGTCGCCGAGCAGGGCGCGACATGCCCCGGCGGGTGGGGCCGAGCACGCGGGGGCGATGCTCGGCCCCTCCGGGAGCGCACGGCCACCGCGGCGGGTCCACGTCCTGCGCTGAGCGCCGGGCCGGCCCCTCGGGCAGACTGGCGCCGAGGATCACCACCGGCGGAGGAGAGCGCATGAGCGAGCAGGTCGACGACATCCCCGACAACGACCCCGACGCCGCCGGCCTGAACACGCACGCCGGGCAGCCGAGCATCGAGGACGTCATCGCCGACAGCGAGACCGGCGACACCGGCACCCACGTCGGTGCGGACTCGGACGAGGAGCAGGGCGGCTCCTGAGCCCCGCCCACCTGGCATCCGACCGGCCGGCCGGATGCCGGGCGGGCGCAACCCGTTGGACGGGAGGCGGACGGGTCCAGCAGCGTGACCCGCATGGACCGCGCGCTGTGCGTCATCGCCCGATCGAGCGCCGTCGCGATGCGCCTGGCACCCGGCCGCGGAGACCGGCGGCTGTTCCTCTCCTACAGCGTCGAGGTGCCGCCGGCCGCGGAGTACGACGCGCTGGTCTTCTGGATGGCCGACGCCTACGCCGCGCGCCTGCACGTCGCCGGCCTCGCCCCGGCCCTGGTCGCCCCCGGCTGGGACTGGGTCAGCACGATCGACCCCGCCCTCACCGGGCGGGAGGTCGTCTCCACCACTCTGGACCGGCTCCCGTCGGGACGGATGTTCGTCAAGCCCGCCCTGCTCAAGCTCCTCGACTGCCCCGCCGGGATCTGGGACGCGCAGGAGTTCCGGCGTGCCGCGGAGGGCTCCGGCGCCACGGGGAGCATGCGGGTGCAGTACACGCGGGACGTCCTGCAGCTCGACCACGAGCACCGCTTCGTCGTCTGCGACGGGGAGGTCCTCACCGGCAGCCCCTACCGCGTCGCCGGCCGGGCGTGGAGTCCCGCGCTGGCGTCCGGCCGCTCCCCGGACGCCCTGGTCTTCGCCCGCCACGCCGTGCGGGCGCTGGGGTCGGACTGCCCGCCGGTCTGCTCGCTCGACGTGGCGGTGGACTGCCGCTCCGGGCGGTGGCTGGTCGTGGAGGCCAACCCGCTGTGGGCGTCCGGCCCCTACGACTGCGACCCGGTGCGCTTCGTCGACGCCGTCGAGGTCGCCGGCACCGCGGGCGCCGGGCGCTGGGCGTGGGCGCCGGAGGAGACCCAGGTGGCCCGTGCCCGCCGGGAGGAGCCGGTGGTGGCGGTCGCGCACGACGCCGCCACCGGCTACGTCGAGTTCCACGGCTGAGCGCGGGAGCGGAGCCCCCCCGCGGGCCGCCCCCGGTCATCCGCCGGCGATCCCGGTGACGACCCCGCCGACGGGGAGGGGGAGCCGGTAGGTGTCGCCCGCCTGCGTGACGTCCACCGCCAGGTCCCAGGGCAGGTCCGTGCGGACGGTGCCCACGGAGCCGCGCTCCGCCGCCGTGAGGGCGACGGGTGCTCCCTCCGCGGTGCGCACCTGCGCCGTCCTGCCCTCGGGGAGCGCGACGAGCAGCGTGGAACGGTCCCCGTCCTGCCAGACGGCGGCCAGTCCCAGCCCGGTCGGCCGCAGGCGCTCGCAGACGGCGTCGCCCTCCATGCAGCTCAGGTCGTACGAGAGGTAGTCGGACAGCCGCTCGAACGGCGCGCCCTGGCGCGACAGCCACAGCTGCGCCGCCCGGCCGCCGTACGCGGCCTCGTCCTCGCGGGCTTCCCTCGCCAGGAGCACGACGCGATCGCCATCCACCTGCGCGGAGACCAGCACGTCCCGATCCGCCACGTCGTGGCCGCTCGCCACCGACAGTTCGCGGACCAGCGGGGTCACCGGCTCGGCAGCCACCGTGCCGGCAGCGGGCGACGTCCCCCCGTCGGTGCGGGAGGCCGACCCGGAGGGCGCGGTGCTGCCGTCGGCGACCGCCGCGCCACGGCCGCCCCCGGTGCCGGGCAGGCCCGCGACGGCGACGGCGGCCCCGCCCAGGACGGCGACGGTCAGCGCGACGCCCGCCGCGAGCACCCCGGGACGACGCATCGCCCCAGCATCCTGGACCGGGCTCCGGGCGGCAACGACCCCGGTCCCGCCGGCGCGGATGCTCAGGAGGTCGTCGCGGCGGGACGGGGGAGCGGGAGGCCCGCGGCCGTGAACTGCTGGTGCAGCCAGAACCAGAACCGGCCGTAGTGGGCGTGCTGGGACAACCGCACCCGCCGCCCGCCCTCGGCCTCGCGCATGCGGCCGATCTCGTCGAGGGCCACGGTGGCCGGGCGCATCGACACCACCGGCAACCCGAGCGCGGCGGTGAGGGTGAGCGCGTCGTGCTGGAGGGTGTCGGGGTGGAACCGGTCGAACCACGCGCGCAGGTGCGCGGTGAGGGTCTGCGCCCACGGCAGGGCGCTGTCGGCCAGGGCGGTGGTGATGGGGTGGTCGGCGCCGAGGGCGAGCTCCGGGGTGAACGTCACGTCGCTCAGGACGAACTCCAGGTCCGCGACGTGGGCCAGGACGTGGCGGGCGGCGGCGACGTCGAGGCGGACGTTGTGCTCGGCCCGGTCGGGGTGGCGGTAGTCCAGGGCCGCGCCCATCTGCGTCACCCGCAGGGCGCCCACCAGGTCGGGGCGGCGCCGCTGCAGCGCCGCGAGGCTGGTGAGGGGTCCCATGCCGACCCACCGCGCGCGGCCGCCGCCGGCGCGCACGACGGCCCCCACCGCCGCCTCGACGGCGTCCTCGCCGGCGGGCAGGTCGGCGGGGGGCAGGACCAGGCCGTCGAGGGCGACGTAGCGGGTGGCGCCCAGGCAGGGGCCCCGCACGACCCCGACGTCGGCGCGGCCGAGCTGGTCCAGCAGCAGGCGGGCCAGCCGGGCCCGTTCCCCCTCCGGTGTCTCGTCGGCGGTGACGACCAGGGCGAGCAGCGGGTCCTGTGCGGCGGCGACCACGGCGACCGCGTCGTCGGGGTCACCGCCGACGTCGGTGTCGAGGATCAGCGGGGAGTCCAGCGGCAGCGCCGGCGGCACCTGCGCGACCTGCGACGGCATCCCGAGCCGCTCGCTCGCCGCGCGCAGCTCCTCCGCCTGCCGTGCCGCCTCGATCCACGGATCGCCGCTCATGACCCGAGACCGATGTGGTGGGCCTGCAGCCAGCGTCCGTCGTCCTGCTGCTCCATCACCGTGAGGTGATCCACGGTGGCGATCACCGGCAGGTGGGGAGCGAGGGCGTTGCGGACCTCCCGTTCCAGGTCGGGTAGCGCCTCCGGGGGAGCCGTGGCGACGGTGAGGTGGGGCACGGGGTCGGGGAACTGCCCTCCGTAGGGCGGGCACTGCGGGAACGCGGCCTGCAGCGTGCGCGCCAGGTGCCGCACGTCATCCTCCGGTTCCGGGTGCAGGTGCAGGACGCCGCTGGGGAAGGTGCCCAGCCGCTCGAAGGCCAGCGTCAGGGGTGCCAGGTCCCGGGCGAGGTCGCGCAGGCGGGCGAGCCCCTCGCCGTACGCGGGCGCCGGCAGCCACGGGTACAGGGCGGTCACGTGCACCGGCCCGCCCAGCGCCGCTGAGGGGACGGTCGTCAGCCGCCACCGGTCGACGAGAGGCGCGAGGGCGGGGACGGTGAGGACCAGCCCGGTCTCCCGGGCGGCACCCCGGTCCGCGGAGGAACTCATGCCGCAGCACGCTAGCCGCCGGGCGCCCCGACCCCGCCCGGGCGGTGGGACGATGGACCCACCATGACTGCCTCCGGTGCTCCCGCCTTCCTGCCCGACCTGCTCCCGGCGCCCGGACCGGACGCTGACCCCGACGCGGTCTACGAGGCGTTCGAGGAGTGGGTCACCGGCAACGGGATCTCGCTGTACCCGGCGCAGCAGGAGGCCCTGCTGGAGGTCGTCACCGGCTCCAACGTGATCCTGTCCACCCCCACCGGCTCGGGGAAGTCGCTCGTGGCGGCCGGTGCGCACGCCGCGGCGCTGGCCCGCGGGGAGCGCACCTTCTACACCGCCCCCCTCAAGGCGCTGGTGTCGGAGAAGTTCTTCGCCCTGGTGGAGACCTTCGGCGCCGAGCGCGTCGGCATGATGACCGGCGACGCCTCCGTCAACGCCGGCGCCCCGATCATCTGCTGCACCGCGGAGATCCTGGCGAACATCGCCCTGCGCTCGGGGACGTTGGCGGACGTCGGCCAGGTCGTGATGGACGAGTTCCACTTCTACGCCGAGCCGGACCGCGGCTGGGCGTGGCAGGTTCCCCTCATCGAGTTGCCGCAGGCCCAGTTCCTGCTCATGTCGGCGACCCTCGGGGACGTCACGTGGCTGCAGCGCGACCTCACCCGGCGCACCGGCCGGGAGACGGCCGTGGTGACCTCCGTCGAGCGGCCCGTGCCGCTGCACCACTACTACGTGACGACGCCGCTGCAGGAGACCATCGAGGACCTGCTCAAGACCGACCGGGCGCCCGTCTACGTGGTGCACCCGACGCAGGCGGCGGCGGTGGAGCAGGCCCAGGCCCTGACCAGCGCGAAGATCGCCACGCGGGAGCAGCGGGACGCGATCGCGGCGGCCATCGGCGGGTTCCGCTTCGCCGCCGGGTTCGGCAAGGTCCTCTCCCGCCTGCTGCGGATGGGCGTCGGCGTCCACCACGCCGGGATGCTGCCGAAGTACCGCCGCCTCGTGGAGACCCTCGCCCAGGCGGGCCTGCTGAAGGTCATCTGCGGCACCGACACCCTCGGCGTCGGCATCAACGTGCCGATCCGCACGGTCCTGTTCTCCGGCCTGACGAAGTTCGACGGCCGCCGCGTGCGCCACTACAAGGCGCGAGAGTTCCACCAGATCGCCGGGCGGGCCGGGCGGGCCGGCTTCGACACCGCCGGCACCGTCGTCGTGCAGGCCCCCGAGCACGAGGTGGAGAACGCGCGCCGGGTCGCCAAGGCCGGCGACGACGCGGCGAAGCTGAAGCGGGTGCAGCGCGTGAAGGCGGCCGAGGGTGTCGTCTCCTGGAGCCGCAGCACCCACGACAAGCTCGTCGACGCCTCGCCGGAGCAGCTCACGTCCCACTTCCGCGTCACCACGGCGATGCTCCTCAACGTGCTGCAGCGTCCCGGGGACCCCGTGGAGGCGATGCGGCACCTGCTGCGCGAGAACCACGAACCGCCGAAGCAGCAGGTCCGCCACGTCCGCCGGGCCGTGGCGCTGTTTCGCACCCTGCTCGCCGCGGGGGTCGTGGAGCGGTTGCCCGAGCCGCTTCCGGACGGTCGGCAGGTCCGCCTCGTCGCGGACCTGCAGCTCGACTTCGCCCTGAACCAGCCGCTGTCGCCGTTCGCCCTGGCGGTGCTGGAGACGTTGGACACCGCCTCGCCCACCTACGCCCTGGACGCGGTCTCCGTCATCGAGGCCACCCTCGACGACCCGCAGAAGGTCCTGTTCGCGCAGCAGTTCAAGGCGAAGGGCGAGGCGGTGGCCCGGATGAAGTCCGAGGGCCTGGAGTACGACGAGCGGATGGAGCTGCTGGAGGAGATCACCTGGCCGAAGCCCCTGGAGGAGGAGCTGACCGCCGCGTTCGAGGTGTTCCGGCAGACGCAGCCGTGGGTCGCCGACTACGAGCTGAAGCCGAAGTCGGTGGTCCGCGACATGTACGAGCGGGCGATGACGTTCACCGACTTCGTGGCGTTCTACCAGCTCGCCCGGTCGGAGGGCCTGGTGCTGCGCTACCTGGCCGACGCCTACAAGGCGCTGCGGCAGACGGTGCCCGAGGACGCCCGCACCGACGAGCTGACCGACCTCGTGGAGTGGCTCGGGGAGGTCGTGCGCCAGACCGACTCGAGCCTGCTCGCGGAGTGGGAGCGGCTGCGCGACCCCTCGGAGGACCCGGAGACGGCCACCGCGCCGCAGGAGGAGGAGGCCCCGCCGGTGACCGCCAACGAGCGGGCGTTCCGGGTGCTGGTGCGCAACGCGATGTTCCGCCGGGTGGAGCTGGCCGCCCGGCACAAGACCGGGGAGCTGGCGGCCCTCGACGAGGACGTGCCCGGCACGTGGGGGGTGCCGGAGTGGACGGCGGCCCTCGACGGCTACTTCGCCGAGCACCCGAGCATCGGCACGGGGCCCGACGCCCGCGGCCCGCAGCTGCTGCAGGTGGACCGCGGCGACCGCCCCGGGGGTGCGGGTTCGCCGCGGTGCTGGCACGTGCGGCAGGTGCTGGACGACCCGGCGGGCGACCGCGACTGGGGGATCACCGCGGAGGTGGACCTCGACGCGTCCGACGAGGCGGGGACGGCGGTGGTGCGGGTGACGGGGCTCGACCGGCTCTGAGCCCGGGGCGGCGGCGTTCGGGCTAGGCTCCGCGCTGTGACGGGGCGTAGTCAATCGAAGACCCAGCGTCGATCTCGGGGGGTGCGGGGCAGGCTCCTGACGTTCTGCCTCGCCGCGGCCCTCACCGGCCCCGTCCTGTCGGCCCCGGGGCTCCTCGCCCCCCGCGCGACGGCGGCCGCCCTCCCCGACGCGACCCTCCCCGGTGCCGCGATGCCGGCCCAGACGGGCGCGGCGCTGCTGCTGGACTCCTCCACCGAGGAGATCGCCCCCGGCGTCGTCCTGCAACGGCGCCGCAGCGTCGACCCCCTCGGCTTCCTCGACAGCGCCGTCCTGCGCCTGCGCCCGGACGGGCCCACCCGGGCGCGCCTGTTGCAGGACACCCTCAGCAACCCGCGCACCCCCGCCGACCTCGCGGGCCGCTCCGGCGCCGTGGCCGCCGTCAACGGCGACTTCTTCGACATCGACCGCACCGGCGCCCCGGACGGGCCCGTCGCGGTGGGCGGGGTGCTCAAGGCCGAGGACTGGCCGCAGGTGGCCGTCGGCTTCCCCGGCGTCGGTCCCGGCACCGTCGCCGACGTCCTCCTCCAGGGCAGCGTCACCGCCGCCGGCCGCACCTGGCCGCTCGCCTCCCTCAACCCCGGCGCCGTCCGGCCCGGCTCCCTCGCCCTCTACACCCCCGCCTGGGGGCCGGGGAACCGCGCGCTGGCCGCCACGAAGATCGCCGCCGGGCCCGCCACCGAGGTCGAGGTCGTCGGCGGGCGGGTCAGCGCCGTGCGCACCGGCGCCACCGCCCTCCCGGTCCCCGAGGGCGGCTCCGTCCTCGTCGCCACCGGCGCGGCCGCCGCCGACCTCGCCGCGCTCCCCGTCGGCACCCCCGTCCACATCGACCACTCCCTGCGCACCGGCGCGCTGCCGACCGGCCCGGGCAGCTTCGCCCTCGGCGCCCGCCTCGTCCTGCTCCGCGGCGGCGCCCTCGCCCCCGTCGACACCGCCGACCCCACCTGGGCGGCGCTGCGGGCCCGCAGCGCCGTCGGCTGGACGGCGAGCGGGGAGGTGCTGCTCCTCACCGTCGACGGCGGCACGCCCGCCTCCCGCGGCGCCACCGCCGTGGAGACGGCCCGGCTGCTGCAGGAGGCCGGGGCCGTCGAGGCGGTCATGCTCGACGGCGGCGGCTCCGCGCAGATGGTGGCCCGCCGCCCCGGCGACGCCGGCGTCTCGCCCGTCGGCGTGCCCTCCGACGGGGCGCAGCGGCCGGTGGCCAACGCCATCGGACTCGTCCCCGCGCCCGGCGGCGGGGTGCCCCACCGCTTCACCGTGGGCGCCGCAGCGGAGCTGCGCACCTTCGCGGGGATGTCGCGCACCGTCACGGCCACCGCCCTCGACGACAGCGGCGCGCCCGTCCCCGCGCCCCCCGTCCCGCCCGCCGGCTGGACCGTCGAGGACCCCGCCGTCGCGGCGAACGGCCCGGCCCAGCCGCAGCCGGCGCCAGCCACTGTCGTGCGGGGCCTGCGGCCCGGGACCACGACGCTGAGGGTGGGCGCGGGAGCCGTCACGGGCAGCGCCCCCCTCACCGTCCTCGGGCCCCTGTACCGCCTCGGCCTGCGCCCCGCAGCCTCCGCCGCCGGGGACGAGACGGTCGACCTGCCCGGCGCGGGGGCCGCCGTGGACGTCGTCGTGGTCGGCCGGGACGCCGAGGGCGCCGCCGCCGCCGTCGAGCCGTCCGACGTGCGCGTCGAGGCCGACCCGGGCGTCCTCCAGATCACTGCCCTGCCCGGCGGGTTCCGCCTCACCGCCAGCACCGGCGGCCCCGTCGTCGTCCCCGTCACCCTCAGCGCCGGGGGGCGCACCGCCCGGGTGCCCGTCGCGGTCGGACGGCAGGTCGTCGGCCTCGACCCGCTCACCGACCCCGCCCGGTGGAGCGCCACCGCCGTGCGCGGCACGGCCACCACCACCGGCGTCGACGTTCCCGACCTGCCCGGTGTGCCGCGCGCGCTCCGCCTCGCCTACGACTTCCGCAACCAGGCGGTGGGCACCTCGACCGCCTCCGCCGTGGCGGCCGCGCCCCTGCGGGCCCCCCGCGGCAGCAGGGGCCTGGCCCTGTGGGTGCGCGGCGACGGCTCCGGGGCCTGGCTGCGCGCGGCGATCCGCGTGCGGGGCGCCGCCGCGCCGTTCACGTTCGCCGCGCGGGTGGACTGGACCGGGTGGCGGCGCGTGGAGGGCGAGCTGCCCCCCGGCGCGGACGACGTCACCGTGGACCGCCTCTACCTCGTGCAGACCGACGCCGCCCGGCGCGGCGCGGGCGCGGTGGAGTTCGCGCTGCTCGACGCGCTGGCGGTGCCGGGGGCGGTGCCCGCGGCCGACGGCGGACCGCTCGACCCCGCCGCGATGCCCGTCTCCGCGACGTCCGCCACCGCGCCCGGCGAGGCGGTGGCCGTGGTCCCCGGGACGCGGCTGCGCGCCGCCGACGGGGAGTCCTCACCCGCCGCCGAGGCCCTCGTGCGGGCACTGCGGGAGGCCACCGGAGCGGGCGCCCGGCACGTCCTCCTCCTCGGCAGCGTGGTCGGCCCCGCCGCCACCGAGGCCGACGTCACCTTCGCCCGCTCCCTGATCGAGCGCACCCTGCCGCCCGGCCTGCCGTGGTCGTGGCTGCCCGGGGACGGGGAGGTGGGGAGCTCCGCCGCGGCCGGGCTCGCCGCCGGTGCCGCGCCCGCCCCGCACCGCCGCGTCGACGTCGGCGGCACCCGCTACCTGCTGCTGGACTCCGCGGGCGGGTCGCTGCGCACCGCCGACTACGCCCAGCTGCCGTGGCTGCAGGCGGAGCTGGCGGCGGCGGGACGCGACCCCGGCGTCCGCGGGGTCGTGGTCCTCGCGGAGCGGGGGACGTCCGGGGCGGCCGGTGGTCTGGCCGACCCGGGGGAGCGGCGGCTGCTGGAGGACTGGCTGGCCCGGCACCGGGCGGCGACGGGCCAGCGGGTCGCCCTCGTCAGCGCGGACGGCGCCGCCGTGGGACGGCGGGAGGGCGTCGTGCACGTCGGCGTGCGCCCGCAGGGCTGGGCCTCGTGGACCCTGCTGCACCTGCGCCCGCAGCGGGCGGCGCCCCCGCCCACCGGGACGCGGGCGCTGCTGCTCGCCGCGACCGGCGGCGACGACGGCTGGCTGCGCGCCGAGGCCCGGCCGCTGCTGCGGAAGCTGCACCTCACCGGCCCCGCCGCACTGGCCCCCGGGGGGAGCGCGCCGCTGTCCCTGACCGGTGTCGACCTCGCGGGTCGCCCCGTCGAGCTGGCCGTCCCGCCCGGCGCGCGCTTCAGCGGCGAGGGCGTCTCCGTCGACACCGGCCGCAGGCGCGCCCCGCGAGCGGGCGCCGTCGTGGGGCTCGACGCGCCCACCCTGACGCTGCGGGGCCTGGAGCCCGGGACTGCGACCGTGCGCGTCCGGGCGGGGACGCTGGAGGCCGGCACCGAGGTGGTGGTGCGCTGACGCCGGGCCGCCCGCTGTTGGCCCGATCGGTGGGACCTGCTCGTGCCGGGCGGCTGCGCTGCCGATGCGCTGGTGTGACCGTGCTCCCGACGGCTCCCGCCGCCGGAGCCGTCCCCGCCACCGGGGCTGCCGCGCCGCCCGCCCGCCCGGTCCCGCCGCCCCCGACGGACGAGCGCTGGCGGCACGCCCTGGCGGAGGTGATCCGCGAGCCGCACCGGCTCACCCTGCACGCGCAGCCCCTCGCCGAGCTGAGCACCGGCCAGGTCGCCGGCTACGAGCTGCTGTCCCGCTTCGACGGCGCCATCGCCGCCAGCCCCGACCGCTGGTTCACCGCCGCCGAGCACTGGGGCGTCAACGCCCGCCTCCAGGGCCGGGTGCTGGCCGACGCCGTCTCCCGCCGCGCCGTGCTGCGGGAGGGGATGTTCCTCACCGTCAACGTCGAGCCGCACCTGCTCACCGACCCCCTCGTCGCCGGTCCGCTGCTGGACCACGCGGACCTGTCCTGCCTCGTCGTGGAGATCACCGAGCACACCCGCGCGAAGGACGTGGCCGCCTTCACCGCCCTCCTCGCGGAGCTGCGCGCGCGGGGAGCGCGGATCGCCATGGACGACGCCGGCACCGGTCACGCGGGCCTGAGCCGCCTGCTGCAGCTGCGCCCGGACATCGTCAAGCTCGACCGCGAGCTCATCAGCGGCATCGACACCGACCAGGTCAAGCGCGCCCTCGTCGAGGTCCTCGGCGACTTCGTGCGCCGGATGGACGGCTGGGTCCTCGCGGAGGGCATCGAGACGCCCGAGGAGCTGGAGGCCGTCGTCCGGCTCGGGGTGCCGTTCGGGCAGGGCTGGGCGCTGGCGCGGCCGGCGGCGCAGATGCTGCCCGCCCTCGACCCCCGTGTCGTGGCGCAGATCCGCGGCGGCGCCGCGCGGGCGCGGATGGACGACTCCGTCGCCGGTCTCGTCCGGCCCGTGCGCAGCGGCACCGACCCGGCCGCCTGCGACGTCCTCCTGGGTCCCGACGGCCTGCCGCAGCTCGTGCGCTGGGGCGGCACCGGCCCGGCGGACGCGCCCCGCTGGTCACCCGCCACGGTCGTCACGCCGTCCACGTCGCCGGCGGAGGTGGCGCGCATGGCGGCGGCCAGGCCCGTAGCCGACGTCCACGCCCCGGTGGTGTGCGTCGCCGGCCCCGGGCACGTCCTGGGCGTCGTGCGGACCGCCGACCTGCTGATCGCCCTCGCCGGGCCGGCGGCGTAGGGGCCCGGCCGCGACCGCGGAGGCGTCGCGCGCAAGGGCCGGGCCCGCGACCCCGGGTTCCGGTGCCCGCGTCGTGCAGGATCTGCCGATGGCCGTGCCGCAGCGCATCTCGTTCATCACCCTCGGGGCGCGGGACCTGCCGCGCCTGCGGGCGTTCTACGCAGCCTGGGGCTGGGAGGAACTGCCCGGAGGTGAGGAGGACTTCGCGCAGTACCAGGCGGGCGGGGTGCGCATGGCCCTGTACCCGGTGGAGCTGCTCGGCGGGGAGGCCGCCCCCGGCCAGGCGCCGCCCCCGCCCGGCGGGTGGAACGGCATCACCCTGGCCGTCAACGTGGGGACGGCCGCGGACGTCGACGCCGTGCACCGCGCGGCCCTGGCGGCGGGCGCCGTCCTCATCAGCGCACCGGTCCGGCGGGAGTGGGGCGGTCGCTCCGGCTACGTCGCCGACCCGGAGGGCAACCGGTGGGAGATCGCCTGGCTCCCCGGCCTCGTGCTGCCGCCGGAGTGACCGGGGTCCTCGCCGGGGGAACCGCCCTCACCGTTCCCCGCTGCGGCGCCGGTGGCGCAGCGCCGCGAGCCGGTGCGCGGTGGTGAGCAGCTCGCGGGTCGCGGCCGCCGACCGCTCCGCGGGGTCCACCACGCACACCCACCCGAGCCGGGCGTAGACCGGGTGCGGCAGGACCACGTCCCGATGCCGGTGGTCGACGCCGTCGGGCGGGGAAGCCTCCCGCGGGCCGTGACCGCAATGCGCCTCGAAGGCCTCCGCGCCGGCGTGGACGTTGACCCGGAAGGCTCCCGGCCGGTCGAGGCCCGAGGCGGGTTCGCCGGGGTAGTCCTTGGTGACGGCGGTGGCGAACGGCTGCCCGGCCCGGGGGACTCGCCCGTCGGGTGAGTAGTAGAGGAAGGTGTCCCCCAGGCGATCTCCGGGGTGCCGTCCCCCGGAGCCGGCTGCACGACGACGACGTCGCCGAGGGAGCGCGCGGGCGTCCTGCCGGTGGCGCAGCGCAGGGCATCGGGTCACCGCGTCCATACCCAACGGCACCTGCAGTCCGCGCTGGCGTACCGCGCCCTCGCGGCGGGCGTCGGGCCGGTGGAGGCCGCAGTGGTCCTGCGCGCCGTCCACGCGGGGCCGGTGGACCGGGTGCTGGGCATGCTGGACGCCGCGCACGGCGGACTCGACGCCGAGCGTCGCGGGCTCACCGCCGCCAGGGCGGCCGCCGCGTCGATCACCGGCGAGCCGATGTGCGACGTGCGGCCCGACGACGCGATGACCGTCTCGGAACTGGCCTCCGCGCTGGGAGTCCGGGCCTCGACGTTGCGGCACTGGGAGGCCGAGGGCCTGGTGGTGCCCGACCGCGACGAGCGCAACCACCGCCGGTACGCGCCACCGCACGTCCGCGACGCGCGGATCGTCCAGCAGTTGCGCCTCGCCGGGTACCGCGTCGACGCCCTCCGCGCGGTGCTGCCGCACCTGGCCCGCGGCAGCGACCTCGGTGCCGTCCTCGACGCGCGCGACCGGAGCATCACCTCCCGCTCCCTCGCCCTGCTGCTGGCCGCCACCCACCTCCACGCCCTCCTCGCATGACGGTTCTGTGACAGTGGGGCGGTCCCGGGTTCGCGGCCGCCCGGGGCGGGGCAGTGCGGGAGGGAACGCACACCCGTCCAGGAGGTTTCGCATGTCCGCTCCCACACCCACCGGCAGCCACCCCACTGCCGAGCAGTCCCGTCGCGGCGTGCCGTGGTTGTGGATCCTGCTCGGTGCCCTGCTGCTCGCGCTGGCCGTCTGGGCCATCGCCGCGGCCGTGAACGACGACGACGACGAGGCCACGGCACCCGTGGCGGTGAGCGAGTCGGCCGACCCGGTGGAGGAGCCGGACGTCGACGTGTCCCCGACGGAGACCGCCCCGGAGCCGTCCCCGTCCGCCGACACCCCCTCGGCTGACGCCCCCTCGGTCGACGCGCCCTCCGTCGACGGCTCCGCGGCTGCTGCCGGGGCCCTGCTCGTGGGCGGCACCGACGTGCTGTCCGGCGAGGCCTTCTCCGCCGACGCGCTGTCCACCGACGCCGACCTGACGGCGATGGCGGGGCAGACCGTGGACGCCCGCGAGGTCAAGGTGCTCGAGGTCGTCGCGGACGAGGCCTTCTACGTCGGCCCGGACGCCGGCCGTTCGGTCCTGGTGCGCCTCCCGGAGTTCGCGGCCGGGGAGTCCCCCTTCAAGGTCGAGGCCGGTGACACCGTGAACCTCAGCGGCACGCTGCGTCCGGTCGACCAGGCGCTGCTGGACGAGATGGGCGCCTACGACCCCGCCAAGCGGCTCGAGCCGGGCCAGGTCTACGTGCAGGCCGACAAGATCTCCGGGGTGCGCTGACCCCACGTCCGGCCGCCTCGCGGCCGGTTCCGGAAACCCCGGCACCAGGTGCCCCCTCCGCTGCGGCGGAGGGGGCACCTGCACATGACGAACCCGTGACGACAGGGTGGGAACAGGTTCCCCGAACGCCGAGTGGGTATCAGGAACGCACGGGGGCCGAGGCCGCCGGACGGGTCGGGGCACTGCCCCCTCGGGGGCGGAAGGGGAGGGCTACATGCTCAGTGAGGAGCAGCGACGCGAGCTCGCTGCCATCGAGGAGATGCTGACCATGGAGGACCCGGAGCTCGCTCGGGTCATGGGGAGTCACCGGTGCTCGCCGCGCTGGATCGTGCCACGCCTGCTCGGCGCCGTGGCCGGCCTGGCCCTGCTGGTGGCCGCGGTCGCCGGGGCGGGAACGGCCGTCTTCCTCGTGGGGGTCGTCTTCCTGGGGCTCTCCGCGACCCCGGCCCGTCACCTGCTGAAGCTGAGGGACCTGATGAGGGGCTCACGGGTGCGGACCCCCTGAAGCGCGCTCTCGCGCAGTGCATGACGCGGTGCACGACGCAGTGAACCACCGGGCCGGCGTCCGCGATGTCCGGAGGACGTGACGACCACGGAGGAACGATCGATGCACGATGCGAACACCGGCCCGGCCACGTCCGGGACGAAGCCCGCGACGAAGTCCGGAACCACGTCGGGAACGCGGTCGAGGAAGACCCCGGGGACCACGTCGAGGACGAAGCCGGGAACCCGGTCCGGACCCCAGCGTCCGCGGGAGGTCGTCTCGCGGGTCGAGGCCTTCCAGGAACTGGCCCGGGCGCGCGCCTGCGGTGAGATGGTCCTCATCCCCCGCATGCTCACCGGCAACGACCGGCGCATCCACGTCCGCCAGACCCTGCGCGAGGACCACCACACCCGGATCACGGATCACGAGGAGGACGCGGAGGCGAAGTTCGAGAAGCTCGCCGGGTCGCTGTTCTCCTTCTTCCGGGGCACCTGCCTGCTGTTCTACCGGGACATGGCCGGGGAGGACGCCTGGATGCCCACCGTCCTGGCCGCCGGGGACATCCACCCGGAGAACTTCGGGGTCGTCCCCAACGTGGACAACGTCCCCATCTTCGGCATCGACGACTACGACGAGGCGTACTACGCGCCGTTCACGTGGGACCTCAAGCGCGGCTCCGTCGGGTTCCTGATCGCCGCGCACGAGGTGGCCGGCTACGGCCGCTCCCGCCGGCGGCGGATCGTCGAGCACTTCGTCCGCGGCTACGTCGCCGCCATGAACCGCTACGCCAGCGAGGGCCTCGAGTGCCTCCGCCAGCTGCGGCAGGACAACTCCCCGCCCCTGGTGGCCGACCTCCTCGAAGGGGCCAGCTCAGGCGGCCGGGCCCGGTGGCTGGAGAAGAAGTACCTCGACGAGCACCGCCGCGGGTTCCGCGCCGACGACCGCCTGGTGCCGGTCAGCAGCCGCCGCCAGGAGTTCCAGGAGGTCATCGACCGCTTCGTGGAGTCCAACGACGTCGCCGTCCCGGACCGCGCCGCGGGGATGCGGGTGAAGGACGTGGCCGAGCGCAAGGGGCAGGGCACGGCCTCCCTGGGACTGACGCGCTACTACGTGCTCATCGAGGGGCCCTGCGCCGACGGCAGCGACGACATCCTGCTGGAGCTGAAGCAAGCGCGCCGCTCCGCCCTCGCCGGTCTCGTCCCCCCGTCGGACTTCGAGCACGACGGCCACGGCGAGCGGATCGCGCACGCGCACCGGGTCCACCTGGAGCACGGCGACGTGTTCAACGGCAGCGTCGAGCACGAGGGGCTCAGCTTCCTCGTGCGCGAGCGCTCCGCCTTCCGCGACGACATCGACCTCGACGACCTGTCGAAGTCGCAGTGGCTGGAGTACGCCGAGATCTGCGGCCGGGTCGTGGCCCACGCCCACGCCACCTCCGGCGGTGGCGGACAGGTCGACCACGACGTCGCCCCGGCGGTCGTCGCGGCGATCGGGCTGGAAGACCTGTTCGTCGACGACATCGTCCGCTTCGCGGAGGAGTCCGCGCAGCGGGTGCGCCGGGACCACCGCGACTTCCTCGCCGACCACGCGCTGGGCGCGTACCGGCGGGTCGACCACGTCTACCGTTGAGGTGCCGGGTGCCTCGCCGGCAGTGGTGCAGCACCGAGATCCCGAGGGAGCCGCGATGGCCACCGTCGTGTACCTGACCCTCCTGGCCCTCTTCCTCGCCGCCCTCGGCCGCAGCGCGATCCCGCGGCGCGAGCGGCTCCCCCTGCTCGAGCGGAGCGCTGCGGACCTGGTGGCCGACGTCGCCCGCGGAGCGCGCAGCCTCCTCCGCTGAGCAGTGCGGGCACCGCCCGGTGGTGGCAGCCTGGCCGGTGTGCAGACGCCGGACGCGAACCCCGAGCAGACCGAGCCGCAGCCGGACGCCGGCCGCTCCCCGGACCCCCACGACCTGGGCCGGTTCGTGGCGGCGCAGGACGCCGGGGGCACGTACCGGCGGGCGGTGGAGGAACTGCGGGCGGGCGGCAAGCGCAGCCACTGGATGTGGTTCGTCTTCCCGCAGGTGGCGGGGCTCGGGCGCAGCGAGACGGCGCAGCGCTACGCCCTGCCCGGGCTGGCGGCGGCCCGCGGCTACCTCGCCCACCCGGTGCTCGGCCCGCGGCTGCTGGAGTGCGCCCGGGTGCTCGCGGGCTCCGCCTCGCACGACCCGGTGCGGATCATGGGATCGACGACGGACGCGGTGAAGCTGCGCTCGTCGATGACGCTGTTCGCGCGCGCCGACCCCGACGAGCCGGTGTTCCGCGAGGTGCTGGAGAAGTTCTTCGACGGGGAGGACCCGGCGACGCTGGAGCGGATCTGAGCCGGGCCTGCCGCGCCGGCCGGTCCATGATCTGCGCATGGGACAGCAGGTTCTCCGCACCGCCCGCCTCGTGCTGGTGCCCCTCGCCGAGGAGCACCTGGAGTTCGAGGTGGAGCTGGACTCCGACCCCGAGGTGATGCGCTACCTGGGCAGCGGCCGGGCGCGCAGCCGGGCGGAGGTCGAGGAGCTGCACCGCGGCCGCCTCGCGCTGGCCGGCCGGGCGCCGGGGCTGGGGTTCTGGGTGGGCCTCGCCGGCGGGGAGCCGGTGGGGTGGTGGTTGCTGGAGCCGCCGGTGCGGCCGGACCAGGGGCCGGTGGAGGGGCAGGCCGAGCTCGGCTACCGGCTGCTGCGCCGGCACTGGCGGCGGGGCCTGGCCGGGGAGGGCGCGCGCGAGCTGTTGCGGCACGGGTTCGAGGACCTCGGCCTGCGTCGGGTCTTCGCCGAGACGATGGCGGTCAACGTCGCCTCCCGCGCCACGATGGCGGCCCTCGGCATGCGCCACGTCCGCACGTTCGCCCTGGACGTCGACGAGCCGATCCCCGGCGCGGAGCACGGCGGGGTCGAGCACGCCCTCACCCGGGAGGAGTGGGACGGGCGGGGGGTGCCGCCGGCCGCGCCCTGAGCCGCCCGGCACCGATCGCGCCGACGGTGGGGGAGGGCTATGGTTTCGCCATGCCGAACTCTCGGATTCGAGGCACCGAAGCACGAGTCCGTCCCCTGCTCGCCGCCCTCGTGGCCGGCGCGTCCGCCCTCGCCCTCGGCGGCTGCGGCGGCTCCGGCGCCGGGGCCGCCCCCGGCGACGACCGGCCCGTCGTGCTGACCACTTTCACCGTGCTGGCCGACATGACCCGCAACGTCGCGGGCGAGCACCTGCGCGTCGAGTCGATCACCAAGGCCGGAGCGGAGATCCACGGGTACGAGCCGACGCCGTCGGACGTCCGCCGCGCAGCCGAGGCGGACCTCGTCCTCGACAACGGGCTGGGGCTCGAGGCGTGGTTCGAGCAGTTCGTGGAGGAGGTCGAGGTCCCGCACGCGGTCGTCAGCGAGGGCGTCGAGGACCTGCCGATCACCGAGGACGCCTACGCCGGGCTCGCGAACCCGCACGCGTGGATGTCCCCGCTGAACGCCGAGATCTACGTCGCGAACATCGCCGAGGCCCTCAGCGAGCTGGACCCGGCCCACGCGGAGGACTACGCGCGCAACGCCGAGGCGTACACGGCCGAGCTGCGGCAGGTGCGCGACGAGCTCGTCGCCGAACTGGAGACCCTCCCGGAGAACCAGCGGGCGCTCGTCACCTGCGAGGGGGCCTTCTCCTACCTCGCCCGCGACGCCGGGCTGCAGGAGCAGTACCTCTGGGCCGTCAACGCCGAGCAGCAGGCCACCCCGCAGCAGGTCGCCGACGTGATCGAGTTCGTCGAGCGCAACGACGTGCCCGCGGTCTTCTGCGAGTCCACCGTCTCCGACGAGCCCATGCGGCAGGTGGCCGAGTCCACCGGCGCCCGGTTCGGCGGGACCCTCTACGTCGACTCGCTGTCGGAGGAGGGCGGGCCCGTGCCCACCTACCTCGACCTCCTCCGCCACGACGCGGAGACCATCGTCGAGGGCCTGAAGGGCAGCGCGTGAGCGCCCCCGCGATCGACGTCCGCGACGTCACCGTGCACTACGGCGACGTGGTCGCCCTCGACGGCGCGACGCTGCGGCTGGGGGCGGGCGCCGTCTGCGGGCTGATCGGCATGAACGGCTCCGGCAAGTCCACCCTCATGAAGTCGATCATGGGTCTCGTCCGGCCCGACGAGGGGCAGGTCCTCGTCGACGGGCGCCCGCCGTCGAAGGCCCGCCGCTCCGGGGCGATCAGCTACGTCCCCCAGAGCGAGGACGTCGACTGGGCCTTCCCGGTCAGCGTCCGCGACGTCGTGATGATGGGCCGCTACGGCCACCAGGGGTTCACCCGCCGCCCTCGCGCCGCGGACCGCGCAGCCGTCGCCGAGGCCCTCGACCGCGTCGAGCTGGCAGACCTCGCCGACCGGCAGATCGGCGCCCTCTCGGGTGGTCAGCGCAAACGTGCCTTCGTCGCGCGGGGCATCGCGCAGGGGGCGAGCATCCTCCTGCTGGACGAGCCCTTCGCCGGCGTCGACAAGCGCTCCGAGGCCACGATCTCCGCCCTCCTCGGCGAGCTCGCCGCGGAGGGCCGGACCGTGCTCGTCTCCACGCACGACCTGCACGCCCTGCCCGAGCTGTGCACCGAGGCGGTGCTGCTGCTGCGCCGGGTCCTCCTGCACTCCACGCCGGCCGAGGTCCTGGAGCCCGCCAACCTCGCGATGGCCTTCGGCCTCGACGTGCTCGGCCGCGGCCGGGCGACCGCCTGAGAGGGGCACCGTGCTCGAACTCCTGCTCGAACCCCTGAGCTACACCTTCATGGTGCGGGCCCTGCTCGTGACGACCACCGCGGCCGTCGTCTGCGGCGTCATCAGCTGCTGGCTGGTCCTCATCGGCTGGTCGCTGATGGGTGACGCCGTCTCCCACGCCGTCCTGCCGGGGGTCGTCCTGGCCTACATCGCCGGCGTGCCCTTCGCGATCGGCGCCTTCGTCTTCGGCCTGCTCGCCGTGGTGCTCATCGGCACCGTGCGCGACACCAGCCGGGTCAAGGAGGACGCGGCGATCGGGGTCGTGTTCACCACGCTCTTCGCCCTGGGCCTGGTGCTCATCTCCGTGACACCGAGCCAGACGGACCTCAACCACATCCTGTTCGGCAACGTCCTGGGCGTCAGCCGCTCCGACGTCGTCCAGGTCCTCGTCATCGGCGCCATCGCCCTGACGCTCCTGCTGCTCAAGCGCCGCGACCTGATGCTGTACGCGTTCGACAAGACGCAGGCGCACGCCGTGGGGCTCTCGCCGCGCCGACTGGGGGCGCTGCTGCTGGGCCTGCTCGCGCTGACCACGGTGGTCGCGCTGCAGGCCGTCGGCGTCGTCCTCGTCGTGGCGATGCTCATCACCCCGGGGGCGACCGCCTACCTCCTCACCGACCGCTTCTCCCGCATGCTGATCCTCGCGCCCGCGCTGTCGGGCCTGTCCGCGGTCATGGGCATCTACGTCAGCTACTACGCCGACGCGTCCTCGGGCGGGATGGTCGTCCTGACCCAGGGCGCGCTGTTCGCGCTGGTGTACCTGCTGGCCCCCCGGCACGGGCTGCTGGCGGCGCGCGCGGGCAGGACCCTCCGCTCGCGCCAGAGGCGGGCCGCTCGTGCCTAGGCCCCGCACGACCCCAGCGCCCGACCTGACGTCCACCACCGAGGACTACCTGAAGGAGGTGTGGACCGCCCGGGAGTGGACGGACGAGCCCGTGACCACCTCGCTGCTGGCGCAGCGCATGGGGTTCTCCCGCTCGACGGTCTCCGAGGCCGTCCGCAAGCTCACCGACCAGGGCCTGCTCGCGCACGAGCGCTACGGCTCGATCGAGCTGACGGAGGAGGGGCGCGCCGCGGCCGTGGGGATGGTCCGCCGCCACCGCCTCATCGAGACCTTCCTCGTGGAGTACCTCGGCTACGGCTGGGACGAGGTGCACGACGAGGCCGAGGTGTTCGAGCACGCCGTCAGCGACAAGTTCGTCGAGCGCCTCGCGCAGCGCCTGGGCGACCCGGACCGCGACCCCCACGGCGACCCGATCCCGCGGCGGGACGGCACGTTCCCCGACCTGCCCGCGACCCGGCTCGACGCCGCGGGCGTGGGGCGCCCCCTGCAGGTGGCGCGGGTCTCGGACAGCGCCCCGGACCTGCTGCGCTACCTCGGGGAGGTCGGCATCACCCTGGACGTGGTGCTGACGGTCCTCGCCCGGCAGGAGTTCGCGGGCACCCTCCTCGTCGAGGCGGCGGGCCGGCGCTTCGACCTCGGCCTGCCCGCCGCGGCGTCGATCTGGGTGGTCGAGCCGGGCGCGGCCTGACGCAGCCGCTGCCCGTGGCAGGAGGGCCGTCACCGTGGAACCCGCCTGGGACGAGGTCGCCGGGGTCGTGCCGCTGCCCTCGGGCCGGCTGGTCCGCGGCCGGGGGCTGCGCCGGCCGCCGCCCCCGGGGCCGCAGCCGGAGTTCGGCCTCTACCTGCTGGGTTCGCCCCCGCCCGAGCTCCCCTGGCCGTCGAGGTGGCTGCGCTGGCGCGACTTCGGCCTGCCCCGCGACCGGCGGGACGCCCGCGAGGCGCTGCGGGAGGCGTGGGAGCGCTCGGCGGCCCAGCGGGTGGAGGTCGCCTGCGGGGGCGGGGTGGGCCGCACCGGCACGGCGCTGGCCTGCCTGGCCGTCCTCGACGGCGTTCCACCCGGGGAGGCGGTCGCGTTCGTCCGCGCTCGCTACCACCGGCGCGCGGTGGAGACGCCCTGGCAGCGCCGCTGGGTGGAGGAGTTCCGCGCGCCGTAGCCGCGCCGGAGCACCCGACGCCCTGGACCGGGTCCCGGCGCAGGGCGCGCAGGGCGTGCAGGCCGGTGGCGCGACCGCTCAGGGCGACAGCCGCTTGGAGAACACCGTGGTCGACGCCGTCCCCCCGTCCGCGAGCAGGGCGTAGTCCCCGATCACGCCCGCCCGCGTCCAGCCCAGGTGCGCGTACAGGTCCTCCGCGCTGCTGCCCGTCTCGGTGTCCAGCACCAGCAGCCAGCGCCCGCGGCGCAGCGCCTCCGCCTCCAGCGCGGCCAGCAGGGCCCGCGCCAGGCCGAGGCCGCGGGCGTCGCGGTGCACCAGCAGCTTCGCCACCTCCGCGCGGTGGGCGCCGTTGGTCTGGGCGGCGGGCAGCAGTCGCACCGTGCCGCGGACCCGGCCGCCCACCACGGCCACCCACGTGAGGGCGTCGTCCCCGGCGAGCGCCGCGCGCCACCACGCCCGTGCCTGCGCCGGCGTCGGGGGAACGGGGAAGCCCACGCTGGCGCCGCCGGCGACGCAGTCGACGAGGACCTCCGCCAGTTCCCCCTCGACCCGCGCCGGCACCGGGGTCGTGAGCAGGTGCACCCCGTCGGTCAGGGGCGCGGCCGGCGTGGTCCACTCCCGCTGCAGCACCGCGAACACCAGTTCCTCGCCCCACCAGCCCTTGAACCGCTCGTGCTCGCGCAGGTGCGCCTCCTGCCGCATCCCGAGGCGGCGCATGAGGTCCGCGGAGGCGGTGTTCGCCCCGTCGCACCGGCCGTGGACCCGGTGCATCCCGAACTGCGAGAACGCGGCGTCGAGGACAGCGGTGGCGGCCTCCGCGGCGTAGCCGCGCCCGGACCGCGCCGGGTCCAGGAAGAAGCCGATCTCGCCCTGCCCGTCGGCGGCGCTCAGCAGGCGCAGCAGCACCTCGCCGACGTACTCCCCGCCGTCCCGCACCTCGACCGCGTAGGAGAGCGCGTCGCCGTCCGCGGCGAGCCGGGTGCGCGTCAGCCGCAGCGCGTGGAACTCCTCCGCCTGCGCCCGCGGCAGCACCGGCCACGGCAGGTACCGCACCACGTCCGGGTCGGCCATCAGCGCGGCGAAGGGGTCCAGGTCGCTGCCGCGGTACGGCCGCAGGAGCAGCCGCTCGGTGGACAGGGGGACCATCTCTGCCGGCACGGGCCCAGCATCCCAGTGCGCTCCGGTGCCCGGTGTCGCCGCGGGAACCTCCGCACGCCAGCATGGGTCCGTGGCAGATGAGGAGCGGAGCCGCCGCAGCCGGTGGCTCGCCGAGACGGGCGGCGCCCGCGGTGCCGAGTACGCGGCGCGCATCGAGGCGCACGAGGCGGGTGGCGGCGGCCACGGCGAGGCGGACTTCGTGCACGCGCTCCTGCCGGGGCCCTCGCGCATCGTCGACGCCGGTTGCGGGGAGGGGCGGGTGGCGCGGGCGCTGCGCCGCCTCGGCCACCGCGTCGTCGGTGTCGACTCCGACGCGTCCATGATCGCGGAGGCCCGCCGCCGGGAGCCGGGGGCGGTGTGGGTGGAGTCGGACCTGCTCGAGGTGACGGGGGAGCGGCTGCGCGACGCCCTCGGGGGCGAGGTGGACGCCGTGGTCGCGGCGGGCAACGTCCTGGTCTACGTCGCGCCCGGGACGGAGGGGGACGTGGTGGCGCGCTGCGCGGGGTGGCTGCGCCCGGGTGGCCTCCTCGTCGCGGGTTTCGCCGCCGACCGCCACCTGACCCCCGGCGACTACGCGGCCACCTGCGCCGCCGCGGCGCTGGAACCCGTGGCCGAGCACGGCGGCTGGGACGGCGAGCCCCCCTCCCCACGGCGCCCGGACGGCCGCGCCCCGTACACGGTGCAGGTGCACCGCCGTCCCGCCGCGGGGACGGCGCACCCGGCGTAGGGCGCGTCCCGCCGATCGGGGCAGCGCGTCGAGCCGACCGCGATCGCGCCCGCGGGGCGTCGGACGCCGGACGTCCGGGGGGCGAGGTCAGGAGCTGTGGCGCGTCGAGTGGTGCAGCGGACCGCTCAGCCAGGCTTCGGCGTCCCGGTGGCTGCGGAGCCGGACGACGGTGAGGTCGGGGTGCTGCCGGAGCAGGTGGGTCACCCGCGTCGCGGTCTTGTGGTGGGTGAGCCAGGCCCAGCGCACGATGTGGTCCGGGTCGGTGAAGAACGTCCACAGCGACGGCTCGATGTTGCCGTTCCAGAGCTGCTGACGGCGCAGTCGGCGCACGAGGGTGCGCCGGACGACCTGGCGCATGACGCGGTGCCTGGGCAGGTCGAGCCAGACGACGAGGTCGGCGCGCTCGGCCAGGTGTGCGCGGACCGAGCCGTACTGCCACTCCGTCACCCACGCCGGCCCGGCGCTGAAGTGGTGCACGTCGCGCTCGAAGGAGGGCCGCGGCGTCCACGCCGGACCGTGGAAGAGAGCGTCGATCTCCACGTGCCGCACGTGGAGCGCGGCGGCGATGCGGACTGCCAGGCTCGTCTTGCCCGAGCCGGAGGTTCCGGCGACGAGCACCCGCCGGGGACGGTGCGGCAGGGGATCGGCGGGTCCCGACAACGGCATGGTCGCCACGCTAGCCAGCCACGAGGAAGACCTGCGGCGGCGGATCACCGGCTGCCCGTGCGTCCGGCCACCGGTGGTCGAGGACGTCCGGCGGCCGTCAGGATCGGGCGCGATCTACGTCACGTGCGGACGTCCGCTGGGTGCTGGGCATTCCCCACGCTTCGCGCGGGAGGCCCCACCTTCGAGGGCCGCATCACCCACTGACCGCCCTGGCGGTCACACCGAAGATCGGACAGTCCCGAATCGACCGGTTCTGCGACGTCTGGTGGGCGGGCGGCAGAGCGAGGCGGCTTCGGCGGGTGGTCTATGTCGGCTCTTCGTGGCGGAGGACGGGGCGTGGGTGGATGGTGTGGTGTCTGCTCCAGTCCGCGGCCCAGGTGGGGATCTCGTCGGCGGGCATGGGGCGGGCGATGTGGTACCCCTGCAGGAGGTCACAACCGGCCGCGCCGGCTGCCCGCAGAAGGGCAGGGGTCTCCACTCCCTCGGCGACGGTCTGGATGCCGAGAGCGCGGGCCAGGCCGACGCTGGCGGTCACCGCGGCGCCGGCCCGCCGGTCGTCGAGCATGGGCAGGACGAACGACTTGTCGACCTTGATCTGGTCGACGGGGAGTTCGCAGAGGTAGGTGAAGGTGGAGTGGCCGGTGCCGAAGTCGTCGATGGCCACGCGCACGCCGAGGTCGTGCAGCTGTTCCAGGACCTGGCGGGCGGCGCTGCGTTCGGTCAGCAGCGACTCCTCGGTGAGCTCGATGAGCAGTGCGCGGGCGGGCAGGCCGTGCAGGGCGAGGAGGGTGTGCAGGCGCTCGGGCAGTGCGGGGGTGATCTCGGCGGCGGTCAGGTTGATCGAGGCTTCCAGGTGCAGCCCGGCGCCGCGCCAGAACTGCAGGTGCCGGCAGGTCTGCTGGAGGACGTGCTCGCTGAGCTGGGGCATCAGGCCGGCTTCTTCCACCAGCGGCAGGAAGCTCGCCGGTGCCACGACCTGGCCGTCGCGGCGGCGCCAGCGGATGAGCGCCTCCACGCCGGTCACCGCCAGGGTGGTGGCGTCGATCTGCGGTTGGTAGTGCACCAGCAGCTCCCCGGCGGTGACGGCTGCGCGCAGTTCGGCCAGCTCGTGGAGGCGGTGGCGGGCTGCGGCGTCCTGGGTGGGGGTGTAGATGTGGTGGCCGCTGCGGGTGCGCTTGGCGCGGTACATGGCGATGTCGGCGGCCTGCAGCAGTTCGTCGAGGTCGCGGCCGTGGTCGGGGTGGACCGCGATGCCGATGCTGGCCTGCACCTGCAGCACCGACGTCCCGATCGCGATGGGGTCGGCCATGGCGGTGCGGATGCGGGCCGCGACGTGCGTGGCGTCGGTGGCGTCGGTGTCGGTGGTGAGGAGGGCGAACTCGTCACCACCGAGGCGGGCGATGAGTTCTCCCTGGCGCAGGACGTGGCGCAGCCGGGCCGCGACGATGGCCAGGAGCTGATCGCCGACGGCGTGGCCGAGGGCGTCGTTGACCTCCTTGAAGCGGTCCAGGTCCAGCAGCAGCAGCGCGGCGGGCCGTTCACCGGAGGCGAGGACGTGCTGGGCGTGCTCACGCAGTGCGCGCCGGTTGGGCAGGCCGCTGAGCTCATCGGTGCGCGCCTCGCGTCGTGAGGCCACCACGACGTGCTCCTGGCGCAGGCTGACCACCAGGCGCAGCAGCGCCAGCAGCACGGTGAGGGCGGCGGCGACCGCCGCTGCCAGCGGCACGGGACGCAGGAGGGCCAGGGTCAGCATCGCCAGGGCCAGCACGGCCACAGCCACCGGCACCACCGCAGCCGTCGGGGGCGCGGTGCGCACCGCCTGCTCCGCGGACAGCGCCCCACCGGAGGCCAGGGCGTAGAAGACGTAGGCCCACACCCACCAGGAGTTCTCCACCCCCTCGTAGCCGATGGTGCCGCTGATGATCTCGATCATCCACATCGCGTCGGCGGCGAACACGAGCAGCAGCCCGATGCTCAGCAGCCACCACGAGCGGCTCGGCCGCCAGCCCAGCATCGCCACCGCCCCGACGGCGAGGAACACCAGCACCGCATCCATCAGCGGGTAGACCAGGTTGAAGAAGACCTGCAGCGGCTCACCCACCGTCGTGGCGCCGGGATGACCCAGGACGAGCCACAGAGTCAGGATCGCCACACCACCGGCCGCGGTGGCCCCGTCCAGCCACACCGCCGGCGTCAGCCTCGTCATGCGCTGGCGGACCAGCTCCCACAGCGCGATCACCGCGCACGGGTAGAACGCCAGCCACCCCACGTCGGAGATCGCCGGCACCGGCGGCACGATGTCCGGTTCGAAGCGCCAGGCGCTGATGAACGAGCCGCTGGACCAGCACATCATCCCCGCGGCCAGCCACCGCCACGCCCGCCGGCCCGGTCCCGCAGCGGCACCTGCCCGCAGCCAGCACAGCACCCCGGCCAAGAAGCGGGTTCCCGCCGAGGCGAAGCCCTCCCACAGCAGCGTCGACTCCCCCAGCCCGCGCCGCAGCCACGACATCGTGGGCATGGTGGACATGGTGAACGTCACCGCCCCGCACACCACCACCGCCAGCAACACCCGGTGCCGGACGGGCCAGTACTCCGGGGTGACCTGCCGCGCTCGACGCTCCACCCGCTCAGTGTGACCGGAAGGCCACGTCAGGTCATCCACCTGAGAGGCGGGCCCTCGCAGTGCCACCAGCACTGGAGCACCCGCTCACAGTCGACGGCGGTTTCAACCGGTCAACGCACCGAGGGAGTGTCGCTGCGTGGGTGGCGTCACAGGGAGGCCTCGAAGTCCACCTCGGCCAGGATCTGCACGCTGCCGCCGTGATCGCGTGCCACTCGCGGCTGCGGCGATCGTCGGGGCAGCGCGATCACGCGCCCCGCTGAGACCGGAACGGCACCAGACCGGCGTCGGCGCTGGTCTCAACGGCTGATGTCGGCGCCGTCGTCGTCCACGATGCCGGTGCCGCAGGGCACGGTGGTCATCGTGGTCATCGTGGACATCGAGGTCGCCGACGCGGGCGGCGACGGCTGCGGCCGGGCGGTCGCCCTTCTCGACGGCGCCCTGTGGGGCCGTATGACGGGTGCTCCCCTGCGCGCCGGGCGGGGTTGACGGTGTCTGCGCGCAGCTCCCAGAGCCTGCGCTACGTCAGGCCCCGGGAAGTGCCCGGCTACGCCGAAGCGCGGGCACAGGGGCGGACACCGCAGGTGCCGCTCCTGCCGCCACCTCTCCTACCGGGGCTGACGGCGCACAGCATGTTCCTGCGTGCGCTGCTCAAGGGCGCCATCGCCTTCCCCCTGACCTTGGTGGGCGTCCACCTGATCGCCGAGTCGCAGTCGCCCGGTGACGGCTTGCCCTGGTGGGTGCTGCTGATTGATTTGGTGCCTTTCGTCCTGGCGTGGCGGTGGGGGGTTGCCGTGGGCAGGCGCAACATCGAGGAGCTCCAGCACGGCTACACCACGCACGTGCTGACGTTCGGTCAGTTCCACATCGGTGGCGGCAGCCACGTGCGCGACACCGACGCCGGCCCGCCCTGGGACTACAGCGGCACCTGGGTCCTGCACCGGGACGGGCGGGTGAAGTCCGCCCCGCAGCCCGGCCACGACCCTCCAGGGCTCTATCCCTCACCTGCGCGGCCGGACGCCTACGAGCTGTGGACCGGCGCCTCCTGGACGGGCTACTACCCGACCTGAGGACGGCTCGGCTCGTCGCGGACCGCGCATGATCGCGCCCGTGCGGCGGCAGGGGGGGCGTCCTTCCCGACAGCGGCTCGGGAGGAAGTCACCGGTCAGTCCGTCGACGCGATGGCGTCCCTGATCGATCGCGCGTCCCTGTCGAGGAGCGATCTCTCGCGGTCCAGCGGCTCGGGCTTGATGGTCCAGCCGTCTCCGGCGTAGCGGGGGATGACGTGGAGGTGGAAGTGGAACACCGTCTGGAAGGCGGCTTCGCCGTCGCAGAGGAGGACGTTGATCCCCTCGCAGCGCAGGTCTGAGCGCCGCAGGGCACGCGCCATCTCGTGGCCGACCGACCAGACGTGAGCGCTGGTGGCTCCATCGAGGCCTTCGAGGCCCACCGCGTGCTTGCGCGGCACGACGAGGAGATGGCCGGGTGTGACGGGGGACAGGTCCATGAGGGCCACGACGGTCTCGTCTTCGTACACCACGCTGGCCTCGGCCTGTCCGGCCACGATGGCGCAGAAGATGCACTCCTGCGCCGCCGACGTCGCGTCCTGTGTCATGTGCGCAACAGTTCCAGTTCGACCAGCGGGAGTGGGGGCAGTCCCGTTCTCAGCGCCTGCGGGGTGATGGCACGGTCGGTGGCCGATTCCCGGAGAGGGGTGCACGCGGGAGTGAGTCCTGACTACTGTGCGTGCATGGGCGCATGGTGGAGGCGGGCGGGGGCGGCTGTCCTGACGGGGGTCTGTGCCGCCACGGTCGGGGCTGTGGCAGCGCACGCTGATCGCCGGGTCGGTGGTGACATCGGCGTGCGCTACGACTCCTTGGGCGGCAGTGGTGGCTTCCTCGGCGCACCGCTGACCGGGGAGGTCCGCACCCCGAACGGGCGCGGGGCCTACGTCGTCTTCCAGGGCGGGTCGATCTACTGGTCCCCGGCCACCGGCGCGCAGGAGGTGCACGGCGCGATCCGCAACGCCTACGGCTGGGCCGGGTGGGAGGGCGGCTACCTCGGGTTCCCGCGCACCAACGAGGTCCGCACGCCGGACGGGCGCGGGGCGTACAACGTGTTCGAGGGCGGGTCCATCTACTGGTCGCCGCAGGCCGGCCCGAACGCCCACGTCGTGCGCGGAGCGATCCGGGACGCGTGGGGCCAGTACTCCTGGGAGGGCGGCCCGTTCGGCTACCCCACCTCGAGCGAGTTCGACATCCCCGGCGGTAAGCGCAGCAACTTCCAGCGCGGCTGGATCGAGTGGCGTCCGTCCGGCATGCGCATGTTCGCCGAATCCGGGGTCCCGGGGTGCGGATCCCCGCACCGGGGAGCCAGCCCCGAAGAGGCGGTCACCTGTTTCATGCGCGCATGGGAGATGGGTCGGGGCGACGTGATGGCGAACTACACCTCCAACGCCATCGTCACCGAGCAGCTGAAGATCCGGGAGGTCAACTCGGGCGTGGGCCCGTACACCGTCGAAGGATGTGGGCGCGCCACCTCCGGGTTCCCGAGGACGTCAGCGGGGATCCACTGCGTCGTCCAGTTCCCGGCCCCTCCCGGCGAGGTCCACGGGGGCGTGATGACCCTGGGGATCGGCCTGTACGACCGCGGGGCCTGGATCGAAGAGCTGGAGTCGATCGGCTGACCAGGTAGGCGCCGCTGCGGCAGGGCTCCCGGCTGCTCTCTCGAGCCTGGCGCCCCGCGCCTTCGTCGAGCACGGCACCGCCCACCTCAAGACCCACTGACGCGGCCTCGCCCACGTCAGCCTCTGCCCGTGGCGCATCTTCGCGACGGCCACCACGCACCTGCTTGCGGCTCGCAGACGAAGGACGTCAAGCGCCGACGGCGTTCGTCTCGAGGCATGCCCTGCGGATCCCGGCAAGCACCAGACCGCCCATGACTGCGCCCGCACCGCGAGGCGTGCGGGCATGGTGGGTGGGGAGCGCGGTCATGCCGACTCGACCAGGCAGACCGGTGAATCACTCGCTCGTGCAGCCGCCGCCCGCTTCCCTGGAGCCAGGGCCTTTGAATCGGGCCATCTCTTCGCCATCGGCGTGCACGATCGTGAGCCCATCCGGCACGACGGTGGTGTAGATGTCGCCGACCATCACGTCGGCTTCCTCGATGACGGCGCCGCTCTGGAAGAACTCCAGGTGGATCTGGTCGCCGGTGTCCCGGGTGTCCGTGATGCCCGGGCACACACTGATGCGCACGCCCTCCGCTCCGGCAGGGTCGCCACTGCACCCGCTCACGGTGATGACGGCCACCGCGGACAGGGCAAGCAGCGCGCCGACCCTGCCCAGAGGGGATTGCGGGGACGTCCGGACAGCTCGCGGTGTGCGCACGCCGCCAGCATCGACGCTCACAACCTCGAGCAGGTGCGTTTCGGGTCATCCGACACTTGCCCGAGGTCGGGATCTGCACACCAACGCGGCCACGACTGGTTCATGATCGAACCGTCCTGCGCGGTCTCGTACCGGTCGTCGGCAACCACTTCCGATCGCATCCCGAGGGCGTCCACGTCGGGCGTTCGTGAGGGTGGGGGAGGGTGAGTGGGGTCGAGCGGTGGCAGGGGCCGAGTCGCAGCGTGCGCGTCAGCGGATCGCGACCACCTTGGTGTCGAAGGGGGACCCGGGGCCGGCCTCGCCGTCGAACGCGTCGGGGCGCCCGACCTCGATCTCGTACTCTCCCGCGGGTAGCGGGATGGTCACCGAGAACTCCGCGAACACCCCGTTCGCGCCGGCCTGCACCGATCCACGCGCCACGTCGTGGCCGGCCCAGTCGGTGACCCTGTAGAGCAGCATGCCTTCGGGAGCGGAGCCGACGCCTTCCACGACGACCTGACGGGGAGTGGCGGTGTTGGTGGAGGTGATCCACGCGGGCGCCTGCACGTCGACCTGCGGGGCGCGGGACACCGTTTCGGGCACCGCGTGCCCGAACAGCACCGGCCGGGCCTCGCCGGCCTCGCGGATCTCCACGGGCAGGTCTTCGCCGGCGGCGGCGGTGACCGTGTGGACGAGCTGTTGCACGGCCCAGGCGGCGTCCGCGGCGTCCTTGGATCCCGGCGCGACGCCGGCGGGCAGGTCGACCACGAGGCGGTCACCGACCCGGCTGACGTTCGATGGTCCGGTTCCCGCGTACCACGCGTTCTGGTAGTCGAAGTCGCTCGGGAAGCCACCGAGCAGAGCGGCGAGGGCCCGGTCGGCGTCGTCGCCCTCGCCATCAGCGGCGACGAACTCGCGGAAGAGCCACGCGGGAACACTCTCACCGGCCTGCCAGTACACCGGCACCGTCGCTGAGCCCGACGGCAGAGCCACCGCGCCTGCCATCGCGGCCGGTCGCGTCGCCCGAGCTGTCCGGGCCGACGCACTGCGGGAGGCGGTAGGTGCTCTCGGCGTCTGCGACACCGGCGCAGAGGCGTCGGCCGGGTCGGCGCGGACGCTCCGGGGGTCCCCGGAGCACTGCTGGTGGCGCACCCGGTCCCCAGCACCGAGACGGCGATCACCAGCGTCGCGTGGTGCCTGATCGTTCCCTTGGTGTTCCTCATGGAAGTGACACGGGCGGAGAGGATCATCGGTTGACCTGCAGCCCGAGAGACCAGAGCGACGCCCTCAACTTGAACCACGGGCGGATAAGCCGCTGCGGCTCTTCCTGCAGGCCGACTCCCACGACCTGGGGTGGAACGAGCCGACGATGAACTGGCTCGCGGAGAACCTGCGTGTGGCGGCCGCCCTAGCTGTGCTGAGCACGGACGTTTGTGACACGCCGGGGTCGCGCGGTCCGTGACACAGGGAAGACCTCCGAAGGCAGTGTGGAGCGGCTGAAGGCGACCACACCAGTCGAGCGCTTCCACCGGACCTTGGCCACCGAGTGGGCATACGGCCGGCCCTGCACCTCCGAGTCGCAGCGGCGGGCGGCCTTGCCGAAGTGGCTGCACCTCTACAACCATTCCCCCGCGAGCGGGAGGTGGCCCCTCCGCCACCACACCGCACTCGGCGGGCTACCGCCCGCCTCCCGCGTCACCAACCTCAGTGGTCAGAACAACTAGTGGGGCGTTGCGCCGCCACCCATGCAGGATCCGCGAGACCGCGGGGAACGCGATGAGGGGGCGACGGCCCGGTTGGGGCGTCCCCCCCTCATCTGCTCTCACCCCGCGCTAGGGGCGGGTCAGGCCGGGTTGCCCGAGCCCTTGTAGAAGCTCTTGGACTTGTTGCGAACTGCAGCGTAGTAGATCTCCGAAACGCCGTGGCACTCCGCCCTGGTCACCGCGTTGTTGCGGTAGGCGGCGTTGCAAGCCTGCTTCAGGTTGTACCTGAGCTGCCTGTCAACGGAGAGTCGGCTCGACCGCTGACCGTAACCGTAACCCTTGTCGTGGATGTCACAGGCGCGTCGGAAGTCCGCCGAGAACCAGCGATCCGGGACATGCTTGTAGACGCCGCTGCCAGCACCGCATCCATTGCTCGTCGGGTAGGTATCCGGTCCCGCCATGGCCGGCGTCGCCACCAGACCGAGGGAACCGGTCGCGATGAGAGCTGCCGCGGCCACGTTGCGGACGCGCTTGAGCGAAATTCGCACTACTGATCTCCTGCCACATCTCATGATCCGCACGACGACGATGAAGTGCGCGCAGCCCTGGAATCCGGGCGGCTGACAGCGACCGTAGATGACCCGTGAGGCGCGATGCAAACTCCAGGCAACTATTACTGCGTGCAACTTTCCCTTACTAGCCCTTGTCAGTGGCGCCACGCTGCTCCTGGCGAAGACTCGCTGGGCCCAGGGGTTCCCGGTGCGCACTGAATGCCGGAGGATCAGCGTGTCGGAGCGCCAACGGCACGCTGGTGCCCGAGGAGGGACGTCGTGCAGAGGTCGGTGGCAGAGAAGATGGGCGTGCGGGAGGGGGCGCGGGCCT
>NZ_PTJD01000014.1 GCF_002934625.1 Kineococcus xinjiangensis | reverse complement strand
GAGGTCCTTCGAAGCATCACGCGGTGGCCGCCTTCTCATGCGTCAGCCACGCCCGTCAGCCGGGCCGGTCGTACACCACTCTCATGGACGCCACTAGCAGAGCTGCGGCTCTTCGGCTCCTCGATCACTAGCTGCCCCGCGATGCGCTGCACTGTTTGACCGACGCGGAGTGACGCCGCCTCCAGGTTGACGTGCCTCCACGGCAGCCCGAGCAGCTCGCCACGTCGAAGCCCGAGCATGACGGCCGCGATGTATAGAGCCTCGAGGCGGTCGCCTCTGGCCGCTTGTAGCAGCTTGCGTGCGTCGTCCACGGTCAGGTAAGTGGCGTCACGTCGCTGCTGGCGAGGTGGCCGGACTAAAGACGCGACGTTGCGGTGCACCAGCTCGTCGCGCACCGCCTGGCTAAGCGCAGAACGCAAGACCGAGTGCGCGAACTGCACCGTCCGAGGGGACAGGCCACGTGCGGACATCCCCGCCAGCAAGGACCGCACGTCAGCGGGCGCCAGCGCCTTGAGCTGGCGACTGCCGATGGCCGGTGTGAGGTGTCGGCGAATCGCGGCTTCGTAGCCCTCCACTGTCTTCGCCCGCAAGTTAGGGCGGGCCACGTCCTGCAGCCAGTGGGACAAGTAGGCGTCCATCCGTGTGGAGGAGTCCACCGCGGGCAGTCCTCGGTCCATGCGGCTGGCGGCCTCCCGCAGCTTCTCCATGACCTCACGCCGCGTCTTGCCGTAGAGGCTCCGCCGCCGTCGTCCACCACCCTCGACCGGCACGTAGATGGCCGCTTCCCAACGACCGTCCTTGCGCTGGTAGACGGTGCCCTCGCCGTTGGCCCGCTTGCTCATGCGACGTCCTTCTGTGTGAGCTGTCCGACGTAGCGGCGCAGGGCGTCGACCGGCACCCGGCGGGAGCGGCCGATCTTGACGCTGGGCAGTAGTCGCATCCGCATCAGGTCGTACACCGTGGACCGCCCCACCCCGAGCACCTCGGCGGCCTCTTCCGGGGACAGCAGCAGCTTCTCCATGACCAACACCCCTTCATCCGTCTCATCCGTGCACGGCTACGTCCGTCGTGGTCGCCGTGGTACTGCCTGTCACCTGGGGCGGCCTCCCGATCCGCGGAGGGTCCAGCCCGTCTGGCACCCGTCAAGGGCGCCCTTGGCGTCACTACGTGATCTCGCTGCGCTCGACCCTTGACGGGCACCAGTCGGCCTGGAGAGCGCTTGGGATCGGAAGGACGCCCCGTCGTGGTTACCGCTGGTCGTGGCTGGCGCGGCGTTGGCGTGCCCGGTCGTCGGTCCATTTCCGTGCCTGGGCGGCGGCGGTGGCGGCCAGGGCGGCGTCGCCGGCAGTGAGCCAGCCGAAGCCGTCGAGGGACCAGGAGCCGACCACGAGGGTGGAGTCGTCCACCTGCTCATTGAGTACGTCCGGCTCCGTGCCGCCGTCCTGACCGAGGGGGTCGCGCAGCCGGTGCAGGCTCCACCGCTTCCGGGCGGTCCGCAGCTTCCCGAGGGTGGTGGAGTAGCGGCGGGACTTCGTGGCGAAGTGCCCGCGGAAGCCGAGCATCGGCACCCACTTCACCAGCGGCAGGTAGACGTCGCTGCCCGCGGCGGCGATGCGGTGCACCTCCTCCAGCAGCCGGCACACGTGCTCGGCGATGCCCATCGCACGAGCGGCCTCCGGTGCACGGAGCCGCGGTGGCAGGCCGAAGTCCTCGCACGCCTTGGTGGCGTACTTGGCGATGTAGGCGGCCACCGTCTCCGGATGCAACCCACCCTCGTCGGCACGGCCGAGCTCCCGTTCTGCGGTGGTGGACACCACCCGGGCATCAACTTGCACGCCGAAGCGCAGCCGACGCACCGTGTCGCCTGTGGTGGTGGGTGGTGCGTCGAACCACACCGCCGCGGCAGCCGTTCGGACCAGCGCCGCCAGTTGGACGGTCGGGACGTCGGCAAGCGGAGCGGGGAAACCGTCGTCAGCCGGCGGGCCGTCGAGGCGGATGAGTGCGTGGAAGTGGATGACGCCGCGGCGCTGGAACTCCGCCACCTTCGCGAACGACACCCGCACCAGATCCCGCGCCTGCGCCTGGGTCACGCCAAGAGAGGCGGCCAGCAGCCGGCGCAGGGTGATGGTGAAGCGCCGCCACAGCTCCGGTGCCCACCACTGCCACACCACGTGCCCGGTGTAGTCGTAGCACTCCGGGCAGATCGGCTGCCCGAGCCGGTCGTCGCCGTCGTCGTGCACCGCCTCGCAGCCCACCGGGCGCCCGTGCTCACACAGCACCTTGCGCGACCGCGGACGGCACCGGCCGGCACGGCGAATCGTGTGGACCGGACCGAACGACGGAGCCGTCAGCGTCGCGAACACCAGCGGGTGCGATGCCACCGACGACGGGACGCCCTTCATCCCCCCGGCGGCGCCGGCCGCGAGCAGGTGCCACATGTCGCCCTTGTACTCGTGGCTGCACGACGGGCACACACTCGCCCGGCGGTTCCCGCACCGCACGTACAGGACCCCATCCGGTTCGGTGCCCGAGTCGTAGGACGACAGCACTTCTCCCGTCGCCCGGTCCAGCGTCGTCGCGCTGCCTCGCAGCCGGATCGGGTTCGCGCAGTGCCCGCAGCTGGCAGCCTGCTCCGCCCACCGCTCGAACCCGGGCGACACCAGCCGTGTTGCGGCCTGCGCCTCGACGATTTCCGCAGCCAGCGCCGTGCCGCTCATGCCGCCTCACCACCGGCAACAGTCACGGGCATGTCGCCGACGACCTGGAGAACACCGGGACGAACCGTCGACGGTGCGTACGTGGCAGCCAGCTCAGCGATGTCTTCGTCGGAGTAGTACGACGCCCGGACCCGCACCGGCTCGCGGACCCCGTCGACCTTGACGAACGCCACCCCCGGCATCGACTCCGGGATCCGATGGCAGTGCGCCCCGGCCTCCCGTGCGCCCTCGCCGAGGACCATGTCGACCTGCGCCTTCTCATCCAGCCGCATCGCGACCTTCGTCGGGAACAGGTTCCGCGGCCCGAGGACCTCCTTGCGCGGATCCTGCAGCGCCGCCACCAGCACCACCCCCGGTGCCCTGCCCTGCGTCGCCAGCGCAGCCAGGGCCTTCTCCGCCCGCTCCCGCAGCTTCCGATCCGGGGTGTACGCCGTGAGTAGTGCGACCTCGTCGACCAGGACCAGCAGCAGCGGCTCCTCCACCGTGGGCTGGTGGGTGCGGGAGTTGCCGGCCATCCGGGCTGCACGTTCCGTCATGACGGCCGCGGCGTCCTCCAGCAGCTGCACCCCGTCCTCTACGGTCGTGGCGAAACGGGAGAACAACGCCCGCCCGGCCGTCAGCTCCATGCCCGCCTTGCCGTCGACCGCCCACACCTGCACCACGCCCGAGCGGATGCCACCGGCGAGGCCAGCGAGCAGCGACCAGATCACCGAGCCCTTCCCTGCGCCGGTGACCCCGACGACGAGCAGGTGCGTGCCCGCGACCCGCAATTGCCACGGCGCCCCGTCCTCACGCTGTCCGACCTCGACGGCTGCGCAGTCCGGCACATCCGGCACCGGTCGCGGGGCCACCGGCCGGGCGAGGGGATCGCCGTACAGCCAGGTGATCGACGCCGACCGCGGCGAGGTCTGCATCACCCGGCAGGCCCGCGCCCCGCACGCCGAAGCCAGCCGCTCCGACGCTGCCGAAACGTCGTCGACCGTCTGCCCGGCCAGGATGCGTACCTGCCCCTGCAGAACCTCGTGCTCCCGCGAGATCCACCGCAGCCTCGACAACCCCGGCGTCCAGCAGGTGCGGCCACCGGCACGGTGATCGACTTCCATCAGCGAAAGCCCGGCCCGCTCGCACAAGCCCGGCCAGGACCGGTGCACCGAGCGACGCTTGATCCGCCGCCGCACCGGGCCCGCCACCCACCGCGCGAAGGACGCCGGCCGCAGCAGCCACCACGTCAGCAGCGCCGCCACGACGACGCAGACGACGACCAGAAGCGTGAGCACCTCGCCCTGCACGTAGGCCACCGCTACGACCGCCACGCCCGCCGTGACGACGGGGAAACGCCACACCGCTGCCGCCACCGTCCGCAGCAGCCACCACGCCGCGGTGAGCGCAGCGAGAATCAGGTCTGCGAACCCGTCCCCGGACTTGCCCACCTGCATGACAGGCTGCACCGGCTGCCCGAACCGCACCCCGCGAGGCGCCCCGCCCCTCACCGCGCACCCCTGTCCGAGCCCTCGTCGACCCTCTCACCGGCAGACCTTGCCGCTTCCTGCGCCGCACGGGCCGCAAGGTCCCTGCAGTCCGCAGCCTGCGCTGGATTCGTGCTGGCGTAGAGCTCCGCGAGACGCTCGAACAGCGCCGCCTTGCGCCGGAAGAACGCCACCCACTCCGCGGCAGGCGCCGCCATGCCGGGGCGCGTCCGCAGTAGAGCGGTGATCTCCTGTGAAGTCGACAGCGCCGCCATCACGCGGCCCGCCCCTCGTCCACCTTGCCGCCCGCCTTGCCCGCCGCACCCGGTGCCGTCATGCCGGTGGCCTTCAGCGACCACGCCAGTCGCGGGCGGGTCCGGTTGGTGTCGATCCACGGGGTCGCGGTCAGGTTCTGGAACACGACCGGCCGGAACGGCAGCCCCGGAATCTCCGCGGGGGGCACGGGCTGGTGCTCTGCTGCGATCTTCACGACGACCTCGGCCTGCCCGCGCCGCGACTCCGGGTCCGCGTCGACCACCCGGACCGCCCACAGCCGCTCCCCGGTCACCTTGTCCCGCGACTGGGTGTCCACCTCTCCGGCCTGCTTGCGGTCGAAGTCCTCCAGCCGCTCCACCTCGCCCACCACGAACGCCCCGTGCGGGAACACGAGGTCCTGTCCTAGCGGGATCGCACCCTGGATTGCCATCGTCTGTCTCCGTCCCTAGCGGCGGGCGAACCGTCCGTAGTGGTTTGCCTGCGCCGTGTAGACCACGCTGGCTGTTGACGTAGGGACGTCATCACCCCACAGTGGGACGTCGAGGGACGTCCTCCTCATCGGAAGTCGTCCCTCTCCGTCCTGAAGTGCCCCGGTCGCGAGGGAGCGAGATGTCCAACGAGCGCCTGCGCCATGCCCTCGCCAATGGGCACATGAGCGCCGCCGACCTCGCCGAGCGCCTGGGCGTCGACGCCAAGACGGTGCAGCGCTGGGTCAGCCAAGGACGGGTGCCGTACCCGCGGCTCCGCGCCCACGCTGCCGACGTTCTCGGGGTCAGGGGGTACGACCTGTGGCCCGACGCCGTCAGCCAGGAGCGACGAGACGCCGCCTCCGCCTCGGAAATCATCGAGGTCTTCCCGCGTCGAGCCGCCGTGCCGTGGGACGCCTGGCCGCAGCTCTTCGTCAAGGCCACCACGCAGATCGACGTCCTCGTCTACGCCGGCCTCTTCCTGCCCGAGCAGATGCCCGCCGTGCTCGACACCCTGGCCGAGAAGGCACAGCAGGGAGTCCGCGTCCGGCTCCTGCTGGGCGACCCGAAGTGCGAGGCGGTCGCCATCCGGGGCGAGGAGGAGGGCATCGGCCGCACCGCCGTCGCCGTGAAGGTCCGCAACGCCCTCCAGCTGCTGCGGCCACGCCTCAAGGGCGTCCCCGGCGTCCACGTCCGGCTGCACGGCACGACGCTCTACACGTCGATCTACCGCGTCGACGACGAGATGCTCGCCAACCCCCACGTCTACGGCCTGCCCGCCGCTCAGGCCCCGGCTCTGCACCTGCGCAAGCTGTCGGCCGGTGGCCTGTTCGACACCTACAGCGTCATGTACGACAAGGTGTGGGACGAAGCGACGCCAGCCTGGAGCTAGGAGGACCCGTGGGCCGCACCGAGTATTTCCACGACCCCGCCGGCCCGCGACCCAATCGCATCGTCACCGCTGCCACCACCTTTGTCCTCGACGAGCACGAGCGGGTGCTGATGATCCAGCGGTCGGACAACGGCCTGTGGGCGCTGCCCGGCGGCACGCAGGACGTCGGGGAGCGCATCGCCACCACCGCCGAGCGGGAAACGCGCGAGGAGACGGGCTACGAGGTGCGGGTGACGGGCCTGATCGGCGTCTACTCCGACCCCGGCCACGTCATCGCCTACGACGACGGCGAGGTCCGCCAGCAGTTCGCTCTCTCCTTCCGCGCCGAGCTCCTCGGTGGTGAGCTCGAGCACAGCGAGGAGTCACCTGAAGTCCGCTGGGTGGCCGACAACGAGCTGGACGAGCTCCCGATGCACCCCTCGATCAGGTTGCGCGTCGACCACGGCTTCGAGGATCGCGCCGAGCCCTACATCGGCTGAGCAGCGCCCGCGACCCGCACAGGACCCTGCAGTGCCTCAGCCAGCTTTTCGAGCTTGCGCAGGTCGTGCTCACGGGTGAGGCAGCTCTGCGGGCCGAACCAGTGCTCCCACACCGCGACGACCATCGAGACGTCGATCGTGTAGCCGACGCGCAGGAGGCTGCTGAAGGCCTGCGCTTCCGGCTCATACTCGTCCTCGGCGTACTCGGCGATGCCCTCTGGGTTCCACGCCTCAAGCACCGGCAGGATATGCGGCAGCAGCTGCACATTCGCCCACTCGTCGTAGGACACCGCAGGCGAGACGGGGCCGCCCGCGATGCGCTGGGACGTTCGCTGCATAGCCATGGCCAACTGCGGCGCGATGTGCACCATGCACTCCGATACCAGGTCTGCCGGTTCGTACCGCTGGACCACCTCCAGGACGCGCTCCGCCACCGAGAGCCGCTGCCCGTCCGGGCCGGTCGTCGCATCACTGGCCCATAGGACATCCCGTTCCGCGCCCGGCATGTCGGGGTAGCGGCGCATGACGTCGCCCAGCCCGCGTCGCTCGGCTTCGACGTCAGCGCAGCTGTGGTGCGCTACGAGGTTGACCACCTCGTCAGGCCAGCCCGACCGGGCGAGGAGTGCCGCTCCGTCGAGCGGGTGGAAGCCCGTGTCAGCGAGTGGAGGGGCGTAGCCGACGTCGTGCAGCCACGCGGCCACCACGACGACGTCCGGGTCTAAGCCCAGCCGAGCGGCGTAGTCGGCAGCCGTCGCTGCGACCGCTTGCGAATGCTGCCAGCGACGCGGCAGGGCCTCGGCAAGGTGCTCTTCCGCGAGGGCCCGAGCGGCGGCGACGTCCACGGCACGATGCTGCCAGGCCGCACCGACCGCGTGTCGCACATGTCCTGGCAGGCCCATGTCGCAGATGTCCTGTCACAGGACAGGCTGGCCGCACGCATGCTGTGAGGACTTTCTCTACTCCGTCAAGGCGGGGCGGCTACGCTGCGGGCGGCGCTGCGCGCCGTCCTCGCTAGCCACCCCGCCGACCTACACAGCCGTAGTGCGCGTCGAGATCCCCGCGTTCTGCTAGGGCATAGACAACTGCCGCTCAAATTCCATGCACGCGCGTTCAATGGCAGCCATCGTCCTCGCCTCGCTCGCATTCGGCTCCGAGACATGAAGTAGAGTTAGCTTGCTTCTCCTCAGGGCAGCCCACAGCAGGATCTCTTGTAGTTGCTCTTGGTCGGGCGGCGCTCCCCAAATAACAACAGTGCTGACGGGAATGCCGCTCAACTGCGCCAATCGTCGAGGTGAGGCGACCAAAACTCTAGGCTGGAGCGTCTCGCCAAAAAAATCACTTGAGCCTGCACTGTCGATTTCCGGAGCGACGACCACCATTCCGGCCCTTGACAGGGCTGACGCTACATACTCTTGTTCCGCCAATCTATGGCTCAGGACAATTGTCCAACCATCCGCTTCCTTAGATGATCCTATTGATGTGAGCAACGCAGCCAGCCGCGAGTCACCGCTTGTTCCCTCTAGCTCATCAATGAGCTCCCATGCATCCCTGATCAGCCCCTCCTCACCGGAACCTTCGGCCTCCTTGTTGGCGACGGCATCAATGAGGGTAGTATGAGCGCCCTGCAACGAAAGGGCCGTGTCGGATTGCCCCAAGCGCTCAAGTAGCGCGGTGGCCCGCGATAAAAGTTCAGCGTCTCGCGGTGACTGAACATAGAGTATGCGCTCGAAGGTTAAGGTTGCCCCATGGGCCCGCATTACGTCCGCAAGGGGAATCTCCAGGACTGCGTCGAAATTGATGGCACTAGTAAAATTTGCCGTCGAGCCTAGGAAGATTGACCGACGCGATGTTTCCTTCAGGGCATTGATCACTCGATACAGAACGCCCCCCTCAAGCAGAGTCGACACATCAACGACAAGAATTTCGAGCTGACGGCGCACAAGACCCTTCCTTATTGGGTCACTGTTGAGCCGCTGCACTGTTGTGATTGCGATCTCGGGAGTTGTGCCTTCCGAGTCTGAATCGGCACCGGCCCACTCAATGGCATCGGCTCGACTACTAAGCATGCGCACTGAAAGCGATCTGTCCTGAAGTCGATGCATCCACTGACTTGCGATGTCGACTCTGTCCGTGACGATAAGAATGGCACCTTCGTGGCCCGCCGACTCTAGAAAGTCGATAACAGCCGCGCGGACACCGGCACCTACCGGTGCGACGACCGCCACATGGCCCGAGGCCTCATGGAGTCGCCGCACTAAGCCCTTCTGATAAGCAGGCAGGGAAGTCATGCTGCCGCCTCCATAACATCGGCCTTTCGCTGAATCCATCGCCGCGCCGAGAGCAGCGTTTGACGATCACTGGACCCTAGCCGGTCAACAAAGTGAAATATCTCATTTCTGATTCGAACAATAGGCTCCAACTGCCCTTCAACGTACCGAGAATTGCCACCAAAGGCCGACCTGAAGTGCCGTGCGTAATTCTGCTCATGCACGAGAACCTTAACTAGTTCGCCCAAGCTGAGTTCTTCAAGAAGCGTGGGGAACACCCCTCCCTTTCGGGGCCGGGCGGAGTTGCGTATGCAGCCTTCGAGGTGCTCGCGGGAGGCGCAAGCCGAGGTCATCAACTTTCTTACGGCCAGCTCGATATCGCGCACCAATACGAATGGCTCGGTCACCTCCCATAGGAAGGTTGTGACGTCGGCGGTCATTATTACGCCCATTAGTCGGTCTTCATCACCGACCAATACGGCATCATCACGTTGCAGGAATGGGAGCAGGTCATGCAAATCGTCACGTAAGCGCACGAAGGCCAAATCGGCGAGGAGGTCTGAGACGGGTGATTCCAGAGGGTTACCATCGATCGCCCCCGAGGCCAATCCCGCAGCCAGCGACCGATACGAGAAGACCCCAAAGACCCGATTGCCCAAAACTACGGGAAGCTGCGAATAGTCATTCTCGCGCATCAGCGACAGGGCCTCTGCAACTGAGGCCCTGAGGCCAACCGAGACCACTTCTTGGTCCCCGGGTAGCATTTGCGCCACTTGGAAGAAGTCACTCGGCAAACCACTTGCCTGACTGGTCGACAGCTCAATGATGGACTCATCCATGTTGACTAGTCCTTACGCATCGGAGATTGATCCGACCAAAGCAAGTAAGGCGTCACCCGCAAGCCCTCGAGCTCGTCATCAATACAAAGGACGCAGAGCGAAGAGCGTGGCATATCCTGTCCCCTACATTGTCGAACGTCGGTGCCTGGCTCATCCTAGCCGTTGCTTCCATGAGACCATGCACTTCGAGGTCGAAGCGTGATTGTTTCACTGGTCTCGACCCGAATCAACTTGATGGCTGATCGCCCGACATTTCTCGAAGATTTAATCCATGTCTGAGTTTCATACAGAAGTGGTTAAATCGATCGGGGCGGAGTTAGAAGCTGGTTGCCGATGCTGCTGGCGGCCCGCCAATGACATCAGCGACGATGCCACCACTTCGTGGCGTGTTGAGCGACCACGGCGCCGAATAGGGGCAATCTCGTGAGTGGAAGCGCACTCCACATGAGCGGCCTGTCAACACGGCTGCCGCTGTCGATGCGGTTAGCGCCGGCTCACTCGCACCGTGACGGCAGCCGGGACGGCAACCCGACGGCAGCCGCCTCGCTTCCCTCGCACGCCGGCGCACCACCGCCGCAGATCAGCCGCCCTCCTCGGACCTCCGTGGACGCCTCTCGCCGCTCTTGTAATCGGGCGGTTCGGGGTTCGAGTCCCCGTGCCGGCTCCCCGCTGACCTGCGGAAGCGCCTCGCTCGGCCTTGGCCGAGTGTCGGGGTGCAGCCGAGGCCTTGATCGGCATGATCGTCACGGCATGCCGCCCCACAGTGCGGACTGCATCGACGTCGCCGCCTCGCCCAGCATCGACGGCAACACGTGCGAGTACCTGTTCATGGTCAGGCCGACACCGTGCCCGAGAACCTCAATGACGACCCGCGGGTGCATGCTCTGCGCCAGCAGCAGCGAGGCCGCGGTCTGCCGCGTCCTCCCAGCACAGCCCGAGCGCCTCGCCCTGGCGCAGGCCGAGGGTGAGCGCCGCGACCCAGCGCGCCTCCAGCCGCTCACCGCGGGCGGCCGCGAGGACCTGCCGTGCCTTCTCCACCGTCAGCGGCTCCACCCGGTACTCCTGCCGGGAGGGCGGGTCGACGAGGAGGGCGACATTGCGGCTGACCGGGCCCCACTTCATCGCCACGTTGAGCGAGCGGCGCAGCGTGGTGTGGATGTGCCGGACACTCGCCGCCGACGGGCCCACCGCCGTCTGGGCGGCGTATCTCCCGCGAGCGGGAGGTGCTCCGGGTCGGCCAGGTGCCGGCCGACGCGGTACGCGGCGAGGCTGGTGCGCAGGCGGCGCCACTGGTGGAGCGCGGGGAGAGGAGCAGCCAGGAAGTCGGCGACCTGCTGAACCGTGCAGATCCGGTCAGGTGCCGGGCGTGGTGGGTCACGCGGTTCTCCTGCCGGGGCGCGGAGGGAAGCTATCGAAGCGCTCCTGTGGGGTCCACCGCGCCGCTACGGTGGCGGGATGTTCCAGTCCGACACCCTGTTCGTCATCGGCGTTCTGTGCTTCGTGCTCTTCATCGCCTTCCTGGCGGACGTGTACGGGCAGTACAAGCGTCGGACGGTGGCGTTGGAGCGGATCGCCGACGCCCTGACCGGCCCGGACGCCCCCGACGTTCTGCGAGGCGGCAAGACGTTGCTCCGCTGAACGTCCCTGATCCGCCTCGCACTCGGGGTGGTCGTGGCCGCGGTGTCCTCGACGAGGTGCGCCGCGCCGCTATCGTGACGGGATGTCGTGGGTGTACGTGCTGTACGTCTTCACCGGCCTGTGGCTCGTATGGCTCGTGTACTACCTCATCCAGATGACGCGCTGGGAGCGGGACTGCAAGCGCCTGATCGAGAAGATGAGGCACGGTTTCGAACCGGAGCTCGACCCGGACGGCTCCGGGCTCCGGATGTTCCACAGGGCCCCCACCCGCAAAGCTGAGGAGCGGGCCCGGAAGAAACGAGCCCGGAAGTCCCGCTTCCGCTGAGCGACCTCGGTCCACGTCCAGGTGCGGGTCGTCGAGGCGGGCGGCCTCGCGGTGCTCCCGCGCACGGGCCGCAGCGGAGGCGGCCAGGGCCGCGTCGCCGTTGGTCAGCCAGCCGACGCCGTCGAACGACCACTGCTTGAGCATGACGAGGGCGGTGCCGAGCAGGCGGGAGGGCGTCGCCCCCGCTGCCGACGCCACCAGGTCCGCCGCTCCTCGTGCAGGCTGCCGAGCGTCACGGAGTAGCGGCGGGACCTCGTCGAGAAGTGCCCGCGGAACCCGAGCATGTGTAGCCACTTCACGAGCAGCAGCCACGACTCCGCGTCCTCGACGACCGTCGCGTTGTCCGGACCGTCGTCGCCCAGGGCGTCGGCGTCCTCCCCGAGCATCTTGGTCGGTGCCGCGGCCTGCGCCGCGATGGACGCCGCAGTCCGCAGGATGTTCTTGGCGTGCTCGCCGACGCGCAGCCTCTCGACGTCCCCCGCGTCATCGGCCGAGCCGTGGGGGCACCTCCTGCTTGCGGGGAATGCCGTAGTCCTCCCCAGCCTTCGTGACGTACTTCGCGATGTAGGCCGCCACGGTCACTGCGTCGCCGAACTCCTCCGCCGAGACCGGCAGCAGGAGAGCGGCATGGCCCCCGCCCGGCCCGTCCAACCGCATCAGCGCGTGGAAGTGAACGACACCGCGGCGCTGGATCTCAGCGACCTTCGCGAACGACGGCACGACGGCGTCGTGGAGTTCCGAGCGCGGAACGCCGAGCCGGTCCGCCAGGCGCCGGCGCAGACCGATGGTGAAGCGCCGCCACAACTCCGGCGCGTGCTAGTCAATCGCCACGTGCCCGCCGTAGCAGGAGCACTCCGGGCGCAGCAGAGGTGCCCAGCGCCGGGGACTCCTGCTGTCTCTGAATCGTCGTGAGTAGCGGCCGGCTCCGCTGACAGGGGGCTCCGAGTATTGCGCCGATCGCCTGCCAGACCGGTGCTAGCTCTGCTGCTGCGTGCTCCACAGCTGCCAGCTGGTGGTGCGCACGGAGCGCGGCTGCTCCAAGCAGATGCGGATGGTGTGCGCCACGTCGTCGGGGGACAGGTACTCGTCGAGCTGCGGGGAGCCCTCGGTGCGTCCTGCTCCGATCGCGAACTCGGTCGAGGTGGCGGCGGGGCAGATCAGGGAGACCCGGATGCCTTCTGCCCGCAGCTCCCTGTCCAGCGAGCCTCCGAGGCCGACCTGGGCGTGCTTGGTGCCGGCGTAGACGGCTTCGTCGGCGCCGCCGCGGTAGCCGGCGACCGAGCTGACGATCACGACGTCGCCCCCGCCGCCCTGCGCCCGGAACTGACGCACGCCCGACTTCACCGTCCACACGGTGCCGAGGTAGTTGGTCTCCACCATCTCCCGGAGCAGGTCGTCGTCCAGGTCGAGGATGCCGCCGTAGGCGCCGATCCCGGCGTTGGCGACGACGATGTCCAGCCGACCCCACTTCTCGACCGCGGCGGCGACGAGCGCGTCGTTGTGCGCCGGGTCCCGCACGTCACCGGCGACAGCTACGGCGTTGTCGGCGCCGAGCTCCTCGACCAGGCCCTGGAGCCTCTCCTGCCGACGGGCGGCCAGCGCCACACGACCGCCGGCGGCGACCAGGGCGCGGGCTGCGGCGGCCCCGATCCCGGCGCTCGCGCCAGTGATCACTGAGACGGTGCCCTCGATCGGTCGGGTGGGTGCGACGTAGGCCATGACGTCCTTCAGGGAGCTCGGTGCAGCACGGAAGGGGACGTGCGCATCCTCGTCCCCATGGGGCGGGCCTGCCAGCGCTGAGGTGCTCGGCGAGCCGTCGTCGGTAGCGGGCGGGCGCTGCCGGTACCCGTTGACGGCCCCCGCCTCGTCGTGCTGCCGCGGGGGGAGGCCTCCGTCCCATCCAGGCCCGGCTCCCTGTGGCAGCACTCGTGACCCGGCCCGACTCGCTCACCGGAGCAGGCCAAGAGGAGGGGCGGCCTGGCGGCGGCGCCGGCGTCCGCCTCCTCATCACTCCCGGAGGTGGCCGCATCTCGACGTCGGCTCACGGCCCCAGCTGTGCCGCCCGAGCCGCCGAGACCCCTGAGCGGCGACGTCGTCACGGGGTGACGACCGAGCCCCACCGCCGGGTCCGTTGCGGTCCGGCGACTGGTGGGGCACGTGCTCGTGCATCGGACGGCGGTCGACGCCGCCCGTCCCGGTGTGCCGCTCCGGAGCAGCCTGGCGGTCGCCGCGGCCGCGCACGTGTTCGGTGATCGGGAGAGACAAGTCCGCTGCCGGCTCCGGCACCACGGCCCCCTCAGCTGAGCATTGACAAGGGATCCGAGGCCCTCGACACTCGAGCGGCGCCGCGATGTTAGCGCTCACATCCTGTAGTTCCTCCCTCTCTCCCAGTGCCGGAGTGCCCGATGACGCGCCCCCCGACCGATTCCGACCCCACCTCGGCGCCACCCGCCGGCGCGAGTCGCCGCAGCGTTCTCCTCGCCGGGGGCGCGACGGGAGTTGCGCTCGGGGCGCAGGCCTTCGCCGCGCCCAGCGCCCGCGCAGCCGTCGCGCCGGTGCCCAACGCCCGCCCCGATTTCGGTGTGCGCGCCCGCCCCTTCGCCGCGGGCGTCGTGCGGCTCACCGCCGGGCGCTTCCTCGACGCCCAGAACCGCCGGCTCGCCTACATGCGGTTCCTGGACATGAACCGCCTGCTCTACAGCTTCCGGGCCACCGCGAAGCTGTCGACGCAGGGTGCCGCCCCCTGCGGGGGCTGGGAGAGCCCCACGTGGATCTGGCGCGGGCACACCACGGGCCACTACCTGTCCGGGGCTTCCCTGGCTGTCGCCGCCACCGGCGACGCGACGCTGCGGAGCAAGGTCACCTACCTCGTGTCCGAGTTGGGCAAGTGCCAGGCCAACGCCGTCGCGGCCGGCCTGCCCGCGGGCTACCTCAACGCGTTCCCGGTGAGCCACTTCACCCGCATGCAGAACGGCGAGTACATCGTCGTCTGGTACACCACGCACAAGATCATGGCGGGTCTGCTCGACGCTCACCGCCTGCTCGGCAATGATCAGGCGCTGGACGTGCTGCTGAAGCTGGCGGACTGGGTGGACCGGCACACCGCCCAGCGCGGCGCGGAAGCGCTCCAGCGCGACCTCGACATCGAGTTCGGCGGCATGAACGAGGTGCTGGCCAACCTCTACCAACTCACCGGGAACAGCCGGTGGCTGACCGTCGCGCAGCGCTTCGACCACAAGCGGCTGTTCGACCCGCTGGCCGCCAACCGGAACCAGCTTGAGGGCATGCACGCCAACACCCAGATCGCCAAGGTCGTGGGTGCGGTGAAGGAGTACCAGGCGACGGGCAGCAGCCGCTACCTCGACATCGCCCGCAACTTCTGGAACATGGTGCTGAACCACCACACCTACTGCACCGGCGGCAACAGCGACGGGGAACTCTTCCGGGGTCCCGGTCAGATCTCCAACCGGCTCTCCTACGCCTCGTGCGAGGTGTGCAACGTCTACAACATGCTCAAGATCGCACGCGAGCTGTTCTTCCTCGATCCCACCCGTGCCGATCTCATGGACTACTACGAGTGGGCCCTCTACAACGAGATCCTGCCGCAGCAGGACGCCACCAGCCGGCACGGTCGCGTCACCTACTACCTCGACCTGCGCCCCGGCGGGGCCAAGGTGTACGACGACGACTACGACACCTTCTGGTGCGACACCGCCAGCAGCCTGGAGACGTTCGCCAAGCTCAACGACTCCATCTACTTCTCCAGCGGCCGCACGCTCTACGTCAACCTGTTCATCCCCTCCGTGCTGACCTGGTCGACCACCGGGTTCACCGTGACCCAGACGACGGACTACCCGGCGGGTCGGACGAGCACGCTCACCGTGCGCGGCTCCGGCAGTGCCACCCTGGCCGTGCGCATCCCCGCGTGGGCCACCGGCGCGACCGTCGCGGTCAACGGCGCGCGCCAGTCCGTCAGGGCCGGCGCCTACGCCCCGATCACCCGCACGTGGGCCGACGGCGACACCCTCGTCGTCACGCTGCCCATGCGGCTGGCGCTCACCTCCACGCCGGACGACCCCGCGGTGCAGTCGATCAGCTACGGACCGGTCCTGCTGGCCGGGCAGTACGGCCCCTTCACCCAGCCGGTGAAGCCCGCGACGCCCCCAGCCCCCAGCCCGGTGACGCTGACGCAGCTACCCGTGCTCGACCCCGGCTCGATCGCGCCGACGGCGACCCCGCTCACGTTCACGGCCCGGGCCGACGGGGCGACGGTCGTGCTCAAGCCGTACTTCGACACCCACAACCAGCACGCCACCGTCTACTGGACCAACCCCACCAAGTCCGCCTACGTGCGGCTGCGCAACCGCCGCAGCGGTCTCGTCGTCGGGGTCGCAGGCATGGGCACCGCCGACGGCGCTGCCGCGCTGCAGTGGGGTGACACCGGAACCCCGGACCACCAGTGGGAACTCGTCCCGGCCGGCGGGTACGTCCGCATCCGCAACCGCCACAGCGGCAAGGTCCTCGGCGTCAGCGGCATGGCCGTGACCGACGGCGCCGCGGTGGTGCAGTGGGCCGACTCGGGAACGCCGGACCACGACTGGAAGCTGGTCGACATCGGCGGCGGCCACGTCAAGCTGGTGAACCGCAACAGCGGCAAGGTGCTCGGCGTGTCCGGGGGGTCCACCAGCGAAGGCGCCACCCTGCTGCAGTGGTCCGACACCGGCGCGGTCGACCACCAGTGGCAGATCCTCCCGGACGGCTGGGTGAGGCTGCAGAACGTCAACAGCGGTCTGCTCCTCGGGGTGCAGAACGCCGCTGTCGAGGACGGCGCTCGGGCGGTGCAGTGGTATGACTCCGGCACCGCTGACCACGGCTGGGCCTTCGTCCCCGACGGGGACGGCACCTTCCGCATCCGCAACCAGAACAGCGGCAAGGTCCTGGGGGTCGCGGCCGCCTCGACTGCGAACGGGGCGGCCGTCCTCCAGTGGAGCGACACCGGCACGCGCGACCACCTGTGGCGCATCGCGGTCACCGGCAACGGTGACGAGATCCGCTTGCGCAACGCCAACAGCGACCTGGTCCTCGGTGTGCAGGACGCATCGACGGCGGCGGGTGCCGCCTGTCTGCAGTGGCTCGACAGCGGCACCCGCGACCACCTCTGGCGCTTGCGGTGAACGTCGAGCCGTTCGGCGGCTCGGCGTTCGCGCCTCCGCGGGAGACGCCGAGACGACCCTGACGGCCGTCGCGGCCGCTCCTCGAGGTTCGGGGGAGCGGCCGGTGGCGACATCGGACGCATCGGGAACCGCCGGCGGGTCCGGCGTGACGTCGGCCCCTGCCGCAGCGCGTCAGCGCCGCAGCCCTCGTCCTCAAGCACCTCGACGACCGCCGCCGACGGAGGTCTGGTGGTTCGCGCAGCGGTCGACCGCTCACCGCCTCGTGGAGGGGCTGGATCCGACGGGAGTCCCCGTCCTCCGCTGAGGGCCCGCTCTGCGGGCCAGACAGCAGTGAACCTCGGGACCGGCGCTGTCGCACCGGTCCCGAGGTTCACTGCTGTCTGTCGTTCGGAACGAAGCCGTCGACGCGGCCCTGCTTCTGCGCCTCCGTGCTGCTCCTGCCGACCGGTTGCTGACGGAACAGCTCGATCAGGGCGGTCAGCCGCTCCTCAGGTCAGGAGACGGTCGCGACCTGGTCGAAGATCCACTGCTGGCGCTTGTTGCCGGAAGCGGTGGTGCTCGTCGACTGCACGATGCTCACACCGTCAGCGGCGACGTCGATGACCTTCTTGTTGCCGAGGTTCTGCAGCTCGAAGGTCATGTGGCCGCTGTCGAGGCTGCTGACGCGCCCGACGTACCACGCCTGAGCGGTGCTGCCGTTGGCCGGCCACTGCTGCAGGAAGGCGCCCTCGGCGGTGGTGGCGTTCGGGACGTCGATGACCTGACCGCTGTGACGCGCGACGATCTTGTACGCACCACCGTTCACGCACACGAAGCGCCACTGCTGGTTGGTGCCGCCGTTGTAGCTGTACTGCACGAGGCGCGCGCCCGCGGCGGTGGACTTGCTCTTCACGTCGAGGACCTTGCCGGTCGCGACGTTCGTGAGCTTGTAGTAGACGCTCTCGCTCGGGCCGCGGTAGCAGACCGGGGAGTCCGCTGCCGCAGCCTGGGTGGCGGGGGAGACCACGAGCGCGGTGGCGCCGAGCACCACGGCCGCCAGGGCGCCGAAGAGACGCGGACGGGCGGAAGCGGGCATCACGAAGTGCATGGAGCTCCTTGTGCAGGACGAGGGCGGTGACCAGGAGCGTGAATCGCTCGAGGCTTGGATATTCTATAGGAAACCGAAAACTTTCGGGGCGCTTCGCTGGGCATGATCGCTCGCCGGTCCGCTGTCGCGGGAGCGCGTCCCGGTGTTCCGGGGGTGCGCGAGACAGTCTCGTCCGGAACGGCCGCTCCCGGAGCGCTGCCGCGGCAGGGCCCCCCATGTGGCCTAGGCCGTGTCCTGCGGATCATGATGGCCCGGACCACGGCTCGCATTTGGTGGTGTTGAGTGTCGCCGTCCTGACCGGGTGGTCAACAGCTTCGTAGGATGTGCGTGTGCGCGTCCGTCTGGATCAGGTGGTCATCGACAGTTGTGACCCTGCGCGACTGGCGCGTTTCTGGGCGGCCCTTCTGGGTGCCGAGGCGGTTGATCGTGACCTGGGCTGGTCGCACATCGAGGCGCCGGGCATGCCCCGCATCTCGTTCCAGCCGGTGCCCGAAGCGCGTCAGGGCAAGAACCGCCTCCACCTGGATCTGGAGGTCGACGACATCGACGCCGCTGTGGCCCGAGCTCTTATCCTCGGCGCCACCCGCGTCGGCGTGGTCGTGCGCGGCCCGTTGGGCGCCTACCAGGTGATCCGGGATCCCGAGGACAACGAGTTCTGCTTCGTGTGCGACTGATCGGCCACGCAGCAACACCAGGTCAGGCGGGGACGGCGATCGCGGCCAGGGCTCTGGTCAGCCGCTTCAGGTCGGCCGGCGGCGACTCCAGCAGAGGCGGGCGCACCGTCGCGTGCGAGATGATCCCCAGTTCGGTGAGAGCGGCCTTGGCCATGATCGCGCCTTGTGAGGTGCGCATGATGGCCTCGGTCAAGGGAAGTAGCTCTGTCTGCATCGCTCTGGCGGTGTCGAGGTCGCCGTCGCGGACTGCGCGGATGAGGTGGGCGGTGCGGTCGGCGGCGATGTTGCCCACGACGCTGACCACCCCGGTGGCCCCGCACGCGAGGTAGGGCAGGTTGAGCTCGTCGATGCCGCAGTAGTAGGCCAGGGACGTGTCGGCCATGACGGACATCGCCTCGAACAGGTCGCCCTTGGCGTCCTTGACCGCCCGGATGCGGGGATGGCCGGCCAGCTCGACCAGCGTGGCCGCCTCCATCGCGATGCCTGCGCGGGCGGGGACGTCGTAGAGCATCACGGGCAGCTCGGTGGCGTCGGCCACCGCCACGCAGTGGGCGACGACCCCCGCCTGGGTGGGCCTGGAGTAGTAGGGGCAGACGAGCAGCAGCGCGTCCGCCCCGGCAGCCTCGGCCTCCTGTGCTCGTCGCACGCTGTCGGCGGTGTCGTAGGTGCCGACACCAGCGATCACCCGGGCGTGGCCTCGCGCTTGGGCCGCTACGGCGCGGACGAGCCGTGCCGCCTCATGGGCGGTCAGGGTGGGCGCCTCACCGGTGGTGCCACCAACGACGATGCCATCGCAGTCCGTGCCCACCAGGTGCTCGACCAAGCCCGTGAGCCCCGGCTCGCTGACCGTGGCGTCAGGGTTCATGGGCGTGACCATGGCGACGAGATTGGAGCCGAAGACCTGCTCGGCGGAACGCTGCGGGTCCGTCATGGTTCGACCCTGCCGCCGCACCATCGCCGGGGTCCAGCGATGCCTTCTTGCCTGTATTGCGTAGCGTGGCTTCATGGTCGATGTGGGTGCGCTGCGGGCGCTGCGGTCAGTGGCGGCCCTGGGGACGCTGGCGCGAGCGGCTGAGGAGCTGGGGTTCACGGCGTCGGCGATCTCGCAGCAGATCAAGAGGCTGGAGCGCGAGGTCGGGGTGCCCGTGCTGGCCCCGGCAGGACGCGGGGTCGTGCTCACTCCTGCCGGGCGAGCGATCGTGGAGTCGGCGCCGGAGGTGTTCCAGGCCCTGGAGCGCTGCGCCGAGGCGGCCCGCTCGGCCTCGCGGGGCGCACCGCGCGGCACGCTGGTCGTCGCGGCCTTCTCCACCGCCATCCGTGGGCTGCTCGCGCCCACCGTCGGGCATCTGTCGACGCGCTGCCCGGACCTGCGCGTGGACATCGTCGAGCAGGACCCCGACCATGCTCTGCGCAGCGTCGCCACCGGCGCGGCCGATCTCGCCCTGGTCCACGACGCCGACGGGCTGCCGGCCGTACTGCCGGGCTCCTTGACCCAGCGACACGTGCACACCGATGCCGGCGATGTCGTCATGAGACGTGAGCATCCCCTGGCGCAACGGGAGGAAGCGCTCACCGGGAACGACCTCGCCGGCCATGCCTGGGTGACCAGCCCGCCCGGCACGGTGTGCCACCAGTGGTTCCGCCGCCTCGTGGCCGACGTCTCCGGCGAACCGGACGTGCGTCATCTCATCGACGACTTCTCCACCCAGCTCTCGCTCGTCGCCGTCAGCGGCGTCATCGCTCTCATTCCCCGCCTTGCTCGCCCACCCCTGCATGACGGACTTGTCGCCCGACCGCTGCGGCGGCCACCGAAGCGCGAGGTGCACGCTGCATGGCGGCGCAGCGCCGATGCCAGCCCCGCACTGCGAGCCGTCCTCACAGAACTGGACCGCGTCCCCGGGCTCACCGCAGGTGGAGCATGATGCAGGCGATGATCACCTCGCTGCGGAAGTAGGCGGCTCTCTTGGCGTATCGGGTGGCGAAGGCACGGAACTGCTTCAGGCGGTTGATGCAGCGCTCCACGACGTTGCGCTGGCGGTAGATGTCCGGATCGAACGCCGGTGGCCGTCCGCCGGCTGAGCCCTTGGCCTTGCGGCGGGCGATCTGATCGAGCCGTTCTGGGATGGTCGCCTTGATCCGCCTGCGACGCAGTACTTCACGGGTTGGGTGGTGGGCGTAGGCCTTGTCGGCGATGACCCGCTCGACGCGCAGCCGGCGGCCCTGCACCGACAGCTCGGACAGGGCATCCAGCAAGGGCAGCAGCTGGGGGTTGTCGCCCGCTTGGCCAGGGGTGAGGATGACCGCCAGCGGCCGGCCGAAGGCGTCGACGGCCAGGTGCAGCTTCGATGTCAGACCTCCCCGGGAGCGTCCGAGGCACTCCCCTTCGACGGCGAGGTCTTCGATCCAGGCGGCACAGCCCCCTTTTTCCGGGCACCGGCGGAGTGCTGGTGGGCCCGGACGTGGGTGGAGTCGATGCTGACCACCACCGTGGTGGCCTCATTCAGAGAGCTGATGGAGTCGTCCTTGACGACGATCTCGGCCAGGATTCGCTCCCAGGTGCCGTCTGCGGTCCACTTCCGCAGCCGCTCATGCGCTGTCTTCCACGGCCCGTACCGTTCAGGGAGGTCTCGCCACGGTGCTCCGGTGCGGAGCTTCCACAAGATCGCGTTCACGACCTGGCGGTGCTCACGCCAGCGACCACCGCGCTGCCCCGTCGGTGGCAGCAGCGGCTCGATCTGCGCCCATGCCTTGTCGGTGACCTCGCCACGACCAACCCCACCCACCCGGCCATGGTGACGCAGCTACAAGATCCGCAGGACACGGCCTAGGCCCCGCATCCGGTGCCGGCGCTCCTGGCCTGCCCGACCCGCTCAGCGGAAGTCGCGGACTGCATCGAGGTTGCCGCCTCGCCGGCATGCGACGGCATCACGTTCGGCTGCGTGCTCAGGTCGCGCCGGTCTGCGGGTGTCCGGGGACCTTCGTGACGATCCGCGGGTATCGGGGCGGCCACGTCCAGTGCGGCGCGGTGCCCGCGCGTCAGCGCGAGGTCGCCATCCCGGTCGGAGGCGTGCAGGAGGCGTCCGGCCGGGCGCACGCCACCCGGCGCAGTTCCTCCACCACCGCCGCGGTCGGCGCGTCGGTCCGCCGCCCGGCGCGGGTCGCTGCGTAGATGGAGCGGGCGGGCGGTGTCCCCGTCAGCGGGACGACGACGAGACCCGGCGGGCGCAGGGGGTGCGCGAGGCGCGGGACCAGGGCGACGCCCGCACCTGCGGCGACGAGCGCTGCGAGGGAGTCGTACTCCTGGGTGTGGTGGCGGACGTCGGGGGAGAAGCCGGCCGTCGCGCACGCACCGATGATGATCTGCGCGCACGCGTCGTCGGAGGCGGCGGCCACCCACTCCTCCCGGGCGAGGTCGGCGAGGTCGAGCTCGGGCTGCGCCGCGAGGGGGTGGTCGGCGGGGAGCAGCGCGTCGAGGACGTCGGTGAGGAGGTCGACACGGTCGTAGCGGGCGTCGTCGCGGGCGGGTGCGCCGCGGTGGTCGACGGAGACCGCCACGTCGAGGTCGCCGGTGTCCAGGCCGTCGATCGCCGAGACGGGTTCGCGCTCGCGCACGAGGATGCGCAGGCCGGGGCGCTCGGATCGCAGGTTCCGCAGGGCCGGGCCCACCACGGCGGCGATGGCGCTGGCCAGCGACCCGACGCGGACCTCGCCCACGAGCCCCTCGCCGAAGGCGGCCAGGTCGGCGCGCGCCCTCTCCAGCTGCGCCGCGACGGTGTCGGCGTGCCCGAGCAGCACTCGCGCCTGGCCGGTGAGCCGCACTCCGCGACCGTGTCGCTCCAGCAGGGGGACGTCGAGGTCGCGGGCGAGGCCGGCGAGCTGCTGCGAGACCGCGGAGGGGGTGAGGTGCAGGGCGGCCGCTGTCGCCGCGACCGTCCCGCGGCGTTCCACCTCGCGGAGCAGGCGGAGCCGGCGCAGATCGATCGTGAAGTTTTCACTATCGATACTCATGAGGAAAGTCTAGCTGGACTGAACTGTCGTGGGTGGCGCACGATCGAGGGGTGATGCACCGATGACCCGCCGCGCCTTCCTGCTCTTCACCGCCCTCGGAATCGCCTGGGGCATCCCCTACCTGCTCATCAAGATCGCCGGTGAAGAGCTCAGCCCGTCGGTGCTCGTCCTCGCGCGCACGGCGCTGGCCTCGCTGGTGCTGCTGCCGTTCGCCCTGACCCGTCCCGCCGTCCGCGCCGCCCTGCCGGCGCTGGCCCGGCACTGGCGCGCGTTGCTCGCCTTCACCGTCATCGAGATCTCCGTGCCCTGGTTGTTCCTCGCCCGTGCGGAGCAGGACCTCTCCAGCTCCACCACGGCCGTGCTGATCTCCGTCGTGCCCGTCGCCGGTGTCGCCGTCGCGTTCCTCAGCGGGCGGTCCGAGCGCCTCGGCGGCCGTGGCTGGCTCGGGCTGGTCCTCGGCACCGCGGGCGTCGCGACGCTCGTCGGCTTCGACCTGACCGGTTCCCAGCTCACGGCGGCGGCCGAGGTCGCCGTCGTCGTCGTCGGCTACGCCATCGGGCCCGCCATCCTCGCCCGCAAGCTCGGCGACCTGCCCGGGCTGGCCGTCGTGACCGCCAGCCTCGTGCTCTCCACCCTCATCTACGTGCCCGTGGTCCTGCTCGGGCCCGGACTGCCCGCCTCGCTGCCCTCGGGGGCCGTCGTCGCCAGCGTGGTGGTCCTCGCCGTCGTCTGCACCGCGGCGGCGTTCGTCCTGCTGTTCGCGCTCATCGGGGAGCTCGGCCCGGTGCGCGCCACCGCGATCGTCTACGTCAACCCCGTCGTCGCGGTCGTCGCCGGCGCGCTCGTCCTCTCCGAGCGGATCTCGGTGTGGACGCTCGTGGGGTTCGCGGGCGTCCTGATCGGGTCGGTCCTCGTGACCCGCCGGGCACCCGCGGCGGCCTCGCCCGCCCGCGAGCCGGAGGCGCTCGTCGCCCGGGCGTGAGCACCCCGGAGTGAGCACCCCGGAGTGAGCACCCCGGAGTGAGCACCCCGGAGTGAGCACCCCGGAGTGAGCACCCCGGAGTGAGCACCCCGGAGTGAGCGTCTGCCTCACCCGGGCGCGGTGGAGCCGTCCCCTCCCGGCCCCGGGGGCTCGACCGACGCGAGGCGGCGCCGCAGGTGGGCCCGCGCCGGGTCCGCCCCGACGAGATCCAGCGCTTCGCGGTAGGCGGTGGCCGCCTCGGCGTGACGGCCGAGGCGGCGCAGCAGCTCCGCGCGGGCCGCGGGGTAGGGGAGGTGGCCGCGCAGCCGCGGCTCGTCGGCCAGCTCGTCGAGCAGCGCGAGACCGGCGGCGGGCCCGTCGCGCATCGCCACCGCCACCGCCCGGTTGAGCGCGACCACCGGCGACGGCGCCACCGCGAGGAGGACGTCGTACAGCGCCACCACCTGGGGCCAGTCCGTCCCGGCGAAGTCCACGGCCTCGTCGTACAGCGCGGCGATCGCCGCCTGCAGCCCGTACGGCCCCGCGACCCCTCCGGTCAGGGCGGTGCGCACGAGGCCGCAGCCCTCCTCGACCATCGCGCGGTCCCAGCGCCCGCGGTCCTGCTCCTCCAGCAGCACGAGCTCCCCGTCGGGGCCGGTGCGGGCGGCGCGGCGGGCGTGGGTCAGCAGCATCAGCGCGAGCAGGCCGGCGACCTCCCGCTCACGCGGCAGCAGCCGGTGCAGGATCCGCGCCAGGCGGATCGCCTCCTCCGCGAGTTCGACGCGCTGCAGGTCGGGGCCCGAACTGGCGGCGTAGCCCTCCGTGAAGATCGAGTAGAGCACCTGCAGCACCCCGGGCAGGCGCTGCGGGAGCTCGTCGGCGCCGGGCACCCGGAAGGGGATGCGCGCGGCCCGGATCTTCTTCTTCGCCCTCACGATCCGCTGCGCCATCGTCGCGGACGGGACGAGGAAGGCCCGCGCCACCTCGGGCGTGGTCAGCCCGCCGAGGCAGCGCAGCGTCAGCGCCGTGCGGTCCTCCGCGGGCAGGGCGGGGTGGGCGCAGGTGAAGAACAGCTGCAGCCGGTCGTCCGGGAGGTCGTCCACGTCCGCGTCGGGCGCGGCGGCCGGGTCCCCGCGCTCCGCCTCCGCCTGCAGCACCGCCAGCCGGGCTGTGTAGGCCCTGTCCCGCCGCAGCCGGTCCACGGCCCGGCGCCGGGCCGTGGTCAGCAGCCAGGCGCCGGGCCGGGTGGGGACACCGGTGACGGGCCAGTGCACCAGCGCCGCCTCGATCGCCTCGGACGCGACCTCCTCGGCCAGGTCGAGGTCACCGTAGCGGCGCACGAGGGAGGCGAGCAGGCGGCCGTGCTCCTCCCGGAACACCGCCTCCACCGACGACTCCACGGAGCCGCCGGGGGAGGCGGTGGGACCGTCCGCCCGCTCCTGCACGGGCGTCAGTACTCCTCGGACACGGGCCGCACCTCGACCGAGCCGCCGCCGCGAGCACCGGGGCAGCGCGCGGCCCAGTCGAGTGCGACGTCGAGGTCGGGCACGTCGATCACGTAGTAGCCGCCGAGGACCTCCCGCGTCTCGGCGAACGGGCCGTCCGTGACGACCCGCTCACCGCCCTCCCCGACCCGGACGGTCGTGGAGGTGGTCAGGTCCTGCAACGCGTGGCTGGCCACCTGGATGCCCGCCTCCTGCACCTCCTTGTCGTACTGGAACCACTCCTCCAGCTCGCAGGGCTCGGGCACCTCACCGGCGTCGTTCATCGGGGGGCTGTACATCAGCAGCATGTACTTCACGGTTCGGCTCCTGTCGGGTCGTCGTGCGGCGGGTGCCGTACGGGATGACGACGAACGCCGCAGCCCCGGATCGACAGCCCCGCCGGAGGAGTTTCCCGCCGGCCGCCGACGCTGACCAGAGCCGGCACCCCCGGTCGACCTCCCCGGAGCACGGAACGGGCGGGTCAGCTCCCCGCCGCCCCGGCCTTCCCCAGCGCCCGCGCCAGCGCCTCCACCTGCCGTCGCGTGAACTCCTGCGACACCGCCGCCCGCTGCTCGATGGCGTCGAACCCGTGGTACGCGCCGGGAACGACGTGCACTTCGCACTCGACCCCGGCGTCCCGGAGCCGCTGCGCGTAGTCGACGTCCTCGTCGTGGAACAGGTCGTGGGTGCCGACGCCGATCCACGCCGGGGGCAGGCCGGAGAGATCCTCCGCTCGTGCCGGCGCGGCCAGCTCCGGCACACCGTCGGGCTGGCCGGGGCGCCGGTAGGGGCCGAGGTAGCTCTGCCACCCGAGGCGGTTGCTGTCCTGGTTCCACATGCGCAGGCGGTTCTCGTCGACGTCGGTGCGCAGCGTGGTGCGGTCGTCGAGCATCGGGTACACGAGGAGCTGGAACGCCGGGTGGACCTCGCCGCGCTCCCGGGCCAGCAGGGCGAGCGCCGCGGCGAGGCCCCCGCCGGCGCTGGCTCCGCCGATGGCGATGCGCTCCGCGTCGACGTGGGGTTGCTGCGCCAGCCACCGCAGCGCCGCGTAGCAGTCCTCCAGCGGCACGGGGAAGGGGTGGTCGGGGGCGAGGCGGTACTCCACCGACGCCACGACGGCGCCCAGTTCCTCAGCGACCCGGGAGCAGAACCCCTCGTCCAGGCGGGCGTTGCCGATGACGAGCCCTCCGCCGTGGATCCACAGCAGCGCGGGCTTGCGCTCGGCCGAGGCGGTGCGGCCGTGGACGAAGACCGACACCCCGGGCTGGACGGGCTCCTCGACGGCGCGCGAGCGGTGCAGGCGGGTGCTGAGAGCGCCCAGCTTCCGGATGCGCCACAGGCTGCGGGCACTGACCACGCCGCGCGGCAGGAGCCGTGTCAGGCGCAGGTCCGGGTGGAAGCCGTCGTCGGGCACCGGGGCGGCGTGGAAGTCGTCGTCGGACACCGGCGCACCCCCTGCGGTGGGTCCGCTCAGCGTCGGGTGGTCGGGGTCCAGGGGGGCTCGCCTCCTGCGGTGCGTGGTGGTGGACGGTGCGGGGTCTTCGAGGTTAGGGGGAGCAGCCGCCGAGCGCCCCACGTGCCGCGCCCGCCGGCGCCGCAGCGCTACGCACGCCCCACCGCGTAGCGCTCCACGAGGCCGTCGAGGATGCCGTTCAGCCGGTCGTCGACGACGCGGCGGGCGGGGTCCCCGTCGTACCAGTCGACGATCTCCCGGGCGCCGGCGGAGAAGGGGACCGTGGCCACGTAGTCGGGCACGAGGGCCTTGACCTTGGAGTTGTCGAACACCATGGAGTGGGACTTGTCACCCAGCAGCCCTGGCCCCGCCTCCGGATCCGCCGCGGCGATCGCCTCCGACGGCACGTGCACGATGCGCGGTTCGGCCACGCCGGCGGCTGCGGCGAGGTCGGCCGCGATGCGGTTCCAGGTGAGAGCCTCGTCGGAGGTGATGTGGAACGCGTCGCCCACCGCCGCGGGGTGGCCGAGCAGCCCGGTGAAGGCCTTCGCGAAGTCGGTGTGGTGCGTCAGCGTCCACAGCGAGGTGCCGTCCCCGTGGATCACGACGGGCACGCCGCGGCGCATGCGGTCCACGACCGTCCAGCCGCCGTCCAGCGGCACGAGGGTGCGGTCGTAGGTGTGCGAGGGACGCACGATCGTCGCGGGGAACCCGTCCTCGCGGTAGGCCCGCACGAGCAGGCCCTCGCAGGCGATCTTGTCGCGGGAGTACTGCCAGAAGGGGTTGCGCAGCGGGGTGGACTCCACGACGGGCAGCCGCGCGGGCGGGGTCTGGTACGCCGAGGCCGAGCTGATGAACACGTACTGCCCGGTGCGGCCGCGGAACAGCTCGACGTCGGAGGCGACGTGCTCGGGCGTGAACGCGACGAAGTCGGCGACGACGTCGAACTCCTCGTCACCCAGTGCCGCGCGCACCGAGCCCGGGTCGCGCACGTCGGCGTGCAGGACCCGCGCCCCCTCCGGAACGGGCCGCGTGGTGGTTCCGCCGCGGTTGAGCAGGGTGACGTCCAGCCCCGCCTCCACGGCGCGCTGCGAGCACGCCGAGCTGATGATCCCGGTCCCACCGATGAACAGCGCCTTCAACGTCGTCGCCATGGCCCCACAGCTACCACCCCCGGCGCTCCGGCGCCCACGGACGCGGCCGTGGGCGCACCGGCGGGACCGCCCAGCCGCCCGCGCCGGCGTCGTCCCGGACGAGGACCACGATGTTGCCCGCGGGATCGGCGACGGTGAACATCGGCGGTGCGAAGTCGGTGTGCGGGATCTCCTGGTGGGGGCACCGCACCCGCGGTGGTCAGCGCCCGGTGCGCTTCCTCCGCGTCGGCGGTGACGTAGTGGACACCGCGCGCCCGCTCTTGATCGCGTCCGTTCCGGGCGGGAGCATGCCTCCATGCCGGCGAACCGCCTGTCCCTCTGGTCGAAGGGCTCCGTGCTCAGCATCGCCTCGAGCGGGTCGGTGCTCTCCGTCGGCAGCGTCGGCTCGTGCCTGTCGCTCGGCAGCGTCGGCTCGTTCGCGTCGGTGCTGTCCATCGGCTCGGCCGAGTCCGCGGGGTCCGTCCTGTCGGTGCAGTCGTGCTGGTCGTTGCTGTCGGCGCAGTCCGCGGGGGCGGTGCTGGGGTTCCGCACCCGCGGCCCGCTGGTGGAGGCAGGCCCGGTGGTGGTGGCCGGGGTGGCGCTGGTCCTGGCGGCGGAGCTGCTGCGGCGCAGGGCAGGCGTCCGGCGATGACCGGTGCCGTCGGGGCGCTGCGTCAGGTCGCCGGCGCGGTTCCCGGCTGCCAGCCGAGGGCGGGGGCGACGTGGCGGGCGACGTTCTCCAGCAGGTGGGTGTTGTACTCCACGCCGAGCTGGTTGGGCACGGTGAGCAGCAGGGTGTCGGCGGCCTGGACGGCGGCGTCGCGGGCGAGCTCCCCGGCGATGACGTCGGGTTCGCCGATGTAGCTGCGGCCGAAGCGGGCGAGGGAGCCGTCGAGGTGGCCGACCTGGTCGGTGGAGTCGCTGCCGCCGCGTCCACCGAAGTAGCGCCGGTCGAGGTCCGTGGTGACGGGCAGCACGCTGCGGCTGACGGAGACGCGGGGTTCGCGCTCCCAGCCCGCCTCGGTCCAGGCGGCGCGGAAGACGGCGATCTGCTCGGCCTGCAGCTCGTCGAAGGGCACGCCGGTGTCCTCGGTGAGCAGCGTGGAACTCATGAGGTTCATGCCCTGCAGCGCGGTCCAGCGGGCGGTGGCCCGCGTTCCCGAGCCCCACCAGATGCGCTCGGGCAGGCCGGGCGACTGCGGCTGCACGGCCAGCGGGGCAGTGGTGCCGGTCATCTGCGGGTTGGCGGGGGCGATCTTCGCGCCGGCGATCGCGGCCCGGAACAGCTCGGTCTTCGCGCGTGCGAGGTCGGCGTCGGTGCTGCCCTTCGCGGGGACGTAGCCGAACGCCTCGGAGCCGCGCAGCGCGGTCTCGGGGGAGCCGCGGCTGATGCCGAGCTGCAGGCGCCCGTCGCTGAGGAGGTCCGTCTGCGCGGCTTCCTCCGCCATGTAGAGGGGGTTCTCGTAGCGCATGTCGATGACGCCGGTGCCGATCTCGATGCGGCGGGTGCGGGCGGCGACGGCGGCGAGGACGGGGAAGGGCGCGGCCTGCTGGCGGGCGAAGTGGTGCACCCGCACGAACGCCCCGTCGAGGCCCAGCTCCTCCGCGGCCTCCGCGAGCTCCACCGTCTGCACGAGGGCGTCGCGGGCGGTGCGCGCCTGCGAGCCGGGCACCGCCTGCCAGTGGCCGAAGCTGAGGAACCCGATGCGCTTCACGGCCGGTGCAGCGCCCGGGAGGCGGGCGGCATTCCACCGCCCGGTGCCTGCCGGGGCGGCGCGGTCCCCGGGTGCGCTTGACTACCCAGGGCCGCGGGGGCGGTCCGGGGGATCGGGGAGGGGGCCGGCGGGTGTCGCTGGGGTCGACGGGGGCGGGGGCGGGGGCGGCGGACGGCGGCGGCGGAGCGGCACCGGCGGTGCGCCGCCGCCCGGATCGGGGGCTGCTCTGCGCCTGGCTGGTGCCCGCCCTCGTCGCGGCGCTCACCACCGCGTGGCGCTACGACGCCAAACCCCTGTGGCGCGACGAGTTCTACACCCTGGGCACCGCGGTGCGGGAGTACGGGGTGATGCTGCGCGGCCTGCGGGTGACGGATGCGGGCATGGGCCCCTGGTACGTGCTGATGCGCCCGTGGGTGCTGCTGTCGCAGTCGGAGGCGTGGCTGCGGTTGCCGAGCGCGGTGGCGGGGGTGCTGGCCGCGGCGCTCGCCGGCCTCCTCGCCCACCACGTCGTGAAGAACCACGTCGTGAAGAACCACGTCGTGAAGAACCACGTCGTCAAGCGCCACGTCGTCGAGGACTCCGTCCTCCGAGCCGCCGCCCCGCTGGCCGGCGCGGTGGCGGGGGTGCTGTTCACGCTGACCCCGATCGTGGTGCGCCACAGCCAGGAGGCCCGCCCGTACCCGGTGCTCGCCGCCTGCGCGGTGGCCACCGCCTACGGGTTGCTGCGCGACCGAGGGGCCCCGCGCGCCCGGTGGCTGCTCCTGTGGGCGGCGGCCGCGACGCTCGCCGCGGCCCTGCACGTCCTCACCGGCGCCCCGGCGGTGCTGGCGATGGTGGGGGTGGCGTTCCTCGCCCCGGGCCGCGCCCGCCGCCGCCGGTTCCTGGCAGGCGGGCTCCCGCCCCTCGCCGTGGCAGCCGCGATGGTGGCGGTGGGCATGTCGCAGGCCCCGAACCGGATCGGCGAGGACTTCCCGCTCCTGCGGCGCAGCCTGGGCCTGTGGCACTCCTACGCCGCGGCGCCCGCCGCCCTGGGCGGGTTGCTGCTGCTGTGGGGGGCGGGGGCGCTGGCCCTGCGCCGGTGCCCGCCCGTGCTGGCCCTGCTCGCCGCGGGGACGCTCGCGCCGGTCGCGGCGGTGGTGGCGTCGGCGGCGGCCGGGCAGTTGTTCGAGGCCCGCTACACCGTCGCCGCCGCCCCGGCGCTGGCCGTGCTGGCCGGTGTCGGGGCGGCGGGGATCGCGGTGGCGCGACGGCGGACGGCGCCGACCGCCGTCGCGGCGCTGGCGCTGGTGGGGCTGGTCGCCGCCGGTCAGGCCCCCCGGCTCGTGGCGCACCGGCAGCAGCCGTTCGTCGTGGACGACCCCCGCTCGGCCGCCGCGGCGCTCGCGGCCCGCGCCCGGCCCGGGGACGCGGTGGTGTTCCTCGGCAACACCGACCGCCCGATGCTGCGCCACCACCTGCCCGCCGGGGTGGGGCTGGACGACGTGCTGCTCGTGCGGGACCCGTCGGTCAGCGTCTCCATCGGCGGCGACGACCTGACCGGCCCGCAGCGGGCGGCGGCCCTCGCCGGGCGGGAGCGGGTGTGGGTGGTGGGCACGGAGCACTTCGTCCCGTGGGAGGAGATGTTCGCCGGCCCCGTGCGGGACGCCCGGGCGGGCCGGGCGCTCGCGTACGGGGAGAGCTTCGGCCGGTTCCGCGTCGAGCTGTGGACGGCGCCCTGAACCCCCTCGGACGCCCCGGCCGGGGTTCCCGGTGCTGCGGGCGTCACGTCACGACGGTGAGGTCCACCCCGTCCGCCCGCGCCAGCCGCACCGGGCCGTGGGGGACGGGGTGGTGGCTGCGCCGGGCCAGCACGGGCAGCGGCTCCTGCCGGGCCATCCCCGCCAGCAGGTGCACCCCCTCGTAGCAGCCCTGCGCGTAGCTGCCCAGCGGCGGTGCGGCGGCACCCCAGCGGTCCGCGTAGCGCGCCGGCAGTTCCCCGCTGCCCGAGGCGAACCAGCGCATCACCGCGAACAGCTCTCCGGAGTCGTCACCACCGGCCTCCAGCAACCCGTTCTCCTCCAGCGCGGGGGAGACCCGCACGATGCGCGGCCCCAGCCCCGCGGCGGTGAACGCCCGGTTGAAACTCGCCAGGTCCCGGCCGATCAGGCTCAGCAGCACCGCCTGCACCCGGCTGCGCCGCAGCCCCTCCACCAGCCGCTCCGCGTCCACGCCGCCCACCGGAACCAGTTCCCGCCGCACCACCTCCGCACCGGCCGCCCGCAGCAGGGGCACCGCCGCGGCGTGCACCGTCCGCGGCCACACGTAGTCGTTGCCCAGCAGCGCCCACCGCCGCAGCGTCCGCCGCGACGCCAGGTGCGCGGCGACCGGGAGCAACTGCTCCGCCGGGCCCTCGCCCAGCAGGACGACCCCCGCCTCCCGCGGCCCGCCCTCGTGCGGCGGCGTGAAGACGTAGGGCAGCCGCCCGGCCGTCACCCGCCCCAGGCGCCGGTGCACGTCGCTGGTGTGGTGCCCGCAGACGGCGTCCACCACCCCCGCCAGCGCCAGCCGCCCCACCTCCGCGGCCACCTCCGCCGCCGGCCGGCCCGCGTCGACCGGCACCAGCCGCAGCGGCCGCCCCAGGACCCCGCCGGCGGCGTTGACCTCCTCCGCGGCCAGCACCGCGCACGCCAGCGCCGCGGGCGCCGTCATGCCGAGTGCCCCCGACGTCGGCAGCGCCAGCGCGATCCGCAGGGCGTGCGCGTCCGGACCCTGCACGGCAACCGCCAGCGGGTCGAGCAGGACGCCGGGGGAGGCGCCGGGGGCGTCGTCCCGCTGCGCCGAGGAACGGCTCATCGGGTGGAAGTGTGCCGCCACCGCCGCCGTCCGGCCAGGAACCGGCACCGGCGACCCCGCCCGGGCGGCGAGGACGCCAGGGCGCAGTAGCCTGCCCGGATCCGTGGGAGGAGGCCGCAGGTGCCCGCTGTGCGACTGCTCGACCTGCTCACCCGAGCCCAGCGGCTGGCGTGGCGGGAACTCGCCGAGCGCTTCGCCGAGGAGGGCACCGGGGTGGAGCAGTGGCGGGTGCTGCGGGCGCTCGCCGGCACCGACGGCACGACGATGGGCCACCTCGCCGAGCAGTTGCAGGTGCCCCCGGCGTCGCTGACCCGTCTCGTCGACGGCCTCGTCGACGACGCGCTCGTCTACCGCCGCCCCTCCACCACCGACCGTCGCCGCATCGTCGCGCACCTGTCCGACCGCGGGGCCGCGCTGCTGGAACGGCTGGAGGCCATCGCCGCCGCCCACGAGGCCGCCCTGACCGCCGGGCCGCGTCCGGAGCTGGCGCAGCTGCACACCGCCCTCGGCCCCGCGGTCGCCGCCTGCGCCCGCGACCGCTGAACCCGCCGGGCGGGGCGCCCGCTAGACCGGCGCCGCCGCGCCCGCCTCCTGAGCCACCCCGTTCAGCACCCGCACCGCGGCGTCGAACTCCGCCGACGGCAGGGGACGGCCGACGTGGTAGCCCTGGATGACGTCGCAGCCGAGCTCCCGCAGCTCCTCCAGCACCTCGGCGCTCTCCACGCCCTCGGCCACGATGCGCAGCCCCAGGCTGGCCCCCAGCCCGGTGATGCTGCGGATCAGCGCCGCGCTCGTGCGGGCCTCGTCGGCGACCTCCAGGCCCATGACGAAGGAGCGGTCGACCTTCACCTCGCAGACGGGCAGGCGCTGCAGGTAGGACAGGCTGGAGTAGCCCGTGCCGAAGTCGTCCAGGGACAGCGCCACGCCCAGCGCCTCCAGCTCCCGCAGGACGGGCAGCGCCCGCTCCGGGTCCCGCATCACGCTGCTCTCGGTGATCTCGAGGGTGAGCCGGTGCGCGGGCACACCCGCCTCGGCGAGCGCGGCCGCCACCCGGGCCGGCAGGGCGGGGTTGCCGACGTTGCGGGCGGACAGGTTCACCGCCACCGACAGCTCCAGCCCGGCGTCCTGCCACTCGCGGCACTGCCGCAGCGCCTTGGCGAGGACGTTGTGGGTGAGGCGCTCGATCAGACCGGTGGACTCCGCCAGGCCGATGAAGACGTCCGGGGCGAGCCGCCCCAGCGTCGGGTGGTTCCAGCGCACCAGCGCCTCCGCGCTCGTCACCGCGCCCTGCGCCAGGTCCAGCTTCGGCTGGTAGAAGACGTCCAGCTCGTCGCGCTCCAGCGCGCGCCGGAGGTCCGGCAGCAGCACCAGCCGCTCGACCTGGCCCTCGTCGAGGTCCGCGCTGTAGGCGCGCACCCCCGTCCCGTCCCGCTTCGCGGCGTGCATGGCCGTGTCCGCCTGCCGCAGCAGGTCGTCGGCGGTGTGCCCCGCCGAGGACAGCGCCACGCCGATGCTGGCGCTCGTGCTGAGGACGACCCCGGACAGCTCCACCGGTGCCGCGAGGGCGTGCTCCAGCTCCGCCACGACCGCCAGCGAGTCCGCCTCCGCGCACGGCGAGGCGGGCAGCAGGACTGCGAACTCGTCCCCGCTGAGGCGGGCGACCGTCCCGCCCCGCAGGTCCAGCCCCTCCAGCCGCCCGGCCACCACCTGCAGCAGTTCGTCGCCCACGAGGTGGCCGAGCGCCTCGTTGACCTCCTCGAACCGGTCGAGGTCGAGGAGGAGGACCGCGATCCGGCCGTGGGGGTCCCCGTCGAGGGCGGCCTGCATGCGCTCGCCCAGCAGGAGCCGGTTCGCCAGGCCCGTCAGCCGGTCGTGGGTGGCCTCGTGGCGGAGGCGGCCCACCAGCTGGGCGTTGCGCACCGCCACCGCCAGGTGGCCGGTGAGGGTCTGCAGCATCGCCAGGTCGTGCGCGGTGAACGCCGTGGAGTCGCCGAGCCGGTCGAGGGCGACGACCACGCCCCGCGCGCCGTCCAGGGGCAGGGGCACCACGAGGGCGTCGCCGATGCCGTTGGCGCTCAGCCACCGCCGCGCCGCCTGGTCGGGGGAGGAGGAGTTCAGCACCACGGCCGCGCCGCGCTCCGCGCAGCCCAGCAGGAACGCGTCCTCGTCGCCGCGGACGACGCTGACCGCGCCGTGCTCGTCCACGGCCACCCGGACGGCGCCGGCGCACCCGTCGGGGAGGGCGGAGGTGAACTCCACCCTCGAGGCGCGCAGGACCGTGCGGAGGTGGTCCAGCAGCCGCCCGCTGAACTCCTCCCCGTCGCCCGCACCGCCCGACGTCAGTTCCACGAACTCCTGCACCAGTTCCAGGGAGTGGTGGCGTGCGCGCAGCAGCAGGTAGCCGCGGTAGGTGGCGGCGACGAGCAGGGCGAAGACCGCGAGGAGCGCCACCCCCAGCGAGCCGAGGCCGAGGAGACCGGCGGCGATGAACCCCGCGGTCGTGCTGACCAGTCCCACGGCCGCGACGGGGACCAGGACGTCCAGCACCGTGCTCCGGCCGAGCGGGCCGTGGTGGATGCGGATGACCAGCAGCACGAGGGCGCTCATGAGGAGCTCCACCACCGTCAGCGCCGCGAACGCCCCCGCCGCCGTGCGCAGCGACAGGCCGGGAGCGGCGCCCACGAGCAGGTGGCAGAGGAGGACGACGAGGACGGTGTCCAGCAGGTAGACCGAGGTGTTGAAGGCCGACTTCAGCAGCGGGGAGCGCTGCAGCGCGAACGTCGCCACGGCGGCCAGGAGGCGCACCGCGAGGAGGTGCTGCGGCGGGCAGTACAGCAGCCCCAGCAGCAGCGGGACGCCGGTGAGGCAGATCGAGTACGCCTGCCGGCGGATCTCGACCAGCACCTGGCCCAGCTCGGCGAGCACGAACGTGACACCGAGCACGACCAGCACCGCGACGGCGGGCACCCCCGCGGGTGTGCCCAGCAGCGGCTGCTGCGGCAGCAGGGTGAGCAGGGCGCCGCCCGACACCGCCGTGGCGGCCGTCAGCGCCGTCGTCAGGGCGAGTGGGCTCAGCAGTCGCGCTCGCAGACCGCTCAGCACCCTCGTCCCCCCGCTCCCGTCACCACTGCCACTGCCACTGCCACTGCCACTGCCACTGCCACTGCCACTGCCGATCCCCGCTCCGCCGGCACCCCTTCCGCGCCGGTCAGACGCCGACGAGCTGCGCGCCGCTGGTGAGGGCGCCCAGGACGTCGCTGACGGTGCGGTCGGAGCGCGCGGACTCGGTGAAGTCGAGGGCGAGCTGCTTGCCGCCGTCGCGGTTGAGGACGCGGACCACCGACGAGGGGATCGACACCTCGGGGGCGCCCTGCACGTGCACCTGCAGCTGGAGGGCGGTGCCCTCGCCGACGCCGGCCGGGGCGGTGCAGCGGGCGCCGGTGGCGCTGATGTCGAGGAGGTCCACGGTGTGCGGGGCGCCGCCGACGACCACGGTGGCGGGCCCGGACACGGCCACCCGCTGCGCGCCGCGGCGCTCCAGCCGGCTGCTGAGGCTGTCCATGGCCTGCAGGCTGCCGATGCTCTCGCCGAGGGCGTTGTCGAGCCGGGCGACGAGGGCGTGCTGCTCGGCGGCGATGGCGCGCAGGGAGCCGGTGGCGCCCTCGACGTGGGCGACGCCCTCGCTCATCCGGACCAGCGCGGCGGCCAGCGCCTGCGCGTCGTGGCCGAGCGAGCCGACGGTCTGGGTGATCTGGTCGGTGGAGCGGGCGGTCTCCTCGGCCAGCGCCTTCACCTCGTCGGCGACGACGCCGAAGCCCTTGCCCGCCTCCCCGGCGCGGGCGGCCTCGATGGTCGCGTTGAGCGCCAGCAGCTTCGTCTGGTCCGCGACGCGGGAGATCATGTGGGCCATGCCGCCGACGTTGCGGAGGCTCTCCTCCAGGGCGGCGACGACGCGGTCGGTGCCGCGGGCCTCCTCGGAGACGCTGGCGGTGATGGTCTCCGCGGCGGTGACGCGCTCGTCGATCGTGGCCGCGGCCTCGCGCACGGCCTCCACGCCGGTGACGACCTCGCTGAGCTCGTGCACGGCCATCCCGGAGATCTCCGTGACGACGAGCTCCGCGCGCTCGCGCATGGCCTGCGCGGCGTCGCGCTGCACCCGGAACATGTCCTGGGCGAGAGCCTCCCGGGCCGCCCGCGCGGACTCCAGGTCCTGCCCGTGCGCGAGGGCCCGCTCGCCCGCCTCGGCGGCCGCGGACAACGCCCCCGCCAGGCGGGCGCCCACCGAGCGCCGCCCGCGCACGGACACCGTCAGCGCCGCCGCGAGCGCGGCCCACGCCGCGACGAGCAGCAGCACGTCGGCACCCGTCGCGGTGGTGGCGGCGGCGCCCGCGGCGGTCAGGACCAGCAGCGCGTCGTGCGCCGCGCCGGGAAGGCGGGCGGGGACGCCGTGCGAGGGCGCGCCGGGTGCGGGCTGAGCAGGAAGGGCCACAGGGGTGGTGTCGGCGTCTGCGGCGGAATCTGTAGCGCCGCCCCGGAACGGCCGTTGCCGGAGGAGGTGCCGCCCTCAGGCGCGCGGCGGCACCCGCAGCGGCTCCGGCAGCAGGTCGCCGTGGCGGCGCACGAGCTCGTCGCACAGCGCCCCGACGGCCTCCGCGTCGAGGCTGGCGGCGGTGTTGGGATCCACCGCGGCGGCGTGCCGGACGGCCCACGGGTCGCCGGTGACGGCGGCGCGCACAGTGTGGGCCACCACCTCCAGGTAGGCGCGGTTGAGGGCGGCGCACTGCTCGGGCAGGCGGCCGACCCGGTGCGGGTGCACCCCGGCGGCGTCCACCGTGCAGGGCACCTCCACCACGGCGCCGGCGGGCAGGCCGGGCACGAGGCCGTCGTTGACGACGTTGCCGACGATCTCCTCCGGCACCCCGGAGACGACCGCCTGGACCACCAGCGGGGCGTACTCGGTGCCCGGCGGGTTCACCCACCCCAGCTCGCCCCCGCACGCCACGGCGCTGCTGAGGGCCTCGTGGCGGCGCTGGTTGTCCTCGCTGGTCCGCAGGTGGGCGCCGGGCCGCAGGCGCAGCCGCTCCACCTCGGCGTCGGAGTGCAGGTACCAGCCGACGTACTCCGCGGAGTGCTCGCTGGTCTCCGTGGGGAAGTGGCCCAGCCGCCGGTACATGTCGACGCGGACGCGGCGCAGCTGCTCCGGGTCCGCCTCGATCCGGCGGTCCAGCTCCGGGAAGAGGTCCTGCCCGTCGCGCTCCCAGCGCAGCAGCCACGCCTGGTGGTTGACGCCCGCCGAGGAGTACGTCACCTCCGCCACGTCCACCCCCACGAGCGAGCACAGCCCCGCGACGGTCCAGTGCACCGAGTGGCACAGCCCGAGCACCCGCAGGCGGGGGGCGACGGCGGCGAGGTAGCCGACGTTCATCGCCATCGGGTTGGTGTAGTTCAGCAGCAGCGGGTCGTCGGCGACCTCGGCCAGGTCCGCGGCCACCCCCGCCAGGAAGGGCGCGGTCCGCAGGGCCCGGAAGATCCCGCCCACCCCGAGGGTGTCGCCGATCGTCTGGCGCAGCCCGTGGCGGGCAGGCACCTCGAGGTCGGTGCGGGTGGCGGCCAGGCCACCGACCTGCACCGTGTTGACCACGAACTGCGCCCCCGCGAGGGCCGCCCTGCGCTCGGCGTGGCCGCTGACGCGCACCCGGCCCGCGGCGCCGTGCTCCGCGGCGACCCGGCGGGTCAGGGCCACGGCCGTGGCGAGGCGGAGCGGGTCGACGTCGTGCAGCCGCAGGTCCAGCCGGTCGAGGCGGGGCAGCCGCACGAGGTCCGCGACGACCTGGTGGGTGAAGACGACGCTGCCCGCGCCCAGGACCGCCACCGCCGTGGCAGGACCGCTCACCGCGCGCCGCCCGGTGCGGGACGTCTCGGTGCGGGACGTCTCAATGCAGCGTCGCCAGGGTGCGGTCGGGCTGGCGCACCAGCCGGGCCACCGGCCACGCGGCTGCGGCGGTGGCCGCGCACGCCGCGGCGGCGAGGGAGGGCAGGGGCAGGCTCCCCGTCGCGCCCAGGAGGACCGCGGCGGCCCCGGCCAGCGCGGCCAGCGTCACCGCGGCCGCCGCGCCGACCCGGGAGAAGCCCTCCAGCAGGGCGGTGAGGAACCCCACGACGCCGAAGCAGCCGAGGCCCAGCAGCAGCAGCGCGAGGCTGCCGCCGGTGGCGGCGCTCTCCCGCAGCAGCGGGTAGGCCGCGACGGAGAGCAGCGCGGTGAGGAGCAGCAGGCGGGCGAAGGCCCCCAGCACGATCCCCCCGAACACCCGCCGGTTGCGCCGGCTGGTCCGCTCCTCCAGGCGCGTGGAGGCCAGCGCCTCGACGAGCACCGTCCAGATCCGGTTCATGTGCTGACCGGCCCACAGGTTGCCCAGCATCGCCGGCACGAGCGCGAGCACCGGGAAGGCGGCCTCGCCGGACCAGACGATCGAGGGGTCCGCCACGATCAGGACGGCGCTCGCCCCGCCGATGGCGCCCGCCGCCAGCGAGCGCCGCCACGGGGTGGGGGTGCCGTGCGAGAGCGGCGAGGTGAGCAGCGCCGCGGCCACCGCGGCCTGGGTGAGGGCGACCACGAGCAGGACGTCGACCACCACCGGCACCCCGAAGGCGGGCGCGGCGGTCGCCGCGACCAGCATCAGCGCGTACGGCAGGCCCCAGCCGCGCACCACGACGAGCAGCCCCCCGACCCAGGTGATGACGAGGGCCACGGGCAGCAGCAGCTGCGGGGCGACGACGAGGCCCGCGGTGGCGAGGAGGCAGACGACGCCCACGGGGCGGGTGACGCGCACGTCGGCCCGCAGCCGCCCCATGCCCTCCGGGTCCGTCAGGTAGCGGCGGCGGATCAGCCACTGCAGCCCCAGGCTCAGCGGGAGCGCGATCTTCCAGGCCCGCTCGGTGGCGTCGGTGCCGAGGGCGGCGGCGAGCGGCGCCACCCAGGCCGTGGTGGCCAGCAGGGTCGCGACGAGCCCCAGCACCTCCAGCACCGGAACCCTCGACGGCTGCTCGGTAGCGGTGGGGAACCGGCCCGGCGGGGTGGGCCGCCACCGCGTGGAGGCCTGGTGCGCCAGCGGCAGCGCGGTCCGCGAGACGAGCCCGCCCCACGCCTCCAGCACCACGGTGGCCTCGAGGGCGTCCTGGGGCTTGCGCCCGAGTCCCGCACGGACGCGCGCCGCGGCCTGCCCGGGGGTGATCCTCACCGTGCACCTCTCCTCGTCGCGGACGCGAGCCGCGCCCGGGTGAGCGAGGCGCGTTCCGCCGCCCGCCCCCGGGCCTGCTCCCGTGCCGTGGCGGGGATCGCCGCTCCGACCGCCCCCTCCGCCCGTCCCCACGGTGCCGCCTCCTGCGGCTGCGGCCGGGCCAGGGCGTGCAGGACGACCCGGTAGCCGTCGAGGCAGCGCTCCTGGCCGAAGAGGCGGACCACCCGCTCGTGACCGCGGCGGCCGAGGGACTCGGCGAAGTCCGGCGCCACGAGCAGCGCCGTGACCGCGTCGGCCAGGCCGTGCACGTCGCCCGGCGGCGCCGTCATCCCCGCGCCGCGCATCCCGTCGAGGACGCCGCCGACCAGGGTCGTCACCACCGGCCGCGCCTGGGACAGGGCCTCCAGCACCGACATGGGGAAACCCTCGGAGATGCTCGTCATCAGGACCACGTCCGCGTCGCGCATCACCCCGGTCGGGTCCTTGGTGGGGCCCATGAACCGGAACGAGTCCCCCAGCCCGAGCTCCGCGTGCAGAGCGTGACAGGTCCTCGCGTAGTCCTCCTGCCCGCGCGGCACCGGCCCGTAGTGCAGGAACGTCACGTCCGGCACCCGCCGGCGCACGGCGTGGGCGACCCGCAGCATCGTGTGCACGTCCTTCAGGGGGTCGAGGCGGCCGACGCTCACCACGGTGCGGCTGCGCCGCGCCGGCTGCGGCAGGCCCGGGGAGGGCACCCCGTTGGGGATGGTGACGATGCGGTCGGGAGACACCCCGAGGGCCTCCTCCCACGGCGCGTTCGCGTCCGCCACCGGGCAGACCACGTCGGCCACGGCGTACGTCAGCCGGGTCAGCCCGCGCGCCAGGCGGGTGTTCACCCAGCGCGCGGCGGCCGGTGCACCGGTGGAGCGGACCGCGGCCAGGTAGCTCTCGCGCACGTAGATCCCGTGCTCCGACAGCACGACCGGGCGTCCCAGCAGCGCCTTGTCGACCGCCGCGGGAATCCCCGACCAGGCCGCGGCGGTGACGAGGGAGACGTCCCCGGAGGGCGTGGGCTCCGCCGCCGTGCGCGCAACCCACGCCAGCGTCTGGAACAGCTCGATCGCCCGGTTGAGGTCCAGCTGCGGCGGGGTCCCCGCCTCCTCGTGGTCCTCCGCCAGCACCGACGTGAGCGCGGCGAGGTAGTGGTCCCAGGTCTCCTCGCGCCGGAACATCGGGAGGACCCGGTCCGGGTTCTCCCGGCACCACACCAGGGCGGGGACGAGGTCGAGGGGGTCGCAGTCCCAGCCGAACAGGCCCGTGACCAGTTCCGCGGCCAGGGTGGTGCGCCGCACCGAGCGCCGCCCGCGCCCGGGGCGGCGGGGCGGGTGGCCGGAGCCCCACAGGTGCAGGTGCCCCGCCAGCCGGGCGTTCGGGGGCAGGTCGAACTGCGGCTCGTCGACGACGCCGGCGGTGAGGGCGAACACCTGCCAGTCGATGTCGGGCAGGCCGCCCAGCAGCAGGTCGCACCAGGTGCTCACCCCGCCCATGACGAACGGGTAGGTGCCCTCGGTCAGCAGGACGACGCGAGGGCGGGGCCCGGCGGTGCGGCGCGACGGCGCGGGGACGCTCACGCCGCGGCCCCCACGGGCAGGCCGATGCGCAGCAGTTCCCCGGCGGGGACGGGCTGCCACCCCGACACCGCTCCCGCGTAGTCCTCGCCGAAGCGGTGGCCGCCGCCGGGGCCGAGCACCTCGCTGCCGGCCGGTGCAGTCAGGGGGACCTCCAGGTGGACGCCGGTGCGCAGGTGCAGCACGCCGCCGTGCAGGACCGCCTCGACGACGCCGTCCGCCAGCGCCGCGTTCCACCGCCGGCGCCGGCGCAGTTCCTCCGCCACCGCGTCCATCGACGGGCTGCGCAGCGGCGTGGAGTCGCCGAGCAGGCGCGCGCACCCCTGGAGCACCCGCTCCACGAGGGCGAGGGCGAGGCGGTCGCCGGTGAGGTTGGACTGGTGGGCGAACGTGGGGGAGGGGTCGTTGCCCAGCACGTGGCGCAGCACGATCGCGGTCTCCGCGGCGAGGAACTCCTCCGGGGTGCCCGCGGTGACGCCCTCACCCGCGTACTGCCGGTTGTAGTCGGCGAGCTGCTCCGGCCAGGAGCTGACGTGGGTGTAGACGTTCGTGGGGTGGCGCGGCACGGTCGTCGCGGGTCCGAGCGCGGGCCCCGGCGAGGGGTGCGAGGCGTCCGCGGCGATGACGGAGATCCCGGCCGCGCGCAGGGCGGTGGGCAGGTTCGGGTTGTCCAGGCCGGAGTGGGCGCCCGTCACGAGGACGTGCGGGCTGACGTCGATCCCTGCGGCGCGGGCCCACTCGCGGTTGCGGACGATCTCCTCGGTGAGCAGCGCGGCGTCGACCCAGCGCAGCCCGCCGGTCGCGCCGGGGTCGGCGACGAGGCCGAGGTGCCGGTGGCTCCAGGTGTGGTTGATCCAGCGGAAGGCGCCGCGGTGGTGCAGGAGGACCTCCGTGAGCGGGTCGCCGTCGCCGGCGCCCGTGCCGTTGTAGGCGAGGTCGAGCACGAACCCGTGCCGCTCCTGCCAGGCCAGCACCGCCTCGACGTCCGCGGGGCTCATCCGCACCGTGGGCGCGCTGCCGTCCTCGGGGAACTCCCCGTCGCGGGCGAGGGTGTTGGCGAGGAACACGTCGTCGATGTGGCAGGCGAAGGAGTAGCGCGTCAGGCCCAGGTGGCAGCCGCGCGTCACCCAGGCGAGGAGGCCGGGGGCCAGCAGCAGCCCGTGCAGCATCCACTGGTCGTGGTCGAGGAGGACGAGGAGGTCCTCCAGGCCGTCCCGCTCGACGACGCCGAGGAGCGGGTTCCCCTCGGCCGTCTCCACGTAGGTGGTGAACAGGGCGGGGTCCTCGACCCGGGTGAGGTAGCCGAAACCGCCCGCGCCGATGGTGAACTCCCCGCGCAGGTACCCGAAGGCGGCCCGCCCGGCTGCGGTGACGCGCGCGGTCAGGCCCTCCGTGTCCGTCCCCACCGGTTCGGCGAGGCCCGCGACGGCGCGGGGGAACTCGTAGGCCGCGAGCAGCCGCACCCCGAACCGGCGGCGGTAGGCGGCCAGGGCCGGGAGGCTGTCCCAGAACGTGGAGGTGTCCGTGCCCGCGACCACCGCCTGGTAGCGGCCGTGCCGGACGTCCGCGGCGTGCACCAGGTCGGCGTCGGTGAGGGGCGTCTCCGGCGTGGGGCGGCGGAGGTCGTAGGGGGTGCCGGTGCGGCGCAACGCCTCCTCCCACCCCGTGGTGGTGGAGTCGCCCTCGGGCCCCGCGAGGAGCAGGACCCGCAGGTCGACCCGCAGGTGCGGCGAGTGCGCGGGGTGGCCGGCTCCCGTCGGCCACGTCGTCATGACCGCGAGGCCTCCGCCGCCACGGAGCTGCCGAGCCGTTCCCGTTCCTGCCCCGCGCCACGGCCGGTGCGGCGCTCGGTGACGCGGCGGTCGATCTCCGCCAGGGGGACGTCCTGGGCGAGCTGGCGCTGCATCTGGCTCGCCGCGACGACGAGGCTGTCGAGGACGTCGAGGACGGCCCTGCGGGTCACCTCGGCCTGCGCCAGGACGTGGTGCGCCTCGTCCCGGGCCTCGAGGGCGTCGGTGGCCCCGGCGGGCTCCTCCACGGCGGCGCGCAACTGCTCGGTGATCGAGCTGAGGCTGTGCGGGCGCTGCCGTTCCAGCCGCAGCCGCATGTTCTCCTGCGTCAGCCGCTCGATCTCGTGGCGGAGGTCCGCTTCCGCGCTGGAGCCCCCGGTGGGCCGGCCCCACCACCGCCTCGTCCCCATGGTTTCCTCCCCGGACTCGGTTCCTCGCACGTCGCAACGCTCTCGTCGCCCACCGTAGTGGGTGACCTCTCAACCGAACGAGGCTCCCGGGCAGATCTCGCCCCGTTGCAGCAGCCCCGACGGGTGCCCGCCGCCAGGGGGGTGATGGTCACACCGGGTGGCTCACCGGATCGGCGGAGCGGGTGCGGCCGTTCGGGGTGGGCGGGCTCGGTGGGCGCCCGGACGGCCACCGCCGCGGTCACTCGCCGTCACCGGTGGAGGGGTAGACCGTCCGTGTGGACTATCGGCCGAACGGTCCTCCGGTTGCGGAGAGTTTTCTAACCTCTCGGGGGAACGATCGGACGAGGGTGGGAGCAGCGAGGATGGCGAAGGCCCAGGAGTGCCACGGGTTCGGTTCCCGGCTGCGGCGGCTCATCGCGGGAACGGCAGTGGCCGCGGTGCCCCTGGTGGGCCTGGTCGAGCCGGCGCAGGCCGCAGGTCTCCGGGTGGAGCTGCGAGTGCTGGTGGTGACGGCGGGAGACCCGTCGTCGCAGGCGATCGCGACGGAACTGGCGCGCGAGGGCGTGCCCCACACCGTCGTGGACCTGGCGGCCGCCGGCCGCGCGGTCATCGACCGGGAGTTCCTGGTGGACGCCGCCTCCGGCGCGGCGCGGTTCCAGGCGGTGGTCCTCCCCAACGCCAACCCGTGGGGGATGAGCCCGGCGGAGCTGACGGAACTGGCCGCGTTCGAGCGCCGGTTCGGGATCCGGCAGGTGAACGCCTACGTGTACCCGGGGACGGGGACGGGTGCGACGGCGACGTACGCGGGTTCGCTGGACGGCGCGGCGGGGACGGTGACGGCCGCGGCGCGGGCGTCGGGGTTCTCCGCGCTGAGCGGTCCGCTGCCCATCGACGACTTCGACCCGGCGGTCAGCGAGGTCTACGGCTACCTGGCGCAGCCGGCGGCCGACCTGCCCGCCGGTGAGGTGGTGACCCCGCTCATCACGGCCACTGCGACGGAGGGGTCCGGGGCGATCGCCTGGTCCTACGCGCACGACGGCCGCGAGGAACTGATGATCTCCGCGGCGTACAACCCGTCGATGCAGTGGTACAACACGATCGCGCACGGCGTGGTGTCGTGGATGACGCGGGGCATCCACCTCGGCCACCACCGCTCCTACTTCGACGTGCAGGTCGACGACGTGTTCCTGCCCGACTCCCGCTGGAGCGTGGACGGCAACTGCACCCCTGGCGACGACTGCGTCGACCCGGCGGTGTCCACCCCCGACATCCGCATGAACGCCGCCGACGTGCAGCGCCTCGTGGGCTGGCAGCGCGCCAACGGCTTCAAGCTGGACATGGTGTTCAACGCCGGCGGCAGCGTCGCGGCGAAGGAGGCCGGCGGTGGGACCGACCCGCTGACCGACGCGCTCCTGGCGGCGAAGGCGGAGTTCCCGTGGGTCAACCACACGTACTCCCACCCCTTCATGGGCTGCATCCAGATCGCCCCGACGGTCGTGGGGCAGTCCTGGCGCTGCGCCACCGGCCCGGAAGAAGGCCCGCGCCAGGACCCGGGCATCCCCTCGCAGGAGAGTGGCGGCACCTACTGGGCCTCGCAGGAGTTCCTGCAGCAGCAGGTGCAGGCCAACATCGACTGGGCCCGGGCGAACGCGCTGCCCAACTTCGACGCCACCGAACTGGTCACGGGTGAGCACTCCGGGCTTCGGACGGACCCGCAGCAGCCGGTCGACAACCCCTTCCTCGCCCCCGCGCTGGACGCGACCGGGATCAGGCACATCGCCTCCGACGCCTCGCGCGAGGACGTTCGCCGCGCGGTCGGCGCGGCGCGGACGGTGCCGCGCTACCCGATGAACGTGTACTACAACACGGCGACGTACCTCGAGCAGATCGACGAGTACAACTGGTACTACACCTCCCGCGCGAACGGGGGCAGCGGGATCTGCGAGGTCGACGTGCGCAGCACCTGCATCTCGCCGCTGCCCGCGGCCACCGACGCGCAGGCGCAGGCCAGCTTCGAGGGCTACCTGAAGCCGGTGGAGGTCCGCAACGCGCTGCAGAAGGTCCTGGCCAACGACCCCCGCTCCTTCTACGCCCACCAGTCCAACCTCGCCGAGGACGGCCTGCTCTACCCGGTGGTCGAGGGAGTCCTCGGCGCCTACCGCACCACGCACACCGGCGACGCGCCCCTGGTCCAGATCCCGCTGCGGATCCAGAGCGACCTGATCCTCAAGCACTCCGAGTGGCGCAAGAACGCCCCGCGGGTCTCCGCCTACCTCGACGACACCGGCGTGCACATCAGCGGCCCCGCCGACGTCTACGCGCCGCTCACCGTCCCCGGTGGGACGCCGGTGCACGGTGTGAACCTGCGCGGGTACGGCGGGAAGCTGTCCGGCTGGTTCCGGGTCCCCACGGCCGACACCGTCGTGGCGACGCCCACCGCCTTCCGCGGCGGCTACGTCAGCGCGGACTCCACCGTCACCGTCCCCGGTGCGGCGACCTCCGTCGCGGCCAGGGCGGGCAACGCCTCCGCGACGCTGACGTGGACGGCGCCGGTGAGCACGGGCGGTTCCCCGATCAGGGAGTACCGCATCCGCCGCTACGACGGCACGTCGGCCACGGTGCAGGCGACGGCGACGGTCCCGGCGACGGCGGTGAGCTTCACCGCCACGGGGCTGACGAACGGCCGCGCGTACACCTTCGACGTGGTCGCGGTGAACGCGGTGGGCGCCGGGGAGGCCTCGGTCCGTTCCAACGCCGTCACCCCGGCCACCACCCCGGGGGCGCCCGTCATCGGCACCGCCCACTCCGGCGTGTGGGGCGGCAGCATCGTCGCCACCGCGACCTGGAGCGCGCCGGCGACGAACGGCGGGTCCCCCGTGACCGGCTACCGGGTCACTGCCTACCGGATCGGCTGGTACGGCGAGGTGCTGCAGACGGTCGTGCACCCGAACCTCGTGCCGGCGTCGAGCACCAGCCTGACGATGCCCCTGCCGCAGGTGGGCACCTACCGGTTCCGCGTGCAGGCCGTGAACGCCGTGGGCACCAGCCCCTACTCGGGCTGGTCGAACGCCGTCACCGGCTGGTGACCGGCTGACGGCGGAGGGGGCGGGCCCGACCGGGCCCGCCCCCTCCGCGCTCCCCGGTGTCCCCTGCGCCGGATCAGCTCCCCGGGCAGACGTGGCGGTAGGCGTCCAGGTCGTAGCGCTTCAGCATCGAGGAGAAACCGGGCACGGGCACCGCCGCGCAGAACTCCTCGGGGCTCATCTCGTACTCCACGTGCAGGACGGCCTTCCCCGCCCGAACGAAGGGCTCGTAGGCGCCGCACTCCTCGTACTGCAGGCACTGCTCGTTGACGGCGAAGTCGAAGTCCGGCTCCAGCTCCGCGATCTGGTCGACGTCGTTCTTCAGCCCCACGGACATCCCCCGCTCGTGCGCGGCCCGCGCGATCCAGCGGTTGAACCTCAGCTGGTCCTCGGCGGTCAGCGGGAAACCGCTGGCGTTGCTGTAGGCGTCGACGTTGTCCGGCTCGACCGCGTCGAAGCCCTTCTCCCGGCACACGTCGAGGCGGCGCAGCAGGGGCGGGCCGATGAGGTCCAGGCGCCGGACGTCCAGCCAGCGCTCGTCGGGCCAGTCGGCCAGCGGCCGGCCCTGCACCTCGGCGGGGAAGTCCCCGGCGTCGTCGCGGTACTCCTCGACCGTGCCGACGCTGACGTAGCAGATGACCCGCCGCCCGTCGCGGTGCAGGCGGTCCACGACGTCGCGGGGAACCTGCCAGTCGACGTCGTAGACGGGCACGTCGACGGTCAGGTCGAGGTCGCCGGAGAGCTGCCACTGCCAGGCGACACCGGGCCGCGGCTTCCACCGTGCCCGCCCCACCCGCGTCCCCCGGGGCAGGGCCGTCTCGATCCCCTCCGTCACGGTCCCTCCCGACTGCTCCGTCGCTGACGCCTCCGGCACGGACTCCTCCGGCACCGGCCCCTCCGTCACCGACTCCTGCGGCACGCCCTCGCCGCCGGCGCCGGTGCACGACGCGCACGCCAGCGCCAGGGCCAGCAGCGCCGCCATCCGGAACCGGCGCCCGCCGGGAACGACTGCCACAGCGCCTCCTCCTGCCCGGGTCCCGCCGCGTCGGCGGACCCCCAGCCACGGTAAGCCCTGCACCCGGCGGAGGCTGGGCCACGACGGCGGCGCCCGCCCGTCTGGCCGCCGCCGGGGGAGGACCGCACCATGGGACGCGGGAGCGGGACGGGTGGGAGGGAACGGGCGGATGTCGCAGCGCAAGCCGGCCGGCAGGTCGTTCGAGAGCTGGACCGAGCGGCTGATCCGGGAGGCGCAGGAGCGCGGCGAGTTCGACGCCCTGCCCGGCGCGGGCAAGCCGATCCCCGGCCTCGACCAGCCCTTCACCCCCGAGGACTGGGCGGCCGGCCTGGCGCGCCGGGAGGGCCTGGACCTGGCGGCGATGCTGCCGCCGCACCTGGCGTTCCGGCGGGAGCGGGCCGCGCTGCGCGCCGCCGTGCCCGGCTACCCCTCCGCGGCGGACGTGCGGGAGGCCGTCGAGGACTTCAACGCCCGCCTGCTCCGGGAGTACCGACGGCCGCAGCTCGGGACGCCGCTGGCGGTCGCGCTGCTCGACGTCGACGAGGCCCTCGCCGCCTGGAGCGAGGCGAACCCACCGCCACCGCCACCGCCGGCGCCGGAACCCGCCCCGCCGCGCAGCCGCTGGTGGCAGCGGCTGCGCGAGCGCGCGCTGCGCCGCGGCCGCTGAGCCGTCAGCCCCCCAGCAGCCAGCCGACGACTCCGCGCAGCAGGCGCAGGTGCTCCGCGGAGTCGTAGGAGCGCTCGTCGTGGCCCAGCGCGTCGTAGGCGGTGCGGGTGCCGTCGGCGTCGCGCACCCACACCAGCGGGTGGCGGCGCCCCTCGTGCTCGTGCCCGGCGACGGCCGTGACGTCCGGCTGCACCCGCAGGTGGGTGTAGCGCTCGTCGAGGAGCACGAAGTCGGCGAGGCCCGCCGTGACGGGGTGGGGGCCGAGGACCTGCACGGCGGCCGGTCCGTGCTCGGGGTGCATGGACACGTCGCGGACCCACCGGCCGCCCAGGCGCTCCTCCCAGGCGTCGAAGCCCTCGAAGCTCGTGGCGCTGGAGTGGACGCCGAGGAGGGGGCGGGACCCGGCGAGGTAGGCGGCGAACCCGTCCGCCGCCGCGCCGGGCAGGGGCGCGGGGCCGCCGTCGCGGGGCTGGCCCACGTTCACCACCAGCAGGTCCGGTGGCGCCACGGCCAGGCCGGCGAGGGCGTCGTCGACGTCGTCGCGGACGTCGACGCGCAGGCCGCAGCCGGTGAGCAGCGCGGCCAGCCGGACGGTCGTGGCGGCGAACGGGTGCCAGGGGTCGGCGTAGCGGCCACCGCCGGACAGCAGCAGCGCCCGGGGGCCGTCCGTGGTCACGGGGTCGGTCATCGCGTCCTCCTCCTGTCCGGGGCGGTCCCCGGGGTCGTGCGGGGGTTCGTGCGGGGGTTCGTCCGCGGCGGCGGGGGCGGGTCGGGCTCCCGCCCCGGCGGGCTGCTGGACTCCCGCACCACGAGGGCGGGGTTCACCCGCACCCGGTGCACCGGGCGCCGGTCCCCCTCCTGCAGCCGCGCCAGGAGCAGTTCCACCGCGGTGCGGCCCACGTGCTCCTTCGGCGGCCGCACCGCGGACAGCGCCGGCTGCGACAGGTGCGCCACCTCGTCGTCGTAGGCAACGACCGCGAGGTCCTCCGGCACCCGCACGCCCTGGTCCAGGCACGTCTGGGCGAGGGCGAGCGCCTCCGGGTCGGCGTGCACGAGCAGCGCCGTCGTGCCCGAGCGGCGGCAGTGCTCCAGCACACGGGTGAGCACCTCCTCGCGGTGGGCGCCCACCGCGTCGAGCTCGATGACGTGCGGATCGTCCGCGGGCAGCCCCAGCTCGCGCACGGTGCGCTGCCAGCCGGTGAGGACGTGCGCGGAGGTCGGGCTGTGCCGGGCCAGCAGCAACCCGATGCGCCGGTGGCCGCCGGCGTGCAGGTGGCGCACGGCGAGCCCGGCACCGAACGGGTGGTCGGTGCTGACCCACTCCAGGTTCTGGGCGGGCAGGTCCCGGGGCGCGCGCCGCTCGGCGAGGACGACGGGGATGGGCAGGGTGTCCAGCCACCGCAGCAGCGCCCGGCCGCGCTCGTCGCCGGTCTCCGGCGCCGCGACCAGGCCGTGGACCTCCGTGGAGCCCAGCAGCCGCTCGATCTGGCGCCGGTCGTCGTCCGCGTCGTAGGAGGAGCCGCGCAGGACGAGGCGGGCCTGCGCGAGGGTGGCCGCCGCCCGGGCCCCGCTCACCACGTGCGGCCAGTAGTAGTCCAGCGAGGGGACGACCATCCCGAGGGTGTAGCGGCTCGGGAAGCGGGTGCGGGCGGGCGCCGGGGCGGCGTCGAGGGGCCCGCTGAGGGTGGCGCCGCCGTGCACACGGGTGAGCAGGCCCTGCTCCGCCATCGCGTTGATGTCGCGGCGCACCGTGAGCTCGCTGACGCCGAGGACGGGGGCGATGTCGCGGATGTGGACCGAGCCGTTGCGGCGCAGCTCGTCCATCAGCCGCTCCCGCCGCTGCAGGGAGAACATCGACGGCCGCTGCAGGTCGTCGGCCACGTGCGCCCCTCCTCCGTCGATCGACAATGAACAGTCCTGATCGAATCTGATCGAACTGATTGACCTTGTGCTGCCCCGAGTATTTCCTCGGATCCGGTCAGCGGCAAGGAGCCGCCGGTCACCCGCCGGGTGACCACCTCGACGGAGAGGCGGGAGCGCATGGGCTCCGCACGACGACCACCGGCGCTCCTGGTGATGAGCCGCGACACCTTCCAGACCCAGTTCGACGCCGAGCGACTCGACCGGCTGCGCGACCACCTCTCCTTCCCCGCCGTCCTCTGGACCGACGACCTGGACGACCCCGCCCTGGCCCCGGCGCTCGCGGAGGTCGAGATCCTGCTCACCAGCTGGGGCGCCCCCCGCCTCGACGCCCGCCGCCTCGCGGCGATGCGCCGGCTGCGCGCCGTCCTGCACTGCGCCGGTTCCGTGCGCCCCGTCGTCAGCGAGGAGTTCTGGCGCCGCGGCATCGTCGTGAGCAGCTGCGCGGACGCCAACGCCGTCCCCGTCGCGGAGTTCACGTTCGCCTCCATCGTCCTGGCCGGGAAGAAGGCCCAGTTCCTCGCCCTCGACGCCCGCGAGCACCGCGACGACTGGTCCTACCTGCACGCCCACGGGGAGCTCAGCAACTACCGCCGCACCATCGGCGTCGTCGGGTTCTCCCGGATCGGCCGCCGCGTGGTGCGCCTGCTCCAGCAGCTCGACGGCGTCACCTGCCTCGTCGCCGACCCCCACGCCGACCCCCTCGAGGTCGCGGAGGCCGGCGGCCACCTCGTCGCCCTGCCGGAGATGCTGCCCCGCGTCTCCGTGCTGTCCCTGCACGCCCCGGACCTGCCCACCACCCGCGGGATGATCGGCGCCCGGGAGTTGGCGCTGCTGCCCGACGGCGCAACGGTCGTCAACACCGCCCGCGGGGCCCTGCTCGACACCGCCGCCCTCGAGCGGGAGTGCGCCACCGGCCGGCTCTACGCCGTCCTCGACGTGACCTCCCCCGAACCCCTGCCGGCCGCCTCGCCCCTGTACGAGCTGCGCAACGTCGTCATCACCCCGCACGTGGCCGGCTCCCTGGGCAGCGAGACGTTCCGGATGACCGACGTGGCGCTCGACGAGCTCGGCCGCTACCTCGTCGGGCAGCCCCTGCGCCACCAGGTCCTCAGCCGCGACCTGGAGCTGATCGCATGAGCGCCCCCACCGTGCTGCGGCCCGCGGCCGCCGCCGTGCCCGAGGACCGGGCGCTGTCGCCGTGCACCGGCTGGACGCGCCGGCACTGGGAGGCCACCGCCGACGACCTGCTGCTGGCCGTGCGCCCCCACGCCTCACCCACCCACGCCCTCGTCACCCCGCCCGGCGCCCCGGGCGGCTACGGCCGCGCCGTCGACGGTCTGGAGGGCTTCGCCCGCACGTTCATGGCCGCCGGCTTCCGCCTCGCGGGGGAGGGCGGCGCCGACCCCCTCGACCTGGCCGGCTGGTACGCGCAGGGCCTCGCCGCGGGCACCGACCCCACCTCCCCGGAGCGCTGGACCCGCCCCGACGAGCACGGCCAGGCGAAGGTCGAGGCGGCCGCCCTCGCGCTCGCCCTGCACCTGACCCGGCCGTGGATCTGGGACCGCCTCGACCCCGGCGTGCAGGAGCGCACCGTCGACTACCTCGCCACGGTCGTCGGCGCGGACTACCCGCCCATCAACTGGGTGTGGTTCCGCATCGTCGTCGAGCAGTTCCTCCGCTCGGTCGGCGGCCCCTGGTCCCGGGACGACCTCGAGCACGACCTCGCCCTGCACGACACGTTCACCCGCGAGGGCGGCTGGTACTCCGACGGGGCGGAACGCGCCTACGACCACTACGCGGGCTGGGCGCTGCACCTCTACCCGGTGCTCTGGTTGCAGATGGCCGGGGACGACCCCCTGGCCACCGCCCGGCGCGGGCGCTACCTGGCCCACCTCGACCGGTTCCTCCACGACGCCGTCCGGCTCGTGGGCGCCGACGGCTCCCCGCTCCTGCAGGGCCGCAGCCTCGTCTACCGCTACGCCGCTGCGGCCCCGTTCTGGGCGGGGGCGCTCGCGGGCTCCACGGCGCTGGGCCCTGGCCGCCTCCGCCGCGCCGCCAGCGGCATCGTCCGCCACTTCACCGACGCCGGCGTGCCCGGCCCCGACGGGCTGCTCACCCTCGGCTGGCACGACGCCTGGCGCCCGATGGCGCAGTCCTATTCCGGGCCCGGATCGCCGTACTGGGCGTCGAAGGGACTGCTGGGCCTCGCGCTGCCCGCCGACCACCCCGTGTGGACGGCCGTGGAGGAACCCCTGCCGCTCGAACTCGGCGACGACATGCGCACCGCGGCGGCCCCCGGCTGGCTGGTCAGCGGCACCCGCGACGACGGTCTCGTCCGGGTCGTCAACCACGGCTGCGACCACGCCCTGCCCGGCAGCGAGGTCAGCGACAGCCCGCTCTACGCCCGCCTCGGGTACTCCACCGCCACCGCGCCGCTGATGGCGGGGAACCACGCCGCCGACCCGCTGGACTCCTCCGTCGTCGTCCTCGACGAGGACGGGCTGCCCAGCCACCGCGCCGGTTTCACCACCCTCACCGTGCGGGCGCTGGGGGAGGGCGACGGGACGCCGGCCGCCCTGCTGGGCGCCTCCCGCTGGCGGGCGCACTGGGTCGAGCCCGACCCCACCGCGCCCGGGCACGGATCCGGCCACGCGGGGACGACCCGCCGCGGCCCGTGGGTCACCGCGGTCTCCGTGGTGCGCCACCACTGGGAGGTCCGGCTGGCCCGCGTCGACCTCGCGCCCCGCTCCGACGTGGTGAACGGGGTGCTGCGGCTCGGCGGCTGGGCCGTGGGCGTCGGCGAGGAGCACGGCACGCGGTTCGACTCCTCCACGGCCTGCTCCGGCCGGCTCGTCTCCGCCGTCCACGACCTGGCGGGCCTGCCGCTGGCCACCGTCCACGCGGTCCTCGACGCCACCCCGCTGTCGGTGCTGACCGCGGTCCCGGAACGGCGGACCGCGGCCGCGGCCGAACCCGGGCGCTGGTACGCCGCCGCCGTCCTCCTCGCCGGCCGCCGCGCCCGGCCCGGTGGACCCCCCGTCCTCACCCTCCACACCGCAGCGGCCGCGGGACCGGCCGCGACGGTCGGCTGGCCCGACGGCACGCACTCCCGCTTCTCCCTGCCCCACGACGTCCCCGGCTCCGGCGACTGCCCGGTCCCGTCCCCGCACCACCCGACGAAGGAGTTCCAGCGATGAAGCTGACGGTCCTCAAGGCGGCGGCCACGGCCGTCGGTGTCACCCTGGCGCTCAGCGCCTGCGGCGGAGGCGAGGGACCCGCCGCCGCAGGCGGACCCACCACGCTGACGGTCTCGGTGTGGAACTACGAGCAGACCCCGGAGTTCAAGGCCCTCTTCGACGCCTTCGAGGCGGCCAACGAGGACATCGACGTGCAACCAGTCGACATCCTCGCCGACGACTACCCGGAGAAGGTCACCACCATGCTCGCCGGTGGGGACACCACCGACGTCATCACCATGAAGAACGTCGTCGAGTACGCCCGCTACGCCGGCCGCGGCCAGCTGCAGGAGGTCGGCGACGTGGCGGAGGCCGCGGGTGGGGACAAGCTCGCCGGCCTGGACGACTTCGACCTCGACGGCAGCACCTTCGCCGTGCCCTACCGGCAGGACTTCTGGCTGCTCTACTACAACAAGGCCCTCTTCGACGCCGCCGGGCTGCCCCATCCCGAGCGCATGACGTGGTCGGAGTACCGCGACCTGGCGCAGCGGCTGACGGCGGGGGAGGGGGAGCAGAAGGTCTTCGGCACCTACCACCACACCTGGCGCTCCGTGGTGCAGTCCGTCGCCGACGCGCAGAGCAGCGGTGACCAGCTCAGCGGGGACTACGACTTCTTCGCGCCGCAGTACGACGTCGACCTGGAGCTGCAGGAGAGCGGCGCGGCGCTCGACTACGCCACCGCCGCCGCCCAGAAGACCAGCTACCGGACGATGTTCGAGACCGGCAGGGCGGCGATGCTGCCGATGGGCACCTGGTACATCGCGGGCATCAAGCAGGCGAAGGACGCCGGGAAGTCCGACGTGGAGTGGGGCATGGCGCCCCTGCCGCAGCGCGACGGTGGCGACGACGTCACCACGTTCGGCTCGCCGACGGCCTTCGCCGTCAACAAGAACGCGAAGAACACCGAGGCCGCCAAGCGCTTCCTGGAGTTCGCGGCCGGTGAGGAGGGTGCCAAGGCCATCGCCGCCGTCGGGGTGGTGCCCGCCTACACCGACCCGGAGATCACCGAGGCCTTCTTCCAGGTGCCGGGGCTTCCCGCGGACGAGGGCTCCAAGGAGGCCTTCGAGCCCGGCGAGGTCGTGCTCGAGATGCCCGTGAGCGAGTTCTCCGGCGACGTCGACACCATCCTCAACGAGGAGCACCAGCTCGTCATGGTGGGGGAGAAGTCCGTGACCGAGGGCATCGCGGCCATGGAGGAGCGGGTCCGGGACGAGGTGCTGGGCTGATGAGGCCCACCCGCCGCGCGGCCGGCGACCGGCCGGCCGCGCGGCACCGCACGAGGACGGAGGTGGCCGCCCGTGGCCCTCACTGACGCATCCAGGCCAGCGCTGCGCCGTCACGGCGACCCGCGGCAGGTCCGGCGCAACACGCTCATCGGCTGGAGCTTCATCCTGCCGAACTTCCTGGGGTTCGCCGCGCTGACGCTGCTGCCCGTCGTGGCAGCCCTCGGGCTGTCGTTCATGAAGTGGAACTCCTACTCCGACCCCGAGTGGGTGGGCCTGGCCAACTTCGAGCGGATGCTCGGCAACGAGACGTTCTGGGTGGCGCTGAAGAACACCACCTACTACGCGGCGGGCCACATCCCCCTCACCATGGCCGCAGCCCTCGGCCTGGCCATCCTGCTCAACGAGAAGCTGCGCGGCGTGGGGTTCTTCCGGACCGCGCTCTTCTTCCCCTACATCACCTCCCTGGTCGCGGTCGCGGTGGTGTGGAACATGCTGTTCAACCCCACCGCCGGCCCGGTGAACCTGCTCCTGGAGGCGCTCGGCGTCGCCGACCCGCCGGGCTGGACGACGAGCAGCGACTGGGCGATGCCCGCCGTCATCATCACCAGCGTCTGGCGCGACATGGGCTACTACATGGTGATCTACCTCGCGGGGTTGCAGGCGATCCCGCCGGAGTACTACGAGGCGGCCCAGGTCGACGGCGCCAACGCCTGGCAGCGGTTCCGCAACGTCACGCTGCCGTGCCTGCGGCCCACGACGTTCCTGGTCCTCGTCATGGTCACCGTCGGCAGCTTCAAGGTGTTCGACCTCATCGTCGTCATGACCGACGGTGGTCCCGGCCGCGCCACGACGGTCCTCTCGCAGCTGATCTACCGCGAGGGCATCCGCGAGGGCCGCTTCGGGTACGCGTCGGCGATCTCGCTGGTGCTCTTCCTCATCGTGCTGACGGTCACGGTGCTGCAGTTCAAGGTCCAGGAACGACGGGAGCGGTGATGAGCACGACCCTGCCCGGGAGGCTGCGCGAGGCCGGCGAACTTCCCGCCCCGCTGCCCGTCACCCCTCCGCCGGCGAGCGCCCGCTCCCGCGCGCTGCGGTCTCGGGTCCGCAGCGCACTCGTCCACGCGCTCCTCGCCGGCCTGACGCTGGCGGTGCTGGTGCCGTTCGTGTGGATGGTGTCCTCGTCGCTCAAGCACGACAACCAGGTCTTCAGCGTGCCCGTGCAGTGGGTGCCGACGGAGTTCGTCTGGAGCAACTACGCCGACATCTGGACGCGCATCCCGATGCTGACGTACCTGCGCAACTCCCTCTTCCTCGCCGTGACCATCACCTTCCTGCAGGTCCTCACCGGCAGCTTCGCGGCGTACGGCTTCGCGAAGGTGCGCTTCCCCGGGCGCGACGTCCTCTTCCTCGCCTACATCGCCACGATCGCGGTGCCCTGGCAGGCGTACATGGTCCCGCAGTACATCCTCATGCAGAAGGCGGGGCTGACGAACACGTTCACGTCGCTGATCCTGCTGCAGGCGTTCGGTGCCTTCGGCGTGTTCCTGATGCGGCAGTACTACATGACCATCCCCGACGAGCTGTGCGAGGCGGCGCGGATCGACGGCCTCAGCGAGTACGGCATCTGGGCCCGCATCGTCCTGCCCCTGTCCAGGCCGGCGCTGGCGAGCCTGGCGCTGCTGACGTTCGTGCACACCTGGAACGACTACATGGGGCCGTTCATCTACCTGACGAGCAACGAGCTGTGGACGGTGCAGCTCGGACTGCGGTCCTTCGTGGGCCTCTACGACGCCGAGTACGCGATGATCATGACCGGCTCGGTCATCTCGGTGCTGCCCATCCTCCTCGTCTTCCTCCTGGGGCAGCGGTACTTCATCCAGGGCATCGCGACCGCCGGGATGAAGGGCTGAGCGCGGTGGCCCCCGCTGCGGCGACCGCCCCGGCCCGGCGCCTGCCGGCCGTGTCCGGCGCGACGTACGAGGCGCTCTTCGCGCACGTCCACGCCGCCCTGGTGGTGAACCTGCTGCTCGCGGTGGCGACGTCCCCGCTGCTGCTGGGGCTGGCCGTCGTGGTGGACCCGCTGCGGTCGTGGCCGTTCTTCCTCGTGCTGGCCCTGTGCGTGGGCCCGGCCGTCGCCGCGGCCTTCGGGTGCTGGGACCGGCTGCGCTCGGAGGAGGGGCTGCGTCCGGTGCGGGACTTCCTCGCCTGCTACCGGCGCACGGCGGCCCGGGCGCTGGCGGTCTGGGGCGCGGCGCTGGCCGTGCTGGGCGTCCTCGCCGTGGACGTCGCCGTGGTGGCCGGCACCGGCGCGGCCGGCCACCTCGTGCCCCTGCTGGTCGTCCTCGCCGCCGGCGTCCTGCTGAGCGCGCTGACGGCCCTGGCGGCGCTCGTGCGGTTCCCGGGGGTGCGCACCGGGGCGCTGGTGCGTGCCGCGGTGTACGCCACGGTCCGCCGGTGGGCCGCCAGTGCCGTGGCGCTCGCCCTGCTGGGCGTGCTGGTCGTGGCGCTCGCGCACAGCCCCCTGCTGGTGCTGCCCCTGCTGCCGGCGCCCGTGCTCTTCGTGGTGTGGAGCGGTGCCTGCGCCTCCCTGGCGGCGGTGCTGCCGCAGCACGGCCGCCCCTGATCCCGCCCCTGCTCGCCGCTCGTCGCTCGCCCCCGCTCGCGCCCGCTCGCGCCCGTCGCTCGGGTCCGTCGTCCCCACCCAGGAGGATCTCCCGTGAGCTCCCGAACCAGCGCCCGGCTGCTCGCCGGGCTCGGCGCCGTCGCGGTGGTGGCCACGACCGCGGCCGCCCCCACCGCCGCCGCCCCCACCGCGGCCGCCCCCACCGCCGCAGCCACCGCCGCGTCCTCCGCCCAGGCCGCGAACGCCGTCACCGTCCGTCCCGACCCCTCCTACCAGGGGCCGGAGTTCCAGGGCTGGGGAACCAGCCTCGTCTGGTTCGCGAACGCCACCGGCGGCTACTCCGACGAGGTCCGCGAGGAGCTGTACCGCCTGCTCTTCAGCGAGGAGGGCCTGAACCTCAACATCGCCCGGTACAACATCGGCGGTGGTCACGCCCCCGACGTGCCGGACTACCTGCGCCCCGGGTCGGCCGTGCCCGGCTGGTGGCGGGCGCCCGCGGGGGTGGGCCTGGCCGACAAGGACTGGTGGAACCCCGACGACCCGGCCCACTGGGACCTCGACGCCGACCCCCGCCAGCGCTGGTGGGTGGACCGCATCAAGGGCGACATCACGAAGTGGGAGACGTTCAGCAACTCACCCCCGTACTTCCAGACCGTCAGCGGCTACGTCTCCGGCGGCCTCGACCCGGCCGCGAACCAGCTGCGGCCGGAGAGCGTCGAGGAGTTCGCCGCCTACCTCGTGCGCGCCACCGAGCACCTGGAGCAGGCCCACGGCATCGAGGTCGCCACCGTCGACCCGTTCAACGAGCCGGGCACGACCTACTGGAGCACGAAGCTCGGTGCCGACGGCAGGCCGCTGCCCACCAAGCAGGAGGGTGCCCACATCAGCACCGACGTGCAGCACGAGGTCGTGCGGGCGCTGGCGGAGCGGCTGCAGGCCTCCCCGAGCGGCGCGGTCGTCTCCGCGATGGACGAGACCGACCCGCAGCTGTTCGCGGCCGAGTGGGCCACCTACCCCGACGACGTGCGCGCCGCGGTCGCCCAGCTCAACGTCCACACCTACGGGACGCGGATGCGCACCGCCGTCCGCGACATCGCCAAGGGCGAGGACAAGCCGCTGTGGATGAGCGAGGTCGAGGGCTCCTTCCTCTCCGGCTGGAACCCCACGAGCATGGTGCCGGGCCTGGGCATCGCCGAGCGGATGGCCGACGACCTGCGGGAGCTGGAACCGGAGGCGTGGGTGTTCTGGCAGCCGGTGGAGAACCACGACCTCACCAGGTCCACGCCGACGCAGGCCGGCAGCAACTGGGGCAGCATCCACGTGCCGTTCAGCTGCTCCCCGGCCGACACCCTCGCCCGCTGCCCGGTGGTGACGAACACCAAGTACGACACCGCGCGGAACTTCACCCACTACATCCGCCCCGGGGACCGCCTCGTCGCCGTGGACGACACCTCCTCCGCCGCGGCGGTGACGAAGCGCGGTGCCACGGTCGTCCACGTCAACGACGGCACGGCGCCCCGGACGGTGACCCTCGACCTGACCGGGTTCCGCAAGGTGGCCGGCGACGCACAGGTGACCCCCGTCGTCACGACCGCCGGGAGGCCGCTGGTGCAGGGCGCTCCCGTCCGGGTCGTCGACGGACGCGCCACCGTGGAGGTGCCGGCCCAGTCGGTGACCACCTTCCTCGTCGAGGGGGTCTCCGGCGCGGCGGCCGAGCAGGCCCTCGTCCAGGACCGGCACACCTACCGCCTCCGCGGCGTGCAGAGCGGGAGGTCGCTGACGGCCGGCGCCGACGGGCGGACCGCCGTGCGCACCGACGACGCGGACGACGCCGCCCAGCTGTGGCGGCTGGACGCCGTGGCGGCGAAGGGCACGAACCGGGCGCGCTACGCCGTGACCAGCGTCGCGGACGGGCGCCGCCTCTCCGTCGCCGCCGGCGCGCCGGTCCTCGTGCCCGCGGAGGGGGAGCCGGACGCCGCGGCGCAGTGGATCGCGTCGACCACCGGCGACGGCACGGTCACGCTCGTCAACGTCGCGACCGGGCGCCTGCTGGAAGTCGGCGGCCGGGCCACGGCGGACGGCTCGCCCGTCACGACGTACCGGCCCACGTCGGGTGCCAACCAGCTGTGGACCCTCGTCGACGAGACGGTCACCGGGATCCGGCCCGTCGAGGCGTTCACCGTGCCGGGGGTCGCCCCGGTGCTGCCCGGCCTCGTCGTGCCCGTGCATCCCGACGGTGCCGGGGCCTCCCTGCCGGTGACGTGGAACCCTCCGCCGGAGCCGCTGTGGAGGAAGCCGGGGATCGTCGAGGTGCGGGGCACCGCGACCGACGCGGCCGGGCGGCGCCACCGGGCCCGCGCCGAGGTCGTCGTGGACACCCTCACCTCCACGCTGCCCGCCGCGGCGCGGACGTTCGCCGGCGGGGAGCCCGAACTGCCCGCGACGGTCGCCGCGGTCGGATCGCTGGGACGCGAGGTGCAGCGGCCCGTCACGTGGCACGCACCGCCGGAGGGGGCCTACTCCCGGGTCGGGGTCGTGACGGTCACCGGCACCGCCGACGCGGGCGACGGCCGCCGGCTCGACGCCACGGCGAGGGTCACGGTCACCGAGCCGGTCGAGGAGAACGCGGCGCTGGCCCCGGGAGTCGTGGCCACCGCCACCTTCACCGAGCGCGGGTACTCACCGGCCGCCCTGCACGACGGCAGGACCACCGACAAGGCCTGGTCCAACTGGAAGCCGGGGACGAAGAACCCCTCCGACACCGTCACCACGGCCCTGCCCGCACCGCGCCACGTCGCGAAGGTGCGCGCCCACTCCTACCGCGACGGGACGGAGAGCTACCCCGCGCGGCTGCTCGTGCAGACCCGCACCGGGGACGGCGAGTGGGTGGACGCCGCGCCGGAGGTCGCGGTGCCCTCCGGGGGCGCGACGGCCCCGGTCGTGGAGGTCGCCTTCCCGCCGCGTCGGGTCGACGCCGTCCGCGTCGTGATGACCGCCCGGCCCGGCACGTACATGACGATGAGCGAGATCGAGGTCATCGCCCTGGCCCCCGCCCCCTGACGGGGAGGCGGTCCCGGCGGGGGGCCTGGGCCGGGTCCCGCCGGGGCGGTGGCTCGGGGGAGTGCTCAGGCGGGCTCGGCGAGCGGCTCGGAGTTGCGCTCCAGCAGCTCCCGCAGGTCGGCCAGCCGGCCGCTGGCGACCTCGGCGGCGGAGGTGTCGCCGAGGTCGCCGGCGACGCGCTCCTGCTGCAGGGCGAGGTCCATCTGCGCCTTGAGTTCGGCGAGGAAGGAGGGGCAAGTGACCATGACAGCTCCTCACGGGTCGGGTGGGTCCGCTCAGAGTGGACAACGCACTTTGCGGTTCTTCGGGCGCGAACATTGCGATCGTGTGACGATCCGCCCGGCGCGCGGGCGATGAGTTCCGGGGTCCCGGGGAGTCGGACAGGGCGTGGGGGGCACCCGCCGTCCGCGCTGAGCACCCGTCCGCTCCGAGGAGACCCCGATGCCCGACACCACCGTCCTCGCGCCCGCCACGACCGCCCGGCGTCCCCGCCGTGCCGCCGTCCGCACCGGCTGGGTGCTCACCGCCCTGTTCAGCGCCTTCCTCGCCGTCGACGGCGTCGCGCACCTCGTCCGTCCCGCTCCCGTCGTCGAGGCCACGGAGCGGCTCGGCTTCCCGCCGGAGTCGGCGATCGTGATGGGAGTCGTGCAGCTGCTCTGCCTGGCCCTGCACCTGCTGCGGCCGACGACGGTGCTGGGCGCCGTCCTGCTCACCGGCTACCTCGGCGGCGCCGTCACGGCCCACCTGCGCGTCGAGGACCCCCTGCTCTCCGCGACCCTCTTCCCGATCTACATGGGCACGCTGATGTGGGTGGGCCTGTGGCTGCGGGAGCCCGCCGTCCGCACCCAGCTGCCCCTCGCCCGCACGCGGGCGGCGGCGTGAGCGCCGGTCTGCGGCCGCTCTGGGACCTGCTGGACGGGCAGGTCGCCGCCGGCCGGATGCCCGGCTACGTGGCGGCGGTGCGGCACCGCGGCGAGGCGCACGTCCGCGCCGGGGGGAGCGCGGCGCTCGGTGACGCCGAGCCGCTGCAGCCGGGCGCGCTGTTCCGGATCGCCTCCCTCACCAAGCCGGTCGCCGCGGTGCTCACCCTCGCGCTCGTCGAGGACGGCGTCCTCGCCCTGGACGACGAGGTGGGCCGCTGGCTGCCGGAGCTCGCCGCCCCTCGGGTGCTCGCCGAGCCGGCGGGCGCGCTGCACGCCACGGTCGCGGCCCGGCGCCCCGTCGTGGTCCGCGACCTGCTGACGATGACGTTCGGGCTGGGGCACCTCGAGGACCCGGCGCCGCTGCGGCGGGCGATGGAGGAGGCGGGCCTCGCGCCCGGCCCGCTGCCGCCCGCGGTGGGGCACGACGAGTTCCTCGCCCGCCTCGGGGCGCTGCCGCTGGCGCACCAGCCGGGGGAGCGCTGGCTCTACCACACCGGCTACGACGTGCTGGCCGTCCTGCTGGCCCGTGCGACGGGCCGGCCGCTGGGCGAGGTGCTCGCCGAGCGGGTCCTGCACCCGCTGGGGATGACCTCCACCGGGTTCTGGACCCGCGAGCCGCAGCGGCTCACGACCTCCTACGCGCCCGCGACCGAGGGCGGACTGGAGCCGTTCGACGCCCCCGGCGGGGTCTTCGCCGCTCCTCCCGCGTTCGAGTCGCTCTCCTGCGGGCTGCTCTCCACCGCGGCCGACCACCTGACGTTCCTGACGGCCCTCCTCGACGGCGGGCGCGGTGTCCTGAGCCGCGAGTCCGTGGCGCTGATGACGTCGGACCGGCTCGGCCCGGGGCAGCGCGCGAGCGCCGCCGCGATGCTGGAACCCGGCTGCTCCTGGGGCCTCGGCGTGGAGGTGGCCGTCGAGCCGGGCCGTCCGTGGAGCACCCCCGGGCGCTTCGGCTGGTGCGGCGGCCTCGGCACCACCGGCTACGCCGACCCTGCGCGGCAGGTGGCCGCCGTGCTGTTCACCCAGCGGATGATGGGCGGCCCCGAGGGCGGGTTCGACGCCTTCTGGGCCTGCCTGCACTCCTGCCTGGCGGAAGGGTGAGTTGAACCCTCCACCACGTCGGCGCCCCGCTGTAGGAACGGGCCATGGCTGAGACGTCCCGGGTGGCACCGCGGGCCCTGCGGCCCCTGCGCCACCCTCACTACCGCCTCCTCGCGGCATCGATGGCCCTGTCGCTGCTCAGCGCGGGGCTGTGGACCGTCGCCCTGGTCTGGCAGGTCGTCGCCCTCGGCGGCGGGCCGCAGGACCTCTCCCTCGTCGTCTCCCTCGGCGCCTTCGGCATGCTCCTGACGACCCTGCTCGGCGGGGTGCTCGCCGACCGCGTGCCGCAGCGGCACATCCTGCTCGCCGTCGCGGTGGTGCAGGCGGGCTCCACGGGCGTCGTCGCCGCCCTGTCGCTGGCGCAGGTCCTCGCCCTGTGGCACCTCGCCGCCGCGGGCCTGCTCTCCGGGCTCGCCGCGGGCGTCTACTACCCGGCCTACTCCGCGCTGCTGCCGGCGCTGCTGCCGGAGGAGGAGCTGCTCGCGGCGAACGGCCTGGAGGGCGCCCTGCGCCCGATCTTCGTGCAGGCGGGCGGGCCCGCGCTCGCCGGTGTGCTCGTGGCCGCGGCCTCCCCCGGGGCGGCGCTGGGCGCGACCGCGCTGGCCGCCGCCGCCTCGGCCGCGTGCCTGCTGGCGCTGCCCGTCACGCCCCTGCGCCGCGACCTCGCCGCGGGCGCCGGCACCGCCACGTCGCCCGTGCGCGCGGTGCTCGGCGACCTCGCCGAGGGGTTCCGCTTCATGGTCCGCACCCGCTGGCTGCTGGTGACGCTGCTCTTCGCCTCGGGCATGGTGCTGGCGATGATGGGGCCGCTGGAGGTCCTCACGCCCTTCGCCGTCCGCGACCGCGCCGGCGGTGGCCCGCGCGAGCACGCCCTCGTGCTCGCGGCGTTCGGCCTCGGCGGGGCCCTGGGCTCCGCGGTCGTCGCCTCGCTGCGGATGCCGCGCCGCTACCTCACCGTCATGACGCTGATGTGGGGGGTGGGGTGCGTGCCGATGGTCGTGTTCGGGCTCTCCACCGCGCTGTGGCCCATGGTCGTGGCCGGTGCCGTCGCCGGGGCGCTGTTCAACGCGCCGATGGTCATCTGGGGGACGCTGCTGCAGCGGCGGGTCCCGCCGGCCCTGCTCGGGCGGGTGGCGAGCCTGGACTTCTTCGTCTCCCTCGCGCTCATGCCGGCGTCCATGGCGCTCGCGGGGCCGGCGGCGGCCCTGTTCGGGATGACGGCGGTCTTCCTCGTGGCGGGCCTGGTGCCGCTCGCCCTCGCCGTGGTGGCGGTGGTGGCGGGGCGCCTCCCGGCCGACGAGATCGCGCACCCGCTCGACGGGTCCGCATCGCCCGCCGGGTGCGCTCCGGAGCCGCTGCCGGAGGCGGCCGGTGCGTGAGCCGCCCGGGGAGCGCCTGCTCCCCGGGCGGCGTGCGCTCAGAGGCCGAGCTTGCCGGCGATGCCGCCGAGCCCGCCTCCGCCCTTGCCGCCGAGGCCGCTGACCATCGAGATCAGCTCCTGCGGGTCGATGCCCAGGGAGGACAGCAGCCCGGAGTGCTGCTCGGGGTCCACCTGGTCGGGGAGCTGGCCCTCGGCCTGCTGCGCCTTGCCGGTCTCACCGCGGCTCTGCAGGAGCTGCAGGATCTGGTCCTTGGGGATCTGCACGATCGGTTCCTCCTCGGTCCTCGGGTGTGTTCAGGTCGATCCGAGAACGTAGCCGCGAACTCCCGCCCCGGCCTCCCGGAACCGCAGGTGGACCCGGTCGCCCGCGGGCCCTCAGAGGTGGTTGCCGGTCGGCGCCGAGGGCTTCAGCGCCTCCGGGTCGTTCGTCGAGGCGACGGTCAGGACGGCGAGGAGGATCCCGCGGTGGGTGCCCAGCCCCAGCTCCCGCAGCAGCGGTGCCCGCGATGAGTTCCGGCGGGGAGGGGAGTCGGTAGGGGTGGAAGAGAGACCCGCGACCCGAGGAGCCCGCCGTGAACCGCATGATCTTCGTCAACCTGCCGGTGGCCGACGTGCAGAAGAGCCGTGACTTCTTCACCGGCCTCGGCTTCGGCTTCGACGAGCAGTTCTGCGACGAGAACGCCGTCTGCATGAAGGTCAACGATCAGGCCTTCGCGATGCTCATCGCACGCGACTTCTTCGCGACCTTCACCCCCCGGCCGGTCGCCGACGCGAGCGCCACGACCGAGGTGCTCGTGTGCCTGTCCGCCGACAGCCGCGAGGACGTCGACGCCCTGGTGCGCGAGGCGCTCGCCTCGGGCGGGGAGGAACCCCGCGAGCCGATGGACCAGGGGTTCATGTACGGGCGGGCGTTCACCGACCTCGACGGCCACGTCTGGGAGGTCATGTGGATGGACCCCGCGGTGGTCGCCGGGGAGCAGTGCCCCGCCTGATCCGCGGGAAACCGCCGGGAGCCGTCCGAGAACCGCCCGAGGAGGAGACCGTGGCCGTCACCGGACCTGCCGCAGGACCTGTCGCCGTGTCGGTGCCCGTGCGTACGCTCGCCGCCGTGCCGACGACACGGGTGAGCAGCGAGGCCATCGGGGACGTGGCCGGGGACGCGCAGGTCGCGCCGGGGGGTGACGCCCCGCCCGCGGGCGGGTTCCCCGAGGAGGCGCTCGACCGCTACCGGGCGGAGCTGTTCGCCCACTGCTACCGGATGACGGGCTCCGTGCACGACGCGGAGGACCTCGTCCAGGAGACGTACCTGCGGGCCTGGCGCTCGTTCCACACCTACGAGGCCCGCTCCTCGCTGCGCACCTGGCTGCACCGCATCGCCACCAACGTCTGCCTCACGGCGCTGGCGAGCCGGCAGCGGCGGCCGCTGCCGTCCGGCCTGGGCGCGGAACCCGCCGACCCCCGCGGGGAGCTCACGACGGACGGGGAGGTGCCCTGGCTGGAGCCCGTGCCCGACGCCCGGGTCGGCGCCGGTCCCGGCGCGGGCGACCCCGCCGGGGTGGTGGCCGCCCGGGAGAGCGTCCGCCTGGCCTTCGTGGCCGCGCTGCAGCACCTGCCCCCGCGCCAGCGGGCGGTGCTGCTGCTGCGCGACGTCCTGGCGTGGCGGGCCGCGGAGGTCGCCGACCTGCTGGGCACGAGCGTCGCGGCCGTCAACAGCGCCCTGCAGCGGGCCCGCGGGCAGATCGAGCAGCTCGCGGCGACCCCGGAGGAGACCCGCGAACCCGAGTCCGCGGAGCTGCGGGCGCTGCTGGACCGCTACGTCTCCGCGTTCGAGCGCTACGACGTCGGCGGCATGGTGGAGCTCTTCACCGCCGACGCGGTGTGGGAGATGCCGCCCTTCACGGGCTGGTACCGCGGGGGCGAGGCGATCACCACCCTCATCGCCGGCAACTGCCCGGCGCAGGCGGCCGGGGACATGCGGATGGTCCCCACCTCGGCGAACGGGCAGCCGGCCTTCGGGCTGTACATGCGCGGCGCCGACGGCGTCCACCGGGCGTTCCAGCTCCAGGTGCTCGACCTGGCCGCAACGGCGGACGGGGTGCGGGTGGGCCACGTGGTGGCCTTCTTCGACCCCGGCCTCTTCGACCGCTTCGGCCTGCCGGAGGCCCTCGCGGACTGAGCCTGCGGGCAGCACCGGGCCCCTCGGGGCCCGGGCGCCCGGCTCAGGTCAGATCTTGCTGAGCTTGGAGTTGTTGAGGACGCGCACCAGCCCGCAGGAGAAGCGGGCGGTGACCCAGGTGGGGAACTCGGTGGACTGCACCCTGCCCATCCCGAAGCGGTCGTGGGTGACCCGGTCGTCGACGTCGTACTCGACAGCGGGCGCGGCCTCCTCCACGGCGAAGGGACTGGTGGGCAGGCGGCGCCGGGTCGTGCCCGGACGGGACGTCATGGGTCCAGTGTGCGCCCTGAGGGGTGCCCGTGGCGACAGTGCGCCCCGGACGGCCCCCTCGGGCGGCCACCCGAGCGGGCTCGTCCGTCGCGGTCCCGCGGTCCGCAACCCCCGGTGCGGGGCTGTCGGAGCCCCGCGGCGTGCAGGAGACTGGCCGCACGCGCGGCGCCCCGGCGCCGCCCCGGCCGGAGGAGCGGTGCCCGACGATGACCCAGCCCGGAACGCGGACGCAGAGCCCGGTCGAGGCCCCGGACCGCCCGGGGGTCGTGCCGGTGCGGGCGGCCGCGCTGCGCAGCGCCGTGCGCTGGGGCGTCGCCCACGGCCTGCCCCGGGTGGCGGTGCGCCGCAGCGCGCGCGCCGGGGACCTGCAGTCGCTGCTGCTGAGCGACCCCGCGGTCTGGCGGGAGCCGTACGACCTCCACGAGCGCGTCCGGGCGGCCGGGCCCCTCGTGCGGGGCCGCTTCTCCTGGGTCAGCGCCTCCCACGCCGTCGCCCGCGAGGTCCTGGGCAGCGCCGACTTCGGCATGGGCGGCTTCGACGACGTCAGCAGCCCCCGGGTGCGGCGGGTGCTGGACTGGGCCGGGCGCGGCGCACCCGTGCACCCAATCGAGCCGCCCTCGATGCTCGCCGTGGACGGTCCCGACCACACCCGGTACCGCAAGCTGGTCTCCAGGGTCTTCACGCCGCGCTCCGTGGAGGGGCTGCGGGGGCAGGTGCAGGCCACCGCCGACGGCCTCCTCGACGACCTGGCGCGCGCCCCCGAGCCGGTGGTGGACGTGGTGCGGCCCTTCGCCGGGCGGCTGCCGGTGACGGTGATCTGCGACCTGCTGGGCGTGCCCGTCGAGGGCCGCTCCGAGGTCCGCGAGTTCGAGGCCGGGCTGGCGATGAGCCTGGAGGCCGTCGCGCCCTGGCGGCAGTTCCGCACCGTCGAGGGGGCGCTGCGCGGCTTCGACGACTGGGTCGGCCGGCACCTGGAGCACCTGCGCCGCGCGCCGGGGGAGGACCTGCTCAGCCGCCTCGTCACCGCGACCGAGGAGGGGCAGCGCCTCACCGAGCGGGAGCTGCGCGCCACCGCCGGACTCCTCGTGGCGGCGGGCTTCGAGACGACGGTCAACCTGCTCGGCTCCGCCGTGCACCTGCTCCTGGCGAACCCGGACCAGCTCCAGGTGCTGCGCGCCGAACCGGACCTGTGGCCGCAGGCGGTCGAGGAGGTGCTGCGCCTGGAGTCCCCGGTGCAGATCGTGGGCCGGCAGGCGCTGCGCGACACGGCGGTCGCCGGGCAGGAGGTGCGCGCCGGCAGCCGCGTGGTCCTGCTCCTCGGCGCGGCGAACCGCGACCCGGCCGTGTTCGAGGACCCGGCGCGCTTCGACGTGCGCCGGGAGAACGTCCGTGAGCACCTCGCGTTCTCCGCGGGGCGCCACTTCTGCCTCGGGGTGGCACTGGCGCGACTGGAGGGGGAGGTGGGGTTGCGCTCGCTGTTCGAGCGCTTCCCCGGCATGCGCGCCGAGCCGGGCGCGCGGCGCACCTCGACCCGGGTGCTGCGCGGCTGGGAGCACCTGCCCGTGCGCCTGCGGTGAGCAGCGGACCCGGGGTGCCGACCGGTCGCTGAGCTCGGCGGCGCTTCCGCGGGATGGTCGGTGAGCCTTCGTCGGTGGGGGCTGCACCGAGGTCCCTGCGCCGGCCCGGGGGTGGTCGCTGCGAGCATGGGCGGCGTGCAGGAGCAGAGGCTCGTCGGCGGCAACGACGAGGGTGCCGTCGCGGTCGGGGCCACCGTGCGTCGCCACACCGGAGCGTGGACACCGGCCGTGCATGCGCTGCTGCGGCACCTGGAGGCCAAGCGGCTGGACGGGGTGCCTCGGGTGCTCGGCATCGACGAGCAGGGCCGGGAGGTGCTGACCTTCCTGCCCGGAGACACCATCGGGACCCAGCGGCCCTGGCCCGCGTGGGCGCACGCCGATGAGACCCTCGTCCAGGTCGGCGGCTGGTTGCGCCGCTACCACGAGGCCGTGGCCGACTTCGTCCCGCCCGAGGGGGCGTGCTGGCGCACGTCGCTGCGGCCCTGGCGGCCGGGTGAGGTCATCGGCCACAACGACGCGGGTCCCTACAACGCCGTCTGGCAGCCCACCCCGCAGACCCAGTCCTCGGAGGCCGGCCCACAGGCCCCGGTGGGGGTGTTCGCGGGTTTCGTGGACTGGGACTTCGCCGGGCCCTGCTCCAGGGCGTGGGACCTCGCCTTCGTGGCGTTCTCCTGGGTGCCCCTGCACGCCCGGGCCGTCGTGACCGCCGAGGGTTTCACCGACTTCGCCGACCGTCCCCGCAGGCTGCGGCTCTTCCTCGACGCCTACGGATGGACCGGCGGCGTCGCCGAGGTCCTGGACGCGGTGCAGGAGCGGGTTTCCGACCACGCCCGCACCCTGCGCGCCCTGGCCGCCTGCGGTGATCCCCTGTTCGCCAGGCTCGTCGACGCCGGCGTCATCGACCGCCTCGAGCAGGCGCTGACCGAACTCCACGACGACCGGGCCACCTTCACCCGCCCCTGACGACGGCTCCTGCACCGGCTCGTCGTCGGGCGCCACCGGATGCCGCCCGCGCCGGCACGACGGAAGCAGCCGGTCGAAGAGCTGCAGGAGCAGGGGCGCGGTGACGTGGTCGGCATGGACGTCGAGCCCCTGTCAGTGGGCCCTCGAGACGTCGTCGGCGGGTGGGGATCCGTGAGTGCTGGCCCGGTGGACGAGCTGCCAGACCGGCGCGTTCTGCGCCTGCGCCGGGGCGGCGCCGGGTTCGATGACGGATCGGGCGCAGAGTTCGCCTTGGTGGCGCAGCGACTGGGCGATGGTGGTCAGGCCGGCGGCCGCGGCGGCCGGGGTGTCGTCCCAGCCGGTGACGGCCAGCTGCGCGGGGATGCTGCGGTCGAGCCGGTGGGCGGCGGCCAGGGCGCCGAGAGCGAGTTCGTCGCTCATCGCGGCGATCGCGTCGACGGGGGTCTCGCTGTCCTGCAGGAGGCGTTGGGTGGCGGCTTCGGCCTCTGCGCGGTCGTTGCGGGCGAGGACGAGCACGGGGATCCGTGCCCAGTCCAGGCCGGCGGCTGAGGCTGCGTCGGCGTAGCCCTGCAGTCGGTGGCGGGTGACGCTGAAGCGGGCCGCGTCCGGGGCGGGACCGCGCAGGAGCCTGGGCTGTCTGTCCCGGCCCGTCGGGAAGGACAGCACGGCGGGTGCCCTGGCGCCGGTGAAGGCTGCGGCGCCCACCGCGCGCGCGGCGGCGCGGTCGTCGATGCCGATGAGGCCGAGCCCCTCCCTGGCCGGCCCGCCGTGCACGACGGCAGGCAAGCCCCGCTGCAGGACCGCGTCCAGGACCGGGTCGTCATCGGCGCTGGTCCACAGGATCAGGGCGTCCACCGCCGCTTCACGGATCCGCGCGGCGTCTGAGGGGCCTCCGGTGACCGGGAGGAGGGTGAGGCCGAGTTCGTGCTCGACGCAGACGCTGGAGACGCCGCCGAGGAACTGCGTTGCCTGGGGGTCGTCGAAGGCGTACGTCAGGTGCTCGCCGAGCACCACGCCGAGAGTGCCGGTGCGCCCGCGCCGCAGGGAGCGGGCGCCGGGGTGGGGGCCGCTGTAGCCGAGGCGTTCAGCGGCGTCCAGGACTCGTCGGCGCGTCGCCTCGGCGACCCGCTGCGGGTGGTTGAAGGCGTAGGAGACGGTCATGGCCGAGACCCCTGCCTCCCGGGCGACGTCCGGCATGGTCACCCGACGCTGTCCTGGCATGCCGCCACCCTAGCTGTGTAACGTTAAGACGGTGACGATCACACATCCCCGGACGAGGTCCCGGTCGGTGGCGGCCTACTGGGCCTTCGCGGCCTTCGGTGCCCTGTGGGGGGTGTGGGGCGCTGCCCTGCCCCAGATCAAGGCGCACGCAGAGGTCGACGACGGGCAACTGGGCACCGCTCTGCTGTTCGTCGCGGCCGGAGCGCTGCCGGCGATGCTCCTGACCGGCCGGGCCAGCGACCGGTGGGGACCTCGGGTGCCGGCCGCAGCCCTCGTCGCTCTCGGCGTGGCGGGGGTGCTCGTCGCCGTCCTCGCCAGGGGGGCGTTCAGCTTGAGCGTCGCGCTGCTGCTGCTGGGGGCCGCGTCAGGATCTGCGGACGTCGCCATCAACGCAGTCGCCGGAGCCGCCGAACGGACGTGCCGGCGTCCGGTGATCACCTTCTCGCACGCCACGTTCTCCGCAGCCGTCGTTGCGGCCAGCCTCCTGACCGGTCTGCTGCAGCGCCTCGGTGCGCCGCTGTGGGTGGCGTTCAGCGGTGTCGTCCTGATCGCCGGCATCGCGGCGCGGTTCCTCCTGCGCGGCACCCCGGCGGAGCACGGAAACCCTCGGACCCCCGCCGGGGCGACGGGTCCCGGACGCGATGCGATCGCGAGCCCGCCGCCCTGGCTGCGGTCGCCCTTGCTGGTAGCGGTGGGGGTGGTGGCCGCTCTGGCCTTCGCGGTGGAGAACGCGCACCAGAGCTGGGGTGCCATCTACCTCGTCGACGTGCTGACGGTCTCACCCGCCCTGGCGGCCGTCGCCCCGGCACTGTTCGCCACCGTCGCCGCGATCACGCGCCTCGCCGCGGGATCGCTCAGCCACCTGCGCCCTGTCGTCCTGCTCCTCACCGGTGGCGCCGTGGCCACAGCGGGCACGGTCCTCCTGGCCGGCTCACGCAGTGTCCCCCTGGCGCTGCTCGGTCTGGCGTGCGCAGCCGCCGGCACCGCCGTGCTCTTCCCCACCCTCCTCAGCGCCAGCACCGCCGGCGTCGTTGAAGCCGTCCGGGGTCGCGTGACCTCCCTGATCTCCACCACCGCCTACCTCGGCTTCCTCTGCGGCCCGGTCATCGTCGGCCGGCTCGCCGACAGTCATGGCTTGCGCGGCGCCATGCTCGGGGTCGCCGCCATCGCGGCCCTCTTCACCGTCCTCGCGCGGCCCACCATCGCCAGGATCCGCGCACCCCGCTGAACAGGCGAGACCCAGCAGCGATGGAGCGCCGCCACCAGTCCTCCAGCGCAGTGCCGGACACCGAGTTCGAACGACGCCGAAGGGATGCGACGGCATCGCCGGCTCCGACACCGGGCACCGCCGTCACGGCCGCCGCCCTGGTCCTCAGTGCCATGGAGGACCGCTACCGACGAGGCGTCGGCCTGGATCCACTGATGATCATGAGCGCGGCAAGCCGATCACCTCCGGATCTACCTGTGACCCACAAGAACTGCCCCGTTGGCACGTCACATCCGGGCCGCACCCCGTGGGTGCAGCCCGGATGAGGGCCGACTCGGTGTGATCAACGCTGCCTCGCAGGCGACGACAGACTTCGATCACGTCGGATCGCCAACATCATCGGCGGATCCAGGCTCGATGAAGGGAGACCAGACTTCTGCCATGAGCGACTCAGCAGGCCAGGACCACTCCATGGCCGGCGATGACGGGCGCCCTCGCCACGGCGCAGCCCGTCCCCTCATCATGGCCCTAGCGGTCCTCTTCGGACTGGCGTGGTGCGCGATCGTCGCCCTGGTCGTACATTTCGGTGGCTTCGCCAGTGGCCCCCTGGGGTGGCTCTGGGCGGCGCTGCTCTACCTTCCCGGCGTCCTCGTGAGCGTCATGGCGATCAGCAAGCTCATCCCCACCCGTCACCGCTGGGCCGTCCCGGCCACCATCGACGTGATCACCCTGGTCACCGGTGCCGTCAGCGCTCACTTCGCCATCGCGGGCCACGAGGAGCTGCGTCGCGTTCACGAGAAGATCGGCGTGCCAGCGTCCTGGACCCCGATCGACGAGCTGGAAGTCGGGACGACGATCGGTTTCAAGGGCTACCCGAGACTCGAGTTGAAGTACGCCGACCAGGCCTTCGCCCGCTACACCCACGGCAAGATCTGCATCGATCTCCGGATTCCCTACGCCGACAGCGCCGAGTACACCGACCTGGGTCGCAGGATCACCGGGCCCGGAACCCGGCTGACCCCGGTGCACCTCACGGTCGCGAACTCCTGAAGACCTATCGGACCTGCGCGGCGCTGACGGCCACCCCCTCTGGACACTGAGCCTGGATCCGCCGATGATCACGTGCGCACCGAGCTGACCGAGCCGGAACGGCCTTGCGGCGAGGCGGCTGCACTTCGCTGCGCATCAGGCTTCCGCTGCATCTCGTGGATTCGTCGGGAGTGCGCGGTGAGGGCGGATCGAAGTCAGTGAGGCTTTGTCGCTAGCGGTTCTCCAGGTTGCTGAGGACAAGGGCAGTGGCGGCGATCGCGGAGATCCGCCAAAGGCAGAGGGTGACGCGGGCGAGAGCTCGCCAGCGGGTCTTGAGGTGGGCGATGCCGTGCCCGACGAAGGCGCGAGCGGAGTTCACGTAGTCCCCCACTTCGTGGGAGGTGCCCCCCGTAGGCGGTCTTCAGCGGGACTTGGTTGTCGCGTGCGAGGTCGGCGACTGCGACGCGCTGGCGCATGAACCGCAGCACCAAGACCGCCTGGGCAAAGCATCCGAGAGTTCGCCGGCCCCGGCGGGTGCCGAGGTGGATGCGGCGAGCGGACAGCAAGCGTGCGATGGCTTGGGCGAGGTCGCGGGAGACGTCGAGGCTGGCGCGATGGAAGAGCACGCAAGGTCCTGACGGGTGCGGCGGTTGAGCTGGGTCGCCAGCATCGTGACCGGCCAGGCCCTACTGGGGGCACCTCCCGCCCGAAGGGTGGGGGAACTCAACACCTTCGACACCGCGTCTGTGGCGACGGCTCACGCCACCACGGGCAGAGCGCAATGATCTTCAGAAACCGCTTGCCGTGGCTTCCGGTGCGGCGATAGTGTGCGTCGACCACCCGCGGCAGCTGTCTGGGCGACGTGAATCCCCTTGCGAGATCAAGGGTGTGTTCTCCTCTGCAATTTGACGTGCCGGTGAGCGTCCGCGGGTCGAAACCCACTGAAGACGGCCCCCTGGGCGGTGGGCGGCGGCGCTCCAAGAAGCTCGCGGTGAGAGCTGGGATGAGCCGGCGCGGACGTGTACTAGGTGCAGGTACGGGACGCTCTGAGTTCCGCGATGAAGGAGAGCTTTGATGACAGCAGTCGCACGACGTCCCCTCGCGACCGGTGCCGCCGTGGCCCTGGCGGCCACGATGGGCCTGACGGCCATGGCCATGGGCGCGCAGGCTGGCGTGACAGGCAGCGCGAACGGCTTCGCGACTGGCGCCACCGGCGGTGCCGGCGGGCAGACGGTCACCGCCTCGACCGGCACCCAGATCCATGCCGCGATCTGCGGCCGCGCGAGCACCAGCACCCCCCTCACCATCGAGGTGCAGGGCACGATCACCGTCGGGAACACCGCCGCGGTGTCCGGCAGCTGCTCCACTGCGGCCGGCGTGATCGAGCTCAAGGGCATCAGCAACATCTCGATCGTCGGTGTCGGCAGCGGTGCCACGTTCGACCAGATCGGCATCCACATCCGTGACTCGAGCAACATCATCATCCAGAACGTCACGGTGAAGAACGTCAAGAAGTCGGGCTCGCCCACGTCCAACGGCGGCGACGCGATCGGCATGGAGTCGACCGTCCGCAAGGTGTGGGTCGACCACGTGACTCTCGAGGCATCGGGTGGCGAGTCGGAGGGCTACGACGGCCTGTTCGACATGAAGGGTGACGTCGAGAACGTGACCCTCTCGTACGCGATCCTGCGCAACTCGGGCCGTGGCGGCCTCATCGGCTCGAGCGAGACCGACACGGGAAACACGAACATCACGTTCCATCACAACCTGTACCAGAACATCGACTCGCGCACCCCGCTGCTGCGTGGCGGCCTGGCGCACATCTACAACAACCACTACGTGAACCTCAACGAGTCGGGAATCAACTCGCGCGCCGGCGCGAGGGCCAAGGTCGAGAACAACTACTTCGAGGACTCCAAGGACGTGCTCGGCACGTTCTACACGAGCGCGGCCGGCACCTGGCAGACCGCGGGCAACATCCTCGACAACGTCACGTGGTCGCCCAAGGGCAGCGAGTACAACCCGGCCGGTCCGAGCATGGCGTCCACGGGCACCGCGAGCGTCCCCTACTCGTACAAGCTCGACGGCGCGAGCTGCGTCCCGGCGATCGTCGCCGCCACGGCCGGCGCCAACAAGGGCCTGAAGGTCTCGGACGGCTCCTGCACCCCGCAGACCCCGGCGCCGAGCCCCACGGCGACCGCGACGGCCACCCCGACGCCGACGGCCACGAGCACGCCGACGCCGACCTCGAGCGCGACCCCGACCACGCCGACCGGCACGAACCTGAGCATCGGCGCGGGCGCCGACGGCTCGAGCAAGGCCAGCGGCACGAGCTACGGCAACGCGATCGACGGCAGCCTGAGCACCTACTGGTCCCCGAGCGGCACGACCGGCTCGATCTCGGTCAAGTGGGGCACCGCCAAGACGGTCTCGAAGATCAACATCCGCACCGCCTCGGGCGGCGGCACCATCACCGGGTGGCGCGTCCTGAACGCTGGCAGCGGCGCGGTTCTGGCCTCGGGCACCGGTGCTCCCGGCACCGTCTCGTTCTCCTCGACGTCGCTCAGCAAGATCACGTTCCAGATCACCTCCGCCTCAGGCACCCCGCGCATCGCGGAGTTCGAGACATACGCGAAGTAGTCCAGCATGAACGGCTGTGGGTGGGTTCCTCCCGGGGACCCACCCACAGCCGCGCCCGGCGCCCCACCCTCCCCAGGCGCGGTTCGTGGCGGCAGAAGGGATGGCCCAGATCAACCAGCAGTCGAGGTACGTGAGCGCTCTGGATGTCGCACCGCTGGTCCTGCACCGGTGCGTCTGAATCCTGCAGAACTCAGGGCCGGCTATGCAGGACTGTTCGAAGTGGATGTGGCAGACGGCCACCGCCACGGGCGGCCACGAGACGCGCAACGAGGGCAACACCTTCGCCGCGGGCGGGGTTGCGCTCAGCACGCCCGGCACCACGTCCGCGCTCCTCACGTTCGACGGCCTGGTGCCCGGGCAGCCGCGCAGCTCCTGCATCGACGTCGCCTACGACGGCGACCTCCCCGCGCAGGTCCGGCTGCACGCCGCCTTCCGCAGCACCGCCGCCGGCCCGGACGACTCCCTCGCGTCCTACGTCGACGTCGTCGTCGAGGAGACCGGCGAGGGTGCCGGCACGCCGTGCGCCGTGCGCCGGGCGGCGGCGCGCGGGTGCGGCCCTGTTCGAGGGCGGGACCTCCGCGGAGCGCCAGGTGCGGCACTGCCGCGTCACCTGCGTGGTCCGCGACGACAACGCCGCCCAGGACAGGTCGCTGGGCGTGGACTTCACCTGGGAGGTGCGCAGCGCCTGAGCGCTGCGCGGAGCCCGCGGCCGGGCCGGCTGCGTCAACGTTGACATCAGTGCCGTCCAGTTCCTACGTTCGCGGGCCACCGGGAGCGGCAGGTGCCGCCCGGTCGCTGACGCGGCGGAGCGCCGCACGCGCACCCCACTCCGAAGGAGCACCCGTGAAGCCCTGGCTCCGGCAGCCCGCCCACCTCCGATGGCTGGGCGGGGAGACCCAGCGCCTGCTGGACTTCGGCGTCCGCTTCCCGCACCCGCTCGGCGGCGCGGCCTGGCTGGGCGAGGACGGAACCCCCGACCTCGACGCCCCCGTGCACACGTGGATCACCGCCCGGATGGCGCACGTGTACTCCCTGGGCGCTCTGCTGGGCCTGCCGGGCGCCGGTCCCCTGGCCGACGCCGCCCTCACCGGGCTCACGGGGGTGCTGCGGGACGGCCGGCGCGGCGGGTGGCACCCGCAGGTGTCGGCCGACGGTGAGGCCGCACCCGGCAAGGCCTGCTACGACCACGCGTTCGTGGTGCTCGCCGCGGCCTCGGCGACCACGGCGCGGCGCCCTGGGGCGCGGGAGCTGCTGGACGAGGCCCTCGACGTCCTCCTCACCCGCTTCTGGGAGGAGGAGCACGGCCTCTTCGCCGACCTGTGGGACACCGCGTGGGGCCGGCTGGACGGCTACCGGGGCCTCAACGCGAACATGCACGGGGTCGAGGCGCTGCTGGCCGCCTTCGACGCCCGCGGGGAGCGGGCGCTCCTCGACCGCGCGCTGCGCATCGCGGAGCGCGCGGTGGGGTGGGCGCGGGAGCGCGAGTGGCGGCTGCCGGAGCACTTCGACGAGGAGTGGCGGCCGCAGCCGGAGTACAACCGCGAGTGCCCGGGGGACCAGTTCAAGCCCTTCGGTGCGACGGTCGGGCATGCGCTGGAGTGGTCGCGCCTCCTCCTGCACCTGGAGGCCGCGCTGGGGGCGACGGCTCCGGGGTGGTTGCTGGAGAGCGCCGAGGCCCTGTTCTCGCGAGCGGTCCGCGACGGCTGGAACGCCGACGGCGCTGCGGGTTTCGTCTACACGACGGACTGGGACGGGCGGCCGGTGGTGCGGCAGCGCCTGCACTGGGTCGCCGCGGAGGCCGTGGGGGCGGCCGCGACCCTGCACGCCCGGACGGGGGCGGACTCCTACGCCGAGCTGTACGCGCAGTGGTGGGACCACGTGCGCCTGCACTTCGTCGACGTGGAGCGGGGTTCGTGGCGGCACGAGCTGGACAGCGGCAACCGGTCGGCGGCGACGGTGTGGCCGGGCAAGCCGGACCTGTACCACGCGGTGCAGGCCACGCTGCTGCCGCGGGCGCCGCTGGCCCCGGGTCTGGCCGCGGCGGCGGCGGCGGGACTGGTGGGGTAGGGGTCCTCGGCGGCCGGGGACCGTCCGGGACGGGCGCGACGAGGGCCGGGCCGTCGGGGAGCCCGGAGCCCCGTCCGTGCAGGGCTTAACCGGTCAAGCCCAGATTGCTGAACCGGTTGACTTGGCTTTACTTAACCGCTTCACTCCTGTCTCGAGGCCGCCGCGGGCCGGCGATGCACCGCCGCCCGGCATCCGCGCACCGCTCCACCCCTGTCGACGACGACGAGAGCGAGGACCACGACATGTCCCGGAAGACCACCCCTCTGGTCACGACGGCCGCCGCGGCGGCACTGCTCGCAGGCTGCGGTGCCGGAGGTGCCTCCGGCACCGACGGCGCGGACGGCGAGATCACCGGCACGGTGACCGTCCTGACGAACCGCACGGACATCGTGGACACCACGCTGGCGGGCTACGCGAAGGAGTTCGAGGCCCTCCACCCCGGCGTCGACGTGCAGTTCGAGGCCGTCACCGACTACGAGGGCGACGTCTCCGTCCGCCTGAACTCCCGCGACTACGGCGACGTCCTCCTCATCCCCAACCAGGTCACCAAGGACCAGCTCCCGCAGTTCTTCGCGCCGCTCGGCAGCACCGAGGAGCTCGGCCGCACCTACCGGTTCGTCGACGAGGCGGCCTACGAGGGGGAGGTGTACGGGCTGGCGACCTTCGGCACCGCCATGGGCTACGTCCTCAACACCGACGTGTGGGCGGAGGCCGGGATCACGGCCCCGCCGGAGACGCCCGAGGAGTTCCTGCAGGCGCTGGCCGCGATCGACGAGAAGACCGACGCGATCCCGTACTACACCAACTACGCCGACGGATGGCCGCTGGCGCAGTGGCAGTCCAACCAGGGCTCCATCGCAGGGCCCGACGCGCTCCTGGAGCGCACCCGCGACGACGCGCCCTGGACCGAGGGGAAGGAGCAGCACGCCATCGACTCCCTGCTCTACCGGATCGTCGAGCGCGGGCTGTCCGAGCCGGACCCGACGACGACGAACTGGGAGGAGTCGAAGAACCTCATCGGTTCCGGTGAGGTCGCGACGATGGTGCTCGGCTCGTGGGCCGTGCCCCAGATGCAGGAGGCGGCGGAGGCGGCCGGCGGGTCGGCCGACGACATCGGCTTCTGGCCCATGCCGTGGAAGGTGGACGGCGACTTCCACTCCACCGTGAGCGGCGACTACAAGATCGGCATCAGCAGGCACTCCGACAACGCGGACGCTGCCCGGGCGTGGGTCGACTGGTTCCTGGACTCCTCCGGGTTCGCGGCGGAGCAGGGCGGGCTGTCCCCCCGCCTCGACGGGGAGGCGCCCCCGGCCCTGGAGGACTTCGAGGCCCACGGCGTGGAGCAGGTGGAGCTCTCGCCCGCACCGGCCGGCGAGGAGAGCGTCCTCTCCGACATCTACAACACCGCGGAGATCGACCTGGCGGGGGAGAAGTACCGCCAGGAGTTCCTCGACGTCGCCCGGGGCGCCGCCGAGGGCGACGAGGCCTTCGTCTTCGGGGACCTGAACTCCCGCTGGGCCGCCGCCCGCGCGCAGGTGTCCGCGAGCTGAGAACAGCGGTTGCGGGCCCCCCGACGCCCCCTGGGCGGCCCGCAACCCCGGCAGAGAGGCAACGCCGATGACCGCTCTCGGGAGCACCGCCGCAGCCGCGACGACGCCGCACGCCCCGGCGGGGCCCCGCCCTCGGGGCGGTGGACTGCGCGGGTGGTGGGGAACGCCGTGGCTCTTCCTCGCGGCCCCCCTCGCCCTGCTGGTGACCTTCACCTACGTCCCGGTCACCACCATGGTCTGGTACAGCTTCACCTCCTGGGACGGGCTCGACGCCACCAAGGAACCCGTCGGGCTGGACAACTACGCCACCGTCCTCACCGACCGCGAGGTGTTCGGGGTCTTCCTCGTCAGCCTCCACTACCTGGCCGGTGCCCTCGTGCAGATGGCGCTGGCGCTGTACCTGGCGACCGTCCTGAGCTTCCGCACCCGGTTCCGCAACCTCTTCAAGGGGATCGTCTTCTTCCCGTACCTGGTCAACGGGGTGGCCATCGGGCTGGTGTTCCTCTACTTCTTCCGCCCCGGGGGGACCCTGGACGCCCTGCTGGCGCTGGCCGGCGTCGGCGACCCCCCGCACTGGCTGGGCGATCCCGGCCTCGTCAACCACTCCCTGGCCGCGACGTCGGTGTGGCGCTACCTGGGCCTGAACTTCGTCCTGTTCCTCGGGGCCATCCAGTCGATCCCCGAAGAGCTCTACGAGGCCGCGGGCCTCGACGGCGCCGGCGCCTGGCAGAAGTTCCGCTACATCATCGCGCCCGGGATCCGCCCGATCATCGGACTGACCTTCATCCTCTCGATCTCCGGTGCGCTGTCGGTCTTCGAGATCCCCTACATCATGACGGGCGGGGCGAACGGGTCGTCGACGTTCGTGATCGAGACCGTGGACGCGGCGTTCACGTTCGGCCAGGTGGGGCTCGCCTCGGCCATGGCGGTGGTCCTGCTGGTCGTCGTCATGGTGATCACGTGGGTGCAGCGCCGCCTCTTCTCCGGCGAGGGGAGCGACCTGTCGTGAGCACCCGGACGCACCCGACCTCCGAGGCGCCGCCGTCCACGGCGCCGCGCGGCGGCCTCGCCGCTCCGCGGCCCGCCGCGCCCGGTCACGGGCGGCTGCGCGCCAGGGCGGTGCTCGCCGCCGTGGCCAAGTACGCCTCCCTCGTCGTCGCCTGCCTGTGCGCGCTGACCCCCCTGGTGACGATCCTCTTCGCGGCGTTCAAGACGAACGCGGAGTACCGCCGCACCGGTCCGCTCCAGCCGCCGGCGGACTGGCTCCACCTCGACAACTTCGTCACGGCCTTCCAGCAGGGCGGCATGCTCCGGGGCTTCGTCAACACGGGCGTCATCCTGCTCGTGGCCCTGGCGGGGACCATCGTCATCGGGTCGATGACCGCCTACGCCGTCGACCGCTTCGACTTCCGCGGGCGGTCGCTGGTCCTGGGCGCGTTCCTCGTGGCGACCCTCGTGCCCGGGGTGACGACGCAGGTGGCGACGTTCCAGGTGGTCACCGGGCTCGGGTTGTTCAACACCCGCTGGTCGGCGATCGTGCTGTTCATGGGGACCGACATCGTCTCCATCTACATCTTCCTGCAGTTCATGAGGTCCATCCCGCGCTCCCTCGACGAGGCGGCGATGATCGACGGGGCCGACCGGCTGTCGATCTTCGTCCGGATCGTCTTCCCCCTGCTGCGGCCCGCGGTGGCCACGGTGGTGATCATCAAGGGCATCGCCATCTACAACGAGTTCTACCTGCCGTACCTCTACATGCCCGCCCGGGAGCTGGGGGTCATCTCGACGTCCCTGTTCCGGTTCACCGGGCCGTTCGGGGCGCGCTGGGAGGTCATCGCGGCCGGGACCATCCTCGTCATCGTGCCCACCCTCGTCGCGTTCCTCCTGCTGCAGCGGCACATCTACAGCGGGCTCACCTCCGGCGCCACGAAGTGACGCCCCACCCGACCGGAAGGACCAGACGTGCTGATCGCTGAGGACCTCGGGGGTTCGTGGACCCTCTCCGTGGACCCGGGAGGAGACACCGGCGCGGGTGCCGGCCTGCCTCCCGCCGCCCGCGCGCTGGCCGGCACCACGGTCCCGGCGACCGTGCCCGGGTCCGTGCACACCGACCTGCTGCGCGACGGCCGGCTGCCCGACCCCTTCCTCGACCGCAACGAGCTCGACGTCGCCTGGGTGGGCCGCACCGACTGGTGCTACCGCCGAGGTGTGCGCTGGAACGGGCCCCGCCACGAGCGCCTCGACCTGGTGTTCGAGGGCCTCGACACCGTGGCGCGCGTCGAGGTGGCCGGGAACGTGGTGGGGCGTACGCGCAACATGCACCGGACGCACCGCTTCGACGTCACGGAACTGCTGGTCGGCGGGGACGCGGCGGAGCTGGCCGTGCACCTGACCTCCGCCTACACGGAGGCGGAGCACTGGCGGGCGGTCCTGGGGCCGCGCCCGGGCGCCTACTCCGAGCCGTTCAACTTCGTCCGGAAGATGGCGTGCAGCTTCGGCTGGGACTGGGGTCCCACGCTGGTGACCGCCGGCATCTGGCGCCCCGTGCGACTGGAGGGGTGGAGCACTGCCCGGATCGCGTCGGTGCGGCCCCTGGCCGAGCACGCCGCGGGCGACGGGCACGCCGACGGGGCGGGGCGCCTGCGCATCGGTGTCGACGTGGAGCGCGCCGCGAGCGGCCGGGACCGCGACCTGCGCGCCCGGGTGGGCGTCGACGGGCGCGTGGTCGGCGTGCTGGACCTCGCGGCCGGCACCGGCACCGTGCAGGCGGAGCTGCGGGTGGACTCCGTCGCGGCCTGGTACCCGCGCGGCTACGGCAAGCAGCCCCTCTACGACCTGGAGGTGGAACTGCTGGACGGGGCGGGCCGGGTGCTCGACACCTGGCGGCGGCGCACGGGCTTCCGCACGGTGGTCCTCGACACCTCCGCCGACGCGGCGGGGTCGCGCTTCGTGCTCTCCGTCAACGGCCGGGAGGTCTTCGCCAAGGGCGTGAACTGGATCCCCGAGGACGTCTTCCCGGCCCGGACCACGCGCGAGGACTGCGCCCGCCTGCTCGGGCAGGCGGTGGACGCGAACGTCAACCTGGTCCGGGTGTGGGGCGGGGGCCTCTACGAGAGCCGCGACTTCTACGAGGTCTGCGACGAGCTGGGCCTGATGGTCTGGCAGGACTTCCTCTTCGCCTGCGCCTGCTACCCCGAGGAGGAGCCGATCGCCTCGGAGGTGGTGGCCGAGGCCGTGGACAACGTGACCCGCCTCGCCTCCCACCCCAGCCTCGTGCTGTGGAACGGCAACAACGAGAACCTGTGGCTGCGCGAGCCCAGCGGCTGGACCGCCATGCCCGGCGGCGATGCCAGCTGGGGGGAGCGCTACTACCTGGACGTGCTGCCGCGGATCGTGGCGGAGCTGGACCCGTCCCGCCCCTACACCGCGGGCAGCCCCTGGTCCGGTTCCTGGGAGCACGGGCCGAACCATCCCGACCACCAGACCTTCCACTCGTGGGACGTCTGGAACCGGCAGGACTACGGGCACTACCGCGACAGCACCCCCCGGTTCGTCTCCGAGTTCGGCTGGCAGGCGCCACCGGCCTGGACGACCCTGCGCCGCGCGGTCACCGACGAGCCGATGCTGCCGACGTCGCCGGGCGTCCTGCACCACCAGAAGGCGGAGGACGGCAACGGCAAGCTGGAGCGCGGCCTCGCGCCGCACTTCCCCCCGCCGGCGACGACGGAGGCGTGGCACTACCTCACCCAGCTCAACCAGGTGCGGGCCGTCGCCACCGGCGTCGGGCACTGGCGCGCCTCCTGGCCGCACACGGCGGGCACCGTGCTGTGGCAGCTCAACGACCTCTGGCCCGTCACCTCGTGGTCGGCCATCGACGGGGACGGCCGGTTCAAGCCGCTCTACCACGCCCTGCGGGAGCTGTACGCCGACCGGACGCTGACGCTGCAGCCGCGCGGGGACGGCCTCGTCGTGGCGGTGGTCAACGACACCGACGCGGTCTGGGAGGCGCGCGTGGACCTCGCCCGGCACCGCACGGACGGCGGGGTCCTCGCGCGGCGGACGCTGACGGTGAGCGTCCCGCCGCGCGCGGTGGGAACGGCGGACGTCCCGGCGGAGCTGGCGGTGCCGGCGTCCCCGCAGCGGGAGTTCCTGGTGGCCACGGCCGGCAACGGTGGCCGCTCCTGGTGGTTCGCCGCCCCGGACGGGGAGCTCGAGCTCCCGGACCCCCGGCTGCGGGTCCGTGCCGAGGCGGTCCCCGGCGGCCTCGACGTGCACCTGTCCGCGGCGGCGCCGGCGCGGGAGGTGCTGGTGCAGGCCGACCGCATCCACCCGGCGGCGTGGGCGAGCGAGGGCTTCCTCAGCCTGCTGCCGGGGGAGACGGCCGTGGTGCGGGTGCGCTGCCCGGAGGCGCTGGACCCGGCCGCGGTGACCGCCCCGTGGGTGGTCACCCACCTGCAGGGGGTGCTCGCGCTGTCCGGGGGGCGCCGCGGGGCGGACGGGGGTGAGGTGGCCGGACCTGCCGTTCGGGGGACGCCCCTGCTGCGGAGGAGTGAGGGTCCTGGATCTACCTCGAACGCTCTGTGAGTCTTCAATCACCAAATGTGATTGCCCAGGTGGCTGCCCGTGACAGCACGACGGGCCGTGGCCGGAGCGCGAGGAGATCCATGTCGCACAAGATCAGCGGTGAGCTCGCATGAGCGCCCGCCGCAGGTTCCAGGCCGCCCGCGCCGCCGTCGCGATGACCGGCACCCTCGCCGTGCTCCTCAGCGCCGCCGCACCCGCCAGCGCCAGCACCCTCGGGTACGACCCCGGGCACAAGGGCTCCCTCCACCACATCGCCGCCGCCGTCGGTGCGCACGACTCCTACCGCGCCGGGTTCGCCGGCAAGGGGATCGGCGTCGCCCTCATCGACACGGGCGTCACGCGGGTGCCCGGCCTCAACACCGGAAACGTCGTCAACGGCCCCGACCTGTCCTTCGACAGCCAGGACCCCAACCTCGCCCACCTCGACGGCTACGGGCACGGCACGCACCTGGCGTCGATCATCGCCGGGCGCGACCGAGCGGGGAGGCCGGCCTCCTACGCCGAGTCCTCGCGCTTCAACGGCATCGCGCCCGACGCGACCCTCGTCAACGTCAAGGTCGGCGCGCACGACGGCGCGGTCGACGTCACCCAGGTCATCGCCGCCATCGACTGGGTCGTCGAGCACCGCAACGACCCCGGGCTCAACATCCGCGTCATCAACCTCTCCTACGGCACCGACTCCCTCCAGAGCCCGGCCGTCGACCCCCTCGCCTACGCCGTGGAGAACGCCTGGCGCAAGGGCATCGTCGTGGTCGTCGCCGGCGGCAACGACGGCTCCGACAAGCGCGTCCTCGCCAACCCCGCGCAGAGCCCGTACGTCATCGCCGTCGGCGCCGACGACACCCGCGGCACCCTCAGCGCCGCCGACGACGTCGTCCCCGCCTGGGGCACCCGCGGGGACAACACCCGCCACGTCGACGTCGTCGCCCCGGGCGTGTCCGTCCACGGGCTGCGGGTCCCCGGCGGCTACGCCGACGTCCGCAACCCGCTGGCGCGTGCCGGCACCCGCTTCGCCAGGGCGTCCGGGACCTCCCAGGCCGCCGCCGTGGTGAGCGGCGAGGTGGCCCTGCTGCTCCAGGAGAACCCCTCGCTGACCCCCGACCAGGTCAAGCGCCTGCTGATGAACACCTCCACGCCGTTCAGCTCGACGCCCGTGCAGCACCGCGGCAACGGGCTGACGGGGGTGCGCCGGGCGCAGACGCTGCCCGTGCCGCTGGCTGTGCAGGCACCCACGGCGGCCTCCACCGGCACCGGCTCGGTGGAGCTCTCCCGCGGCAGCTCCCACGTCAGCTTCAACGGCGTGGCGCTGAGCGGCGAGGTCGACATCTTCGGCCGGCCCTGGCAGGGCGTCGCGTGGGCGTCCGCGACCGACGAGCTCACCGCCTGGGACGCCGGCACGTGGATGGGCGCGACGATGACCGGCTCCGCGTGGTCGGGCACCACCTGGCCCACGACGAGCTGGGCGGGCACGACGTGGACGGGCGTGACCTGGAAGGACGCCGGGTGGACGGGCGTGACCTGGAAGGACGGGGGGTGGACCGGCGTCACCTGGAAGGAGGGGACGTGGACCGGCGTCACCTGGAAGAGCAGCACGCTGGCGAGTGCCGGCTGGTCGTGACGGGCTGATGCCTGGTGCGAGGGGCGGGGAGGGTGGGAAATCCACCTCCCCGCCCCTCTTGGCGTCCGAGCGGGTGGGATTCGCGGCAGGCCCTTCGGGAGCGCACCGGTGTTGCCGAGAACCAGCGGAAGGACCAGACGGACCGGCGTCGCGTGGAAGGAGTCGGCATGCTCGTGAGAGAGCGCTACCTCCGCCCCTCCCGCGAGACGTTCCTCGTTCTGGCCCTCATCGCCGCGCTGCTCCTCGCAGGCGCCGGGCTGGGTGCGCCGCAGTGGGGGCAACCCGCACATCTCCCCTTCCTGCCGGTCCCCTGGTGGGCACTGGCCCTCGTGTTCGCCGCGGTCGAGGCGGTGAGCCTCGACCTGCAGATCAAGCGGGAGGCCACGGCCGTCTCGATCAGCGAGCTGCCCCTGGTGCTCGGGCTCTTCCTCGCGGCTCCGGCCGACCTGCTCGTCGGCCGGGTGGTCGGATCCGCTCTCGTCTTCGTCCTCATCCGCCGGTCACCAGTGCTGAAGACGACGTTCAACCTCGCCCTGGTGGGCTTCGAGACCTGCGTCGCCGTCGCCGCCTTCGCCGTCGTCACCACCTGGGCCGACGGTCTGGACCCTCTCTCCTGGGGAGCGGCCTACGTCGCCGTCCTGCTCGCGCAGGCCCTCTCCTTCGTCGGCCTCGGCCTCGTCATCGCAGTCCACGAGGGTGACGCGCGCATCGGCTCGATCCTGTGGGTGACCATCGCGGGCCTGCGTACCGCACCGATGGGCATCACCCTCGCCCTCATCGCTGTCACGTGCCTGTTCGCGGACCCCCGCAGCGCTCTCCTGCTCGCGGGTGCCGGTGGGGTCATGCTCATCGCCTACCGCGCCTACTCGGCCCTCCACGACCGCCACCTCGGCCTGGAGAGGATCTTCCGCTTCAGCCAGGCCGTCACCAGCTCGCCCGGCGTCGACGAGGTCCTCACCAGCGTCCTCACCGAGGCGAAGGACCTCCTGCACGCGGAGCAGGCCGAGGCGGCGTTCGTGACGCCCGGCGGCAGCATCGCGCGGGTGCGCCTCGACGTCGGCGGGCGGCTGCGCCGCTCCGAGGAGGTGGAGCAGTCCGCCGACCGCTGGCTGCTCGGCGCGGTCGTCGACGGCGGCGCGCCCGTCCTCATGCCCCGCGGGACGCGGGACGCCGCGCAGCACCGCTGGCTGGAGCGGGAGGGGGTGCGGGAGGCCGTCGCCGTCCCGCTGCGGGGCGGGGCGGGCATCGTCGGCGCCCTCGTCGTCGCCGACCGCCTCGGCGACGTGCGGACCTTCAGCCCCGAGGACGTCCTCCTGCTGGAGACCGTCGCCAACCACGCCAGCACCGCCCTGCAGAACGGGGAGCTGGTCGACCGCCTCCGCCACGACGCCTTCCACGACGCCCTCACCGGCCTGCCCAACCGGGCGGAGCTGCAGCGCCTCGCCGTGGCCGCCCTCGACGACGTGCGGGACCGGCGCAGCGGCTGCGCGGCGGTGCTGCTGCTCGACCTCGACGGGTTCAAGGACGTCAACGACACCCTCGGCCACCACCAGGGCGACCAGCTGCTCGTCGAGGTCGCCGCGCGCCTGACCGACGCGGTCGGGTCCGCGGGCACCGTCGCCCGCCTCGGGGGCGACGAGTTCGCCGTGCTCCTGCCCGGCGCCGACGCCGAGCGGGCGCAGGGCGTCGGCCGGCGCATCCTCGCCGCCCTCGAGCAGCCGGTGGAGCTGAACGGCATGGAGGTCGAGGTGGGCGGCTCGCTGGGGGTCGCGCTCGCCCCCCAGCACGCCGTCGACCCCGCGACGCTGCTCAAGCGCGCCGACGTGGCGATGTACGAGGCGAAGGCCTCCGGCCGCGGCCTGTGCCTCTACGAGCCCGAGATCGACACCGCCACCCCGCGCCGGCTCACGATGGTGGGGGAGCTGCGCGCCGCCCTGCAGCGGGGCGAGATCGACGTCCACGTCCAGCCCAAGGCGCTGCTGACCACCGGCGAGGTCGTCGGCGTGGAGGCGCTGGTGCGCTGGGACCACCCCGTCCTGGGGAAGGTGTCGCCGGAGGAGTTCGTGCCGGTGGCCGAGCGCAGCGGTCTCATCGGCCCCCTGACGTCGCGGGTGCTGGACGTGGCCCTCGCCGCGTCCGCGCAGTGGCGCAGCCGGGGCGTGGACGTCAGCGTCGCCGTGAACCTGTCCCCCCGGAGCCTGCGCGGCTCCGACCTCGTCGAGGAGGTCGCCCGGCTGCTGCGGCGCTACGGCGTGCCAGGCGACCGGCTCGTCCTGGAGGTCACGGAGGGGTCCGTGATGTCCGACCCGGCGCGCTCCGTGGCGATCCTGCACGAGCTGCGCGCCCTCGGCGTGCGGCTGTCCGTGGACGACTTCGGCACCGGCTACTCGTCGCTGTCCTACCTCAAGCGCCTGCCCGTGCAGGAAGTCAAGATCGACCGCAGCTTCGTCGTGGGCCTGCGCGAGGGCGGCGGGGACGTGCCCATCGTCCGCTCCATCGTGGACCTGGGCCGGCACCTGGGCCTGCGGGTGGTCGCCGAGGGTGTGGAGGAGCAGGAGGCGTGGGACCTGCTCACCGCGATGGGCTGCGACCTCGTCCAGGGCTGGCACCTCGCCAGGGCGATGCCCGTCTCCGACTTCCTCACCTGGTACGAGCAGCGCTCCCGCGCCGTGCCGAGGTCCCTGCGCGCGGTCTGAGCACCGGCCGAGGCCCCGACCGGGCTCCCGGGACCGGGCGCGTCAGCCGGCGGCGAGGAGGTCGCGGGCGACGTCGTCCGGGGTCTCCCACTCCAGCAGCTGCAGCACCGCCGTGCTCATCCGCCGGTGCCGGTGCTCCGCGAACGACGCGTCGACCTGCTCGGCGAGGGCGGCGAAGCAGGGCGCGATGCCCGGGCTCGGGTGGTCGCCGGGGCGCTGGGCGGCCTGTTCCCGCGCCGCGAGGACGACCGTGCTCAGCGCCTGCCCCGTGCACACGTGGCGCCCGTGCCCCAGGGCGTGCTCCCTGCTGCCGTGGACCAGCAGCAGTCCCTGCTCGGCGATCTGCAGCACCGCCCCCGCCGCGGCCGCGGCGGCCTCCCGGTGGGCCGTGACGTCGACCTGGGCGTGCACGAGGTGCCTGCGGACCTCGTCCGTGTGGCCGCCCGCCAGCCAGTACCCCTCGGTGTGCCGCGTCGCCGCCCGCATCACCTCGTCGGGGTCCTCCTCGCCGAGGTCGAGGTCCTGCCCGGTGTCGTACTCGCTGACCACCTCGGCGGTCAGCCGCGCCAGCCGCTCCTCGGCGATGCCCAGTTCGCGGCGCTCCTGCTGCACGAGCTGCAGCAGGCTGCCCAGCGCAGCGCGGCAGCCCTGCAGGTAGTCGGGCATCGACGTGCGGATGGTGAGCACCTGCGGCCTCCTCGCTGCGGGGAACAAGAACCCTAGGCGCCTTCGCGCCGCAGCGCGCGCCGTCGCGGCGGGTGTGTCGCCCGGACGGCGCAGGGGCCGGCCGGGGGGTGCCCGGCGCCGCGGTTGACGTTCACGTCATCATGGGGCCATCTCGGCCGAGGAGGTCACCGGTGACCACCGCCGCGTCCACCGCGGGGCGGACCGTGCACGGGTGGCCGCCGGCGGCCGTCGGCTCGTCGACGCCGGCGCAACGGTGCGCCCGGAAGGAGCATGCGTGTTCTCCAAGGTGCTGGTGGCCAACCGCGGCGAGATCGCCGTCCGGGCGTTCCGGGCGGCTGTCGAGCTGGGAGCGCGGACCGTCGCGGTCTTCCCCTACGAGGACCGCGGCTCGGAGCACCGCCTGAAGGCGGACGAGGCCTACACGATCGGGACCGAGGGGCACCCGGTCCGCGCCTACCTCGACGTGGACGAGATCGTGCGGGTCGCCCGCGACTCCGGGGCGGACGCCGTCTACCCCGGCTACGGCTTCCTGTCGGAGAACCCCGCGCTGGCGCGGGCCTGCGCCGCGGCGGGGATCACCTTCGTCGGCCCGCCGGCGCACGTCCTGGAGCTGGCGGGCGACAAGGTCCGCGCGCTCACGGCGGCCCGCGAGGCCGGCCTGCCGGTGCTGCCCTCCTCGGCGCCCTCGTCCGACCCGGAGCAGCTCGTCGCGGCCGCCGAGGAGATCGGCTTCCCGGTGTTCGTGAAGGCCGTCGCGGGCGGTGGCGGCCGCGGCATGCGCCGGGTCGAGGAGCCCGGGCAGCTGCGCGAGGCCCTCGACGCCGCCATGCGGGAGGCCGCTGCCGCCTTCGGCGACCCGACGGTCTTCCTGGAGCGGGCGGTGCTGCGCCCCCGGCACATCGAGGTGCAGGTGCTCGCCGACGCCACCGGTGAGGTCGTGCACCTGTTCGAGCGGGACTGCTCGGTGCAGCGCAGGCACCAGAAGGTCGTCGAGATGGCGCCCGCCCCCCACCTCGACCCCGCCGTCCGGGAGGCGCTGTGCCGCGACGCGGTGGCCTTCGCCCGGGCCATCGGCTACGTCAACGCCGGCACCGTGGAGTTCCTGCTGGACACCGTGGGGGAGCGCGCGGGGCAGCACGTGTTCATCGAGATGAACCCGCGCATCCAGGTCGAGCACACCGTCACCGAGGAGGTCACCGACATCGACCTCGTCGCCTCCCAGCTGCGGATCGCCTCGGGGGCCACGCTCGCCGACCTCGGCATCCGCCAGGAGGCGATCCGGGTCAACGGCGTCGCGGTGCAGTGCCGCATCACCACCGAGGACCCCGCGAACGGGTTCCGCCCCGACACCGGCCGGATCACCGCCTACCGCAGCGCGGGCGGCGCGGGCATCCGCCTGGACGGCGGCACCACCCAGACCGGCGGGGAGGTGAGCCCGCACTTCGACTCCATGCTGGTCAAGCTCACCGCGCGCGGGCGCGACCTGCCCACGGCGGTGCGCCGCTCCCGCCGGGCCCTGGCGGAGTTCCGCATCCGCGGCGTCCGCACCAACATCCCGTTCCTGCTGAACCTGCTCGGGGACCCCGACTTCCTCGCGGGCAACGTCTCCACAGGATTCATCACCGAACGCCCCGACCTGCTGCGCGGCAACGAGTCCGGTGACCGCGGCACGAAGCTGCTGCAGTACCTCGCCGACGTGACCGTGAACCGGCCCTACGGGCCGCCGCGCGGGACCCCCGACCCCTCGGGCAAGCTGCCCGCCGTCGACCTCGCCGCGGCGCCGCCGCCCGGCTCCCGCCAGCGCCTCGCGGAACTCGGACCGGAGGGGTTCGCCGCGGACCTGCGCGCCGCCACGGCCGTCGCCGTCACCGACACCACGTTCCGCGACGCGCACCAGTCCCTGCTCGCCACGCGCGTGCGCACCCGGGACCTGGTGGCCGCGGGCCCCGCCGTCGCCCGGCTGACGCCGCAGCTGTGGAGCATCGAGGCGTGGGGCGGTGCGACGTACGACGTGGCGCTGCGCTTCCTCGGCGAGGACCCGTGGGACCGCCTCGCCGCGCTGCGGGAGGCCGTGCCGAACGTGAACCTGCAGATGCTGCTGCGGGGCCGCAACACCGTCGGGTACACCCCCTACCCGGCGAGCGTCACCCAGGCGTTCGTGGCGGAGGCCGCCGCCACGGGGATCGACGTGTTCCGCATCTTCGACGCGCTCAACGACGTGGAGCAGATGCGCCCGGCCGTCGACGCCGTGCGCGCCACGGGCACCGCGGTGGCCGAGGTGGCGCTCTGCTACACGGGGAACCTGACCGACCCCGCGGAGCGGCTCTACACCCTCGACTACTACCTGGGGCTGGCCGAGCGCATCGTGGCCGCGGGCGCCCACGTGCTCGCCATCAAGGACATGGCGGGCCTGCTGCGCCCGCCGGCTGCGCGCACGCTGGTGGCGGCGCTGCGGGAGCGCTTCGACCTGCCCGTGCACCTGCACACCCACGACACCGCCGGAGGGCAGCTGGCGACGCTGCTCGCTGCGGTGGAGGCGGGGGTGGACGCCGTGGACGCGGCATCGGCGCCGATGGCGGGGACCACGAGCCAGCCGTCGCTGTCGGCGCTGGTCGCGGCGCTGGAGTTCACCGAGCGCGACCCGGGGATCTCCCTGCAGGCGGTGGGCGCCCTGGAGCCGTACTGGGAGGCGGTGCGGAAGGTGTACGCGCCGTTCGAGTCCGGGCTGCCCGGGCCGACGGGGCGGGTGTACCGCCACGAGATCCCCGGCGGGCAGTTGTCGAACCTGCGCCAGCAGGCCATCTCCCTCGGTGTGGCGGACCGCTTCGAGGCGGTGGAGGAGACCTACGCCGCCGCCGACCGGATCCTCGGGCGCCTCGTGAAGGTGACGCCCTCCTCGAAGGTGGTCGGCGACCTCGCGCTGCACCTCGTCGCCGTCGGTGCCGACCCGGCCGAGTTCGCGGTGGACCCGCAGAAGTTCGACGTCCCCGACTCCGTGGTGCGCTTCCTCGCCGGCGAGCTCGGCAACCCTCCCGGGGGCTGGCCCGAGCCGTTCCGCACGCGCGCCCTGGAGGGCCGCGACGTCACCGTCCGGGAGGTCGTGCCCAGCGAGGAGGACTTCGAGGACCTGCAGAGCCCGGGCCGGCCGCGACGGGAGGCCCTGAACCGGCTGCTCTTCCCCGGCCCCACGAAGGTGCTCGCCGACAGCCGCCACGACTTCGGCGACGTCTCGGTGATCCGCACCCCCGCCTGGCTGCACGGCCTGCAGACGGGGCGCGAGGAGGTCGTGGAGCTCGAGCGGGGCGTGAACGTGCTCGTCGGGCTGGAGGCGGTCTCCGACCCCGACCAGCGGGGGATGCGCACGGTCATGACCACCCTCAACGGGCAGCTGCGCCCCGTCCAGGTCCGCGACCGCTCGGTGGAGGCGGACGTCAAGGAGGCCGAGCAGGCCGACCCCACCGACCCGCGGCAGGTCGCTGCGCCCTTCGCGGGTGCGGTGACGGTGCGGGTCGCCGTCGGCGACGAGGTGGCGGCCGGGCAGGCCGTGGCGACCATCGAGGCGATGAAGATGGAGGCGTCGATCACCACGCCCGTCGCCGGCCGGGTCAGCCGGATCGCGGTGCCGGAGGTGTCGCAGGTCCAGGGCGGTGACCTGATCGTCGTGGTGGGTTAGTCCCGCCGGCGCGGCGAGGGGATCGGTCGTGCCGTTCCTCTTGCCGTGCAGCGCCGACGGGAGCACCATCGAAGGAGGCCGTGAGACCTGGCAGCCGATCCGAGGAGTGGTGCACGAGATCCGCCGACGGCCTGCGAGAGGAGGCGCCGTGCCGCTGGACCCGCTGACGAACATCGACGGCATCCCCTGGGATGCCGAGGAGTACGCACCCGCCCCGCCGGTGATGGTGGAGGACCCCGCGGAGGATCTGCCCGCGGAACCCGACGTCACCGACGCGGCCGACCGTCCCCTCGAGGACCCGGAGCGACCAGAGCCCGTGCCCCTCGACGAGGACGACTACGCACACGAGGTGCCGTAGCGACACCGGTGGCCGTCCCCCCGAGGGGGCGGCCACCGGTCGGTTCGAGGGTGGAGGGGCCATGACCGGTCCGGAGTTCAGCGGTCCTCAGACGAGCGCGGCCGGCGCGGCCCCGGGCGGCGGTGCACCGCTGACGGTGGGCTACTCCGGGTCGGAGGCCTCCCGGGCCGCCTTGCGGTGGGCGCTGCGCGAGGCGCAGACCTGGGGGTGCGGGCTCGACGTCGTGGCGGTTGACCCGCCGAACCTGCTGGGCCTGCCCCGGATGCCCGGTGGCCACGTCACGGGCGCATCCTCGACCGTGCGCGAGGCGCTCGCCGAGCAGCGCCGCAGCAGCGGGGGACGCGAACCGGACGTCGTGGTGCGCAGCGTGCGGGGTGATCCGGCCGTGGCCCTGATGGACGCCGCCGCAGGCAGCCGGGTCCTGGTGCTCGGTGCGGGGCGGCGCCTCGGACCCCTGGGCTTCGGCTCCGGCCGCGTGCTGCGGGGCGGGGTGCGCAACTGCCCGTGCCCGCTGGTCGTGGTCGGCCCCGCCGTGGTCGACGCGCCGGTGCGCCAGTTGCTCGTGATGGCGGACGACGACGAGGCCGTGGGGCGCTGGGCGGCTCTGCGGGCGCGGACCGGGCGGGTCCGGGCCCGGGTGGTGACGCCCTGGGGCGTGGGACCGTTGCGCCTGATCGACCACGACTCCGAGCGGAGCCGGGCGCACGAGGAGGCGCTGTCCCGGCACCGGCGGACGGCGACCGCCCTGGACGCGGTCCTGCGCCGTCCCGCCCGCAGCGAACTGGCGGAGGGGCGGTTGCGCGACGTCCTGCAGCACCGCGCGGTGGCCGGTGACCTGGTGGTGCTCGGGCGGGTCGGGTTGCACGACGTCCCCGTGCGCTCGCTGCCGGCGCCGGTGGCCATCGTGCCTCCGCAGTACGCGGGGCTCGGCGGCTACCGGATGATCAGTCTCCCCGGCGACCGCACGCTCACCCTGCCCGCCGAGCCGGTGCCGCAGGAGCGCTGAGGGCGAGCCGCCCGGGTCGGACGGGTTGGTTCGCGGAGCGGCCGGACCGGGAGCGGTCAGGCGGCGGAGGGCGAGCCGGGTTCGGTGCGGGGCAGCACGTCGAGGCGCTCCAGGAGGAACAGGAACGCCGCGGCGTAGGGGTGGTGGTCGACATCGGCGCGCACCCGGTCCCACTCGACCTGCTCGCGCAGCGCCCGGGCCACCGGCAGCATCCGCGAGTAGTTGCAGAAGTGCTCCGACAGCGCCAGCAGCTTCGACGTGAAGAGCTCCGTGGCCCGCAGCACCGGCATCCGCACGGAGAGGACCTCCAGCTCGTCGGCCTGCTGGACCAGCTCCCGGTCGACCGGCGTTCCGGCGAGGCGGAACAGGACGTCGACGAACACGCCGTCCGTCCAGACCTTGAACAGCCAGTCCTCCGGCGGGCGCTCCACCTCCAGCCCGGCCTCCCGCAGCACCTCGATCGCCCGGTCGACGTCGTCCTCGGCGATGAGGAAGTCCACGTCGTGCTCGGACTCGGGCCCCCCGCGGGCCCAGGCCGCGTAGCCACCGCAGAGGCAGAAGCCGAGATCGCTGCGCTTCAGCGCCACCGCGGTGCGCTTGAGGGCCTCCCGCAGGGCCCTGCGCTCCTGCACGACCTGTTCGAGCTGCGTCACCCCAGCATCTTCCCCGACGGGGCACCGGCCCGCTCGGCCAGCGCGGCAGCGCGTTCGGGAGGGCACCCCGCGCTCGCGCGGGGCAGACTGGCCGGGTGCGCGTGGCGACGTTCAACATCCTCCACGGCCGGTCCCCCGAGGACGACCGTGTCGACCTCGACAGGTTCGCGGCGGCGGTGAAGGACCTCGACGCCGACGTCCTCGGGCTGCAGGAGGTGGACCGGGACCAGCCGCGCTCGTTCGGCGCGGACCTGACGGCCGTGGCGGCCGAGGCGATGGGGGCGCCGGAGCACCAGTTCGTGGCGGCGCTGAGGGGAACTCCCGGGGCCACGTGGATGGCCGCGACGGGGGACGAGCAGCCCGGCTCGGCGACCTACGGGATCGCCCTGCTGTCCCGGCTGCCGGTGCACTCCTGGGAGACGGTGCGCCTGCCGGCTCCTCCGACGCGCATGCCGGTGAAGTTCCCCGACAGGCGCTGGCCCGTCCTCGCGCACGACGAGCCGCGCGTGGCGGTCGCAGCGGTCGTCGAGGGGCCGCGCGGGCTCATCACCGTGGTGAACACCCACCTGTCGTTCGTGCCGCGGTGGAACTCCTGGCAGTTGCGGCGGCTGATGCGCGCGGTGTCGGGGTGCTGCCCGGAGCCGCTGCTGCTCACCGGGGACCTCAACATGGACAGCGGCGAGCCGGAGCGCGTCACGGGCCTGCGCTCGCTGGCGCAGGTCCCGACGTTCCCGGCCCACGCACCGCACCGCCAGCTGGACCACGTCCTGGCCCGCGGCGACGTGGGCGAGGTCGCGGCGGCGGAGGCCCCCTGCGTTCCGCTGTCCGACCACCGGCCCCTCGTGGTGGACCTGCGCTGACCCGGGTCGCGCCGACCCGGGCCGCGCTGAGCCGCGGGGGCTACTGCTCGTAGTCCTCCACCTCGGGGACGGGACGCGGGTCGACGTCGTCGGGGTTGAGGCCGGCGTCCCTGCGGGCGCGCCGCTGGCGGAGCAGGTCCCACGCCTGGTCGAGCTGCTCCTCCGCCTGTCGCAGGCGTGCGTGCTCCTCGGACTCGTCGATCTGCCCGTCCTGCAGCTGCTGGCGCAGGCGGTGCTCCTCGTCGACGAGTTCCTGGATGCGCTGGAGGAGCTGCTTCTCGTCCATCGTGCCTCCTTGTCGTCCGGGGCGCCGGCCGCCGTGGCGGGCGGTCCGGTGCCGGGTCCGCACAGCACGCTATGACCTCCGCGCCGCCGTGGCGCGCCGTGATCGTGCGGGCACCCGGGTGGGGGAGCCGGTGGCGCCGGGCGGGTGAACCGGTACGGCTGCGGTGCGGAGCCCGGTCGCGGCGCCGCCATCCTGCGAGGGTCGGCCGCTGCCCCGGCCGGCCCCTCCCGCCGCGACGGCCGGGCGGGACGACGTCGCCCAAGCGGAGCGGAGCATCGCGGTGGACCCCCGGTACGCAGACCTCGAGGCCCCGGTCCGCCCCCGCCTGGGGCGGGACGGCCTGCCTGACGTGCCGCGGTCCCCGACGGGGCGCGTGCCGCAGTGGGTGCTGGACGAGGCGACGGGCAGGGCGCCCCAGCGCAGCGGGTGGCGGTCGGCGCCCACGTACGGCGGTGCCGGTCCCCGGGGGCGGCGTCGCAGGCGCCGGCGCACCGCGGCGCTCGGCGTCGGCTGCCTGGCGCTGCTCGCGGGGATCGTCGCGGTCTCGGGGGCGGGGGTGCTGCCGGACGCTCCGGACGGTGCCGTCCCCGCGCGCAGCGGGCCGGGTCCCCGGCAGGGGGCGCCGGCGCGGCCGGCGGAGCACGCCCCCGCGTCGGGCGCGGGCTGGATGCCGGCGCACCTGCAACGGGACGGGACGACCCCCATCGCCTGGGACCCGTGCCGGCCGGTGCACGTCGTCATGCGCCCGGACGGCGCCCCGCCCGGCGCCGAGGCGCTGCTCACCGGCGCGCTGGACGAGGTGGCGGCGGCGACCGGCCTGCGCTTCGTCTACGACGGGGTCACGGACGAGGCGCCGTCCGCGGAGCGCGCACCGCTGCAGCCCGAGCGCTACGGGAACCGTTGGGCGCCGGTGCTCGTGGTGTGGTCGACCCCCGCGGAGGAGCCGGAGATGCGCGGGCTGGGCGGCCGGGCGGCCCCCCGTCCCGTGACGGCACCGGACGGTGCGTGGGTGTACGTCAGCGGCACGGTGGAGCTGAACGCCACCGTCTTCGGCGAGCTGCTCGCCGCGCCGGGGAGTGAGGAGCGGGCGCGGGCGATCGTGCTGCACGAGTTCGGGCACGTCGTGGGCCTGGGCCACGTCGAGGACCCGGGGCAGCTCATGCACGCGTCGGGCAGCGAGGTCGTGACCTTCGGGCCGGGCGACCTGGCGGGGCTGGCGGAGCTGGGGCGCGGGGAGTGCGTGCCGGTGCTGTGAGCCCGGCGCCGCGGTCCGGCTGCTCGTGCCCGGAACGGAGGAGGGACCGGGGGCCGCCACCGGCCCCCGGTCCCTCCTCCGCGCCCGTGCGGGCGGTCGACGCTCAGCCCTTGACGGCGCCCGCGGTGAGACCGCCGGTGATGAAGCGCTGCAGGTACTGGAACAGGATGATCACGGGGATGCTGAACAGCACCGAACCGGCCGCGAAGAGACCGAGGTTGTTGCTGCGGTCACCGTCGATGATCCCGTAGAGGCCGGTCGCCAGGGTCTTCGACTCCGCGTCGGTGAGGAAGATGCTCGCGATGATGAACTCGTTGGCCACGCCGATGAAGGCGAGCAGCCCGGTGGTCGCGAGGATCGGCGTCACCAGCGGCAGGATGATGCGGAAGAACGCCTGCGCGTGGCTGGCGCCGTCCAGCATCGCCGCCTCGTCGAGGTCGCGGGGCACGGTGTCGAAGAAGCCCTTGATGAGCCACACCTGCAGCAGGGCCCCGCCCATCAGCACGAGGCCGTAGCCGAGGATGGAGTTCAGCCCGAGCGCCGGCACGATCTCCCCGATGCCCGCGAACATCGAGAAGAGCGCGATCACCGCGAGGAACTGCGGGAACATCTGGATCAGCAGCAGGGCCAGCAGGCCGGTGCGCCGCCCGCGGAAGCGGAAGCGGGAGAAGGCGTAGGCCGCCAGGGCGCTGCACAGGACCTGCGCCGCCGAGACCAGGGTGCAGAGGATCAGCGTGTTGAGGTACCACCGCAGGAACGGGCCGCGCTCGCCGGACAGCAGCCGCGTGAAGTTCTCGAAGCTGATCTGCCGGGGGATGATGCTGGTGCTGGCGACCGTCCCGATCGGGTTCAGCGACGCCGAGACGACGAAGAGGAGCGGGAAGATCGCGAAGGCCACGGCGGCCAGCGCCACGAGGTGGCGCCAGCCGACCTCGCGGACCCAGCGGGCGCGGTCCGGGCGCCTGGGGGCCGGGGTGGGGGAGCCGAGGGAGGCGGCCGTGGTGCCGGCGATCGCCGTGCCGGGGGTGGTGATCGGAGTCGTCATGGTGTCCTCAGTTCACGTCCTCGAGCGCGCGCGTGGCGCGGAACTGCCCGGCAGCGATCACAGCGGTCAGGATGAACAGCAGCACCGAGACGGCCGCCGCGAAGCCGAACTGCGCGCCGGCTCCGCCGAAGGCCAGCCGGTAGGTGTAGCTGATGAGGATGTCCGTCCCGCCGGCGTAGGGGTTGTCCGCCGTGAACGGGCCGCCCTCGGTGAGCAGCGCGATGAGGTTGAAGTTGTTGAAGTTGAAGGCGAAGGACGCCACCAGCAGCGGCGCGACCGGGACCATCAGCAGCGGAAGGATGATCTTGCGGAAGGCCGTGAACGGCCGGGCGCCGTCCATGACGGCCGCCTCGCGCAGCTCCGAGGGCACGGACTGCAGCGCTCCGGTGCAGACGATGAACATGTAGGGGTAGCCCATCCACGTGCCCGTCAGCAGGATCGCGGCCTTCGCCAGCCACGGGTCCCCGAACCAGTCCAGCCGCATGCCCAGCGTCTCGTTGATGAGGCCGAAGTCGCGGTTGTAGAAGCTCGACCACACCAGGATCGCGATCACGGCGGGCACCGCGTAGGGCAGGATCAGGAGCGAGCGGTACAGCCGCTGCCCGCGGATCCTGCTGTCGTTGAGGATGACGGCGAGCGCGAGACCCAGCCCGAACGCCAGTCCCACCGACAGGGCCGCGAACGCCAGGGTCCACGCGAAGATGCGCAGGAAGTCCTTGATGATGACGTCGTTGGTGAAGATGCGCTCGTAGTTGGCGGTGCCGACGCCCTGCAGCCAGCTCTGGGAGAAGGCGGGGGCGCCGTCCTCCTTGACGAAGAACTCGCTGTCGCCGACGAGGCCGATGCCGTAGCTCTCGCCGGTGCGGGTGTCGATGATCCGGTCGGCCGCCTCGTCGTACTGCAGGGCGGTGCGCCCCTCGAAGGCGCGGGCCACGCCCTGGGCGCGGATGGCGCCGTTCTCGGTGGGGACCGTGAACTCCTGCACGACGGGGCCTGCGGCGTTGACCTCGCGGGGGGTCAGGATGGTGTAGCCGTCGGCCTCGACGACCCTGCCCTTGGCCACCTCGACCTCGTCGGCGGGGACGTCGACGAGTCCCTCCGCGTCACCCCTGCTGACCTCGCCGGACTCGGCGTCGACGAGGAAGAACGTGAACGGCCCGTCCGTCGTCGAGCCCTGGGTGCCGACGCTGAGGGCGTAGACGGGGGAGTCCGGCAGCTGCTCGACCGAGCTGCCGATGATGCTCGCGATCGCCTCCTCCTTGGTGCCGCGCTTGCCGTCACCGAAGTTGGTGAACGACAGCTGCAGCGTGGCGATGATCGGGTAGATGATCAGCGCGAGCAGGAAGAGCGTGCCGGGGAGCAGGTACTTGGCCGGCACGAGGCGGCTGGTGGAGTACACGGCCCCGAGGGCGGCGGCGCCGAGGAGCAGCCCGGCGAGCCCGATCCAGCGCTCCTGCGCCACCAGGACCGGGACGAGCCAGACCACGACGGCGGCGACGGCTCCGAGGAGTGCGACGCGGATCGCGATGGTGGTCGCGGACAGCGAGCGGTGCGCGGGGGCCGGCTTCCGGCCCGGGCCGTCGGGGCCGGTCCCGGCGGTGGCGGTCCGCGGGAGGGACGCCTCCGTCGGAGCATGGGTGCGAGCGGGCATGGGGCTGTCTCACCTCGGGTGTGCGGGCGGCCGTGGTGCCGGCGGGAGGGCGCGGGGGCACCGGGGGTGGTGCGACCCGGGCGGTGACCCTGATCAGGACGGTCCAGATCAGGGCCACCGCCCGGGAGTTGGAGTACCGCCCGCCGCGCGCGGGGAACGCAGCGCGGCGGACGGTCGCTGAGGAGCCTCGGGGCTCGGGTCAGCCGATGGCGGCGCGGATGGCGTCGCCGGCCGAGGTCATGGTCTGCGCGGGGTCGGCGCCGTTGATGATGGCGGCGTGGGCCTTGCCCAGGGGCTCCCAGACACCGGCCATGGCCGGGATCGCGGGGAGGATCTGCCCGCCCTCGGCGGCCTGGGCGAACACCGCGGTGTCGGCGTCGGCGGCCGTCTGCTTGGCGAGGGCGTCCTTCAGGGCCGAGGGGCGGGGCTCCGCCTCGTAGAGGGCGTCCATCGTCTCGGGGGTGGCGGCGGCGTCGAGGAGGAACTGCTCGGCGAAGGCCTTGTTCTTGCCCTTGCTCGCCACGTAGAACGCCTGGACGCCGGTGAGAGGCTGGGCGGGCTCCATGCCGGCGAAGCCGGGGATGGGGCTGAGGGCGTAGTTGATGCCCGCCTTCTTCACGTCGGCGGTGGCCCAGGGGCCGGAGACCAGGTAGGCGCACTTGCCCTCGGCGAAGAGGGAGATGGAGTTGTCGCCGGTGATGGAGGTCTTCAGCGCGCCCTCCTTGGCCAGCCACGCCTCCTTCTCCGCGGCGGCGATGGAGCCGGGGCCGCCGACGCCGAGGTCCGTGGGGTCGTAGTCGCCCTCGGGGGTCTGGCCGAACAGGTAGCCGCCGGCGGAGCTGTAGAGCGGGTACATGTGGTACGCGTCGCCCTCCTGGCCCTGCTGCAGGCAGAGGGGGTTCTCCGCTCCGGAGGCCTTGCCGCTGGCGACGAGGTCCTCGACGGTGGCGGGGGCGTCCGGCACGAGGTCGGTGTTGCGGAAGAGGGCGATGGACTCGACCGCGTAGGGGACGCCGTAGGTCTTGCTGTCGAACGTCACACCCTTGAGGGCGATGTCGCTGAACTCCGCCTGCTGGGCCTCGGGGAGGTTCAGCGGGTCGATCGCGCTGTTCTGGACCATGTTGCCGATCCAGTCGTGGGCGCCGACGACGACGTCGGGGCCGTTGCCCGCGGTGTTGGCGGTGACGAAGTTGGTCTGCAGGTCCTCGGAGACGGCCTGGACCGCGACGGTGATCCCGTTGGCCTCGCCGAACTCCTCCGCGACGCCCTTCAGGGCCTTGGCGCGCAGGTCGTCCGCCCAGATGACGAGGTCGGCGCCGGCGCGCTCGGGGGCGCCGGTCTCGCTCTCGCTGGGGGTGCTGGTGGAGGAGGAGCTGGGCTCGTTCTGCGCGGGCTGGGCCCCGTTCGACCCGCACGCGGTGACGGACAGGCCGAGGCAGGCGGTGAGGGCCAGGGTGCGCAGCAGCTTCGAGGAGGTGGTCATGGGGGAGCTCCACGTGGCGGTGGGGGTGGGACCCGGGGGAGCGGCTCGATCGTTCGAGTCCGACCCCGTCGTCAGAACACGCGAAACGTAGCAAGAAATTGCAGGAACCGGAAGCGGCTTGCAGGCAGATTTCAGGCCCACGGGTGCGCTACCTTCCGGAGCGTGACTGCACGACTCGCCCACGTGGCGGCACAGGCGGGCGTCAGCGAAGCCACGGTGAGTCGCGTCCTCAACGACCGGCCCGGTGTGTCGGAGGCCACGCGCCAGGCGGTCCTCACCGCCCTGGACGTGCTCGGCTACGACCGCCCGTCCCGGCTGAGGGAATCGGCCGCGGGCCTGGTGGGGCTGATCGTCCCCGAGCTGAGCAACCCGGTGTTCCCCACCTTCGCCCAGGTCATCGAGACCGGACTCGTCGTCAGCGGCTACATGCCGCTGCTGTGCACCCAGACCCCCGGGGGCATCCAGGAGGACGACTACCTGCGCATGCTGCTGGACCGCGGCGTGGCAGGAGTCGTCTTCGTCTCCGGCCTGCACGCCGACACCACCAGCGACGCCTCCCGCTACGTGGCCCTGCACGAGCGGCGGCTGCCCATCGTGCTCGTCAACGGCTTCGTCGAGGGCCTCGACGTGCCGTGCCTGTCCAACGACGACGCCGCCGCGATGGACCTGGCCGTCAGCCACCTGGCGGGCCTGGGGCACCGGCGCATCGGCCTGGCCACCGGCCCGGAGCGCTTCCGGCCCGTCCAGCGCCGCACCGCCGCCTTCGAGCCGGCCGTGCGCCGGCACCTGGGCGAGGGCGCCGAGGCCCACGTCGAGCACACGATCTTCTCGGTCGAGGGCGGGGTGGCCGCCGCCCACCGCCTGCTGGACCGGGGCGTCACCGCGATCGCCTGCGGATCCGACCTGATGGCCCTGGGCGCCATCCGCGCCGTGCGCGACCGGGGCCTGCGGGTCCCGGAGGACGTCTCGGTGGTCGGCTCCGACGACTCCTCCCTGATGGCCTTCACCGACCCGCCGCTCACGACGATCCGCCAGTCGGTCCAGGCCATCGGCGACGCCGCCGTGCGTGCGCTCGTCGACGAGATCCTCGGTCACCCCACGCCGCGGGGGGAGTTCCTCTTCCGGCCCGAGCTCATCGTGCGCTCCTCCACGGCCGTCGCGGCGAGCTGAGCGAGCCCGCGCCGGGAGGCGCCGTCGAGCGGCGGACGGTGAGCTGCGGGGCGATCAGCGTGTCCGAGGGCTCCACCGCCTCGCCCTCGAGCTGACCCAGCAGCGCGCCCACCGCCGCCGCGGCCAGCTCCTCCACCGGCATGCGCACCGTCGTCAGCGCCGGATCGGTGTGCGCCATGAGCGGGGAGTCGTCGGAGCCGACCACCGAGACGTCCTCCGGGACCCGCAGGCCCCTGGCGCGCAGCGCCTCCACGGCTCCCAGGGCGGTCAGGTCGGAGCCGCAGACGACCGCGCTGGCACCGGCGGCGGCCAGCGCACCGGCCGCCGCCCGGCCGCCGGCGAGGCCGAAGGGCGCGTGCGCGAGCAGCGCTGGCGGCGCGTCGTGGCCGAGCACCACCCGGTGCGCCGCCCGGAACGCCCCCACCTTGCGCGCCGTGGTGACGTAGTGCGGGGGGCCGACGGCCAGGCCGATGCGGCGGTGCCCCAGCCGCACGAGGTGGCGCAGGACCTGCGTCATGCCCTCCCGGTCGTCCACGGAGAACGACGGCACCCCCGCGGTGGGCCGGTAGCCGTTGACCGTCACCAGCGCCAGGCCGCGCTCCCGCAGCAGCGCGTAGCGGGAGGCGTCGGCCGAGAGGTCGGCGTGCAGGCCGCTGACCATCACCGCCCCGCAGGCGCCGTGGCCGAGCAGCGTCGTCGTGCACTGGTCCTCGTCGAGGCCGCCGGGACCCTGCGAGAACAGGGCCCAGCTCAGGCCGGAGGCCACCAGCACCCGCCCCACGGCCTGCCCGAGCGCCGGGAAGACCGGGTTGTCGATCTCCGGGACGACGACGCCGACGAGGCCCGCGGGGTGCGCCTGCGGCACGGTGAGGCGCTGGTAGCCGAGGCCCTCCACCGCCGCGGCGATGCGCTCGCGGGTGGCCTGGGCCACGCCCGGCCGGCCGTTGAGGGCGCGGCTGACCGTCGCCTGGCTGACCCCTGCGCGGGCCGCGATGTCGGCGAGGCTGGTGCGCCGGCGTGTCATCCGATCTCCCCGTCAGGCTCGGCCGGGGTGCCCGGCGGTGCGGTGCGGCACCGTTCGATTGCAACATCTTGCGGCCCTGTCGGATCGCTTGCAAGGTTTTCAGCGCGAGGTTTGGCGCACCCGGGTGAGCGGGTGTGTCCTGCTTCTCTCGCGGGAACGCCGACCACGGCCCCCGTCCCCACCTGGCTCGCCGTTCCAGCGCGCCGGGTCGCGCGCCGGCGGCGACGACGCCGCGGCGAGGTTCCAGCGCTCCCAGGAGGACCACCATGGACGCCCTGCTCGATGTCTCCACCGCCCCGTGGGTCGACCTCCACCCGGTCCACCCTGCCACCCCCGGGGCGGAGTGGTGGCGCACTGCCGTCGTCTACCAGGTGTACCCGCGCTCCTTCGCCGACTCCGACGGCGACGGCATCGGCGACCTGCCCGGCATCACCTCGCGCCTGGAGCACCTCGCGGAGCTCGGCGTCGACGCGGTCTGGATCTCGCCGTTCTACCGCTCGCCGCAGGTGGACGCCGGCTACGACGTCGCCGACTACCGCGACATCGACCCCCTCTTCGGCACCCTCACCGACTTCGACGACCTCCTCGGCCGGGCGCACTCCCTCGGCCTGCGGATCATCATCGACCTCGTCCCCAACCACACCTCCGACGAGCACGCCTGGTTCCGCCAGGCCCTCGCCGCGGCCCCGGGCAGCGCCGAGCGCGGCCGCTACATCTTCCGCCCCGGCCGCGGCGCCGCGGGCGAGCTCCCCCCGAACAACTGGAAGTCGATCTTCGGGGGACCGGCGTGGACGCGGACCACCGGACCCGACGGGGAGCCGGGGGAGTGGTACCTGCACATGTTCGACTCCCGCCAGCCGGACCTGGACTGGTCCAACCCCGAGGTGCACGAGGAGTTCGAGTCCATCCTGCGCTTCTGGCTGGACCGCGGCGTCGACGGCTTCCGCGTCGACGTGGCCCACGGCCTCGTCAAGGCCGACGGCCTGCCCGACTGGAGCGGCTACACCGCCATGGTCGAGGGCTCCCGCGACAGCGGCACCGGCCCGATGTTCGACCAGGAGGGCGTGCACGAGATCTACCGCTCCTGGCGCCGCCTGCTCGACACCTACCCGGGCCAGCGCGTGCTGGTGGCCGAGGCGTGGATCGAGCACCTGCCCCGCATCGCCCGCTACGTCCGCCCCGACGAGATGCACCAGGCCTTCAACTTCACCTACCTCACGAGCAGGTGGGACGCCGAGGAGGCCCGGCAGTCGATCATCGACTCCCTCGAGGCCTCCGACGCCGTGGGCGCCCCCACGACGTGGGTGCTGTCCAACCACGACGTCGTCCGGCACGCCTCCCGCTTCGGCCTGAGCGAAGCCGGCTCCATGCCCAAGGGCATCGCCGCCTCCGACGAGCAGCCCGACGAGGAGCTCGGCCTGCGCCGTGCGCGGGCGGCCACCCTGCAGATGCTCGCCCTGCCCGGGGCCGCCTACCTGTACCAGGGCGAGGAGCTCGGCCTGCCCGACCACACCACCATGCCGGACGAGGTGCGCCAGGACCCGGCGTGGTTCCGCACCGCCGACGCCGGCAGCGACCGGGAGACGGGCCGCGACGGCTGCCGCGTCCCGCTGCCGTGGTCGGCCGCCGAGCCCGGCTTCGGGTTCTCCCCGACGGGCAGCGCCTGGCTGCCGCAGCCGGAGGGCTACGGCCGCTACGCCCTGGACGCCCAGCGCGGCGTGGCCGGGTCGACGTACGAGCTCTACCGCCAGGCGGTGGCGCTGCGCCGGCACCTGGGCCTGGCCTCCGGTGGCCTGGACTGCGTCGAGCTGGCCGACACCGACCCCTCCGAGGTCGTGGCGCTGCGCAACCGCGAGGTCCTCGTGATCACCGCGTACGGTCCCGGCCCCGTCGTCCTGCCGGCCGGCTCCGACGTCCTCCTCGCCAGCGACCACCTGGGGACCGACGCCCGCGGTCGCACCCTGCTGCCGCCGGACACGACGGCCTGGATCCTGCCCCCCACGCAGCGACTCCCGCGGGCGCGCAGCGCCGGCGCCGAGTGACCCGTCGAGGGGCTCCGCGGCCGTCCGGCCGCGGAGCCCCTCGACCCCGCGGGGCCCGTCAGCGCCTGCGCCGGTCGGCCTTGTCCTCGTACATCGCCGCGTCGGCCCCGGCCAGCAGCACGGCTGACTCGTAGCCGGACGTCTCCGTGTCGGCGACCCCCATGCTCGCCCCGGGCCGCATCTCCTGCCCCGCGATCGTCGCCGGCTCCTGCACCCGGGTGCTCAGCCGCCCGGCGAGGACCCGCAGGTTCTCGGTGCTGTCGATCCGATCGCAGAGCACCACGAACTCGTCACCGCCGAGGCGTGCCACGGTGTCCGTCGCCCGCACGGCGTCCCGGAGGCGGTGCGCCACGGTGACGAGCAGCTCGTCGCCGGCGGCGTGGCCCAGGGTGTCGTTGACCTGCTTGAACTTGTCGAGGTCGACGAAGATGAGCCCGACCAGGTGCTGGTAGCGCCGGGCGCGCTGCAGGCTCTCCTCCAGCCGGTCCATGAACAGGGCGCGGTTGGCCAGACCGGTCATCGCGTCGTACTGCGCCTGCGTCCGGGTGGCGTCGAAGAGCAACGCCTTGCCGACCACGAGGTTGGCGAGGTCGGCGATGTGGTGCAGCAGGTCGACGGCCTCGGAGTCGTCCTCGTCGAGGTCCGCCACCCCCAGCCAGCCCGTCGCGGGCTCCATGAGGGTCAGCGGTGCCCTCCGGACGGCGGCGTCCCCGGCCCCCTCCGTCGAGCCGTCCCCCGCGAGGCTGCCCGAGGCCGCGTGCTCGGCGCCGGCCCCGGGACGCTCGATGCAGATCTCGGCGCCGGTCACAGGCAGTTCCTGCAGGGCCACCGATGCCAGGAGCCGGGCGATCTCCCCGAGTTCGAGCATCCCCACGAGCTGGGCGGTGCGCTCGTAGAGCCGCTCCAGCCGCTCCAGGCGCTCCTGCGAGCGGCGCTGCAGCCGCCCGTTGTCGATGGCGAGCGCGACGCGGGTGGCGACGGCGCGCAGCTCCAGCGTGTCCGAGCTGTCGAAGGGCTGGTCCGCCCGGCGCACCAGGAGCATCGTGCCCAGGTCGTCGCGGCGGTGGCTGAGCCTGATCCACGCCACGTGCGCCGGCTCGTAGGCGCGCACCGCCTCCGGCACGGAGCACTCCGCGACAGGGCCGACGAGGATCGGGACCTCCACCAGGCGCGCGGTGTCGGCCTCCGACAGGGACAGCACCGGGGGCGGGGCGCCGGGGCGCATGCCCCACGCGGTGGCGGGCTGGTCCGCCCGCGTCCCGAGCCAGATGACGAGGATGTCCGCTCCGAACAGCTCGGCGATCTCGCTGGCCGCGCGGTCGAGGACCTCGTCGACGTCCGTGAGCTGCCCCAGCACGCTGACGACCTGGGCGAGGCGGGTGGCGCGGCTGAGGGCCTGCGCCGCACGGGCCTGGGCCGTGGCGTTGCGCTGGCGCAGCCGCTCGTTCTCCGCCCGCAGCCGCGTCACCTCCGCCAGCAGCTCGGCAGCGGTCTGCTCGGGCTCGAACGTGCTCACGGCTGCTCCGTCACACGGCCAGGACGGTCACGGTGGCGTTGTGGAAACCGCTGGACCCCGTGCTGCGGCCGAACTCCCCGTAGGTGAAGAGGCCGCACGCGGGCGCCCCGTCGAGGCCGCGGGCGATGGCCGGTCCCTCCTCCACCACCTTCTCGCCCAGGTTGGCCAGGCGCGCGGTGCAGGAGAAGACCAGCGCGCCGCGGCTCACGCGGCCGATGGCCCGCGTCGCGACGGCCGTGGCCTCCTGCGCGGCCGCCAGCAGTTCGTCGTGGCTGGTCGTCATGACCTGCACGACGGCGTTGTCGCTGACGTAGCCGAACATCACGAGCCCGCCGTCGGGGCCCTCCCCGAAGATGTGGCGGACGTCGTAGCCGCCGGCCGTCGTGGGCAGGCCCAGCGGCCCGTCCATGAGGCGCTCCGCGAGGGAGCGCGCCGGGGCGTCCTGCGCTCCGAACTCGGCCTCCGCGTCGGCGCGCATCTCCAGGTACGCCTCGAGGGCCGGGCGCCCGTCCAGCTCGTGGACGACGTTGCCGCTGGCGCGCGTCACCACCATCAGGTCCCCCACGGGACGCCACCCGTGGGCCACCCCGATGCCCACGGGACGCCGGGAGTTGATCCACAGGGCCACCACCCCGTTGGTCAGGGTGCGGCCCCGCGCGTACTGGTAGGTGCCCGTCTGGGTGAGGGAGTCCGCCGCGGCCCCGCCGACGATGGCCACCTGGGCTCCGGCGGCGCGGTAGGCGCCCCGCAGCACCTCGCGCTGGTCCCCGGCCAGGCCGTCCGACATCAGCAGGAGGGCGTCGTGCTCGCCCGAGCCGCCGGCGTCGGCCCGTGCCTGCACCACCGCCGCCTCGGTGGCTGCGGCGATGTCGGAGCCGAGGCTCTCGGCGGTGCCGACGCCGAAGGTGAGGTCCCCGGCGGGCAGGTACGCGGCGCTGCAGCCACCCACCCCGGGCGCCTCGGTCGTGTAGCAGCCGTACGCGGAGCATCCGACCACGGTGGCTGCCCCCGCCGCTGCCGCCGCCTCGTCGAAGAAGGCGGGCACGTCCTCGCCCACGGTGGTGAAGACGACGAGAAGGTCGCCGGGCTGCGGTGTCCGGCCGGCCAGGGCGGCCTGCACGCACTCCCGCGCGGCCTGTCGCGGGTCCGGGGAGCCGCTGTGGCCCACCCCCATGGTCCCGGCGTCGAGCTGGGGAACCGTCATGGTGCCGTCTCCGTCCCGGTCGGGGCGGGGCGCGCCGCGGCGGCAGCTCGCCCCTGAGTGCCTCGACCAGTGTGGCAGGAGGGGCCCGGCCCGTCGCGTCCGTGGAGGACGGGACGGGCCGGGCCCCTCCTGCTGCTCGGCGTGCGGTGGGGTCAGTAGCCGATGCGGAAGGTGGCGTCGCGGCGGTCGCCCAGCGCGGATGCCGAGGAGATCTCGTCGATGCGCAGCGCGAAGGCGGAGTGCCGCAGGTAGCGGGTGGGGAAGTTGTGCGAGCGGAACGACGTCCACCTCGAGTCCGCGAGCCCGGAGGTGCGGTGGAAGGTGGCGTCCGCACGGAACCCGGCGCTGCCGTCGTTCGGGGCGAGTCCCACCACGAACCCGGAGTGCCGCAGGAACCGGCCGGGGAAGTTCACCGACTCGAACGACACCCCCGTCGAAGCGGCCAGGCCGGGAACCAGGCGCCACATCGAGTCCCGGTACGGGTCGAACGGGTACTGGTCGATCCGGCCGACGTTGTTCGCGTGCCGGACGAAGTGGTCGGGGAAGTTGTGCGACTTCAGCCGGTTCCAGGCCGGGGTTCCCCAGCGCGCGAGCAGGTTGTCGTACTCGACCTGGGTGATCTCGGTGATCGTCTGGTGCTTGCCGTGCATGGGCTGGGTGAAGTTCGCGTTGCTCACCGGGGACCACGTGCCGGCCGCCAGGTCGGTGGTGCGCCACACGGTGGCGTAGCCGTTGCGCGGGGCCCAGTTGTCGCCCCAGAGGTACCAGACGTTCTGGCCGATCGCCTTGACCACGGTGGGCGCCTCGGTGCCGATGGGTCCGCGGTAGGCGCCGGTGAAGACGCCCCGGTCGAAGCTGCCCGGTGCCAGCGAGGAGGACCGCGCTCCCATCAGCGTGAAGTCGTGCTCCCGCTTGAAGTACAGGTAGTGCATGCCGTTGTGGAAGGCGAAGCTGCCGTCGATCACGTTGAAGCCGGGGTCGAAGTAGACCTGGTGGCCGCCGACGGTCCGGAAGTCCGTCGTGTAGTTCACCATGAGCACGTTGCGGTTGCCGTCGTTGGCGGAGTAGACGATGCCGTACTGCCTGCGGCCGGCGTCCCAGATGACCTCCGGCGCCCACGAGTGCGTCGGCAGGGAGTGCAGCTTGATGCGGCGGTAGCCGGTGAAGCTGCGCAGGTCGGTGGAGTCCCAGACGTGGATGTACTGGTTCTGCTCGGCCCAGTTCGTGCCCTTCAGGTCCGTCGCGAGCACGACGAAGGTGTTGTCCTGCTTGCGGTGGATGTAGGGGTCCCGCAGCCCGCCCGTGCCGGCCGTCGGGAGCACGACGGGGTTGTTCTGGTTGAGCGGGGTCCACTCCAGCCCGTCGCGGCTGACGGCCAGGTGCAGCCCGTAGGAGGCGACCTCCCAGTTCGGGGACTCCGCGAAGTAGCCCATCACGTACGCGGCGGGCGTGATGGCTGCGGAGGCGGCCGGGGCGTTGAGGACGGACGCGGACGCGACCAGAGCGAGCGCTCCACCGAGGGCGGTGCGACGAGTCAACTCAGGCATGGGACTCCGTTCGGGCGGCTGGTGCGCGGCAGGCGCGGGGGCGGTGCCACGGGTGGGGACGCACGAGAGCACGCGAGCATGCGCGGTCGGCAGCGGTGCCGGCAGCGATGTGAGCGTTAACAATCGGTGCGAGCCGCCATTCCAACCGCTGCCGCCCGCCCTGTCAACCACCTGTTCACGCGCACTTCCGCCGTCCCCGGCGGGGCGCGTCCGGTGCGTCACCGCCCGGCGCCGTCGCGCTGCGGGGAGTCACGACTCGACTCGTCGGCACCCGTCCCGCGCGCGAGGATGCCGCCACGAGGCGGCGCGGCGAGGGGAGCGACAGGTGCAACGGGTGCTCATCACCGGGGCGGACGGCAGGATCGGGCGGTTCCTGCTGGCCAGGATGGCCCGCGCGGACCGGGTCCTGCGCCTGCTCGACGTGCGGTTCGGCGAGGACCTTGAGGCCGGTCCCCGCACCGAGCTGGTGCAGGGCTCGGCCGAGGACCTGGACCTCGTGGTCAGCGCCTGCGCCGGGGTGGACGCCGTCGTGCACCTGGGCGGCATCCCGAACGAGGCGCCCTTCGACGACGTGCTGCGCGTCAACGTGCGCGGCACGTACTGCGTCCTCGAGGCCGCGCGCCGTGCCGGGGTGCCGCGCGTCGTCCTCGCCTCCAGCAACCACGCCGCCGGGATGCACGGCCGCCACGAGGCGCCGCCCGGTGGCCTCTCGGCGACCGTCAGCCCCCGCCCGGACACCTACTACGGCTGGAGCAAGGCCGCGCTGGAGTCCCTCGGGCGCCTCTACGCGGACCGGTGCGGCCTCGACGTCGTGGCCCTGCGCATCGGCCACTGCACCGAGGAGCCCGAGGGGGTGCGCGCCCTGTCGAACTGGCTGTCGCCGGACGACGCGGCCCGCCTCGTGGAGGCCGCGATCGCCACGCCCGCACCGGGCTACCGCCAGGTGTGGGGCATCTCCCGCAACACCCGGCGGTGGCTCTCCCTGGCCGAGGGCGAGGAGATCGGGTTCGATCCCGCCGACGACGCCGAGCGCTTCGCCGAGAGCATCCTCGCCGGGGTCGGCGACCTCGACTGCGACGCCCCCGAGATGGAGCTCGTCGGCGGCGACATGCACGACACCGCCCTCGGCGGAGAGGACTGACGCGCGGCGCGGGTCAGCGACCGGCCCCGACCGCCGGCCCGCTCCCCGCCAGCCACTGCGCGAACGGGGTGCTGCCGCAGGTGAAGGCCCCGTCCGGGCACAGCGCCCCGGCCGCCATCGCCCGCCCGGCCGCGCCGGGCAGCCGCAGGGGCAGCACGCGAACCCGCGCACCGCGGGCGGCCGCGGTCCGGCGCGCGAGGTCCGGCAGGTGGAACACCTCGGGGCCTGCCATCTCCGGTGCCCTGCCGACGGGGTTCCCCAGGGCCAGGTCCGCGAGCGCCGCGCCCACGTCGCGCGCCGCCACCGGCTGCACCCGCGCCACGGGAACCGCCGCCACGGGGCCGAACGCCATCCGGTCCAGCATCTGCCCGGCGAACTCGTGGAACTGCGTGGCGCGCAGGATGCTGACCGGAACGGGACCGGCCAGCACCGCCCGCTCCTGGGCGAGCTTGCCCGCGTAGTAGCCGAGGGGAACCCGCTCCAGCCCCACGATGGAGACGACGACGTGGTGGCGGACGCCCGCCCGCACCTCCGCGGCCAGCACGTGCTCCGCGGACCGGGTGAAGAACTCCACCGCGGTGCGCGCCCTCGACGTCGCGACGGTGGACGCGTCGACGACGGCGCCCGCCCCCTCGAGCGCCGCGTCCAGGCCGGCGCCCGTGAGCAGGTCCACCCCCGTGGACCGGCTCGCCACCACCGCCTCGTGCCCCGACGCGCGCAGCGCCGCCACCACGTGCCGGCCCACGACGCCCGTTCCCCCAAGAACCACGATGCGCATCTGCTGCCTCCTCGTTCCGTCCACCTGCTCCGGCGGGCCCCGCCGACCGGGACCCGCACACGGAGGACGAGACGGCGGGCGGGAGTGTGACACGGCGGCGGCGCGAAGCGGTGTGATGCGCGTCGCAGCCCCACGGCGCCGTCCGGGCCCTACGGTGCTGCGATGACGCAGCAGGCCGTCGACGAGCTCGCGCACTCCTTCGAGGCGGCCCGGCCGCGCCTGGAGCGCATCGCCTACGCCGTCCTCGGCGAGCGCGGTGAGGCGGAGGACGTCGTGCAGGAGACGTGGCTGCGCCTGGCGGGCGCCGCCGCCGAGGGCGAGGTGCGCGACGTGGTGGGCTGGTGCACCGTCGCCGTGTCCCGCAGGGCGGTCGACGTGCTGCGCTCCGCCCGCCACCGCCGCGAGCAGTACGTCGGCCCTTGGCTGCCGGAGCCGGTGCTGGCGGCGCCGCCCGGCGGGGAGGGCGCCGACCCGGCCGAGCAGGTGGTGCTGGCGGAGACGGTGGCGTTCGCGCTGATGGTCGTGCTGGAGTCGCTGACGCCCGCCGAGCGCACCGCCTGGGTGCTGCACGACGTCTTCGGCCTCCCCTTCCCGGAGGTCGCGACCGCGGTGGGGCGCTCCCCGGAGGCGGTGCGACGCCTCGCCTCCCGGGCCCGGGCGCACATCGGCGAGGGCGCACCCCGCCTGGACGTGGCGCAGGAGGAGCACCGCCGCGTGACGGCGGCGTTCGGTGCCGCGGTCGCCACCGGGGACCTGCACCACCTCCTGGAGGTCCTGGACCCGGCCGTCGTCCTGACCTCCGACGGGGGCGGTGAGGTGTCGGCGGCCCGGCGGCCCGTGCTGGGCGACGACGCCGTGGCGCGGTTCGTCCTCGGCATCGCGGGCCGGCGCTCGCCCACCGAGGTGGTGCAGCCGGTCCTGGTCAACTCCGGGCCCGGGTTCGTCGCCCACGACGGCGGGCGGGTCACGCTGGTGGTGGCGCTGGCCGTGTCCGGTGGGCGGGTGGTCCGCGTGGACATCGTGCGGGCGCCGTCGAAGCTGGCACGGGTGCGGCTGCCCGGCTGAGGGACCCCCGTCGTCGACCGCCCAACCGGAAGGACCCCGCGTGACCCGCCACCCGCTCACCCCCCTCAGCGCCGAGGAGTTCGACCGCAGCCGCAGCGTGCTGCAGGAGTCGGGGCGCCTGCTGCCCAGCATGCGGTTCGCCTCGGTGAGCCTCGCGGAACCCCCCAAGGCCGACGTGCTCGCGTGGCGGGAGGGCGACCCGGTCCCGCGCCGGGCGCTGTCCGTGCTGTGGGACCGGGCCGGCCGCAGCACCCACGAGGCCGTCGTCGACCTCGTGGCCGGCGAGGTCGTGTCGTTCGACCACGTGCCGGGCGTGACGCCGAACTTCACGGTCGACGAGTACCACGAGTGCGAGCGGGCGGTGAAGGCCGACCCGGACGTCGTCGCGGCCCTGGCCGCCCGCGGCATCACCGACCTCGGCCTCGTCCTCATCGACGTCTGGACGTACGGGCTCGGGGTGATGCCGGAGCAGTGGCGCGACCGGCGGCTCGGCTGGTGCGACGTGTGGCGGCGGGAGACGCCGCTCGGCAGTCCGTACGCCCACCACGTGCAGGGCGTGAAACCGATCGTGGACATGGACGCCATGCGGGTCGTGCACCTCGACGTGGCCGACGAGATCGCCCCGCCCGCACCGGTCATGGGGGAGTACGAACCGGAGCTGGTGGCGGCGAAGGTGCCCGGGTTCCGGCTGCGGGAGGACGTGCGAGCCCTCGACGTGACCCAGCCGGAGGGGCCATCGTTCACCGTGGAGGACGGGGAGCTGCGCTGGCAGAAGTGGCGCATGCGTCTCGGCTTCACCGGCCGCGAGGGTCTCGTCCTGCACCGGGTGCGCTACGACGACGACGGCACCGAGCGCTCCATCGCCCACCGGATGTCGTTCGCGGAGATGGTGGTGCCCTACCGCGACGCCGGGTTCGACCACTACCGCCGCACCGCCTACGACATCGGCGAGTGGGGCCTGGGGTACATGACGACGTCGCTGGCGCTGGGCTGTGACTGCCTGGGGGAGATCCGCTACGTCGACGCCGTCCTGGCGGACTCGAAGGGCGAGCCGTACACGGTCCCCAACGCCGTCTGCCTGCACGAGGAGGACGACGCGGTCCTGTGGAAGCACGTGGACGCGAACGGGCGGGCGCAGGTGCGCCGGTCCCGCCGGATGGTGGTGTCCTTCCACGCGACGGTGGCGAACTACGAGTACCTCGTCTACTGGCGGTTCTACACCGACGGCAACATCGAGTGCGAGGTGCGCGCCACGGGCATCATGGTGACGACGCCGCTGCCGGAGGGCGCCCCCGTCCCGGCGACGGGGACGCTCGTCGACGAGCGCACCTACGCCCCGTTCCACCAGCACTTCATCGTGGCCCGCCTCGACCTGGACGTGGACGGCCCGGAGAACACGGTGCTGGAGGTGGACTCGGCCGCCGCACCGATCGGCCCGGGCAACCCCCACGGGCTGGCCGTCACGACGACCGCCACGGCGATCGAGTCGGAGTCGCAGGCCGGGCGGGACGTGGACTGGGCGGCGCAGCGCTCCTGGAAGGTGCAGCACGCCACGAAGAGGAACGGCCTGGGAACCCCCGTCGGCTACAAGCTGGTGGCGACCTCGGCGATCCCGCACATGTTCGACCCCCAGGCGCTGCAGTTCCTGCGCGCACCGGTCATCGGGCACGACGTGTGGGTCACCCGCCACCACGATGACGAGCTGTGGCCGGCGGGGAACCACCCCACGCAGAGCGAGTCGGACTCCGGCATGACGCGCTGGATCGCCGACGACGAGCCCCTCGTGGGCACGGACGTGGTGCTGTGGCACGTGTTCGGCATCCACCACATCACGCGCCCGGAGGACTGGCCCGTCATGCCCGCGGACGTGGTCTCGTTCTGGCTGAAGCCGTCGGGGTTCTTCGACCGAAACCCGGCGCTGGACCTTCCGCCCTCGCCGGGGGCGCGCCACGGATCCGCGCAGGGCGGGCCGTCCTGCCACTGAGGTCGTGCTGCCGGCAACGCGCCCGCGCTCGGCCGCAGACACAGGAGCCCGGCACCCCGGAACGGGATGCCGGGCTCCTGGCCGAGGCGCTCAGAGGGCGTCGGCGGTCCGGGTGGAGCGCTGGTCGCCCAGGATGACGGTCGTGTCCTCGGTGGTCACGGTCGTCACCGTCGTCTCCGCGGTCTCCGTGTCGGGGCTGGAGTCGGCGCGGTGGCGGACGCGGCCGACCACGTCGCGGGCTGCGGAACCGGCCTTCTCCTGCGCCAGGCTGGCGGCGGCCTTGGCGGCGTCGGTGGCCTTGTCCTCGAGGACGCTCACCTTCTGCTGCACGGTGGGGTTGCCCCAGAACCGGACGGCCGCGGACCGGATCTGCTCGTAGCGCTCGCGGCCGGCCCGGGCGCCGAGGACGTAGCCGGCGGCCCCCGCGATCAGCACGGTCATCTTGCTCATGGGTGCTCCTCCTCCGGTCGATGGCTGACCCGCAAGGATGCCAACGATCCAGCGGCAAGGCCAGCCGTGATCGCGCGAGGCGGTGGGGCTCAGGCGGTCAGCGCCCCGCCGGCCGCCACGAGGAGCGCCACGTCCAGCGCGGCGACGGCCACGGTGGCCGGGAACGGCCAGCGGCTGCGCGGGGAGGTCAGGGCCGCCCACGCGGCCGAGGCGGTCAGGGCGCCCGCCAGCGCGAGGCCGGCCCACCCGAGCGCTCCCGGCGGGCCGGGCGGGCCGAGGACGACGAGGACGCTCGCGGCGGAGAGCGCCGCCGAGGCCAGGACGGTGGAACCCGCCCGGCCGAGCAGGTGCGGCAGGCCGCGCACCCCGGTGGCCCGATCGTCGTCGAGGTCGGGGATCACGTTGGCGCAGTGCGCACCCACCCCGAGCAGAGCCCCCACCGCACTCGCCCACAGCGGTGCGGCACCGCCCGCGACGGCCAGCGTCACCACCGTCGGCAGCCCGCCGAAGAACAGCACGTACGGCACCCACGACCAGGGGGTGCTCTTCAGCCCCGCGTTGTAGCCGAGGGCGGCGGCCACGCCGAGCAGGTGCAGCAGGCCGGCGCGCCAGCCGAGCAGGAGGGACAGCGGCACCACGGCGGCGGCGGCGGCCAGGGCGGCGGCGCGCACGTCGCGCACCGGCAGCAGCCCGGCGGCGGCGGGCTTGTCGCCGCGGCCCACCGCGGCGTCGCGGGCGGCGTCCACCCAGTCGTTGGACCAGCCGACCGCGAGCTGCCCCGCCAGGACCGCCGACCCGAGGAGGGCGGTCGTCGCCACCCCGCCGCCCGCGCCGGCGGCCAGGGCCGTGGCGAGGGCGGTGACCGCCACGGTGGGCAGCGGGTGGCAGGACAGCAACAGGGCCCGCAGCCAGCCCCCGCCCCTGCGCAGGGGGGCCGGGGAGGGGGCTCCGTCGGTGACCGTCACGGCGGACACCGTGCCCTGCCGCGCTCCGGTTGGCAACGACCGCCCGCGCCCCGCCGGACGTGCCCGCCGGACGTGCCCGCCGGACGTGCCCGCCGGGGTGCCGTCCCACCGGGCCGACCCCGGAGTCAGGTGACACGATGCGGCCATGCCGAGCATCGCCGCAGTCGCCCCGGCGCTGCCACCGTTCGCCTACCCCCAGGAGCGCATCACCGAGGTCCTCACCCCCATGCTCCTGCCGGCGCCCGAGCGGCGTGCCCTGCTGCGCCGGCTGCACGCCGCCAGCGGTGTCCGCACCCGCCACCTCGCGCTGCCCCTGGAGCGCTACGCGGACCTGGGTTCCTTCACCGCGTCCAACGGCGAGTTCATCCGCGTCGGCACGGACCTGGCGGTGGAGGCGGTGGAGGCCGCGCTGGCGCAGGCGGGCCTGGCTGCGGCGGACGTGGACTTCCTGCTGTTCACCACGGTCACCGGTGTCTCGGCGCCCTCCCTCGACGCGCTGCTGGTGTCCCGCCTGGGCATGCGCCCCGACGTGAAGCGGCTGCCGTCCTTCGGGCTGGGGTGCGTGGCCGGTGCCGCGGGGCTCGCGCGCGTCGCGGACTACCTCGTGGGCCATCCCGACGAGGTGGCGCTGCTCGTGTCGGTGGAGCTGTGCTCGCTGACCCTGCAGCACGACGACGACTCCGCGGCGAACCTGGTGGCGAGCGGGCTGTTCGGCGACGGTGCGGCGGCGGTGGTGATGGTCGGTGACGGGCATCCCGCGGCGGCCGCGGGCGGTCCGGGGGTGGTCGCCACCCGCAGCCGCCTCTACCCCGGCACCGAGGGGGAGCTCGGCTGGGACGTGGGTTCCGGCGGGTTCCGCATCGTGCTGTCCCCGGCCCTGCCGGAGGTGCTGCGCAGCAACCTCGGCGCGGATGTCGAGGGGTTCCTCGCCGACCACGACCTCAAACCCGGTGACGTCGGGACCTGGGTGGTGCACGCCGGCGGGCCGAAGGTGCTCGATGCGGTCTCCGGGGCCCTCTCGCTGCCGGAGGGTGCGCTGGAGCTGAGCTGGCGCTCGCTGGAGCGGGTGGGCAACCTGTCCTCCGCGTCGGTGCTGCACGTCCTCGCGGACGCGCTGGCCGTGCGCGGCGGCGGTGGCGGGGCGGAGGGGGCTGAGGCGGTGGTGCTGGCGGTGGGTCCGGGGGTGAGCGTGGAACTGGTGCTGCTGCGCTGGCCGGAGGCGGGGGCCGTCGCGGGGGTGGGGTCGTGAGTTCCGCGCTGTGGTTCACAGTCCTCATCGGGGCGACCGTGTGCGAGCGGGTCGCGGAACTCGTCGTCGCCCGCCGCAACGCGCGCTGGTCCCTGGCCCGCGGTGCCGTGGAGTCCGGCAGGCGGCACTACCCGCCGATGGTGCTGCTGCACACGGCCCTGCTCGTGGGCTGCCTGGTGGAGGTCCACGTGGCGGAGCGAGAGTTCCTGCCGTGGCTGGGCTGGCCGGCGCTGGCGGTGGTGCTGCTCAGCCAGGGGCTGCGGTGGTGGTGCATCGGCGTGCTGGGGCCGCAGTGGAACACCCGGGTCCTCGTCATCCCCGGCCTGTCGCTGGTCGCGCGCGGGCCCTACCGGTGGCGCTGGCTGCGGCACCCGAACTACGTGGCGGTGGCGCTGGAGGGCCTGGCCCTGCCGCTGGTGCACACCGCGTGGGTCACCGCGGCGGTGTTCACGGTCCTGAACGCGGTCCTGCTGCTGGGGTTCCGCATCCCGGTGGAGCAGCGCGCCCTGGAGGCGGCGGGGGAGCCGCAGCGGGGAACGGCCCTCCCGGTGCAGCGCCGGGACCGGGTCTGACGTGGCCGCCGGAACGGCACCGGGCGCGGGGGACGGGGTGTGACGGACTGCGACGTCCTCGTCGTGGGCGGCGGGCCGGTGGGTCTCGCGGCGGCCGTCGAGGCGCGACTGGCCGGGCTGAGCGCGGTCGTGGTCGAGCCGCGCGGGACGCCCGTGGACAAGGCGTGCGGTGAGGGCCTGATGCCGGGGGCGGTCGCCGCGCTGGCCCGCCTGGGCGTGCACCCGGCCGGGCACCCCATCGCGGGTTTCGCCTACGCCGACGCCCGGCACCGGGTGCAGCACCGCTTCCGCGGTCCCGCCGGCCTGGGCGTTCGGCGCACGGTGCTGCACGCCGCACTCGCCGCCCGTGCGCAGGAGGTGGGCGTGGAGGTCCTGCGGGCCCGCGTCGGCGCCGTGGAGGAGGGGCTGGAGCCGGGCGCGGCGCAGGTGCGCGCAGCGGGGGTCCGGGCGCGGTGGCTGTTGGCCTGCGACGGCCTGCACTCCACGGTGCGCGGGCTGGCGGGGCTGTCGCGGCCGGCCCGGGGCGCTGCGCGCTTCGGCCTGCGGCGGCACTACCGGCTCAGCCCGTGGACGGACCTGGTGGAGGTGCACTGGAGCCACGAGGCGGAGGTGTACGTGACGCCTGTCGCGCCGGACCTGGTGGGGGTGGCGGTGCTGGGGCGGCGCGGGGCCCTGCGCTCCGCCAGAGGGCGGGGGGGCGGAGGTGGCCTGGAGGCCGTCGTCGACTCGGTCCCCGCGCTGGCGGGGCGGCTGCGCGGGGCGGTGCCCGACGGGCCGGTGCGCGGGGCGGGGCCGCTGCGGCAGCGCACGAGGGCGCGCAGCCGGGGGCGGGTGCTGCTCGTCGGTGACGCCTCCGGCTACGTCGACGCCCTGACGGGGGAGGGGTTGCGGGTGGGGCTGGCGCAGGCGCGCTCGGCGGTCGCCTGCCTCGATGCGGGCGCCGCGCCGGGGGCCGTGGGGAGGGCGTACGAGCGGGCCTGGGCCTCGGGGACCCGCGAGGCCCGGCTGGTGACCGAGGCGCTCGTTGCCGTGGCGACGTCGCCGGCGCGGGGGGCGGTGGTGCCGGCCGCGGCGCTCGCCCCGCCGCTGTTCGCGGGCGTGGTGGAGCGGCTGGCGCGCTGACCGGCGGCCGTCCGTCCCCCTGGCGGCCCCTTGACCAGCGCGTTCATCGTGCGTTCATCCCGGAGACACCCTATGTTCGGGCCAGGGCCGCGGGGGTCCTGGAACGGGACGAGGTGATCGTGGTGCTGCGCGACGGGCTGTGTCCTCAGGTGGCCGATGAGGAGCTGGCGGCTCTGCGCAACGAGACGCCCGCCGAGCGGATGGACCGCAACTGGGGTGAGCTGCTCCAGGAGCTGCGCGTCGTGCAGACCGGCGTCCAGATCCTCGCCGGCTTCCTCATCACCCTGCCGTTCCAGGCGCGCTTCGAGGAGCTCGACCAGTACCAGCGCACCCTCTTCCTGGTGGCACTGATCTTCGCGCTGGCGGCGACGAGCTTCTTCCTCGCCCCCGTCTCCCTGCACCGGATGCTGTTCCGGCGCAACGCCAAGGCCCGCCTCGTCACGCTGGGCGACCGCTTCGCGAAGGTCGGTCTGGTCACGCTGGTCATGGCTATCACGACGGTGTCGATGCTCGTCGCGGACGTCGTCCTCGGCCGCACGGGCGGCTGGATCATCGCGGGCGCGATGTTCTCGGTGATCGTCACGTGCTGGTACATCGTGCCGCTCAACGAGCTGCGCTGCCTGGGCCGCCAGCGGGCCCACGCGGACTGAACCGCCCTCGGCGGACGGGCTCGGCGGGCCGGCTCACCGGGCCACGAGGTCGCCGTACTCCTCGGCGTGGCGCTGCACCCAGGCCGCGACGTAGGAGCAGGCCGGCACGATCCGGCGGTCCTGCCGGCGCATGTCGTCGAGGGCCTCGCGGACGAGGCGCGCGGCGATGCCCCGGCCCTCGTGCTGCGGGGGCACGCCGGTGTGGGTGAACACCGCGATGCTGCCCGGCGGGTCCCCGGCCGGGCGGTAGTCGAGAACACCGACGACGGCGCCGTCCGCGTGCGCCTCGTACCGGTGCCGGTCCTCCTGGTGGGTGACGGTGACGTCCATGCCCCCGATCCTCTCCCGCTCCCCGCGCGCCCGCCCGCCGTGGGCGCCGCCGTTCCAGGGTCGGGAAGAGGACTGCCTAGGCTTCGGTTGCACGCCACACGCGCCCGACCCGGGCGCGACCCGCCGCCGGGGCCGCATCCGGCGGTCGGCGACGGGTCGGACCCGTCACGAGAGGACCACGACCATGGGCCGCAGGATCTTCGGCATCGCCAGCGCCCTCACCCTCGCCGGGCTGCTCGCGGCCTGCGGTGGCACCGGGGCGGGAGGGGACGGCGCCGGCGGCTCGGAGGAGGTCCTCCGCGTCGGCACCGAGGGCACCTACGCGCCGTTCACCTTCCACGACGAGTCGACGAACGAGCTCACCGGCTACGACGTCGAAGTCGTCAACGCCGTCGCGGACAAGCTCGGCCGGAAGGTCGAGTACTCCGAGAACGCTTGGGACTCCCTCTTCGCCGGGCTGGAGGCGAAGCGGTACGACGTCGTCGCCAACCAGGTCTCCGTCACCGAGGAGCGCAAGGGGAAGTACGCCTTCTCCGAGCCGTACACCGTCTCCACCGGGGTCATCGCGACCCGCGCGGACGACGACAGCGTCTCCGGCCTCGCCGACCTGCAGGGCAAGCGGGCCGCACAGTCCGCCACCAGCAACTGGGCGCAGGTCGCGAAGGACGCCGGGGCGGAGGTGGAGGCCGTGGAGGGCCTCACCCAGGCCGTCACCCTGCTCAAGCAGGGCCGCGTCGACCTGACCCTCAACGACAACCTCACGATCCTCGAGTACCTGAAGTCCACCGGCGACGACAGCATCAAGATCGCCGCCGAGACGGACGAGAGCACCGAGCAGGCGTTCGCCTTCCGCAAGGAGGACGCCGAGCTGGCCGCGGAGTTCGACGAGGCGCTCGCCGAGCTCCGCGCCGACGGCACCCTCGCGAAGATCTCCGAGAAGTGGTTCGGCGAGGACGTCAGCGGCCCCGTCGCCGGCTGAGCGAGGACCGGGGACGGGAGGAGGGGGATGGACGCCGGCACGTGGGAACTCGTGCGCGCGGCTCTGGGACCGCTGCTCGCGGGCCTGGTGTACGGCACCATCCCCCTCACCGCCATCAGCTTCACGGCGGGACTCGCCCTCGCGCTCGCCGTCGCCCTCATGCGGCTGTCGGGCATCGCGCCGCTGGCCGCGATCGCCCGCTTCTACGTCTCCGTCATCCGTGGCACCCCGCTGCTGCTGCAGCTGTTCATCATCTACTACGGGCTGCCGTCCCTCGGGGTCACGATCGACCCGTTCCCCAGCGCCTGCATCGCCTTAACCCTCAACGTCGGGGGCTACGCCTCGGAGGTGGTGCGAGCCGCCATCCTCGCCGTGCCCAAGGGACAGACCGAGGCCGCGCTGACCGTCGGCATGGGGTACGCCACCACCATGCGGCGCATCGTCCTGCCGCAGGCGTCCCGCGTCGCCGTCCCACCGCTGTCCAACACCCTCATCGCCCTGGTGAAGGACACGTCGCTGGCCTCGACCATCCAGGTCACCGAGCTGCTGCGCAAGGCGCAGGAGCTCGCCGCTCCCACCTTCGAGTTCTTCGCGCTCTACGGGGTGGCCGCCCTCTACTACTGGATCGTCTGCCTCGTGCTGTCCTTCTCCCAGGCGCGGGTGGAGACGCGGTTGAACAGGTACGTGGCGAGGTGAGCGGGGTGGGTCCGCTGCTGCAGGTCCGGGGCCTGCGCAAGGCGTTCGACGGCCACGAGGTCCTGCGCGGCATCGACGCCGACGCCGAGGCCGGTACCGTCACCGTCCTCATCGGGCCGTCGGGTTCCGGCAAGACCACCGTGCTGCGCTCCCTCAACGTCCTGGAGGTCCCCGACGCCGGCAGCATCCGCATCGGCGACGTCGGCCTCGACTTCGCGCCGGGGCACCGCGTCGGCAAGCGCGCCGCCGCACGGCTGCGCGCCCAGAGCGGCATGGTGTTCCAGAACCACAACCTCTTCCCGCACCTGACCGTCCTCGGCAACGTGATGGAAGGACCGGTCGTCGTGCAGCGCCGCCCCCGCGAGGAGGCCCGCGCCGACGCCCTCGCCCTCCTGGAGCGCGTCGGGCTCTCCGACAAGGCGGAGCAGTTCCCCTTCCAGCTCTCCGGCGGGCAGCAGCAGCGCGTCGGCATCGCCCGGGCCCTCGCGATCCGGCCCGAGCTGATGCTCTTCGACGAGCCGACCTCCGCGCTCGACCCGGAGCTCGTGGGTGAGGTGCTCGCGGTCATGCGCGACCTCGCCACCGAGGGCTGGACGATGGTGGTGGTCACGCACGAGATGCGCTTCGCCCGGCAGGTCGCCGACCAGGTGCTGTTCCTCGACGGCGGCGTCATCGTGGAGCGGGGCGCCCCGTCGGCGGTGCTGGAGCAGCCGCGGCAGGAGCGCACCCGCAGGTTCCTGCGCCTGCTCGGCGAGGCAGGGTAGGGCTCAGATCTCCCCGCGCAGGGCCGCGAGGATGTCCTCCCGGGTGTCGAGGGTCGTCCGCTCCCGCCCGTGCGCGCGACCCAGCGCGGTCTCCGCGGCGTCGATGCGGGCCCAGTCCGCCATGGACAGCGGCGCCCGCCCCCGTCCGCGCAGCACCTCGTCGAGCGTCGGCCCCGACGGCGCCGGCCGTGCCAGCAGCCCCGCCGCGTCGGCGAGGACCGTCGCGGCGGTGCGGTTCGCGTCGGCCTTCGCGTCGCCGATGACCCCGACGGGACCGTGCGCCAGCCACCCCGTCACGTACTCACCGGGCTGCGCCCGCCCGTCGCGGACGACGCGGCCGCCGACGTTCGGGACGGCCGTGCCCGCCTCGTTCACCGGCAGCCCCGGAACGCCCGTGACGCGCGAGCCCGCAGCCCGCACCACCATCTGCGCAGGCAGCACCTCCGTCTCGCCCGTGCCGCTGATCGAGCCGTCGGCGCCCAGTGCGTTGCGCTCCACCTCCAGGCCGGTGACGTCGCCGTCGCCCACGATCCGCAGCGGCCGGGTCAGGAAGCGCAGCCGCACCTCACGCTCGACCGCGGGGTCGGAGGGCCTCGCCGCCCACTCCCGCAGCACCGCGAGGTTGCGCTCCGCGGTGCGCGTCGGCGCCGGTCCGGGCAGGTCCAGCGCCGCCCGCGCGTCCTCCACGACCACCTGCGCGCCGGGGATGGCGCCGAGCTCGCGCAGCTCCTTCGTGGTGAACGTCGCCTGCGCCGGCCCGCGCCGCCCCAGCAGCGTCACCCGCCGCACCCGGCTGGCGTCCAGCGCCTCCAGCACCCGCAGCGGCATGTCCGTGGCGTCCAGGGCGTGCGGGCCCTTGGCGAGGATCCGCACCACGTCCAGCGCCACGTTCCCCGCACCGACCACCACCACCTCGCGGCTGCGGCGCAGCAGCTCCGCCACCCGCGCGCCCGCATCGGGCACCCCGCAGTACCAGCCGACGACCTCCACCGCCGAGACGCAGCCGGGCAGGTCCTCGCCCGGGATGCCCAGCGGCCGGTCCGCCGACGCCCCCAGCGCCCACACCACCGCGTCCGACTGCGCCAGCAGCTCCTCCGCCGTGACGTGGGAGCCGACCTCCACGTCTGCCCACAGCCGCACCCGCGGCTCCGACAGGGCACGCTCCAGCACCAGCCGCAGGGAGCGGATCTTCGGGTGGTCCGGGGCCACGCCGTAGCGCAGCAGCCCGAACGGCGTCGGCAGCCGCTCCACCACGTCCACCAGCACGTCCACCCCGGCCTCCGCCGCATGGCGGGTCAGGGCGTCCACCAGGTACGCACCCGAGGGGCCCGCACCCACCACGGCCACGCGCAGCGGCCGGGGAAGGGGGTCGGGCATGGGGGCCTCCTGGCGTCCGACGTCGGCGTCGTGGTGAGGCGACGCTAGACGGGGCCGGGGCGGGTGTCGAGGTGGCGCGTCAGAAGTTCGACCAGTAGTGCCGGGCGACGTCCCGGTCGCTCAGCTGCGTGGAGTGCACGGCCACCTCGTCGAGGGTTCCCCGCAGGTACTCGCTCGACGGCTGGTTCGGCCGGTTCCTGATCCGCGCGCCGCCCCACCGCCACCAGCCGCTGTAGGCGTCCGCCGAGGCCACGCCCGCTCCCTGCGCCTCGAGGAGGCCGTCCACGTACAGCTTGGTGCCCGTCGCGCTCATGCTCGCGACGACGTGGTGCCACTGGCCGTCGTTGACGCGGGTCCTGCTGCGGAGCTGACGGTGGTCGGTGTTGGAGACCGTGACGTAGAAGGAGGCGTAGCCGCCGCTGTCCACGTACGTCATGCGGTCGGAGGAGCCGCCGTTGGCGGGGGTGGTGTCGCTGACGAAGCTGCCCACGACGCCGCCCTGCGTCGTCGTGGTGCGCACCCAGGCCTCGAAGGTGAACTCGTTCGGCGCCGCCGACGCCGCAGCGGCGGAGTTGCCGACCGCGTAGCCCCGGACGCCGTCGAACGCCATCGCCGTCGACGTGGTCTGCCCCTGGGTCGGACCCTGCAACGCCCCCTGCCGTGCGGCCGTCGCGCCCTCCGTCGAGCGGTGGGGCACTGTCACCGGCGTCGTCGCAGCGTGGAGGTGCGCGACCTCGTCGCTGTCCAGGGCGCGCTGCACGATGCGCACGGTGTCGATGCTGCCGTGGAAGAGGTTCGTCCGGGCGGTGCTGTGCCAGGCGGCGCCCGCCGCCACGGGGCCGGAGGCGTTCCAGTTCGTCGACGGACCGCCGCCCAGCTTCTCGAGGCGGCCGTTGACGTAGATCCGCACCTGCCGTGCCGGGGCGTCGTAGACACCGGTCAGGTGCGTCCACGCACCGGCCACGACCTCGGAGTCGGCGGTGGCGCCTCCCCAGGCGGCGGGCGAGACGGCGTCGTCGCTGGGGAGCAGCATCTGCCACCGGGCCGCGGCCCCACCGGTGCTGCCCCCGGCGTACTCCAGGATGAACGAGCTGTTGGCCGTGCCGTGCTTGGAGAGGACGTTCATGAACCTGGCCGGCCGGGACGCGGGGTTGACCCACACGGAGACGGTGAAGCTCCTCGTGGTGTCCAGCGCGGCGGTCGACCCCTGCACCCAGTCGTCCACTCCGTCGAAGGTGAGCGCCCTGCCGGGCTTGCCGCTCGTGGTCCAGGTGGCGCCGTTGACGGTGCCGGTGCGGCCGTTCCAGGTGACGTCGGCGGTGGACGTGCCGGTGCCCTCCTCGAAGTCCCATCCCAGGGTGGGGCCCTCGTCGCGCAGTGCGGCGATCAGGCTGCCGGGGAGGGGGTGCGCGTAGGTGGCGAGGGAGTCGATGCTGCCGATCCAGAAGGCGGTGCCGGCCTGGTTGCGGCCCACGACCAGCGGGTTGGTGTTCCAGAAGGTGGTGTCCGGTCGCGCCGTGGACGTCACGACGCCGTTGACGTAGAGGTGCAGGAGGTTTCCGGGGTCGTCGTAGACGACGGCGAGGTGGGTCCAGCGGTCCTTCACCGGGGCGACGGTGGAGCTCAGGACCTCACCCGCGGCGCCGCTCGAGGTCGGCATCTCCACCCGCCAGACGGCGGTGCTGTTCGACGTCCGCGTGAACGACAGCGAGAAGGTGCCCGCCTGGTGGGCGACGGTCCGGGTGGCGGTGTCGTTCGTCAGCCTCACCCACGTCGACAGGGAGAAGCTCCTGTCCGTGCGCAGGGGCGCGCGCTCGCTCGTGACGGTGTCGTCGCCGTCGAAGAGCACGGCCCTGCCCTGGTGGCCGATCGCGTCCCAGGTCATCCCCGTGCTGAGGGTGCCGCGGTTGCGGGCGCCGCTGCTGTCGTCGGCCGTCGAGCCGGTGCCCTCGTCGAAGTTCCACAGCATCGAGGGGGACCGGTACAGGGCGCCCACGTCCGCGGCCGTGAGGGCGCGGCGGTGCATCCGCACGTCGTCGACGAGTCCCGGGAAGTGGTCCACCCACCCGCCGTTCCACCGCGCGCGTCCGACCTGCAGGGGGCCCGTCGCGCTCCACTCGGTGCTGTCCGCCTTGGGGGCGACGCCTTCCAGGACGCCGTTGACGTAGAGCCGCAGCTCGTCGCGCTCGTCGTCGTAGACGCCGGCCACGTGGTACCAGGTCCCCTCCACGGGCAGGGTCGTGCTGATCGCCCGGTCGGTGAGCGGGGTCGCCGTGTCGGTGCGGGTCATCGTGAACGCCCACCGCTGATCGTCCCAGCGGTACTGGAGGAAGAACGCGCTCGCCGAGGAGGGGTCGGCAGCGGTCCCCCCCTGCTGGCTCACGATGGTGTGGTACCAAGGCTTGGAGCGCAGGTTGGCCCATGCCGAGACGGTGAAGCTCTGGTCGGTGCGGACGGCGTTCCGGGTTCCGGCGACGTGGTCGTCCGTGCCGTCGAGCGACACGGCCCGGGCCCCGGGGGCGCTTCCCCACTGGGTGACGCCGGCGTCCCAGGTGGCGCCGTCCGTGAGCGTGCCCGTGTTCCCGTTGCCGCTGACGTCGGCCGTGGCCGTTCCCGACCCCTCCGCCAGCGGCCACTGCAGGGCCGGGCGGGTCTGGAGCCGCACGACCTCGAGGGCGCTGAGCGTGCGGGAGTAGACCCGCACGTCGTCGATGCGGCCGGACCAGAAGCTCCCGAGGACACCCGAGGACTTCATCCGGCCCACGGCGAGCCCCTGGGTGGACAGCCAGGTGCCGGACCAGGCGATGTCCGCCTCCTGGACGCCGTTGACGTAGAGCCGCACCCTTCCGTTCGGCACGTCACGCACCACGGCGAGGTGGGTCCACGTGTTCGGCGCCGCGTTCGACGTGGAGCTGGCGCGGGTCTCCGTGGCGGTGTCGCTGTCGGTGCCGGTGAGGCGGACGGCCCACTTGCCGGTGTCCTTGAAGTACTGCAGCGCGAAGGCGCTCTGCCGCGAGCCGTCCTGGCTGATCACGGCACGGCTGACGGTGGTGCTGTCCAGGTACACCCAGGCGGCAGCGGAGTAGCTCTGGTCCGTGCGCACGATGGATGCGGGCGCGGTGACGTGGTCGTCGATGCCGTCGAAGGTCGCTGCGGAGGCGGCGTAGCCGTCGCTGGTCCAGCCGGGTGCTGCGGTGGTCGCCCCGAACGTGCCGGTGTTCACGGAGCCGGAGGAGTCGGCGACGGTGGTGCCGGTGCCCTCGTCGAACTGCCACCACAGCTCCGGGCCGTCCGTCGCCGTCTGGTAGGCGCCGTTGCGGGCGGCGTCGGAGTGGTGCGCCGCGGTGGAGGTGGGCGCGCGGACCGGGCCGTCGTCGGAGCGGTAGTAGAGGTGGGGGCTGGTGCCCACCGTACCGCCGCCGGCCACGGCCTGCGGATGCGTCGGGAAGGTCGTGTCCGAGGTCAGGGTGCTGCTCGCAGTGGGTGCGGTGGCGGTGAAGGCCGCGCCGGTGAGGCCGGGCAGGCTGAGGGCGAGCGCTGCGAGGGCCACCCACTGCAGGGCCCCCGACCGCACGCCCAGGACGCCGCGGACCCAGCGGGCGCACCGGGCCAGGCCGCTCACGGCATCCTCCGCTCCAGGGCCGGCGCGCCGGCCGCCACCCGCATCCGGTTGCGCGAGCGGAGGCGCGCAGCGGAGGTGGAGGCAGCGGTCACCTTCGACGGATCGGCGCGTTCGGGGCCCACCTTGACGGCTCCTGCCCCTTTCGGCCGGAAACCGGCCCACCTCCCTGCGGAGGCGGGCCCTGCTCAGAAGTTGGACCAGTAGTGCCGGGCGATGTCGCGGTCGGTGAGCGCGGTGGTGTGGACGGCGACCTCGTCGAGGGAGCCGGTGAGGAACGGGTTGGGGGGGTTGACGGTCCCCCAGCCCGAGATCCGGGCGCCGCCCCAGCGCCAGTAGCCGTTGTAGCTGGTCAGGGCCGCGGCGCTCCTCGTGGCGACGGGCAGGCCGTCGACGTAGAGGCGCATGCCGGTGCTCGCGCTGTACGTCCCCGCGACGTGGTGCCACTGGCCGTCGTCGATGCGGGACGGACTGCTCGCGTACCCGGGGCCGGCGATGGCGAACGTCACCTGACCGGCGCTGTTCACGAACAGCATGCGGTCGGAGCTGCCGCTGTAGGCGGACTCCCGCTCGGAGGCGAAGCCGACGAGGTGGCCGCTGTGACCGGGGTGGAGCCGCACCCAGCACTCGACGGTGAACTCGCTCGGAGCCGCCTCGGCGCTGCCGCCGTCGCGGAGGGCGGAGCTCCGGGCGCCGCTGAAGGCCATCGCGGTGGAGGCCGTCTGCCCCTGGGCCGCACCTTGGAGTGCGCCCGAGCGCATGGCGGTCATGCCCTCCACCGGTCGGTGCGGCAGGACCGTCGCGACGGGCGCCGGGTTCGGCTGCGTGGTCGCGTGGAGGGCGGCGACCTCGTCGCTGCCGAGGACGCGCTGGAACGCCCGCACGGTGTCGATGCGCCCGGGCCAGTAGTTGACGGGGGCGTTGCCGTGCCAGGCGCTCCCTGCCGCGAAGTGCCCGGTGGAGCCGGTGAAGGCGGTGGCGTTCCAGGGGGTCGACGTCGCGGTCGCCGAGCTCTCCAGCACGCCGTTGACGTAGAGCCTCACGACGCCGGCGCGGGCGTCGTGGACACCGGCCAGGTGGGTCCAGGTGTTCACCTGCGCCTGGCTCGTGGACAGCGTGAAGGTGTAGCCGGGATCCAGGGCGTCGGAGTTGGACATGCTCATCTGCCACCGCTGCGGGGTGCCGCTGTACTGCAGGAAGAAGGGGCTGTTGTCAGCGCCGTGCTTGGAGAGGATGTTCTTGTGCCCGCTGGTGGGCAACGACGTCGGGTAGACCCAGGCGGAGACGGTGAAGCTCCTGGAGCTGTCGAGGGCCGAGGAGGGGCCGTGGACCCAGTCGTTGGTCCCGTCGAAGGAGAGCGCCCCACCGGGCCTGCCGCCGGTGACCCACGTGGCGCCGCTGACGGTGCCGGTGCCGCCGTTGCCGGAGTCGTCGGCGGTGGCGGTGCCGGTGCCCTCCTCGAAGTTCCACGCCAGGGCGGGGGACTCGGCGCGGAGGGCCGCGACCTGGGTGGCGGTCAGCGCGTACTGGTAGGTGGCGAAGCTGTCGATGCTGCCGGCCCACCAGGCGGTGCTGCTCTGGTTGCGGCCCAGGACCAGCGGATTGGTGGTCCAGTAAGTGGTGTCGGGCCGGGTCATCGTCGTCGCGGTGCCGTTGACGTAGAGGGTCAGGGTGTTGCCTGGGTCGTCGTAGACGACGACGAGGTGGGTCCAGCGGTCCTTCTCCGGGGTGACGGTGGAGTCCAGGACTTCGCCCGGACCACCGCTGGCCGTCGGCATCGCGATCCGCCACCGGGTGGCGGGGGTGAGCGAGGTGTCGCGCACGAACGACAGCGAGAAGGTGTGCAGGGGAGATCCCGCCTGGTGGGCGATGGTCCGGGTCGCCGTGTCGCTCGTGAGCTTGGCCCACGTCGACAGGGAGAAGCTCCTGTCCGTGCGCAGGGGCGCGCGGTCGCTCGTGACGATGTCGTCCACCCCGTCGAACGTCGCGGCGCCGCCCCGGTGACCCGCGGCGTTCCAGGCCGTTCCCCCGCTCAGGGTGCCGTGGTTGCGGGCGCCGGTGCCGTCGCCCGCAGTCGTGCCGGCGCCCTCGTCGAGGTTCCACAGCATCGTGGGGAACCGGTGCGCCGCGGCGAGGTCCTCGGCGGTCAGGGCGTGGCGGTAGACCCGCACGTCGTCGATGCCGCCGGCGAAGTAGTCGTACCAGTCACTGCTCCACCGCGCGCGACCGACCACCAGGGGGCCCGCTGCGTTCCACTCGTCGGCGTCCGCCTTCGCCTGGATCCCCTGCAGGACGCCGTTGACGTAGAGCCGCATCTCGTTGCGTTCGTCGTCGTAGACCCCGGCCACGTGGTGCCAGGTCCCCGTCGCCGGTGACGCGACCCCGAACACCTCGTCGGTGGCGGCGCCGTTGACGTTGCTGCGGGTCATCACGAACGACCACCGGTCCTGCGGGATGAAGTACCGCAGGGCGAAGCCGCCGACCGCGGAAGGGCTGGTGGCGCTGCCCCCGTACTGGCTGGCGATCGTGCGGGCACCGGACTTGGATGACAGGTTGGCCCATGCGGAGACGGTGAAGCTCTGGTCGGTGCGGACGGCGCTGCGGCTGCTCTCGACGCGGTCGTCCGTGCCGTCGAACCCGAGGCCCACCGTGCCCGAGGCGGTGCCCCACTGGGTGAAGCCGGTGTCCCAGGTGGGTCCGTTCGTGAGGGTGCCGGTGTTGCCGTTGCCGCTCACGTCGGCCGTCGTCACCCCGGTGCCCTCGTCGAAAGACCACCGCGCGACCGGACGGGCGTGCAGCGCGGCGATGTCCACCGCGCTCAGGGCGCGCGAGTACGCCCGCACGTCGTCGATGCGGCCGACCCAGCGGTCGACCCACGCCGAGCCGTACCAGGCGCGACCCGCGTTCAGCCCCTCGGTCGAGGTGGAGACCGCACCCACCTGCCCCGAGTCGAGGGTGGCGCCGGTCGTCCCCGCGGTGCTGCCGTTGACGTACAGGGTCAAGGCTCTGGTGCTCGCCCGGTACGTCGCGGCGACGTGCACCCACCGCTGGGCGCTTCCGGCGCCGGAGGTGGCGACGGCCTGCTTCTCGATGCCGTTGGCCTGCTTCACGAGGAACACCCAGCTCCTGGTCGTGCCGGAGCCGGTCGAGCCGTGCTTGAGGATGAAGGAGCTGCTGGTTCCGGACGGCTGGCTGAGGACGGTGTACACGGCGCTCGGACTGGCGACGTCCAGGTAGACCCAGCCGGCGACGGTGAAGTCGGTCTCGGTGCGCACGGCGGTCTGCCTGCTCACCACGTGGTCGCCGCCGTCGAAGGTCGCTGCGGAGGCGGCGTAGCCGTCGCTGGTCCAGCCGGGTGCTGCGGTGGTCGCCCCGAACGTGCCGGTGTTCACGGAGCCGGAGGAGTCGGCGACCGTGGTGCCGGTGCCCTCGTCGAACTGCCACCACAGCTCCGGGCCGTCCGTGGGTGCCTGGTAGGTGCCGTTGCGGGCGGTGTCGGAGTGGTGCGCCGCGGTGGAGGTGGGCGCGTGGGCGGCGCTGTCGTCGGAGCGGTAGTAGAGGTGGGGGCTGGTGCCCACCGTGCCGCCGCCGGCCACGGCCTGCGGGTACGTCTGGAAGGTCGTGTCCGAGGTCAGGGTGCTGCTCGCGGTGGGGGCGGTGGCGGTCAGGACCGCGCCGGTGAGGCCGGGCAGGCTGAGGGCGAGCGCTGCGAGGGCCACCCATTGCAGGGCCCCCGACCGCACGCCCAATGTGTCGTGGACCCAGCGGGCGCACCGGGTCAGGTGGCTCACGACGTCCTCGCCTCCAGGGCGAGCGCGAAGGTCGCGGTCTTGCCGGTCCCCGAGGCGCCCCGGGTGAAGCGGTAGGAGATCCGGTAGGCCTGCGTCTGCCCGCCGGCCGTCGGGGCCCAGGACCCCACGCCGTTCGTCCAGGAGGTCCGGTTGGCGAGGAAGGTGTTCAGGGGCTCGGTCACGGCGCTGGCGTGGGAGGCCAGGGCGTCGAAGGCGGCGCAGTTCGCGACGGGACCCTCGACGCGCAGGTCGAGGTGCGACCCGAGAGTTCCCGACGACCCGCTCACGGCGCGCAGCCGCACGGTCGCGGGGACGGGCCCGGTGTACGTGGTGGTGAGGCAGACCGACTCCGCGTCGCCCGGGCGCATCGGACTCGCCGAGGTCGTCGACGAACCTGGGGTGAAGAGGGCGCTGGACCGGTCGTGGCTCAGGACGACCGTGGCGGCGGTGAAGGTGTTGGTGCCGGTGGGGGTGGCGGCGGTGAAGCGGGCGTGGGCGTCGGTGGGGACGGTGGCGGGGACGAGGACGGCGAGGGACACGGCGACGGAGATGGTGGTGATGGCCCTGCGGCGGTGCTCGACGGGTGCGCCGGTGGGCGCGCCGGTGCGGGGGTCGGTGGCGAGCAGGGCGATGAGGCTCTCGGTCGCGCTCAGGTCCGCGTCGCCGGCGGTGGCCGGCCGGTCGTCGTCGTGGTCGGTGTCGTCGCGCGCGTGCTCGTCGCCCGCGTCGTCCTTCGTGTCGCCGGTCGTGTGATCGCCCGCCGCCTGCGGCGCCGCGTCCGTCTCACCGCGCCGGCTGGGGGGCAGGGTGAGGGTGGTGGCGAGGGTGAGGAGGACGGCGAGGGCGATGAGCGGGGGGTAGTTGCCGTCGTTGAACCAGACGCGGGGCATGCCCACGAGGGGGACGCGCAGGCGGCCGATGCCCTCGACCGTCCCGCGCTCCAGGGGGGTGGAGTCGGCGGACTGGTTGGCGTCGCCCCGGGTGATGAGGCGGTCCTGTTCGTCGACCTCGGCGACGCGGTGCATGACGTGGCGTTGCAGGCCGCTGGGGTCGGGGAACATCACGACCATGCCGGGCTCGACCTGCACGTCGTCGGGTGGGGACGTGAGGACGACGTCGCCGACGCGGATCTGGGGGTGCATGGAGCCGGAGACGACGGCGGAGGCCTGCCAGCCGAAGGCCAGGGGCAGCATCGACCACACCAGCAGGCCCGCCGCGGTGGTCATCGCGACCGTGGCCGTCACCTGCAGCAGGCCCGCCAGCGCGCCGGTCAGCACCGGCAGCACCCGCCGGCCGCTGCCGCGTCCACCACTGCGCGAGGCAGCGGCGGTGGGCGCGGGCAGGGCGGTCATGAGCGGATCGTCGGCTCGTTGAGAGCTCACCTTGACGCCCCCTACCTCTTCCGGCCGGATGCCGCCCGCCTCCGCGGAGCGGTCGCCTCGACGGGAGCGGCCGTCGCCACGGGGTCGGCGCGGTGCAGGGCCGCCGAGTCCTCCACGCGGTTGCGCCCGCGCTGCTTCGCCGCGTACAGCGCGGCGTCCGCCGTCGCCAGCAGGGACAGGGCGTCGGTGCCGTCCGCGGGGAAGCACGCCACCCCGAGGCTCGCGGTGACGGGGACCGGGCCGTCCTCCGTCGTGGCGATCCCGCGCCGCAGGCGCTCGGCGACCGCGACGGCATCCTCCCGGTCCGTGCCGGGGAGGAGGACGACGAACTCCTCCCCGCCGTAGCGGGCGGCCGTCGCCCCCTCGCGCAGGGAGCGCTGCAGCAGCCGGCCCACCGCACGCAGGGCGTCGTCCCCGGCCAGGTGGCCGTGGGTGTCGTTGAGGACCTTGAAGTGGTCCAGGTCGACCAGCACGACGGAGAAGGTCCCGGCGGGGCTCTCGGCCTGCGCCAACTCGGCGGCGAGCGCCTCGTCGAACGCCCGCCGGTTCGCCAGCCCCGTCAGACCGTCGGTGCTCGCCGCGGCCCGCAGGCGAGTCACCAGGGCGATCCGCCCGAGCGCCTGCCCGACGTGTGCCGTGGCCTGCTCGGCGGTGGCCAGCAGGCGCCGCTCCACGCGGGGCGGTCGCCCGGCGTCCAGCCAGCGCAGACCCCACCGGCTGCCCGGGTGCTCCATGACGAGCGCCCCGGCCGTCTGGCCCTCGAGCGCGAACGGCACCACGACGAGGTTGTGCGCCCTCGGCAGCAGCGTCTCCAGCCACGCGTCGTGCAGTGCGTGGGGGGCGCGCGCCAGCAGCGTCGTGTGGGTCACGACCGCCCGCACCAGCAGGGACCGGGCGGGCAGGTCGGTGGTGAAGCGCTGGGTGTGCTCCGAGCCGTCCACGCCGAGGACGACGGCGGTGCCGCGCCCGCGCACGGCGGTTCCGGCCGCGGCCCGTCCGGTGCGCTGCTCCTCCGCGGGGACGTGCTCGGCGGTGTCCAGGACGACGACCGCCGCCCGCCGCGCCAGCAGTTCGCCCTTCGCGAGGTGCGCCAGCAGCAGGGCCGTGGCGGTGCTGCTGTCCGCCGACTCCAGGGCGAGGGCGAGGCGACGCAGGACCTCGGCGTCGTAGCGGCGGCGCCGCAGCTCCCGCTCGTTCGCCGCCGCGAACAGCGCGGTGCTCAGCACGATCCCCCACATCACGACGAGCTGGAGGGCGTAGTCGGTGGTGGAGGAGCGCAGGACGGACTCGCCCAGCAGCCCGACGCGGTCGGCCTCCAGCACCACGAGCAGCACCAGGGAGTGCCACAGCACGAGCTTCACGCCGGTGCGGAACGAGGCCAGCAGCGTGATCGACATGGCGTGCAGGACGAGCACGTAGCCCATCGGGCCGTCGAGGCCCTCCAGGCAGCGGAACATCCAGCCCAGGTAGACGCCGTCGAGGATGAGACCGGTGCCCAGCAGCGCCAGCGCGGACTCGCGGGTGCGGGCCAGCACGTTGCCGGCCAGCAGGAACAGCGAGTACAGCACCGCCGGCACCGCCACGGACGTCCACGGAGCCGAGCGGTCCAGCGGCAGCAGGACCCACGCCAGGACGGGCAGCAGGGCGACGACGAGCCGCAGCGCGGTCGTCCAGCGCAGGCGCTCGACGAGGCTGACGAGACCGGCGGTGCCGGTGTGGCGCCCATCTCCACTGCTCGTGCTTCGCGTGCTCATGACGTCCTCCCCGGCGTGCGGGCCTGCGGGTGTTCCCGGTGGCGGTGTCCGCCCTTCCTCGGCGGCTGGTCCGCCGCCACCTCGCCCAGGAGCAGGCGGAGCAGCCGCGGCAGCGCTCCCTCCGGTGCGTCGTCGGGGTGTGCCTCGAACACTGCATCGGCATCCGGGCGCAGCGGGGCGAGGGCCAGCTTCGGGTCGCGGCGGTCGAGGCGGTCCTGCATCACGAGGAACATCAGGACCAGCAGCAGGAGCAGGAGGGGGAAGCCGCTGGTGGCGGCCATCGCCTGCGCCATCGAGGCCGCCTGGCCCTCGAGCCGCAGCTTCTCGACGAGCCACTGCGAGACGTCGGAGCCGGGCAGGGGCGCGCGGATGCCGGTGTCCTCGTCGCCCGTGCCGCGGACGCCGCCGTCGCTGAACCTGCCCTCGCCGGCGTCGCCACTGCTCACGAGGAAGCTGCCGCCGGGGCCCGCCGCCGTGTTGCCGGCCGGGCCCACACCCGGCGCCCACGGGCCCGGCGGCAGGGTGCCGGGCGCGCCGGGTGGCAGCGGCAGGGGAGTGCGGTCCGGCAGCAGGACCGTCGGGGGCGGCGGCAGCAGCAGCGTGCCGGGCGGCGGCGCGAGGCGCGGGTACCACGGGTTGCCGGGCGTCGGCGTGATCGGCCAGCTCACCCGCGGGGGCGTGGAAGGACCGCGGTCGGGGCCCGGGGTGGTGACAGGCGTGGGGACGGGCGTGGGGACAGGGCCGGGCGCGGGGGTCCGGTCCGGGAACCAGGGGATCTGGGGGGCCGGGCTGATCGGCGAGCGCGGGCGGTTGTCGGGTGCGGGTGCAGGTGCCGGAACCGGGGCAGGGGCCGGGGCGGGCGCGGGAGCCGGAACCGGGGCGGGTGCCGGAACCGGTGCAGGGGCCGGGGCGGGCGCGGGAGCCGGGGCCGGGGCGGGTGCCGGAACCGGGGCAGGGGCCGGGGCGGGCGCGGGAGCCGGGGCCGGGGCGGGAGCCGGAACCGGGGCAGGGGCCGGCGCGGGAGCCGGGGCCGGGGCGGGAGCCGGGGCCGGGGCGGGAGCCGGGGCCGGGGCGGGAGCCGGGGCCGGGGCGGGCGCGGGTGCCGGAACCGGGGCAGGGGCCGGAGCGGGCGCGGGTGCCGGAGCGGGCGCGGGTGCCGGAGCGGGCGCGGGGGCCGGGGCGGGCTGCGGCACAGGCGTGACGACGAGGGAGGTCGTGTTGGCCGACCACACGAAGCGGGCGCTGGCGGCGAGGCCCTGCGCGGCGTCGTCGTCGGCCACCTCTGCGGTGACCTTGTAGCGGCGCTCCAGCCGGCCGCCCGGCAGGGAGGGCCCCGCGACACCGAGGTCGGAACCCGCCGACAGGGCGGCGAGCTCCGCGAGGGTCCCGGTGAACAGCGGAGCGCCCGCGAAGGAGGTGCAGTCCCCGTCCGCCGTGAGGGGCCCCTCCTCGATGTGCAAGTTGAGGCTGCTCGCGAGGGGGCCGCTGACGTCCGCGACGCTGAAGACGACCGGCCCGGGCGGCGAGCCGCTGGTGACCTCGACGTCCGCGCAGCCGACGGCCGGGCGGCCGGGGACGAGGTGCTCCGCCTGCAGCACGGCCCCGGTGCCCCCGAGGAGGGACAGGCCGCTCACCTGCTGGGTGGCGTAGCGCGGCGGATCGGTGCCGAGCCCCGCGGAGCCGGTCGAGGTGAGGACGAGGGCGGCGACCGCCACTGCTCCGAGCAGGGCCGAGCCCGCGAGGGGCGCGCGCGTGAGGAGGTCGCCGAGGCCCGTGCGCGACTCGTTCGAGCCCACCGTTCCCATCGGACCCCCGCTGACCGGTGCCCCGGGCACTGCCCGGGGCACGACGTCGAGACCGGCACGCTCGCCGGCTACACCGTCACTCTTCGGCACTCCGAACGAGTCGATGAGTACGCCGATCGGGCGGCACGTGGAAATTGAGCGCTCATCCAGGCTTGAGGGGGGTGGGGGCAGGACCGATGCGGAGGGGGAGCAGGGAAGCACCGCTCACTGAGTCGAGGGGCAGTGATCCCCCTGTTCTGACCGGAGGAAGAGAACATGTCCGCACGTTCTGAGCGCCGTCGTCGTGGCGCCGCCATCGCCGCTGTCCCGCTCGGTCTGCTCATGAGCGGGGTCCTGGTCTACCAGTCCTCCTCCGCTGCGTTCACGGCGCGGACCGAGACGGACAACAACACGTTCACGGCCGGCTCGATGACGCTGACGAACAACGACACCGGCGCGGCCACGATCGTCGTCACCAACATCATCCCGTCCACGACGTGGGTCGACCGATGCATCCGGGTCGCCTACGTCGGCCAGACCGCGACCGACCTGGCGCTGTACACCACCACGACGCACACCGCGGACACCGCCGCCGCCGGGACCTACCTGAGCGTCGACGACGCCACCCTCGACGGTTCGACCAACCTGTGGGACCTCGACGACCAGCTCCAGTTCCGCGTGTCCGCCCGCCTCGGCAGCCACACCACCGACGCGACGAGCACCACCTGCGCGGAAGCGGCCAACGGCACCGCCTGGACCGCCGCCACCGAGCCCCAGTTCACGGTCAACAACAGCAACGTCGCGCAGCCGTACCTGAAGGACCCGGTCAGCACGACGACGTTCCCGGCGTCCCACACCAGCTACACCAACGGCATCCGGATGGCGGGGCTCGCGGCCGGCTCGGTCTCCACCCCCACGTACATCACCTACCGGATCTCCTACCTCCTCCCGCACCGCGACACCGCGTACACGCTGGGCACCCGGACCGGCACGGAGAACGACGGCGCCCAGGGCGACCAGGTCACCCTGCGGCTCGCCTGGGAAGCGCGCCAGGCCTGATGACTCCACCCCGGCAACGGCGCCGGGGTGGATCCAGGGCAACCGGTCGCTGGAGGGGAGCGACCGGCCGCCCGGACCCGGAGGGGCCGCACCACCCGCACGCGCGGGAGGTGCGGCCCCTCCGCCGTTCCCGCCCGCCGTCCCGGCCAGGATGGGTGCGTGAGCACCGACGCGGACCTCCGCCTCACCCCCTTCCCCGCCCGCCCGCGCGACGGGCAGGCCGGACCCCGTCCCGCCGTGCTCGTCCTGCCCGGCGGCGGCTACGGGTTCTGCTCCCCGCACGAGGGCGCACCGGTCGCGGACTGGCTGGCCTCGCTCGGCCTGCACGCCGTCGTCCTCGAGTACGCCGTCGCGCCGCACCACCACCCCCGCCCCCTGGCCGAGGCCACCGCCGCGCTGGAGCACGTCCGCGCCGGCGGGCACGGCCTCGACGTGGACCCGCGCCGCGTCGCCGTGCTGGGGTTCTCCGCCGGGGGGCACCTCGCCGCGTGCCTGTCCACGGGCCTCGGCGGGGGAGCGGTGCCCGACCTGTCGATCCTCTGCTACCCGGTGATCTCGTTCGAGCACGCACCCCACGCGGGGTCGGTGCGGAACCTGCTCGGCCCGGACCCGACCCCCGCACAGGCCCGCGCGCTGTCCCCGGACCTGCACGTGGACGGGCGCACCCCGCCGGCGTTCCTCTGGCACACCGCCGCCGACGACGCCGTGGACGTCACCCACTCCCTGCGCTACACCGCCGCCCTCGCCGCCGCGGGCGTGGACGTCGAACTGCACGTGTACCCCGCCGGTCGTCACGGGCTCGGCCTGGCCGAGGAGGAACCGCACACGGCGACCTGGACGGCGCGCTGCGCGGAGTGGCTGGGCGACAGGGGGTGGCTGCGGTGACGACGGAGCCGCCCGTCGGCGTGTTCGTGGGCCTGGCGACCCTGGACGTCGTGCACCGCGTCGAGGCCCTGCCCGGGCCGGACGAGAAGGTCGGCGCCCTCGCGCAGGAGGTCGTCGCCGGGGGGCCCGCCGCCAACGCCGCGGTGACGTTCGCCGCCCTGGGGGGGCGCGCCCGCCTCGTCACCGCCCTGGGCCGGCATCCGCTGGCGCGCACCGTCGCCGCCGAGCTGGCCGCCCAGGGGGTGGAGGTCGTCGACGCCGATCCGTCGCGGGAGGAACCGCCTGCGGTGTCGGGGGTGCGGGTGCATGCGGGGACCGCCGAGCGGTCCGTGACCTCCGTCAACGCGCAGGGGCAGGCGGCCTCCGTGCCGCCGGCGCTCGCCGGCGGGGAGCTGCTGCAGGGCGCCGCGGTCCTGCTCGTCGACGGCCACCACCCGGACCTGGCGCTGGCAGGGGCCCGCGCCGCTCGGCGCGCCGGGGTTCCGGTGCTGCTGGACGGCGGGAGCTGGAAACCCGTGCTGGCGGAGCTGCTGCCGCTCGTGGACGTCGCCGTGTGCTCGGCCGTCCTCCGGCTGCCCGACGGCGGCGACGTGCTCGCAGACCTCCCCGGTCCCACCGCGGTCGCGGTCACCCACGGTGGCGCACCGGTCGAGTGGCGGGTGGGGGAGCGCTCGGGTGCGGTGGAGGTCCCCGCCGTCGACGCGGCGGACACCCTCGGGGCCGGTGACGTGCTGCACGGTGCGGCGGCGATGGCGCTGGCCGCCGGCCTCGACCTGCCGGCGGCGCTGGAGGCCGCGGTCCGGGTGGCGGCCTTCAAGTGCGCCGTGCCCGGTGCGCGGGCCTGGATCGGCGCGCCGGGGTTCGCGGACCTGCCCCTGCGCCGGGAACCCGCGCGACCGGCCGTGCCGGAAGCCGTGGAACTGGACCTGCCCGCACTCACCCGGCGGGCCGTCGACCTGACCGCCCCCGGGCGGCGGGTGCTGCTGGGGCTGGTCGGTGCCCCCGGCGCGGGCAAGTCGACCCTCGGCGCGGCGCTCGTGGCGGCCGTGAACGCCGAGGCCGGGCCGGGCGCCGCGGTGCTGGTGCCGATGGACGGTTTCCACTGCGCGAACTCGCGACTGGAGGCCCTGGGGCGCCGCGACCGCAAGGGCGCCCCGGACACGTTCGACCCCGGGGGTTTCGCGGCGCTGCTGCGGCGGCTGCGCACGGCGGAGGAGGACGTGGTGCTCGCCCCGGAGTTCCGCCGCGAGATCGAGGAACCGGTGGGTTCCGCCCTGCCCGTGCCCGGGGAGGTCCCCCTCGTCGTGGTGGAGGGCAACTACCTGCTGCTGCGGGAGGGTCCCTGGGCCGCGCTGGAGGGGCTGCTCGACGCCACCTGGTTCCTCGACGTCGACGACGACCTGCGGGTGCGGCGGCTGGCGCGCCGGCACGAGCAGTTCGGCAAGTCCCCGGAGGAGGCGCTGGCCTGGACGCTGGGCAGCGACCAGGTCAACGCCGACGTCGTCCTCGCCACCCGCCCGCGCGCCGACCTCGTGGTGCGCTGGGTGGACTGAGCGGTCAGGCCGGGGTGCCGGTCCCGCGCCAGGCGGAGTGCAGCGCCGCCAGCAGGGTGACGGCGCGCTGGTCGGTGCCGTCGACGACCAACCTGTTGGGGCAGTAGGAGAAGCTGACGCCGGTGCCTGGCCAGTAGCCGTGCTGGCTGCCGCCGAAACCGCCGTGCCCCACTCCCTCCGCGAGGGGCCCGAACGCGCCGCCGGAGGAGATCTGCAGCTGGAACCCCACGCTGTAGCGGTTCGGCCAGCCGTCCGGGTTCGCCCACTGCACCACCTCGGTGCGGGCGGTCCGCACGGCGTCCTCGCTCAGCCAGCGGCGGCCCTCCAGCTCTCCGTCGCAGGCGAGGACCGAGTACAGCCGCGCCACGGAGCGGGCCGTGGCGATGCCACCTGCGCCGGCGACCTGTGCGGCGTGGACCGCCCGCTCGTTGAACAGGAACGGCTCGCCCAGCAGGGGAGGGTTCGTCTCGACGAGGCGGTCGACCTCGGCACGCACCGGGTCGTCCGTCGGGGGCGCCGCGGGCTTGTCACCGCGCAGTTCCAGCACGGAGACCCGGGGTTCGAGCTCCTCGGGCAGACCCACCCACAGGTCCAGCCCGAGGGGGCCGCTGAGTTCCTCGGCGATGAACGTGGCCGCGTCGCGGCCGTCGACGCGGCGCAGCAGCTCGCCGGTGATCCAGCCGTGGGTGAGGGCGTGGTAGTAGGGGCGGTCCAGGGCGAACGGCTCCTGGGCGGCGAGCAGTCCCGCGAGCCGGTCGTGGTCGGCGAGGTCGCCGACGCCGACGGGGTCGCGGAAGGCGGGAACCCCCGCCTGGTGGCTGAGCGCCTCCCGCACGGTCGTGGCGCCCTTGCCGTGGGCGCCGAACTCCGGCCAGTACGAGGCGAGGGGCCGGTCGTAGTCGAGCAGTCCGCGGTCCGCGAGCAGCAGCAGGCACAGGGACATCACGCCCTTGGTGCCGGAGAACACGACGGTCGCGGTGTCCGCCTCCCACGGCCTGCCGGTCGCGCTGTCGGCGACCCCGCCGTGCAGGTCCACGACGGGGCGACCGCCGGCGGTGGCGGCGAAGGAGGCGCCGGCCTCCGCCCCCGCGGCGAGCTGCGCCGCGAACGCCTCGCGGACGCCCTCGTAGCCGGGGGCGACCCAGCCGCCGACCTGCGGGCCGTCCAGGCTCGTGTCGCCGGGGGGAGTGGCATCGGACCGAAGGCTCATCGCTGCTCCAGACATCGGGGGCTTCCTCGCGCCGGTGGGATCCTAGGGTCTCGGAAAGCGCTTCGAGCGGGGTGGCCCCGCCTCGCCGCGCGCTCCGGCGCCGTCCTCGGCGAGACTCGGACGATGAGCACCAGCACCTCGCCCCACCTCACCGGTACCCGCCTCGAGTTCCCTCCCGGTTTCACGTGGGGGTCGGCGACGGCGTCGTACCAGATCGAGGGTGCGGTGGCCGAGGGTGGGCGCACGCCCTCGATCTGGGACAC
>NZ_PTJD01000013.1 GCF_002934625.1 Kineococcus xinjiangensis | reverse complement strand
GGCAGCAGCGGCTGCACCCGCTCCCACAACGCGTCCGGCACCAGCTCCGCAACCTGCTCGGGCACCACGTCCTCGGCCATGCCACCAGGCTGCTCTCACCTCACCGCCCCAGCAAGTCATACTGAAACGAGCTGTTAGAGCGACCGGCAATAGGGGTGTCACCGGCGCGGCTCGTCGGGGATGTCGCCGTTGACCCAGGCGATGTAGCGGTGCAGGGAGCGGTCGACGACCGCTTCGGCGTCGGAGTCGATGACGCCGAAGGCGCCGTGGATGCGGTCGTAGCGGTAGGGGGCCAGGGCGTCGAGGATGCGCCGAATGGCGCGGGCGGGCAGCGGGATCCGGTTGACGTAGCTGCGCATCGCGGTGACCGAGGCGCGGTCAGCGCCGATCGCGAGGGTGTCTCCGGTCAGCAGTGCCCCGCGTCCGTCGGCGCCTGCGTTCCAGTGGGCGACGGCGCTTCCGGCGAAGTGGCCACCGCACTGCACCAGCGTCACGCCGGGCAGCACGGGGTAGGTGCCGGCCCAGAGCCGGATGGCGGGGTCGGGGCGGCGGATCCAGGCCCGGTCGGCGGAGGCCACCAAGACCGGCACGCCGCCGAAGGCGTGGCTGTAGGAGATTGACGCGCCGACCAGGTGGGGTGGCTGGCGGCGATGACGTCCACCCCGCCGAAGCCGCGCAGCTGCTCGACCGTGTCGGTGTCGAGGTGGCCGGGCGGCTCCCACAGCAGGTTCCCGCCGGGGGTGCGCAGCAGCAAGCCGCGCTGTCCGATGGCCAGCTCCGGCTCCGTGGTGAGGCCGAGCAGGTCGGTCTCGACCTGCTCGACGTGGATGCGGTGGCCGGCGGCGGCCAGCTCGGCGTGGGTGGTCCAGCGCTGCCCGGCCGCGGGGACGTACTGCCGCTCGTCGCTGCAGATGGCGCAGACCGCCGGTGGCTGGGCGGTGTCGGGGTGCTCGATGCCGCACGCGGCGCAAGTCCAGATCGTCACGACGGTCACCCTGGAGCCTCAACCTGCGTTGAGATCAAGCCCAAGAAGATCACCCACGCATCACGCCTGAGAGCAAGATCGTTAAGAGCGCCCGGCAAGAGGGCGGAGCGCGGTGGTCGCGGACAACGGGCCTGGTTGAGCTGTGCTGCGGCTTACGGCCCCATGGGAAGGGCTGAAGCGGGAGTGGAGCGCTGCTGCTGTCGGCCGGTTGTCAGGCATGAGACGGCCCGCGTCCTGATCGGTTCAGGTAGTGGCGGTGATCAGGCGCAGGGCGCCGTGGTGCTCGGCCTGGTCCCGCAGGCGCCCGTGCGCGTGGTCCCACGCCCCGTCCGCCAGGTCGGCCTCGAGACGCTCCAGGCCGCGCTGCACGGCGCCCGGGTCAGCCAGACCGAAACCTGACATGGCAGCGCGCACTTGCGGGCGCAGGTAAGCCTCGGGGCGGGCGTAGAACGCTTCTCCGAACCCGTCGGTGCAGTCGATGGGCATCGGCACCACGTCGACGCGGACCTCGGCGCTGCCTCGGGCAAGGTTGTCCCTCACCTGCTCGATCGAGGGGTACCGCGCGTGGTCGAGGGCGATGACCTCGGGGAAGTAGTCGACCAGCCAGAACTGCTGCAGCACCGCAGTGTCCATGGTGAGGATGACGACCGGCCCACGGCTCACCCGCCGGATCTCCCGCAAACCCTGCTCGACGTCGCCCCACTGGTGGATGGTCATGGTGGCCATGGCCGCGTCGAAGCTGTTGTCATCGAAGAGCAGTCGTTCCGCTGTGGCGTCGAGCGCCGGTGCCGCCCCAGCAGGGCGCTGAGCGCGCATCGCCGCCGACGGTTCAACCGCCAGCACGTACCGGTCGGCCGGCTCGTACGACCCGGCGCCAGCACCGACATTGAGCACCGTCTGGCTCTCGCCAAGCGCTGCGTGCACCCTGGCTGCGATCCTCGGATCCGGCTGGCGCAGGACCGCGTAGCCCACGCCGTGCTGCTCGTAGTCGAAGTCACCGGCTGGGCAGCCACGGGTTGTCATCAGGCCATTGGACCATCCGGCCCAACCAGCGCCCTTGGACGGTCCTTCGAGCGGCGCCCCAGCTCGACCCACCCCGTAATCCACGACCACCGCGCTCCGCCCTACTGCCGGTCGCTCTTAGAAGGGAGCCATGAGCGTGTGGCCAGACCGCGTCAACTTGGGGAAGAGGCCGAGGCCATGCTGTCGACGCTGCCGAGCTGTAGCGCTGGTTCCCTACCCTTCGAATGTGAGCACTGGACCCGATGGCCCTCCTCGCAAGCACGTCGACGTCTTGCTCCGCGCGAGCTTGACGGTCGCCGCAGTGGGGCTCGTCCTCACCGCTGTCTTCTTCTTCAAGCCCTGGGCTTCCTGCGACATCGACGACGTCCCCCAGGCCTGCCCCCCGAACGCACTGGAAGCCACCATGGTCGCGTCCGGCCTGTTCCTGCTGATCACTGGCCTGGTCGGCTTCTGCGTCTGGATGGTCCGCCTCACACGCCGCTGATCGCAGCCTCACCCGACGCACGCAAATCGACATGTGAGGGCGTCCGCGGACGGTCATGATCGCGCCCGCACGGCGGCATGACCGGATGTTTCGGTGACACCACCGGTAGAGCAGCGGCGGTGCCATCCTCGTGGTGTGACTCATGCATCGAGTGCGCTACCACGACCGCTTGGCGCCACCGTGGGCGTCGGACTGCTGCGCGGGGTGGTGTGCGGAGCGGGGACGGGTGCACTGATCGGCGCGCTGGTTGTCGTGTGGTTCATGGTGCAGGACCTGCCCCCGTACTTCGGAGGGCTTCGCGGCTACGTCGTGGGGGCGGCGTACGGGGCGTTGATCGGTGCGGGTGTAGGCGCCAGCGTCGGTATGGCGGCGGCTGCCGCTGCGGTGCTGGTGCTGATACTGGCGAGCCGCCGAGGCCTTGGCGGAATCGCTAGCGCCTTGGCGGCGGTGGTGGCCGCGGCGGTGAGCATGCTGTGCGCCTACGGGTGGTGGCAGGTGGATGCCGTGGCAGCCCCGGCACCCGTGCTGCCATTGCTGGCGGTGGGGCTGCTCAGCGCCGTGCTGGGGTGGTGGCAGGTGCGGCGTCTGCCTCTCCCTGCTGCTTGACGACCATCCGCAAATCGACAGAGTCACGCGTCCGCCGGCCGCTCATGATCGCGCGCGACCGGCGGCGTGAGCGGACATGCGAGCGATGTCTCGGGTGTCAGTCCATCGGGTTCTCGAGCTGCTCCAGCTCAGGCTGGAGGACCAGGCTGCGCAGGTCGTCCTTGGTGAAGGTGCTCGAGGCCCAGCTCGAGCCGGACGGTGCCGACCCTTGCGGGTCTACCAGGCAGGCGCAAGCCGTGGCGGTGACGACGCGGTGGTCGGGGTACACCACGCTGAGGCGGGGGACGGTGCCCCGGCGGTCCCCGACGAGGTGATCGCTGTCAGCGCCCTCAGGTGCGCCAGACACCGCGGGCATCGTGTCGGTGGTCCCCACCAGGACCGCCCCTCCGGGCAGTGTCTCCTCCGAGCAGCCCTGCTGTCCCGGCGCGTGTCCTGGCATGGCGGGCTCCGCGCAACGGAACGACTGGGCGTGCTGAGGCGGGCCGAAGGTCACGCTCACGTGGATGACGGTGCCGGGTCGGGTGCGGTCGTCGCGGGCGGTGTACGTCCAGGTGAAGTAGGGCGCGGCTCCGGGGCCGATCCAGTGCCCCTGCGCGCCGGCCGCTGAGGGGAGCACTGCGGGGTCCGCGGTGTCGAGGGCGCGGTCGATCGCCGCCGTCGCAGCGGCCTGGACCGCGGAGTCGATCATCAGCCGGCCTGTCTTCTCGGTGAGCTCGGCTGGTGCGTGCTGCTCTGGCGCCGGCACGGACGGGGCCACGACAGCGGCGTCCTGCCACGGCAGCTGCCATGCCACCGCTGCCGCGGCGAGCAACGCCAGCCCACTGGGCACAGCTCGGGCCGCCCGGCGCAGTCGTGCGCGCCGGCGCCCGGCCCGGTGCAGCTCGGCCAGGTCCCACCCACCTGCCGGGGGCCGGACTCCCTCGACCATCCCAGACAGGACCCGGGCCAGGTTCTCATCATCGGTGTCGGGCACGCCTGCATCGATCATCGGGGCTCTCCACGGTGCGGGGCGACGCGCATCGGACGGGTCGTCGTTGAGGAGGTCGGTCCTAGGGAGATGGGGGTCGGGGGAGTGGGGCCGTAGTCCGGGCCCAGGCGCGCTTTCAGCTTCGCCTTGGCGTCATGAGCCTGGCTCTTCACGGTGCCTTCGCTGCAGCTCAGGGCGTCGGCGACCTCCGCCACGCTCAAGCCCTCCACGTAGCGCAGCAGGATCACCGCCCGCTGCCTAGGTGGCAGCGCCGCCAGGGCCTCGTCCAGGTCCAGGCGCACACCCGGATCACCAGGGCTTGCCGGCGGGTCGTGCTCACCAGGGGTCAGGCCGGCGACCTCGCGCACCCGCCATGGGCGCCGTTCGTCCGAGATGAGGCGACGCAGCAGGGTGGTGCGCGCGAAGGCGAAGGCGTCGCCATCACGGCGGATACGTGGCCAGGCCACGTACATCCGCTTCAGCGTCTCCTGGACCGCGTCGTCGCCCCGGTGCCAGTCGCGGCACCACACGTACGCCAGCTTGCGCAGACGCGGCAGCGCCGCGACGACGAAGACGTCAAAGGATGCCTCGAGCTCCTCCCGCACCGCCCACCTCCACCTCCTGATACCCCGAGCACAGGCCAACGGTTGGGTAGATGCCAACCACACACCGACACCGGGATCATGATCGCGCCCGCAGGGCGGCGGAGGCGGACGTTCACGTGTCATGGGAGCGGGCAGGATTCGCGCTGTGCCAATCGCTACCTCGCCCGCCCTGCCCGCCGGTACCTTCGCCCGGCTGGACCAGCCGGTGCTCGACGCCGGAGCCGTGGTTCTCCGTCCGTGGGCCTCTGCCGATGTCGCTGCCGTGGTCACCGCCTACAGCGATCCGGGCATCCAGCAGTGGCACGCCCGCACCATGAGCGAGGCCGAGGCCCAGGCGTGGATCGCGCACTGGCCCGATCGCTGGGCGCAGGAGAGCGGCGCCGGCTGGGCTCTGGAGGTCGACGGCCAGGCGGCGGGGCAGGTGAGCCTGCGCCGCATCGACCTGCACGAGGCCTGCGTGGAGCTGTCCTACTGGGTGCTGCCGTTCGCCCGCGGTAGGGGTGTTGCCCCCGCGGCACTGACGACGGTCACCGAGTGGGCCTTCGATCTGGGCGTGCACCGTGCTCAGCTGGACCACTCCACCCGCAACAGCGCCTCCTGCCGAGTCGCGACGAAGGCCGGCTACCTGGCTGAGGGCACCGCGGTGCAGCGAGGCCTGCACGCCGACGGCTGGCATGACATGCACCTGCATGCCCGGGTCAAGGCTGCACCCACCCACGAACGCTGACCGCACCACTTCCAGTCGATCATCCAGAAATCGCCATGAGCAGAGGCCGCTGACCGGTCATGATCGCGCCCTCAGCGCGCCATGAGCGAGCGGTCGGCGACGGCGAGCGATCCTCGGTAGCGTGGCGTCGATGGCGCGAACGCTGCTGTACCTCGTGCGTCACGGCGAACAGGACGGGACCAGACCCACTGCCGACGGAGGGCTCTCCTCGCTCGGGCGCGAGCAGGCCGACCGGCTCGGCCGGAGGCTGGCTGCGGTGAGCTTCTCCCAGATCCACCACAGCCCGCTGGTCCGAGCGGCCCAGACCACCGACGTCCTCACCCACCACCTGCCGCAGGTTCCGCGCCACCCGTGCGACTTCGTCGCCGATCGCACTCCGGTGCCCTCTGCTGCTCGACGAGATCAGTACCCCGACCGGTGGCTGTCGTGGCTGGACGGCGTGCCCGGCGAAGAGCGGGATAAGGACGCCGCAGCCCTTCAGGGCGCTGTCCAGCACTTCGGCGTCACAAGTGAGGTGGACCGGTGTGAGCTGCTGGTGACCCACAACTTCGTGATCGGCTGGTTCGTCCGACACGTGCTCCAGACCCCGGTGTGGCGGTGGATCGGCCTGGACTCGGCCAACTGCGGACTCACCATCGTCACGTGGGAGTCCGACCAGTCGCCGCAGGTGGTGGCGTTCAACGACACCGGCCACCTGTGACGGCCACGTCATCCGCTCGCCGGCAGTCGAGCGTCTACCGGCGGTCATGATCGCGTCCTCAGGGCGGCCCGGGCGTGCGTGTCAGCGTCGGACTGGGGTGGACACGTGGATGGGTACGGTGTCGCCCGTGCGCAGGCGTGCCTCGGCGGTGATCGTGCGCGAGGGCGCGGTCCTCATGGTCCGTGAAGCCACCCGCAGCAGCTCCGGCCGCCACGACGGGCCGTCCTACCTCACCCTGCCTGGCGGTGGAGTCGGCGACGATGAGGATCTCGACCACGCGGTGCGCCGCGAGGTCGCTGAGGAAGTCGGCCTTCACGTCACCTCAGCACGGCGACTGGGGACGTACCCGTACACATACGGAGAGACTGCGTGCTTCCTCGTGGAGGTCCTCGACGGGGAGCCGCGCCTGGGTGCCCACGACAAGCCGTGTGACTGCCCCAAGATGATCGCGCTGGAATGGGTGCCGCTGCCCGAAGCGTGCTCGTTACCCGAGACGCCTCCGCATCTGGCGGACCTGCTGCTCGCCCTGCAGCACGGTTGACCGACAGCACGAGCACCGTCCGCCGCGCCCACTCGCGGCGAGAGCGGTTGCCCGAGGCGTGGGTGAGGTCAGCTGAGGTGGTCGAGGATGTCGGCGGCCGCGGCCTGCAGGTTGGCGTAGTGGCGGTGGGCGCCGGGCACGGGCTCGGCGGCGTTGACGGTCCAGACGGTCATGCCTGCGGCCAGGCCGGCAGCGGCTCCTGAGGCGGTGTCCTCGATGACCAGGCAGTCGCTCGGGGCGACGCCCAGGCGCTGCGCAGCCAGCAGGTAGGGCGCCGGATGCGGCTTGCCGTGCGCGGCGGCAGGGGCGTCGATGACGACCTCGGGCAGGGGCAGCCCGCAGCGGTGGAAGCGGATGGCGACGCGGTGGGCGTAGTTGCTGGTGACCAGCGCCCAGCGCCGCGGCGGCAGGGCGGTGAGCAGGTCCGAGGCGCCGGCGAAGGCGTCGTAGGTGCCGCTGCGGGCGTCTTCGTCTTCCAGAGCGTGCAGTCTGGCCAGGCACTGGTCGGGGTCCTCGCCAGGGGCCACCGCGGTGAAGGTGTCCTGCGGGCGGGTGCGCAGGGCGGTGGCGTAAACCTGATCCGGGTCCAGGTCGTAGTGCCCGGCCCACGCGCGCCACACCTGCCGCTGGTTGGCCAGGGCGTCGATCAGCGTGCCGTCGACGTCGAACAGCACTGCCCGTCTCCCACTCACAACCGGAGGCTAGCCAGACCGCCGCACCCCGCTGCGGACACCCTCAACAACATCCTCAATTCGGCATGGTCGGACGTCGCCAGCCGCCATGATCGCGCCCCATCAGCGGCGTGGTCGGATGTTCGGCCCGGCGGTCGAGGAAGCGGCGCTCTACCGTCGCCCCGTGTCTGAGCCTGATCGCACACCCGCTCTGCTGGACGGCCCCGGCGTCCAGGTCGCCGATCCCCACCAGCTGCTGACCGGCTACCTCGACTGGTATCGGCAGGCTCTGCGCCGCAAGCTCGACGGCCTGTCCGAGGAGCAGATGCACGCCGTCGATGAGCGCTGGGGCTGGTCCCCGCTGGGGCTGGTGCAGCACCTGGGCTGGGTGGAGCGGCGCTGGATGGTCTGGGGCTTCGCCGCCCAGGACGTCACCGCCTACCCCTCCGGCGATGAGGAGGCGGAGTGGACGGTGCCGGCCGCCGTCTCCGCCGCTGAGGTCTGGGACCGCTACGACCGCGAGGTCCACCGCTCCCGGGCACTGGCTGAAGGCGTCGCGCTGGAGGAACGGGCCCACACCGGTGGTCGCTTCCGAAGCCTGGATCAAGCGCCCACGCTGGGCCGGATCCTCTTCCACCTGCTCCAGGAGTACGCCCGCCACCTCGGCCACCTCGACGTCGCCCGCCAGCTCCTCGACGGCACCACCGGGGAGTAGCCAGCCCACCCGTCCCTCGACGAGCCCACCCCCAGTGGCCCATGATCGCGCCCCACCAGCGTCATAGTGATGAGCGGACGTTGTGGGCACCCGTGGTGATCCGCAGGACAGGCCCTAGGTCCACCAGGGCGAGCGACCCGGAGTCGTCCAGGACGCGGAAGCGGTGTCCGACCGGCTGCACCTGCGCTCCGCTCCTCGTGACGCCGGCCGCGCGCGGCCCGCGCACCGGTGCGTGGATCGTAGGGCGCGGATCGGTGCAGCGCCCGGTACTGCTCGGCGTTCAGCAGCCGAAGAAGGGCAGGCAGGCCGTCAGGCCGGTCACCGTCACGGGTGCGTGCGGGGTGCGCTGCCAGTCGGCGCGGTCCAGGCGCAGGCGGTCGGAGACGACCGCTCGCCCGTCGAGGACGTCGCGGGTGGTTCCGTCGTGGCGGTAGCCGAGCTTGCGGGAGACGCCCTGGGAGCCGGCGTTGTCCTGGAAGGCCTCCGAGACGGCGCTGACCGCTCCCAGCTCCTCGAAGGCCAGGTGCAGCAGCGCGGTGCGCGCCTCGGTGCCGAGGCCACGGCGGTGGTGGTCCAGACCGAGCCAGGACTCCGTCCTCACCTCCCGCAGGACGGGGAAGTCCCGGGCCCTGAGGGCGACCATGCCGAGGGGGCGCTGCTCGTGGAAGACCCCCAGCTCCAGGGTCCAGGCGTCGACGCTCCAGCTCCCGCGGCGGCTCCAGTGCCGCTGGAGGACGTGCAGGGCCCGCTGCCGCGGGGGCAGGTCGGTCCACGGTGTGAGGTAGGGCCGCTCTCCGGGGTGGTGCACACCGGCGGCGGCGACCTCGGCCAGGGCGGCCAGCTCCTCGTCGTCCGGCTGGCGCAGTTCCAGGCGTGGCGTTCCCAGGCGCAGGCGGCCGAGGGGCCAGTGGTCTTCGAGCACCACGACACCCTGTCATCGGCGGGGGTGCGCGTCCCGGCCGGCCGTCACGCGCCCGCGCGTTCCACGACCCCACCGCTGTGGACGGGCCGCACCTCGACGCCGCCGCCCTCGCGGAGCACGGGGTTGGTGCCGGCAATGGCCAGCGCCGCGTCGAGGTCCGGCGCCTCCACGACGTAGAAGCCGGCGACGACCTGCGGGGAGTCGTGGAACGGCCCCTCGGTGGTGGAGTCCGCGCGCAGCGACCTTGCCGTGTCCCGGGGTGCCAGTGCGTACGCCACGCGCATCGAGTCGGCGGCCACCAGTTCGTCGGCGTGCCGGTCGCACGAGGCGGTGTCGGCCGCCATGGCCCCCGGTGCGTGGGCGGAGTCGTTCGCGTAGATCAGGACGGCGTACTGGGCCATGGTGGCTCTCCTCCCGAAGGGCTGGATTCGCTGCCGCCAGTCCTATCCCGGACCGCCGACATGCCCGCGGTCCCGTCGCCGGCGCGGAGGCCGGGACCGCCGGGTCACGCGGGAACGCCGCTCGCCTGCATCGCCCGGCGCCGGAACAGCCACACGACGGACGCCGCGTAGGCGACACCGAGGGCCACACTGGTGATCACGGTGGTGAGGTGCACGGGCACGGACGCCTCGGTGAGCATGTCGGGGATGCCCTGGGTCCCCGCGATGAGCAGGTAGAAGACGTTCGCGCTGACGTGCATCGCGATGGCAGCTTCCAACCCGCCGGTCCTGAACGTCACCCAGCACGCGAGCAGCGCGAAGAACGTGAAGTAGACGACGGACACCAGGTCGAAGCGCCCGTGCAGGGACATGAACAGCAGCGAGGTGATTCCCGCCGCGACCCACCGGTTCCCCACCCAGGTCACGAGCGTCTGCAGCAGCCAGCCGCGGCAGACGTACTCCTCCGTCGCCGCCTGCAGCGGCACCAGCACCAGGACGACCGCGGTGAAGACGAGGAACGTCGACCATCCCGGCCACAGCGACGAGCCGAACGAGGACGCCCCCTCGTGGGCACTCGCCGGGTCGACCTCCCCCATCGCCGTCAGCAGTGCGCCCGCCAGGAAGGTGTTGCCGACCGCCATGACCAGCCCGAGGGGCAGGCACGCGAGCAGCCACCTCCACCGCAGCGCACCCGTCACGCTCGACACCGTTCCGAACGGGCGCCGCGCGATCACCCGAACGGTGAACCACACGACCGGCAGGACGATCGCCACCGAGCCCAGACCCATCACGACGCTCCACAGCGGCGCATCCGGCCAGAAGCTGCCGCCCGCGTCCATCAGGTCGGCCGGGGATCCCGCCGCCCAGCTCAGCAGCAACGTCACCGCGACCGCCACGACCGTCGCGATCCCTGCGAGCGGCAGGAACACGGCGATCTCGGCGAGCGGCCGCCACCACTGCGTCCGCCCGCGACGAGCGAGCAGGTGGTACGGCAGCTCCCCGCGGCGCTCGCGTGCGACCCCGGCGGCCGCCGCCGGGGAGGCGAGGATGCTGTCCGCATCGAGCCACTCCACCGAGACGCGGGTCCCGGGCACGACGGCGCCCCCGCTGGTGCGCACGTCGTGGCGGTGGCCGGGCAGCCGATGCCCGCCCGAGGTGGCGGAGCCGGGCGGGTGCTCGCCGCTCATGCCCGCACCCTCCGGCGAGAGCGCACGGCGGCGCCCGGAGCGCATAGCGTCACGACAGCCACGATCACGTACGTCCTCTTCTCGTCTCCGCATGGTCGTCGAGGCCGGGTCGTGGCTCGTCCGCATCCCGAGCACAGCACCGCACGGCACCTCATCGACGATGGAAGCGCATCGGGCGCTCATCGGGCGGGAACGGCGTCGGGCGGCCCCCGTCCGGGGGTGCCTGCGCTGGCATGCTCACCCGTCCGGGCGCAGCCGGTCAGGCAGGCGGTGGACGATCGCCACCACCGCCTGCCGATCTCAGGACAGGCCGGCCAGGGCGGGGTGGCCGGCGGGGTAGTAGGCGCGCATCCAGGCGGGGAACTCCGCGAGGATCCGCTCGTAGAGCTCGCTGTCGGAGACCTCGTCGATGTCGTCCAGGGCGAAGAACCCGGTGTTGTCGATGCTCCGCCCCTGCAGGGTGTCGAGGCGCTGGAGGATGCCGTAGTTGCTGCGCCCCAGGCCGACGAACTGCCAAAACACCGGCGCGGCCTCGACCGCGCGCAGGGCACGCTCGGTCCCCTTGTTGTCGGTCACACCGCCGTCGTGGAAGAACAGCACGAGAGTGGGGATGTCGAGGGGTTCCTCGCGCACGTAGCGGGCGACGTCCTCGATGGTCGCCTTCTCGTTGTTCCAGCCGCCGGCGTCGCTGTAGCGCTTGGCGGTGTAGCGCTCCAGCCACTGCGGCAGCGTGCCGATGGTGATGTCCTCCAGGCGGCGGGCCTCGGCGCCCATGGCCCAGGCCTGCATCTCCGCGCCGTCGTCGACCTGGGCCGCCACCGGGGCGACCCGTTCGACCGCGCGGGAGAAGACGCCCTTGCGGTAGAGCCCGCCGGTGCTGCCGGAGACGTCCATGACGACGACGACGCGGCACCGCAACCCGGTCATCCGGTGCTTCGTCAGGACCAGCGCGACCTGCTGCTTGCGCAGGGTGAGTTTCTTGCGCATGTCGACGGGCAGCTTCTCCTCGCCCTTGGTGAAGGAGATGCCCGACGGCACGGGGGCCGGCGAGGGGGCCGTCGGCGGTGCGGCGGCCGGGCCGGGGCCGACGGGCGTCGCGGGAGCGCCGGGGTCGTCGACGTCGACGCCGAAGTCGCCGGCCAGCCCCGCCAGGCCGGAGTCGTAGCCCTGCCCGACCGCGCGGACCTTCCACGCCCCGCCGCGCTGGTACACCTCAGCCAGCACCGCCACGGTCTCCACCCCGAGGCGGGAGGGGGTGATGGTGATGGCCTCCCCGCCGTGCTGCAGGGTCAGGGACACCGACACCCCGGCGAAGGTGGCACCTGCGGTCTCGGGACTGGCGACCAGCACGACCTTCTCCGCGCCCGGGCGCAACCCGGTGAGCTCCATCGCCAGGGTCCGCCCGTCGAGGCGCACCCCTGGGGCGGTGGGCTGGTTGAAGAACACCATGTCGGCGTCGCCGGCGACCTTCCCGTCGGCGCTGACGACGAGGGCGGTGACGTCGACCGGGCCGGAGACGGTCGCGGTGACCGCGGTGCCGGTCAGAGGGAGGTTGGCGCCTTCGGCGAGCAGAGCCATGGCACCGTCCTACCGCATCGGCTGCGTGCGTGCTGGTTCCCGAGCGGGACCGGCGGAGGCCCCGGCACCCGGGGAGACGGAACGAGCGGGGGCCTGCGGCCTCAGCCGCGAGCCCCCGCTCGCCGGGTCACTTCTTCTTGCCCTTCTTGTTCTTGTCCTTCTTCTTCTTGTCCTTCTTCTTGGCCACGTGCCCTCCTCTTCATCACGGCGACACTGCACGTTCATCCAACGTTAGCGCGAACTGAACGAGGAGGAGGCGACTCCGCCGACCCGGGAACCCCGGCCTGCCTCAGCCCACCAGGGGGAGTTCCGCCGCGGGAACCGCCTCGGGCAGGACCTGCGGCACGGGGGCGCCGAGCCGGGCGGGGTCGATCCAGGACCGCAGCGTCCACCCCTGCACGGGGCTGCCCTCGAGGACGAGCACGCCGGTGTTGGGGATGCGGTGGGTGCGGGCGACCACGGCGCTGCCGTCGCGGACGCGGGCGTTGACCCAGCAGCGGATCGCGGCACCGTGGCTGACGAGGACGGGGACCTCGGCGACGGCGACGGCGGAGGCCACGGCGTCGTCGTAGCGCTGCAGCACCGTGTGGCCGTCCTCGCCGCCGGGCATCCGCACGCCGAGGTCGCCGTCGGCCCAGGCGAAGACGGTGGCGATGTAGGAGTTCACGGCGGCCTCGTCGCCGCGCATCTCCCAGGCACCTGCCTCGATCTCCCGCAGTCCCGGGCGCAGCTGCACGGGCAGGCCGAGCGCGGCCGCCAGCGGTGCCGCCGTCAGCCGGGCCCGCAGCTGGGGGGAGGCGTGGAGGGCGTCGACGCGCTCGGAGCGCAGCGTGCCGACCAGGGCGGCGGCCTGCAGCCGCCCGCGGGCCGTCAGCCCGGGCCCCGTCCCGGCGGTGTCCAGCACGTCGGCGACGTTGGACGGCGTCTCGGCGTGACGGACGAGGATCAGCCTCATCGGGGCTCCCGGGGGTCGCTGCTGCGGACCCACCGCCAGGCGCGGCGGGTCGCCGGCGACGCTAGGGCGGGGAGGTGAACCGGCCTCCGTCGGCGGGCGGCGGCGAGGTGACGGCGGCGGGGACGACAGCTGTCCGGGGCGCTCAGCCGGCCCGCTCATAGGTGAGGATCCGGTAGTCGAGGCCGCCGCCGGAGCGGTGCCAGCCGTCGGCGGGGTCGGCCGCCGTCCGCCGCCAGCGCGGCCCGACCCGGGGTGCGTGCACGTCGCCGTCGACCTGCGCGTCGATCTCGGTGACGACGAGACGGTCGGCCAGCGGCATCGCGGCGGCGTAGACCTGCCCGCCGCCCGCCACCCAGACGTCGCCCGCCGCACCGGCGAGGGCCTCCTCCAGGGAGTGCACGACCTCGGCCCCGTCCAGCTCCAGGTCGCGCCGCCGGGTCAGCACGACGTTGCGGCGACCGGGCAGGGGGCGGAACCGGGGCGGGAGGGAGTCCCACGTGGCGCGGCCCATCACGACGGTGGCGCCGGAGGTGAGCCGCTTGAAGTGGGCGAGGTCCTCGGGGACGTGCCAGGGCATCGTCCCGTCGCGGCCGATGACGCCGTCGCGGGCCTGCGCCCACACCATGCCGATCACGTGCCGCTCCTCCGCCCGCTCCCCCACCCGCCGCTCAGACCGCGACCGGCGCCTTGATGGCGGGGTGGTGGCGGTAGTCGAGAACCTCGAAGTCCTCGTAGGAGTAGTCGAACAGCGAGGGCGCGCGGCGCAGCTCCAGCCGGGGGAAGGGCAGCACCTCGCGGGAGAGCTGCTCGCGCACCTGCTCGACGTGGTTGTCGTAGATGTGGCAGTCGCCACCGGTCCAGACGAACTCCCCCGGCTCCAGCCCGACCTGCTGGGCGACCATCCGGGTCAGCAGCGCGTAGGAGGCGATGTTGAACGGGACGCCGAGGAAGAGGTCGGCGGAGCGCTGGTAGAGCTGGCAGGACAGCCGCCCCCCGGCGACGTGGAACTGGAAGAGGGCGTGGCAGGGCGCCAGCGCCATCCGGTCGAGGTCGGCGACGTTCCACGCGGAGACCACCATGCGGCGGGAGTCCGGGTCGCGGCGGAGGATGTCGAGGACCTGGGAGAGCTGGTCGACGGTGCCGCCGCCGGGGGTGGGCCAGGAGCGCCACTGCACCCCGTAGACGGGGCCGAGGTCGCCGTCGGCGTCCGCCCACTCGTCCCAGATGGTGACGCCGCGCTCCTGCAGCCAGGCGACGTTGGAGTCCCCGCGCAGGAACCACAGCAGCTCCAGGGCGAGGGAGCGGAAGTGGACGCGCTTGGTGGTGACCAAGGGGAAGGACCCGGCGAGGTCGAAGCGCATCTGGTGGCCGAAGACGCTGCGCGTCCCGGTGCCGGTGCGGTCGGACTTGGGGGTGCCGTGCTCGAGGACGTGCCGGAGGAGGTCCTCGTACTGGGTGTCGACGTGCTGCCGGGGGTCCGCGTGCTGGGTGTCCACTGCCACGGCGAGGAGCCTAAGCGCCCGGGCGGGCTGCTCAGCCGCGGCGGCGCGCCCGGAAGGCGGCGACGTTCGTCCGGTTGGAGCAGGTGGTGTTGCAGAAGCGGCGGGAGCGGTTCTTCGAGAGGTCGACGAGGACGTCGTCGCAGTGCGCGGCGGCGCAGGTCCGCAGCCGCCCGAGCTCCTGGGTGCGGATGACGTCGACGAGGGCCATGGCGGCCTCGACGGCCATCCGGGCGGCCAGCGGGGAGTCGGGGCCGGTGGCGTGGACGTGGTAGCCCCAGCCGTCGTGCCGGACGAGCTGGGGCAGGGCGCCGCCCTCGCGCAGGAGGGCGTTGACGACCTCCACGGCGGGCTCCTCGGACTCCTCGGCGGCGGCGGCCCACACCGCGCGCAGGCGCGGCCGCAGGGCGTGGACGGCGGCGAGCTCGGCGTCGTCCCGGCGCACCGTGCCGGTCCAGCGCCACTCGTGGAGGAAGCGGTCGAGAGCGGCGGCGTCGGGCAGCAGCTCCCCGTCGGTGGAGTCGGTGTTGACGAGGGCCGCAGCGGCGGCGAGGGCCACCTCGGTGTCATGAGCGAAAAGCACCTTGACCCCTTTCACGACAGGTCCTACCGTCGAGTCCGTAAGCATCGTTCTATCGGTAGGCCCTTACCGATGGGCGACCTCCCGCACCCCGGAGTGTGACCCCGTGCCCGCCTCCACGCCACGCCCGGCCCCCCGCACGAGCGGCCGCGGCACCGGCCTCGCCCTCGCGCTGGTCTCGGCGGCGACGTTCGGCACGTCCGGCGCCTTCGGCTCCGCCCTCATCGAGGCGGGCTGGACGCCCGGGGCGGCCGTCACCGCCCGCATCACCCTCGCCGCCCTCGTCCTCACCCCCGTCGCGCTCGTGCAGCTGCGCGGGCGCTGGGGCCTGCTCGCCCGCGCCCGCGGCATGGTGATCGCCTACGGGCTCGTCGCCATCGCCGGCTGCCAGCTCGCGTACTTCAGCGCCCTGGAGCACGTCTCCGTGGGCGTCGCGCTGCTGCTGGAGTACCTCGGCAGCATCCTCGTCGTCGGGTGGCTGTGGCTGCGGCACGGGCAGCGCCCGCGGCGGCTCACCGTCGCGGGCGCGGCGGCGGCGGTCGCCGGGCTGGTGCTCGTCCTCGACCTGACCGGCGCCCAGCGCGTCACGCTGCCCGGCCTGCTGTGGGGGCTCGGCGCCGCGGTCGGCCTGGCCATGTACTTCCTGCTGTCCTCCCGCGACGAGGCCCCGCTGCCGCCGCTGGTGCTCGCCTGGGGCGGGATGTGCGTCGGCGCGCTCGCGCTCGTCCTCCTCGCCGTCGGCGGGCTCCTCCCCGTGCGCGCGCCCCTGGTGGACGTCGTCCTGTTCGGCGCGCAGGTGAGCTGGCTGGTGCCGGTGCTGTGCCTGTCGCTGGTCGCCGCGGTGATCGCCTACGCCGCCGGGATCGGCGCCGCCCGTCGCCTCGGCGCGAAGGTCGCCTCGTTCGTGGGACTGACGGAGGTGCTGTTCGCGGTCCTCTTCGCCTGGGTGCTGCTCGGGCAGGCACCCGCGGCGGTGCAGTTCGCCGGCGGTGCCCTCATCGTGGCGGGCGTCGCCCTGGTGCGGATCGACGAACTGCGCGCGCCGGTCGCCGTCCCGACCGCCGCACCGGCAGCGGCACCGGACCTGCCTCTGCCGGCCGCGCGCGAGACCGCCTGAGCAGCCGCGGCTGCGCTCGATCGCGCAGACGGCGTCGTCGACGGTCGCGGGCCCGGCGAGCAGTTCCCCGAGCGCCCCCGCGGGACTGCGGGGAAGGCCAGGCTTCGGGTCACCGGCTGCACCTGGACGCAGTCCACCGCGAACCAGACCTGCACCGGAACCCGCCGCGGAACCGCGAGGGAGCGCGGGCGGCCCACGCGCCGGGACGTCCCCTACAGGAGTTCCCCGGCCGCCCGGGCGAGGAGGAGCAGCGCTCCGGCGGTGGCCAGGGCGAGGACCAGGACGCGGACACCGGCGGCGCTGATCCGGCGGCGGAGGGGCCAGGCGGCCCCGGTTCCGAGGAGCAGGCCGACGGCAGCCCCGAGCAGTTGCCCGGGCTGCGCCGCGGGAAGCCCGAGCACCGCGAGGGTCACGGCGTTCAGCGGCAGGGCGTAGGCCTGCAGCGTGGCGGTGCCGACGCGCGGGGCCCAGCCGCGGTGGGCCACGAACAGCGCCACCGGCGGGCCGCTCACCCCGGCCAGCACGTTCAGCACACCGCTGCCCGCGCCGGCGGCGACCGGCCCGGCGGGGCCGTCGACCCAGCGCGCCCGCCGCCCGGAGGCGATGAGGCCCACCCCTACGAGGACCGCGGCACCGGCGGCGGCGGAGATCCACGCCCCGGCCAGGTGCGCCGTCAGCAGGAACGTCGGGGTCACCAGCAGCGCGGCGGGCACGAAGAGGCGGGCGGCGTCGCCCCAGCGGACCAGCCGGTGGGACCCGGCCAGCAGCACCACGTTGAGCACCATCGACATGGCCACGCTCAGCCGCACCCCGTCGGAGGTGCCGAGGGCGAGGACCAGCAGCGGACCGGCCACCAGGGCGAACCCCATGCCGCTGAGCACCTGCGCCGCGGCGGCCACCGTCACCGCCAGCACCACGACGGCGGGCAGCCAGGACCCGTCGGGGGGGATCACGCGGACATGCTTCCAGGCGCCGCGAACCGCCCCGTCCCGCCACCGCCCCCGCGAGGCCCGTCCTGCCCGCCGGGACCGCTCCGCCTCCCCGCCGGGGCCCGGCGGGTCCGGCCCGAACGACGCCGTCCCCCTCCCGGCGTGCCAGGAGGGGGACGGCGTCGAGGTGGGCCGGGTGTCACAGGCCGAGGATCGCCTCGACCTCGGCGCGCACGGACGCGGGCACCGCCGCGTCGCCGCCCAGGACGTAGACCGCCTGGATGCGGCCCTTGCCGGCCTGCAGGTAGTCGCGCACCGACTCCGGCAGCGTGGTTCCCACCAGCAGGACCGGCGCGTCGCGGCGACCGGCAGCGGCGGCACCGGCCAGGGCGTCGGGGAAGTTGGACCCGGTGGCCAGGACCACGGTCGTCGCGGCCGGGAAGAGGATGCTCGCGATCTCGGCGGAGGTTTCGTAGCGGTCACTGCCGGCGAGGCGCTCGACCTCCAGACCGGCGGCCCGCAGCTCCTCCACGATGGTGTCGCTCACCGCACCGGCACCACCGGCCACGTGGACGGTGACGTCGTCCCCCAGCCGCTCCAGCAGCGCCAGGACCCGCGGGTCCAGGGCTCCGGGCGCGGTCAGCAGCACCGGCGCGTCGACGCTGGCGGCGAAGGCGGCACCCGCCAGGGCGTCGGGGAAGTTGCTGCTGGAGGTCAGGACGACCTCGTCGATGTCGACCCCTGCGTCGATGAGGAACTGCGCGAGCTTCAGCGAGGTCTCGATGCGGTCCGCCCCCGCGATGCGGACGACCTCGTAGCCGGCAGCGGTCAACTGGTCGACGACGGCCGGGGAGATGGCCCCGTCGCCGCCCAGGACGTACACGGTGCCCGTCTCACCGAGGGCACGCACGATCTCCTCCTGCACGGCCACGGGAAGATCGGCGGTGGCGGTCAGCAGGACGGGCGCCTCCTCCAGCAGGGCGACCGGGGCGGCGGCCAGCGCATCGGCGAAGGCGTCGGAGCGGGCCAGCAGAACGGCCCCGGCCTCCCCGTCGGTGGGGAAGTCCTCCCGCGCCAGGCGGTTGGCCGTCTCGAAGCGGTCCTTGCCGCCCATGCGAGCGGTGCCGCCGCCGACCTGCACCTCCACCGGGACGCTGACCGGCTCGCCACCGGTCGCGGTGGCGGTCACCGTGACCGTGTAGGTGCCGGCCTCCGCGTAGGCGTGCTTGCCGAAGCCCTTCACCTCCTCGGAGGAACCGACCACGCGCATGGACTGCGGCGTCGATCCGTCGCCGAAGTCCACCACCATCTCCACCGCAGCCGCTCCCGGACCGGCACCCGGAAGCTCAGCGGCGAGCGGCTCCACGGGCGCACCGGTGCCCGCGTCGGGCTCGTCGTCGTCCTCTTCCTCCTCGCCGTCCTCGAGCTCGTACTCCGCGGCCACGGTGACGACCCCGCTGGGGGTGGCGATCGCCGGGCGGATCTCCACCTCCAGGACACCGCTGGCGCCGGTGCTGGGCTCGTCATCGGCGTGGGCGGGGCTGCTCACGGCCGCCAGCGACAGCGCCAGCACCATCGCGGCGCTGGTGATCAGTCCGGTGCGGCTGTCGATCTTCTTCACGGCTTCTCCCTGCAGAGGACGGGCTTCCTCCCCCGCTCATCGGCATCCCGCCACCGCCCACGGATAGACCGGGAGAACGACACCCCGACGGAGCAGCCGCGCCTCGGCACGTGATGGACGCCTTCCGTCCGAGTTCGACACCCGGGTTCGACACCCGGGTTCGACCCGCCCGACGGGCACCCGACGCGCACCACTGGGCACGGCGGGTGACGACGTTCACCCCCCTGGAGGTACGGGCTCGCTGCACGCTGGCTTGTGGTGGCTCTCGGTGATGCCCTCCCTCCTGTGACCGCTTACAGCCCGGACGCCCCCTCGTCCCCCGCACGCCCTCCCCGCCGGTCGCCGCGCATGCGGCGCTCGCTGCTGGCCACGCTCGCCGCCGGCGCCGTCCTCAGCGGCCCCACCCTGGTGGCGCCCCCGGCCGAGGCTGCGCCCGCGACCCGGCAGGTGGAGGCGCTGGACCGCGGCGTCGTCAGCGTCCGCTCCGGCCAGGGCAACCTGGTGACCTGGCGACTGCTGTCCACCGACCCGGCCGCCGTGGCCTTCAACGTCTACCGCGGAACCACCCGCGTGAACGCGGCCCCGCTGACCGCCGGCACCAACCACTGGGACGGCGGCGCGCCCGCCACCGCGGTCTACACCGTGCGCCCCGTGGTCGGTGGCGTGGAGCAGGCGGCATCGGGACCGTCCCTGACCCTCGACGCGGGGTACTTCGACGTGCCGCTGCAGATCCCCGCCGGGGGTACCACCCCGGCCGGGGAGGCCTACACCTACTCCGCGAACGACACCAGCGTCGGGGACCTGGACGGCGACGGCGACTACGAGTTCGTCGTCAAGTGGGACCCGAGCAACGCCAAGGACAACTCCCAGAAGGGCTACACCGGCAACGTCCTCCTCGACGCCTACCGCCTCGACGGCACCCGGCTGTGGCGCATCGACCTGGGCCGCAACATCCGCGCCGGTGCGCACTACACCCAGTTCCAGGTCTACGACTACGACGGCGACGGCCGCGCCGAGGTCGCCGTGAAGACCGCGGACGGCACCGTCGACGGCACCGGCGTCGTCATCGGGAACGCGAGCGCCGACCACCGCAACTCCGGCGGCTACGTGCTCACCGGGCCCGAGTTCCTCACCGTGTTCAGCGGCCTCACCGGCAAGGCGCTCGCGTCGGCCCCCTACGCCCCTCCGCGCGGCACCGTCTCCTCGTGGGGCGACAACTACGGCAACCGCGTCGACCGCTTCCTCGCCGGGACCGCCTACCTCGACGGCTCGCGCCCCAGCATCGTCATGGCCCGCGGTTACTACGCCCGCACCGTCGTCTCGACCTGGGACTTCCGCGGCGGCAAGCTCACCCCGCGCTGGACGTTCGACACGTCGACCCCGGGCAACGAGACCTACGCCGGCCAGGGCAGCCACAGCCTCTCCGTCGCCGACGTGGACGCCGACGGCAAGGACGAGATCGTCTACGGCGGCATGGCCCTCGACGACACCGGCAAGGGCCTGTGGAACACCCACATGGAGCACGGCGACGCCCAGCACGTCGGCGACCTCGACCCCTCGCGCCCCGGCCTGGAGGTCTTCAAGGTCAACGAGCACACGAACAAGCCCACCTCCTACTTCGCCGACGCCCGCACCGGTGAGGTGCTGTGGACGACCCCGGCCGGCTACGACAACGGCCGCGGCGTCTCCGCCGACATCTGGGCCGGCAGCCCCGGCGCGGAGTCCTGGTCCTCCAGCGACGGCGCGGTGCGCGGCCCCGGGGGCACCGACCTCGGCATCGCCAAGCCCTCCTCGATCAACGGTCTCGTCTGGTGGGACGCCGACCCGGTGCGCGAGCTCCTCGACCACATCAAGATCTCGAAGTACAGCCCCACCGGCGACGCCCGCCTCCTGACGGGCTCCGGCGTGAACTCGAACAACACCTCCAAGTCCAACGCGGCGCTCTCCGGCGACATCCTCGGGGACTGGCGCGAGGAGGTCGTCTGGCGCACCTGGGACAACACGGCCCTGCGGATCTACTCCACGCCCTACTTCACCGACCTGCGCCTGATCACGCTGATGCACGACACGCAGTACCGCACCGGCGTGGCGTGGCAGAACTCCGGCTACAACCAGCCGCCCCACCCCAGCTTCGACCTCGCGACGGTGCTCGCGAAGGCGACCGTCCCCACGCCGACTCCCACGGCCACACCCACCGCGACGCCCACCGCGACGCCCACGGCCACCCCCACCCTGAAGCCGGCACCGGCACCCGCACCGGCACCGGCCACCCCGACGACCACGCCCACCGCGACGCCCACGGCCACCCCCACCCTGAAGCCGGCACCCGCACCCGCCCCCGCTCCGGCACCCGCACCCGCCCCGGCCCCGGCACCGGTCGCGCAGCGCCCGGACGGCTCGGTGGACTTCACCCGCGCAGGCCGCACGCACAACGTCCGCGGCGCGATCCTCGACCGCTACCGCGCGGTGAACGGGCCGGACGGGCCGCTGGGCTGGCCGACCAGCAGCGAGACCGCCGTGCGCGGTGGTGCGGTCACCACGTTCGAGCGCGGGGCGGTGTACTGGAGCCCCGCCACGGGCGCGCACATCGTCACCGGCGCGATCCGGGAGACGTGGATCCGCCAGGGCGGTGAGAACTCCGCCCTGGGCTTCCCCCGCGGCGAGGAGGTCCGCATCCGCGGCGGTGTGGTGCAGCGGTTCTCCGGTGGGCTCGTCTACTGGAGCCCGGCGACCGGCGCCCACGAGGTGCGCGGTGCGATCCTCGACCGCTACGCCGCCGTCGAGTGGGAGAACTCCCTGCTCGGCTACCCCGTGACCGGGGAGATCGCCGTGCGGGGCGGGGCCTTCACCGCCTTCCAGGGCGGCGCGATCTACTGGTCCCCCGCCACCGGCGCGCACATCGTCACCGGCGCGATCCGGGAGGCGTGGGCACGGCAGGGCTGGGAGGGCGGCCGCCTGGGCCACCCCCGCAGCGGTGAGTACGCCGTCCCCGACGGGGTGCGGCAGGACTTCGAGCGCGGTTCCCTCACGTTCTCCCGGGCCACGGGCCGCGTGAGCTGAGGCAGGCGATCCGACGCGGGCGGGGTGGTGGGCCGGCAGTCCCGGTCCCACCACCCCGCTGCGCGCGCTCCGCTGGCGTCTGGCGCGGCCGTGGTTACCGTGGCCGGATGCCGACCGACCCGACCGACCCCCGCGCGCCGTGGCAGGAGTGATCCGCCGCCTGAGCCACCGACTGCACGTCGACCTGGTCCGCAGCCCCAAGGGGGTGCAGCACCTGACGACGCTGGTGGTGACGGCCGTCTCGACCATCCTGCTGACGCGGCTGTTCCTGGAGCTGACCGGCTACCCGCAGATCGGCGGCTCCAGCCTGCACATCGCCCACGTCCTGCCCGGCGGCCTCCTCATGCTCGCCGCGCTGGTCCTCCTGCTCGCCCACATCGGCGCCGGCCCGCGCCCGCCGGCCGCCGTGCTGGGCGGTGTGGGGTTCGGGCTGTTCATCGACGAGGTCGGCAAGTTCGTCACCACCGACAACGACTACTTCTACGAGCCGGCCGCGGCGATCATGTACGTGGTCTTCGCGCTACTGGTGACGTGGGCGACGCGCTGGCGCAGGAGCCGGCCCCTCGACCCCGACGAGCGGGTGGCGGGCGCCGCCTTCGCGCTCGTCGACGGTCTCGCCGGGCGGCTGTCGGAACGCCGCAGGGACGACGCGCTGCGGTTGCTGGAGAAGGCGGGCGACTCCCCCGGCGCCGCGGAGATCGGGCGGTTGCTGCGGCAGGTGCGCCCCGCTCCCGTCTCCCCCTCCCACCACCTGGAGGACCTGTGGGTGGCGGTCCGGAGCCTGTTCGACCGGCTGGCCGGCACGCGCTGGGCGGTGCCGCTGATGGGCGCGCTGCTGCTGGCGCAGGCGCTGGGGGCGACGCTCATCGCCGTGGGCCTGTGGCGGGCCGGCGAGGGTGACGGCGTCTCGTTCAGCGGGGTCCTGCTGGGGGCGACGGCGTCGTTCTTCCTCGCGCTCGCGGGGCTGCGCCGCTGGCGGGACGAGGGGCGCCGGGCGGCCGTGGAGTCCTTCCAGCGGGCGGTGCTGGTGTCGCTGCTCCTGACCCAGGTGTTCCTCTTCGCGGCCTCGCAGTTCACGGCGACCGCCGGCCTGCTCGTGGACCTGGTGCTCCTCGGGCTGCTGACCGCGGACCTCGACCGGCTGCGGCGCACCGGGGAGGAACCCGCGCAGTCCTGAGCGTGGCGCGGGTGCGGCGCTGCTCCGACCGGGTGAGGCCCGGGAGCCCGTGTCCAGCCGGGGCCGGCGGTTGCCGAATCTCCTGGTGGACGGGAGGCGCCCGTCCATCGGCGGACCGGGATGCGGAGGTGGCGAGGTGCTCCGCGCCCTCACGTCCTGGCGGATCTTCGGTGTCGCACTGGTCCTGTCGGTCCTCGCCGTCGCGGCCCTGGCGGTCAGCCTGGAGCGGAAGACGCACGACGCGGCCCTCGAGCAGGTCGTGGCGGACGCAGAGCTCATCAGCGAGCTCCTCCTGGAGCCCGTCCTGCCCGCGCCCGGTTCCGCGGGCGTGGACCTCGCGCCCGAGGCGCGGCGCGCCCTCGACGCCGGTGTCGAGCGGCTGCGCTCGGAGGGCCGGCTCATCGGCCTGCAGGTCTGGCACCCCGACGGTCACCTGGTCTACAGCGACCAGCGCAACGTCGGGCCGCTGAGCGCGGCCGAGCGCACCGGCCTGGTCGAGGTGCTGCACGGGCAGCCCGTCGTGGAGTTCGAGCGCGAGGAGGGCCGCGACGAGGCGACCGCCACGGTGCTCGTGGCGCCGCAGGCCGCCGGCGGTCCCAGCGGGCTCGTCGCGGAGGTCCTGCTCCCCGAGGACGCCCTGGCCACGTCGCTGACCACCACGGCACACAACCTCTACGGCGGCGCCGCCTTCCTCGCGCTCGTCCTCGCGGCCGCCGGCATCGGGGCGCGCCGCAGGGTGCTGCGGCGCGAGCAGGAGGCCCTGCACGACGCGCTGACGGGACTGGGGAACCGGGCGATGCTGACGCGCGCCGGCACGGCGGCGCTGTCCGGCGCGCGCCGTCGCGGCGGGCCGCGCGACGTGGCACTGCTGCTGCTGGACCTCGACGGCTTCAAGACGGTCAACGACACGCTCGGCCACGCCGTCGGCGACGAGCTCCTCGTGCAGGTGGCCGCGGCGCTGCGGTCGGCGGTGCGTCCCGACGACGTCGTGGTCCGCCTCGGCGGGGACGAGTTCGCGGTCCTGGTGACGGATCCCGCCCCCGCCGGGCTGGAGCTGCGGCGGGCCGAGGCGATCGTGGCGGCGCTGAGCCGTCCCTTCACGGTGGAGCGCGTCACCCTCGAGGTGGGCGTCAGCATCGGGGTCGCCGTGGCGGGCGTCGGCGGCGACTTCGACGTGCTGCTGCGGCAGGCGGACGTCGCCATGTACCAGGCGAAGCGCTCCGGTGGCGGTGCCCGCCGCTACGACTTCGCCGACGACCCCCACGACGCGCAGATGCTCGGGCTGCTGTCGGAGCTGCGCCACGCCATCGACGTGGGGCAGTTGCGGCTGCACTACCAGCCGAAGGCGTCGCTGCGGGAGGGACGCACGGTGGGCTTCGAGGCCCTGGTCCGCTGGGAGCACCCCGAGCGGGGGCTCCTGCCTCCGGGCGCGTTCGTGCCGATGGCCGAGCGCACCGCGCTGCTGCGCCCCCTCACCACGTGGGTGCTGCGCCAGGCGGTGCACCAGTGCGCGGCGTGGCGGGCACTGGGCTGGGACGTCGACGTCGCCGTCAACATCGCCCCGCCGACCCTGCTGGAGCCGGGCTTCCCCGAGCAGGTCGTGGACCTGCTCGCCGAGGCGGAGCTGCCGGGCACGGCCCTCGAGCTGGAGATCACGGAGACGGCCGTCATGGTGGACCCCGTGCGCGCCGCGGAGACGCTGCGCCGCCTGCAGACCATGGGGATCTCCGTGTCGATCGACGACTTCGGCGCCGGCTACACGTCGCTGTCCTACCTGAAGACGCTGCCCGTGCGCAGCCTCAAGATCGACCGGGGCTTCGTCACGCACCTCATGACCTGCGAGAAGGACGAGGCGGTGGCGCGCTCCGTGGTGGGGCTGGGCCACGACCTGGGCCTGACCGTCGTCGCCGAGGGCGTGGAGTCCAGCGACGTGCGCCAGCGCCTGACGGAGATGGGCTGCGACGAGATGCAGGGGTACCTGCTGTCCCGGCCGATGCCCGCGGAGGACGTGCAGCCGTGGCTGCTGCGCCAGCAGCTGGAGCCGCGGGACGCGGCGCGGCGGGTTCCCGCGGGGCCGTAGGGCGCTCCGGGCCGGGCCGTGGAGGGGTGTCACCCCGACGGCGGGAATCGTCAAGAAGTGCTTGACGACCGGGTGGTGTCAAGTTCTACTTGACGCATGCCCTCCTCGACGAAGCCGTCCACTCCCTCCCGCGTGAGCCCCCTCGCCTTCCTGCCCCTCGCCGTCGCCTCGCTCGTGCTGCTGCTGCGCCCCGAGAGCACCCTGGGCTCCGTCCTCGTCCTGGTCGCACTCGCCGGCGCCGGTGTCGCAGCCGGCTGGTCCGTCGGCGTGCAGCGCCGCCACGCCCGCGCCGCCGCCGCCGCGTCAGCCCCCGGGACCGGCGCATGAGCACGACCACCGCGCGCCGTCCCCGCTGGACCCGTCTCCTCGCCCCGGCCGTCCTCGTGGCGGTGGCCCTCGCCGGAGCGATCCTCGTCTCCTCCCTGCGCGGGGGGTGGTCGTGGGGCAACGTCGCCAGCACCGCCCTGGGGTTCGTCACCGGCGGCGCCGTCGCCGTGCTGGTCGCACTGGTGCTCCTGCGCCTGGCGACGGCCCGGCACCGCCGCCGCCGGATCGACGCCGAGCAGCAGCGCCGCGACCGGGCTGCGCTCGACGCCCTGGAGCCCCTGCGCGACGCCACCGGCCCCCGCGAGGAGCCTTCGTGAGCCCCACGACCGGGCTGCTCACCGACGCCGAGGTCCAGGCCCTGCGCGACGCCGTCACCGAGGCCGTGCTCGCGACGCCCGCAGGGATGCGCGAGTCCCTCGCCGACGATCCCGAGGCCGCCCTGCGGCTCGTCGCCGCGACCCGCGTCGCGGCGGAGGAGACCAGTCGCCTGCTGCGCGAGGCGGCCGCCGGAGCCCGGGCCGCCGGCCACAGCTGGGACACCCTCGGCAAGCTCCTCGGGGTCAGCAAGCAGGCCGCCCAGCAGCGGTTCGGCACCCCCAGCCGCCCGGACCCGGGGGAGACGACCGGCCCGCGCGAACGCAAGGTCCTCTCCCCCCTCACCTCCCTGGACGAGATGGCCGTCCTCACCGAGCACGGCCGCAAGGGCTGGGAACTCGTGGACTACGGAACCCTCTTCCACGTGGTGGAGGAATCCGACGTCCAGTGGGAGCACTACCGCCACCCGTGGAGCCCCGGCGCCCGGCGCCGCATGGAGGCCGAGGGCTGGACGCTCGTGAAGACGATGACGTTCCCCTGGGGCTACTACAAGCGCTCCCTCGACCTGCCCCCCGAGGCCTGATCCGCGGAACCGGCCCGCGGAACCCGGCCCGCGAGGGTCAGACCTTGAAGCCGCCCACCAGCCCGCGCAGCGCGTCGGCGGCCCGGGCGAGGCGCTCGCCGCTCGCGAGGGTCTCCTCGACCCCCGCGCGGGTGGCGGTGGCGGCGTGGGCCATCGAGGCGAAGCTGCCCGCGATCTCGCTGGTGCCGCTGGCGGCCTCGGTCACCCCGCGCGCCATCTCCCGGGTGGTGGCGTCCTGCTCCTCCACCGCGGCGGCGATGACGCCCTGGATCTGGTCGATCTGCTCGATGACGTCGCGGATCTGGGCGATGGCCGTGACGGCCCCGTCGACGTCGGTCTGCAGGCGGGTGATGCGACCCTCGATCTCCTCCGTGGCGGACGCGGTCTGGGTCGCCAGCTCCCGGACCTCGCTCGCGACGACCGCGAAGCCGCGACCGGCGTCGCCGGCGCGAGCCGCCTCGATGGTCGCGTTGAGGGCCAGCAGGTTCGTCTGCCCGGCGATGGCCGAGATGGTCCGCACCACCCCGCTGATCTCGGCGGAGGTGTCGGCGAGCGCCGCCATGACGGACGTGGTGGCCTGCGAGGCCTCCACGGCGGTGGCCGCGACCTGCGCCGCCTCCGACGTGCTGCGGGCGATCTCCCCGATGCTCAGGCCCATCTCCTCCGTGCCGGCGGCGACTCCCGCGACGTGGTCGCTGACGGTGCCGGCCGTGGCGGACAGCCCGTCGGCGTGGTCGCTGGCCTGCCGTGCGGCGGTGGACATGCGCTGGCCGATGCCGGTGAGGTCGCTGGAGGTGCTGGCGAGCAGGTCGGCCTGCGCACCGATCGCCCCCACGGTCGAGGCGATCTTCGACACGAACCGGTTGAAGGCGGCGCCGAGAGCACCGAGCTCGTCGCGACGGCTCTCGTCGACGCGCTGGGTCAGGTCCCCGTCGCCGTCGGCGATCGCCACGAGGCGGTCGCGCAGCTCGACGACGGGACGGCTGATCCGCGAGCCGAGGACCCAGGTGCCGACGCCCATCACCAGCAGCGCCACGAGCCCGAGCAGCACGGTGGAGGTGCGCAGGTCGGCGGCGGCGGCCAGGGCGCGCTCGGTCGGGGCGCTCACCACCAGGCTCCACGTCTCGCCCTCGGTCAGCGGCACGGGGGCGGCAGCGGTGATGGCGTCGCCGTCGAGGTGGTCGTCGTGGCCCTGGACGGTGGCCACCTTCCCGGCGGCGGCGACCCCGGTGGCGAGTTCGCCGAAGGGGCCCGCCAGCTTCTCGTCGAGGCGCTCGGGGTCCGGGTGGGCGACGACGGCCCCGGCGTCGCTGATCAGCGCGGCGTAGCCGGTGCCGTACGGGGTGAGCTCGCCGATCTCCTCGGTGAGGGCTGCCAGGCCGATGTCGACCGTCACGGCACCGAGGAACCTCCCGTCGGCGACGATGGGCGTCACGGCGGTGGTCATGAGGACGTCCTGGCCGGCCACCTCGTAGTGGTAGGGCTCGGTGACGGTCTGGCGCAGGGTCTCGCGCGGCACGAGGTACCAGTCACCGGCGCCGGGGGTCTCGTAGTCCACCAGCGGGGTGACGGCGAGGTCGCCGCCGTCGTAGTACCAGTACGGGATGAGCCGGCCGGTGGCGTCGGAGGAGGGGTGCCCGGCGTACTCGGCGTCGCGGCCGTCGAAGGCGTCGGGCTCCCAGATGGTGCCCATGCCGACGAACCCGGGGTGCTGGCGCAGGGAGTCCTCGAGGATCGCGTCCACCTGTTCGCGGGGCACGCCCCCGGTGCGCTGCAGCGCCTGCAGGGCCGAGGCCACCTCGGCGGTGACGGCCAGGGCGGCGCGCAGCCGCTCCCCGGTCACCTCGGCGTGCTGCGCGGCGATCGCCTCCGTGTACTGCCGTGTCTGGCCCTCGGCCATCCTCTCGGCGCGCACGGCGATGGCGGCGGTGAGGGCGGCGAGGACGATCACGGTGACGCAGAGCACGCTCGCGACCAATCGGGTCCGGATGCTGCGCACGGCGGGCTCCTGGCGGGATCGATGGGTGGATCCCCTGGAACATCGGCGGCCGGGCGGCGCACCTTGACGCGGTCGGCGGCACGGGTTCCGCGCCAGGCCGGACCGCGCGGCGCTAGGCGGCTCCCGGCACGCCGCGACGCGTCGCCTTCACCTCGTACAGGGCGGCGTCGGCCGCGGCGAGCATCTCCTCCAGGCCCGCCGTGGCGGGCAGCGTGGCGATCCCCACGGACATCCGCAGCCGGAAGGGGTGGGATGCGGTGTCGGCGTGTGCCGCCAGCTCGGCGCGGATCCGCTCGGCCACCGGCCCGCCGTCGGGGGCCTCCACCAGGGCCACGAACTCGTCGCCACCCGTGCGGGCGATGAGGTCGGTGGGGCGCAGGCTGCGGCGCAGCACGTCCGCCGCCCCGACGACCGCCGCGTCCCCGGCGGCGTGCCCGTGGGTGTCGTTGACGCCCTTCATGTCGTCGATGTCCACCGCCACCACGGTGACCGTGCCGACGCCGACCCGCCGCAGGAATCGCGGCAGCAGCGCCACGAGGCCCCGCCGGTTGCACACCCCGGTCAGGGCGTCGACCAGCGCGGCGCCCTCGTGCTGGGCGCGCATCTCCTCCATGCCGCGGATCATGCGGCGTCGAACGGCCAGCGACACCGCCGAGAGGACGGTGGCAGCCACCATCGCGTAGGCGAACACCTCCCATGCGGCGTCAGCCGGCGCGAACAGGGCGACCCGCAGCCAGCCCGCCCACGCCGCGGCCACGAGGGCGGCGTACCAGGGCACGCTGAGCACGAACAGCCCCATCGCGGTGATGCAGAGGAGCAGGTTCACCGACTGCACGGGGTCCTGCGTCATCTCCAGCAGGGCCGCGCTGTTGTAGATGGGAACGAGTCCGACGGCAGTGGTGGCGGCATGCACCCACCGGCCCATCCGGGCGCCGAACCGGGTGACGATCCAGCCGCTCGCGGCCATGACCGCGGCGGTGCCCGCCAGCCAGCAGTTCACGACCGTCAGCAGCGGGGCCCCGGTGCGCCAGGCACCGACGACGCCGCCCCCCAGGTAGAAGAGGTAGAGCGCGGTGAGGCCGATGCAGAGGACGCGCGCCGAGCGCACGATCTCGCGCTGGTGGCAGCGCACGAGGTCGACCTGGCCCGGCACGGCCGGGCGATCCCGCCCGCTTCCGGTCCCGTCTGCCCGCATCGTTCCTCCGACTGGTCCCCGCCCGCGCCCGTCCACCGAATCGCACGGGGACTCGACGAGCATCGGCGACGGGCACCGCGTTCTGGAGGGCCAGGGTAAGAGCCCCTCTGTCTCCGGCGCGAGGACACGGGGCCCACACCGCTCCCGGTTGCAGGTGTCGGGACTGGGCGAGAGCGCCCCCACCGCGCCGAACGACGGCGATGCGGGCCGCCAGCTCAACCGCCGCGTGGTCATCAGCACCGCCGGGTGACCCCCGCGACCCTTGACGTCAGGAGAGCCTGACGTCAGGCTGAGCATGTGGTCACCGTGGAGGAGCTGGAGAGCACGATCACCCTGCCGGCCGCCGTCGCCCGCTACGAGGTGCTGCGGGCCCGGGACTCCCTCGTGGAGGGCGCCGATCCGCTCGGGGAGCGCGACGGCACACCCGAGCCCCTGGACCGCGAGGAGGCGCTGGAACTGCTGGCCCTCGGCGAGGTCATCGCCCGCAAGGCCGGCTGCGGGCGCCAGCTCGCCGTCCGCACCGCCCGCACCACGGGTGCCACGTGGGCACAGATCGGCCAGGCGCTCGGCATCAGCAGGCAGTCGGCGTGGGAGCTGCACATGCGCTGGATCGACCAGCAGGTCCACCAGGACGCCCAGCACGACTACGCGGACCTCGACGCCGCCGGGCAGGCCCTGGCCCGCGCCCTGGCGGGCGACCCGGACGACGCTCAGGACTGAACCGCCGGGTCAGCCCGCGCGGCGCCGGGGTCCCCGCCGGGACTGCTTGTCGGCGCGCATCGCCGCGTCCGCGGCGTGCCAGGCGTCACTGAGGGGCCGGTCCGGACTGCTGGCCGCGGCACCGATCGACGCCTGCACGCCCGCCGCGCGCAGCGCGCAGCCCAGCCGCGCCGCCCACGCGCGCACCCCCTCACCGCCCGCGTCGGCAGCGATGAGCCCGAAGACGTCGCCCTCCACCCGCGCCACCTGGTCGCAGGGCCGCACCGCCGACTCCAGCGCCCGGGCCGCCCGCACGAGCAGCTCGTCGCCGGCCTCGTGACCGAGGGAGTCGTTGATCTGCGAGAGGCCGTCGAGGTCGACGACGGCCACCGCGCTGCACCGCCCGCCGCGCAGGCAGCGCTGCTCCTCGGCGTCCAGCGCGCGCTCCCAGCCGCGCCGGTTGAGCACGCCGGTGAGGGGGTCGCGGTTGGCCATCGCATAGGCGGCCGCCGCCACCTCGGAGCGCTCGTGGGCGAACTCCTCCTTCGCCAGGAGGGTGCTGAGGAGGCGGGCGAACAGCTCGACGACCGGCAGCTCCAGGGCGAGCTCGTCGGGTTGTCGGTTGCCGGAGAACGCGCAGAGGGTCCCCCGCAGGTGGCCCTCCTCGGTGAGCAGCGGCACCCCGAGGTAGGCGCCGACGCGGAAGCGGCGGTCCACTCCCGGCGCACCGAAGGCCATCTCGATGCGCGCGTCGGTGGCGACGCGGGGGGCGGAGCCCGCGTGGATCTGCCGGCTGAGGGAGTCCAGCCACGGCAGGGGCGTGCCCTGGGGGATGCGGAAGGCCCCCGACCGGGCGACGTGGACCTCCTGGGAGCCTTCGCGGACGCGCGTGACCACCCAGAGGTCCATCCCGAACCGCTCCTGGAGGTGGGCGAGGACGGCGTCGGCGGCCTCGGTGAAGCCGGACCAGGGCACCTCGGCCAGGTCGGCCGCCACGGCCCGGGACAGGCCGGGCGCGGGCCCGTGCACGACCCGCACCCCGCCCTCCCGCGACAGGACGGGTCCCGGCGCGCCCGTGGGGGCTGGTCCGAGCATGCGATCACCTACCTCGACGATCACGACGCTGTGAGTTGAGCGAGGCCTTCTTCCTCGATGGTAGGCACGGAGCGTCACAGTGGGTGACCTCAGCAGCACCAGCGCTGCGGCCTAACGGGTGAAGCGTGCTCCCGCAACCCGGTCGGCGCGAGTCGAAGCAGGGCCGAGAGAGGACGGGGCGCGGGTCGAGCACGGGCAGCCGCCGTGGGAGGGTCCCGAGCATGGGTGGTGCGGAGCGGGCTGAGCGGGAACGGGCCGAGCAGGAGCGGGCCGAGGAGGAGCGGGACCTCCACGGCGCCGAGCTGCTGGCGCGTCGGCTGGACACGCCGATGAGCGTTCTCGGCGTGGTCTTCCTGCTCGTCGTGCTCGGGCAGTCGCTCGCGCAGGACCCCCGCCTAGCGACCGCGCTGACGGTGGCGGGCTGGGTGCTCTGGCTGGTCTTCGCGCTGGAGTTCGCCCTGCGCGCCTACGTCGCCCCCGACCGGGGCCGCTTCTGGCGCCGCAACTGGTGGCAGCTCGTCTTCCTCCTGCTGCCGTTCCTGCGGTTCGTGCGGGCGCTCAGCCTGCTGCGCTTCATCCGCGCGGGCCGGGTGCTGCGCGTGGGCGGGGTGCTCTCCGCCAGCATCCGCGGATCGCGCTCGGCGGGGCGGCTGCTGTCCAGCCGGGTCTCCTGGCTGGGCGTGCTGACGGCGGTGGTGATCCTCGGCTCCAGCCAGGCGCTGTACCTGCTGGGCTCCTACGACGACTACGCCGCGGCCCTGCACGCCGCGGCGCTCGCCACGATCGCCGGCAACACCCTGTCGGCTCCCGGGACGTTCGCGCGGGTGCTGGAGGTGGCGCTGGCGGTGTACTCGGTGGCCATCTTCGCCACGCTCGCCGGCGCCCTGGGCGCCTACTTCCTCGAGCAGCGCGAGAAGCCCGCGCCGGAGCCCACGCCGGAGCCCGCGCAGGAGGCCACCGGCTCGCCATGATCGGGTGTGGGCCCTGAGGGGACGTGCGCCGGGTCGGGCGGGGTGGTTGCCGGCGTCGCCGGCGCGGTCGTGGCGTCGGGGTGCTGCCGCCCCGCGTCGCAGCGCAGCGTCGTCACCGGAGCCCTGAGGGAGGGTCAGCGGTTGACGTCGTAGACGAGCTTGGTGATGCCGTTGCCGTAGGTCTCGGACTCGCGGACCGTGAGGAACTGCTTGTCCTTGTCGGCGTCGCTGAACAGGCGCTTCCCGGCGCCGAGCAGGACCGGGAACACGAGCAGGTGGTAGCGGTCGACCAGCCCCGCATCTGCCAGCGCGCGCCCCAGGGTGGCGCTGCCGTGCACGGCGATGGGGCCGCCCTCGGTCTGCTTGAGCGCGGCGACGTCCTCGAGGGAGCGCAGGACGGTGGCCGGCCAGCGCTCGTCGCCCTGTTCGAGGGTGGTGGAGACCACGTAGCGGGGCATGGCGTTGTAGCCGGCGAACTCGTCCATGGTCGGCCAGATCGGCGCGAAGGCCTCGTAGCTGACGCGCCCGAGCAGCAGGGCGCTCGTCTCCTCCTGCTCGCGCCCCTTGATCTCGTAGACCGCGGGGTCGAACTCGATGTCCTTGAAGGTCCAGCCGCTGTTGCGGTAGCCGGGCTCGCCGCCGGGGGCCTCCATGACGCCGTCGAGGGACATGAAGGCGGTGACGATGAGGGTGCGCATGCTCGTTCCTCCGTGGTGTTCGTCGGGGTCCTCGTCAGGATCGACTCCCGGGACGGACCGTAGTCATCGGTGCGCGCCGACCGCGTCCGCGTCTGCCGCCGGGCGCATGGTCGTCAGGGCTGCTGCCGAGCAGCGCACGGCGCCTCTACCGTCCTGCCATGGACGTGGGGACCGGATGCGCGATCTGCGCCAAGCACCGCGGGGAGGGGCCACTGGTCGGTCCCCTCGTCTGGTCCGACGACCTCGTGGTGGTGTCCCACAGGCCCGTCAGCAGCCCTGGAACCGGAGTGGCGCCGGGGTACCTGTTCGTCGAGAGCCGGCGGCACGTCGAGCGCTGGCAGCACCTGACCCGCGAGGAGGCGATGGCCGTCGCCGAAGCGGGGTGGATCGCCTCCCGCGTCCTGGCCGGGCACTTCGCCACCCCGCACGTGTTCAGCGCGATCGTGGGCATGGGCGTCGCCCACTTCCACCAGCACGTCTTCCTCCGCCCTGCGTCGACCCCTGGATCTGTCCCCTGGCCCGAGTCCGGGACGTGGCCGGGCGCAGTGACCGTCACCGCCGACGAGCTCGACCTCCTCGTCGACGAACTGGCCTCGACGTGGGCGGCGCAACTGCGCCTGGAGCGACGGGACCCGGGCGGTGGGCGCCGTCCGTGACCGAGGTTGCGACGCACTCAGGCGGTGTAGTGGCCCGTCCAGGAGGCGCCCGTCCACAGCTCGTACGCGCCTCGCCGCACGGGTGACGGGTAGAGGCCGGGAGGGTCGTAGCCGGGCTGCGGGGCGGACTTCACGCGCCCGTCCCGGTGCAGGACCCAGGTGCCGCTGTAGTCCCAGGGCGGGCCGGCGTCGGTGTCGCGCACGTGGCTGCCGCCGCCGTTGTGGAACTGCCCGAAGGTGATCGTCAGGGTGGTGTAGCCGTGCTGGAGTTCCTCGATCTTGCGCCTGCCCACGGCCTTCCACCAGCGCCCGGTCAGGATGAAGGGCACGAACCCGAGCGCCATGACCGGGATGAAGCCGAGTGTCTCGTGGCGCTGCGCCTCGGGGATCAGGAAGATGATCGTCAGGCTCACCGCGAACGCCAGGGCACCGTGGATGAGCAGGCGCACCCCCAGCTGGTGCGCTGTCGGTCCGGACAGCAGGGCCGGCGGTCTGGCCGGCACCTGCGGTGTCCGCCCGTGGACCAGTGCCTCGGCGTAGCCGGGGACTTCCCGGGGCCTGACGTGGCGCAGCCTCCGAGAGTTCCGCGTAGACACCGTCAGCCTCGCCCGGTGCGCGGATGAGTGCCCATCGCACGGGCCCGGAGGCTGCCGTCGACGAGGGCAACCGCCCGGCCGCAGCCGTCGTCGCCCGCGTCGGCGACCTCGATGTCCACGACGACCACCGTGCCAAGAACGGCCGCATCGTGGAGGTCGACGGCGCCGACATCAGCCGTTGGGACCAGCGCTGACGCCAGTTTCGGTGCCGTTCCGGTCCCAGCAGGGGCGCGATCGCGTCGCTCCACGATCGCCGACGCCGCGAGTGGCACGCGCCCACGACGGTCGGCGCTCATCCGCGATCGTCGATGAGAGCGCGTTGGACGGGTGAATCCGGTGCCGCCTGAGCACTCGTGGACCGCACGGGCAGACACAGTGGGCAGGGTGGATGTGCAGGCAGGTCGGGTGGTCATGGTGGTGGCTCTGCTGTGCGCGTCAGGATGCGGGGAGCCGACGGGTTCGACCTCCAGCTGCCCAGGCTCCGCAGACCCGGTCCATTGGACGACCAGCGCCGAGTTCGCGCCCGTGGAGCCGGCTCCTGCTGCCGTGACGGGTGACGCCCCGACCCCTGTGACCCTCGATGCTTCGATCCGCGTCCCCGGCCGCACCGGCGCAGACCCGAGCCACCCCCTCGAGCTGCACTGCGGAGGCCCCCACGAGCTGCGCCTGGACCTGTGGTCGGAAGTCCCCACAGGTCGGCTTCCCATCACGGACGCCTTCCTCACTCCCGCGGAGTGCTCTCCGGAGACGATCAGCGCACAGGGCAGCTCCGGCGTCCTGGTCCTGGCCAGCGCAGATCCCAGCTGCTTCCAGACGCGAGAGGCCGGAGGAGCATTCAACTTCACAGGGTGGCGGATCGACGTCACGGAGGCGGAACCAGGCACCTACACCTGGACTCGCACCCTCGCCTGGAGCGAGCCGGCTCCGAGCACCTCGACCTCACAACCCGTGGCACCACAACGGTACGGCGAGGTCACCGTGACCGCGGTGCTGCAGCCGTAGTCCACGACGACGGCACGCCACTACCGGCGATCGGGCGCGAACATGCCCGCCGGTTGTGGTGAGCCAGACTCTCTGGCACACCTACGAGCCAAGATCGGTGAGGGGCGGATCGCACGAGTCGCTCGCATCCACGTCCCGTCAGCCCCGACGTCCACCTCTCTGTGGTGCTCGCCGTGCTCGCCGGGGAGGTCGTCATGTCCAAAGCTGCCCGCCACGGCGTCGTCGCCGCCACCGTCGGCACCTGGTGTGACCGGTTCGTCGCCGCCGGCGGGGAGGGCCGGCTCCCGAGCCACCGGGCATCCCTGGCGCGGGCCCCACCACCGAGCGGCGGCGGGCGGAGAACGAGCAGTTGAAGCTCGCCCCGGCCGAGGCGGTCATCCAGGTCCGCATCCCGCAGGCGGGATCTGGCGGCTCTGCGCGGTGGTGGACTACGCCACGAAGTTCTGCCTCGCTGTCACCGTGACAACGACACGTTGCGGCGGCGATGCGGTGGCTCGTGCCCACGCCGCCATCGCTGCTGCGCCACCCTCTTCGCCGGTCCGACCGACCATCGCGTCACGTCCGCCCCACCGCGACGCCTTACCGCGACATGCCGGGCCCTTGACGCGGGTGCATCGAGATCCACACCAACATCCGGCTCCGCGGACGCGGCTTGCATCTGCGGGACGAGCACCGCGACGTCGTGAGCCGCGTGAGGGCTGAGAAGTCGGGGCTGGTGGGTCAACGCACTGGTCTCAAGCGTGCAGCTCGACCCAGACGGTCTTGCCTATGGCTTCCTCGCGAACTCCCCATGCGCTGGCGAGCAGGTCGACCATGGCCAGGCCGCGTCCGCCGAGTGCATCGGGGTCGGCGGGAGCCAGGACAGGCAGGCGGGAGTCGTCGTCGCTGACCTCGACCCGCATCGTGCTGGGCGTGGAGCTCACCTGCAGCCGGGCTTGGCTGCGCCCGTGGGAGATGGCGTTGGTGACGACCTCGCTGACCAGCAGGGTGAGGGTGTCGCAGATGTCCTCGCTCGTCTGCAGGTGGCAGCAGTAGTCGTGCACGAAGGTGCGGGCCTGCCGGACCGCGGCCGGATCAGGATCCAGGAGGAGGACGGTGTCGCTGAGATCGTCCTGCTCGCGCTCGCAGTGGTCGTCGACGTCGCGGACGTCGACGACGGTGGCCGTCTGCGGGCCGGCATCGTCAGCTGGTCCGGCGCTGCTCAGGGTGGGTTCGTGCCGTGGGTCGAGGTTCGCTCCGGCCTCGGCCGGTCGGAGGGCGTCTTCGGGGTGGGCGTACAACGCGAGCAGCGCGACGTCGTCCTCGACCTGAAGACCCACCAGCTCCAGCAGCCCGTCGACCAGCTCCTCCGGCGTTCCGTGGTTCAGCTCACGGGCCGCTCCGGCGAGCCACTGCAGGCCCTCGTCCAGCGACGCGTCGCGGCGTTCGATGAGCCCGTCGGTGTAGAAGAGCACCGTGGCGCCCGGGACCAGGACGACCTCGTGGTCGGTGCGGGCGGTGTGCGGGTCGATGCCGACCATGAGGTCGATCTTGGCGTCGAGGAAGCGCGGCGCCGCCCCCGGCTGCAGCAGCAGCGGCGGGGGGTGACCGGCGTTGGACCAGCGCAGCACTCGGGTGCCGGCCGCCAGGTGCTGCGCCGGCTGTTCCACCCGGGCCAGGATCACCGTGGCCAGGGCGTTGACTCCGAGGTCGTGGGCGGCGCGGTCCAGGGCGCTGAGCACGCCCGCCGGTGGCTCACCGGTGGCGTGGTCGATGCCGCGTAGCAGGTTGCGCAGCTGGCCCATGGTCGCCGCGGCGTTCTGGTCGTGACCGGCGACGTCGCCGATGACCAGGCTGGTGGAGCCGCCGGGGGTGCGGTAGGCGTCGTACCAGTCCCCGCCGACCTGGGACTCCGCCGCGGCCGGGGCGTAACGGACCACCACCTGCAGGTAGTCCGCCTGTGGAGGTGCGGTGAGCATGGAACGCTGCAAGGTCTCGGAGAAGCGTGCCGCAGTGGCGCTGGCGGCGCGTTCCCCGTCGCGAGCGGCCAGCCGCTCCAACGCCTGGGTGATCAACGCCGCGAAGGCATTCACCAGGTCACGGTCCTGCTGGGTCCAGGTGCGTGGCTGGCTGAAGGCCATCGCCAGCGAGCCCAGCAACCGACCGTGCCCGCGCAGCGGGGCGCTGGCCGAGGCTTGGGTGTCAGCTGCGGTGTAGAGCTCCTCCGCTTCGGGGAAGCGGGCGACGGTGGCGGCCAGGTCCTCGTGGAAGTGCGCCTCGCCGGTCGCTGCGGTGTGCACGATGGGCAGTGGGTGGTCCCTCGGCAGCAGCTGCACGGCGGCGCGCACGTCGGCGGCGATGGTGTCGGTGATCAGGAAGCGGACGTGGGCGTCGTCGGGCTCACGCAGGCACAGTCCTGATCCGGAAGCGCCCAGCAGGCTGGTGCTGTGCCTGGCGATGACTTTCAGAACGGCGTCCTCGTCCTGGGCTTCGCCGAGTGAGTGGGCGATGTCGACCAGCCCGGCCTGCTGCTCGGCCCACCGGCGGGCGGTCCTCAACGCCGCCCCCAGCTCCTGCCCACGCAAGTAGAGATCGCTCTCGGCACGCTGCAGGTCGGCGCGGGCAGTACGCAGCGCCGACCCGGCCACCGGCTCAGCAGCCCTCCCGGCCACCGCGTCATCGTCGGCGTCGGCCTCGATGTCGGCCTCGACAGCGGTGGTGGCCTGGAGTCGCTCGTCGACGTAGCTGGTGACCTCTTCGGAGCGGTGCAGCATCCACCGGACCTGTCCGGACTCATCGAGCAGGGGGATGTTGACCGGAGACCACCAGCGGCGCAGGAACCCTCCACCGGGGGCGGGAACGTCGTACTTCTGCAGCGCCATCGTGTCCGGGCGGGCGGTCTGCAGCACCCGGTCCAGCGAGGCTTTGAAGTTGGTCGACCCCAACGCGTCGGGGTCCTCGGGATTGTCGGGGAAGGTGTCGAAGATGGACCGCCCGATCAGGTCGGAGCGGGTGCGGGCCACAGCACGCAGGGCGGCGCTGTTGACGGCCACGATCACGGCGTCGCGGTCCAGGATCAGGGAGGGCGTGGGGGTGGCCTCGAAGGCAGCGGCGAAGTCGACGTCGCCGGCACCTGCCACCAGGTCCTCCACCTGTCTCCTCATCGCATGAGCCACCCGGAAGGTATGGCGCCGGAACTGCACTGAGGCGGTATCCACCGACCATGACGGAAACTCTCCAGACACCAGAGCACACCGAAGGGGTGCCTGTCGCGCTGACACGACAGCGACGGGTGCAGGCAGCTGAGGGATGCACGCGCCCGGTGAGGCCGTGTCCGCCTTGTACAACTCGTCCGTTTGGTCGCATGGCGGTCGGGGTATGTGGTGGGTGTGCAGCCACCGAGCGAGGCCACTGAGGAGCCGGGCACACCGGTGCCCGCGCGCATCGCCGAGCTGCAGGTCTCCCTGGCTCGGGAACAGCTGGCCGACCTGATCAACCGAGTCGCCTACGCCGGGGAGACGATCTACCTCACCCGGCGCGGGCGGCGGATGGCCGCTCTCGTGCCGGTGCCCTCGATGCTTCCCCAGCCCACCGCCTCCACCAGCGCCGACGCTACGACTCCAGACGGCGCGGCTCTGGACGGCGCGCAGGTTGCTGTGTCCGAGACGATCGCAGTGGCAGAGGCGCCCCCGGCAGGCGCCACCGCGAGTGAGCGGGACTGAGCCGTGACCGCCACCCCTGGCGCCTTCGGGCTGCCTGCACTCACCGGCGGAGCATCCTGCGATATCCCTGGTGACCCACTCGTGACGCTGGCGCACCTGCTGGAGTTCGCCCACTCCGCCGCCCCCGTCGAGCTCCCGATCGCCATCCACGACGCCGCGCAACGGATGGGCGCCACCGACGTGCAGGTCCTCCTCGTCGACTGGCAGCAGGAGCAACTGATGCCCCTGGACCTGGACGAGCCCGACCAGCCACCCAGCGGCGCCGCTGACCCGAACGGGGCTGCCGGTGCGGTGGCCATCGAGGGCACCACCGCCGGTCGCGCCTTCACCGCTGGCACGTCCGTGGTCACTCCCGTCTCCGCCGCCGCTGGTGGTGGCGCGCTGGTCGAGACGCCCTCGCTGGACGGCATCGAGCGTCTGGGGGTGCTGCGGCTGCGCCTGCCCCTGTCCGTGGAGCAGGCCGGCGAGGCGGTGCAGGCGCACTGCCGTCGCTTCGCCGACCTGGTGACCCAGTTCGTCGCCACCAAAGGCCGCGTCACCGATGAGTACCACCGGGTGCGCCAGAGCCGGCCGATGACCCTGGCCGCGCAGATCCAGTGGCAGGTCCTACCTCCGATGACCGCCCACGTCTCCAGTCTCACCATCGCCGGGCAAGTGGAGCCGGCCTACGAAGTCGGCGGCGACGCCTTCGACTACGCCCTCAACCGCGACCGCACCCACTTCGCCATCTTCGACGCCATGGGCCACGGCGTCTCCGCCAGCGTCACCACCGCCCTGGCCATCGGCGCCTACCGCAACAGCCGCCGCCACGGCCACGAACTCGCCGAGACCCTGGAGCGCATCGACACCGAACTGGCCACCGAGTTCCCCGACGACCGCTACGTCACCGCGATGCTGGGCGAGGTGGACCAGGCCACCGGGCGGCTCCTGCTGGTCAACGCCGGGCACCTGCAGCCGATGCTGCTGCGCGGACGCCACGTCCACCCCCTGCCCCACGTCGAACCGACCCTTCCCTTGGGAATGGGACTGCCCGAGCGGCCCCCGCCGCTGGTCACCGAGGCCCGCCTGCAGCCCGGGGACCGGCTCTTCCTGCTCACCGACGGCATCCTCGACGCCACCAATGCCGACGGGGTGCCCTTCGGAGAGGAGATGCTCGCCGGCCTCATCGAACGCGCCGTCCTGAATGAGTCGCCCCTAGTGGAACTGGTGCGGTCCATCGCCCGCGGCGTCTTCGACTACCAGCACGGCCAGCTGCACGACGACGCCTCCTTGCTGGTCCTGGACTACCTCGGCTTGCCCGGGCAGCGCCCCCCCGCCGGTCAAGCACCTGAGCAGTGAAGTGGAGCCATGACGACGACCATCGACACTGCCCCGACCAGTCCCGACGAGCTGGACTACCCCTGGACGGCCTGCGTCACCCTCCCACCCAGCCCCACCAGTCCCCGCACCGCCCGGCGCCTGCTCGACCTGGTCGCCGCAGCCTGGGACGTCCCTGTGCCCGAACCGGCTGAGCTGCTGCTCACCGAAGTCGTCACCAACGTCGTCGTCCACGCCCACACCGACATGACCGTCCACCTCTACGCCGGCCCCGCCGGCCTGCGCGTGGAGGTCGACGACTCCTCACCCGAGCCGCCCCACGAACGACGCCCCACCCACCGCTCCGAACACGGCCGCGGCCTCCTGCTCCTGCAGCGCCTCGCACGCCAGTGGGGCTACGAAGTCCATGACGGGCCCGCCCCAGCCGAGACCGGCAAGACCCTTTGGTTCGAACTCAGCAGCGACCACAACCACGGCGACCAGGGCGACCACGACGAAACCGCCCTGCACGCCGCCTTCGCCGACGACCTCAACACCACCTGACCCGGCTGACGGCCGACCCGCACCGCCGACCCTGCCGTGATCTTGATGGTCCATAGGGCCACCACAAGACACGGCGAACGCCCTCGTCCGTCGATGACCGCGCGGTCGTTGCGAGGCCTCGAAGGGGGTGCGCTGGTCGCTGGTTCACGTCGTTGACGCGCGGGTGAGGAAGCGGATGTGCACGTCCATGGCGGCGGCGTCCAGGGGCCGCCCGCCCACCCCCTCGACCAGCCACAGCCGGGCCCCTGGGGCCTCGGCCAGCTCGTGCAGGCCACCCGCTCAAGATCTGCCTGCACAGCACTGATGCACCAGCACCGAGCGTGAGGAGTTCATGGTGCGCCCCCGCCGGATGATCCTCATCGCGGTCGCCGCGATCTGCACCGCAGCAACCACCGCATGCGCCTCGGGAAGCGCGGCCCCCGACCGCGGCACCGCTGCACGGACGACGCCCGGCGCGGCGGGGCCTTCCGCGAGCGCGCCCGCCGGCAAGGCGCCGCCCTCGAGCGCCCCGATGCCGGGAACCGAGGCTCCCGACGGCCCCGCCCTGCGCGGCGCCGTGTCAGCCCTGCTGACCGCCGCTGCGGTGGAGCAGCCCGCGCATGGGCCCGCGCCGTCGCCTCACCCCGCCGTGGATGGTTCTCGTGGCGCTCCTCACCCTCGCCGCGGCACCCGTCACCCTGTACATCCTTCTGTCCGCCGCGTTCCACGCCGACCCCCGACCGTTCCTCGTCGGGGGCACCCGCAGCCGCGGCTGGTGGCGGGCGACCGCCCTCGCCGCCGCCACGATCGTGCTCACCGGAGCCGCTGCGGTCCTTCACGCGTCGCAGCAGCGAAGCGCGCGAAGCCGCCCTCGTCGAAGCGTCCGTCTTCGGCGAACCGGCCGACGTGGTCGTCGACATCGAGTGGATCGACGAAGACGACGTCACCACCTCGTGAACGGCTCGCCTCGCCCGAACCGACGCCAGCCGTTTCCGACCCGTGCGGTGCCGGTTCAGAGGTACGGGCGGGTGATGAGTTCCAGCAGGTGCCCCGCCGGGTCCTTGAAGTACACCCCGCGCCCGCCGTGCTCGGAGTTCGTCTCCTCGGGTCGCGTCATGTGCGGGTCGGCCCAGTGCTCGATGTCGTGATCGACGAGCCAGGCGTAGGCGCGCTCGAAGTGGGCGTCGCCGACGAGGAAGGCGTAGTGCTGCATCTGGATCTCGAAGGGCGGTGCTGCGAACTGCAGCATGACGCCGTCCGTGAGACTGATGTTCGTGAACGGCCCCCAACTGGGGGCGGGCTCGGCTTCGAGGAGTTCGGTGTAGAACTGCGCTGACACCGGCCCGTCGAGCGAGGCGATGATGGTGTGGTTGAACGTGGCTGGCATGGTGGTCCTCTCCTTCGCGATCGTGGTGGTTGGCCTCACGAGCGGGAGGAGAGGAGGGGCACGAGCCCGGCTGCCGTTCAGAGCAGCGCCGGATCACCGATCTGTGCGTGGCCGTTGGCCGATCCGGTCATCATGCAGACGACCGTAGCCCGCCCTCACCGGTTCCGGTAGACCCTTCGCCGACCGAGCGTCAGCACTGCCGAAGAGCCGCGTTCGAACGCGCCGCGACGGCTCGCTCGAACGCTGCACAGCCGCTGTCCAGCGTCCGCCGTCGCCGCCGGTCGTCGGCGCTGGACCCAGGTGAGGGTCAGGCGACTCGGCGCAGGGGGCGGACGTCGACGGCGTCCATGCCGGCGGCCTCCGCCGCGGCCAGTCCTTCGTCGCTGTCCTCGAAGACGAGGCAGCCGCGCGCCTCGACACCCAGCCGCTCAGCGGCCAGCAGGAACAGGTCGGGGGCGGGCTTGCCCCGCTGCACGTCCTCACGCGTGAGCACGACGTCGAAGAGCTCCAGCAGTCCCAGGGCCGTGGCGGTCGAGGTCACCGTCCGCCGGGCACCGCCGGTGGCCAGGGCGGTCCTGCGCTGACCGTGGTGCCGGCGCAGCACATCGGTCACCGCGCGGACCTCGCCGATCTGGTGGGCGCGCCGCAGGTAGGCCTCGTCACGTCGCGCGGCGACCGCTGCGGGGTCCACGTCCACCCCTTGGGCGGCGGCGAGCATGGCGATCATCTCCCGGCTCGACACCCCCGTGCGCGCGTCGAACCATGACTGCTCCAGCACCACGCCGACCGGCACGAGGGCCTCGCGCAGGACCTCGAAGTTGACCTGCTGACTGTCGGCCACGGTGCCGTCCCAGTCGAACAGCAGCGCCTCGTGGTGGGGCGCCGGCTGGAGGTCTGCACTGCTCATGGCCCGGGTCAGCACCCGGCCATGGTCCCAGGCCCCTCGACCGCCGGAGTGCGGCCGCGTCTCGACAGCGGCGCGGCAGCTCGCGACGATCAGTCCGTCCGCACACCGCCGCTCTCGGAGGACCGTCGTGACCACTGCCGCCCAGTCCCACGAGGTTCCCCACGGTGTCCTGCTGCTGCTGCAGCGCGCCACCGGCGCCGGCCTGCTCAGCAGTGCCGAGGCGATGGCCGCCGCCCTGACCGAGGCGGGATGGGTGCGCGGCGCGACCAGCGGCTCGTGGTCCTACAACGCGGACGCCTCCTGGACGGTGGAGTCCGCCGACCACGCCCCGAACCTGTCGATCTTCACGCACGGCGACGACGAGCAGGAGTACGAGCAGCTGCTCCACCTCGCCGACGCACTGCACGCCGTGATCGACTCCGGGCAGGCGGGAGCGGTGCAGCCTGGCGCTCCGGATCCGGACTGGAGCACCTGGTCCGGCGGGGACGTGGTCCTCTCGCTGAACGTGACGCCACAGCGGCAGTTGGGCAAGCACCGACTGCCTGCGTTGCTGCAGCTGGCCATCGAGCGGGCCGACACCCCATCGGAAGGGCTCACCCCGGATCCGCAGCGGGCCCGCAGCCTGGCCCGGGAGGGCTCGCCGATCACCCGCTGGTACCTGGCCGGTGAGGACCACCTGCCCGACGACGTGGTGGCCCTGCTCGGCGCGGACGAGGACGCGGCCGTCGTGGCCGCCCTGGACGCCAACGAGGGGCAGCGGCGCCTCGCGCGCGGCGAGCGGTGAGGTTCGCGCCACGGAGGAGGACCTCGGGTGCTGGATGGCGGCAGCCCTGTCGTTCCACGCGGACGGCTCGGGCGGGAAGCCGAGGTCGAGGACCAGGTCGAGGTAGGCCCGTCCACGTGCCGGGCGTGCCCGCCCCGGCAGGCGGCCGGCCGGGCCACCCGACGGTGCGGGACGTCGGGGCGAATTCAGCCCGGCGCGAGCCGGTCGCGCAGGGTGGGTGCGCCCTCGCCGACGAGGGTGTCGAGACCCGCGGCTCGACCGGTGCAGGCCAGCAGCAGCCCTTCGGCCGTGCCGCTCACCACCGGTCCGGCGCCGTGCGACCAGTCGATGTCCTTCGCCTCGAACCGCAGACCGGTCAGCGCCCCCTTGCGCACCAGGCCCGAGGGGGCCGTCATGAGGAACGTCAGCGCCTTCCGCAGCCGGGCCTCGGGGACGTCGCGGGGCAGGTGCAGCGGCCACCGGATGTCCAGGCCGTGCACCAGCACGTCGACCAGGGGAACCTCCGGCCCCGATCCCGGCGGGGTGAACCGGGTGTCCGCCTTGCGGCGCAGGACCTCCAGGATCTCGGCGAAGGGGCGCTGCGCCAGCCGGCGGGTCACCCGCTGGTTCGCCCGGTCGAAGTTCCCGCCCGCCAGGAGCACGGCCAGCGCGACCTTCGGGGTGCTCACCTCCAGCGGCATGACCAGGTGCGCGAGGACGTCGTGGACGCTCCACGCCGCGCACAGGCTCCTGCTCGCCTGCTGCTCAGGGGTCAGGGCCGCGAGCTGATCGGCCAGAGCCCGCCGCTCCTCTGCGATCTCTTCGAAGACGTCCACGGGCCGATCCTGGCACCGGGCCCGCGGTGCGGGTCCGCGTGACGCGCCGGGTCAGCCCCGGATGACCCCGCGCACCCCGCCACCGACCAGCGTCGCCACGTTCATCATGACGTTCGGCAGGGCCAGCCCGCCGGGGGCGGCCACGTAGCAGGTCTGCCACTGGGGGTTGAAACCCTGCTTGAACTTCCGCAGGCCCTTGAAGTTGTAGAACTGCTCGCCGTGGGTCCACAGCAGGTGGCCGACCCGGTCCCAGAACGAGGGGGTGGCGTCGGTCCGCAGCCCCGACAGGGGCGCCATCCCCAGGCTGAAGGACGCGAAGCCGTTCTCCTTCGCCCACAGGATGCACTCGACGAACAGGAAGGTCATGACGGTGCTGGGCCCGTCGGGCAGGCGGCGCATCAGGTCGACCTGCACCTGCTGGCCGTCCGCGCCGGTCCACAGGGTCGCGAAGGCGATGATCTTCTCCTCCTGGCGCACCACGACCAGGGGGAAGCGGGAGACGTACTCCTCGTCGAATGCGCCCAGGGAGAACCGCTTCTCCTTGCCGTTGCGGTCCGCGAGCCAGGCCTCGGACACCTCGCGCAGGGCGGGCAGCAGCGGTGCGACGTCCTCGGGTGCGACGAACTCCACCGCCAGCCCCAGTCGCTGGGACTTGTTGCGGCAGGTGCGCAGGTTCAGCCGGGCCTTGCCGGAGAGGGTGAACTCCTCGAGCGGGACGACGGCCTCCTCTCCGAGCTTGGCCAGGCTCAGTCCGCATTCGCGGTACAGGTCGGCGTGGTCGGCGAGCACGTTGTAGAAGACCGGTCGGCCACCGTGCCGGTCGATCTCCTCGATGAAGCTCCAGACGAGCTCCCGGAAGTCGGCCGGATCCCCGACCGGGTCTCCCATCACCACCCAGCTGCGCCCCTCCACCTGGTACATGAGGAAGGCCGTGCCGCCCGGACTGAAGTGGAAACGCTTGTCGCCGGTGAAGGCGAGCTGCGAGATGCAGCGCCCCGACCGGGCGACGATGTCCGCCACCCGGGCCATCTCGTCGTCGTCCGCGGTCTGCGGGCCGGGGGTCGCCGCCTTGAAGATCCGGCGTCCGCCGATGAGGACCCCGACCGCACCCGCGGCCATCGCCAGCCGGTCCGTCCCCGACGTGTCGCCGGAGATCGACGCCGCCAGCAGGGGCGCGTCGACCGCGCCGCCGAGGCCGCTGAACTCCTGCCACCAGACGGCCGCCCCGACCAGCACCGCCGCGGTGACGGGCCAGACGGGGTTCTGCGGCCGGGCGAAGAGGGCACCGCGGTGGAACGCCGAGCGCGCCGGCACCAGGAGCAGGGCGAGCACGGCGGTCACGGCGGACAGCACCAGGTCACCGTGAGCGGCGGCGATCACCGTGACGACGGTCAGGAGCGCGAGGGTGGCCGCCCAGGCGCGCTTCAGCCGCCGGTGCAGGCCCCGGGCCATCAGCAGGGCGGACAACCCGGCGAGGCTGATGGTGACTGCCGACACGTCCAGCGCCCGGGAGCCCGGCAGGTCCCCCACCACCAGCATGGACACGCCGGCGCCGGCGACGCCCAGCGCGAGCACCGAGGGGGTGAGCACCGAAGGGGTGAGCACCGAAGGCCTCGGCGCACCGGGCATCGGGGCCGCTGCCGCGGCGGGCGTCGGGGCCGCTGCCGCAGCGGTGCGGGCCGAGCCGAGCGCCGTCACGCCCTGGCGGGCCTCGTGCACCACGAGGAGCACCGCCGCCAGGAGCAGCGGAAGCACGAAGTAGCAGAGCCGGTAGGCCACCAGCGCCACCGCGAGCCCCGCGGGCGACGTCGTCGTCCCGATCATCACCACCAGCGTCGCCTCGAAGACGCCCAGCCCACCGGGCACATTGGTCACCAGGCCGGCGACGGTCGCGATCGAGAAGGCGACGGCGAACGGGAGGAACGGGAGCCTGCCCTCGGCGGGGAGCAACACGTAGAGGGCTGCGGCCATGGTCAGCCACTCGAACGTCGACAGCACGACCTGGGCCACCGCCAGGCGGGGAGACGGCCGGTCGATGCGCCAGTCGCGCCAGCCGATCGCGCGCCCGGTGGCCGCCCAGACGAGGTAGCCCACCACCGACGCCAGCAGCAGCGACCCGACGACCAGGACCGCTGCGCCGGGCAGGTGCAGCGCCTCACCCGCCCGGGCGGGGTCGTACAGCATGCCGCTCCCGACCAGGACCGCGGCCCCGAGTGCCAGGGTGACGACGTTGAAGCCGATGATCCGGGTGATGGCGAAGCCCGGGACCTGCCAGCTGGAGTAGACGCGGGCCCGCAGCGCCGCCCCCACCACGGCGGAGGCGCCCAGGTTGTTGCCGAAGGCGGTCGCGATGAACGACGCGAGGCCGTAGCGGCGGTAGGGCAGGGGGTGCTCGACGTAGCGCAGCGCCAGCGCGTCGTAGCCGGTCATCGTCAGGTACGAGATCGCGGTCGCGACGAGGGCGGCGAGGGCGACACCCGGCCCGAGCGCCAGCAGGTCGCTGCCCAGTTCCGCCCAGGAGTAGTGGCGGAAGGTCCGGTGCAGCAGGGTCGCGGCTGCGGCCAGCAGCCCCAGCATGACGAGGGGGGCGAGCAGGTGACGTGCCGGACCGACCGACCGCCTGGACGAAGAGCTCACCGATCAGCAGTCGGCAGTCCGGCGCTCGTCCTTGAAGCGGCGCAGGCGGGCGGTGTGGATCCGGGGCGCTGACTGCGGCGGCCCCACCGGATGCTGGCCGGCCCGGACTGCCCGGCCAGCATCCGGTCAGCATCCGGTCGGGGTTCGGTCGGAGCCCGACCGGCATCCGGCCAGCACCGGGCCAGCACCCGGTCAGCGGTGAGCATTCACGCCCTTCAGGGTTCAGGTGGTGTCGCCTGCAGCCGAAGGAGTGAGCATGAACCACTCGGGCGACCTCCGCGGAGCCGTGCTGGAGCGCGCCACCGCGTCCGACGTCGAGGCGATGGCGTCGTTCGGGCGGGCTCTGATCGAGGTCGGCAAGGCCACCACCGCGTGGCTGGAGGCGGCCCTGGCGTCGTGGTCGCTGACGCCCAGCACGTTCGGCATGCTGCGCCAGCTGAGCCTGGTCGAGGTCGCGACGTGCTCGGAGCTGGCCACGGCCCTGAAGGTGTCGCGCCCGCGGGTCAGCGCCGTGAGTGAGGACCTGGTCCGCGCCGGCCTGATCGAGCGCGTGCACCCGGCGGGCAACCGGCGCGTGGTGCAGCTGCGCCTGAGCGCGCAGGGCCACGAGCGGGTGGCGGCGGTCACCGCCGAGCTGGCGGCCGAGTTCACCCCCGCCTACACCTCCATGAGCAGCGACGAGCGCGCCGGGCTGGTGCGGGCTCTGAACCAGCTCAGTCAACGGATCGCCCGCGCCGCCTGAGGCGGCGCCCCAGCAGCCCCGCCGCCCGGCACCACGCCGCTGCGGCAGCCCTCGTCCTCTCCGCGAGTTCGGATCTGAGCTCTCGGTTGCACACTGCCGACCGTCCCCGTCTGGAGCTCTCCGTGTCCTCGTCCCGCCCCGCCCCCTCCCAGCCGTCCTCCCCGTCGTCGTCCCGGCCGTTCACCTCGCCGGGTGCCCGGCGTGCGCCGTTGCAGCAGTTGGCAGACCGACCCATCGCGCAGAAGATCATGCTGGTGGCGCTGGTCGCGCTGCTCACCGCCATGGGCATCGGCGCGGTCGGCATCCTCGAACTGAGGGCGGTGGAGGCCAAGACGGAGCAGATGTACCGGACCAACGTGGTGCCGCTGCAGCAGCTCGGGGAGCTGCAGGCCGCGAAGATCCGCGCCGAGCGCAACCTGCTCCAGCACGTCTCCACCACCGACGAGGCGCTGATGGCGACGATGGAGCAGGCCATCGTCGACGGCGACGCCCAGATCGACGAGATCACCACCGCCTACCGGCAGCAGGCCGCCGACCCGAAGCTGGTGGAGGAGTTCGCCACCACCTGGGGCGCCTGGCGCCAGTTGCGCGAGGAGAAGCTGCTGCCGCTGAGCAAGGCCGATGACCGCGCCGGGTTCCAGGCCGCCTTCGAGGCCGAGGCCCTGCCGCTGTCGACGAAGGCCAAGGAGTCCCTGGACGCGCTGGTGATCGCCGAGGACGGCGGCGCCAAGCGGATCCTGGCCGAGGCCCGCGACACCTCCGCGGCTGCCATCCGCACCGTGGTGATCGTGATGGTGCTCGGGCTGATCGCCTCCCTGGGCCTGGCGATCCTGGTCACGAGGATGATCACCGGTCCGCTGGTGGCGGTCTCCGCCGCGATGCAGGCCATGGGCGCCGGTGACCTGACCAAGCGCATCCGGCTGCGCCGCGCCGATGAGATCGGGCAGATGTCGCGCGGGCTGTCCGCCGCCCTGGACGGCATGCACGAGACCGTCTCGGCCCTGACCCAGTCCTCCCAGACGCTCTCGGCGGCCTCCACCGAGCTCTCCGCCACCAGCCGCCAGATCGCCTCCACCGCCGAGACCACCAGCGCCCAGGCCCAGACCATCTCCGCCGCCGCCGAGCAGGTCTCCGGCAACGTCCAGGGCCTGGCCGCCGGCGCTGAGGAGATGGGCGCCTCCATCCGCGAGATCACCGTCAACGCCACCGAGGCCTCCCGCGTCGCAGGAGACGCCGCCGACCTGGCGCGCTCGGCCACCCAGACCGTGCAGCAGCTGGCCGCCTCCTCCACCGAGATCGGCACCGTCGTCAAGCTCATCGAGGCCATCGCCGAGCAGACCAACCTCCTCGCGCTCAACGCCACCATCGAAGCCGCCCGCGCCGGGGAGATGGGCAAGGGCTTCGCCGTCGTGGCCGGTGAGGTGAAGGAACTGGCCCAGCAGACCGCCCGGGCCACCAGCGACATCACCACCCGCATCGGCGCCATCCAGCACGAAGCCGGCAACGCCGCCACCGCGATCGGGCAGATCGCCGAGGTCATCGACACCATCAACCAGTACCAGTCCACCATCGCCGCGGCCGTGGAGGAGCAGACCGCCACCACCGCCGGCATGGTCGGCTCGGTCAGCGAGGCCGCCGGCGGCTCCTCCGGCATCGCCGCCGACGTCGCCGCCGTCGCGATGGCCGCACAGGAGACCAACACCGGCGTCGGCCACATCACCTCCGCCGCCGACGACCTCTCCACCCTCGCCGTCACCGTCGAGCAGATCGCCGCCAAGTTCACCCTCGAACACCACCGCTGACCCCAGGAACACCCGTCATGGCTGCCGGCGAGACCCGGCAGCCATGACGGCACCGCTCGGGCAGGGTGGCGCCCCCTCGGAGAGGGCGGCGTCCTTGTGAAGGTGGTGGGCGGATCGCGGGGCCCGATGCATCATGGGCGCCCGATCGGGCAGGGGAAGCGCCATGACGCGGCTGACGATCGACGGGAAGCCCTCAGACGTCCCCCGGGCGAGGCGCTGGGTGGTGCGCACCTGCCGGCAGTGCGGAACCTGTGAGGTCGACACCGACCTGGCCGAGCTGCTGACCAGCGAGGTGGTGGGCAACGCCGTCCGCCACGGCCAGGGCCCCGTCCGGCTCGACGTGGAGTGCCGGAGTGGGACCGTGCGCATCAGCGTCACCGACGCCGGATCCGACGCCCCCCTGCCGCGCCACGTCGACTACGACGCCACCAGCGGACGCGGGCTGGCCCTCCTCCAGGCCCTGGCCCACACCTGGGGCCACACCCCCACCCCGCCCCCCGACCACGGCAAGAGCGTCTGGTTCGAGCTGCGCGCCGACTGATCACCGCCCGTCCGCAGCACGGCCCGGCGCGGCGGTCAGCCCGCGGTCGCGCCGCCGCGGTGCGCCTCGTCCGCCGCAGCGCGGGCCGCCTCCAGCAGACGGGCGAGGATCTCCCCGAAGCGGCGCAGGTCCTCGTCGTCGCACTCGGCGAACACGTGGCGCATGCGCTCGCCCAGCGGGGTGAAGAACGCCCTCGCGAGCTCCTGGGCGGACGGTGTCATCCGCACGCGCACCCGGCGGCGGTCCGCCTCGTCGTGCACCCGCTCGACGTGCCCGGCGCGCTGGAGCCGGTCCACGACGGCGGTCGTGGCGGAGGTGCTGAGGGAGAGCACGCGGGAGAGCTCACCGGCCGTGATGGGCCTGCCCGCCACGGTGGCGCGGGAGACGTGCGCCAGGGCGTTGAGGTCGGTGGTGTGCAGGGAGTGCGCACCGGCGAACACCTGCACGAAGCGGTTCACCTCGAGGGTGAAGGCCTGCAGCTGCTCGACCAGGGCGCCGCTCGACTCGGCGGGGGACGTCACGGCCCCACTGTGGCGCACGGATCCGCTTGCCACGGCCGCACCGCCCATCTACCTTCAAGGTCGGACATTCCCATCATCGAAACAAGGGGTCGTCGTGACCGCCGTCCTCGCCCGGCTCGCCGGCCGCCGCACCGCCCGGTTCGCCGTCCTGCTCGCCGTCCTCTTCAGCGGCGCCGTCCTCGGGCTGCAGGGCAGCGCCCCCGAGGCCCGCGTCGTCGGCGGACTGCCCGCCTCCGCCGAGTCCGCCCGGGCAGCCGCCCTCCAGCAGCAGCTCCCCGGGGCGCGCACCGAGCCCGCGGTCGTCGTGGTCAGCCGCGGCGGGCAACCGCTGAGCGCCGAGGACGAGGCAGCCGTCGCCCGGGCCGTCGAGGGCCTCACCGACCTCGCCACCGCCGGGCCGGTCGTCCCGCCCGCCCTCTCCCCCGACCGCACCGCCGCCCTCGCCGTCGTGCCCCTCACCGCCGACACGGCCGACGCGGAGGTCGCCGCGACCGTCGACGAGCTCCGCGAGCGCCTGCGCACGCTGCCCGGGGACCTCGACGCCCACGTCACCGGCCCCGCCGGCTTCACCACCGACATCGGCCGCGTCTTCGACGGCGCCGACGTCACCCTCCTCGCCGCCACCGCCGCCGTCGTCGCCGTGCTGCTGCTGGTGACCTACCGCTCGCCGCTGCTGTGGCTGGTGCCGCTCGCCGTCGTGGGCACGGGCGACCGCGTCGCCGCCGGCCTCCTCGTGATCGTCGACCGCTCGACCGGTCTCAGCTTCGACCCCTCCACCACCGGCATCACCAGCGTCCTCGTCTTCGGCGCCGGCACGAACTACGCGCTGCTGCTCATCGCGCGGTACCGGGAGGAGCTGCGGCGCGAACCGGACCGCCACCTGGCCATGCGCCGGGCGCTGCGCTCGGCGGGCCCGGCGATCCTCGCCAGCGCCTCCACCGTGATCCTCAGCCTCCTCACGCTGCTGGCCGCGGACCTCGGCAGCAACCGCGACCTCGGCATCGCCGGCGCGATCGGCGTCGCCACCGCCCTCGCCTACGGCCTCCTCGTCCTGCCCGCCGCGCTCGTGCTGTTCGACCGGTGGCTGTTCTGGCCGTTCGTGCCCCGCGTCGGCTCCCCCGACCCCACCCGCACCGGCGGCTGGTCGAAGGTCGCGGCACTCGTGCGCCGGCGCCCCGCGGTCGTCGCGGCCGGCAGCCTCGCCCTCCTCGCGGTGCTCGCCACCGGCACCGCCGGCCTGTCCGTGGGCCTGGCGCAGACGGAGCAGTTCCGGGAGCGGCCGGAGTCCCTGCGGGGCCAGGAGGTGCTGGCCCGGGCGTTCCCCGCCGGCACGGCCGAGCCGCTGGCGGTCCTCACCACGAACGCCGCCGCCGACGCGGTCGCCCGCACCGCCGGGGCCACCGCGGGCATCGCCGCCGCCCGCACCGGCCCGCGCGCCGGGGAGGCACCCGGCGACGTCGTCCAGGTCGACGCCGTCCCCGAGGCCGCCGCCGGCACGGAGGAGTCCGACCGCACCATCGCCCGGCTGCGCGCCGCCCTCGACGAGGCCGACCCGGGTGCCCTCGTCGGCGGGGCGACGGCCACCACCTACGACACCGAGCAGGTCGCCGCCCGCGACCAGCGGGTCGTCGCACCGCTCGTGCTGGGCGTCGTCACCGTCGTCCTGCTGCTGCTGCTGCGCTCCGTCGTCGCGGCGCTCGCGCTCGTCGCCACGGTCGTCGTCTCCTTCGCCGCCGCCCTGGGCGCCAGCCGGTGGATCTTCGACGCCCTCTTCGGCTTCCCCGCCCTCGACGCCTCGGTGCCGCTCATCGCGTTCCTGTTCCTGGTGGCCCTCGGCGTGGACTACAACATCTTCCTCACCACCCGCGCCCGGGAGGAGGCCCTCGCCTCCGGCACCCGGGAGGGCATGGCCACCGCGCTGGCCGTGACCGGCGGCGTCATCACCAGCGCCGGCGTCCTGCTCGCCGCCGTGTTCGCCGTCCTGGGGGTGCTGCCGCTGATCGCCCTGACCCAGACGGGGGTGGTCGTGGGCGTCGGCGTGCTGCTGGACACCCTGCTGGTGCGCAGCGTCCTGGTCCCGGCGATCGTCACGCTGCTGGGGCGGTGGACCTGGTGGCCGTCCCGGCTCGCCAGGCGGGCCCCGGCCCTGCACCATCGGGTCGAGCAGCACCAGGACCAGCAGGACCGGGACGAGCGGCACCGACCGCAGGAGCCCGCCCCGGCAGCCCTCCGGGCTCCCCGCACCGGAGAGGATCCCTCCTCATGAACGGCATGACGCGATGAACGGCACGACGGCATGAGCAGCACGACCACCACCGAGGACACCCCCGAGCTCGTGGTCCTCCTCGACGAGGACGGCCGGCCCTGCGGCACGGCGCTGAAGTCGGAGGTGCACCACACCAGCACCCCGCTGCACCTGGCCTTCTCGTGCTGGTTCCTCGACGAGCACGGCCGGACGCTGCTCACCCAGCGCGCCGCCGCGAAGCGCACGTGGCCGCTGGTGTGGACCAACAGCGTCTGCGGGCACCCCGCTCCCGGGGAGGACCCCGTCGACGCCGTGCACCGCCGCGCCGCCGACGAGCTCGGCGTGCGGGTGGCGGACGTGCGCCCGCTGCTGCCGGACTTCCGCTACCGCGCGGTGATGGCCGACGGCATCGTGGAGAACGAGATCTGCCCCGTCTACGCCGCCCGCGCCCTCGGCGCACCCATCCCCGACCCGGACGAGGTGGGCGACTGGCGCTGGGTGGACCTGGCCGAGCTGCGCGCGGAGGTGCACCGGGACCCGCGCCCGTTCAGCCCGTGGATGCTGGACCAGCTGGCGCAGCTGCCCCTCTGAGGGTTCCCCGCCGGGTCCCGCAGCGGCTCCCGCCCTCAGCCGGGCGGGGGCTTCCGCGCGGACAGGTCGGCGGGATCGGTGTTCGCCCCGCACAGGACCACCGCGACCCGCTCGCCGGGCGCGGGGACGTGGGCGCCGTCGAGGAGCGCGGCCAGCGCCGCCGCGGCACCGTGCTCCACGACGATCCGGTGCTGCTCCCAGAGCCGGCGCCGGGCGGCGACGATGCCGTCGTCCGCGACCAGCACCGAGCGCACCCGGGCCCGGACGGCGACGTCGAAGGCGATGTCCCCGATGCGCCGCGCCCCCAGGGAGTCGGCCGCCACCCCGGAGACGCCCACGTCGACCGGCTCCCCCGCGGCCAGCGCGGCGTGCAGGGTGGGGATCGTGGCGGGCTCGACGGCCACCACCTGCGCCGCCCCCTCCACGGCCGCGGCGATCCCCGCCATCAGCCCGCCACCGCCCACGGCCACCACCACGGTGTCGACCTCACCGGCGAGCTGGTCGAGCAGCTCCGCCCCCACGACGCCCGCGCCGGCGGCGATCTCCGGCTGGTCGTAGGCGTGGCAGTACACGGCCCCCGTCGCGGCGGCGTGCTCGACGGCCCCCGCGTAGGCGACGGCGTACTCGGCCCCGAGCTGCACCACCTCCGCCCCGAGGCGGCGCAGCCCGTCGACCTTCACCTGCGGCGCGGTGGTGGGCACGAACACCGTGGCCGGAACCCCGAGACGGGCGGCGGCGTGGGCGTTGGCGAGACCGGCGTTGCCGCCGGAGGCCACGACGATCCCGACGCGCGCGTCCAGGTCACCCTGCTCCCGGGCGGCGAGGATGCGGTTGAACGCCCCGCGCGCCTTGAACGTGCCGGTGTGCTGGAGGAACTCCAGCTTCAGCCAGGCCGGACGGGGCAGGTCCTCGGCGCGGAGCACGGGGGTCGAGCGCACCCAGCCGGCGGTGCGGGCCGCGGCGGCCTCGACGTCGGCGCGGGTGATGGTCACGGTCGCTTCCTCAGGCCGGGTCGAGGCGGCGGCGGAGCAGGCAGAACTCGTTGCCCTCCGGGTCGGCCAGGACGTGCCAGGACGCCTCGGCCGACTGCCCGACGTCGACCGGCCGGGCCCCCACCGCCAGCAGCCGCTCCAGTTCCGCGTCCTGGTCCCGGTCGGTGGGGCTGACGTCGAAGTGCAGGGGGAGCTTGCCGCGCCGCGGTTCGGCGGAGGGGACGAGGACGATGGTCGACACGGGCCCGCCGAACCCGCTCTCCGGGCCGATCTCGATCGAGCCGTCCTCGTCGTCCTCCAGGCGGACGAAACCCAGCACGGCGCACCAGAAGCGCGCCAGCTCCTCGGGATCGCGGCAGTCCAGCACGAGTTCACTGATGCGGCAGGCCATCGCAGGAGCCTAGGACACGCCCGGCGGTCTGCCCGGTGGCGGAGCGGAGGCGGCCGTGGAGGGCTCCTCCCCCAGGAGGTCGGCCGGCAGCAGCGGAGCAGGGTCGGCCTCGTGCTCGGCGAGCAGGTCGGCGAGTTCCCGTGCGTCGTAGCCGCCGACGCCGGCGGCGATGCGCTCGCGGCCGGTCGCCGCGTCGACGGGGCGGAACTCGAGTTCCGCGTCGCCGTAGAAGTCCCGCCACAACGCCCGGTTGAGGTGGAAGCGGCCGGTGTGGGGGTCGTAGGCGTAGAAGCGGTCCTCGCGCTCGGCGGCCACCACCACCTCCCGCTCCCCGTCCAGCACGAGGTAGAGGTTCATCGCCCGTCCCTTCCCCTGGTCGTCCCTCGGCTCGTCGTCCGGGCGGCTCTGAGCCGCTCCTGGTAGTCGCGCGCGCCGGCCCGCTCCGCTGCCCGAGCCGCACCGGCCGGTGCAGCCGCCCCGACCGCGTAGCGATCGGGGTAGGCCTTCGCGACCAGCGCCACCCCGCCCAGCTCCCGCAGCTCCGCCAGGCCCGGCGGGGTCTGCACCCTCGCCCAGCGCTCCACCATGACGGCGTGTGCGCGCGCCCGCTCCGGCCTGGCCACGGTGTCGTCGCGCTCGATCTCGCACTCCCGGTGGGTGTCGTGCTTGGCGGCGATGGACTCCTCGGAGTGCACCTGGACCTCGCAGGCCACGCCCGCCCGCTCTGCGGCCACGACGAGGTGCAGCCCCTTGCAAGCGTGCTGCGCCGGCTGGCCGTGCTCGTCGAGGTAGGACTGCTCGGCTCCGCGGACCGACCAGCCGCGGGCGGCGAGACCGTTGACCAGTGCCCGCGCGGTGCCGACGAGCTCTGCCGGGGAGGCGGCCACGGCGGTGCAGCGCACGACGTCCTGCAGTTGCTCGGCGGCCACCGCCGCGGGCAGCAACCGGCTGCGCACCCGGTCGTCGATCTTGCAGGCGAGCGAGGTGGGGGACTTGACCCGGAACGCCAGCCCGTCCGCGCGCGCACCGGCCGGCAGTGCAGCCAGGAAGTCGCTCGTCATGCCCGGTTCCACCTCTCGCACCCGCGCGAGGACCGCCAGGGCCTGCTCGCCGGCGGAGCGGTGGCGTTCGACGAGCGCGGCGGCGTGTCCTGCGGCCAGAGCACGTCGTCCCGGTCGGGGGCTTGCGGTGGGCGCAGGTCGGCGAGGTCGCCGTCGCGCGGAGCGGGCATCGTCGTCGATCGCCCTAGTCGCGCGCTGCGGACGGTGTCGGGGAGTCGCCGGGCCCTCGCCGCGCGGACAGCTCGTCGAGGACGGCCAGGGCGTGGGCGTACTTCGCCGCCAGCCGCTCCCGCGTGGCCCCGTCGAGGGCCGCGACGCGCGCGGGGTCGGTGTTGTCGGCGATGTCGGCGCGCTTGACCCGCAGCGCGAGGGGGTCCGCGGCGACCCGGGCGTAATAGGTGTCCGGTTCCTCCCCCGGCACCCGGGTCAGCGCGAGCACCGCCGCCACCACCCGCTCGGGGAAGCCGGCCGCCCGCAGCTCCTCCGCGGTGACGGAGGTGTCCTCGACGACGTCGTGCAGCCAGGCCACCGCCACCGCCTCGGCGGGCCCGGACGGTACCTGAGCGGCCACGCGGGCGGCCACCCGCTCGGGGTGGGACAGGTAGGGCGCGCCGGCCTTGTCCACCTGCCCTGCGTGCGCCGAGGCCGCCAGTTCCCGGGCGGCCGCCACCAGATCAGTTCCCACGGGACCTCCTCCGGACCGACCCTACGCCCACGCTCGGACCCCCGGCCCTCGCCGTTCCGGGGCGGGGCGCCGGAACGCGACCGGCCCGCCGCGGGAGTTCCCGTGGCGGGCCGGTCGTGCGGTGGCGCAGGTCAGCGCTGCGTCAGGCGCACCTCGTACCTGCGCGTCGCGGTCCCGTCCTCGCTGGTGACGGTGACCACGGCCGTGCCGCCCGGGCGCGCCGCCTGCTGCACGTCGACCGTGGCGTAGGGGTCGGCGGCCACGGCCGTGACCTGCCGGGTCCCGCGCGGCGCCTCGTACGTGGACCGGTCGGCGGAGAACCCGGCCAGCGGCTTGCCGTCGGCGGAGATGGAGGCCGCCGCGGCGTCGGAGGACGTGCTCGCCCCGCCCTCGTAGAGCTGGATCTCGCTGACCGTCATGTAGCCGCTGTCGCGCGCCGTCATCACGACCCGCACCGCGTCGGTCAGCACCGGGGCGAACCGGACGTCGGCGACCGGCCCGGCGGCGCTGCCGTCGGGCAGGGACACGGGCTCGCCGGCCTTCACCCAGGCACCGGAGGCGTCGCGGACCTCCACCTGCAGCTTCGTGGGCCAGCTGCCCTCCCCGTCGCGGTAGAAGTGCGTCACGACGCGCTTGATGCTCCGCGGCTGCGCGGCGGTCACCGTGAGGGTGTCGGAGGGGTTGCGGTCCGACGGCTTCCAGTTCGACCAGGCCTTGTCCCCCAGGTCGCCGTTGAGCACGCCGTCGACGCCGTAGCCGGGCTCGGTGAACGTGGCCGACGCCCTCAGCTCCCCGGACGGGACGAGCGCCTCGCCGCCCTCGGTCACCTGCACGCGCACCGTGGCGGGCAGCGTCCGCCCGTCACCGGCCTGGGCCGTGCCGGTCAGCGCGACGACACCGGTCCGGGCGAAGGCCCCGTCGGGAGCGGCGTCCCAGGCGACGGGGACCTCGACCGGGTGGCCGAGCGCCCCGACGGCCGCGACGGTCGGGGGCAGTTCGGGGGTGCCGCCGACGGCGGTCTTCGCCCGCGCCGGGAGGGTCGCGGTGAGGGTGTCGACGACGACGGTGGCGGTGGCGTCGTGCCGCCTGCCGAGCAGGTCCGTCGCCTGGCCCCGCACCCGCACCGTGCCGGCCTTGCGCCAGGCGTTCTCCCCGGGGAGGTCCCAGCGCACCGGCAGGCTGCCGCGCGTCCCGTCGCGGTACTCGCCCGCCACGGTCTCCGGCAGCACCGGAACGACCCCGGGGACGGTGAAGGCCTCGGCCGGAGCCGTGCCGCGGACGGTCTCGTCGACGAGGGCCCAGCGCTGGTTGGAGCCGGAGTTGGCGATCCAGCTCGTGACGGCCGCGCCGTCGGTGGTGGCCTGCCCCCCCACCTCCAGGAGCCGCTTGGTGCCGGCGTTGACGAGCGTCCAGGTGCCGTCGCCGGTCGTCGAGGGGATCCACTCCGTCTGCGGGCCGGTGGTGCCGGCCGGGGCGAGGACGACCGCGCCGTCCGCGTCGAGGGCGAGGCGCGTGCCGTCGCTCACGCTGGTGAGGGTCCATCGCGCCCGGTTGGTGCCGCCACCGCTGACGAGGCCCGCGCGCCAGAACTGCGCCGTGCTCGCGGCGTCGTCGGTGCGGATCACGGCACCGCTGCCCGCGGGGGTCACGGACTTCCCGCTCTGGGCGCCGCGCAGGCGGTACACGCCGCCGTCCTGCAGGAGCGCGGCGTCCTCCGCGACGCCCTTGACGCCCTCGACGAGGAACGTGGTCACGGACTCGGCGGGGACCCGGACGGTCGCGCGGCCGTCGCGGACGCGCACGGCCTCCCCCCGCACCAGTGCGCCGGCGGCGCTGGTGACGACCGGGGTGACCCTCGCGCCGCCGGTGACGGTGCCGAAGCCGGTGAGGTCGAGCGTCACGGCCCGCGCGGCGGCGGTGTCGTTGACGTGCACGACCGTGGCGCCGCGATCGGTGACGGCTGCGGTGCTGGAGGTGTCGTCGACGCCGATGAGGTGGTCGCCGGGACGGATGAAGTGGGTGAAGTTCCGCGAGGTGTGGAACTTGGTGTTCGTGCGGATGGGGCAGGTCTCGAGCGTGTCGTCGGCGTCGCAGTCGAAGGGCATCTGGATGCTTCCCCAGTTGCCGCCCAGCGCGCTCTCCCCGCCGGGCTTCATGTTGTCGTAGTCCTCGACGGGCTGCCAGAACACCCATGCGGCGGGTTCCAGCTCCCGCAGGTCGTCCGCGATGCGCTGCGCCATCCCGAGTCCGGGGACCATCGACTCGAAGTCCTGCCGGTCGCCCCAGTTGCCCTCGACCTCGCTCATCCACAGCGTCCTGCCCTCGCCCTTGGCGATGTCGCGGACGGTGGTGCGCTGCCCCGTGCCGTAGGTGTGGACGTTGAGCTGGTCCACGAGGGCACGGACGTCCTCGGGGTAGGCGTTCCAGTTGCGGGCGAAGATGCCGGGGTTCGTCTCGTCCATCGCGGAGATCCGGGCGTCGGTGTCGGCGTCGCGCAGCTCCTCCGCGAGGGACCGGAGCACCTCCTGCTGGAGCTCGGGGCCCATGTGGGCGCCCTCCTGACGGCCCCCGACGGGCTGCCCGTCCGCGCCGAGCCTGGTGCCCCAGTAGTTCGTGCCCGGCTCGTTGAAGGGGTCGAGGGTGTCGACCTCGATGCCGTGGGCGTCCTCGAGGCGCTCGACAGCCCCCACGAGGTAGGCGTTGAAGTCGTCGATGCTCTCCCGCTTGAGCTGGTCGGCGTTCGGGTCGAAGCCGCCGGAGACGTACCCGCTGACCGTGTGGAACCACGGCGGGGAGTTGCTGAACGCCTCCCAGCGGTCCACGCGGCCCTTGATGCGGTCGACCCACCAGCGCTGCGTGGGGTCGGCGTCGGGGTTCCAGTCGGCGGGGTCCTCGGGGTCGAACCAGTCGACGTCCTCGCGGGTGGTGCCCTCGGGGGCCCGCCACCAGCCCTCGACCGCGCCGCCGGGGCGCAGGTAGTCCGGCACGTCCGGGGCGTTGCCGCCGCCGATGTTGTAGCGGGCGATGTTGAGGTTCAGGCCCTCGGAACCGAACAGCATGTCGGCGAGGCGGTTGCGGATCTCGTCGGGGTAGTCGCCCGTGGCGTTGGCGAACCAGACGAGGCTGGTTCCCCAGCCCTGGAACTCCTCGCCGCGGTAGGAGGGGTCCAGCCGGACCGTCACCCCGGCGGTGGCGGGCTCCGTCGGGGCTGCCGTCGGGGCCGCCGCCGCCGGGGCGCCGGTGGCCAGCAGCGCGATGGCCGTGCAGGCGGGAACGAGCCGTCGTGCTGCTCCGCGTCTCTTCATGAGGGCCTTCTCTCTTCGCTTCGTCGCGGTCGGGAGGTGGGGATCTCGCTGCTGCGGGCTCGTCGCGCGAGCCCGGGGTGGGTGCTGCCAGGAAGTGCCGCCAGGAGGTGCTGCTAGGCCTCGGTGTGGCCGAGGTCGAGGCCGGGGACGAACTCGACGGTGTCCCGGCCCACGTGCTGTTCGAGCAGGACCAGCTCGTTGCCCTCCGCCCGCAGGAGGGGCGCGGGCACGTAGAGGGTGCGCTGGGGCCCGCGGGACCAGTACCGCCCGAGGCAGAACCCGTTGACCCAGGCGAGGCCCTTGCCCCAGCCACGGGTGCTGAGGAACAGGTCACCGGTCCAGCCGTAGCGTCCCGGGACCGCGCCTGGCGGCAGGTCGAAGGAGGCGTGCAGGACGACGGGCCCGACGACGGGGATGTCGGTGGTGGTCACGTCCGCGCCGCGGGACAGGCGCGGCACGCGGGTGAGGTCGAGGGGGCGCACGTTCCAGTCGCGGACCTCGTCGCCGGCGAAGTGCACGGGCCCGACGAGCCCCTTCGCCTCGCCGATGTGGGGTCCGTAGTTGACCCTCCCGAGGTCCTCGACGAGCAGCTCGACGGTCCGGCCGGCGGGCAGGGGCAGGGCGCGCTCGTGCGCGTCGCGGGAGACGACCCCGACGGGCCGGCCGTCGACGCGCACCTGCGCCCGGTCGCGGACCTCCCCGAACTCCAGGACCCCGGGCCGGGGCTCTCCGGGCAGCTCGGCGCGGTACACCGCGAGCACGGGGTAGCCGGCCGCCTCGCCGACGGCGTCCATGGTGGGCAGCTCGGCGTGCGCGGACTCCTCCCCGAGCTGCTCGAGCACGGCGGCCAGGGGCCGCGCCGACTCGATGCGGACGCTGAAGGCGGGCGCCGGGGCGGCCGGCGGGACGTCGTAGTCGGGCACGGAGGTGTGGCGGGCCAGCACCTCCCGGAACGCCCAGTACTTCTGCGTGGGCTGCCCCGCCTCGTCGAGGGCGGCGTCGTAGTCGTAGCTGGTGACGATGGGCTGGTAGGTGCCCTTGTGGTTGGCGCCGTTGGTGGCGCCGAAGTTGGTGCCACCGTGGACCATGTACACGTTGACGGACGCGCCCAGGGACAGCAGGTCGTCCAGGTCCGCGGCCGCCTGCGCCGCGGAGGTGGTGTGGTGGTGCTCGCCCCAGTGGTCGAACCACCCGTCCCAGAACTCCGAGCACATCAGCGGGCCGCTGGGCTGGTGCTCGCGCAGGGTCTTCAGCCGCTCCAGGGACCGGGAGCCGAACGAGGCGGTCTTGTGCAGGCCGGGCACGCTGCCGTTGCGCAGCATCTCGTCGGTCGGCTGGTCGACGCTGGTGAGCGGCACGGTGATGCCGATGTCGCGCGTCATCCGGGTGAGGGTGCGCAGGTAGCCGGCGTCGCTGCCGTAGGCGCCGTACTCGTTCTCGACCTGCACGAGGACGACGGGCCCGCCGCGGTCGACCTGCCGGGGGACGAGGACGGGCGCCAGCGCGGCGAGGTAGTCGGCGACGGCGCTGAGGAAGCGCGGCTCGGAGCGGCGCACCCCGGTGTGCTCGTCGTCGAACAGCCACGCGGGCAGGCCGCCGTTGTGCCACTCGGCGCAGATGTAGGGGCCGGGGCGCACGATGGCGTGCATGCCCTCGGCGGCGACGAGGTCGAGGAACCTGCCGAGGTCGAGGCCCCCGCTGAGGTCGAACTCGCCGCGGCGGGGCGCGTGCGCGTTCCAGGCGACGTAGGTCTCGATGGTGTTGAGCCCCATCAGCCTCGCCTTGTGGATGCGGTCCGCCCACTGGCCGGGGTGGATGCGGAAGTAGTGCAGCGCACCCGACAGCACCCGGTGGGGCTCCCCGTCGAGCAGGAAGTCCTCCTCGCCGATCTCGAAGGTGGTCACCGGTCTGGTCCTCCCTGGGAGCTGGTGCGGGAGCGGCCGGGGTGGCGCGTCCCTGCGCTGGTGCGCGGCATCGCGGGTGGGGGCCGGCCGGGGTGCCCGCGGCGCCGCGCTGCGCGGGTGGTGGGCGCGGTCCGGTCCGTCCGTGACGTGCGCGTCCCGGGGGCCGTCGAGCCGTCCCGGCCGGGCCGGCCGGGGTGGCGCCTCCGAGGAGGGCTACCGGCCGAGCCGATGTTTACGCAAACACGGTGGCAGTCTGCTGCCGCCCCCGGTCGCCGTCAAGCCCTCCGGACCGCTCGCAGTGGACCGGGGGCGGCGCGCGGAGGCCGGCTGCGACGGACTTGCGCCAGGCGATTGACGCCGCGGCCTCCGGGGTGCACGATGCTCCCCATCCCTCGTGTTTGCGCAAACATGAACATCTGCACTTGTATGTTTGCGCAAACAACCACAACGACGTGTGCGGAGGCCGCCCGTGACGACAGCTGCACTCCCCCAGGTCCGCCACCCCGCGCCCCAGCGAGCGGAACGGCGGCGCCGGTGGACCGGATGGGGCTTCCTCGCACCCTTCATGCTCGTCTTCGCCCTGGTGTTCCTGGCGCCCATCGCCTACTCCCTGCACCTCAGCCTCTTCCAGGAGCGCCTGGTGGGCGGGCGGGCTTACGTGGGCCTCGACAACTACGCGAAGGTGCTGCAGGACCCGCAGTTCTGGAGCGCAGCGCAACGGGTGGCCCTGTTCCTCGCGGTGCAGGTCCCCGTGATGCTGACCCTCGCGCTCCTCGTCGCCCTGGCCATCGACAGCGGCCGCCTGTACGGACGTGACGTCTTCCGCATCACGGTCTTCCTCCCGTACGCGGTGCCCGCCGTGGTGGCGGCCCTCATGTGGGGCTTCATGTACGGAACCCGCTTCGGGCTCGTCGGCGGGCTCAACGACGCCCTCGGGCTCTCCCTGCCCAACCCGCTCGCCCCCGACCTGCTGCTCGCCTCGATCGGCAACATCGTCACCTGGGAGTTCATGGGCTACAACATGCTCATCTTCTACTCGGCGCTCCGGGTGATCCCGTCCTCGCTGTACGAGGCGGCCGAGATCGACGGAGCAGGGCAGTGGCGCATCATCACGGCCATCAAGCTCCCCGCGATCCGCGGCGCGCTCGTCATCGCCACGATCTTCTCCATCATCGGCAGCTTCCAGCTGTTCAACGAGCCCGCGATCCTCCAGAGCCTCGCGCCGAACTCGATCACCACCTCCTACACCCCCAACATGTACGCCTACTCGCTCTCCTTCGCCGGGCAGCAGTACAACTACTCGGCGACGGTCGCGATCGTGATGGGAGTCCTCACCATGGCCGTGGCCTACGCCGTCCAGCTGCGCGGCATGCGCGAAGGGGCGAAGTGATGACCGCCACGACCGATCGTCCCCCCGCGCCCCTGAGCCGCCCGCGGACCCCGGCGCCCCGGCCCCGCCGCGCCGTCTCCCGCGACAAGCCGCGGCGCAGCCCGCTCCTCACCCTCGTCACCGGGCTGGCGCTGCTGTACAGCGTCGTACCGCTGCTGTGGCTGTTCATCAACGCCACGAAGACGCAGGCGGGCCTCTACCGCTCCTTCGGGCTCTGGTTCGACGAGGACTTCGCCCTCTTCGAGAACATCCAGCAGACCCTCACCTACGACGACGGCGTCTTCGTGCGCTGGTTCGGCAACACGCTGCTCTACGTCGTCGCCGGCGCTGGCGGCGCCACCGTCCTCGCGGTCCTCGGCGGCTACGCCCTCGCCAAGTTCGACTTCCCCGGCAAGCGGGCCGTCTTCGCCGTCGTCATCGGCGCCGTCGCCGTCCCCGGCACGGCCCTGGCCGTCCCCACGTTCCTCATGTTCAGCCGGATGGGTCTGACCAACACGCCCTGGGCGATCATCATCCCCTCGCTGATCTCGCCCTTCGGCCTGTACCTCATGTGGACGTTCTGCCGGGAGGCGATCCCGGACGAGCTCATGGAGGCGGCCCGCGTCGACGGGGCGAGCGAACTGCGGACGTTCGCGCAGATCTGCCTCCCGCTGCTCGGTCCCGGCCTCGTCACGGTCCTGCTGTTCAACACGGTGGCGACGTGGAACAACTACTTCCTGCCGCTGATCATGCTCAAGGACCCCGACTGGTACCCCCTGACCCTCGGCCTCAACGCCTGGAACGCCCAGGCCGGCACCGCGGGCGGGGAGGCCATCTTCAACCTCGTCATCACGGCGTCCCTGCTCACCGTCCTGCCGCTCGTCGCGGCGTTCCTCCTGCTCCAGCGGTACTGGCAGTCCGGCCTGGCCGCGGGCAGCGTCAAGGAGTAGACCGCTCCGCCCCCGGCCGCCGCCCCACACGGCACGCGGCCCCGCACCACCACCTCCGACCCCTCCCAGCACCACCACGTCCTGAAGGGAACCACCATGAACGAGCTCGGCCGACGCACGCTCCTCCGCAGCGTCGCTCTCCTCGGAGCGCTCTCCCTCTCCGTCACCGCGTGCGGTGACTCCGGCGCCGACACGGCAGCGCAGGGCGGTGACGCGACGGCGGGCGGGAAGGCCGGCGGCAAGCTGACGGTCTGGGCCTGGGACGGGACCGTGGAGGACGTCGCCGCGAACTTCGAGAAGGAGAACCCCGGCGTCGACGTCGAGGTCGTCAACGCCGGCACGGGCAACGACCAGTACACGGCCCTGCAGAACGCCATCTCCGCGGGCTCCGGCGTGCCGGACGTCGCCCAGGTCGAGTACTACGCCATCCCGCAGTTCGCGCTCGGCAAGTCCCTCGCGGATCTGGCGGGCTTCGGGGCCGACGAGCTCGACGGAACCTTCACCCCCGGACCGTGGAACTCGGTGCGCATGGGTGGGGACGCGGTCTACGGGCTTCCGCTGGACTCCGGGCCGATGGCGCTCTTCTACAACAAGGAGGTCTTCGACAAGCACCAGGTGCCCGTCCCCACGACGTGGGACGAGTACGTCGAGGCCGCCCGCAAGATCCACGCGGCCGACCCGAACGTGTACATCGCCGCCGACAGCGGTGACGCCGGTTTCACCACCAGCATGATCTGGCAGGCCGGCGGCCAGCCCTACCAGGTCGACGGCACGACGGTGTCCATCGACCTCCAGGACGAGGGCTCCAAGCGGTTCGCCGAGACGTGGCAGCAGCTCATCGACGAGGACCTGCTGTCCGACATCAGCCCCTGGAGCGACGAGTGGTACAAGGCGCTCGGGGACGGGACGCTCGCGACGCTGCCCACCGGGGCGTGGATGCCGGGCAACTTCGCCTCCGGCGTTCCGGACGGCAAGGGCAAGTGGGCCGTCGCCCCCCTGCCGCAGTGGGAGGCCGGCGCCACCGCCAGCGCAGAGAACGGCGGCAGCTCCCTGGCGGTGCTCGAGGCGGGGAAGAACAAGGAACTCGCCTACCAGTTCGTCGAGTACGCCGCCGCGGGCGACGGCGTCGCCACGCGCATCGAGGGCGGGGCCTTCCCGGCCACGACGGAGCACCTGTCCGACCCGGAGTTCCTCGAGGCCCCGTTCGAGTACTTCGGCGGGCAGCAGGCGAACAAGATCCTCGCGGAGTCCGCGGCGAACGTCGTCCCGGGCTGGTCGTACCTGCCGTTCCAGGTCTACGCCAACAGCGTCTACAACGACCACGTCGGCAAGGCGTACCTGGGCGAGACGACCCTCGCGGACGGGCTCCAGCAGTGGGGCGCCGCCTCGGAGACGTACGGCAAGGACCAGGGCTTCACGGTCAAGTGACCCCTACCACGGCCGGTCGGGGTGACGGGGGTCACTCCGACCGGCCGTGGTCCCGGGCCGCGCGGCGAGGATGACCGGTTGGGTAACCTAGGGAGGTCGCGAGGGTGAGATCCCCGCTCAGTGCGCCGAGGACGATGCCGGCGAGGGAGGTGGCCGCGGTGACGACACCGGAGGCCGCGAGCCGGGTACCGACGGAACCGCCCCGGCAGCGCCGGGTGTCCATGGCCGACGTCGCCCGCCACGCGGGCGTGTCCGCGCAGACGGTCTCCCGGGTCTCCAACGGCTACGAGGGCGTCGTCCCGGAGACGCGGGAGCTGGTGCTGCGGGCGATGCGCGAGCTCGGCTACCGCCCCAACGGCGCCGCCCGCGCCCTGAAGTACGGGGAGTTCCGCACGATCGGCGTCCTCCTCTTCACGCTGTCCACGACGGGCAACATGCGGACCCTGGACGCCATCGCGACCTCCGCGGCCCGCGAGGGCTACGCGATCACGGTCATCCCGATCGCGGCGCCGACCGAGGCGGGCGTGCACGGCGGCTTCTCCCGCCTCGAGGAGCTCGCCGTCGACGGGGTCATCATCATCATGGAGGTCCACCTGCTGGACTCCGCGGTGGTGTCCCTGCCCCCGGGCCTGCACACCGTCGTCGTGGACTCCGACGCCGGTGACCGCTACGCCGTCGTCGACACCGACCAGGCCGACGGCGCCCGGCAGGTCGTCGAGCACCTCCTGGCACTGGGCCACCGCACCGTCTGGCACGTCGCCGGTCCCGAGAGCTCGTTCGCCGGTGAGCGGCGGACGGCAGCGTGGCGGCAGTCGCTGCGGGCGGCCGGGCGGCCGGTGCCCCCCATGCTGCGCGGGGACTGGTCGGCGGAGTCCGGCTACGCGGCGGGGCTGCGCCTGGCCGAGGAGCCCGGGTGCACCGCGGTGTTCGCCGCGAACGACCAGATGGCCCTCGGCCTGCTGCGGGCCTTCCACGAGCGCGGCCTGGTCGTCCCGCGGGACATCAGCGTGGTGGGGTTCGACGACACCGCCGACTGCGCCTCCTTCATCCCCCCGCTCACCACGGTCCACCAGGACTTCGCCGAGGTGGGCCGTCGCTGCGTGGACGGGGTCCTCCAGCAGATCCGCACCGGCTCCGGCGAGCCCGGGACCACCCTGGTCCCCACCCGCCTCGTCGTGCGGGGGAGCACCGCCCCGCCGCACCGGAACCGCTGAAGGGCTGGACGCTGCGCAGCCGCACGACTACCGTCCTGCCACCCCTACCAGGTGGAACGATGAGGTTCCCCCTGGTGTCAGCACCCCAGAAGGGCAGAGCCGAATGACGGCATCCCCCAAGCGGCTGCTCGCGCTCAGCGCAGCCGCGGCCCTCGCCACCGGCGCGTTCGTCGGCATCAGCGTCCCCGCGCAGGCCCACCCCGACGCCTGCACCGGCGACCACTCGAGCCACGAGCACGAGCACGAGGACTTCTGCTTCTCCCACGAGCAGATCGACGAGATGGACGACTCCGGTGCCGAGCTCGGCACCGGCGAGACGGCCTCCTCGGAGAACCTGAAGCTCGTCAGGAACGTCCCCAAGGTCGCGCAGTTCTCGGCCTCGAACTCGTTCAGCACCGACCTGGCGTTCAAGGACGGCTACGCCTACCAGGGCAACTACAACGGCGTGACGATCTACGACGTCCGCACGCCGACCGACCCGAAGGTCGTCTCGGTCATCGAGTGCCCCGGCGCCCAGAACGACGTCACGATCGCCGGCAACACCCTCGTGCTGTCGATCGACTCCTCGCGCAGCGACGACAGCTGCTCCAGCGCGTTCCAGACGGCCGAGAAGGAGTCCTCCTGGGAGGGCCTGCGCCTGTACGACATCAGCAACCCCCGGGCGCCGAGGCTGCTGACGACGGTGGAGACCGACTGCGGCTCGCACACCAACACGCTGGTGCCGGACCCCGCCAACAAGCGCTCCCTGATCTACGTCTCCTCGTACGGCCCCAACCCCACCTTCCCCGGCTGCCAGCCGCCGCACGACAAGATCTCCATCGTCGAGATCCCCGACGCCTCCCCGGCGGCGGCCAGGGTCGTCGCCGAACCGGTCCTCTTCCCGGACGGCGGCGCCACGCTGGTGCCGGCGAACCCGTCGATCCCCTTCGACGCCGGGTCGCGGGCCACCGATGGCTGCCACGACATCACCGCGTACCCCGCCAAGGGCATCGCGGCGGGCGCCTGCATGGGCCAGGGCGTGCTGATCGACATCAGCGACCCTGTCGCGCCGAAGGTGATCGACTCGGTGACCGACCCGAACTTCCACTTCTGGCACTCGGCGACGTTCGACGACGAGGCGCAGACGGTCGTGTTCACCGACGAGCTCGGCGGTGGGGGCGGCCCGACCTGCAACCCGTCGATCGGCCCGAAGCGCGGCGCCAACGGCATCTACCGGGTCGTGAGGACCCCGGCGGGGCCGAAGCTGGAGTTCGCGTCCTACTACAAGATCCCGCGCGTCCAGCACAACACGGAGAACTGCGTCGCCCACAACGGCTCGATCATCCCGCTCGCCGGGCGTGACGTCATGGTGCAGTCCTGGTACCAGGGCGGCATCTCGGTGATGGACTTCACCGACCCGGAGAACCCGCGCGAGCTGGCCTGGTTCGACCGTGGTCCGCTGCCCGTGCCGGACGGCGGGCGCGCGCCCATCGGCGGCACGTGGTCGGCGTACTGGTACAACGGCCACATCTTCTCCAGCGACATCCAGCTCGGCCTCGACGTGCTGAAGCTGGACGAGCGGTCGATCACCGCGCAGCTGCGGCCCAGCCCCAGCACGCTCAACGTGCAGTCGCAGGTGCCGGTCGCCAGGAAGCGCTGACCCCACCCCGGCAGCACGGGGTCCAGAGGGCCCGTCCCACCGCCGCCCGCGGTGGGACGGGCCCTCCGCCGTCTGCCGGGCCGGGGCGCGCCCTCCCGGCGTCTCGCCGTCCCGGTGCGACAGGACCGGGCGCGCGGTGCGAAAGTACGGGCTCCGAGGTGCCGATCAGGAGAGGTGGCGGCACCTGGCCGCCGCCATCGACGCGCAGCCGGGAGGGGACAGCGTGGTCACCGGACCCACCGTCGCCGTCCTGGCGCCCATCACGGGCGGCTTCTACTACGGCGGCCTCCTCACCGGCATCACCCGGGAGGTCGCCGCCGCGGGCGGCCGGGTGCTGCTGGTGCAGACCCTGGACGCCGGCCTCAGCGGTGACGACGTGCTCGAGGCCCCCGAGTTCGGCAACCCCACGGCGCGCGACGTCGCGGACGGGTTCCTGGCGCTGGCGGCCTCCACCCGGCCGCTGCACCTGGACAAGCTGCGCGCGGAGGGCAGGCCCGTGGTGCTCGTCGGCCACACCGCCGACGGCCTCGGCCTGCGCAGCGCGATGCCGGACAACGCAGGCGGTGTGCACGCCGCGGTCGCCCACCTCGTCCGCGAGCACGGGCACACCCGCATCGGCTTCATCGGCAACCTCTCCCAGAGCGACATGCAGGAGCGCTTCGCCGCCTACGAGGACGCCATGCGCCTGCACGGCCTCGCACCCGCGCCCTGCTTCCACGCCCCGGACAACGCGCTCGTCGGGGGTCGCGCGGTGGCCGCCCGCCTGGTCGCCGACGGCCTGCCCGTGACGGCCGTCGTCGTCGCCACCGACCGCAACGCCCTCGGCGTGGTCGAGGGCCTGCGCGAGGCCGGGGTGTCCGTGCCCGCCGACGTCGCGGTGACCGGCTTCGACGATGTCGAGGGCCACACCAGCACCGCCCCCTGCCTGACCACCGTGAACCAGCAGTTCGACCGGGTGGGCGCCCTGGGGGCGCGGCTGCTGCTGGCCGAGCTGCGCCGGGACGCCGTGGCCCCGGGCCGCCACACCTCCCCGGGCGAGCTGGTGCTGCGCACCTCCTGCGGGTGCCCGGGCACCCTGGGGATGCACGCGGGCGAGGTGCCCGCGGGAGCCCTCCGCGGGGACGGGGCCCGGGAGCCCGCCGGGCTCCCGGAGCTGCACCGGGCCCTGCACGCGGCGCTGCAGCCCGATCCCCACCAGCCCGCGGCCGGCGCCGCGCTGGCCGCCGCGGTCGACGTGGTGGCCCAGGCGCTGGAGGCCGTGGCCGCGGGCGGGGAGGACCCCGGGGAGGCGCCCCCGGCGCGTGCCGCCGCCCTGCTGCAGGAGCTGCGCCCCACCCCCGAGGCGCTGCGCGTGGTCAGCGCCGTCGTCGGGGAGCACGTCATGCGCGTCGTGGCCGCCCACCCCGACACCGGCGCGCCCGGCCGGGAGCCGGACCGGCAACGGCTCATCGCCCTGCACAGCCGCATCGTCTCGGCCCTCTGGAGCTCCACCACCGCGCGGTTGATGGAGCAGTGGGTGCGGCAGGAGGCCACGATCGCGGAGCAGTACGCCGTGAGCATGAGCCTGCTCCACCGCGGCGGTGGCGACCCGCGCTCGCTGGACTGGATGACCTCCACCCACGTCGGGGCCGGCTGCGTCGCGCTGTGGGAGGACGGCCCGGACGGCGAGCGGCTGCGCGTGGCGGGCGTGCACGACCGGCACGGCGACCTGGCCGCGAGGCTGGGCGGGGAGGTCCTCGGCGTCCGGAGCTTCCCGCCCCGGGCGCTGCTGGAGCGGGCCGACCCGGCCGCGCAGGAGGTGGCCTACGTCCTGCCCGTGCGGGCGCGCGGTTCCGACTGGGGCCTGCTCGCGGTGGTGGGCCGGATCGACGCGCAGACCCTCGACGCCCGCGCCACGTACAACCACTGGGCGGCGCTGCTGGCCGTCGCGTTCGAGCAGGAGCAGCTCCTGGTGGCGCTGCGCGCCAGCGAGGAGCAGCAGCGCCGCCGCGCCCTGCACGACGCCGTCACCGGGCTGCCGAACCGGACGCTGTTCCTGGAGCTGCTGACCCGCGCGCTCGAGGGCCCCGGCGATCGGACGTCGGACGGCGCCGGCGGGGAGTTCGCCGTGCTCTTCCTCGACCTCGACGGGTTCAAGCAGGTCAACGACACCCTCGGCCACCACGCCGGCGACCGGCTGCTCGTCGCGGTCGCGGAGCGGTTGCTGGGGGCGATGCGCCCGGGAGACGTCGCCGCCCGCTTCGGCGGTGACGAGTTCGCGGTGCTGCTGGCGGCCCCCGCGGAGGAGGTGGTGGCGATCGTGGAGCGGATGCAGCGGGCCATCGCCCTGCCGGTGCTCCTCGACGGCCGGCCGGCCGCGGTCAGCGCGAGCGTCGGGATCGCCGTGCGGCGCCGGGGCCGGTCCACGGCGGAGCAGGCCCTGCGCGACGCGGACCAGGCCATGTACCGGGCGAAGTCCGCGCGCCGCGGCTCGTGGGTGCTGGACGCGGACGGCGGGGGCGGCACCGTCTGACGGCACCACCCCCGCTGCTCCCGCGCCGCCGGTGCGGCGGCCGCGTTCACCCGTGCTGCTGCGTGCGGGTCACTTCGGCGGCTGCACGTCCCCGCGCCACGCCCCGGACTCCACGCCGCGCTGCTCGATGAAGGTCTTGAACCGCTTGAGGTCGGCCTTCACCTGCCGGTCGTCGCTGCCGATGGCCTGCCCGACCTTCTCGACGAGCCCCTCGGGCTCCCAGTCGAGCTGGACGGTGACCTTGGTCTTGGCGTCGTCGAGGCGGTGGAAGGTCACGACGCCCGCGTGGTTCTTGCCGCCCACGCTCTTCCACGCGACCCGCTCGTCGGGGTGCTGCTCGGTGATCTCGGCGTCGAACTCCTCCTCCTTGCCGTTGATCTTGGTCACCCAGTGGGTGAGCGTGTCGCCGACCTGCGTGACGGACTCGACGCCCCCCATGAAGTTGGGGAACGACTCGAACTGCGTCCACTGGTTGTAGGCGGTGCGGACGGGGACGTCCACGTCGATGGTCTCGATGACGCTGGCCACGGACCGGCTCCTCTCGGTGGGGTTTCCGCTTTCCGGAGGGCCCGGCGGGTCCCTCCCTCCTCCTGCCCTACCCCGGTCCCCGCGGGCCATGCAGGGCGCCGCGCACCGGCGGTGTGGCGTGGGTCTCCCCCGGATGCCCGCCACACCGGGACGCTGGGCGGGCGCAGCCGGGAGGATGGGGGGATGGACGAGCCCGCGACGCAGCAGCCGCCGCCCGCAACGCCCCGGCAGAGCGCCGGCTCCGGCGCGGAGGGCGCGGCGACCGGCCGGGGGAACGGACGGGGGAACGGCCACGGCGACCGGTCGCGGGCGCGCCGCCCCGTGGTGCTCGCCCACCGGATCCTCATCGTCCTGCTGGTCGTGGTGGGCATCCTCCACGGCGACGGCAGCCCGACGCCCGGGGAGTGGGCCGCGCGGTTCGTCTACTTCACCATCCAGAGCAACACGATCCTGGCGGCGGTGGTGGCCTGGTCGATCGTCGCGACGCTGCGAGGGCGCGGCCACCCGCCGGTGTGGGTGAAGGGCGGCGCGGCCCTGTTCGTCACCATCACGGGCGTCGTCTACAACACCGTGCTCAACCCCGGTGGCGGGGAGGACGCCGTCCTGCTGCTGCAGGGTGAGGTGGAGAACGACACCCTCCACGTGCTCGTGCCCCTGCTGGCCGTGCTCGACGTGCTGCTGTGGGACCGCCACGGCCGGCTGCGGTGGCGGCACGCGGCCGTGTGGCTGCTGTACCCGCTGGCCTACTTCGGGTTCGTGCTGGTCCGCGGGCCGCTGGTGGAGGGCGAGAACCGGTACCCGTACTTCTTCGTCGACGTCGACCGCTTCGGGTACCCCGCCGTCCTGGTCATGGCGCTGATCTGCACGGTGGCGTTCTGGCTGCTCGGTCTGCTGTTCGTGGCCGCGGACCGGCTGCTGGCCAGGGTCGGGCGGTAGGCGGGGCCCTGCGCTCCCCCGGGCCGGGCGCGGTCGACGCGGCGGAGTCGGATTCGTCCGATCGGGTTGACCCTCCCGGGTGGCTCCTGCGGGCACCGGTCAACCGGGTCGCCCAGGTGGTCGATGCTCCAGGAGGGGCAGCCGTCCCAGACCGCGGACAGGGGGTGGCATGGAGCAGCTGGCAGTCGTGATCTACACGCTCACCGCGCTCATCGCCGTCGTCCCCGCACGTGCGGTGTGGCGCCGGCGCGACTCCAGCCCCCTCGCCAAGCCGCTGGTCCTCGTCCTCGCCGGCGTGGCGGAGTGGTCGGCCGCGGCGGCGCTGTCGGGAGCGGCCGGCGACCCGGCCTGGGAGGAGGCCCTCCTCTACGGCGTCTACCCCGGCGTGGGCGCGGTCGTCGCCGGCGGGTTCTGGTACGCCCTGCTGCTCTCCGGGCGGCGGCGGTCCCTTTCGCGGCGCGCTGCGGTCCTGCTGGCGGTGGAGCCCGTGCTGCTCACGCTCGCCGCCGTCACGAACCCCTGGCACCACCAGCTGCAGCGGACCCGCGAGCTGCCCACCGGTGAGCTGGCCGCCGCGCTGGGCCCCGTCTTCTGGATCCACACCGCGTACAGCTACGTCCTGGTGGCCGCGGGCGTCTGGATGATGCTGCAGGCGATGCTGAGCAGCGTCGCCGGCCACCGCCGCCGCTACGCGATCGCCCTCGCGGCGATGTGCGTGCCCACCGTCGGCAACGTCATCGCGGTCACGACGACCGTGTGGACGACGCTGCGGGTGGATCCGACGACGGTGTCGCTCCTCATCATGGCGGCGATGTGGTGGTGGGTGGACCGCTACGACCCCGACGCCCACCTGGTGCCGGTGGCGCACCGGCAGGTCCTCGACGCCCTCGGCGACGCGGTCGTGGTGCTCGGTGCCTCCGGGCGGATCGTGGAGGCCAACCCCGCCGCCACCCGGCTGCTGACCGCCCTGTCGGGTGAGGGCGGCCGCCCCCTCGTGGGGAGCGCGTGGGAGGAGGCGGCGGGCGCGGAGCCCGCCCTGGCGTCGGCCCTGCGCGCGGGAGCCCGGGCGGTGGTGGTGCCGTTGAGCACCGGCGCCGTCCTCGACGTGCGGGTGCAGGAGCTCCACCCCGACGGCAGCACCGACGCCGGGTGGGTGGTCATCGCCCGCGACGTCACGGAGCTGGAGCGGCTGCGGACCCGCCTGGCCGAGCAGGCGCAGCGCGACGGCCTCACGGGCCTGCACAACCGCAGGTACCTCGACGAGGCACTGGAGCGCGAGGTGGCCGGCGCCGCCCGGACCGGCGGGGCGCTCAGCGTGGCGATGCTGGACGTCGACCACTTCAAGCAGGTCAACGACCGCTTCGGCCACGCCGTGGGCGACGAGGTCCTCGTGCACGTCGCGCGGCTGCTGCGGGAGTCGGTCCGCCCGGAGGACGTGGTGACCCGCTACGGCGGCGAGGAGTTCGTCGTCGTCCTGCCCGGTCTGGACGGGCGGGCGGCGGCGCGACGCCTGGAGGCGGTGCGGGCAGCCTGCGCGGCCGGGCCGGTGGAGACGGCCGAGGGGCCGCTGGCGGTGCGGTTCAGCGCCGGGGTCGCGGAGGTCGCACCCGGCGGGACGGCCGAGGAGGCGCTGCGCCTGGCCGACCAGGCCCTGTACGAGGCGAAGGCGCGCGGGCGCGACCGGGTGGTGCGGGGACGTCCCGCGCGCGCCGGCGAGCGCGGGACGCCGGGCCGCCTCACCGCCGAGCCGGGCGCGTAGCCCGGACTCAGCGGCCGCGGTCCAGCCACCGGGGTCCAGCCACCGCGTTCACCGGTCGGGGAAGCTGCGCTCGACCGCGGCGAGGCCCCGCGCGGTGAGCGGGACGTCGTGGCAGTGGAAGGCCCAGTCGTGGCGCGCGGTCGACCAGCGGTGGTGCGGGCCCCGCCAGGGCAGCTCCCACGGCTCCTCGGAGCGGGGGCGGCGCGCCAGGGACGCCTGGACCCCCTCCCCGAGGGTGGCCTCGAAGGCGCCGCTGTCCTCGTCGAAGGCGTGGACCCACCGCACCGTCAGGTCGAGCGCAGCCTCGGCGGCCACCTCCCGCCGCACCGGGCCCACCGCGCCCTCGAACCACGACGACCACCGGGCGCGCTCGGCCTCGCGCTCGGCCTCGTGGCGCGCCACGGCGTCCCCGGTCGCGTCCCCCGTGCGCAGCGGCCCGTCCCAGCGGAACAGCGACGGCTCGAGGCGCTCGCCGAGGACCAGCTCCGCCCACTCGTCGACAGCTCCGAGGCCGTCGACGCGCTGCTGCAGGACGAGGCCGGTCGCCGCGTCGACGACGAGCTGCATCGGGTGCGGTGAGCCTGGCGGCGGCAGCAGCTCGACGGTCCAGGCGGCACGGCCCAGGAACGTCGTCGCGCCCACCGGCGAAGCCGGCCGGGTGAAGTCGTCCCCCGCGAACTCGTTGCCGTCACGGCGCTGCAGCAGGTGGGTTCCGGAACCCGCGACGACCAGCGCCGAGCGCGGGGAGAGCCACGGCAGCACCGCCTCCCCCGCGGCGGCGCGGTCGAAGTGCCAGACGTGCTCCGCGTCGGCGATCACGAGCGGCTGCCCGTCGGTGCCCTCCACGCGCAGCGCAGCGCCGTCGCGCCACACCCGCAGCAGGGCGCCGGGCCCCTCGTCGGGTTCCTCGCCGTGGTCGTGCCCGGCCCCCGTGAAGACGGGGGCCGGCTCGCCCCCGAACCGGAACCACCCCATGGCGTTGCCGCGCAGCCCGGAGCTGCGGTGGCTGCGGAGGACGCCCCGCATCGTCGGATCGCCCGGGCCGGGGCGCCCGGGGTCGCCGGGCCCGTGGACCATCAGCAGCAGCAGTTCCACCCACGTCGGTGCCCGCACCGGTACCTCCCCGCCCGTCCGTCCGCGAACCCTCGCACGGGCCCCGGACAGAGCGACCGGGCGGAACCACCGGGCCGGACCGCCGGGCCGGACCGCCGGTGGGGGCGCTGGCAGACTCCCGCCATGACGGACGCGCCGCTCGCCGCCCAGGAGGCCGGCCGGCCAGGCGCCCCCACCGTCGTGCTGCTGCACGGGGTGATGGCGAGCGGGTGGATGTGGCAGCGGACCGTCCCCCTCCTCGAGGAGGAGTTCCACCTCCTCCTCGTCGACCTGCCCGGCCACGGGGAGAGCAGGCGGCGGCCGTGGGCGTCGCTGGCGGACACCGCCTCCGCCGTGGCGGACCTGGTGTCCGCCCGTGCCGCCGACGGGACGGCGCACCTCGTCGGGACGTCCCTGGGCGGCTGCGTCGCCGTGGAGCTGGCGGCGCTGCGGCCCGACCTGGTGCCGGCCGCGGTGGTGAGCGGCGTCAGCGTGCTGCCCTTCCCCGACCCCCGCCGCATGCGGGCCGCCGGGCGTCTCACCGGCCCGCTGCTGGCGGCAGGCACGCTGCCGCGCGCCGGCGTGCGCGGCCCGCTCGTCGCGGCGGAGGACGTCGCCGGGTACGCCGAGGCCGCCCGCGCCACGGCACCGGGCACCTACGAGCGCATCGCCGCCGAACTGCTCGACCACCGCGTCCCCGCCGGCGCCACCACCTCCGCGGCGCGGGTCCTCGCGGTCGCCGGTGAGCGCGAGCAGAACGTCGTGCGGCAGTCCCTGCCCCTGCTCGCCGGGGCGTTCCCCGCCGGCACCGCGCGACTGGTCCCGGGCGCCGGGCACGGCTGGAGCGCGGAAGTGCCGGACCTCTTCGCGCGGACGGTGCGGGCCCACGCGCGCGGTGAGGCCCTGCCGGCGGAGCTGCTCGACCCGGACGTGCCGCGACGCCGGAGCGCGCCGCGGCCGTAGGCCGTCGTCGTGACGGCGCACCGTCCCGGGCGGAGAGGCGCGGTGCGCGTCAGGCCAGGCGCGCGGCGAGGGCGATCGCGTCGACGGGGGCGCGGGCCTTCACGTCGTTGTCGAAGTACACGAACACCTCCCGGCCGCCGGAGGGTGCGGGCGGGTCAGGCGGCGCGAGCAGCCGGGCCCCCGGGGGCGTCGTCCCCGCCGCCCAGGCGCGCACCCGCACCGCCCACGAATCCAGCGCCTCGTCGTCGTAGCCGCTGACGTAGAGTTCCTCCCCGCCGTGCAGCCGGACGTAGGAGAACTGCGCGGTCTGGTCCTCCAGCAGCGGCCACCGGCCGGCCGTGTCGGCCGTCACCAGCGCGATGTCGTTCTCCCGCAGCAGGTCCACGAACTCCCGGCACTCGTAGCTGGGGTGGCGAACCTCCAGCGCGTGCCGCACCGGACGGTCGGCGTCGGTGGTGGTCCAGGCCCGGCCCTCCAGCTTCTCGTCGTGCCGGGCGGCCAGCTCCGCGGCGGCGGCGGTGGTGCGGGGCAGCAGGTCGAAGAACCGCGCCAGCCGAGCGGGGTCGAAGCCGAGCTGCGGGGGCAACTGCCACAGCGTCGGGCCGAGCTTGCTCCCGAGGGCGAGCACCCCGGAGGCGTAGAAGTTCGCCAGGGCCGTCTCCACCCCGGCGAGCTTGCGCATGTGGGTGATGAAGCGGCCGCCCTTGACGCTGAACACGAAGCCCGGTGGGGTGCGCTCGGCCCAGGACCGGTAGCTCTCCGGGCGCTGGAGCGAGTAGAACGAGCCGTTCACCTCGATGGTGGACATCCTGCTCGCGGCGTGCTCCAGCTCCAGCCGCTGCGGAAGCCCCTTCGGGTAGAAGGAACCGCGCCAACCGGCGTAGTTCCACCCGGAGATCCCGATCCGCACCTGGCCCACCGCTCCACCTCAGCACGCCACCGCCGGGGCGCAACTCCTCAGCCGGGGCCCGGTTGCCCCCGCGCGGCCGTTCCACCGGCCCACGCGCCGGTGATCTCCTCCCCCTCCACGGCGGGCGACCACAGGTGCCCCTGTGCGGCCCCGACCCCCAGCAGGCGCAGCTCCGCCGCGACGGCCTCGCTCTCCACGCCCTCGGCGGTGACCTCCAGGCCCAGGGCGTGGGCGAGGTCCACGACCGAGCGGACGATGGCCCGGTCCTTGCGCTCCTCGGCCAGGTGCTCGACGAAGAGCTTGTCGACCTTCAGCCGGTCCACGGGCAGCCGCCGCAGGTGCGCCAGCGACGCGTACCCCGTGCCGAAGTCGTCGATGGCGCAGGAGACGCCCTCCGCGGCGAGGACCTGCAGGGCGTCGCGGGCGTCGTCGTCGGCGAGGGCGGACTCGGTGACCTCGACGGTGAGCAGGTCGCGGTGGGCGACGAGGCGGCGGTGGATCGCATCGGCGGCCCCCGGGTCGCGCAGGCAGTGGATGCTCCAGTTCACCGCCACGGGGATGCGCGGCAGGCCCGCCTCCCGCCACGCGAGCGACTGGCGGACGGCCTCGTCGATGACCCACAGGGTCAGGGGTCCGATGAGACGGCTCTGCTCGGCCAGCCCGATGAACTGCTCCGGCCCGACGCGGCCGCGGACCGGGTGCCGCCACCGCACGAGCGCCTCGACGCTGCACGGCCGTCCGGTGCGCAGGTCCACGACGGGCTGGTAGTGCACCTCCAGGTCGCCGGCGCCGATGGCCCCGCGCAGCTCCCCGACGAGCTTGAGGCGGGTCAGGCGGGGGGCGTCGAGCGACGGGGAGTAGGCCGCCCAGGACCCGGCCCGGGACTTCGCCCGGTGCATGGCCACGTCGGCGCGGCGCAGCAGGGTGGCGGCGTCCGTGCCGTGCGCCCCGCTGAGGGCGGAACCGGCGCTGACGCCGAGCCGGACGTCGACGGCGGCCGCGGTCAGCGGCTGGAGGAAGGCGTCGGCGATGTCGCGGGCGAGGTGCTCCATCGCTCCGGCCGTGGCACCGGGCAGCAGCACGGCGAACTCGTCACCACCGAGCCTGGCCGGCACGCCCGGGGCGGTGACGGCGGCGCGCAGGCGCTCCGCCACCCGCTGCAGCACGAGGTCGCCCACCGCGTGGCCGAGGGCGTCGTTGACGTCCTTGAACCCGTCGAGGTCGACGAGGAGCACCCCGCAGCCCCCGGGGGCACGCAGGGCCTCCTCCAGGAGCTGCCGCAGCCGGGTGCGGTTGGGCAGCTCGGTGAGGGGGTCCTGCAGCGCGGTGCGCCGGTTGGCCGCCTCGGTCTGGGCGCGGTCCACGGCGGCGGAGACGAGGGCGGCGACCTGCTGCAGGAAGAGCACGTCCGGCGCGGCGAGGCAGCCCGGGGCGGGGTGGGCGACGACCAGGGCGCCCCAGACGGCGCGCGGGGTGCGGACGGGCACGGCGATGGAGCTGCCCGCGGCGCAGCCGGGCAGGAGCGGCTGGGGCGCGGGGTGGCCCTCGGCGCGCTCCCCGCTGTGGTCCTCGACGTGCACGGGCAGCCAGCCCCGCAGGGCGCGGCCCAGGGTCGTCCCGGCCAGCCCCGCCAGGGGAAGGCGGAGGGGCATCGAGGCTCCCGGGCGACGACCCGCGCAGCCGCGCAGGACCGCGTCCTCACCGCAGACCTCGACGAGGGCCACCACCGCCCCGGGCAGGGCGGAGGAGGCCGTGCCCAGCGCCAGGTCGAGCAGCTCCTCGAGGTCCGCGCCACCGACGGCGTGCTGCCCGAGGTCGACGAGCGCGCGCTGGCGGGCCGCGGCCCGGTCGCGCTCCCGCAGGAGCCGTGCGTGCTCCCAGCCGCAGGCGGGAAGGCCGGGGGTGATCGCCACGTCCAGCGCCGGCTCGTCGGAGCGCGACGAGGTCGCGGCGGTGTCCTGCCGCACCGACCGCGCCCACCGACGCACGTCGGAGCTGTTCGCCATGCGGACCGTCTACCACAGGGCCACCTCCGCGACGGCGGCCACGAGCCGATCAAGGGAAGATCCCAATCACAGCGCGTAGCGCGCTACCACGCTGCGGAGCCCGTCGGGGTCAGGGTGGGACGAGCAGGGCCACCCTCCCGACCCGCGCGGGGCTCCTGGCGCGCCTAGCCTCGGAGAAGACCCGCTTCGCCCCGTGCGACGCCGAGACCCCACCCCGTTCCCGAGGAGACCCCTCCATGCGCACCGTGCACGCCTACGCCGCCCCGTCCGCCACCGAGCCGCTGGCTCCGACCACCGTCGAGCGCCGCGACGTCGGCCCGCACGACGTCCTCATCGGCATCAAGTACGCCGGCATCTGCCACTCCGACATCCACACCGCCCGCGGCGAGTGGGGCGGTGCGCTGTACCCGCTCGTGCCCGGCCACGAGATCGCCGGTGTCGTGGAGGAGGTCGGCCCCGAGGTCACCCGCTACGCGGTGGGCGACCGCGTCGGCGTCGGCTGCTTCGTCGACTCCTGCCGCGAGTGCGCGAACTGCCGCGCCGGCGAGGAGCAGTACTGCGACCGCGGCGAGACCGGCACCTACAACGCCGTCGGCCGGGACGGCCGCCCCACCGCCGGCGGCTACTCCACCCACATCGTGGTGGACGAGAACTACGTCCTGCGGATCCCGGACGCCCTGGAGCTCGACGTCGCCGCGCCGCTGCTGTGCGCCGGGATCACCCTGTACTCCCCGCTGAGCCACTGGGGGGCTGGGCCGGGCAAGAAGGTCGCCGTCGTCGGCCTCGGCGGGCTCGGCCACATGGGCGTCAAGATCGCCGCCGCCATGGGCGCGGAGGTGACCGTGCTCAGCCAGTCGCTGAAGAAGCAGGAGGACGGCCTGCGCCTGGGCGCGCAGCACTACCACGCCACCAGCGACCCGGCGACGTTCGAGCAGCTGCGGAACTCCTTCGACCTCATCGTGAGCACGGTGTCGGCGAACGTCGACATCAACGCCTACCTGGGGCTGCTGAAGGTCAACGGCACGCTGGTGCTCGTCGGCCTGCCCGAGAACCCCATCCCCGTCGCCGCGTTCTCCGTGGTGCAGAACCGGCGCAGCCTCGCGGGATCCAAGATCGGCGGCATCCGCGAGACCCAGGAGATGCTGGAGTTCTGCGCCGAGCACGGCCTCGGGGCCGAGATCGAGGTCATCGACGCCTCGCAGGTGAACGAGGCGTGGGAGCGCGTCATCGCCAGCGACGTGCGCTACCGCTTCGTCATCGACACCGCCACGCTGCAGGGCTGAGCCGCCGCCGGCGGTGCGCAGCCCACATGGCGCTGCGCACCGCCGCCGGGCGAAGGTGGAGGGGTGACGGAGGACCGGAGCGGACAGCCGCCCACCGACGGCGCGTCCACCCGGGCGGAGTGGGTGCAGATCGCGGTGCCCCCGAGCGTCCGAGTGACGGACTCACGAGTGGTCTTCCGCTGCGCGCTGGGGCGGTCCAGAACCCTCCCGGCGCTGGTGGCCGGCGTGGGGGCGTACCCGGCCGGGCGTGATCGGGCGCGGGTGTGGACGGAACTCTCCCCCCGGGCGTGGGAGTGGCGCGATCTGCCGGTCCCCGGCGGTGGTGAGGCGGAGGTGCTGTCCGCCGCGACCGACGGGACACGCACATGGGTGGGCGGGGTCACCGCGCAACCCGGCGGCCGTGATGTCCCGTTCCTGGTCCGGTCACGCGACCGCAGGCGCTGGTCGCCGGTGGAACTGCCGCACGAGGCCGTCGAGGAGTCCTTCAGGCCCGGCGCGCTGGCAGCGGTTGAGAACGGACTCGTGGCGGTGGGCACCGTGCGCGGATACCGGCCGGCGGTGCTCCTGCTAGGCGACGGGGCGCGCCTGTTGCCACTCCCGGTGCCGGCCGAATGGGAGTGGCACCACTCCATCGGCATCGCAGCGCTGGGCCCGATGGTGGTGGCGATCGGGCACGGGAGCCCGGTGGGCGGCGCCTACCGGGTGCTCGCCTACCGGTCACTGGACGCCGGGGCCACCTGGTCGATCATGCAGGGGCCGTGGCGGGGCCCGGGCAGCGCCGGTGGTGTGGCGGTCTCGGCCGGCCGGTTCGTCGTGACCGGAGGACGCTTCACGGAGGGTTCCCGGCTGGTAGCCGCGGCGTGGTCCTCCGCGGACGGTGCCGCGTGGGAGCCGGAGGAGCTGCCCACCCTCGACTACGAGGCCGACGAGTTCGCCCCCCACCCCTGCGACGACTCCTGGCTGGAGGCTCCGTCCGTGGCCGGGGACCGGCTCGTCGCGCCGCTGCGCATCGGCAACGACCTGCGCCTGGGCGCATTGGAGCGGAACGGCACGGGTGCGTGGCGGCCGCTCGGATGCACCAGCACGTGGGCCGTTCGCAGCGCCGACGGGATGTGCGCGGTCCACGACGACGGCAGCGTCCTGCTGGCCCGTTCGGGCTGGAACGCCGGGCGTGCGCTGGAGGTGGGCACCGACGGCTGGGTCGTCCCCGTCGTGCGGGCGGGCACCCTGCACCCACCCCTTCTCTGGGATCCCTTCCTCGACCCCACGGGCGCAGGCGAATCCATCGCCAGGACGCCCGTCCTCGACGTCGTGGACGCCGCCGTCTGGAACATCACCTGGTGGCGCACCCGCTACCTCCTCGACGGCTCCGGCACGTTCGTCGAGGCCGAGTGGGACCCGCCGGAGAGCGAGGGTCTTCTCCAGGCCGGGGCCACTGGTCCGGGAGGCGCCCGGGTGCTGCTCGGGCAGGAGTGGGTGTTCGAGGACGAGGACTGCAACTCGACGAACAACGTGACCGGCTGGTTCCGCCCGGCCCCATGCGCACCCTGGCAACCCGTCGGAGGGTTCAGCACCTCCCGCAACGAGGGCGTGAGCGACGTGGCGCGCATCGGGGACCTCTGGGTGGCGGCGGGCCGGTCGGCGGCCACGGCCACCTCCGAGACCCGCGACCGCGCGGCCGTGTGGACCTCCGTCGACGGCGTGCGCTGGGCCCCCGCCAACGGCCCGTTCGAGGCCCCGGAGGACGGGTGGGGTTCCGCGGAAGGAGTGGGCCGCCTGCCCGGCGGCGACCCGCTCGTCGTCGGCTTCGAGGTCTCGGCCGCCGAGGACCTCCCGGTCGCCTGGCGGTTGGTGGAAGGGACGTGGCGGCGCCTGGCGCTAGGAACCTTCGGCGACGCTGCGGGAGTGCTGTCGTCCTGCATCGACGACGGCGGCGCCACCCTCGTCCAGGGCCACCTCGCAGGGCGTGGGGTGCTGTTGCGCACCGAGGACGGGATCCTGTTCAGCGCCACGGTCCTCGGTGGGCGAGGCGACCGCTTCGGCCCCGTCCGCGCCGTGCCCGGCGGTTTCGCCGCGGCAGGCCTCCACGAGTCGGACGGCCGGCGCGGTGCCGTGCTGTGGCTCTCCCCCGACGCCCGGGCCTGGCACCCGGTGCACCTGCCCTCCCAGCGGATCCTCGAGGGGGTCGACGTCCGGGTCGACGGCGACCACCTCCTTGTGAGCGCCGGCTCGTTCACAGCCCTGCAGGTGTGGAGGCTGAAGAACCCCGCCGCTCTCCTCGCGACCCTGTGACGCGGAGTCGCGCGCACCCTCCGCGTCAGCCCTCCAGCCGCGAGCCCCGCTCCGCCTCCTGCGGGGTGGCGCCCCGCCCCGGTGCCGTCCAGCTCGCCAGCAGGCCCAGCGCCTCCGCCGACGCCGAACCCGGTTCCGCGCTGTGCACGACGAGCGCCTGCTCCAGCGGCCCCGGCACGAGCAGGTGCTCGACGGCCAGGTCGAGGCGGCCGACGAGCGGGTGCCGCAACCGCCGGACGCCGTGCGTGCGGGAGAACACCCGCTGGCTGGCCCACCAGCGCGCGAACTCCTCGCTCACGACGGACAGCTCCCCCACGAGCGCCGCGATCAGCGGGTCGCAGGCGTCCTTGCCGACCTGCCGGTGCAGCGCCGCCACCGCGTCGGCCGCGACGTCCTCCCAGTCCAGGAACAGCTCCCGCGCTGTGGGGTCCGTGCACAGCCAGCGGACGAGGTTGCGCTGCGGGGCGGGCATCGCCTCGAAGTCGGTGAAGAGGGCGCGCGCCAGCCGGTTGGCGGCCAGCACCTCGCCGCGCCAGCCCAGCACGTACGCGGGCAGGGACTCCATGGTGGCCAGCAACTGCGCCACCCCGGGGCGGATCCCCTGGGTGGCGCGGCCCGAGGCGCGCGGCGCACCGGCGGAGGGACCGACGAGGTCGCGCAGGTGCGCCACCTCCTCCTCGTCGAGGCGCAGCGCGCGGGCGATGGCCCGGAGCACGGAGTCGGAGACGTTGAGCGCACGGCCCTGCTCCAGCCGGGTGTAGTAGTCCACGCTGACGCCCGCGAGGGAGGCGACCTCCTCCCGGCGCAGCCCGGGCACCCGCCGCGCCCCCGGCGCGTGGGGGAGGCCGACGTCGCCCGGCGAGACGGCCGCCCGTCGGGCCCGGAGGAAGTCCCGCACGGCGTGCTCGCGTCCCATGCCCTCCAGTATCGGCGCCGCGGGGCCCGCGCCGGGGCCGTGCGGGTGGCCCTGCCGCTGCCACCCGGGGCGGGACCGGGCGCCGCCCCGGGCGCCGGGCCGGCCTCGGCGGGGACGTTGCGCAGGCGACACGCCGGTGTCGCCCGGCCGAACGTCCCCGCCGCAGGCTCCAGCGGGCGGGGCGGGGACGTTGCGCCGCCCGACACCGGCGCGCCACCGGCCGAACGTCCCCGCCGCCGCAGAAGAGTGGGGGCATCCGTCGCCCCCCAGGAGGCACCTCCCCATGACCCGCCCGCCCCGCATCGCCGTCGCCACGTTCGCCGGCATGCCCGACCTCGACGCCGACGGCCCCGCCCTGCTGGCCGCCCTCGGCCGCGCCGGCGCCGAGGCGGAGGCCCACGTCTGGAACGACCCCGCGGTGGACTGGCGGCGCCACGACCTCGTGCTCGTGCGCAGCACCTGGGACTACGTGCTGCACCGGGAGGAGTTCCTGGCGTGGGCGCGCGGCGTCCCCGCGATCTCCAACCCGGCGGACGTCCTGGCCTGGAACACCGACAAGCACTACCTGCTGGACCTGCAGCGCGCCGAGGTTCCCGTGGTGCCGACGCTCTTCCTGGAGCCGGACGAGCCGTTCGCCCACGCCGAGCCCGCCGGTGCCGCGGAGGTCGTGGTCAAGCCGGTGGTGAGCGCCGGGGCGCGCGACACGGGGCGCTTCCGGGCGGGCTCCGCGGAGGCGGTGGACCTGGCGCGCCACCTGCACGGGCAGGGACGGGCGGTGATGGTGCAGCCGTACCAGTCGCGGATCGACGAGGCCGGGGAGACGGCGCTGCTGTTCCTGGGCGGGGAGTTCTCGCACGCGGTGCGCAAGGCGCCGCTGCTGGCGGGCGGGCGCAGCGCCCCCGCCGTCGGCGACGAGGTCCTCGACCGGATCACCGCCGCCACCGCGGCACCCGGGCAGCTGGAGGTGGCGCGGGCCGCGCTGGCCGCGGTGCCCGGCGGGCCGGAGCGCCTGACGTACGCCCGCGTGGACCTGGTGCCCGGCCCGGGCGGGGAGCCGGTCCTGCTGGAGCTGGAGGTCAGCGAGCCGTCGCTGTTCCTGCACCACGCCCCGGCCGCGGCGGTGGACCGCTTCGCCCGCGCGGTCGTGGCCGCGGCGCGCGACGCCGGGGCACCGGCCGGCTGAGCGCCCTCCGGCGACCGGGGCGTTCGGCCCCGCCGGACGCGCGGGGGCGTCATGCTGGCCCCCATGAGCGAGATCACCGCCGAGCACGACGAGGTCACCGAGGACGACAACCCCCTGGGGAACCCCTACCTGGGGTCGCTGAAGCACTGGGCTGGCCTCGGCCTCCTGGGCGGCGCTCTGACCGCTCTCGTCGGCGCGCTGATGACGGGCGAGGAGCACGGCAGCGCCACCGGGCCGGTCGTCCTCATGATCGGAATGACCCTGCTCACCTGGGCCGGGCTGGCGCAGATCGTCTTCTGGGTGTCCGCCGCCGTCCTCTGGCAGCGCCAGCGCTGACGACCGCCCGACCGCAGCGCCCGCGCTGACGAGGGGCCGGTCCGCGCGTCCGCGTCTACCCTCGAAGGGGTGAGCGTCGCACCCCAGCCCACCATCGCCCTCGACAACCGCTTCGCCCGCGAGCTGCCGGAGTTGGCGGTCCCCTGGCAGGCCGCGGAGGCACCCGAGCCGCGGCTGCTCGCGCTCGACGAGGCGCTGGCCGCGGAGCTGGGCCTCGACCCCGCCTGGTTGCGCAGCCCCGAGGGCGTGGGACTGCTGCTCGGCACCGACGTCCCCAGCACCGCCACCCCGGTGGCGCAGGCCTACGCCGGGCACCAGTTCGGCAGGTTCGTCCCGCAGCTCGGCGACGGGCGGGCCCTGCTGCTCGGGGAGCTCCGGGGCCGCGACGGGCGCCTGCGCGACCTCCACCTCAAGGGTTCCGGGCGCACGCCGTTCGCGCGCGGCGGTGACGGCCTCGCCGCGGTCGGGCCGATGCTGCGCGAGTACGTCGTCGCCCGCGCGATGCACGCCCTCGGCATCCCCACGACCCGCTCCCTCGCCGTGGTGGCGACGGGGCGCACCGTGCACCGCGAGACCCCGCTGCCCGGCGCGGTGCTCGCCCGCGTCGCCGGCAGCCACCTGCGCGTCGGGACCTTCCAGTACGCCCGCCTCACCGGTGACCCCGACCTCCTGCGCCGCCTCGCCGACCACGCGATCAGCAGGCACCACCCGGCCGCTGCGGAGGCGGAGAACCCGCACCTGGCGCTGTTCGACGCGGTGGTGGCCGCCCAGGCCTCCCTGGTGGCCCGGTGGATGCTCGTGGGCTTCGTCCACGGCGTCATGAACACCGACAACATGACGATCTCCGGGGAGACCATCGACTACGGGCCCTGCGCGTTCCTGGAGGCGTTCGACCCGGCCACGGTGTTCAGCTCGATCGACCAGGACGGGCGCTACGCCTACGGCAACCAGCCGCTGCTGGCGGAGTGGAACCTCGCCCGCCTCGCCGAGGCGATGCTGCCCCTCTTCTCCGAGGAGCAGGAGCAGGCGGTGGCCCTCGCGACCGAGGCCCTGCACGGGTTCCGCGGTCTCTTCGAGACGGCCTGGGCGACCGGCATGCGCGACAAGCTCGGCCTGCCCGGTGACCTCGACCCCGCGCTCGTCCCGCCGCTGGCCGAGGACCTGCTCGCCCTGCTGCGCGCGGACCATGTCGACCACACGTCCTTCTACCGGGCGCTCGCCGCCGCGGCCCGCGGCAACGTCCACCCCGCCCGCGACCTCTTCCTCGACCGGGAGGGCTTCGACGGCTGGGTGGCGCGCTGGCGCGCCCTTGGCCCCGACGGGGACGCCATGGACCGGGTGAACCCCGTCTACATCCCGCGCAACCACCTCGTCGAGGAAGCCCTCACCGCTGCGACCGGCGGCGACCTGGCCCCCTTGGAGCGGCTGGTGGAGGCCGTGAGCGCCCCCTACGAGGAGCGCCCCGGCCTGGAGCGCTACGCCACCCCCGCCCCGCCGGACTTCGGCGCCTACCGGACGTTCTGCGGCACCTGAGGTCACCCCGGACGCGGGGAGCGCAGGAATGCGGGTGCGGTCGCCCCGGGCGACCGCACCCGCATCCCGGCGGACCCCGCCGCGCCGCGGGAACCGGGGGCTCCCGCGGCGCGGCGGCGACGGACGACTCAGCGGACGTTGTAGCCGCGCGCGTTCCAGAACGAGGTCGGATTCGGGTTCTCGAGGTTGTAGTCGTCGACGCTCTTGGCGGCATGGGTCCGGCGGCCCGGCCGCATCTCGACGTGGGTGTGGGCGGCGCTGCTGGAGGAGACACCCCGCCAGGACTCGACGGCGATCTTCTGGTCGCGGCTGATGCTCTGTCCCACGGACAGGCCCGCGATCGGCTCCGTGTGCAGGTAGATGACCGTCTTGTCGAACTTGGCGTTGTAGACGGCGATGGTGGAGAGCCCGCCGCTGCCGGTCGAGCCGCGGACGATGTTGATGACCTGGCCGCCGATGAGGGCGCGGACCGGGGAACCGACCCCCCGGGCGATGTCGATGCCCTCGTGTCGGCCGGACACGTTCCGGTAGCCGTCGAATCCGGCCGTGATGCTGCCGCCGCTGAGGTTGTACAGCGAGTGGGACATGTTCGCGTTGCCGGTGCTGCTGGTCCCGAACTTGTGGGAGGCGTTCTCGTTCTTCAGCGTGTCGTTCAGGTTGACCTTGCCGCCGGAGCCGATCGCCTGGCCGGCGCCGCTGTGGCCGCTGTTGAAGTAGACGGTCACCGGTCCGGAGGTGCGGTTCCAGGCGGAGGTGGCGTTGTTCTTCACGCACTTGCCCTGCCCGTTGCCCGCGCCCTTGAACTCGTAGCACTCAGGCTGGGTGGCGCCGTAGTCGGCGATGGAACCGGCGAAGTCGGAGACCGACCCGGCGTGGTTGCTGTTGTAGTACAGGCAGAACTCACCGGTGTCGCAGCGGCCGTCGCGGCCGGCGGCCTGGGCCGGTGCGGCCAGGCCGATCACGGCGGTGGCCGTGAGTCCGGTCGCGGCGATGAGGGCGCGGGCGGTGCGGGCGAGCTTCATGGTTTCTCCTTCGATGGTCCGCGGGGTTGCGGGAGTGGTGGCACGGCAGCGTCGTCCGTGCACGGGGACGGGCACGAGGCCCGGTGGTGGGGGCGGAGAGCCGGCGCCCTAGCGGCGCAGGTACTCCTCGTAGGTGGTCCTCGGTACGCGCGGCCCGTCGTCCGGCTGGGCGTTGGCCAGGCCGTCGCGTCCCTCGTAGTAGGCGCCGACCTGCTTCTGGGCGGGGGTCGACAGGTCCGTGTCGCTGATCGCGACGGCGTGGATGTGCAGGGGCCAGTTCCCCTGCGCCGGGGTGCGCAACCACGCCGCGAACCCCACCTCCCGCAGCGCCGTCACGGCCGCGCCGCGCCGGGCCGCGGGGATCCGCTCCGCGTCCAGGTCGAGGGCACCACCGCCGTCGTGGGTTCCCGCCGACGTCGGGTCGATCGCCGGGGAGTAGGAGCCCTGCTCGACGGTGAACGTCAGGCCGCAGCGGGACTGCGCGGCCCGGAGCATGGCGAGGGTCCGGGTGCCGACCGGAAACCCCTGGTGCGTGGTCCTGGTGCCCGGTGAGATGACGCGGCTCAGCGTGAACCGGCCCTCGCCCAGCCTCGCCAGCGACGCCCTCCCCGGCAGCCCGGTCGCGGCGAGACCGGTGAAGCCGAGCCGCTCCTGCCACGTCGCGTAGGCGGCGAGGGTCCGGGTGCCGAAGTGGCCGTTGACGTAGCCGGGTTCGAGCAGGCCGCGGTCGCGCAGGGCGGCCTCGACGAGCCGGACGCTCGGTCCGGCACCGACGACGGTTCCCGTGCCGCTCTTGGCCGGGTCCCACTGGGCGGCCTTGACGACGGCCTCCATGTCGACGACGGCCGTCCCCGCCTGCTGGGCCGGGACGGCCGGTGCTCGGGCCCCCGCCGCCTGCGGGGGCAGCGCGAGGACCGGACTGGTGGTGACCAGCCCGAGGAAGGAACGGCGCGGCAGGGTCATGCTCGGTCTCCGGGGGGGGGTGGGGCGCCGCCGGGTGGTGGGCGGCGGGACGGGTGCGTCCGGCGCGGTCGGGGCGCACCGCTCGGCGGCGGATCGGAGCGCGCCCCCTAGGCTGCGGGGTCGTTGTGCTCCTCTTCGACGACGGGGTCGGTGCGATGTCGCAAGAGTTCGTCAGCACGGTGGGGCCGGACAAGGGCAGCCCCTGCCCCCCACCGGAACGGCCCGGGCGTGCTACGCCCGCGCGTCCACCGGCAGCGGGTGACCCCGTGTCGGCGGCCGACGATCCGCGGTTCCCCCCCGCCGGAGCGCTGTTCACCGTCTCGTACGGCGACGAGGTGTTCTTCTTCGCCGAGGGCGGCTGGGCCAGGTTCGGGCGCGACGACGAGCAGTGTCAGATCACGGTGTGGGAGGAGCTGCGCGGCATCAGCCTCTCCCGGGTCGCCGGGGAGCTGTGGTGCGCCGAGGGGGAGATGTGGGTGCGCAACGTCTCGGGCAGCCACGAGCTGACGGTGACCGCGCCCACCGGCGCACCGCAGACGCTCCCACCGCGCGAGGAGGGCACGAGGGGCCGGGCGTGCTCGGTCCCGGGCCCGGAGGCCGTCGTCGCCGCCCCCTCCACCGGTTCCTGGCACATCGGCGTCCGGACCCTCGCCGCCGCGGCAGGTGGGGGCGCCGGGTCGTCGGGCTTCGAGGGGGTCGCACCGGGCGAGGGCTCGACCACGAGCGTCGAACCGCCCCCGCAGGACCTGGCGGCGGTGGCCGCCGCCCTGTGCGCACCGGTCGTCCTGGACGGCGGCGCACCGGCCAGCTACGACGAGGTCGCCGCCACCCTGGACATCAGCCGCCGACACGCCCGCCGCAAGGTGGAGCAGCTCTGCGACCACTACCGCGCCCAGGTGCCGGACCTGCTGACCTCCTACGCCCGCGAGGGGCAGGCCTCCTACGTCCCCGTCGCGCTCCTCCTCGTCGACCGCGGCCGCATCGGCCGCGACGACGTCCGCGACCTGGGCGCCGCGGCCGACGCCTGGGGTGCCGTCGAGGGGGGCGGGCGGTGAGCGGGGACCTCCTCCCCGGGCCCGGCACCGCCGCCCCCGAGGCGCCCCCCGGTTTCGAGGTGCAGGGACTGCTCGGCAGCGGCGGCAGCGCCGTGGTGTGGCTGGCCCGGCACAGCGCGACCGGCGAGGACGTCGCGCTGAAGGTGTGGCGCCGGCCGCTGAGCGGCGAGTACCAGCGCAGGCGCTTCCGCAACGAGTGCCGGTGGCACCGGGAGCTGTCCTCCCACCCGAACGTCGTGGACTGGCTGTGGGCCTCCAGCCCCGACGAGGCGCACCCGTGGATCGCCACGCGCCCGCACGGGGTCGCGCTGGACCAGCACCTCCGGCAGCACCGGGAGCGCCACGAGGGGCGGCTCCCGCCGCTGCGCGAGGGTCTCGTCCTGGCGCTGGACCTGCTCGACGGCCTGGCCGCGATGCACGCCCGCGGCCTCGTCCACCGCGACGTCAAACCCAGCAACCTCCTCGTGCGGGGGGGCCGCGGCGCGCTGTGCGACCTGGGGATCGCCATGCCGGTCGACGAGGTCACCCGCGAGCACCGCGCAGGCACCGACGGGTACCTGGCGCCGGAGTTGCTGGCGGACGGCGATCCCGGGCAGGTGCCGGACCCGCGCACCGACGTCTACGCCGCAGCCGTCACGATCAGCCGCGTCCTCGGCGACGACGCCCCGCACGCCATCGACCACCTGGTGCACGCCCGCGCCGCCTCCGAGCGCCGCGGCGACCGTCCGCGCGACGCCGGTGACTTCGCCCGGCGGCTGCGCGCCGCCATGACCGCCGCCGGCATGACCGCCCCGAGCCCGCCCGCCGCCGGGAGCGGCACCGGCCCGGGAGGCGGTGACCCGGGCGTCGCTCCCGGGTCCGTCGGCGGGGAGCCGACCGGACGGGCCCGCCACCGCACCGCGGTGGTCCTCGGAGCCGCCCTGACCGCGGCCGTCGCGGCCGTGGCCGTCACCACGTGGGCCGACCGCGACGACGCCACCCCCGCCCGCGGCCCGGACGGGGCGGCGCCCAGCGCTCCCTCCACCACGGCGTCGCAGATGCCCGCGAACCCGCTCGTCGCCGCAGCACTGGCCGCCTCCCCCGACATCGACCCGGCCGGCCGGCCGATCCTCCGCAGCGTCCGCGACCCGGGGGGCTGCGAGGGCAGCCCCCTGTCCGAGGGCACCCGGGACCATCGGGCCGGTGAGCGCGTCGTGGCCACCACGCGCGTCTACGTCGACGAGCGCGGGCGGTCCTGCGCGATGCTCGAGAAGGCGCAGGGCAGCGACTTCCACAACGTCCGGTCCTACCTGGCGATCAGCCTGTGCAACGACCGGGGCCAGTGCGACCACGACTGGCACGAGTACCGCGTCAACGCCGGGCCGGTCCTCGTCGACGCTCCCGACGGGTGCGTCACCTGGCGGGTCTCGGCCAGGGACGCCACCGGCCAGCAGTGGCTGCTCAGCGACGAGGTGCACTCCGTGGACTGCCCGCCCCGGGGGTGATCAACCGAGACCGCGGGGCGGGCACCCATCCGGGCGGGCGACGGCTCCGAAAGGGGGACAGGAGGCGACGCAACGGCGCCGTTCCTCGACCCCCCTGAGGAGAACGAGATGTCCAAGCCCATCCGCACCCTGGCCCTGACCGCCCCCTTCCTCGCCGCCGCGCTGCTGGCCTCGCCGGCCGCCGCGACCGGGGGCAGCGGGCACGATGTCGACCGGTTCCGCGCCCACCTCGCTCCCGTCCCGCACGACCCGTCCGCCGACAGCGGCTCCAACGTCCAGGGCCGCGCCCAGCTCGTGGCGCGCGGCAACACCGTGACCGCCACGGTCCACGCGAAGGGCCTCAGCCCGAACCTGCCCCACGTGATGCACATCCACGGCGAGCTGGACGCCAAGAACGAGTGCCCCGGCCCCGAGGCCCGCGTCGGCGGCGTGAACGACAAGCTCATCGAGACCGTCGACGGCCTGCCCTCCTACGGTCCGATCAACGTCTCCTTCACCACCCGCGGCGGCACCACCCCGGCCGACGCGCTGGCCCTGGACCGCGCGCCCGTGGCGAACTCGGCGGGCGTCCTGAACTACAGCCGCACCCTCGAGATCCCCGAGGACGTGCGCGAGGAGCTGGGCGACCTCCACATCGTCATCCACGGTGAGGACCTCGACGACGACGGCCAGTACGACGCCACGCCCGTCACCGCCCTCGGCGCACCGCTGGAGGCGGAGCTCCCCGTGGCGTGCGGCGCGCTGGACATGAAGAACCACAAGCACTGACGTCGGACGGTCGCCGGCCGCACCGGGGGGTCCCTCAGGTGCGGCCGGCGACCGCGGCCTCGGCCAGCAGTTCGACGGCCCTGTCGAGCTCGGCGAGGGTCGCCTCGGCGTAGCCGAGGATCACGGCGGGAACGCGGTCCGGCGCCGGGTCGACGCAGGCGTCGGCTACGTCCTCCACCAGGAACCCGTTGCGCCGGAGCTGCCTCACCACCGCCGCTGGATCCGTCCCCGTCGGCAGGGTGACGACGGCGTGCAGACCGGCGTCGATCCCCCCGAGCCCGAGGGTGCCCGCATGGCGTTCGAGCGAGCGCGCGAGGTGGGCACGCCGGTGGGCGTAGTCGCGCCGGGAACGGGCGATGTGCCGTCGCAGCGCCCCTGAGGACAGGTACTCCGCCAGCGCCTCCTGCTCGACGCCTCCGACCGGGCAGCCCAGGTCGTGGCGGACCGCGGAGAACGCGCCGGCGAGGCGCGGGGGGACTGCGACGTAGCCCGCGCGCAGCCACGGCGTCAGCACCTTCGAGAACGTGCCGACGTGCACGACGCGCCCGGCCCGGTCGAGGCCCGCCAGCGCCGGCAGCGGAGCGACGTCGAAGCGGAACTCGCTGTCGTAATCGTCCTCGACGACCACCGCACCGACCGCCTCGGCCCACGCCAGCAGCGCCAGTCGCCGCTCGACGGACATCCGCGCCCCCAAGGGGTACTGGTGGCTGGGAGTGGTGAAGACCGCGGCGGGCGTGCGGCCCTCGCGCGGCAGCAGGTCGACGCACAAGCCGTCGGCGTCGACGGGAACGGGGAGGACGTCGCAGCCCAGGCGGGTGAGCGCACGGCGGCCCGTGCTGAACCCGGGTTCCTCCATGGCCACCACCCGGCCGGTCAGATCGAGAGCGTGGGCGACGAGCGAAAGGGCTTCGACCGTTCCCGCGGTGACCAGCACGTCGTCGGCCGCGACCTGCAGCCCGCGGGCCGCGCCCAGGTGGATGGCGATGGCCTGGCGCAGTTCCGCCAGCCCCGCCGCGGGGGGCTCTGCCGTGCGCACCCTGCGGGCGGCGACCCGCCACGCGCGCATCCACGCGGCGTCGGTCAGCCGTGCGGTGCTGGGCCGCCCCGGTCGCAGGTCCACGAGGTCCTCGCCGGTGGAGGATGGGCCCGCCGCGGCTCGCCCTTCCGCCGGTCGCCGGCCGGCCGGCGGGAGGGACCCGACGAACGTGCCCGAGCCGTGACGTGCCTCGACCAGCCCCTCCCCCGCCAGCTCCTCGTACGCGGCGACGACCGTGCTGCGGGCGACACCGAGCCGGGCGGCGAGCAGCCTGGAGGGCGGGAGCCGGACGCCGGCGGGGAGCAGGCCCGTCGCCGCGGCGGTGCGCAGACCGGCGGCGAGCTGGGCGTGCAGCGGAGTGGGCTCGTCCCGGTGGAGCTGCAGGGGCAGGTCCAGCTCCGCGACGGGTCGCACGGATCCTCCTCGAAGTGGTCTGCGGCATCCGGGGGGCAGTGGCCTGACCGGACGGCGCTCGGGAACCGGACAGTGTGCCTGCAGCCGCTGCGCGCTGTCCCGTCGTCGTCCCGGAGGCCCGCCCGATGTCCGTCACGTCCAGCTCCACCCCGCCCGCACCGCCTCGCGTCGCCGTCGCCACATCGGCTGCCGTGCCGCACCTGGACTCCGACGGCCCCGAGCTGCTCGCGGCCCTCGCCCGTGCAGGTGTCGCCGCGGACGTCCGCGTGTGGGACGCCCCCGACGCCGACTGGTCGGAGTACGACCTCGTCCTCGTCCGGAGCACGTGGGACTACACCGGGCGCCGCGACGAGTTCCTGGCGTGGGCGCGGAGCGTCGCCGCGACCTCGAACCCCGCCGACGTCCTGGAGTGGAACACCGACAAGCACTACGTCCTCGACCTGGAGCGCGCGGGGGTCCCGGTGGTGCCGACGCTGTTCCTGGAGGCGGAGGCCCCGTTCGCCTTCCGGGTTCCCGCCGGCGCCGGGGAGGTGGTGGTGAAACCCGCCGTGAGCGCGGGGGCGACGGACACCGGCCGCTTCGCGGTGGGGGATGCGGGGGCCACCGAACTGGCCCGGCACCTGCACGGGCGCGGCCGGACGGTGATGGTGCAGCCGTACCAGAGCGGCATCGACGCGGCCGGGGAGACCGCGGTCCTGTTCCTGGGCGGCGAGTTCTCGCACGTGGTGCGCAAGGCGCCGCTGCTCACGGGTCCGGGGGTGGGCACGCCCGCGATGGGCGACGACGTGCAGGATCGCATCACCGTGACGACGCCGACCACGGCGCAGCTCGCGGTGGCACGCGCTGCGCTGGAGGCTGTCCCCGGAGGGGCGCATCAGCTGACCTACGCGCGCGTGGACCTGGTGCCGGGCGCGGACGGCGAGCCGCTGGTGCTGGAGCTCGAGGTCAGCGAACCGTCGCTCTTCCTGCGCCACGCTCCTGCCGGGGCGCTGGACCGCTTCGCCCGCTCGGTCGCGGCCGCTGCGACGGGCCGGGTCGCGGTCCGCGCCTGACGCGGGGTCCACCGCCGGGGTCGCCAGGGCCGTCGACCACCGGCGGTGGGGACTCGGCCTTCCACCGAGGACGGGTCACGGGCTGACGTACAGGTCGCGGAACTCCTCGGCGGCGGGGATGGGCGTGATCACGTCGATCAGCACGCCGTTGGGGTCTGCGACGATGAAGTGCCTCTGCCCGAAGGGTTCGCTGCGCAGGTCGAGCACCGGCGGCAGGCCCTCGTCCACGACGAGCCGGTGCCACTGCGCGTCGACGTCGTCGACCTCGAGGTTGAGCAGCAGGCCCTGCACCGGAGCGCGGTGGGCACTCGGGAGGGTGGGGTGCTCGGCGTCGAGCAGCGCCAGTTCGTACGCCGGTTCGGCGCGGCGGCGCAGGCTGACGTACCAGTCCGCCTCGAACGTCACCTCGAAGCCGAGGAGGTCGACGTAGAAGTCGCGGGACTCGCGCAGCCGTGCCGTGCAGAGGACGGGGTAGAAGCTCGTGAGTGGCATGATCCCTCTTCGACGTACCGTGGGTATGTCGATCGACCGTATCCACATACCGCGGGTACGTCAACGAGGGAGGACGTGGTTGGGAACCATCAGGGCGCAGCAGAAGGCACAGACTCGGCAGGCCCTCCTCCGCGAGGCGCGCGACCTCTTCGCGGCCCGCGGCTACGCCGACGTGAGCCTCTCGGACGTCGTCGCCGCCGCGGGCGTCACCAAAGGCGCCCTGTACCACCACTTCGACGGCAAGGTCAGCCTCTTCCGCGCCGTCCTGGAGCAGGTGCAGCACGACGTCGCCGATGCCGTCGTCGCAGCCGCCGGCGCGTCGGAGGACGCCTGGACGCAGCTCGTCGACGGCTGCCACGCCTTCCTCGCGGCGAGCGTCAGCGCCGACGTCCGGCAGGTCATGCTGGTCGACGGCCCGGCCGTGCTCGGATGGCAGGAGTGGCGCGCCGCGGACGAGGCGGCCTCCGGCCGTCACCTCGCCGGGGCCCTCACCGCACTGGTGGACGCGGGCGTCATCGCACCGCAGCCGATCGCCCCCCTGACCCGCCTGCTGTCGGGTGCGATGAACGAAGCCGCCCTGTGGCTGGCGGGATCAGGGAACCCGCAGGACCTGACGGACACCACGGCCGCGCTGGACCGGCTGCTCGGCGCGCTGCGGAACGGGTGACACCCCGCCCGCGCCAACCCCCGCGAGACCGGAACGGCTGACCGGCGCGCACGTGGACCCGTTGCCGGGCGAACGCGCATGAGGTGACGGGGCCGCCGCGACGCACGACACGCTGTTCACACACAGTCCAATACTGGTCACTTCCTGTCCATGCGGGCGTCGATCATGCATGGAACGGTCAACGCCTCCCCACCCCGCCGCCAGGAGGCCTACCCGTGTCGCGCGCCGCAACCACCCCTCGCCCCACCCGCTGTCATCGCCGGAACCTGCTGGCGGGCGCCATGGCCGCCGTGACCGCACTCGTCGCGCTGGCACAGCCGGCGGGCGCGGAGCCCACGGGGATCCCCTCCAAGGCGACCGCCCAGTCGCAGTTGAACGCGCTGACCGTCGGGAACGAGGGTTCCTCCAGCGGCTACTCCCGCGACCTGTTCCCGCACTGGGTGACGATCTCCGGGACGTGCAACACCCGAGAAACCGTCCTCAAGCGCGACGGCAGCCGCGTCAGCACGAACAGCTACTGCTCCGCGACGTCGGGAACCTGGTACAGCCCCTACGACGGCGCCACCTGGAACGCCGCGAGCGACGTGGACATCGACCACATCGTCCCCCTCGCGGAGGCGTGGCGCTCCGGGGCCAGCAGTTGGACGACGAGCCGCCGACAGAGCTTCGCCAACGACCTCACGCGTCCCCAGCTCATCGCGGTCACCGACGACGTCAACCAGGCGAAGGGCGACCAGGACCCCTCGACGTGGCGGCCCTCGCGCACCTCCTACCACTGCACCTACGCCAAGATGTGGATCGCCACCAAGCACCACTGGAGCCTGCGACTGCAGTCCTCGGAGAAGACCGCCCTGCAGACGATGCTCAACACCTGCTCCTCCTGATCCGCGGCACGCCCACCGGACCACCCGGACGGGCATCGGAGGGAACGGGCCGGTGAAGCGTCACCGGCCCGTTCCCGCAGCCGGGACCGCCCGGTCGCCTCACCGGCGCAGGAGCTCCCCACCCAGGTAGGTGCCGGCCACCAGCGGAACGCCCGGACGGTAGCTGAGGTGCAGGTGGCTGGGCGCGGCGAGGACGACGAGGTCGGCCCGCGCGCCCACCGCCAGGTGCCCGACGTCGTCGCGGCGCAGCGCCCGCGCCCCGCCCCACGTCACCGCCCGCAGCGCCTCCGCCGGCGACATCCGCATCTCCCGCACCGCCAACGCCAGGCAGAACGGGATCGACGAGGTGAAGCAGGAACCGGGGTTGCAGTCGCTGGCCACCGCGACCTCCACCCCCGCGTCCAGCAGGCGCCGGGCCGGCGGATAGGGCGAGCGGGTGGAGAACTCCACCCCCGGCAGCAGCGTCGCCACCGTCGAACTCCCCGCCAGCGCCTCGACGTCGGCGTCGTCGAGGTGCGTGCAGTGGTCGACGCTCGCAGCGCCCAGTTCGCACGCCAGCCGCACCCCCGGGCCGGGACCGAGCTGGTTGCCGTGCACGCGCAGGCCGAGGCCGGCGTCGCGGCCCGCGGTGAGGATCGCGCGGCTCGCATCGCCGTCGAACGCACCGCGCTCGCAGAACACGTCGATCCAGCGGGCGTGCGGGGCGCAGGCGCGCAGCATCTCGCCCGTCACCAGGTCCACGTAGCCGGCGGGGTCGTCGGCGAACTCCGCCGGGACCACGTGCGCGCCGAGGAACGTCGTCTCCGGGGTGCGCTCCGCGGCGATGCGCAGGGCGCGGGCCTCGTCGGCGACGGTGAGCCCGTAGCCGGACTTCACCTCCACCGTCGTGGTGCCCTGGGCGTGCACCTCCCGCAGGAACCCGTCCAGGCGAGCGCGCAGCACGTCGTCGGTGGCGGCACGGGTCGCGGCCACCGTGGAGCGGATCCCGCCGGCCTCGTAGCGCTGCCCGCGCATCCGGCTGGCGAACTCCGCCGACCGGTCACCGGCGAAGACGAGGTGGGCGTGGCTGTCGACGAACCCGGGCACCACGGCGGCACCGCCGAGGTCGCGCCGGGAGTCCGCGGCGGGTGCCGCCGCGGCGGGCCCCGTCCAGGCCACGCGACCGCCGTCGACGAGGAGCGCGGCGTCGTGCAGGACGCCGAGGTCCTCTCCGCGGGTCCGGGCGCCGTGGGCGGGGTCGAGGGTGGTGAGCTCGCCGATCCCGGTGAGCAGCAGGGAACTCATCGCGTGGCCTCCCGGGCGTTCGCGTGCAGGTCGGTGATCGCCCCGGCGAGCAGGCCGCCGACGTCGCCGAGGACGTGGCGCCCACCCTCCACCAGCACCCGGCCGGCGACGACGACGGTGTGCACGTCCGCGGCGGTGGCGGCGAGGAGCACCTGCTCCGGCAGGGCCCCCGCGGTGCGCGGGGAACCCGTGGCGACGGCGACGAGGTCGCAGGCCGCGCCGGCCGCGATGCGCCCCGCCTCCGGCCAGCCGATCGCCGCGTGCCCGGCGGACGTCATGGCGGTGAGCAGTTCCGCCGGGGTGAAGCTGCCGCGCCGGTGCGTGGCGAGCCGTTCGTGCAGCTCCACCCCGCGGGCCTCCTCGAAGGGGTCGACGACGGCGTGCTGGTCGGTGCCGACGCACAGGGGGCTGCCGGCGTCGGCGAGGCGGCGCCCCGGCCCGAGGCCGTCGGCGAGGTCCCGTTCCGTCGTCGGGCACAGGCAGATGGCCGTGCGGGTCGCACCGAGCAGGTCGACGTCGGCGTCGGTGAGGTGGGTGGCGTGCACGGCCGTGGTGGTGGGCCCCAGCACCCCCGCATCGGCCAGCACCCGCGTCGGCGTGCGGCCGTAGTGCGCGAGGCAGGCGGAGTTCTCCGCCGGCTGCTCGGAGAGGTGGACGTGCAGGGGCCGCCCCGCGGCGGCCGCCACCACCACCGGCAGCGCCTCCGCCGGAACCGCGCGCACCGAGTGCACCGCGACCCCCGTCCGGAACCCGTCGTCCCCGGGCAGCTCCGCGCGCAGGCCGGCCACCCGCTCCGCCCACGCCGCCGCGGAGGCGTCGGTGAACCTGCGCTGCCGCCGCGACGGAGCGGAGAACCCGTCCTCGGTGAGGCCGCCGGTGAGGTAGCAGACGTCGAGGAGGGTCAGCCGGATGCCGGCGGAGCGCGCCGCCGAGCGCAGGGCGTGCGCCATCGCGTTCGTGCCCCCCTCGGAACGCGGGTGCGGGGAACCGTCGGGGCGGTGGTGGACGTAGTGGAACTCGCCCACGCTGGAGAAGCCCGCGAGGACCATCTCGGCGAACACCGCCGTCGCGAGCCGCTCGTAGCGCTGCGGGTCCAGCGCGCCGGCCGCCGCGTACATCGCCTCCCGCCACGTCCAGAACGAGCCCCCCGCCTGCTCCCCGGCGTGGGTGCGACCCCGCAGGGCGCGGTGGAAGGCGTGGCTGTGCGCGTTCGCCGCCGCGGGCAGCACGAGGCCGGGCAGGCGCTGCGCCGCGGGGGTCGGCGGAGTTCCCGGCAGGACCTCGGTGAGGACGCCGCCGGTGCTGCGCAGCAGGACGTCGCGCGCCACCCCCGACGGCAGCCACGCCGACTCCGCCCAGAACTCCCGCACGCTCACCCCTCCCCCAGCAGGTCGGCCAGCACCGCGGTCAGCGCCCGCACCCCGTGCAGGCAGTCGGCCTCCTCCGCGTGCTCCGCCGGGGAGTGCGACGTGCCCGTGGGGTTGCGCACGAACAGCATCGCGGTCGGCACGTGGGGGCTGAGGATCCCCGCGTCGTGCCCCGCCTGCGTGGGCAGGACCGGCACGGTTCCGTCGGCGGCGAGCAGCTCCGCCCCGGCCCCCGCCACCGCCGCCCGCACCCGCGCGGTGAGGGCGCCGTCGAAGCCGACGGCACCGGAGACGGACTCGGGCACCAGCGCGACGTCCGTCCCCTCCCGGGCGGAGCGCTCGGCCACGTCCTGCCGCACGCCCTCCACGAGCGCGGCGAGGGTGGTCTCGTCCTCCGCGCGGGCGTCCAGCCACGCCTGCACCCGCGACGGCACCGCGTTCGTGCCGCCGGGCTCCACCCGCACCCGCCCGAACGTCGCCCGCGCCCCCAGCGCCGCGGCGCGGGAGCGGGCGGCGAGCACCGCGACGGCGTAGGCCAGCATCGGGTCGCGCCGGTCCGCCAGCAGGGTCGTACCCGCGTGGTCGGCGGCACCGTCGAGGTCCAGGCGGTAGCGGCCGTGCGGCCAGATGCCGCTGCCGACCGCCACCGGCCCCCCGAGGTCGGCCAGGGCGCGGCCCTGCTCCACGTGCAGCTCCACGTAGCAGCCGATGCGGCGCAGCGCCTCCCCGTCGCGGCCCAGGTGGCGCACGTCCACCCCGGACGCGGCCGCGGCCTCCGCGAGGGTGGTGCCGGCGTCGTCGCGCAGGGCCCGGGCCCGGTCCGGGGCCAGCTCCCCCGTGAGCAGCCGCGACCCCGCGCACGCCACCCCGAAGCGGGCGCCCTCCTCGTCGGCGAACGCGGCGATCCCCAGCGGGCGCGCGGGGACGAACCCCTCCTCCCGCAACGCATCGAGCGCGGCGAACGCGGTGACGATCCCCAGCGGGCCGTCGAACGCCCCGCCGTCGGGCACGGAGTCCAGGTGGGAGCCCGTCACCACGCCGGGCCCGCCGCCCGGTCCGCTGCCGTCGGGGTCGCCCCACCATGCGGTGAGGTTGCCCGCCCGGTCCGCCACGACGTCGAGGCCGCGCTCCGCCGCGGCGGCGGCGAACCACTCCCGGCAGGTGGCGTCGGCGGCGGTCCAGGCGAACCGGCGGTAGCCGCCCGTCCCCGCGTGCCGCCCGACCGGCTCCAGCTCGGACCACTGCCGCCGGAACGTGGCCGCGCCGGCGCGCGAGGGGCTCACTGCGGCTGACCGCCCTCCAGCATCGGGACCCGGACCCCCCGCTCGGCGGCGACCTCCTCGGCGCGGGGGTAGCCGGCGTCGACGTGCCGGATGACGCCCGTGCCGGGGTCGTTGGTGAGGACCCGCTCCAGCTTCGCCGCGGCCAGTTCCGTGCCGTCGGCCACCGTGACCTGCCCGGCGTGGATCGAACGGCCGATGCCGACGCCTCCGCCGTGGTGCAGCGACACCCACGTCGCACCGGAGGCCGTGTTCAGCAGCGCGTTGAGCAGCGGCCAGTCCGCGATGGCGTCGGAACCGTCGGCCATGGCCTCGGTCTCCCGGTACGGGGAGGCGACGCTGCCAGAGTCGAGGTGGTCGCGGCCGATGACGACGGGCGCCTGCACCGCCCCGGAGGCCACCAGCTCGTTGAACCGCTGCCCCGCGCGGGCCCGCTCGCCGTAGCCGAGCCAGCAGATGCGTGCGGGCAGGCCCTGGAACGCGACCCGCTCCTGCGCGGCCTTGATCCAGCGGTGCAGCTTCTCGTCGTCGGGGAACTCCCGCAGCACCGCCTCGTCGGTGGCGCGGATGTCCGCGGGGTCCCCGGACAGCGCCGCCCACCGGAACGGGCCCTTGCCCTCGCAGAACAGCGGCCGGATGTAGGCGGGCACGAACCCGGGGAAGTCGAACGCCCGGGAGTACCCGGCGAGCTGCGCCTCCCCGCGGATGGAGTTGCCGTAGTCGAACACCTCCGCGCCCGCGTCGAGGAACCCGACCATCGCCTCGACGTGCTTGGCCATGGCGGCGCGGGAGCGGGCGGTGAAGTCCTCCGGGTCCTTGGCGGCCCGCTCGTGCCAGTCCGCCACGGAGATGCCCTCCGGCAGGTACGACAGGGGGTCGTGGGCGCTGGTCTGGTCGGTGACGACGTCGACGGGGACCCCGCGGCGCAGCAGTTCCGGGAAGACGGTGGCGGCGTTGCCGACGAGACCGACGGACAGCGGCCGCCGCTCCGCCTTCGCGGCCAGCACGCGCTGCACGGCGTCGTCGAGGTCGTCGGTCCACTCGTCGAGGTAGCGGTGCTCCACGCGCCGGCGCAGCCGGGTGGCGTCGACGTCGACCACCAGGCAGGCGCCCTCGTTGAGCGTGACGGCCAGCGGCTGCGCCCCGCCCATGCCGCCGCAGCCCCCAGTCAGCGTCAGCGTCCCCGCCAGCGTCCCGCCGAAGCGCTTCTCCGCGACGGCCGCGAACGTCTCGTACGTGCCCTGCAGGATCCCCTGGGTGCCGATGTAGATCCACGACCCGGCGGTCATCTGCCCGTACATCGTGAGGCCCTGCTGCTCCAGGCGGCGGAACTCCGGCCACGTCGCCCAGTCGCCGACGAGGTTGGAGTTCGCGATGAGCACCCGCGGAGCCCACTCGTGGGTGCGGAACACCCCGACCGGGCGGCCGGACTGCACGAGCAGCGTTTCGTCGCCCTCCAGCGCGGTGAGGCTGCGCACGATGGCGTCGTAGCTGCGCCAGTCGCGGGCCGCGCGGCCGGTGCCGCCGTAGACGACGAGGTCGTCGGGGCGCTCCGCTACCTCGGGGTCGAGGTTGTTCATCAGCATCCGCAGCGGCGCCTCGGTCTGCCAGCTGCGGGCGGTGAGGGTGGTGCCGCGCGGGGCGCGCACGGGGCGGGCGCCGTCCATGGGGTTCCTCCGGTCCAGCGGGTCGATGGGGGGTTCGTGCAGGTCAGTCGAGGGGGCCGGCGGCGGACTCCGCGGCGGTCAGCAGCGCACCGGAGCGGGCCAGCTCCACGGCGGCCTCGATCTCCGGCGACAGGTGCCGGTCGGGGCCGGGGCCGGCGACGTGCTCGCGCAGCGCGTCGCGCACCGCGGCCGTCGCGGGGCCCGGCCGCAGCGGCGCGCGCAGGTCCAGGCCGCGGGCGGCGGTGAGGACCTCGATCGCCAGCACCCGCGTCAGCCCGTCGATGCTGCGGCGCAGCTTCCGGGCGGCGGACCAGCCCATGGAGACGTGGTCCTCCTGCATCGCCGAGGACGGGATGGAGTCCACGCTCGCCGGTGCCGCGAGGCGCTTGAGCTCCGAGACGACCGCCGCCTGCGTGTACTGGGCGATCATGTGCCCGGAGTCCACGCCGGGGTCGTCGGCGAGGAACGGCGGCAGGCCGTGGTTGCGGGCCTTGTCGAGGAACCGGTCGGTGCGTCGCTCCGAGATGGAGGCCACGTCCGCCGCGGCGATCGCGAGGAAGTCCAGGACGTAGGCGACCGGTGCGCCGTGGAAGTTGCCGTTGGAGGAGACGCGCCCGTCGAGGGTGACGACCGGGTTGTCGATGGTGCTGGCGAGCTCGCGGGCGGCGACGGTGCGGGCGTGCTCCACGGTGTCGCGGGCGGCGCCGGCGACCTGCGGGGCGCAGCGCAGCGAGTAGGCGTCCTGCACGATGTGGCAGCCGGGCCCGGAGTGGCTGGCCACGATCTCCGAGCCGGCGAGCAGCCGGGTGAGGTTGCTCGCGGAGGCGGCCTGCCCGGGGTGGGGGCGCAGCGCGTGCAGGTCCGCGGCGAACACCGCGGGGGTTCCGAGCAGCCCCTCCACGCTCATCGCGGCGGCCACGTCGGCGAGCTTCAGCAGCGCGTCGAGGTCCGCGCAGGCGAGGACGAGCTGGCCGAGCATCCCGTCGGTGCCGTTGATGAGGGCCAGGCCCTCCTTCTCCGCCAGCTGCACCGGCTCGATCCCGGCCGCGGCCAGCGCCTCGGCGGCGGGCAGGAGGGTGCCCTCCGCGTCGCGCACCGCCCCCTCCCCCATCACCGCGAGGGCGACGTGCGCGAGCGGCGCGAGGTCGCCGGAGCAGCCGAGGCTGCCGTGCTCGTGGACGACGGGGGTGATGCCGGCGGACAGCAGCGCGGCATAGGCGGCAGCGGTCTGCGGCCGCACCCCGGTCCTGCCGGAGGCGAGGGTCGCCAGGCGCAGCAGCACCATCGCCCGCACGACCTCGCGCTCGACCTCCGGGCCGGAGCCGGCGGCGTGGGAGCGCACGAGGCTGCGCTGGAGCTGGGCGCGCTTCTCGACGGGGATGTGGCGGGTGGCCAGCGCCCCGAACCCGGTGGACACCCCGTAGACGGGGCGGTCGGCGGCGGCGAGGGCGTCGATCCGGGCACGGGTGGCGGTCATCGCCTCCACCGCCTCGGGGGACAGCCGGACCTGCGCGCCGTGCCGCGCCACCCGCACGACGTCCGCCGCGCTCACGCCGCCGGTGCCCACGACGACGGGGACGGAGGTGGGTGCGGCGGCGGCGGTGAGGGTCGTTTCGGCCATGGCTCCAGCACACACCCGCGCCGGGCCGCGGGGCAGGCCGCAGCGGGGGTTACCGTCTCAGGTGCGAGACGTCGACGGGGGCTGCGGGGAGGCGGGATGCCGGGTCAGGTGCCGGCGGCGCGGGCCGCCCTGGCGGTGCTGCGGCTGCTGTCCCAGCACGGCGGCCCTGTGACGGCCGCCTCCCTGGCCCGCGACCTCGGGCTGCCCCGCTCCAGCACGTACCACCTGCTGGCCGCCATGGTGGAGGAGGGTTTCGTCGTGCACCTGCCCGAGGAGCGCCGCTACGCCCTCGGGGTCGCGGCCTTCGAGGTCGGCTCGGCGTTCTCCTACCGGGAACCCCTGGCGCGGCTGGGCAGGCCCCTGCTGGACCGGCTCGTGGACCGCACCGGGGAGAGCGCGCACCTGGCCGTCCTGCACGGGCGCGACACGTACTACGTCGTCGAGGAGCGCGCCCGGCGGCGCCCCTCCCTCGTCACCGACGTCGGGGTGCGCCTGCCCGCCCACCTCACGGCGAGCGGCCGGGCGATGCTCGCCGCGATGCCGGCCGCGCAGGTGCGGGCGCTGTTCCCCGACCGCGGCGCCTTCACCACCCGGCACGGGACGGGCCCCGCCTCCCCCGCGGAGCTGCGGGCGGTGCTCGCCCGCGCCCGTCGCACCGGCTGGGCGGAGGAGGACGGCGACGTGACGCCGGGCCTGTCGTCGGTGGCCTCCGCCGTCCTCGACCCCAACGGCCACCCCGTCGCCAGCATCGCCGTCACGTTCACCACGCCCGGGCCCGGGAGCGAGCCGGGGGCCCGGGCCGCGCACCTGGCGGCGGAGACCCGTCGCGCGGCCGCGGAACTCTCCCGCCGGCTCGGCGGGCGCCCCCGCTGAGCCAGCGGGCCCGGCGAGCGCCCCGTGCCTCAGGTCCCCGAGGGCGGCCAGTCCCCGGCCAGCGCGACCTCCACGTCCCGCGACGTCCCCAGCAGGCGGGTGCGGTCCACGTCGTCGAACTCCCCGTCGACCACCACCTGGCGGGTGCGCTCCAGCTGCTCGCGCACGCAGCGGCGCCGGTCCTCCCCGTCCGTGCACCAGGCCACCTCGCGCAGCAGGATCAGCAGCCGCTCCAGCACCGCCGGTTCCGAGGCGCCGTAGCGGCGGGTCTGCGCGACGGCCAGCTCCAGCAGGTCCGCGTAGGAGTAGCGGCGCAGCACCACCCGCACCCTGCCCTCCTCGTCGCACAGGCGGTCGTCCACGAGCGGACGGTTCCCCAGCCGGCACATCAGGGAGGACAGGTGGGTGAGGGCGTGCACCGCGGTGGTCGGGTCGTTGATGCCCGGGGAGAGCGCCTTGGCGGCCACGTCCACGAGCTGCCGCACACCGAAGGCGAGGTCCTGCGGGGCCGTGCGCTCCGCCCCCACCGTGACCGCCGCGCGCACCCGCTTCGCCAGTCCCACGACGTCCAGCGCCCCGTCGTCCTCCAGCGGCAGGGCGAAGGCCAGCGGAACTCCCGCCACCACCGGGTCACCGGGGCGGCGGTCGACGAGGACCACCGCGTCCAGGTCCACGGCGGCCTCGAGCAGCTTCCCGCCGTTGACGGCGACCAGGAACCCCGACGAGTCCGCGGCGATCCGCTGGCCACGGCCCACCTCCTCCACCCAGGGCGGCAGCGGCGCGGGCTGGTCCCCCGCGTCGGGGACCGTCTCGGCGATGGTCTCCTCGGTCTCCCGGCGCACCGTCTCCAGCACCGTCTCGATGCGGATCTGGCGGGCCAGGTGGCCGAGGAAGAAGACGAGGGCGAGGACGCTCAGCAGGGCCAGCACGACCGCGACGGTCGTGGAGATCTGCGGGACGAACCCCGGGCCCTGGCTGGTGGCGGAGCGCACCGTGCGCAGCACCGTGAGGGAGAACGCGAACGTCGCCAGGAACAGCCCCAGCGTCCCCTGCACGACGTGGTCGCGCGCGAAGGTCCGCAGCAGGCGGGGCGAGAACTGGCTGCTGGCCAGCTGGAGGGTGACGACGGTGAGGGAGAACGTCAGGGACGTCACCGTGATGAGGGAACCCGCGATGGCGGACAGCACCGAGCGCGCCGCCTCCGGCCCCCCGCTGAACAGCCAGGCGGAGACGAGCTCCGACAGCCCCGCGTCGATCGCCCGGTCGAGCTGCGGCAGCCCCACGCCCGCGATGACGGACACGAGCACGCATGCGGTGGGCAACGGCCACAGCTTCGTGCGCCACGCGTCGGCCGCGATCGCCAGGCGGCCGGTGCGGGTGGCCCCTTCCATCTGCTCCTCCGTCCCGGCACCGGGCGTGGGCGGCGGACGGGCGGCGACCCGTCCGCAGGCTCCGGTGCGTCGTGGGCAGCGAACCGCCTGCGCCGGGTCCCCGCAACGCCAGGCCACCGCAACGCCAGGCCACCGCACGGCACCACGACGGTCCGAGTGGTTCACTGGGGTCACCCCAGCCAGACGTGAGGAAGAGGCGGCGCCGCCGGCGCCCGGACCGGAGGTCGAGGGCCCGTGCTGCAGGTGGTCCTGCCTCCCCAGCCGCGCTCCGTGGCCGTGGCGCGATGGCTGCTCACCGAGTGGTGCGCGCCCTGGGTGGCGAGGGGGGACCTGGACTCCGACACGGTCGAGCGCGCGGAGCTGCTCGTCTCCGAGGTCGTGACGAACGGCATCGTGCACGGTTCCGGCCTGGTGCGGGTGGCGGCACGGATCCGGCCGGGCTTCCTGCACGTCGAGGTCGCCGACGAGGGCGGCGGGATGCCGCTCGTCGCAGCGCAGCGCAGCGACGCGGAGCACGGCCGCGGCATGGCCATGGTGGAACTGCTCAGCTCCCGCTGGGGGACGGAGCTGGGGGTCGGCCCCCTCGGCAAGACCGTCTGGTTCGAGCTGCGCCCCGAACCGGCCTGAGGCTCTCCGGGCGGGCCACCGGCGGGACGCGCATCAGGCCTCCTGCAGGGTGCGGGGGCGGCCCGCCGCCCAACCCACCCCGGCCTGCGCGAACGTGACGACGGCGAGGACACCCAGCGGAACCGCCCAGCCCCCCGTCGCGCCGTGCAGGGCGCCCACCAGCACCGGCCCGGCGGCGGCGAAGAGGTAGCCGACGGCCTGGGCCATCCCGGAGAGGGCAGCCGACTGGGAGGCGTTCACCGCGCGGGCGCTGAGGAACGACAGCGCCAGGACGACCGTGGCGCCCATGCCGAGACCCAGCACGACGCTCCACAGCGTCGCCGCAGCCGGCACGAGCACCAGCCCCGCGAAGCCCACCGCCGTGAGCACGGAGGCGACGGCCGCCGCGGCCGCGTCGTGGTGGTGGCTGCGCAGCAGCAGCGGCAGGGCGGCGCTGGCGGCGATGCCCGCGGCCTGCATGAGGAACAGCTGCCAGCCCGCGGCCGCGGCGTCGAGGCCGGCGATGTCGCGCAGGGCCGTCGGCAGCCAGGCGAGGGCGACGTAGAAGCCCACCGACTGCAGGCCCATGAAGGCGCTGACGTGCCAGGCGAGCCCCGAACGCCACGGCATCCGCGCCCGCGGCGCCTCGACCGCCTGCTCCTGCGGCTGGCCCCTGCGCAGCAGCACCGCCCACACCGCCAGGGCCACCAGGGCGGGCAGCGCCCACACCGCGAGCGCGGTCCGCCACCCACCGGGTGCGGCGTCGGCCAGCGGCACCGCCGTTCCCGAGGAGATGGCCCCGGTCAGGCCCATCAGCACCACGTAGCCACCGGTCATGGCGGTCACCCGCGCGGGGAACTCCAGCCGCAGCACCGCGGGCAGCAGCACGTTCGCCACGGCGATCGAGACACCGACGAGGGCGGTGCCGGCGAAGAGCGCGGCCACGGCGGCACCCCCGCTGCCCGGCAGCCAGCGCAGCCCCGCGCCCACCACCATCAGGACCAGGGCGCCGAGCAGGGTGGGTCGCGCCCCCCAGCGGTGGGAGACCGACGGCACGACGGCCGAGGCACCGGCGAACGCCAGCAGCGGCAGCGCGGTGAGCAGCCCCGCGGCGGTGGAGGTCAGGCCGAGCTCGTCGGTGATCCGCGGCAGGACGGGGCCGACGCCGGTGATCGGCGCGCGCATGACGACGGCGACGAGGACGAGCCCTGCCAGCAGGAGGGCCAGGGAGCGGGAGTGCGGGGACTTCATCAGCATGGTCTCCCCATGGTCGCCCACTCCCGGCGGTGCTCCGTGCCGCGCGTGCCGGGCGCTCCACCCGGACGGCGCCCGCGGGGCACGGCACGATGGTGGGCGTGACGACCTCGGGTGCGCGGGGGTGAGCCGGCGGCGGCTGGCCGACCTGACGCCGAACTACTCCCCGGTGGGGGCGACGCGACCGGCGGACGGGCACTGGACGCAGGCGCCGCCGGGGTTCCGCAGGTACGAGCGGAGCGTCCTCCTCGGCAGCGGGCGGGAGCGGTGGGCCGCGGCCGCCTCGGCGGTGCTCGCCTGGGAGGTGAAGACCCGCAGCGGCTTCACCGTCGTCCCGGGTCCCGGCGGGCGGGTCGAGGCGGGGGCGAGGCACTGGCTCGTGGCCTCGCTCGGCCCGATCTCCCTGCGGGAGCCGGTGCTCGTCGTGGCCGTGGTGGACGAGCCCGACCGGTGCGGCTTCTCCTACGGCACGCTCGAGGGCCACCCGGTCTCCGGGGAGGAGGCGTTCATCGTGCACCGCGCGCCCGACGGAGGGGTGTGGCTCACCCTGCGCTCCCTCACCCGCCCGGGCCGCGGTGCCTGGCGGGCGGCGTTCCCGCTGGTGCTGGTCGCGCAGCGCTGGTACCGGCGCCGCTACCGGCGGGCGCTGCGCGGAGGCTGAGGGCACGGACGCCGACCGCTCCGCCGGGCCTGCCAACCGCGAGCCCGCCGCATCGGAACCGTTCCAATGAGCCTTGAGCGGTCAAGTGGGCGCCCCGGGCACCGATGGAAGGGTGTCAACCCCCCCTCGTCCCGGGAGCCCCCTCCATGCAACGCAACGCCCTCGTCGGCTGGATCGCCGACCGCCGCGTCGGCACGAAGATCGTGGCCGCGATCGCGGTGGCCTGCGCAGCCGCCCTGACGGTGGGGCTGGTCGGGCTCACCTCGCTGGCAGGGCTGAAGGACCGGGCACAGCGCATCTACGCCGACGGCCTCGTCGCCGTCGACGTGCTCGGTGCTGCGGAGACCGCCCTGTACGACGGGCGCGGGCTGCTCCTCGACCACGCCATCTCCCTCGACGAGCCGGCCATGAAGGCGACCGAGCAGCAGCTCGCCGCCAGCGACGCCGCCTTCGACGAGGCGTTCGCCGCCTACACGGCCACCGACATGACGGGGCGCGAGGAGGCCGTCGCCCGCCTGGAGGAGGCCGTCGCGGAGATCCGCCGGGTCCGCGACGAGGAGTTCCTGCCCGCCAGCCGCGCCAACGACCTCGACGCCGTGCGGGCGGTGCGCGACGCGGAGTTCCTGCCCGCCATGCAGGCCGCCTCGAAGGCCACCGAGGACCTGATGGTGATCGAGCGCAGCGCCGGCGCGCAGCTCGCCGCCGAGGCCCAGGAGACGTACGAGTCCGCCCGCACCACCACCCTGGTGGTCCTGGCCGCCGGCATCCTCGCCGCCGTGGCCCTCGGCCTGTTCATGGCCCGCCTCATCACCGTCCCCCTCGCCCAGGCGGTGCGCGGCCTGCGGGCGCTGGAGCAGCGGGACCTCACCGTGACCGTCGGCATCACCAGCAAGGACGAGATCGGGCAGATGGCCCAGGCCCTCGACGCCGCGGTCACGGGCCTGCGCACCACCATGAACGGGCTGGCGGAGAACGCCCTGTCCCTGGCCGGCGCCTCCCAGGAGCTGTCCGCCGTCAGCACCCAGCTCGGCGCCGGCGCCCAGGAGTCCTCCGAGCGCGCGACCAGCGCCTCCGCCGCCGCCGAGCAGGTCAACGCCGGCGTGCAGACCCTGTCCGCCAGCTCGGAGGAGATGGGCATCTCCATCCAGGAGATCGCCTCCAGCGCCGGGCGCGCCGCCGGGGTCGCCCAGCACGCCAAGTCCGTCGCCGAGGGGACCACCGGGCAGGTGGAGGCGCTGGGGCGGGCCACCTCCGAGATCAGCACGGTCGTCGCGCTCATCACCTCCATCGCCGAGCAGACCAACCTCCTCGCCCTCAACGCCACCATCGAGGCCGCCCGCGCCGGGGACGCGGGCAAGGGCTTCGCCGTGGTCGCGTCGGAGGTGAAGGAGCTCGCGCAGCAGACCGGCCGGGCGACCGAGGACATCACCGCCCGGATCGCCGCCCTGCAGGCTTCGAGCACGCAGGTGGCCGACGCCATCCGGGACATCCACGACGTCATCACCCAGGTGGACAGCTACTCCCTCACCATCGCCAGCGCGGTGGAGGAGCAGAGCGCCACCACCACGGAGATGAGCCGCCACATCGACGACGCGGCCGGCGGCAGCGCGGACATCGCGCGCACCGTCTCGGGCGTCGCCCAGGTCGCGGAGTCCACCGCAGAGGCGGCCAGGGCCACCAACGACGCGGCGGGCGACCTCGCCCGGCTGGCCTCCGACCTCAGCGGCGTCGTGGGCACGTTCCGGTACTGACCGCGCCACCCCGGGCGGGGTCCACCGCCCGGGGTGTCTGCGACGATGCGGCCGTGACGGAGATGGTCGCGCGCAACCCCCGCTACGGGGACGTGGTCCGGTCGTCGTTCGCCCGGCAGGGGCTGATGGCGCACCTCGGCGCGGAGCTGACGCAGGTCGAGCCGGGCTCGGTCGAGGTGCGGGTGCGGTCCCGCCCGGAACTGACCCAGCAGCACGGGTTCCTGCACGCCGGGGTGACCACCTCGGTCGTCGACAGCGCCTGCGGCTGCGCGGCGCTGTCGCTGATGCCCGCGGGTTCGGAGGTGGTCTCCGTCGAGTTCAAGATCAACCTGCTCGCACCGGCGCGGGGTCACGAACTCGTCGCACGCGGCCGCGTCCTGCGCGCCGGGCGGACCATCACGGTGTGCCAGGGCGACGCGTACGCGCTCACCGACGAGGGCGAGGTGCACTGCGCCACGATGACGGCGACGATGTTCCGCGTCGAGGCGCCGGAGCCGGACGGCGCGGCGTGATCCCGCCCGCGGTCCACGCCGGGCCGGCGGAGCGCGGGCGGGGGCCGGTTCACCCGGCCCGCAGCCGGACGGGGGCCCCCTTCTCCAGCGACTCCTGCGCGGCGTCGGCCACCACGGAGGCGGCGACGGCGTCCTCGGGGGTGCACAGGTCCTCTCCCCCGGTTCCGCGGACCAGGGCGACGAACGCGGCGACCTCGGCCCGGTAGGCGTCGGCGAAGCGCTCCGCGAAGGTCGCGTGCGGCGCGCCGGCGGGGAACGCCACGCCCGCCTCGGCGGAGCGGAGGGCGCTGTGCTCGTCCAGCCCCGCCACGAGGGTCCCCCGGGAACCCTGGACCTCCAGGCGCACGTCGTGCCCCGCGCCGTTGTAGCGGGAGGCCGCGACGGAGGCGAGGGTTCCGTCGTCGAGGATGAGCAGGGCGAGGGCGGTGTCGACGTCGCCCACCTCCCCGATCGCCGGGTCGCCGTTGTTGCTGCCGCGGGCGCAGACCTCGACGACCTCGCGGCCCGTCAGCCAGCGGATCGCGTCGAAGTCGTGGACGCTGCAGTCGCGGAAGATGCCGCCGGAGGTGGCGAGGAACTCCACGGGCGGCGGGGCCTGGTCGCAGGTGAGGGCGCGGAGGTTGTGGATCCAGCCCAGTTCCCCGGCGCGCAGGGCGCGGCGGACCTCCTGGTAGCCGCGGTCGAAACGGCGCTGGTGGCCGACCCGCACGGTGCCGCCCCGGGCGGCGATGTGCTCCAGGAGCGGCCGGGAACGGGCCGCGTCGGGCGCGAGCGGCTTCTCGCACAGGACGGGGACGCCGGCGTCCACCCCCGCGCGGACGAGCTCGGGGTGGGCGGGGGTCCCGGCGGCGACGAGCAGGCCGTCGAGACCGGAGCGCAGCATGGCGTCGACGTCGGCGAGGACCCGCGCCCCGACCTCCGCGGCGGCGGCGCGGGCCCGGGCGGGGTCGGCGTCGGCCAGGACCACCTCGACCCCGTCGAGCCGCGCCGCGTGCCGGGCGTGCATCACGCCGATGCGCCCGACCCCCGCGATCCCGATCCGCACGTCCGCCACTCCGGCCCCCGTCCCGCGCTCCGTTGGACCGGTCCATGGACTACGGTGCCGCGGCCCCGCCGTCCGGTCAAGCGCGGGACGTCACCAGCGGTGCGCGACGTCCACGACGAGGCGGGATCCGTCGCCCGGCCCGTCCAGGATCCACACCCGGTACGGCAGCCGTGCGCGCACACCCAGACCCAGAGTGGTGTACCCCTCGAAGCTGGAACCCCACGCGACCTGGCGGAGGGTGCGGTAGCCGGCCACGGGAACCACCTCGTCGGTCCGCGCCGGGTCGTACGTCGGCCACCCGGCGTCGTCGTAGGCCGGGACGGTCACGATCACCTGCAGCTGGGCGCCGCCGCGCAGCGGGACGATCTCACCCGAGCCCATCTTCCGGAACTCCGGGACGTAGCGCGCGAAGTATCCGGGGGTCTTGCCCTCGACGTCGATCACCAGCCGGTCGAAGCACGCGTGCCGCCCGCTGCGGACGCCTGCGACGTGGCCCCGCGGGACCGACGGGGAGAACTGCTCCTCCTGCTGCGACCCCCACACCTGACCGCAGTCCGGCGCAGCCGCCGCGGGCGCCGCCGGAAGGCCCGCCGCCACCACCGCCAGCACAGCGGCGGGCACCCACCGCCGAGGACGGACGGACGGCCCGACGAGACGTCGAACCGCTGCACGGACGTTCATGGCGACCTCCCAGTGCGCTTCACAGCGCCGTTGCGGTGCACTTCCCACGATCATCCTCCCGGGGCCGGGTGCTCGCCACCGGTCGGCCGACGGCGCAGGTGGCGGGCCCGCGCCCGGCCGGCCCCGTTGACGCGGGGGGCCTCGCGCAGCAGAGTGCGATCGTGATCGCCGGACCCTCCGGCAGGAGGCCGCCGTCCGGCGGGCCACCAGGAAGGACCGCGGTGCCCGAGCAGACCACCCCTCCGACGCGCCCGCCGACCATCCGCAGCGTCGCCGCCCGCGCCGGGGTGTCGAAGTCGCTGGTGTCGCTGGTGCTGCAGGGCTCCCCGCGCGTCAGCGAGGAGCGGCGGCAGGCGGTGCTGCGCGCGGTGGAGGAACTCGGCTACCGCCCGGACCCGGCGGCCCGCAGCCTCGCGGAGCGCCGTTCCCGCACCGTCGGCGTCGTCCTGGAGGACCTGCGCAACCCGTGGTTCGTCGAACTCCTCGACGGCGTGCGCCCACTGCTGCGGGAGAACGGGCTGCGCCCGCTGCTGGGCGACGCCCGCACCGAACCCGAACTGCTGCAGACGCTCGCGGACCTGCGCGTGGACGGCATCCTCATCGTGGGGACGCTGCCCGAACTCGCCGCCGGGACGGCCGCCGAAACCCTGACCAGGTACGTCCCCACCGTGGTCGCGGGGGCACGGGAACCGCTCCTGCCCGGCGTCGACGTCGTGGCCAACGACGACGAGGCCGGCATGGGACTGGCGGTGCGCCACCTGCTCGACCTGGGCCACCGCCACGTCGCCCACGTCGCGGGCAGCGGCCTCGTCGGGGAACTTCGCCGACGGACCTGCGTCGCGGGGATCGCCGCCGGCGGCGGGACCTGCGCGGTGGAGCAGGCGGACATGACCGAGGAGGGCGGCCACCGGGCGGGACTGCGCCTGCTGGGCGCCCCGGACCCGCCGACGGCGGTGCTGGCCGTCAACGACACCTCGGCCATCGGGATCCTCTCCGCCGCAGCGGAACTGCGCCTTCGGGTCCCCGAGGACGTCTCGGTCGTCGGGTACGACAACTCCAGCCTGGCCCGACTGCGCCCGCTGTCCCTCACGAGCGTCGACGCCGCCGTGGAGGAGGTGGGGCGGCGGGCGGCCACCCACCTGCTGCAGCGCATCGGCGGGGAGGCAGGGCCGGCCCGCACCGAGCTCGTGCCACCGAGCCTGGTGGTGCGGGGCTCCACGGCACCACCGCGGGCGCCCGGGCACTGACGCCGCCGGCCCCGCGCCGCGGGCTCACCCCGGAGCGCCCTCCCCGTCGAGGAGGTCCATCGCCTCGCGCGCCCAGTCCGCGCGGGCCCGCGCGCCGTGCAGGCCGGCCAGGAGGGTGAGGAGCCGGAACCTGCCCTGGGTCGCGACGTCGGGCGCCCGCTCGATCTCGGCGCGCAGCACCTCGTAGCGCGCGCAGGCGGTTTCGGCCTGCGCCAGCGCTTCGGCGAGCCAGTCGCGGAGGCGGTCCGGTTCGACGTGGTGGCCGAAGAAGACGCGCAGCAGGAGGGGGTCGCGGGGTGCGGGCTGCTGGAACGGCTCGGCCAGCAGTTCGCGAAGGCGCCGCCGGCCGGCCGCGGTGATGCGGAAGAGGTTGCCGGGCCCGGCGGAAGCGGCGTCCCGCGCGACCAGGCCCTCGCGCTCCAGGCCGGCGAGGGCGGGGTAGATCTGCCCGAAGCTCTCGTGCCAGAAGTGCCCGAGGGTCTCGACGATCTCGGTGCGCAGGCGGTAGCCCGTCATGGGTTCGACGGAGAGGGCACCGAGCACGGCCAGTTGCGTCTGCGAGGTTCTAGCCACTCCTTGAGCATATCTGCCAGATACTTTATCTTCCAGATATGTCCCTTCGGCACGTCAACATCCCCCGCCCCAGTCCGCCGACCGCCGTGGCCACCGCCCTCACCGTCGGCGTGGCGGCGTTCCAGATCGCCCTCGCGTCGGGCGCACCCTGGGGTGCCGCCGCCTGGGGAGGGACGAACCCGGGCACGCTCCCGCCGGGACTGCGGGCGGCAAGCGCGGGCTCGGCGCTCGTCTACGCGGGCCTCGCGGTGACGCTCGCCTCCGGCCTCGTCCCCGGCGCCCGCCGGCGCCGCATCCTGACGGTCGCCGCCGGCGCGATGGTCCTCGGCACGGTCCTCAACCTCGCCTCCCCCTCGGGCGTCGAGCGCGCGCTCTGGACCCCCGTGGCCGCCGCCCTGGCCGCCTCCCTCTGGCTCGCCAGGGCCGACGCCGACCTCACCCACCGCCCCTGACGGGCCCCCGCCGGCCCGGACGGCCCCGCCTCGCGCCTCCGCGACCGGCCAGCGGAGACGCGGCGGGGGGCTTGCTCTCTCCGGGTGAGCGAGGCACCCTTCAGCAGCGAAGCAACTCAGGTTGCGGCCGTGGCCGCCGATCCTCGGAGGAGCCGCGAGCACTGCCGAGGACGGCCGGGAACCGAGACGCACCGCAGTGCCGGGGGGACGGAGCAGCGCATGGACGAGACCACGCCCGGGGGACGTCCGCCCCGCCCCGCCCCGGGACGCCCGTGAGCGGGGGACTGCGCCTGGCACTCACCTTCGTCCGGCCGCGGCTGGAGGAACCCGTCCGCGACTGCGCGGAACGGCAGGCCACCGCCCTGCGCAACCTGCACGAGCTCGCGGTGGGCATCAGCGCGCACCGCGACCTGGGCCTGGCGCTGCAGGCGGTCTCCGAGGCGGCGCGGGAACTGGGTTTCGGCGTGGCCGTCGTCAACCTCGTGCGCGACGACGGCGACCTGGAGGTCGTCGCCGTCGCGGGTGACGAGGAGGCCCGCGAGGCCCTGTGGGGCAAGGTCAGCGCCCGCGCGTCCTGGGACGAGCTGCTCGCGGCCGGGGACGAGCTGCACGGCACGGTGTTCCTCGACCACGCCACCGTGACGTGGCCCGAGGAGCAGGCGATGGCCGCCTGGATCCCCGAGGCGGGCAGCAGCGACGACGACCCCGACGCGTTCCACCCCGAGGACGCGCTGTTCGTCCCGATGCTGACCGCCGACGGGGAGCTGCTGGGCACCCTGAGCGTGGACCTGCCGACCGACGGCCGGCGCCCCGGCGCGCAGACGCGGGAGCTGCTCGGCATGTTCGGCAGCCACGCGGCGCTGGCCATCGACCACGCCCGGCTGCTGCGCGACCTGAAGGCGGAGCAGGCGGAGCAGCAGGTGCTGGTGCGCCGGCTGCAGGCCCTCCTGGAGCTGTCGAGGCAGCTCGCGGCGACGTCGGAGCGCGGCCAGGTGATCCGGGTCACCGCGCAGGCGCTGGCCGAGGTGGTCGGCTGCGACCAGGGGGCCGTGCTCCTGTGGGACGACGACCGTTCGTCCCTGCGCAGCACCGCCGTGGAACCCGCGGCGGGCCCCGTCCTCAGCGCCCACCTGGACGCCGCCGACTGCCCCGAGGCCCGCCGGCTCGCCGGCAGGGGCGACCCGATCCGCCTGAACGCCACGACCGCCAGCCCACCGGTCCGGCGGCTGCTCGGCGCGTGGGGCGCCACCGAGGCCCTCGCGATCCCCCTGGGCGGCTGCGACCTCCCGGCGGGCGCGCTCATCGCCGGCTGGCGCGAGGGCGGGACGCTCGACCGGGGCAGCGCCGACACCGTGGCCCGGCTGCGCGCGCTCGCGGACCAGGCGTCGACGGCACTGGCCAACGCGCAGCTGGTCGACGCCGTGCGCCACCAGTCGCTGCACGACACGCTCACGGGCCTGGCCAACCGCCGGCTCATCGCCGAACGGCTGCAGGAGCTGCTCGACGCCTGCTCCCCGCAGGACGGCGTGGCGGTGGTCTACTGCGACCTCGACGGCTTCAAGGCGGTCAACGACACCTTCGGCCACGGCGCCGGGGACGAGCTGCTGCGCGCCGCGACGAGCCGGCTGCTGACGAGCGTGCGGACCGGCGACGTCGTCGGCCGGCTGGGGGGCGACGAGTTCGTGGTCCTCCTCCCCGATGCGCACGACGAGGACGAGGTCGCCGGGACCGCCCAGCGCATCGCGGCGCGCTTCGAGCGGCCCTTCCACGTCGAGGGCACCGCGGTGCACGTGCCGACCAGCGTCGGCGTGGCCGTCCACCGGGGGTGCGGGGGCGACCCGGACGTCCTGATGCGCCACGCGGACGCCGCCATGTACCTCGCGAAGCGGTCGGGGTGCGCGGGGCGCTCGCGGGTCGTGCAGGCGCCCACGAGCCACGGGCCCGCGGTGACCGGAGCACCCGTCGCCCTGAGCGCGGCGGCCCTCGACGACTGACGGGCCGCCGGCGGGGTCCTCACCCGACGGCGGCGCGCTCCCGGCGCAGCCAGACCAGGCCCAGCACCGGCAGGACCAGCGGGATGAACAGGTATCCCTGCCCGTACACCGACCACACGGTGGAGTCGGGGAACGCCGCCCGGTCCGCGAGGCTGAGCGTCCCCACGACGAGCACCCCCGCCAGCTCCACGCTGCACGCCGCCCACGCCACCGCGCGCCAGCGGCCGCCCCGGCGCGCCAGGCCGAGGGTGGCGAGGACGTAGACGAGCGCCGCGAACGCCGACAGCAGGTACGCCACCGGCGCCTCGCCGAAGCGGGTCGCGATCTGCACGGCCGCCCGCGACGTGGCCGCCACCGCGAACAGGGCGTACAGCGCCACGAGGACCCGGCCGAGCCCGCGCAGGTCCCGCAGGCGGTCGTCGCCCGGCACCGGCGCGCTCACTGCTGCACCTGCCACAGCAGCAGCATCCGGTAGGCGACGACGGCCAGGCCGAGGCAGGCGACGGTGAGCACGAGCGGGCTGTAGCGGGAGCGGTCGGCCAGGCTCCACAGGGCCGCCGCGGGCAGCAGGAACGGCGCCAGCACCAGGTAGGCGACGGCGGTGGCCGTCTCGACGGGGCGCGTGCCGTCCAGGGCGTCGACGGCGAGGACGACGACGAGCACGAGCAGGGTGACCTCCACGACGGCGAGCCCCACCAGCGAGGCGGTGCCGACCCGGCGGGCACGGGCGGCGGCCAGACCCGTCCAGGCGGCCATCACGAGGGCCAGGGCGCTCACCGCGGCCACCAGCGCACTCGTCACGGGCGCACTCTAGGACGGCGCCGAGGAGGAGCGCGTGGCCGGGCGCGACGGAGCCGGCGGCCGGTGGTGGCCGCCGGTGCTGGTTGCCGTCACCCGAGCCGCAGGGCCATGCCGACGGACGCGGGGGCGGTGTCGGTGAAGCCGTGGCGGGCGTAGAGCCGACGTCCGGGCGGGTCGGCGAGGAGGTTGACGTAGGCCCCTGCCGGCGCGTGGGCGCGGATGTGCTCCAGCAGGGTGGTCAGGACCGCGTCGCCGAGGCCGCGGCGCTGGTGCTCGGGCAGCACCGCCATGTCCACGACGTGGAAGCACCACCCGCCGTCCCCGAGCACCCGGCCCATGGCGACCGTCTCGCCGGTGGCGATGTGCACGACGTGGTGGGCGAGCCAGCTGCCGGGCAGCGCCGCAGCGGCCTGCTCCGGTGTCCGCGGGGTCAGGCCGGCCCGCCGCCGCAGTCGCAGGTAGTCCTCCACGCCCGGGGCGGTGGGGACCAGGCGGTAGCCCTGGGGCGGTTCGAGAGGCACCGGCCCATCGTCCACGGCGGGAGGCGGGGCCGAGGAGACGGTCGGCGGGAGGGCCTGCGCAGCGGACGGAGGGCCCCGCCGCCGATGAGGACCGCGCGCCGGGGGAGTCCGCCCGGAGACCGACCCACCTCACGCGGGAGTCCTGATGCCCGATCCGTCCGTCCCCGACACCTCGACCTCCGACACCTCGGCCCTGCCCGCCCGCATCGGCCGTCCGGCGCTGCGGGCGCTGGCCGCTGCGGGGGTGACCTCCCTGCCCGGTCTCGCCCGTCTGCGGGAGGCCGACCTGCTGCAGATGCACGGCGTGGGACCGCGAGCGCTGTCACTCCTCAGGGAGGCTCTGGCCCGGGAGGGGCTCGCGCTGCGCCCCGACCGTTGAGGAAGTGCGTCGGTGTGGTGCTCGGACCAGGGAGACGGTCCGCGCTGCCCCTCGGAGGGCGTGCCGCTCTGCGACCGTGGAGCGGTGGACGACACCGGTGGGCCGCGCCTGCAAGCCCGGTGGTCGAGCTACGAGCGGCGTCTCACGGTCGCGGTCGCCGTGCTGGCTCTCGGCTGCTTCGTCAGCGTCTACGTCGTGGACCCCGTTCTGAGCGTGCACCCGGACCTGTGGCGGCTGTACTCCACGATGGGCGCGTTGGACTCGACCGCCAACGTGGTCGCTGGTGTCGTCTGGCTCAGGGGCATCTGCTCCCTGACCCTCGCCGGCTTCCTCGCCTCCTGGGCCGGTCTGCGCTGGGCTGGGCGGCGTCCGAGGCTGGCGGCAGCGGTCCGGCTCACCGCCGCGGTCGCCGTCCTGGGAGCCGTGGCGGCCAGCACGATGGCCGCGAACGTCTTCGTCGGCACCGGTTTCTACCTGCACGCCGAGGACCTCGGCATCGCCCCGCCCGGAGGGTCGACCAGCGCCCTGGTGCAGGTCACGGCCCTCGTCGGCGTCTGCATGGTGGGGCTGGCCGCCGTCGCGGGCTCGGCCTGCCTGGTGGCCGGCCTCGGCGGCCCGCGGTGGTTCCGGCGCCGAACCGCCGGGCGGTCCTGACCCCGCCCCCTCAGGCGCGGCCCGCCAGCACCAGGGTCACGCCGGCACCGGCCAGCGCGGCCAGCAACGCCACCGCAGCCGTGGTGGCCAGCACCCGCCCGTCGGCGCCCCCGGAGCGGCGGTCGCGGTCGCGGCGGCGGCCGGCGTGGTGGAACAGCGCCGCCAGCGACAGGCCCGTCGCCCCCACCGCGACGGCGGCCACCCCCAGACCCGCCAGCAGCAGCCGCACCACCACGGCGGAGGACACGAGGAGCGCGAGGGTGGTGCGCTGCCAGGACAGCCCGGTGCGCTCGCGCTGCAGGCCCGGAGGTGCGCCCGGCCCGCTCGGGGTGCTCACGGCGGGGTCCTCACCGCGGGGTCCTCACCGGGCCGCCGTGCCCGCCAGCAGCAGCAGCACCGCCAGCAGCACCCCCGCGGCCAGCGGCCCGCCCAGCACCGGCGCGGGCAGGGGCTCCTCGCAGCGCACCGCCCGCTCCGTGCGCACCCACCCCCACCACGCCTGCGCGGGCGCGGCGACCGCCAGCAGCAGCAGCACGACGGCCGCCGCCAGCCGGAACCCCGGGTGCACGGGCACCTCGAGGGCCTCCAGCGCCACCCCCGCCGCGAGCAGCGCCAGCCCCGTGCGGATCCAGGCCAGGAAGGTCCGCTCGTTGGCGAGGGAGAACCGCACGTCCGGCTCCCGTCCCGCGCCGTAGACGCTGCGGGGCCACCTGCGGTCGGGCACGGGGGGCTGCGGGCGGGGCTCGTCGCTCACCCCGGCAGCCTCGCGCAGCCGCCTCGACCGCGCAGGTCGCGCGGCGCCGGGCGGGGCGGGGTGCTCTGGCATCCCCCGGACGGGGACGGCAGGATCATCCGCGAGGCTGCGCGCGCGCAGCGAGGCACCAGGAGCCACCGCCACCCGGAAGAGGACCCGATGACGCACCCCCGCGCCGGCAAGTTCGCCGAGGCGAGCGACCTGATCGACGTGGCCCACGTGGTCACCCGCTACTACAGCGTCACGCCCGACCCGGAGGACGTCGCCCAGCGCGTCACCTTCGGCACGTCGGGGCATCGCGGGTCCAGCCTCGACGGGGCGTTCAACGAGGCGCACATCCTCGCCACCACCCAGGCGATCGTGGAGTACCGGCGGGAACAGGGCGTCGACGGGCCGCTGTTCCTCGGCCGCGACACCCACGCGCTGTCGGAGCCGGCGTGGACGTCGGCCCTGGAGGTGCTGGCCGCCAACGACGTCACCGTCCTCGTGGACTCCACGGACCGCTACACGCCCACTCCCGCGATCTCCCACGCCATCCTGCGCGCCAACCGCGACGGCGCCGGCCGGGTGCGCTCCAGCGGCTCCGGCCTCGCCGACGGCATCGTCGTGACGCCCTCCCACAACCCGCCCGGCGACGGTGGCTTCAAGTACAACCCGCCCAGCGGCGGCCCCGCCGACACCGACGCGACGAGCTGGATCGCCGACCGCGCCAACGAGCTGCTGGCCGCGGGCCTCGACGGTGTGCGGCGCATCCCGTTCCCCCGCGCGCGCCGGGCGGCGCAGTCCTACGACTTCCTCAGCACCTACGTCGACGACCTGCCCTCCGCCCTCGACCTCGACGTCATCCGCTCCTCCGGCATCCGGATCGGCGCGGACCCCATGGGCGGCGCGAGCGTGGACTACTGGGGCGCCATCGCCGAGCGGCACGGCATCGACCTCACGGTCGTGAACCCGCTGGTGGACCCGACGTGGCGGTTCATGACGCTGGACGGCGACGGCAAGATCCGCATGGACTGCTCCTCGCCGAACGCGATGCACTCCCTCATCGACCGCCGCACGGAGTTCCAGATCTCCACGGGCAACGACGCCGACGCCGACCGGCACGGCATCGTGACCCCCGACTGGGGGCTGCTGAACCCGAACCACTTCCTGGCCGTCGCCATCCAGTACCTGTTCTCCTCCCGCGAGGGCTGGCCGGCGGACGCGGCGGTCGGCAAGACGCTCGTGTCGTCCTCCCTCATCGACCGCGTCGTCTCCAGCCTGGGCCGGCGGCTGCTGGAGGTCCCCGTCGGGTTCAAGTGGTTCGTGCCCGGGTTGCTGGACTCCTCGGTCGGCTTCGGCGGGGAGGAGAGCGCGGGGGCGTCGTTCCTGCGCAAGGACGGCACGGTGTGGACGACCGACAAGGACGGCATCCTCCTGGCGCTGCTCGCCTCGGAGATCCTGGCGCGCACGGAGCGCACGCCCAGCGAGCTGTACAAGGAGCTGACGGACCGCTTCGGGGACCCGCTGTACGTGCGCAGCGACGCACCGGCGAGCCGGGAGCAGAAGGCGGCGCTGTCGAAGCTGTCGGCGGACCAGGTCACGGCGACCTCCCTGGCGGGCGAGGCCATCGTCGCGAAGCTGACCGAGGCGCCCGGCAACGGCGCGAAGCTCGGCGGGCTGAAGGTCGTGACCGAGAACGCCTGGTTCGCGGCGCGCCCGTCCGGCACGGAGGACGTGTACAAGATCTACGCCGAGTCCTTCAAGGGCGGGCAGCACCTGCGCCAGGTGCAGGAGGAGGCGCAGGCCCTGGTGGACGGGGTGCTCTCCGGCGGGGGCTCGGGCGGCTCCTCGACCACCATCCCCCTGGGCTCGGGGTCGGCCCCGGCGCCGGCGCCGGCGGGCGAGCCCGCGCAGGAACCGGGGCAGGACGCGCCCGCCACCGCAGACCAGGACGCGCCCGTGGCCGGCGCCGAGGAGGAGGACAGCTCGATGCCCTACGGCCTGCTGGGGTCCATGCGCACGAAGCCCGGTGCCCGCGCCGAGGTGGTGGCGATCCTGCTGGAGGGCGTCGGCGAGCTGAGCGCCGTCGGCTGCCGCTCCTACGTGGTCGGCCTCTCCACGACGGACGAGGACGCCATCTGGATCAGCGAGGTGTGGGAGAACAAGCAGGCGCACGAGGACTCCCTCCAGCTGCCGTCGGTGCGCGACGCCATCAGCCGGGCGATGCCGCTGCTGACGGGGGAGTTCAGCAGCGAGGAGGTCAGCGTGGTGGGCGGCATCGGCATCTGAGCGTCCCCCGGTGGGGGCGTCCGGGAGGGCGTCCCCACCGGTCCGGCCGCCCCTCACCAGCCGTCCACGACCGGCGGTGCGCGGAGGGCCGGTCTAGCCTGGTGGCAGACCGTTCGGCACGGAACGGAAAGCACTGCACTGCAGGGAGACGCGACGCCCATGCCGAGCCGAGCCCGCACCGCCCGAACCCGGCCCGCCGAGAAGTCCCCCGAGGGCCGGGCCCCGTGAGCATCGCCGCGCGGTTCACCGACGCGTGGACGGGCATCGACGACCCGCTGCTCGCGGCGGGCGACCTGCTCCCCGTCCGGCTCGCCCGCGCCTGCGTGCAGGTCCTCGGCGTCGACGGCGCGGGCCTCAGCGTCATGGACGGGCCGGGCCTGCGGGTCCCCGTGGGCGCCAGCGACGAGCGCGCGGCGGCGGCGGAGCGCTCCCAGTTCACCGTCGGGGAGGGCCCCTGCCTGCACGCCCACGCGACGGGGAGCACGGTGCTGGCCACCGACGACGTCATCGCCCAGCGCTGGCCCGCCCTGTACGAGCAGGTGGTGCAGGGCGCCGGCGTCAGGGCCGTCGCGTCCCTGCCGCTGCGGGCCGGCCGTGTCGGCTTCGGGGCGCTCGACGTGTACTACGGCGACCCCGGCGACCTCGGCCGGCTCGACCTGGCGGCCGCCGGCACGGTGGTGACGTCGATCGTGCGGGTGCTCACCGCGAGCCCGGGGGCCGCAGACGACCCCGAGGGCCCGTCGTGGCTGGGCAGCCCCGGCGCGCGCCGGCGCGGCCAGGTGTGGCAGGCGATGGGCGTGCTCAACGTGCGGCTCGGGCTGGGCGCCCCGGACGCCCTCGCGCTCCTGCGCGCGCACGCCTACGCGACGGAGCGGGACGTCGACGGGGTCGCGCGGGACCTCCTGCACGGCCGGCTGCCACTGGCGGACCTGCGCCTCGGCCCGCGGGCCTGAGCCGGCTCAGGCCGGGTCGAACTCCCCCTGCAGGGCCTCCGCCACGGTGCCCGCGACCCCGAAGACCTCCTCGAGGCCGAAGAACCGGACGACGGCGCGCTGCCGCGGCCGCAGCCCGACGACGCGCACCCGCCCCCCGCGCTCCCGGGCGCGTTCGCAGAGGCCGACCAGGGCCCCCAGCGTGGAGCAGTCGAGGAACCGCACACCGGAGAGGTCGAGGACCAGCCGGGCACCGTCGTCGGCCAGGGGCAGGAGGTGGCTCCGCAGGGGCGGCAGCGCCTCCAGGTCGAGCTCGCCGACCAGTTCGACCACGACCGCGTCACCGCGCTCGCGCGTCGTCAACTGGAGATCCATGGCACCTCGGAGCAGCCGTCATCGACGGGCCTCGCTCCGGACCCGCTCGCACCGTACGTGGGCAGTGAGCGCAGGACAACCCGGCCGCCGCCGGTAGACTGACGACGAGCCTGTGCGGACCGTGCGCGGAGCTCCCGCAACCAGGAGGGCGACGGCCCTCCGGATCGGGCGGCGCACGTGTCGGACAGCTCGAGCGCGCCCGGGGAGTCGAGTGACGGGGCCCTCTTGGACGCAGCGGTTCTGCAGGAACTGCTCCTGCACAGCGACGACCTCACCGCGTTCCTCGGGAACGTGGCGCGGATGGCCGTCCGGGACATGCCGGCCGGCGTGTCCTGCGGTGTGACGGTCGAGCGCGACGGCCGGTCGATCACCATCGCCAGCAGTGACGAGCGCACCCTGCGCATCGACGAGGCCCAGTACTCCCTCGGCGACGGCCCGTGCCTGCACTCGCTGCGCACCCAGGAGCATGTGCTGGTCGAGGATCTGCGCGGCGACGGCCGCTGGCCCGAGTACGCGGAGTCCGCCATCAGCGAGGGGGTCCTGTCGTCGCTGTCGGTGCCGTTCCAGCAGCACCAGACCCGCGGGGCGTTCAACGTCTACGCCTCCGCCCCACGGGCGTTCGGGCCGGAGGAGCAGCGGGAGGTGGAGGCCTTCGCGGAGCAGGTGAAGACGGCGATCGCCCTGGCCGCGCGCATGGCCAGCCACGCGGACCTCGCCGAGCAGCTGAGCCAGGCCATGAAGTCCCGTGCGGTCATCGACCAGGCCATCGGAGTGATCATGGGCCAGAACCGCTGCGGCCCCGACGAGGCCTTCGCGATCCTCCGCACCGTCTCGCAGAACCGCAACGTCAAGCTCCGCGACATCGCCGTCCAGATGGTCACGTCCATCACCAGCCAGCGGCGGCCGCCGGGCGAGTGAGCGGCGCAGCGGCGGCCTCCGGCGACACGCAGTGCCCGGACCGCAACCCCCCGCCCAGCTCGTCACCCGATCGGCGCACTCCACCGCGCGGGGGCGGCACCCGATGGACAGGGTGCTGAGGGTGCACTCACCCTTGACGCGGGCCCTGCTCACCCTCGCCGTGCTCGCCGCGGCCGCCGTCGTGGTATGTCTCCTCCTCGACGGCTGGCGCAACGCCGCGCTGTTCGCGGGGGTCGCCGTCATCAGCGCCGGTGCCCTCACGTTCCGTGCGGACGCTCCAGACGACAGCTCCACGCGCCACTGAGACCGACCGCGGCCGGATCGCACCACTGCACGGAGAGGGACCCCAGAACGACGATGTCCGAGGAGAGCCCCGCCCCGGCCAGATCCAGCCTGCTGCGTGCCCTGCGCCGCGCGCAGCTCCTGCGGGAGCGCGAGGAGGCCGCCCTGCGCCGGCGGCTGCGGGGTCTGCGCCCGCGCCCGCCCCAGTCCATGCCGGTGCCGCGCACGGCCCAGCGCCCCGCGCCCCGCGACGACGACACCGGCGCGGGCGCAGCGACCGGCACGGGCTGACGAGCGCCCGCGGGAGTTCCACCGGCGCGCCACCGCTCTCGGCGCGCGGCTGCTGCTCGACCGCAGTGACGACGAGGAGGAACCGCTGCGGGTGTACGCCGACCCCGCGGGGCACCCGTTCTGCATCTTCGTGGTGTGAGCCGCGGCGCGCCCGCTACGGCAGGGGCAGGCACTGGGGCCGGAACGCCGGATCGCCCGGCCCGGGCCGCTCCAGGGCGTCGAGGACGAGCTGGTGCACCACCGGGTCGTTCGGCGTCTGGTCGTGCTCGATCGGGTCGGCGGGGCAGACGTCCTGGATGGTGATGTTGGTGACGTCCTTCGCCGGTCCGTCCAGGAACTGGCTGCGGTAGGGGGTGACGACCTCGTCGTAGCGGGTGGCGATGACCGTGTAGTCGGGTCCGGCGACGGTGTCCCCGCGGGCGTTGAGCTCCGCGAGGAACGGCGAGCCGGCCTGCTGGTCGGCGCACGCCTGGCACAGCGCTCCGGCCGGCGCGGGCGGGGACGTCGACACGCCCTCGGGGGCGGGGACGAGGAGGCCCTCGGTGCCGTGGTTGGACGGCGCGATGCCGACCAGGTCGTCGACCTCGTGGGCGCCGCCGAGGAAGCCGATGTAGTAGCGGGGCATCATGCCGCCCTGGCTGTGCCCCACGACGTCGACCTTCCGCGCGCCCGTCGCGGCGAGGACGGCGTCGACGAAGGGCGCCAGCTCCCGTGCGGAGTCCGCGACCGGACCGGTGGCGTTGTCGCCGTAGTTCAGGGCGAAGACGCAGTACCCGGCGCGCTTCAGGTACGGGGCCAGGGTCGACCAGTTCTTCGCCATGTCCTCGAACGTCCCGTGCACGAGGACGACCGGGTGGGGGCGCTCCGCGCTCGGCCTGCAGCTCCAGTCGTTCGCCCCGGGCGGGGAGACGTCGACCACGGCCCCGCCCGCGGGGACCGCACCGGTCATCAGGGTCCCCGCGGTGAGTGCCAGCGCGGCGAGTCCGCGGGCGAGGGGTCGGGGAGGACGGGGAGTCGTCGTGCGCACTGGTCCACCTTCCGGGGCGTCGTCGGCGGGAAGCGGGCGGAACGGGTCCGCAGAACCGCACGCTAGGCAGCGCATCCGGTGGCGACAACCGGAGCTGTTCGACGATGACGAACAGCTCCCCGCCGCGGACCCCGGCCCCCTGCCCCGGCACCGTCCGGCCTGGCAGCATGCCGGCATGGTGGAGTTCTTCCCCGGTTTCTCCCTCGAGCACCTCGACGTGGGCGGCGGGGTGCGGCTGCGGGTCCGCACCGGCGGCAGCGGGCCTGCCGTCGTCCTCCTGCACGGGCACCCCCGCACCCACACCACGTGGCACCGGGTGGCACCGGAGCTGGCGCGGGAGTTCACCGTCGTCTGCCCCGACCTGCGCGGGTACGGGCAGTCCTCGAAACCCACCACGGCCGCCGACCACGCGCCGTACTCCAAGCGCGCCATGGCCGCCGACGTGCTGGCGCTGATGCGCTCCCGCGGCCACGAGCGGTTCGCCGTGGTGGGTCACGACCGCGGCAGCTACGTCGCGCACCGCCTCGCGGTGGACTCCCCCGAGGCGGTGCGCCACCTCACCGTCGTCGACTCCGTGCCCATCGGCGAGGCCCTGGCACGCGCCGACGCGAGGTTCGCGCGCCTGTGGTGGCACTGGTTCTTCCTCGGGCAGACGGAGAAACCCGCCGAGCGCCTCATCAGCGCCGACCCGCTCGGGTGGTACCGGCCGGACGTGGAGCTGATGGGGGCGCGCAACCACGCCGACCTCGTCGAGGCCGTCTCCGACCCGGCGACCGTGCACGCCATGTGCGAGGACTACCGCGCGGGCCTCGGCGTCGACCGGGCCGCCGACGACGCCGACCGCGCGGCCGGGCGCCGCGTCCGCTGCCCCGTGCTGGTGCTGTGGTCGAGCCGCGACGACATGGCCGAGCTGTACGGCGACCCCCGCCGGGTGTGGCGCTCCTGGGCCGACGACGTGGACGGCCACGAGATCGACAGCGGCCACCACGTCGCCGAGGAGAACCCCGCGGCGCTCGTGGCGGCCCTGCGGGAGGCGCTGCGGGAGGCGCTGCGGAAACCCGACCCGCGCTGAGGGATCCGGTCCCGGCGCTCCGCGGGCGCGGCGACGGGCCGGAGGGCTACCGTGGCGCGACCGGCAACGGCGGGCGGGCCGCGGGCCTGCGCGTCCCGCCCGGTGGCGACGCGGACGACGGGGTCCGCGGAAGGGAGCGGACGTGCTCATCGGAGTGCCTCGGGAATCGGGTCCCAGGGAGACGAGGGTGGCCGCCACGCCGGCCACGACGCGGCAGCTGACCGGCCTGGGCTACGAGGTGCTCGTCGAGGCGGGCGCGGGCGTCCGCTCCAGCGCGCCGGACGACGCCTACGCCGCCGCCGGTGCCCGGATCGGCTCCGCGGCCGACGCCTGGGGCGCCGACGTCGTGCTGCACGTGGGCAAGCCCTCCCCCGCCGAGATCGGGATGCTGCGCGAGGGCGCGGTGCTGATCGCCACCCTGGCTCCCGCCTTCGACCCGCAGCTCGTCGAGGAGCTCGCCACCCGGCCGATCACCGCACTGGCGGTCGACGCCGTCCCGCGCATCTCCCGCGCCCAGTCGCTGGACGTGCTCAGCTCGATGGCGAACATCGCCGGCTACCGCGCCGTCATCGAGGCCGCCCACACGTTCGGCCGCTTCTTCACCGGGCAGGTCACCGCCGCCGGGAAGGTGCCCCCGGCCAAGGTGCTGGTCTGCGGGGCGGGGGTCGCCGGGCTGGCCGCCATCGGCACCGCCAGCAGCCTCGGCGCGATCGTGCGGGCCACCGACGTGCGCCCCGAGGTCGCCGAGCAGGTGCGCTCCGTGGGCGGGGAGTACGTCGCCGTCCCCGCCGCGGAACAGCAGCTCAGCACCGACGGCTACGCGCGGGAGATGTCCGAGGACTACAACCGCAGGGCCGCCGCGATGTACGCCGAGCAGGCCCGCGACGTCGACATCATCGTCACCACCGCCCTCATCCCCGGTCGCCCGGCGCCCCGGCTCATCACCGCGGAGATGGTGGCCGGGATGCGGCCCGGCAGCGTGGTCGTCGACATGGCCGCCGCACAGGGCGGCAACGTCGCGGGATCCGTGCCCGACGAGCTCGTCGTCACCCCGAACGGCGTCACGATCATCGGCTACACCGACCTGCCGGGCCGGCTGCCCGCCCAGGCGTCGCAGCTGTACGGCACCAACCTGGTCAACCTGCTCAAGCTGCTCACCCCGGGCAAGGACGGGCGGCTCGTGCTCGACCTCGACGACGTCGTGCAGCGGGCGATGACGGTGGTCCGCGACGGGCGGGTGCTGTGGCCGCCCCCTCCGGTGCAGGTCTCCGCCGCCCCGGCGCCCGCTGCGGCGGTTCCCGCGCCGGCTCCACCGCCGCCGCCGGAACCGGCACCGGCCCGGCGTCAGGCGTTCGCCGTCCTCGGCGCGGCGGCGCTGTTCACCCTGACCGCGCTCTCCCCCGCTCAGCTCGCCGGGAACCTCACCGTCTTCGCCCTGGCCGTGGTGGTCGGGTTCTACGTCATCGGGCACGTGCACCACGCCCTGCACACCCCGCTGATGAGCGTCACCAACGCCATCTCCGGGATCATCGTCGTCGGCGCCCTGCTGCAACTCGGCCACGGCAGCGCGGCGGCGACCGCACTGGCCCTCGTCGCGGTGCTGCTCGCCAGCATCAACGTCTTCGGCGGTTTCGCCGTCACCCGGCGCATGCTCGCCATGTTCACCACCACCGGGCCACCCGCCACCCCCCGGCCACCGGCCACGGCCCGGCCCGAGCGGAACGCCCGGTGAGCGCCGCCACCGCGGCGGCCGCCGCCTACCTCGTCGCCAGCCTGCTGTTCGTGCGCAGCCTCGCCGGCCTGTCGCGCCACGAGACCGCCGGGGCCGGGAACCGCTACGGCATCGCCGGGATGGCGCTGGCGCTGCTCACCACGGGTGCCCTCGCCGTGCGCGAGGCTTCCCCCACCGTGCTCCTCCTCGCCGCCGCCGCCATGGCGGTGGGAGCCGTCGTCGGGCTCCAGCGGGCGCAGCGGGTCGAGATGACCGGCATGCCCGAACTCATCGCCCTCCTGCACAGCTTCGTCGGCCTGGCCGCCGTGCTCGTCGGCTGGAACGGCTACCTGTCGGTGGAGGGAGCCGCGCCGGGACGGGCCGAGGCGCTCGACCTGCCGGTGGGCATCCACTCCGCGGAGGTGGCCATCGGTGTCTTCATCGGCGCGGTCACCTTCACCGGCTCGGTCGTGGCCTTCCTGAAGCTCTCCGCGCGGATGCGGTCCAACCCGCTGATGCTGCCCGGGCGGAACCTGCTCAACCTCGCCGCGCTCGTCGCCTTCGCCGTGCTCACCGCCGTCTTCGTCGTCTCGCCGAGCCTGCCCGTCCTGGGCGCCGTCACCGCGCTCGCGCTCCTCCTGGGCTGGCACCTCGTCGCCTCCATCGGCGGCGGCGACATGCCGGTGGTCGTCTCGATGCTCAACAGCTACTCGGGGTGGGCCGCGGCGGCGTCGGGCTTCCTGCTGGACAACGACCTGCTCATCATCACCGGCGCGCTGGTCGGTTCCTCGGGCGCCTACCTCTCCTACATCATGTGCCGGGCGATGAACCGCTCGTTCCTGTCGGTCATCGCCGGCGGCTTCGGCAACGAGGGCTCCACCGCCGCCGCGGCGGTGGAGGGCCAGCACACCGAGACCGGCGCCGAGGACGTCGCGGCGATGCTGCGCGAGGCGGAGTCGGTCGTCATCACCCCCGGCTACGGCATGGCGGTGGCGCACGCGCAGGGCCCGGTCGCGGAACTCACGCGCAAGCTCGCCGACGCCGGGGTGCGGGTGCGCTTCGGCATCCACCCCGTCGCCGGCCGCCTGCCGGGGCACATGAACGTCCTGCTCGCCGAGGCGAAGGTCCCCTACGACATCGTGCTGGAGATGGACGAGGTCAACGACGACCTGGCCGCCACCGACGTGGTGCTCGTGATCGGCGCCAACGACACGGTGAACCCCGCCGCCACGGAGGACCCCGGCAGCCCCATCGCCGGGATGCCGGTGCTGCGGGTCTGGGAGGCGAGGACCGTCGTCGTGTTCAAGAGGTCGATGAGCACCGGCTACGCGGGCGTGCAGAACCCGCTGTTCTTCCGGGAGAACACCCGGATGCTCTTCGGCGACGCCCGCGAGCGCGTCGAGGACATCCTCAAGGCCCTCTGAGCGGGCCGGCCGCGACCGTCGGCGCGAAGGTCTGCGCTACGGTGCTGCGCGAACTGCACACACGGGAGCTCGCACCGAGCGAGCTGAGAGGACGGCTGGGGCCGTCGACCGTCGAACCTGTCCGGGTAATGCCGGCGTAGGGAGAAGAGCGCGATGACGCCTTCGGCACACAGCACCACCACGTCCACCGACAGCACGACCACCGACAGCACGGCGGCGGGGAACGCCTCGGCCGCACCGGGCTCCGTCACCACGGGCCCGATCGCCGGCAGCAGCAAGCGCTACGAACCGGTCTCCGGCCACGACGGCATGCGGGTGCCGCTGCGCCGGGTCCACCTGAGCAACGGTGAGCACCTCGACCTGTACGACACCTCGGGCCCGTACACGGACGCGGACGCCCGCATCGACCTGGAGGGGGGCCTGCCCCGCACCCGCGACACCTGGCAGCGCCCCGCCCCGGTGGGCGGGGCCGCCACGCAGCTCGCCTGGGCGCGGGCGGGGATCGTCACGCCGGAGATGGCGTTCGTCGCCGCCCGGGAGGGGTTCTCCCCGGAGTTCGTGCGGGACGAGGTCGCCCGCGGGCGGGCGGTGATCCCGGCCAACCACCGCCACCCCGAGATCGAGCCGATGATCATCGGCAAGGCCTTCGCGGTGAAGGTCAACGCCAACATCGGCAACTCCGCGGTGACCTCCTCCATCGCCGAGGAGGTCGAGAAGATGGTGTGGGCGGCGCGCTGGGGCGCCGACACCCTCATGGACCTCTCCACCGGCAGGAACATCCACACCACCCGGGAGTGGATCCTGCGCAACTCCCCCATCCCGGTGGGCACGGTGCCGATCTACGAGGCGCTGGAGAAGGTCAAGGGCGACCCGGCGAAGCTGACCTGGGAGGTCTACCGGGACACGGTGATCGAGCAGTGCGAGCAGGGCGTGGACTACATGACCGTCCACGCGGGCGTGCTGCTGCGGTACGTCCCGCTGACGGCGAACCGCGTCACCGGGATCGTCTCCCGCGGCGGCTCGATCATGGCGGCGTGGTGCCTGGCGCACCACCGGGAGAGCTTCCTCTACACGCACTTCGAGGAGCTCTGCGAGATCCTGCGCCGCTACGACGTCACGTTCTCGCTCGGGGACGGCCTGCGCCCGGGGTCCATCGCCGACGCCAACGACGAGGCGCAGTTCGCGGAGCTGCGCACCCTCGGCGAGCTGACGAAGGTCGCCAAGTCCCACGGCGTGCAGGTGATGATCGAGGGCCCGGGCCACGTCCCCATGCACAAGATCGCGGAGAACGTGCGGCTGGAGGAGGAGCTCTGCGAGGAGGCGCCGTTCTACACCCTCGGCCCGCTCGCGACGGACATCGCCCCCGCCTACGACCACATCACCTCGGCCATCGGCGCGGCCATGATCGCCCAGGCCGGCACGGCGATGCTCTGCTACGTCACGCCCAAGGAGCACCTCGGCCTGCCGAACCGCGACGACGTCAAGACGGGTGTCATCACCTACCGGATCGCCGCCCACTCCGCGGACCTCGCCAAGGGCCACCCGCGGGCGCAGGAGCGCGACGACGCGCTGAGCCGGGCCCGCTTCGAGTTCCGCTGGAACGACCAGTTCGCCCTGTCCCTCGACCCGGACACGGCGCGGGAGTTCCACGACGAGACGCTGCCGGCGGAGGCCGCCAAGACGGCGCACTTCTGCTCCATGTGCGGACCGAAGTTCTGCTCGATGCGGATCTCCGCCGACGTGCGCGCGTACGCGCAGGAGAACGGCCTGACGAGCACCGCGGCGATCGAGGAGGGCATGGCGGAGAAGTCCGCCGAGTTCAGCCGCCGGGGCGGCACGGTGTACCTGCCGCTGGCCTGACGGGCAGGAGGGCGGGGAGGTCCGGCCGGGGACGCACGGCGAGTTCCCGGCCGAGCGTCCCCGCCCGGACCCCCCGCCCGTCCCCGGGCCCGCGCCCCGGGCCCTACCGGTCCTCGCGCACGTCCAGCGGCTCCCCGGCCGGCAGGACGATCGGACCCCGCAGCCACCCGTGCGCCCGCGTCGACGGCCACTCGCGCAGCAGGACCAGCAGTTCCGCCTCCGGCCGCGGCGGGCTGAGCAGGTGCCCCTGCGCCCCGTCGCAGCCGTAACCGCGCAGCCGCTCCAGCTGCACCGGCGTCTGCACCCCCTCCGCCACCACCATCGGGCCCAGCGCCCGGCCCAGCCCCACCACCGCCCGCACCAGCGCGTCGCAGCTTGCCGACTCCCCCAGGCACGCCACGACCCGCGCGTCGATCTTCAGCACGTCGAACGGCAGCTCGCTCAGGCGGGACAGGCTCGACGAGCCGGTGCCCAGGTCGTCCACCGCGAGGCGGACCCCCTCGGCGCGCAGCTCGCCCAGGTCCTGCGCCAGCGCGTCGTGCACGATCGGCACCAGGCCCTCGGTGACCTCCAGCACGAGGCGGTCCGGCGGCATCCGGTAGCGGCGCAGCGCGTCGAGCACGTCCCCAGCGAACGTCCGCGACTCCAGCTCCCGGCCGGAGACGTTGACGTGGACCAGGGGCGCCGCCTCCCCCAGCACCTCCCCCCACGCGGCGCCCATCCGGCACGCCTCGGCGAGGACGCGACGGCACAACTCCCCCATGAGGGAGCTGGAGCCGGCGGCGTCCAGGAACTCCACGGGCGGCAGCAGCCCGCGGACGGGGTGCCGCCAGCGCAGCAGGGTCTCCACGCCCACGACGCGCCCCGCCTCCAGGTCCACGATCGGCTGCCCGTGCAGGACGAGCTGCCCCTCCGCCAGCCCCACGCGCAGCTCCCCCAGCAGGCGCGAGTCGCCCGCCCGCGGGCCCGGCAGCCCGGCGTCGCGCAGGACGATGCGGTCCTTGCCCGCCCGCTTCGCGGCGTACATCGCCTCGTCGGCCACCTGCAGGACCCGCTCGGCGGTGTCGTGGGCGACGGCGACCGTGGCGCCGACGCTGGCGCTGATGCCGAAGCGCCCCGCCCCTAGCTCGTAGGGCAGGCGCACCACCTCCAGGGCCCGGGCCGCGACGGCGTGCAGGTCGTGGGAGCCGCCGATGGACGGGCAGACCACCGCGAACTCGTCACCGCCGAGCCGGGTCACCGTGTCCCCCGGGCGCACGCACTGCCGCAGGCGCTCGGCGACCTGCACGAGCAGCTCGTCGCCGGCGGCGTGCCCGGCGCTGTCGTTGACCTCCTTGAACCCGTCCAGGTCGAGGTAGATCAGTCCCGCCCGCAACCCCGTGCGGCCCGTCTCGGAGAGGGCGTGCTCGAGACGGTCGGCCAGCAGCGTCCGGTTCGGCAGTCCGGTGAGGGCGTCGTGCAGCGCCAGCTGGGCCAGGCGCTCCTCGGCGTCGCGGCGGGCGGTGACGTCCTCGACCAGCAGGAGCAGGTGCGGCTCGCGCCCCGCACCGGGAGCCAGCGACGCGGCACACGCCCCCCAGACGGCGCTGCCGTCGGGCCGGCGGAACCGGCACTCGATCCGCGCCACCACCTCCTCCCCGGCTGCCAGCCGGCCCAGGAGCGCGACGAGCGCCCCCTCGTCCTCGGCGTCCACGAAGTCGGCCACGTGCTGCCCCTGCAGATCGTGGTGGCCGCGGCCCATGAAGGTGCAGAGGGCCTCGTTGACGCTGAACATCCGCCCGGTGACCCCCGGCGACAGGGAGGCCATGGCCATCCCCACCGGAGCGGTCTCGAAGGCGAGCCGGAACCAGCGCTCGCTCGCCTCCAGGACCTCCTGCGCGCGCACCTGCTCCGTGACGTCGATCGCGACGGCGATGAAGCCGCGGACCGCGCCGTCGTCGTGGCGCATCGCCGTGACCGTCTCGCGCGCCGGGAAGCGCCGGCCGTCGCGCGCGACGAACGTCCACACCCGCGTCTCCGCCCGACCCTGCACCGCCTCCTGCACGAAGACGGCGTGCCCGGGCTCGATGCCCAGCTCCCCGGCGCGGTGCGCGACCTCCGCCGCGTCGTGCCACAGCGCCGGCTGGGCGCCCAGCACCTGCGACTCGTCGTAGCCGAGCATCCGCTGCGCGCCCTCGTTGAACAGGGTGACCCGTCCCTGCGGGTCGGTGGCGACGATGGCCTGGTCCGTGGCGGCGGCGAGCACCCCGGCGAGCAGGTCGCGGGCCCGGGCGACCTCCTCCGCCGCCCGGCGGGTGGAGGTGACGTCCCGCAGGACGGCCACGGCGCCGCGCTCCCCCGGCGGGCCCGGCAGGGGCCGGGCGTCGACGCTGAGGATCCGCTCCGGCGCCCCCGGGCGGCGCACCAGCAGCTCCACGTCGGTGACCTCCTCCCCGTGCAGGGCCCGCCCGAGGGGCCGCTCGGCCTCGGGGACCGGCGAGCCGTCGGGCAGGTAGCACCCGTAGTGGGCGGGCGGCAGCCGCAGGTCGAGCACCGGGGACGCGGTGCCGGTCAGCTCCTCCGCGCGCGGGTTGCGCAGCAGCACCCGCCCGTCCGGAGCGACCACCAGCAGGCCGTCCGCGGTGCTCCTGATCACCGCGTCCAGCAGCTCCGCCTGCTCCACCGCGCGCCGGCGGGCGTCCTCGAGGCGGGCGGTGAGCTGCTGCCGCTCCTGCCGTCCCAGCGCCAGGGGCAGGCTGACCAGGGTGACCACGGCGAGGAACCCCAGGGCGGCCAGCGTCTGCGCCTGCGGCGAGAGCACCGCGAACGGGCCGTGACCGGTGCGGGTGAGCACCACGACGGCGACGCCCGCGGTGAGCGCGTGCAGCGCCGTCGCCCCGGGCCCGAACCGCGCCCCCACCCACACGCTCAGCGGCAGCAGCCCGTAGGACAGCGGCACGGGCATCGTCGACCCGAAGACCTCCGCGTAGCCCAGGAGGAGGATGACCCCGACGGTGAGGGCCTCGCCCAGGCGCGCACCGCGCAGCCTCCCCGGCCGCAGCGGTGAGGTGAGCAGGCACAGGCCCGCACCGGCGACGACGAGCACGCTCACCGTCAGCCGGAACGCCCACACGGACACCGCCACCGCCGCCCACCGCACCGTCGAGCCGCTGAGCAGCGCCGAGCCGACAGCACCCACCACGGCACTGGCCAGGCCCCCCGCCACCGCCGAGCAGAGCAGCGCCCACAGGTGCCGGGGGCGTGACATGGGCCAGCCCGGCTCACCCGCCGTGACGCTGAAGGCCCAGCACGCGATCAGGGTGCCGGTGAGGTTCGCCAGGCCCAGGGCCGCGGACAGGGACGGGCCCACACCGGTGACGGCGTTCACCACGGCGCTCACCACGCACAGGAGCGCGCCGTCGACGACGAGGTCCCGGCGGCTGCCCCACGACGCCGCGAGCCAGAGGAAGCCCACCCCGGCCGCGGGCCAGACCAGGGACAGGAACTGGCCGTCGATGCGGGTGGCGCGCCCCAGCCAGCAGACGAGGCCGTAGGCGAGGACGAACGCGAGGCGCCGCACCCACGGCACCGCGAGGGCGCCGGGCATCGGCAGGGAGCGTTCCACCGCTTCGCCGTGCGCCATGCCAGCCCCTGGAGGTCCTGAGCACCGAACGAGGTCCCTAGCACCAAGCTCACTCAGCGTAGTCGCGCGAGGTTCGGCCGTACACCGTCCCGGCGCGCCGCGCTCCGCCCGCGCCGCCCCGCGCCGAGGACGGGGCTGGCGTCGGGCGTGCCGGCTGGCATAGCGTCGGCCGCGGTCCAGAGACAGGCCGCTCCCGCCGTGAACAGGTGCCGCATGTCCTCCCCGCACACCGCTCTCCGCCCGACGTCCCGCCCGACCTCCGACAAGGCGTCCCGCACGACGCTGCGCCTGCACGCCCGGCCCGCGGGCCCCGCCACGGTCGTCACCGTCCGCGGCGACCTCGACGCCGGCTCCGCGGGCGACTTCGCCCGCTTCCTGCAGCAGACCCTCGCGAGCACCCCCTACGTCGTCCTCGACATGGCCGGGGTCACCTTCCTCGACTGCAGGGGCGTCGGCGCGATGGTCGCCGCCTCCAGCGCCGCCACCGCGGCCGCCGGCCGCCTCGACGTCCACGACCTCCCCGAGCGACACCGGGCCCTGCTGGAGCACTTCCGCCTCGCCGGCCGCTTCGGCCTGCACACCACCGCGGGCGGGCCGGGGCACTAGCCCGCCGCCACCTGCCTCCGCGGCGGGGCAGAGCCGGGCGCTCGGACGCCCTGGCTGTCGAGCGAGCCGGCGAACGAGCCCAGGTCGTCACCGGCTCGGAGCAGCCGTTCACCGGCTACGGCGGTGTGCGCTCGGCCGGTCACGATCGCGCCCGCAGGCCGGCACGAGCGGTGGATCCCGCCTCTCGGCGCGATCGTGCTCATCGGTCCACCCGGTAGGTCACGGTGAGCTCGTCGCCGGCCTGCCCGCGGATGCCCCAGTCATGGCGGGGCGTCTCGAGGACGGTGATCTCCAGATCGGTCGGTGCGATGTCCAGGTCCTGCTCGAAGTCGCGGAACAGGCGCTGGTAGAGCGCCTTCTTCGCGGCGGTGCTGCGACCGGTGAACATGAGCACTTCGATGATCGTGTACCGCTCGCTGCGCCTCTCGGGGGTGGGGAAGTCCTCCGCGCTCATCGGGAAGAAGCGGTGGAAGCGCTTGGTGGCCGGCAGGCCCAGCACGTCGACGGCAGCGGAGTGCAGCGTGTCGGAGACGGCGGTGCGCAGGGGCCGCAGGACGTCGTCGCGGCCGTAGACCTTGAACTGGGCCACGGGTGGCTCCTCTCGTCGGCCTGGGCGGGCCTGGCGGAGGAGGGCAGCGGCGACGGCGGGCGGTCGGAGCGCCTCCGTAGGCCGGGACCGAGCGTGGAGGTTCGGCGGATGAGGACGTCCAGCGGCCGCCATGATCGCGCCCGCACGGCGGTGAAGGCGTGCGTCGATCCGGGTTGCGGTTGCTCAGGAAGATCCCCGCCGGTCGGCTCCGTCGGGCTGCCACAGCTGCAACCGGTTGCCTTCGGGATCCTCCAAGGAGGCGAAGCGGCCGTTGGGGTAGACCTCCGGGTCGACCTCGACGACGACGCCGCCGCGCCGCAGCTGCTCGACCATGGCATCGAGGTCGGCGACCCGGAAGTTCAACGACCAGGAGTGTGCTCCCGCGCCGAAGTGCTGGGAGTCCCGACCCATGGGAGCCAGGACCGTCGGACCTGCCTCCTGCCACCACGAGGACACCTCGTAGGACTCGGGCGCAGGATCGACGCCGAGGTGGGCGCGGTACCACTGCGCCAGCGCCTCGGGATCGCGAGCCTTGAAGAAGACGCCACCGACACCGGTCACGCGTTGCACGTCGCCTCCCCCGCCTGGATGCCGAGCTGCGACCCGATCCTGTCGCGCCTCACCGCCGGTCGGTAGACCGCCGTCCCGGCCTGCATCCGCAGGGCGGCCCGGCGGGTGATGATCGCGCGCCATCAGCGGCAATTGCAGACGTTGATGCAGCGAATGGCTGCCTTCATGACGGCTTCTCATCAGACTGCAGGACGTGAGGACCATGGTCACGTTTCGCCTCGTCGGGGAGTCCGGCGGCTCAGCGCGCGCGGTCACCGACCGACTGGGCATCACGCCCACTGGTGCGGTGGAGGTCGGTCATCCGATCGGCACCCGCCGTCCGGACCGCCTCTACGAGCAGTCAGGGTGGTGGCTGAGCAGCGCCACCTCACCAGAAGACGGCGTGGAACTGGCTGAGGCCTTGCACCGAGTGCTGAACCAGCTGGAGCCGGTCGCCCCGCTGCTGTGGGAGCTCGTGGAGCAGGGCTACTGGGCCAACTGGTTCTGCCACGTCGGCTCCCACGCCACCGAACACGCCGTGGAGCTCGACCGCGCATTCCTCACTCGTCTCCTCGGCCTACCGGGAGAGCTGTGGCTCGACATCTACGGCGATGACGACGAGGAGCGCAGCCAGAGGCGTGGTCAGTACACCTAGCCGCGCTCACCCATCGGCAGGCGCGCGCGTCGGGCGGCGGCCATGATCGCTCACCGTCAGCGGCATGACCGGATGTTGCCTGCAGGGCGTCGGGTCAGGTGCGCCGTGCTCGGGGTGGGGTGCCGCCGAGGACGTCGAGGATCGCGGCTATCCGGTATCTGAGGGTCGCTTCCGTGGCGCCGTCGACCGTGACCACGACGCTGGAGTGGTGTGGCAGCACGCCGAGCTGGACGGTCAGCGGTGGCCACCCCTGGAGTGAGTAGGTGAAGTCTGAGGACCTGGCGTACGGGTTCCTCATCTTCACCGCGCGGGTGAGGGCCTTCTCGTGGCTCCAGTCGCGGGTGTCGCCGGTGTAGTGGCTCAGCCACTGCAGCAGGCGGAGGACCTCCCCGGGCTGGACCCAGCCGGTCAGGGAGGTGTCGGTCACCGGGGTCTCCGGGTTGCGCTGCCCTGCGATGTCGATGAGCGGGGGAGCCCACCGGTAGCCCTCAGGCTCCCACCACGCCTTGGGCCGCGGCACCCGTCCGCCGCCTCGGACCACTCGCGGCCGGAACAGGGCGATCGCCAGGTGGTGGTCGCCCGTGGGCATGCTGCTGTGCGCCCAGTCCCACGCGCTCTCCCCACGGCACCCGGACAGGATCGGATCGGCGCCACGCTCCAGCAGCAGCGCCGTGATCGTGACGTCCAGCGGGTCGGACCTGCGGTCCCGAAGGAAGTTCTCGCAGAACACGGAGCGCTGCAGCAGCGTCGCCCTTGACCAGCTGTGCCGGGCGTTCGCGTCGACGCCGGCGTCAAGCAGTCCCCGCAGCGCTTGAACGTCTCCGTCCTCCACGGCGAGGTGCGCCCGGTCCCCGTCCCCGGCCGGGGGCAGCGCCGCATCCACCCTCAGCGCCGAGACCGGCCGGAGGCGCAGCGGCGGCAGGGGCGTCCGCACCTGCTTGTCGGCGGCCCACTGCACGAACCGGGCGATGGCCAGGGGGTGCGTGCTCTTGAAGGCCCAGTCCCAGGCGGTCTCCCCGCCCTGGCCTGGCAGGAACGGGTCAGCGCCGTGTTCCAGCAGCAGCGCTGTCATCGTGTCCGTCAGGGGTTCACCGGACTGCGCCGACCCGTCCGACTCGACGTCCACCGCGCTCTGCAGCAGCGTCACCCCGCCCGGTCCATCGTGGAGGTTGGGGTCCGCGCCGGCCGCCAGCAGCCGCCGCAACTCCTCGATCTCCCCGTCGTCCACCGCCGCGTGTACCTCGTCCACGGCTCCCCACCCCCTGCGAAACGATCAACCCCACCGGTCGCAGCCACACGGACCTCGGCACGGGCCGACGACACCTGGATACAACCAGCCCTCAGCTCCAGCAGCCGCCTCGAAGCCCGCGACCACCTGTTGTCCACCCCCCCTGCCGAGCGCCCGAAGATCGGCATGGTCGAGTGTCAATAGCCGCTCATGATCGCGCCCTCTGCGGCTACTTGTTCACTGGTGGCACGGCAACGGCCCGGCCAGGCTGTGTCGAGGTGCCCGGCGTGACGCTCTCTTTGCGGCTGCCCACCCGCTGG
>NZ_PTJD01000012.1 GCF_002934625.1 Kineococcus xinjiangensis | reverse complement strand
GCGGCGACCTGCTCCAGCGTCACGTCCGGATCACGGTTGCGAGCGACCCGCACGACGTCATCGCGGAACTCGCGGGGGTAAGGCTTGGGCACAGCAACATCCTCCCAGGCTGCCTCTCGGGCAAGCCAGCGTCGGTGTCACCGGATCATGCAGCAGACCCCACTGTCTGTGCTGGCTCATCGCGTACTCGTACAGGCTCATTGCTCACCTCATGACCTCATATTCACCCAGCATTGCGGCACCGAATGCCGGATCGTCCTCCTCAAATTGTGGTGGCTGACGAGGCAGGTCGAGCCCTTTGCACTTCATACGAGGCCAGACAGCCGCTCCGTCTCAGATGGATCTGCCATCGCGTGGTCGACGAGATGCCCGTCCTCCCACCGCCAGGTGCCGGACTCGTGCCGTTCGATCCACCAGCGGACCATCGTCGTCACTGGCGGCCGGTACTGGACGTCAGGGATCTCGAGAGTCTCGGTGATGTTGGCGACGAGCGACTCCCCTCGCTCTGCCCCGCCAGCCGATGGGCTCTCGGTGCAGCCGATGGCCACGACGCTGCCGTGCATCGTCCCCGCAACCGGCACCCAGGTGGGGAACATCAGCTCCTCCACTCCGCTGACGACCAGGTGGCTGGTGTAAGCGTCCAGAGACTGCGCAACAGTCAGCAGCCGGGTCGCCGGCGTGCAGAGGACGTCGCTCCACATCTCCCCGTCAGCACCGTCATGCCAGGCGAACCACTCCACAGTCTCCTGCGAGGGGGTCACACCGTGAGGCGCCCATGCTGCCCGTAGGTCGGCCTCCGCCACACCGCGACGTAAGCGACTGGCGATGGGCATGTTCTGGGCACGCCAGGCCGCTTCCAGACGCGCCAAGAGCACCGGCAGCTCGCCCACCAGCTGACCTCCTCGTGCACTCCGACAGTCCCCACCTGTCAGCATTCCAGGGACCAGCCGGGACAGTCATGCCGTCAATCTCTAGCTCGGGTCCTGCCTGGGCCGATCAGTCGGGTGGCCTGCCGGGTCGAGCGGCTTGGGCCTCGCCGCTGGGGCCGTGAGCCAGCGTCGAGATGCGGCCACCTCAGGCAGCGACGAGGACACGGCTCCCAGCCCTGCTCCTAGACCGATCCCTCCTCCAGGCCTGCTACCGGTGAGCGGGCCTGGCCGTGCCACGAGTGCCGCCCGAGCACGCCGGGCCTGGGTGGGTCGGAAGCTTCCTATAGCGGCAGCGCCACGCCACTTGGGCCGCTGTCGAGCACCCACACGCCTCCGCCACTCTCCGAGCCCCCAGCGACAGCAGGCAGCCGCCGGCCCAGGGGCCGACGCGGAGCGGCGCAGCCCGGGGCCGGCGGCTGCCCGGCCCGCGCAGCGGGCCGCTTGACTAACAAGAGCTCAACTCAGCAGGCTGGGGGTTCCTTGTAGGGACATGCCTCAGACGAAAATCTTGACCTGCACCCGAGGTGGCGAACCGGTTTAAGCGGCAACTTGAACACGGATATGAATACAGGGCGACACGCCTCCGGCATCCTCACCAAACGACAATGACAATGAGAGCGGGCACTAAATGAGCGAGCTGACGCTCGGGCGATCGCTTATCGAAAAGCATGCCCTTGAGGCTCAAAGGCGCACGGCGCTCGGTGGATTTAACCTAGCTTTCGCGCGGTCGCGCCTGAATGAACTCCTGGCCGCTATTGGGCGAACACCACAGTTCGCTACATATACCCGCCATGACATCACGCATATCGACGCGCTGCTCGAGGCCACCGACTGGCTGATTCCCGAAACGACAAAGCAACATTTGACGATCGCCGACAGTTTGCTGATAACGCTTTCCATTTATTTCCATGACCTTGGAATGCTTGTGACAAGGGATGAGTACCTTGCTCGAGCTTCAAGCAAGTTTCCTGAATTTACGACTTCAATCATGGAAGATGAATCATCGCGAGGCATCGATCTCCGCGAACGTCTCGACGCCTTGCCGGAAGACGAGCGTGAGCAATTTTTGTATGAAGAGTTCGTTCGAACGAACCATGCTGAACGCGTAGAGGCATGGATTCGTGGCGATGACCACAAGCCTCTTGGCGTCGCAGATGCCGCCGCGGAAGCCGTTCAGGATATTGTGGCTGGACTTGACCCGGTCATACGCGACGACATTGCTATTGTCGCCCGAAGCCACCACATGAACGACTTGCATGATACGACCAAGTATCGCGTTAATCGCGCGTATGGCGGTGATGCTGAGGACATGGCGAATGTTCAGTACGCAGCCGCAATTCTGCGCACTGTTGATCTGATCCACATCAGCCGTGATAGAACACCCGCCATTCAGTATCGTTTGGCTAGCCCCAAAGATCCCATGGGGCAAAGGGAGTGGAAAAAGCAGCAGTCAATCAGAGCCGTAAGGCCCGCAGACACGCCCGACGGTGACTTGTCGGACACCATCGAGGTTCACGCTAGATTTGCAAGTCCAGATGGCTTTTTTCCTTTGATGGAGTACCTAGACTACGCGGAAAAGGAACTCCGACAGACGCGATCTTGGATAGAGATGGCTGCAGGCTGTTCGCCTCGCGCTATGCGATACATCTTTCCATGGCACTCGATCGATCGAAGCAGTATTGAGACGGAAAATTTTGACCCCCGCCATTACGCATTTACGTTCGATCAAGAAAAGGTTCTGGAGCTACTAACAGGGCACACGCTCTACAATGATGCGAGCGTTGCCATACGAGAAATCGTACAAAATTCGATTGACGCCGTTCGTCTCGCCCGATTGCGCAGCCAATCGCGCCCGGCGGACGCCGATGTCGCCGACATTGAGATCTCATTCGACACCGAAAGCCGTCGCCTTACCGTTGTGGATCACGGGGTCGGCATGTCTCAATCCACCATCGAAAATCACTTTCTTAAGGTGGGTTCATCAAGCTATCAGACAAAGGAGTTCAAAGAGCATTACCCGAACTTCAACTCGATTTCAAGGTTTGGGATTGGCGTCCTTTCAACCTTTATGATCGCCGACGAGGTGCATGTCGGCACTCGCGCGATCGGCGAAGCCAGGGGCTTTGAACTGGTACTGCGGAGCGTGCACGGCCGATACCTAATCAAGACGCTGTCGCGCGAGTCACTTTTCGATAAGCTGATCGGTGAACACGGCACCGTCATGCAGCTTCGCTTACGCGCCAGCTCTGATGTTAATGAGGGCATCCGCGAGTTGCTCAACCGTTGGATTGTCGTTCCTGGATGTTCAATTACCGTTTCAGTTGATGGCGATCAACCAACAATGGTCGGCGGCCAAAATGTTGGCACTGCCCTAAAAGAAGCACTTGCGAAGTCGGTCAAGCCGAGCGCCCTCATTGAGGTATTTACATACCATGAGGGTCAAGCAAGCATGGCTATCGCCAAACAATGGAATCCCATCTATCGCGAGTGGGAACTTGTGCTCCAAGGAGGGGAAGAAGACCAGTACACTTCAACGAGCATGATCGGCAGCTATGAATCGCCTCTGACTGGCGAGGTGGCCGGCGGCGTATGCATCCAAGGCATCCATGTAACACCCGATGTTCCGGGTTTTGGCGGTGGTCGCCCGGTGGCGCTGATTAACTTCAATGGGCCTGAGGCACCGACCACGAATGTTGCGCGGACCGAACTAGAGGCGGGGCAGTCATTCGATCAGCTTGTAGGGTTCGTGTATCGAGCGATCGTAAGCTGCCTAATGGATCAGTTGCCAGCTTTGACGGAACGGGTATCGGAGCGCTTTGCGCTGCGCGAGATTGCAATCCTCTTCGAAGGAAGCTTGCAGGCAAATACTCAGATTCATGTCACGGATCTTGCCCGCCTGCGCGATGTATTGCTGCAGTTTCCGTTGGTCGCGTGTGAAGAGGGGCGCGAGTTTAAGGCCAAGACCGGCAGAGACCTGGAAGGGAGTGGATTCCTGGTCATCGTGGGGCCCGCCGCTGATGACGCTTCGCGATTTCTCGAATGGGCACCTAATGACATGGGTCTTCTTAATCTATTGCAGGCGGGGGGGCTGTTGCAAGATTTGCCCTCGGGCGACATTCCCTTAATGGCTGATCACTCCGCGCTATTTAGCTACTTTGCCATGTTGTGGAATCACTTTGAGCCAGTGAAGCTTCAAGCACTTCAAGGCATTTCCAGCATTGCCCTAGAGTTGCAAGTCGTCGATAATCGATGGTTTTCAGAGGGCCCGTACTGGCGTCGTATACGTGATCGCCAAGCCCCGCTTCGAGACGTGTTGTCTCGCTTGGATCGGCGTGGTCGAAATCGACTCGATCGACGCTTCTACTCCACCCACACTAACGTTTACGCCGTAAGCGACTCGGTACATATTGCTGGCTTGGAAGATTTTGATGCGCTGATTCTTGGGTCAGTGCGGCTTTACCTTCCCCAATCGCCGCAGTCGCGAGTGGCGCGACAGTTGAACGAGGGAGTAGCCAGTGGTGATGATACGTCTGTACTGCAGTTCGCCATCCTCTCCTTACTATGCGATCTCTATGCGCAGGCGAAACTTGAGCATCACCCGGAGCCACTCGATGTTGGTGTCGATGCCGCGCTCCTTGAATGGATGGATCAACATTCAACTCAAGATTGGCAGGCGCAGCAGGGCCTGCGTGGCCTTATTGGACTCGAAGGTCATGGCCCTATCTGGACGGCGGCAAGCGCTTGGCAACGGCGTCGGAGTGCCGATTAGGAGGAGGGATGAACGAAACCGCAGCACTTCGGCCCTACTTGACGCTTTAGGTGTCGTATAGATTGATACCGGGTAGGGCACTAGTTGCCGCGGATCATCATCGTAGCCCCTAACCCTATCCGGCACGATTGGAGCAATATGGGGCGCCAGGGTAGCTCCCCGAAACATTCGCCCAATTTGATGTTTCAGGGCGCGCACGGTGCCTTTAGATTCCTTCGCGGTCTTCACCTTGCTCTTGCTTTGCTTGGTCATATAGGTGATCGGCCACGTCGGGGCTAGAACGCTCGAGCTCGTTGAATCGCGAAGTCATTTGGGTCAGTGCTTCGTGAAGATCCCGTGCGACGAGGTTTTGATCTCGGCAGATGATCATGAAGAGGTCTAGGTCGCGCTTAAGTGCGGCATACTCCGCCCCCGAACGCTTGTGTTCTTGAGCCTGCTCGGAAAACCTGAAGAATGTCTGCAAGGCGGCCAATGTAGCGGCGGCGAACGACACGGCTCCGGTTGCGATAATCCACGGCAGACCCGGCTTGGTGGCCAGAGTGGCAAACGTTGCGCTCCCTACAGCGCTTGAGAGGATCACCACTGGCGCACCAAGCTGAATGTTTCTTTGCGCAGCGCTTTTGCCCGCAAGAAAATGGGCTCGGGCGGCTCGGTGCGCTCGGCGACGAAGTCGCTCGGCCAGTGTTGCGACGTCGTGAAGTTTGGCCTGCGCGCTAGCTGCCATCTGATTGCGCTGAGATTGATTTTCGGCCACGACTGCCCCGCTTTTCGGCTTGGATAGAATTCATGTAGTTGCTTGAATGAAGATCGCCGTAACACGGCTGTTGAGCCGCGGTTATTGACTAGGTGTCAACACTTGATGAGCTTCACTCTTTCGACATAGCCACGTCACCTAGAGGAGTCTTTTGCGTCCAGAAAGTTTGACCGTCATGATCGCGGATCGCCGGACTGTTCTGATGCTTGAGAGCATCGAGCAATCGCTGAGCGAAGATCTGATGCACATGCCGTCTAATCTCTGTCGGCCACAGCCATTTAAAGGAGCTGGCCTCACTATTGGTGGTTAGCCGCCCACCGATACTGTGTGCCAAAAACACAAGCGCAAGGACACCTCGGGCATGGTTCTTGTATACGCCGGTTAGCCTTTGTATAGAAATCTCTAATCCCGTCTCCTCACATACTTCACGGCGCAGGCCCTCCTCAATCCTCTCGTTGAGCATGAGCGCCCCGCCCGGCGGTTCCCAGCGCCCGTTGTCCGCGCGCTGGATGACCAGTACCCGCCCCTGGTCGTCGACGATGGCGGCGGCGACGCTGACGGAATGCAGGCCGTCTTCTCCGGTCATGGTGCTCGCGCTCCATTCGCTCGGGGACGTCGCCACGGTAGCCTGGCATATCTGTACGAGTGAAGGAGTCGTCGTGCTGCCGAGCTTGGATCCGGGGAGCGATCGGGCGGTCTTCCGCCAGATCGCCGACCACCTGCGCGAGGCGATCAAGCGCGGTGACCTGCGCGAGGGCGAGAAGCTGCCGTCCGAGGCGGCGCTGATGAAGCACTACGGCGTCGCCCGCGGCACCGTCCGCCAGGCCCTCCAGCTCCTCCAGTCCGAGGGCGTGGCAGCCGCCGAGCACGGCCGCGGTGTCTTCGTCCGCCCCCGCCCTCCTGTGCGCCGACTGGCGTCCGACCGCTTTGCCCGCCGACATCGTGAGCGCGGACAAGCCGCCTTCATGGCGGAGAGCGAGGCCAGCGGCCGGCGCCCCAGCGTGGACATGCTCACCGTCACCCAAGCCGCTCCCCCGCTCGACATCGCCGAGCGACTGAAGCTCGACGAGGGCACCGCCACTGTCGTGCGCCGGCGGCGTTACCTGCACGATGGGCACCCCGTCGAGGTCGCCACCTCGTACCTGCCGGCGGACATCGCCACCGGCACGAAGATCGGCGAGCCGGACCCCGGCCCCGGCGGCATCTACGCCCGCCTGGAGGAGCTCGGCCACCGCCTCGACCACTTCGACGAGCAGATCGAGGCCCGCATGCCCACCGCCGAGGAGAGCCGCGTGCTCGCCTTGGCCTCCGGGGTACCGGTGTTCCACCTGATCCGCACCGCCTACGACACCGACGGCAGGCCCGTGGAGGTCTGCGACACGGTGATGGCGGCGGACTCCTTCGTGCTGTCGTACACGCTGCCCGCGTCCTGACGCGCGGCTCCCCACCTTGACAGTCAGTGCTGCCACCACTACACCGTTACCTACTCGTCTAGACGAGTAGGCGAGCAGACATCAGTGGAGGCAGCCATGCAGCGCTCGTTCGAGGTGGACAGCGAGACGACGTTCCCGTACGGGGTCGCGATGATCGGTGAGGTCCGCCAGGTGCTCGACTTCGACCGCTCGACGAAGGAGCGGCCCGTACAGGCCGCCGACGACAACGGCCTGCTCATGTGGCAGGTGGAGGTCCTGGACCTGGACCCCGACGCCCGCCAGCGCACGCTCAAGGTGAAGATCGCTGCCCCGGTGCAGCCGGTCCCGCCCGCCGCCCCGGAAGGCGTGCCGTTCCGGCCGGTCGTCTTCGAGAAGCTGACCGTCACCCCGTACGTCGACACCAACGGGCAGCGCCCCCGGCAGGCGTTCTCCCTCAAGGCGTCGGGCATGCGCGCTCCTGGTGCGCGCCAGGCCGCACCCAAGGCAGCCTGACGATGGCCCGGCAGATGGCGGCGTGGGAGCCGCGACGTGGTGACCCGGTGCTCGTGGCAACCCGCCGGCCGCAGGAGCCGAGCCTGGCCGCTCGGGTGCTGCAGAACGTCGGGCGGCTGCTGTGGTGGGCGGTGCGCTACCCGTACCTGTCGCTGCCGCTGCTGGCCGCCGCGTGGATCGGCCGGCAGTTCGGCCCGCTCCCCCTCGCTCTGGTGCTCACCGTCGTCACCGCCGCGCTGGTGCTGTGGCACCGGCACCGCCCGGCGTCGTTCGCGCGCACGTTCCTGCTGTGGCGGCGGTGGCTCCGCCGGGTGCAGTACGCGCGGCACTGGCAGCCGGCGATGGTGGGCGCGGACCTGCACGACGGGTTCGGCGGGCAGACCCAGGTGCCCCGGCTCGGCCGCGTCACCCTCACCGAGCACGGCGAGCGAGTCGAGGTGCACCTGCTGCACGGGCAGACACCGCAGCAGTTCATGGACCGCGCCGACGCCTTCGCGCACTCCTTCGTCGCGCAGCGGTGCAGCGTCCGCAGCCTCGGCACCGGACGCGTCGTCCTCGCCTTCCAGCGCGTCGACCCACTGGCCACCGTCGTCGAGCCCGCTCCCCTACCGGCCGACGGCGCGGATGTGGACCTGGCCGCGCTCCCGCTGGGGCTGCGGGAGGACGGGCGGCCGTGGACGCTCGGGCTGCTCGGCCGGCACGTCCTGCTCGCCGGATCGGCCGGTGCGGGCAAGGGCTCGTTCCTGTGGGGCATCATCCGGGCGCTGGCACCCGCGGTCACCGAGGGCCAGGTGCAGCTGTGGGGCGTCGACCCGAAGATGGGCGTCGAACTCTCCTTCGGCCGCTCGCTGTTCGCCCGCTACTGGGACGGCGACGCCACCACGACACCGGAACCCGCGTCGGACGACGACGACACCGCTCGGCGGCGTACCCGGCGCGACGACAAGCCGAGCGACCCGGCCCTGGCGGAACTGGCGCAGCTCCTCGACGACGCCGTGGCCCTCATGCAGGACCGCCTGCGCCGGATGCGTGGCACCTCCCGCTCGCACGTCCCCACCACGGCCGAGCCGCTGGTCGTCCTGGTCGTCGACGAACTGGCGTTCCTCACCGCCTACGCCGTCGACCGCGACCTCGACAAGCGGATCGACCGCTCCCTGCGCCTGCTGCTCTCACAGGGCCGCGCACCCGGCGTCCTCGTCGTGGCCGGCATCCAGGACCCCCGCAAGGAGACCCTGCCGTTCCGCGACCTGTTCACCTTCCGCGTCGCCATGCGCCTCGTCGAACCCGAGGCCGTCGACCTGGTGCTCGGCAACGGCGCCCGGCTGCGCGGAGCCCACGCCGACGCCATCGCCACCACGATGCCCGGCACCGCGTACGTCGTCCTCGACGGCGAGCCGGAACCCGTGCGCGTCCGTGCCGCCTGGATCGGCGACGACGAGCTGCGCGACCTCGCCACCCGCTACCCGGCACCCGTGCCGTTGCGGCTGGTCAAGGACGACACCGGCGAGGCCGCCGCGTGAACACCGTTGAGGCACCGGTCAAACCGAGGGGTCGCACGACGAGGGCAGAGCGGGCCCGCATGCCGCTCGCCAAGGACGTCGTGCGGGAGATCGCCGTCGAGCACGGCGTCTGCGTCAAGCCGCTCGCGATGCTCGCCGAGGACCGCGCCACCGGGGAAACCCGGATGATCGACGTCCCGTGCGGCAACACCCAGGCCGCCGTCTGCCCGCCCTGCGCGGAGAAGGCGAAGCGGCTCCGCATGGCGCAGTGTCGCGAGGGCTGGCACCTCGAGGAGGAACCGCTCCTCGACGCCGACCCGGCCACGCCCTCGCAGGAGGAACTGGTCACCGAGCGGGCCGACCGCACCGCCGAACGCACCGCAGCTCTCGCGGCCGGCGCTCCCCCGCACGTCGTCGCGGAACTCGACCAGGAACTCGCCGACCTCGACGAGCGGATCGCCGACGCAGGAATGCGGGGCTCCGTCGCCCCCGGTTCCGCGGATCGTGCCCGCCGGGTGCGCTCGACGAAGCGCCGTCAGGACGTGGCTGACCTGCCCCGTCGGCCGGTGGAGAAGCGCACCCTCGGGCGCACCTTCACCACCCCCGACGGCCGGGTGCTGCGCCCGTCGATGTTCGTCACCGTGACGCTGCCGTCCTACGGGCGGGTTCTCCCCGACGGCACCCCCGTCGACCCGGCGCGCTACGACTACCGGCGCGCCGCCCGTGACGCAATCCACTTCTCCCGGCTGCTCGACCGGTTCGTGCAGAACCTCCGCCGGGTGGCCGGCTACGAGGTGCAGTACTTCGCCGCCGTCGAGAGCCAGCGACGCCTGGCGATGCACGCTCACCTCGCCATCCGGGGAACCCTTCCCCGCGCTGAGATGCGCCAGATCGCCGCCGCCACCTACCACCAGGTGTGGTGGCCCCCGGCCGATGAGGTGCGGTACGAGGGCGACCGCATGCCGGTCTGGGACGAGGGCCTGCAGGAGTACATCGACCCGACAACCGGTGCGGCGCTGCCCACGTTCGACGACGCCCTCGACGACCTGGACGACGACGACGAGCCCATGCACGTCATCCGGTGCGGAACCCAGCTCGACGTGCAGGGGCTGCTGTCCGGCTCCCCCGACGTGGACCGGCGCATCGGGTACGTCACGAAGTACCTCACCAAGGACCTCGACGCCTGCCACGAGGCGGCCACCGACCGGCAGCGCGCCCACCTCGACCGGCTCACCACCGCCCTGCGGTACGAGCCGTGCTCCCCGACGTGCGCGAACTGGCTGCGCTACGGCATCTCTCCGCGCAACGCCCGGCCGCACGCCCGCCCCGGCTACTGCAAGGGCAAGGCACACCGCCGGAAAACCCTCGGCTACGGCGGCCGCCGCGTCCTCGTCTCGCGCAAGTGGTCCGGCAAGACCCTCGCCGACCACAAGGCCGACCGCCGCGCGTGGGTCCTCGACGCCCTCGGCATCGCGGACGGAACCGCCGACGATGCCACCGCCGACCGCTACGCCTGGCGGCCTGCCTCACCCGATGACTCCGTGCCACCGCTGGCGCACCGGCTCCTGCACGCCGTCGCGGAACGTGCCCGATGGCGGGCAGCCCTCGACGAAGCGAAACGCCGGGCCGCCGGCCAACAACCGCCCACGACCACCACCTCTCGGCAGTTCGGCACCACCCCCTCGGAAGGAGAAGCAGCATGAGCACGGACCTGGACCAGTTGATGACGATCGACGAGGTGGCGGAGTACCTCCGGGTGCCCGTCCTCACGATCCGGTGGTTGCGGCAGGAAGGGCGGTTCGCCCCGGCCGTCAAGGTGGGCCGGCGCCTGACGTGGCGGGTCGTCGACGTCGAGGCGTGGGTCGTGGCGCAACGGGAAGCGGCGTGAGCGTCCAGCGCCTCGAACGCGGCGGCAGGGTCCGCTACCGGGCGCGGGTGAAGTTCCACGGCCGGGAGGTCGCCACCCAGGTGTTCGACCGCAAGCGGGACGCGCTGGCGTGGGAGGAGGAGCAGACCCGCCGGCTGCGCACGGGTGAGTGGATCGACCCGCGCCGAGGCCGGGTGCCGCTGTCGCAGATCGCCGACGACTGGCTGGCCTCGCGCAGCACCGTGAAGCGCCGGACCCGGGAGAGCGACGAAGCGGCGTGGCGCAACTACATCGCCCCGCGCTTCGGCAACTGGCCGGCGTCCTCGCTCACCTCGGGTGAGGTGCTGGCGTGGGTGGGGCAGCTCGTCACCGACGGCAAGGCCCCGGCCACCGCGACCCGCGCGCTGGCGACGCTGCGCTCGATCCTGAACTTCGGGATGGCGGACGGGCGCTTGCACGTCAACGTCGCCGCGGCGGTCAGATCTCCCCGAGCGGGCGCGGACCGGCGAGAGGGCTACGCCCTGACCTACGACGAGCTGCACCGGCTCCGGGCGCTGTGCGCGGGACCGCAGGGGCCGGTGGCGTCGAACCGGGAGGTGGCCGCGGAGCTGGTCCTGGTCCTCGGCCTCACGGGCATGCGCTGGGGCGAGCTGGCCGGCCTCCACGTCGGGGACCTGGTGACCGTGCCGGGTCGGGGTCTACGGCTGCAGCGGACAGTCCTGGCCAGTGGGGGCGGTGGGGAGCTGTACGTCGACACCCTGAAGAACCGCCGCTCCCGCACGGTGCCGCTGGTGGAGGAGCTGCACGAGCTCGTCGACCGCCGCGCCGCCGGGCGGGCCGCCACGGACTGGCTCTTCCCCGCCCCCGCGGGTGGGCCGATGCGGGAATCCAACTGGAAGCGCCTCGTCGGCTGGACCAAGGCGGTCGAGGAGCTGGGCTACCCGACGCTGCGGGTCCACGACCTCCGCCACACCGCTGCGTCCCTCTGGCTGGGCTCCGGGGCGGACCCCAAGGTCGTCCAGGCGGTGCTGGGGCACGCCACCGCGGCGATGACGATGGACGTCTACGGCCACCTCATCGCGGCCAACCTGTGGGAGGCCGCCCGCCGGGTCGGGGGCAGCACTGGGGGCACCACGGGGGCACACGCCCCCTCGGAGGTCACCCGGATCCAGGCAGCGAAGAGCCCCGCAGGTCTGTGACCTGCGGGGCTGCTCTGAGCCGCCTCGGGGAATCGAACCCCGGACCTACGCATTACGAGTGCGTCGCTCTGGCCGACTGAGCTAAGGCGGCACGTGCCGCGGACGGCACGTCGTCGAGCATACAAGACGCCACGGCCGCGCACTCACCCGCGCCCCCGCGCAGCGGTGGTGGCGCACCGCCGGAGGTTGACCGACCCGGCGCGCGCTCGTAGGGTCCGGGCATCCCGACCACTCCCGATGACGAGAGCGCGGTCCCTCGATGAATCGTTCCACCTCCGCGGGCGGCCCCCAGGGCCTCCCCAGCCGCCGCACCACCCTCCTCGGCGCCCTCGCCACGACGGGACTGACCTTGGCCCTGCCGGCACCCGCCGCCTCCGCCGCGGCCCCCACCGTCAGCCACCTGCTCACCACCACGCTGACCCGCAACGGCCGCACCGCGCTGACCTACACCGGCTACATGAACGGCGAGTCCTTCCAGCAGGACGGCATCACCACCTACCGGGGCTGGCAGTACGCCGCCTTCTGGGACGAGTCCGGCTACGTCAACGTCTCCCGCCGCAAGCTGCCGACGGGGGCCTGGCAGAACGTGCAGCTCACGGACTACCGCACCACCTCCACCGACTCGCACAACACCATCAGCATCGGCATCTGCCCCGCCGACGGCACGCTCCACCTCGCCTACGACATGCACTCCTCGCAGCTGCGCTACCGCCGCTCGGCGGCCGGGCTGCTGAACTCCCCCGACACGGCGTCGTGGACCCGGTCGAGCTTCGGCCCCAACACCAACGGCCTCACCGGCACCCCGCTGGAGACCGTCACCTACCCCCAGTTCATGGCCACCCCCGAGGGCGCCCTCCAGCTCGCGATCCGCACCGGCCTCAGCGGCGCCGGCGACGAGGTCCTCTTCGAGTACTCCAACCGGACGTGGACGAGGATCGGCACGTTCATCAACGGCACCGCGGGCGACGACAACCCCTACCTGTTCGGGATCGAGTACGACACCACCGGCCTGCTCCACGTCACCTGGTGCGTGCGCGAGACCCCGAACCCCAGCACCAACCACGACCTCTACTACGCCTACAGCCGCGACCGGGGCCGCACCTGGCGCAACAACGCCGGCACCGTCGTGGCGACCACGGGCAGCTCACCGCTCATCGCCGACACGGCCGGCCTGCGCGTGTGGTCCATCGCCCAGAACCGCGGGCTCATCAACCAGGAGTCCATGGTCGTCGACTCCGCCGGCCACGTGCACGTCCTCGCCTCCCACCTGCCCGCCGGTGCCGCCAGCACCAGCGACTTCACCGCCGCCCGGGAGCAGGCGGTGCTGGTGCACTACCGGCGCGACAAGGCCTCCAAGGCGTGGAGCCAGACGTACACGCCGTTCCTGGAGCGCTCCAGCCGCGGCGACATCGGCGTCGACGCGCAGGACAACCTCTACGTCGTCAGCGGCGACTCCAAGACCCGCAAGCTGCACCTCCAGACCGCCTCCCGCGCCTCCGGCTGGAAGGACTGGGCGCTGCGCTGGACCTCCTCCCCCGACTACTACTCCGACCCGCTCCTGGACCACCCGCGCCTGCGCAGCGAGGGCGTCGTGAGCTTCTTCACCCCCCGCTACGGCGGCAGCGTGATCGAGGTCCAGGACTGGCGCGCCACCCCCTGACGGCGGGCGCGGCGCGTCACTCGCAGCGGGCGCCGTCCTCGGGCAGCTCCCCCGCCAGCAGGTACGCGTCCACGGCGGTGTCCACGCACCGGCTGCCGAAGCGGTAGGCCGTGTGCCCGTCCCCCTCGTACGTCAGCAGGTGCCCGGAGTCGAGCTGCTCGGCGAGGCCGACCGCCCACTCGTAGGGCGTCGCGGAGTCGCGCGTGGTGCCGACCACGAGGATCGGGTCGGCACCGGGCGCGCGCACCGGCTCCCGCTCCCCCTTGGCGGGGAACGGCCACGTCGAGCACGGCAGGGAGCTCCAGCCGAGGAAGCGGCCGAACGTCGGGGAGAGCTCCTCCAGGGCCTCCGCGTCGCGGGCGATGTCCGCGCGGGTGTCGGTGTCGCCGCGGTCCAGGCAGTTCACCGCGTAGATGACGGACGTGGCGTTGTCCGCGTACGTCCCGTCGGGGCGGCGGTGCGCGTAGGCGTCGGCCAGCGCCAGCAGCGGGCCGCCGTCGCCGCGCTCGGCGGCGGTGAGGGCCGCGGTGAGCTGCGGCCACAGCGACTCCGCGTACAGCGGCTGCGCGATGCCCAGGTAGGCCAGGCCCTGGGTGAGCTCCCGGTCGCCGCCCGTCGGCAGCGGCTGCGCGTCGAGGCGCTCCAGCAGCTCCCGCACCTGCCGGGCACCGTCGTCCGGAGTGCCGCTCAGGGGGCACTCCTCCAGCTCCAGGCACGCCTCCACGTAGGCCCGCAGGGCACGCTCGAAGCCCGCGGCCTGCCCGGCGTTGACCTCGTCGCTGGTGAGGGAGGGGTCCATCGCCCCGTCCAGGACGAGGCGACCCACCCGCTGCGGGAACAGCTCCGCGTAGGCGGCGCCGAGGAACGTCCCGTACGACTTGCCCAGGTAGGTGAGCTTCTCGTCGCCCAGCGCCGCGCGCAGCACGTCCAGGTCGCGGGCGACGCTCTCGGTGTCGACGTGCGCGGCGAGCGCACCGCCGTTCTCGGCGCAGCCGCGCCCCAGCTCCGCGGCGAGCGCCGCCAGCCGGTCCGCCTCGGCGGGCTCGTCGGGGGTGGGGTCCGCCGCGAGCATCGCGTCGGTCCGCTCCGGGGGCAGGCACTGCAGCGGCGCGGAGCGGCCCACCCCGCGGGGGTCGAAGCCGACGACGTCGAAGCTGTCCCGGACCGCGTCCGTGACGACCCGGTCCGCCGCCGCCGCGTACGCCACGCCGGAACCGCCCGGGCCGCCGGGGTTGAGCACCAGGGACCCCAGGCGCTCCTCGCCGCGGGCACGGACGCGCAGCACCGACACCGACGTGCGCGGCCCCGCCGGGTCGGCGTGGTCCACCGGCACGCTCAGCTGGGCGCACTCCGCACCCTCACCGCACGGCGCCCACTCCAGCCGCTGCCCGTAGAAGGGCGCCAGGTCCGGGTCGCTCGCCGGCTCCCCCGCGGGCAGGGACGACGGCGCCGCCGGTGGCGAGGGCTCCGGCAGGCCGTCCCCGAACGCCGAGCAGGAGCCCACGGCGCCCGCGACGACGGCCGCCGCCGCGACGCGCCACCACAGGGAGCGCTCGCTCACCGGTCCCCCCGCGGCCCGGGCCGGGCCGGCACGAACTCCAGCGCCATCGCCTCCACCGCCAGCAGTGGCGCCACGTTGCCCGCGAGGCGGGTGCGGGCGGTGCGGATCGCGTCGATGCGGCGCATGGTGTCCTCCGCGCTGCTGGCGCGCGCCAGGCGCTCCACCTCCGCGCGCTGGTCGCCGTTGACGAGCTCCACGGCCGCCCCGAGCTGCACGACGAGCACGTCCCGGAACAACCCGAGCAGGTCCACGAGGGCCCGGTCGAGGGCGTCGGTCTGGCTGCGGCGGGCGCGGCGCTTCTGGTCGTCCTCCAGCTGGCGGACCTGCGCGCGCACCGCAGGCGGTGGGGTGGCGGAACCCTCCGCGCCCAGCGCCCGCATCAGCGCCGCCCGCTCCGTGGCGTCCCGCTCCGCCGTCGCGGCCTTGGCCTCCTCCTGCGCCACCTCCACCAGTTCCCCGGCCGCGATGACCGCACGGCCCACCCCGTCGGCGCGCGAGGGCAGGCGCAGCACGTCACGGCGGCGGATCCGCGCGCCCTCGTCGCGGGCGAGGCGGCGGGCGAAGCCGATGTGGCTCTGCGCGGCCCGCGCGGCGAACTCCGCCATCGCCGGGTCCACCCCGTCGCGGCGCTGCAGCAGCTCCGCCACCGCCGAGGCCGGCGGCACCCGCAGCGGCACGTGCCGGCAGCGGGAGCGGATGGTGCGCAGCACGTCGTCCACGTTCGGCGCGCACAGCAGCCACACCGTCTGCTCCGGCGGCTCCTCGATGCTCTTCAGCAGCGTGTTGCCGGACGTCTCGTTGAGGCGGTCCGCGTCCTCCACGACCACCACCCGCCAGCGCCCCAGGGACGGGCGGCGGTGGGCGACGGCGATGAGGGGCTCCACGTCCTCACGGCGGATCTGCGTGTGCTCGGTGGCGAAGACGTCCACGTCGGCGTGCGTGCCCGCCAGCGCCGTGCGGCAGCCGGAGCAGCGCCCGCAGCCGGGCGGCGCGGTGTCGTCCTCGCAGTGCAGGGCCGCGGCGAACGCGCGGGCGGCCGTGGAGCGCCCCGACCCCGGCGGGCCCGTCAGCAGCCAGGCGTGCGTCATGCCCGCCGCCTCCGCCCCCGCTGCCGCCGCCTGCGTCGTCCCGCCCCCGCGGGCCAGCCGGGAGCGCGCCGCCGCGGCGGCCGCCGCGAGCACCGCCACCGCCGGGCCCTGCCCGACGACGTCACGCCACACGCCCTGCGGCTCGGCGGTCGCCGCGGCGCTCACGAGGACGCCCCCGTCGCGGGCTGCGAGGCGGGCCGGGGCGCGGCGGTCGCGCCGGCGGGCCCCGTCCCGGCGCTCGTGGTGGAGGAGCCCAGCAGCGGCTCCAGGCGCTGCCGGATCCGGGCGGCCACGTCCTCCGGCGCCCCCGAGGCGTCCACCACCAGGTAGCGCTCCGGCTCCCGCGCCGCCAGGTCCAGGAACTGCCGCCGCACCCGCTCGTGGAACGCCACCGACTCCGCCTCCATCCGGTCGTCGCCGCCCCGGCCCGCGTCGCCGCCGCGCCGGGCCCGCGCCGTCGCCGGGTCCACGTCCAGCACCACCGTCAGGTCCGGCAGCAGCCCCTGCGTCGCCCACCGCGACAGCCGCTCCACGTCCGCCTGCTCCAGCGCCCGCCCCGCCCCCTGGTAGGCCAGGGAGGAGTCGACGTAGCGGTCGCTCACCACCACCGCCCCGCGCTCCAGGGCCGGGCGCAGCACCTCCGCCACGTGCTGCGCGCGGTCCGCGGCGAACAGCAGCGCCTCCGCCCGCGGGTCCAGCGGCTGCTTCGTCAGCAGCAGCACCTCCCGCAGCGCCACCCCCGTCACCGTCCCGCCCGGCTCCCGGCTCAGCACCACCTCACGGCCCAGCTCCTCGTGCACCCACGCCTGCAGCAGCCGCGCCTGGGTGGACTTGCCCGCCCCGTCGCCGCCCTCCAGCGCCACGAACGTCCCCGGCCACGGCGGCCGCGCGCCGCTGCGCTCCCCGGCGCTGCGCCCGCGCTCCCGCCACGCCCGCTGCAGGTCCCGGCGCAGGCTCGTGCCCGGGCGGTCGTCCATCGACCGCAGCGCCAGCACCCCCGCCGCCGTCAGCAGCAGCCCGGCGAGGCCGAACGTCAGCGCGGCGCCGTTGTAGGTCAGCGCGTGGTGCGCGGTGAAGCGCAGCGTGTGCTCCCCCAGCAGCGCCGCCAGCGCCGGTGCCGCCGCCATCACCAGCACCAGCACGATGCGGGTCACCGACCCGACGAACGCGAACGTGCGGCCCCGCACCTCGTCGTCGGCCTCCAGCCCCAGCAGGGTGAAGCCCGTCACCCACGCCACCCCGGCGCAGGCACCCAGCCCGAGGCAGAACAGGGCCGCCATCACGATGTTCGGGACGAGGCCCACCAGCAGCAGGAACCCCCCGGCCGCGGTCAGCGCCAGCGCGAACAGCCGCCGCCGCGACAGCCCCGACAGCAGCCGCGGGCCCGTCCACATCCCCAGGGCCAGCCCCGAGAACACCGCCACCGCGAGCACCCCGAAGCCGGGGTCGCCCGCGCCGAGGTCGCGCACCAGCGAGCGCCCCAGCCCGATGACGACCCCACCCGCGGCGAACGCGCCGAGCATGCCGCCGACGAGGCCGCGCAGCACCCGGTTGCGCCCGACGAAGCGCCAGCCCTCGACGATGTCGCGCCACACCGACGTGCGGGCGCCCTCCCGCCGCGGGGCGCGCGGCGGGATGTCCAGGCGCGCCACGACGAGCGCGGCGACGAGGAACGTGACGGCGTTGACGTAGAGGGCGAGGTTGACCTGGCTGCCGGCCAGCGCCGGGACGAACCCGTCCAGCACCCCCGCCAGCAGGGTGAGCGCGATGAACACCACCCCCGCCACGGGCGCGGAGCCGTACGTCGCGGCGAGGCTGACCTGGTTGGCGGCCTCCAGCTGCCGGCGCGGCACCAGGTTGGGAACCGTCGCGTCCTTCGCCGGCCCCCAGAACAGCGCCACCAGCTCGATGAGCAGGGTCGCCACGAACAGCCACGTCAGGGTGCCGACCACGGGGATCGACGCGAACAGGCCGAAGCGCAGCAGGTCCCCGACGACCATCGTGGCGCGCCGGTCGAGGCGGTCGGCCAGGGCCCCGGCGAGCGGGCCGAGCAGCGCCGCGGGCGCGATCTGGAGGATGATCACCGCGGAGACGGCGAGGTTGGCGCGGGTGTGGTCCCCGCCCGCGATCCCCGCCGCCATGCCGATCTTGGCGAAGGTCCCGAGCCAATCGCCGAAGCTGGACAGCGCCAGGGCCAGCCACAGCCGGCGGAAGGCGGTGATGGCCAGGACCGCGCGCACGTCGTGGTCGGGCACCACCTCCGCGTCCGGGCCGGTGCCCGCCGCGAGGGCCGGATCGGTGCTGCGCCCGGCCTCCCTCCCGCTGCCGGGGGCGGCGGACGGGACGGGAGGGGTGGCACTCACCCCGTCAGGGTAGATGCCGCCCGGGACAGCACCCGCCGCCGGCGCCCCCGCCCGGCACCCGTCCGGACACCCCGCCGCGCACCCGTCCGGGCGCTGCCGGAACTCCGGTGGAACCGGCGGGGCGTCCGGCGCATCCCAGGAGCATCCCGGCACGGACCGGGGTGGGACCAGGGAGCGGGAATGGACGGCGCAGCTTCTCCAGACAGCACCAGCGGGGCCACGGCCGCGGAGGGCACCGCGAGGCCCCGGTCCCGGCGGCGCGGCCGGCGCATCGCCGCGGTCACCGCGCTCGCGGTCGCCGGCATCCTCGTGCCCCTCACCGGCCAGGACGAGGACGCCCGGGCCGCCTCCCTCGTGCCCTTCGAGGACTGCGCCGCCCTCGACGGGTGGTTCACCGACATGGCCCTGTCCCGCGTCGGCCCCTACGGCCTGGAGCACGGCGGCGAGCGCGGCTGGTTCGACGCCGTGCTGAGCGGGCCGGAGTCCGGCCCCATGCCCGCCTCCGGCGGGGCCTTCGCCTCGGGCCGGGCCGCTGCGACGGCCGAGGACTCGGCGGCCGGCGGCACCGGCGGCGCCGTCGGCCCCGGCGCGACCGGCACGAACGTGCAGGAGGAGGGCGTCGACGAACCCGACCTCGTCAAGGTCGTGGGCGACCTCGTCCTCACCGTCACCGGCGACCGCTTCCACGTGCTGCGCGTCAGCGGCGGCGACCTGCAGCCCCTCGGTGCCCTCGACCTGCCCGGCGGCGGCGGGTACGAACTGCTCGTCGCCGGCCAGCGGGCCGTCGTCGTCGGCTCGGGCTTCGATCACGGCGGCATGCCCATCCCCGTCGAGGGCGACGGCGGCATCGGCGGCACCTCCGCCGCCGCCCTCCCCGGCGCCCCCGGTGCATCCACCACCCGCATCACCGTCGTCGACTTCTCCCGCCCCGCGCAGCCGCGGCTCGTGCGCACCGACGAGGTCGAGGGCGGCTACGTCTCCGCCCGCGCCTCCGGCGGGGCGGTCCGCCTCGTCCTCGGCAGCACCCCCGCCCTGCCGTTCACGTACCCGCAGATGCGCGAGCTCCCGCCGGAGGACCCCTCCTCCCCCGACCCCGAGCTGTCCCATCCCCGCGTGGTCGAGCCGTCCCCGGCGGACCTGGAGGCCGCCGAGGCCGCCAACCGCGCGGTCGTGGAGGGGATGCAGGGCGCCGACTGGCTCCCGCACCGCGTCGTGCGCGACGACTCCGGCCGCATCGTCGAGCGCACCCCCGCCGTCGGCTGCCGCGACGTCGCCCACCCCAGCGCCCCCGCCGGCCTCGGCACCACCTACGTGCTCACCCTCGACGCCACCGCCCCCGACGTGCCCACCCGCGACAGCACCGCGGTCGCCGCCGAGACCGGCACCGTCTACGCGTCCCCCGACCGCCTCTACGTCGCCACCAGCAGGTGGCAGGGCGACGGCAGCAGCACCGAACTGCACTCCTTCGACACCAGCGACCCCGACGGCACCACCTACCGGGCCTCCGGCGCCGTGAAGGGCTCGATCCTCGGCCAGTGGGCGCTCGACGAGCACGACGGCCTCATGCGGGTGGCCACCACCGTCGGCGGCGGGGGCGGCTGGGGCATCGGGGGGGCCCGGCTCGCCGGGCAGCCGTCCGAGTCGTTCGTCACCGTCCTCGCCGAGGAGGGCGACGAGCTCGTGCCCCGCGGCAGCGTCGGCGGCCTCGGCCCCGACGAGTCGATCCGCTCCGTCCGCTGGTTCGACGACCTCGCCCTCGTCGTCACCTTCCGCCAGACCGACCCCCTCTACGCCGTCGACCTGTCCGACCCGGCGAGCCCGCGCGTCGCGGGGGAGCTGAAGGTCAACGGCTACTCCGGGTACCTGCACCCCCTCGGCGACGGCCTGGTCCTCGGCGTCGGGATGGACGGCACCGCCGACGGCACGCTCACCACCGCGCAGGTCTCCACGTTCGACGTGCGCGACCCCGCGAAGCTCGGCCGCGTCGACGCCGAGGCCCTGCCCGGCGGCTGGACCGACGTGGAGGGCGACTCCCGGGCGTTCTCCTACCTGCCCGCGCAGCGGCTCGCCCTCGTCCCCGTCTCCGGGGAGAGCGGCAGCCACCTCGTGGCCGTGCGGGTGGCGGAGTCCGGGGAGCTGAGCGTGGCCGGGGACTTCGCCCAGGGCGTCGAGACGTGGCTGGTGCGGGCCGCGCCCGTCCCCGACGGGGTCGTCACCGTCTCCGAGACCTACACCGAGAAGGGCAGCGAGCGGTTCCTCACCCTCCTGGAGCTGCCCGGCCTCACCCCGCGCGACGAGGTCCGCCTCGACTGAGCCGACGCGCTCGACTGAGCCGACGCGGGGGCCGCGCACCGTCCGACGGTGCGCGGCCCCCGCGTCGCAGGCCGTCCGGGCCCGTCAGCCGGGCCCGTCAGGAACCGGCTGTCAGGAGTCGGCCGCCGCCGAGGCGGTCTTCTTCGCGGCCGTCTTGCGGGGAGCCGCCGCCTTCTTCGCCGTGGTCTTCGCGGCCGTCGTCTTCTTCGCCGCCGCCCGCTTCTTCGGCGCCGGCCCCTTCGCGCGCTTCTCCGCCAGCAGCTCCGCCCCGCGCTCCGGGGTGATCGTCTCCGGGTCGTCGTCCTTGCGCAGCGTCGCGTTCGTCGCCCCGTCGGTGACGTAGGGCCCGAAGCGACCCTCCTTCACCACCATCGGCTGCCCCGACTCCGGATCCGGCCCCAGCTCCTTCAACGGCGGCTTCACCGTCTGCCCGCGACGGGTCTTCGGCTGGGCGTAGATCGCCAGCGCCTCCTCCAGCGTCACCGTGAAGAGCTGGTCCTCGCTCGCCAGGGAACGGGAGTCGGTGCCCTTCTTCAGGTACGGGCCGTAGCGGCCGTTCTGCGCGGTGACCTCGTCGCCGGACTCCGGGTCCACCCCCACGACGCGCGGCAGGGACAGCAGCTGCAGCGCCTGCTCCAGCGTGACGGCCTCCAGCTGCATGTCCTTGAACAGCGACCCCGTGCGCGGCTTCGGCTTCACGGCCTTCTTCGCCGTGCGCTTCGCCGGCTTCCCGTCCGCGGTGGGCGCGGCGGGCGCCGGCTCCTCGTCCTCGATGAGCTCGGTGACGTAGGGGCCGTAGCGGCCGGTGCGCGCCACGATCGTGCGCCCGCTCACCGGGTCCTGCCCCAGCACCCGGTCCCCGTCGGACTGGGTGGTCAGCAGCTCCAAGGCCCGCGCCGGGGTCAGCTCGTCCGGCGCGATGTCGTCGGGGACGCTCGCCTTCAGCGGGGTGCCGTCCTCACCGGTCGCCTCCAGGTACGGGCCGTAGCGGCCCACCCGCAGCACGATGCCCTCGCCGATCTCCACCGTGGAGATCTCCCGGGCGTCGATCGCGCCGAGGTCGTCGGCGAGGCCCTTGACCCCGTCCATCGTCATCCCGGCGGTGCCCTCGTCCGGGCCCTCGGTGCCGCCACCTGCGACCGCACCGTCGGAGCCTGGGCCGACGTCGCCGAAGTAGAACCGCGTCAGCCACCGCACCCGGTCCTCCTCGCCGCGGGAGATCGCGTCGAGGTCGTTCTCCATCGCGGCGGTGAAGTCGTAGTCCACCAGCCGCGGGAAGTGCTCCTCCAGCAGCCTGATCACCGCGAACGCCAGCCACGTCGGCACCAGCGCCGAGCCCTTCGTGCGGACGTAGCCGCGGTCCTGGATCGTCGCGATCGTCGCCGCGTACGTCGAGGGGCGGCCGATGCTGCGCTCCTCCAGCGCCTTCACCAGGCTCGCCTCGGTGTAGCGCGGCGGCGGGGACGTCTCGTGGCCGTCGGTGCGCAGCGCCTGCACCGCCAGCGGCTGCCCCGCCGCGAGCTGCGGCAGGCGCCGGTCGCCGCCGGAGTCCTCCGCGTCCTCCCCGAAGCGGGACTCGTCGCGGCCCTCCTCGTAGGCGGCGAGGAAACCGCGGAACGTGATGACCGTGCCGCTCGCGGAGAACTCCGCGGTGCGCCCGTCGGAGGCCGTCGCCCCGAGCTTCACCGTCGCGGTGGTTCCCCGCGCGTCCTGCATCTGGGAGGCGACCGTGCGCTTCCAGATCAGGTCGTAGAGGCGGAACTGGTCGCCCGACAGCTCCCCCGCGACCTGTGCGGGAGTGCGGAACACCTCACCGGCGGGGCGGATCGCCTCGTGCGCCTCCTGCGCGTTCTTCGACTTGCTGGCGTAGGTGCGCGGACGCTCCGGCACGAACTCCGGCCCGTACAGCTCCCGCGCCTGCGAGCGCGCCGCCGTCAGCGCCTGCTCCGACAGGGTCGTGGAGTCCGTGCGCATGTAGGTGATGTAGCCGCCCTCGTAGAGCGACTGGGCGGTGCGCATCGTCTGCCGCGCCGTCATCCGCAGCTTGCGGGCACCCTCCTGCTGCAGGCTGGAGGTGATGAACGGCGCCGCGGGCTTGCGGCTGTAGGGCTTCTCCTCCACCGAGCGCACCGCGAAGTCCGCGCCGTCCAGGCCCTCGGCCAGGGCGGTGGCGGCGGCCTCGTCCAGGTGGACGACGCCCTTCGTGCGCAGCTCGCCGGTGTCGGCGAAGTCTCGGCCCGTGGCCACGCGGGCGCCGTCCACGGCGACCAGGCGGGCCCCGAAGGCGCTGCGCTGGTCCACCCCGTCCTGCCCCGACGGGGCGAACGTGCCCGTCAGGTCCCAGTACGACGCGGTGCGGAAGGCCATCCGCTCCCGCTCCCGCTCCACCACCAGGCGCGTCGCGACCGACTGCACCCGGCCGGCGGACAGCCCCGCGCCGACCTTGCGCCACAGCACCGGCGACAGCTCGTAGCCGTAGAGGCGGTCGAGGATGCGGCGGGTCTCCTGGGCGTCGACCAGGCGGTCGTCGATGGGGCGGGTCTCCCCCAGCGCCCGCTGGATCGCCTCGGGGGTGATCTCGTAGAAGACCATCCGCTTGTACGGCACCTTCGGCTCCAGCGCCTGCACCAGGTGCCAGGCGATGGCCTCGCCCTCCCGGTCGCCGTCCGTGGCGAGCAGCAGCTCGTCGGCGTCCTTCAGCAGCCGCCGCAGCTCCGCGACCTTCTTCTTCTTGTCCGCGTCGACGACGTAGTACGGCTCGAAGCGGTCCTCGACGTTGACGGCGAACTTGCCGAACGGGCCCTTCTTCATCTCCTCCGGCAGCTGGGAGGGCTGGGGGAGGTCGCGGATGTGGCCGACGCTCGCCTCCACGTCGTAGCCGTCCCCGAGGTAGCTCGCGATCTTCGCGATCTTCGAGGGCGACTCCACGATGACCAGACGGCGCACGCCGTCGCCCTGTCCGGCCTTCGCCGTCGTCCTGCCAGCCACTGGTCCTGCCGTCCTCTCCGCACCGCTTCCGGCCGCCCCGAGCGGCGCGACCGTCCTGCTACCCCACGCACCGTAACCGCCCGGGGGTTCCCTCCTGGCCGGGATCGCCGCATCCGGCGACGCCGGCGACCCCCCGGTGCCCTTCCAGCCTCGCACGGCGCGGCGGATGACGACGCAAGGGACCGGCGCCGGCCTCACCCGGGCAGCAGCAGCCCGTCCGCCACCAGCTCCCGCACGACCGGCAGCAGCGCCGCGCGGACCTCCGCCACCTCGCGGTCGGTCAGCACCGCCAACCCGGCCAGCACCTGGCCCACCGTCAGGTCCCCGTCGCAGGCGCCCACCAGCCCCGCCAGCTCCGACGACGCCCGCACCACCCGGCCGAAGCCGCCGCCCTGCCGCAGCAGCACCACCGACGGGTCCGGCTGCCCCGGCACGTGGTGCCGCTCGTCCGTGACGTCCGGCGCCACCCGCAGCCGCACCTGCGCCAGCGCGTCGTCGTCGCGGGCCGCGAGCCAGTCGTGCGCGGCCAGCGCCGCCGCCAGGTGCTCGCCCAGCGGCTGCCGCACCGGGCCGCCGACCTCCTCCAGGCGCCGCAGCGTCGGCGCGCCCGAGACGGGCCGGCGCAGCGTCAGCAGGCCCAGGCCCACCGCCTCCACCCCGCGGGCGGCGAAGTCGTCCAGCCACGCCCCGTAGAGCGCGTCGAACCCCGGGCCGCGGCCCTCACCGCCGTCGCGGATCCACAGCTCCGCGTACTCGGCGGGGTCCTGCACCTCCCGCTGCACCACCCAGGCGTCCAGGCCCGTGCCGTCCAGCCACGCCCCGACCCGCTCCCGCCAGTCCTCCCCCGACCGGTGCTCCCAGTTGCCCAGGAACTGCGCCACCCCGCCGGGGGCGAGCACGTCCGCCGCGCCCCGCACCAGCCGCTCCACCACCGAGTCCCCGGCGAGTCCGGAGTCGCGGTACTCGTACAGCGGCACCCCCTCCCGGCGCGGGGTGATGACGAACGGCGGGTTGGACACCACGAGGTCGTAGCGCTCCCCCGCCACCGGCTCCAGCAGGGAGCCGTGCCGCAGGTCCAGCACCACCCGGTTCAGGGCGGCGTTGACGGCCGCCAGGTCCAGCGCCCGCTCGGAGACGTCCGTGGCCGTGACGTGGCCGGCGTGCCGGGCCGCGTGCAGCGCCTGCACCCCGCAGCCCGTGCCCACGTCCAGCACCCGACCCACCGGCGTGCGGATCGTGCACTGCGCCAGCATCGTCGAGGCCCCGCCCACGCCGAGGACGTGGTCGGTGCGCAGCGGCCCCCGCGTCGTCAGCTCCCCCAGGTCGGACACCACCCACCAGTCCGCCCGGCCCGCGGCGTCCTCCGCGGCGTAGGGGCGCAGCTCCACCAGCGCCCGCACCTCGTCGCCGTCGCCCGCACCGGAGGCCGCCACCAGCCCGAGGATCACCGCGCCGTCCGTGCCCAGCGAGGGCAGCGCCACGTCCAGGGCCCTGCGCGGCACGGCGCCGCCCAGGACGAGGCAGCGCAGCAGCACCGCCGCGGGATCGGCCGAGCCGTCCGTGGCGCGCAGGGCCGGCACCACCTGCTCGCGGCCGAGCGCGGCGGAGGCCACCGGGCCCAGGACGGAGGTGACTCCGTCCACGGTGTACCCGGCGGCCTCCAGGTCCGCGCGCAGCCGTTCGATCAGCTGCGCGGCGTTCACGCCACCTCGTCCCCTGCGGCGCTCACGCCGTCCCCCGCACGTGGCTCACAGGCGCTCCGGCCCGCTCCCCGGCAGCACCGGGTCCGAGGCCGCCTCGTCGCTGAGGGCGTCGGGCTCCCGGCGCAGCCCCGCGCCCGGGCCGTCGAGCCGGCCGTCCACGGCGTCGCCGGGGCCCTCGTCGGAGTCGCTGAGGTCCACCGTGCGCCGCTTCGACAGCATCACCGCCACCACGATGACCGCCGAGGCGGCGACGGCGATGCCGTAGCGCAGCAGCTTGTTCTCGCCCTCGCCCAGGCTCAGGGTGACGACGGCGGGGGCCACCAGCAGCGCCACCAGGTTCATGACCTTCAGCAGCGGGTTGATCGCCGGGCCGGCGGTGTCCTTGAACGGGTCGCCGACCGTGTCGCCGATGACGACCGCCGCGTGGGCCTCCGAGCCCTTGCCGCCGTAGTGGCCGTCCTCGACGATCTTCTTGGCGTTGTCCCAGGCCCCACCGGAGTTGGACAGGAACACCGCCATCAGCACGCCCGAGGCGATCGCACCGCCGAGGAAGCCGGCCAGCGGGCCCACGCCCAGGCCGAAGCCCACGGCGATGGGGGCCATGACGGCCAGCAGACCCGGGGTGGCCAGCTCGCGCAGCGCGTCGCGGGTGCACATGTCCACCACGCGGCCGTGCTCCGGCTTCTCCTCCCCCGTCATGATCCCCGGGTGCTCCCGGAACTGCCGGCGCACCTCGACCACGACCGCACCGGCCGAGCGGCCCACGGCCTGGATGGCGAGGCCGGAGAAGAGGAACACCACCGCCGCACCCAGCAGCACGCCCACGAGCGTGGTCGGCGTGATGATCTCGAAGCGGGCCATCGTGTGGATGACGTACTCCGCCGGGCTGCCCTGCACCGTCGCGACCGCCGACTCCAGGGCCTCCTGCACCACCGCGCGGTAGGAGCCGAACAGCGCCGTCGCCGCCAGCACCGCCGTGGCGATCGCGATGCCCTTGGTGACCGCCTTGGTGGTGTTGCCGACGGCGTCGAGCTCGGTGAGGATCTGCGCGCCCTCGCCGGTGACGTCGCCGCTCATCTCCGCGATGCCCTGGGCGTTGTCGCTGACCGGGCCGAAGGTGTCCATCGCCACGATCACGCCGACCGTGGTGAGCAGGCCGCAGCCCGCCAGGGCGATGAAGAACATGCCGAGGGTGAGGGTGCCGCCCGCCAGCAGGAACGCCATCAGCACGGCACCCGCGATGACGAGCGTCGTGTAGACCGCCGACTCCAGGCCGAGGCCGATGCCTGCGAGCACCACGGTCGCCGGGCCCGTCAGCGACGTCCTCGCGACGTCCTCCGTGGGCGGGGCGTCCGTGCCGGTGTAGTAGCCGGTCAGCCACAGGATCATCAGCGCCAGGAAGATGCCCAGCGCCACGGCGGCGAGCACCACGATCTTCGGGTTGCCCTGCAGCGTCGAGACGTCCTGCGGCGCGCCCTCGAAGCCGGCGAACGTGCCCGGCAGGTACAGCCAGCAGGCGATCGCGGTGCCCAGGACGGCGATGGCGGCCGTGGCGTAGAAGCCGCGGTTGATGGAGACCAGGCCGTTGACCCCCGGGCGGGCCCGCACCAGCACCACGCCCAGCATGGCGGTGAGCGCACCGATCGCCGGGATGATCAGCGGCAGGACCAGGCCCTGCTCGCCGAACGCCGCACGGCCGAGGATGAGCGCCGCGACCAGCGTCACCGCGTAGGACTCGAACAGGTCCGCGGCCATGCCCGCGCAGTCGCCGACGTTGTCGCCGACGTTGTCCGCGATGGTGGCCGGGTTGCGGGGGTCGTCCTCCGGGATGCCCTGCTCGATCTTGCCGACGAGGTCGGCGCCGACGTCCGCGGCCTTCGTGAAGATGCCACCGCCGACGCGCATGAACATCGCCAGCAGGGCCGCGCCGAAGCCGAAGCCCTCCAGGACCGTCGGGGCGGAGTGGTGGAAGACGAGGACGACGACCGCGGCGCCCAGCAGGCCGAGGCCCACCGTCGCCATGCCGACGACACCACCGGTGCGGAAGGCGATGCGCATGCCCTCCTCCCGCCCGCCGGCGCCCTCGCGGGCCGCGGCGGCGACGCGCACGTTCGCCTTCACCGCCAGCGACATGCCGAGGTAGCCGATGGCAGCGGAGAAGCCGGCGCCCGCGAGGAACGCCACGCTGCGGCCGATCCGCTCCGTGGTGTCGCCGGCGGGGAGCAGGAACAGCACCCCGAAGACGGCCACCGCGAACCAGACGAGGGTCTTGAACTGCCGCCGCAGGTAGGCGCTGGCGCCTTCCTGGATGGCTCGGGCGATGAGTTGCATCGACTCGGTGCCCTCGCCGGCGGCGAGCACCTGCCGGCGGAAGACGACGGCGATGAGCAGGGAGACCACCGCCACGACCCCGACGCCGATCACGATGATCTGGCTGGAGCCGCTCAGGGCTTCGGTGGCGGCCCCGGTGGTCGATGCTGAGATGGCGTGGGTGAGCGCGGGCATCCGTCCTCCTCGGCGTGTCGCAGTCCGGGTCCCACGGCATCGTGGGCACCCGACCGCAAGGGCGCGGTCCGCTCAGCGAGTCATGATCGCGGACGCGTGAGTCTACGGTCCTGCTGGCTCCGAGTCACCGATCGACGCGGACGGTTGCTGTCGGGACCACGACATCCGGACCGCACCGGCGGAGGAGTCGGAGTCGTCCACGCTGACGTCCTCGGCCATGCCGGCCATCAGTGCGAGGGCGAGCGGGTCCTCGTCGTCGGCGTGCGGCACCCCACCGACGGCCGCGGCGTCGCGCACGACCACGTCGAGGCGGTCGTCGTCGTCGGTGAGGTCCATGGTCACGAGGGCGTCGCCGCGGGTGCGCAGCACCGCGCGGGCGCACGCCTCACCGATGGCGATGCGGATCTCGTCGAGCTGGGTCTCCTCGAAGCCCGCACGGCGCGCGACCGCGACCGCGACCAGGCGCGCCGTGCGCACGTGCTCGGCCAGCGGGCTGAACCTCAGGGCGACGGTGGGCACGGGTGCGCCGGTCCCGGCAGTCGTCAGGAAGCTGCGCCGGAGGTGTCCGCAGCGCTGGATGCGGCGATCGCGTCGGCCACCGAGTCGTGGATCGGGAAGACCTTCGTCAGACCCGTGATGCGGAAGACCTTCAGGATCTTCTCGCGCTGGCACACCAGGTGCAGCGAGCCGTCGTGGGAGCGGACCCGCTTCAGGCCGCCCACGAGCACGCCGAGCCCGGTGGAGTCGAGGAACTCCACGCCCTCCATGTCCACCACGAGGTGGTGGTGCCCGGCCCCGACCAGCTCGTTGAGCCGCTCGCGCAGGGTGGGTGCGGTGTAGACGTCGATCTCGCCGGACACCTCGACGACGGTGCGTCCGCCCTCTTCACGGCTGGTCACCGACAGATCCACGACCCCTCCTCGCTGCAGACACGGGCCCACCGCTCGATGGGCCTGACAGGCATTGAACCATCGCACTGCGTGAGGGGCGCGCCCAGGTCACCCCGGCCCGGCGGGATCGCCGCCGCGGGACCACACTCTTCCCGTGACCGGCCCGTCGCCCGCCCCCGAGCCGGCCCGTGCGCCCGGGCGCGCGGGCGCCGCCGCCGGGCAGGGCGACGCCGAGCGCCTCGAGGCGCTCCTGCGCCGGCGTGGCGTCGGCAGGCTGCGCCACCTGGAGCGGCTGCCCGCCCGGGCCGGCCGGACCGGCGAGTGGCCCGCCTGGGCCGACCCGGAGGTCGTCGCGGCCTTCACCCGCCGCGGGGTGCAGCGCCCCTGGCTGCACCAGGTGCGCACCGCAGAGGCCGTCCACGCCGGGCGCTCCACCGTGCTCAGCGCCGGCACCGCCTCCGGCAAGTCGCTGGCGTACCTGCTGCCGGTGCTCAGCGACCTGCGCGCCGGCAGCCGGGGACCGACGGGACGCGACGCGACCGCCCTGTACCTCTCCCCCACGAAGGCGCTCGCCGCCGACCAGCTCGACGGACTGCGGGCCCTCGGAGTCCCCGGGGTGCGCGCCGCCACCTACGACGGGGACACCCCGCCGGAGGAGCGCCGCTGGGTGCGGGAGCACGCCGGCTACGTCCTCACCAACGCCGACATGCTGCACCGCTCCCTGCTGCCCGGCCACGAGCGGTGGAGCTCGTTCCTGCGGCGGCTGCGCTACGTGGTCGTCGACGAGTGCCACTCCTACCGCGGGGTCTTCGGCGCCCACACCGCCGCCGTCCTGCGGCGGCTGCGCCGGATCGCCGCCCGCTACGGGGCCCGGCCGGTCTTCGTCCTCGCCTCCGCCACCGTCGCCGATCCCGCCGCCACCGCCCGCCGCCTCGTCGGCCTGGACGTCGAGGCCGTCGTGGAGGACACCTCGACGCGGGGACCGGTGTCCCTCGCGCTGTGGGAGCCGCCGCTGCTGGTGGACCGGGCGAGCAGCCGGGGCGGCGGACCGGCGCTGGAGACCGGCGACGGCGCGGACGTGGCGGAGGCGCTCGCGCGGCTGGACGACGCCCTCGGCGCGCCCGAGGACACCGCGCCCGCCGGTCCCGAGGACCCCGCCGGCCTCGACGACCGCGAGAGCCGCCGCGCCACCGCACGCGCCACCGGTCACCCGCCCGCCGCCGACGGCACCGGTCCCCTGCGCCGCAGCGCCACCGCCGAGGCCGCCGACCTGCTCGCCGACCTCGTCTCCGAGCAGGTCCGCACCCTCGTCTTCGTCCGCTCCCGGCACGCCGCCGAGGCCGTCGCCACGACCGCCCGCCGCGTCCTCGCCGAGATCCGCCCGAGCGCGCGCGAGCGGGTCGCCGCCTACCGGGGCGGCTTCCTCCCCGAGGAGCGCCGCGCCCTGGAGGCCGACCTGCGCGAGGGCAGGCTGCTCGGGCTGAGCACCACCAGCGCCCTGGAGCTCGGGGTCGACGTCTCCGGCCTCGACGCCGTCCTCGTCGCCGGCTGGCCCGGCACGCGCGCCTCCTGGTGGCAGCAGGTGGGCCGCGCCGGCCGCCGCGGCGGGCACGCCCTCGGGGTGCTCATCGCCCGCGACGACCCGCTGGACACCTACCTCGTCAACCACCCCGAGGCGCTGCTCGGCCCCGCCGTGGAGGCCGCGGTGTTCGACCCCGGCAACCCCTACGTGCTCGCCCCGCACCTGTGCGCGGCGGCCGCGGAGATCCCCCTCTCCGACGCCGACCTGGAGCTGTTCGGCCCCACCGCCGCCGACGTGTGCGAGCTCCTGGTGCAGCGGGGCATGCTGCGCAGGCGCCCCACCGGCTGGTACTGGACGCGGCGGGAGCGCGCCGCGGACCTCACCGACCTGCGCGGCGGCGGTGGGGAGCCCGTCCGGGTCGTGGAGCGCGGCACCGGCCGGGTGCTCGGCACGGTCGACGCCTCCGCCTCCCACCACGCGGTCTTCCCCGGTGCCGTGTACGTGCACCAGGGCGTGACCCACCTCGTGGACGACCTGGACCTGGAGGAGTCGGTCGCCGTCGTCCACCGGGAGGAACCCGACTACACCACCCACGCGCGCGAGCTCGCCGACGTGCGGGTCCTCGCCACCGACGGCAGCGAGCGCGCCGGCGCCTTCGCCCTGCACTGGGGGGTCGTGGAGGTGGCCTCGCAGGTCGTGGGGTTCCTGCGGCGTCGGCTGCGGACGGGGCAGGTCCTGGGCGAGGTGCCGCTGGACCTGCCGGAGCGGCGGCTGCGCACCCGGGCGGTCTGGTGGACCGTCGACCCGGAGGTCGCGCTGGACCTGCTCGCGGCGGCCGACGGCGGCGGGGAGGCGGCGCGGGCGGCGGCGCAGCTGCGGGTGCCCGGCGCCCTGCACGCCGCGGAGCACGCCGCGATCGGGATGCTGCCGCTGCTGGCGACGTGCGACCGCTGGGACCTCGGCGGGCTGTCCACGGCCGCGCACCCCGACACCGGCCTACCCACGGTGTTCGTCCACGACGCGGTGCCCGGCGGGGCGGGCTTCAGCGACCGCGGCCGCGCCCGCGCCGCACGGTGGATCGGCGCGACGCGGGACGCGGTCGGCTCCTGCGAGTGCGCCGTCGGCTGCCCGTCGTGCGTGCAGTCGCCCAAGTGCGGCAACGGCAACGAGCCGCTCGACAAGGAGGGCGCGCTGGCGCTGCTGGGTGCGCTGGCCGCGGCGCTGGCGGGGGTGCTGCCGGAGGCGGAGCAGGACCCGGCGGCGGGGACGGGGCCGGGCGGCTGACGAGCGGCTCGCGGACGCGGTTCCGCCGCGGGCTCACGCACCCCTGCCCGCCCTGGCCCGGGCCGTCGCCGGGCCCAGCAGCCGGCCCGCACCGCGCGGTGCGCAGCGCACCTCCACCGTGACGCTGCCGTCGGGGCCGGGGCTGCAGGCGGTGAGCGCGGCGGCGTGGGCGGCCACCACCTCCGCGGCCCGGCCGCACGCGTCCCCACCGGCGCGCCCCAGCAGGACGTCCGCCGCGGCCAGGGCGGCGAGGTCCGCGGCGGCCTCCGCACGGTGCCGGGCCCCCGCCGCGGCGCCGAGCGCGGCGACCGCGACGGCGAGGACCACCGCGGTCAGCGCCACCGCCAGGACGAGGACGGCGGCGCTGCCCTCCTCCGCCGGACCCCGGGGCCGTCGCCGGGGCAGTGCGCGGCTCACGGCGACCCCGCCCCCATGTGCCCCGCGCCCACCTGACCCGCCCCCGCGTGCTCCAGGGCCGCGGTGGCGTGGCCGCGCACGGGCAGGCGGCCTCCGAGGCGGCCGCCGAGGTCGACGGCCACCTCCACGCTCACCTGCACGCCCAGCCCGCCCGGGCCCACCTCGACCCTCGCCCCGGCGGGGGCGAGGGTCTCCGCGGCGGCCCGCACCACGTGCGCGGGCTCCCCCCGGGCCGCGCTGCGGGCGGCGGCGCGGGCGGCGTCGGTGCAGCGCACCTGCGCGATCGCCACCTCCCCGGTCGCGAGCACGGCGCACAGCACGAGCACCACCGCGGGCAGGGCGAGCGCCAGCTCGGCCGTGACGCTCCCCCGGTCCCCGCGGGCCCCGGCCGCACTCGCCCCGACCGCACCGCCCCGCCGGGCGCGCCTGCCGCTCATCCCAGCGTCAGCGCCGAGCGGACGATCCCCAGGAGGAGGCCCCGCACCTCGTCGCTGCGCAGGAGCGCCACCAGCAGGCCCGCGAAGCCGCAGGCGGCGAGGGTGGCGATGGCGTACTCCGCGGTGGCCATCCCCTCGTCGCCCGTCCGTGCCTCCCCCTGCCCGGCGGGGACGGCGCCTGCACCCGCCGGACCGTGACCCGGTCGCCGCCCGCCCCGTCCCGCCCCTGCCCGGACACCCCGTGCCCGTCCCGCCCCTGCCCGGTCCTCCCGATGCGCTCCGAGACCTTCCACGTCACTCCTCCGCCGGCGTCGCGGCCGGTGCGCGGACCGCCCTCGCGACCCGCTGCGACCCTCCCCCGCACGAGCGCCCCGGACCGCCCGGCCGGCCGCTCCTGGGGACGCAGGACCCGGTGCGGGTGGCTGTGGACGGCTCAGGGCGTCCGCGTGGCGCAGACGACGCGGTTGCGGCCGGAGCGCTTCGCCTCGTAGAGCGCCGTGTCGGCCTCGTGCACCAGCCGGGTCGCGTCGGTGTGCCCGGGACCCGCCGTCGCCACGCCGAGCGAGGCCGTGACGTGCAGGCCCGCCACCCGCCCCTCGTCGGTCCGGGCCCGGACGAGCTCGGCGAGCCGCACGGCCCGCCCCGCCCCGCAGCCCGGCAGCAGCACGAGGAACTCCTCACCGCCCATGCGGTGCACGAGGCCCTCCTCGCCGACGGCCTCGCGCAGGAGCGCGGCGAACCCCCGCAGCACGGCGTCACCGCGGCCGTGCCCGTGCCCGTCGTTGACGCCCTTGAAGTGGTCGAGGTCGCACACCACCACCGAGACCGGCCGCCCCGTCAGCCACGCCTGCCGGCACGCCTCCTCCAGGTGCGACTCGAGGAGCCTGCGGTTGTGCAGGCCGGTGAGCGGGTCGAGCATCGCCTCGCCGCGGGAGAGCAGGTCTGAGGAGACGAGCAGGTGGGCGAGGAGGACGACGCAGGCGAGGACCATCAGGCTGGAGACGAGCAGCAGGACGTCCGGCGCCGGGGGCGGCGGGGGCAGGGCGGTCGCCGCTCCGCAGCCCAGCACGGTGAGCGCGGCCCCCAGCGCGGCCCCGACGAGGATCGCCCGGGGCCGGAAGCAGACCGCCTGCCCCAGCACCGGCACGGCCACCAGCGGCAGCAGCGGGCTGCTGACGCCACCGGTCACCGCCACCGAGGCCGCCAGGTTCAGCTCGAGGAGCACGAACCCGCAGGCGCCCACCACCTCGGGGTACCGGGCGCGCGGGCGCAGGCTGGCGGAGCCCGCGATCGTGACCATGGCGAGCAGGTGCAGGACGAGCAGGACCCAGCCGAACCAGACGGCCGCGAGCAGGACGGCGGTGCCGACGAGGGCGCCGAAGAGGTAGACCCTCGCGAACCGCGAGTACATGTCGGCGTAGCGGGCGCGGTCCTGGCCGTTCCCGCACAGCCACCGGACGAAGCGGGGCTCGGGGGCGGGCGGCACCGCCCGATCCTCCCCACGACCGGTCACCGCCCGGGCCGGAGCGGCACCGGTCCCCCCGAACGGCCCAACGCCGAGGCCCCCTGCGGGCACCGGTGGCGGTGCGCCCGTGGCCGCGGAGCCGCTCACACGGGTTGCAGGGGCTCGTGCGCGCCGTCGGGGAGCACGACCACCACGGCGTCGCCCGGTGCGACCCGCCCTCCGCGGCGGACCACCGCCATGACGCCGGCCTTGCGCACGAGGCGGCCCGCGGCGTCGCGGTCGAGCACGGCCCGCAGCGCGCCGGGCCGGAAGTCGTCGATCTGCCGGCAGGGGTTGCGCAGCCCGGTGACCTCCACCTCGGCCTCGGGTCCGAGCCGGAGCACGGTCCCGCGGGGCAGGCCGAGGAGGTCCACGCCGCGCGTGGTGACGTTCTCCCCCAGCTCCCCGGGGCCGACGGGGAGGCCCTGGGCGCGCAGCTCGTCGTGCAGCTCGGAGTGGACGAGGTGCACCTGCCGCAGGTTCGGCCGGCTGGGGTCGCGGGCCACGCGGGAGCGGTGCTGGACGGTGACGCCAGCGTGGGCGTCGCCGTCGACGCCGAGCCCCTCGAGGAGCCGGACCTCCTCGGTGGTCGGCTTCGAGAAGCGGTGCGCCCCGTCGCGGCTGACGGCGACGACCGCGGGGACGTGGGGGGCGGCGGGCTCGGGGGCGACCACGGCGGGGAGTCTGCCAGCCGGTCCGGGCCGCCGGGAGCGCATCCGCCCAGGTTGGTCACCGGAGCGCGGGCGCCCGGACGTCCACGGGAGCGCCTGCGCTCAGGGGCCGGTCAGCACGTCCGCGGACAGCGACAGCAGCACGGGCACGACGCCCAGCAGGACGAAGGCGGGCAGCGTGCACGCCCCCAGCGGCAGGACGAGGAGCGCTCCGAGCCGGGCCGCCGCCACCTCCGCCGCCCGCCGCCCGTCCCGCCGCGCCTCGGTGGCGGCCGCCTCGAGCAGCGCGGCGGCCGGGGCACCCGTGGCCGCGGACAGCAGCAGGGGGTCGCGCAGGCGGTGCAGCGGGGCCGGCACGTCCGCCCAGGCGCTCTCCGGCGGCGCGCCGAGGGAGAGCTGGGCCCGGACGCGCCGGAGGTCGGCGGTGCAGGCGGCGGGCAGCACGTCGAGGACCGCGTCGAGAGCGGCCCCGGGCGGGCAGCCGGAGCGGGTGGCGGCGGCGACCAGGTCCAGCAGCAGCGGCAGGTCCGGCTCCGGGTCCGGGTCCCCGCCGGCGCCCCGCCGCGCGGTGCGGGCACCGCGGGTGAGGAGCGAGCGCCCCACCCTCCGGCCGGGTCCTGCCGCGCCCTGCCCCGGCGGGCGCGGCGGCGGGCCCAGCCGCTGCTCCCCGGCCCGGGCGGGGAGCAGGAGGACGACCGCCGCGGCGAGCAGCCCCACCAGCAGGCCGGTCCCGCTCACCGCCGTCCGCCCCGCGGGGACGCGGCCCGCCCCCCGGCCGCCTCGGCGCGGTGGACGAGCGCCCGGGTCCAGGCCCGGCCCAGCAGTGCGAGCACGAGGGCGACGGCGGCGCAGCCGCGACCAGGCCAGGTGCCGAGCAGGACCTGCAGCGGCGAGGCCCCCAGGAGGGCTCCGAGGAGCAGGCCGAGCAGGGGCAGCACCGACACGACCCGGGCGCTCGCGCGGGGACCCGCCAGCGCCGAGCGCACCGCCGCGCGCGCGTCGGCGGACTCGCGCAGCCCCGCTGCGCACCTGGCGAGGACGTCCCCGGCCGCCGCTCCGCACCGCTGCGACAGCCGCCACGAGGCGGCGACCGGCCCGGCGGCGGTCAGGCCGGCGGAGCGCAGGAGGGGCTCGACGTCCTCCCCGCCGGCCCCGGCACGGCCCAGCGCCGCGGCGACCTCGTCGCCCAGCCCGCTGGAGGCACCGGCCCGGAACCACGCCGTGGCCGGGTCGGTCCCGGCGCTCAGCAGCGCCGCCAGCCGCTCCGCGAGGACGGCCGAGCGCAGCAGCTGCTCCTCCTCGCCGGTGCGCGGGGCGCCGGTGCGGGCGCCGAGCCGGGCGCGCAGACCACGGTGGACCGCGGCCTCCGCGACCGCTGGGCGGGGCCCGGGCCGGCGCAGGCGTCGCGCGGCGTCGGGGCCGGGTGTCAGCAGCACCGCCCCTGCGCAGGCGCAGGCGCTGGCGACCGCGACCGCCGTCAGCACTGCCGGCTCCCCACGCCCGCACGCGCTCCCGGAGGTCGGCCCGGGTCGAGGCCCAGCCGTCGCGCCAGCGCCTGCCAGCCGTGGGCGGTGGTGCGCTCCGACGGCCCGTCGAGCAGCGCCGGCTGCACGAGCGGCGCACCGCCGTCACCGCCGACGACCGCGACCTCCCGCAGCCGCCGCCCCCGCCGGTCGCGCTGCACGTGCAGGACGACGTCCACGGCGGCGGTGAACTGCGCGTCCACGGCGGCGGGGGCCATCCCGGCGAGGGCGCCGAGCGCCTGCAGGCGGGCCACGACGTGGGCGGAGGTGTTGGCGTGCACGGTCCCGGCGCCCGCGTGCCCGGTGTTCAGCGCCGCGAGGAGGTCGCGCACCTCCGGACCGCGGCACTCCCCGACGACGAGCCGGTCCGGCCGCATCCGCAGCGCCTGCCGCACCAGGACCTCCAGGGGCACCTCGCCGCGGCCCTCGACGTTGGGCCGCCGGGCCTCCAGCCGGACGACGTGCGGGTGCGCGGGGCGCAGCTCCCCGGCGTCCTCGACGAGCACGATCCGCTCGCCGGGGCCGACCTGGCCCAGCAGGGCCTCCAGGACGGTGGTCTTGCCGGCCCCGGTGCCCCCGGAGACGAGGAAGGACAGCCGCTGCTCCACGACGGCCCGCAGCACCGGCGCCCAGCCGTCGGGGATCGCGCCGGCGGCCACGAGGTCGTCCAGGCCGAACCGGGTCGCGGCGGGCACCCGCAGGGACAGGTGGGTGCCCTCGGGGGACACCGGCGGCAGGACCGCGTGCAGGCGGGTGCCGTCGGGGAGGCGCCCGTCGACGCAGGGGCTGGCGTCGTCGAGCCGTCGCCCGGCTCCGGCGGCCAGCCGCACGGCGAGCGCCCGGGCCCCCGCCTCCCCTCCGAGGTCCACGGCGACCCGGACGAGGCCCTCGCCGCGGTCGCACCAGACGGCGCCGCCGCCGTTGACGAGGACGTCGGTCGTTCCGGGCGTGCGCAGCACCGCTTCGAGGGGGCCGAGGCCCACGAGCTCGGCCCGCAGGGCGTCGACGAGCTCCAGCAGCGACGCCGCGCCGAGCACCACTCCCTCCGCGCGCACCGCGGCGGCCACCTCCTGCGGGGTGAGCTCCCCGCCGTGCCGGGCCAGGCGCGCCCGCACCCGGGCGGTCAGGCCGGGGAGGGCCTCGCGGTCACCGGCCGGGGTGCCGATCACAGTGCACCCGCGAGCGCGCGGGCGGCCAGGAACTCCTCGTGCCACTCCTCGCACCAGGCGCGCAGCGGGCTGCGCCGGCGCTGCGGAACACCCTCCCCGCGGTCCACGGCGACGTCGAGGTCCTTCTCGGCGGCGAGGTCCCCGGCCAGCGGGACGCCGACGGCCTCGACGAGGGCGTCGGCGTCGAGGCCGGTGGGTGCGGGGCCGCGCACGACGAGCCGGAGCCGGCTGGTGCGGGGCGCGAGGAGCTCGGCGACCCGGCGTGCCGCGGCGGCGGCGCGCACCCGGGCGGGGACCACGAGGAGGACCTCGTCGCAGGCGGCGAGGGCGTCGAGGCCGGCGCCGCGGGGGCGGGCGGGCAGGTCCCAGACGGTGAGCTCGTGGGAGCGCCGGGCGGCGGAGAGCACGGACTCCACGGCGTCGGTGGGCAGCTCGTGGCTGGCCTCGCGTCCCCAGGACAGCAGGTGCAACCCGGGTTCGGGGGCCACCACGGCGTGCAGCACGTCGGCGCGCAGCCTCCCGCGCACCCGCAGCAGGTCCGCCCAGCGCAGGCCGGGGAGGTCCTCGGCGCCGAGGAGGAGGTCGAGCCCGCCGCCGAGGGGGTCGCCGTCGACGAGGAGGGTGGCGCTGCCGCGGGCGGCGGCGGTGCCGGCCAGGGCGCTCGCCAGGACGCTGGCGCCGGCGCCGCCGCAGCCGCCGACGACGCCGACCACCTGGCCCGTGTCGGTGAGCTGGTCGGCGAGGTGGTCGGCGAGGTCGGCGAGGCGCTCCAGCAGCCACGCCTCGGCCTCGGGCAGGACGGCGACGTGGCAGGCGCCGGCGTCTGCGGCGCGCTGCCACAGGTCCTCCGGGGCGGGTGCGAGGCTCAGGACGACGACCTCCGTGCCGGACGGGAGGCGCCGGCCGGCGCGGCTGCCGGTCAGGACGTCGGCGCCCACGAGCAGCAGGCGCGCCCGCGTGCCGGTGGGGGCCGGGCCCGGATCGGGCGTCCGGCGGTGCGGCAGGGACGCGCAGCCGGCGGCGGCGGCGATGCGCTGGACCGCGGCGGCCAGCTCCTCGTCTGCGGTGCAGAGCACGGCGGCGTCGCCGGGGTGCGGGCTCGGGTGGCGGGTCGGGGCGGCCACGGCGGGTCCTCCTCGGTGCGGTGGGCGGGGGACCACCGTGGTGCGCCGAGGAGGCGGGGACGGTCGGGAGCGGCGCAGCTGTGGACGCGCGGCCCGGAGGGGCCGGTTGTGGACCGGGCGCGGGTCCTCGCGCCGGGAGGCCGGGGCGGCGACCGCGCATCCGGCGCCGGACGTGGAACGGCCCCCGCTGGGGGGGAGCGGGGGCCGTCTACGGTCCGGCTCGGGGGGGATGAGCCGGGTCCGGTGTGTAGCCCAGAGGGCCTACAGCAAGCATCTTCACCCCAATGGGGCAGCGATGGCAATTCCTGGGGCATGCCGAGTTGCGTGTCGCCCGGGAAGTGCTCTCGCACCCCGCCGACGGGTGCCCGTGGGTGCGCGCTGCACGAGGAGGGCGCTCACCCTAGCGCGAGCCGCTCGAGGAAGGCACGGGCGACGGGAGCGGCGGTGCTGCCCCCGCTGCGCCCCTCGGCGACGAACACGGCGAAGGCCGTGCTGCCCTGCCAGCCGACGAGCCAGGCGTGGGTCTCGGGAGGGACCTGCTGCCCGTGCTCGGCCGTGCCGGTCTTGGCGAAGACCTCCCCGCCGGGGCAGTCGCGCAGCACGGGGGCCGTGCCGTCGGTGACGACGGCGCGCATGAGCTCGTGCAGGGTGGCCACCGACGCGGCCGGCAGGTCGACGGGCGGTGCGGCCGCGCCCTCGGGGGCGGGGTCGACGACGAGGCGCGGCTCGACGGTGGCGCCGCGGGCGACGGAGGCGGCGGCGACGGCGAGGGCGAGGGGGCTGACGAGGGTGCGGCCCTGCCCGAACGCGGCCGCGGCCCGGTCGACGGCGGACTCGGTGACGGGCACGTCGCCGTCGAAGGCGTCCACCCCGACGTCCCAGCCAGTGCCGATTCCGAGCCGGGCCGCGGCGGCGGCCAGGTCCCCGTCGTCGAGGCGGGAGCTCAGGTCGGCGAAGGCGGTGTTGCAGGACATCGCGAAGTCGGTGCGGAAGGTCGTCTCCCCGAGGGCCTCGCCCTCGAAGTTGCGGAAGCTGCGCCCGTCGACGGTGAACGTCGGGGGGCAGGGCACCGGCTCGTCCGCCGTGAGGCCCTTCTCCAGCAGCGCGAGGGTGCTCACCACCTTGAAGGTGGAGCCGGGTGGGAACCGGCCGGTGAGGGCGCGGTCGCCACCGGTGGCGGGGCCGTTGGCGACGGCGAGGACGTCTCCGGTGGGGACGTCGACCGCCACGATCGCGGACTGCGGGCCGACGGTGGCGAGCACCTCGTCGGCGGCGTTCTGCACGCGCTCGTCGAGGGTGGTGCCGACGGCCTCGCCGGGGCTGGCGGGGACCTCGAAGAGGGTCCGCGCGGCTGCGCCGGTCCCCCCGGTGAGCTGGACGAGGACGCCGGGTGCGCCGCCGAGGCGCTCGTCGTAGCGGCGCTGCAGCCCGGACAGCCCCACCCGGTCGCCGGGGACGTGGCGGCCGCCGGACTCCTCGACCAGCTCGGCCGTCACCTCCCCGACCCCGCCGAGCAGGGACCGGGCGAAGGCGCGGGTGGGGGCGAGGGGCAGCACGCCGGCGCGGAAGACCACGCCCGGGACGGGCCGGAGCCGTTCCTGCTGCGCGTCGAAGTCGGTGCGGCGCAGGGTGAGGACGGGCACGAAGGCGTCGGGTTCCGCTGTTCGGATGCGCTCGGTGAGCTTGGCGGCGTCGACGTCGAGGACCTCGGCGACCGCTGCGGCGGTGGCTGCGGGGTCGCCGGTGCGGGCGGGGTGGACGCCCACGTCGACGACCTGCGTGTCGGTCACGACGGGGGTGCCGTCGCGGCCGAGGACCTCGGCGCGGGGCGGCTGCTCCCGGACGGCGGTCAGGGTGGCCCCCTCGGTGAGCTCGGGGTGGATCAGGGAGGGCGCCCACCGCACCCGCCAGGTGTCGGGCTCGCCCTCCGGGGGGCGGACGAGGTCGGCGGTGCTGCGGTAGGTCCACCGCTGGGGGCCGGCCTGCCACGACACGTCGTAGGTGGCGCGGGCGCGGCCCTCGGCGAGCCGGGTGCTGTCGACCCCGGCGAGCGCGACCTCGGGTCCGGTGACCCCTCCCGCGGCGAGCCCCTGCGTCGCGGCGGCGTACCGGTCCGTCACCGCGGCGGGCGTGACCGGCCCGTCCCAGGTGACCGCGTCCCACCGGCTCTCGTTCCAGGCGGCCGCGACGGCTTCCGCCGCTCGGCGGGCGGGTTCGGGATCGGGCCGGCGGGTGAGCACCACGGCGGCTCCGGCCCCGGCGGCGACGACGGCACCCGCGGCGCCGGCGATGAGCGCCGTCCTGCGCCTGACTCCCCCGCCCGGCCGGGTCCCCGAGCCGCCCCCCGCGCCGTCGGCGGTGCGTCCGGGACGGGTCGGCGGGTGGGGCGCCGCGGGCTCGCTCACGCCCCGATCCTGGCACGGGCCTCCCCGGTGGCGGCTCCGCCCGAGGGCGACTGCTAGCCTTTTGAGCGGAGGTGTCGCCTAGTCCGGTCTATGGCGCCCGCCTGCTAAGCGGGTTGGGGGCTACAACCCCCTCGCGGGTTCAAATCCCGCCACCTCCGCAGTGGAAAGCCCCGTCCCGGTTCGCCGGGGCGGGGCTTTCGTCGTCTCGCGGACGTTCCCGATGGTGGCCGCGGGAGCCGTCCGGGACCCGCCTGCGGCCTCCCCGCCGCGCCCAGCGCGGCTCGTCCACCGGACGGGGGGCGATTAGGCGCTGACGGGACGGGCCGCTATGGTTGACCCCGGCCGCTGCGCCCCGACACGGGATGCGGCGCCTGCGCCCGTAGCTCAACGGATAGAGCATCTGACTACGGATCAGAAGGTTAGGGGTTCGAATCCCTTCGGGCGCACTCGTTGAGACAGCGACGTGAGAGGCCCCCGAGCATGCTCGGGGGCCTCTTGCGTGTGCGCTCGCGGGCGCCCGGTCAGCTCCGGTCGGCGTTGACCGCCGCCAGGACGCGGTAGACCACGGCCGTGAGGGGAACCGCCAGGAGGGCGCCGGTGATGCCGAGCAGGAGCGTGCCGGCGGTGACGGCCACGAGGGCGACCACCGGGTGCAGCTGCACCGCCCGGCCCACGACGAGGGGTTGCAGCAGGTTGCCCTCCACCTGCTGCACGAGCAGCACGATCCCGAGCACGATGAGGGCGTCCTGCGGGCCGTTGGTGACCATCGTGACGAGGACGGCCACGGCCCCGGCCACCGTCGCTCCCAGGATGGGCACGTAGGCGCCGACGAAGGTCAGCAGCGCCAGCGAGAGCCACAGCGGGACTCCGACGAAGAAGAGCCCCGTGCCGATGAGCACGGCGTCGGCCAGGGCCACCAGCGTCAGGCCGACCACGTAGCCGGTGAGCGTGCCCCACGCCGCCCGTCCGGCGCGGTCCACCGTCGCCCGGTGCCGGGGCGTCACGCGGCGGACGAGCCAGCGCCACATCTCCTCTCCCTCCTTGAGGAAGAAGAAGACCGCGAAGAGGCCCAGCGCCACGGCGGTGAGCAGTTGCAGCAGGGTGCGCGCCCCGCCCACCGGGGTGGGGACCGCGCTGCTGACGGCGCTGACCATCTGGTTGCGCAGTTCGGCGACGCGGGCCGGGTCGAGTTGCAGCGGCCCGGTCGTCAGCCAGTTCCGGATGTCGTCGATGCCCTGCGTCACGACCGGGGTGAGGTCCTCCACCTGCTCGCTGACGCGGGACCACACGAGGGCGGCGACCGCGGCCGGGATGCCGACGAGGAGGATCAGCGACAGCAGGGCGGCGAGGACCGCGGGCAGGCCACCGCGGCGCATCCGGAGGGTGAGCGGGGCGAGCAGCGCGGTGAACAGCAGGGCCACCGCGATCGTGGCGCTGACCAGCCAGAGGCGGAGCACCACCGTGCCGACGAGCCAGCAGACCGCCGCGACGGCCAGCACGGCACCGGAGTAGGCGAGGGTCCGCACGGTCCAGGCCGGGACCCGCCTCCCGGGGTACCGCTCGGGGCGCTCCCCGGCGGGGCCAGCGGGCTGCTGCTCGGCGGCGTCCTCGGAACGCCGGCCCTCCGGTTGCCCGAGGACCGGATCAGCCTTCTCCATCGTCGCCTCCGGCGTCGCGCCCGGCGGGCAGGGGGACGACGACCGGTGCGGCCGGGCCCGCATCGGCGTCCGAGGGGACGGGCTCCGCCGGCACAGGTTCCAGCGGCGCGGGTTCCAGCGGCGCGGGTTCCAGCGGCGCGGGTTCCAGCGGCGCGGGTTCCAGCGGCGCGGGTTCCAGCGGCGCGGGTTCCAGCGGGGCCGGTTCCAGCGGCGCGGGTTCCAGCGGCGCGGGCTCCGACGGCGCGGGCTCCGACGGCTTCGGCGGCTTCGGCGGCTTCGACGGCGCCGACGTCTTCGGCGGTGGTGCCACGGTGTCGTAGTCCTCCCTGCCGACCGCGGTGCGCGCGAGGCCGGCATCGGTGGGCACCTCCACCGCGGCCCCGTCCACCACGACGCGGACCCTGCGCGTGGCGGGCAGTTCCGTGGCCGTCCACACCAGCTGGGCGACCGCCAGCAGCTGGTCGCCGCCGGAGACGCTCGCCAGCTCCCCGTCCGCCTGGACGACCACCGTCTCCGGGGACACCCCGTCGCGGGCGAGGACCTCGAGCCGCTGCGGTGCCAGGGCCGTGCGGATGCCCGACGCGGCCTCGGCGCCCGTGGGCCCGGCGACCAGGGCCTCCAGGGCGGCCTGGGGCGTCGCCTCGGCCAGCTCGCGGCGGACGGGGACCAGGCGGCCGTCCCGGACGAAGTACGCGGACATGACCATGGCCCCGCGCCGGGGCTCCCCCACGGTCGGCAGGTCGGGGGCGGACTGCCGGGGCAGCGGCACCGGACGCTCCTGCGGGGGGATGCCGCACGTCGTGGCCGTGGTCAGCAGGAGCGTGCACAGGCCGACCGCGGGCAGCACGCGCGCCCGGCGGACGCTCAGCGTCGCCACGGTGCCACCTCCAGCGGCAGGAGCACCCGGAACCGCGCACCGCCCTCGGGGCTGTCCACCACCGTGACGGAGCCGCCCAGGAGCTGCAGGTGCCGCTCGACCAGCGACAGCCCGAGCCCCGCCCCTTCGCTGCTGCTGCTCGCCGAGCCGCGCGCGCGGGCGAAGCGCTCGAAGATGCGCTCGCGCTCGGCGGGGTCCACGCCCGGTCCGGCGTCGTCGACGAGCACCTCGGCGTTGCGGCCCACCCGGGCGACCGTCACGCGGGTCAGGCCGCCGCCGTGCTTGTCGGCGTTGTCGACGAGGTTGGCGACGACCTGCCGGAGGCGGCGCTTGTCCGTGCGGACGACGAGGCCGTCGCCATCCGGCCCGCGGGTCACCAGGGGGTGGGCGTGCTCGGGCAGCGCCTGGCACACGAAGTCGGCGAGGTCCACCTCCTCCAGCACCAGGTCGTGGCTGCCCGCGTCGCTGCGGGAGATCTCCAGCAGGTCCTGCACCAGGCGGGAGAAGCGGTCCACCTCCTCCTGCAGCAGGTCCAGGGCCTCCCGCCCCGTTCCGGGCAGGCGCTCGCGGTGCTGCTCGACGAGGGAGAGCGCGCCGAGCATGGCCGTGAGCGGGGTGCGCAGCTCGTGCGCCACGTCGGAGGCGAACCGGGCGTCGGCCCGCACCCGCCGCTCCAGGGCGGCGGCGGTGCGGTTGAAGGACGTCGCGAGCGGCACGAGGTCGGGGTCGCCGTGGTGGTCGATGCGCGCGTCGAGCTGGCCCGAGGCGATCGCGGCGGCTGCGGCTCCCACCCGGTCGATGGGCCGCAGCGCCGGCCGGGTCAGCCACCAGCCGAGGCCGAGCGCCAGGACGGGCACGACCGCGCCGGCGACCAGGAGCACCGTGCCGAGCGTGCGGTACGTCTCGTCGAGCTCGTCGAGGGGGAACACCTCGAAGTAGGCGCGCCCCTCCCCCTGCAGGGGCACGCCGACGGCGAGAACGGTGTGCCCCCCCAGCTGGATGCGCTGGTGGGACGCCTCCCCGCGCAGCGCGGCCCGGCGCAGCGGGAGGGGGAGATCGTCGCGCCCGACGCGCAGGGACGTGGTGAACCACTGCCCGCCGTCGACCAGCAGCGACGTGGAGCCCGTCTCGCGGGGCAGCTGGGCGAGCAGCTGGGGGGCGGAGAGCCCCTCCGTCCGCAGTCCCCGCTGCAGCCGGTCGGCGTTGGCGAGGCTCTGGGCGGTCGTGACGCGTTCCCGCTGCAGGAGCAGGTACTGGGAGACGGTCAGCCAGACCCCCGTCGACGTGACCGCGGTGAGCAGGGCGGCCAGTGCGGTGAAGGCGAGCGCGGCGCGTCCACGCAGGCTGCGCCACCTGCGGAGGCGCCCCGCTCCGTGGCGGCGTCCGCTGCCGGTCGCATCGCCAGGAGGCGCGGTCACGGCTGGATCCGGTACCCCATGCCGCGCACCGTCACGATGTGCGCGGGCCGGCTGGGGTCGTCCTCCACCTTGCCGCGCAGCCGGTGGACGTGGACGTCGACCAGCCGGTTGTCGCCGAAGTAGCCGTACCCCCACACCCGCTCCAGCAGCTCCTCGCGGGAGAACACCCGGCCCGGGGAGGAGGCGAGTTCGCACAGGAGCCGGAACTCCGTCCGGGTCAGGTCCAGGCGCGTGCCGTCGCGCAGGACCACCGCGTCCTCGGGTGAGATCTCCAGCGGCCCCACGGTGATGGTGTGCGGGGCGCTGGCACCGTTGGCGCGGCGCAGGGCGGCTCGCACCCGCGCGGACAGCTCCTTCGGCACGAAGGGCTTGGAGACGTAGTCGTCGGCACCCGCCTCCAGCCCGGCGACGACGTCGTGGCTGTCCGCCCGGGCCGTCACCATGATGATCGGCACGTCGCTGCCGCGGCGGATCCGGCGGCAGACCTCGAAACCGTCGATCCCCGGCAGGACCAGGTCGAGCAGGACGACGTCGGGCTGGTGGTGCCGCAGGGCGTCCAGCGCCTCCTCCCCGGAGCCCGCCTCGACGACCTCGAAGCCCTCCCCGGCCAGGGTGAGCTGGACCACCCGGCGGATGCGCGCGTCGTCCTCGACGACGAGCACGGATCGGGTCACGGTCGCTGATCCTCCCCGAGCCCCGCGGTTCCCGCCACGCGGAACCGGGCGGGAACCGCCGGCCGCTCACTGGCTGGGCGGGACGGAGGCGTCGACCTCCTCCGCGACGACGAAGGCCCTGTCGTCGTTCTGGCCCAGGCCGGGGTCGATGTCCACGTCGAGGCCGGCGATGACCTCCTCGAGGTCGTCGATCTCGCGGACGGTCCCGGTGACCTGGACGGTCTCCCCCTCCGCGATGCCCTCGACGCCGCTGGGGGCGACGATGAGGAGCGGGTTCGCGCCGTCTCCCTCGGTGCTGCCGAGCACGAAGGCGGCCGGGGGGTGGACGCTGACGACGTCCCCGAGGATGGTCGCCTCCCCGTCGACCTGATCGCCGATGTTCTGCGCGAACTCGAGGTCGTAGACCTGGGGCGGGCCGCCCTGGATCGCCGGGCCGGGCTCCTCGCCGGGGGGCGGGTAGTTGTGCGGCGCGCCGGCGCCCTCGCGGGCCTCCGACGCCACCAGCTGGCCCTCGTCCTCGTCGTAGGCGGCGCAACCGGTGAGGCCGAGCAGGGCCACGGCCAGAGCGGCCGTCGCCGCCGCGGGGGTCCGGGGTCGTCGTCCGATGACCATGGGGGTTCTCCTCCTGCTGCGGTGGTGATGACCGTCCCCGCCCGCCTCGGCGGGGGACGGGCGGGGACGGCGTCCGGGGCCACCGGTGACCGGGGAGGTCACCGGTGGGGCGGTCACTGGGCGGGTGCGACCTCGGTGTCGACGCTGGTGGCGGCGATGTAGGGCTTCTCGCCCCACTCCTCGCCGATGTCGTCGCCGAGGTCGATGCCCATGCTCTCCTCGACCTGCGGGAGGTCGAAGGTCTCGTGGACGGTGCCGGTGACCTCGACGACCTGGCCCTCCTCCACGCCGGCGACCTCGGTGGCGCTCACGATGAGCAGCGGGTCCACGGTCGTGCCGGCGGTTCCGGCGATGACGAACGCGGTGGGCGAGATGACCTCGCTGACCTCGGCGGAGACCGTGACCGGCTTGTCGTAGAAGCTCTTGATGTCGTTGTAGAACTCGGGGTCGTAGGCGCCCTCGTAGGTGCCCACGACGGCGTTGGAGTCGTCGACCCCGATGTCCCCGCTGACCTCGCCCTCGCCGAGGCCGGCCTCGGTCTCCTCGCCGACCTCGATGTCCTCGGCGACGTTCTCCTGCACGTCCTCGACGGTCGTGCCGCGCTCGGGGCCCGCGGTGTCCCCGCAGGCGGACAGGCCCAGGGTCGAGGCCACGAGGACGCCGGCGGCGGCGACCCCTGCGCGGTGACGCGTGCGGAATGTGATCGTCATAGCTCCTCCTCGTTCTGGGTGGCTCGTTCTCGACGGCTCGTTCGTGCGCCACATCGACCGTGCCCCCGGCCGCGGGGGCCCACCAGCCGGATCCGACCCGCAGGCGCGAACGTCACACAGGTGTCATCCGGGCGGCCGGGTTCGTGACGCGCAGATGACGGTGGACGTGGCGGGGGGTGCGTGCAGGCGCGGGCGGCGGCCCCTCCTGCGCCGCCGGAACGGGCGGAGCCCCCGGCCGGGTGGCCGGGGGCTCCGTGTGACGATCCCGCGAGGGGCGCCCGCTCAGCGGACGGGGACGCTGCGCTGCGGCTGTCCGACGTAGTGGCTCAGCGGCCGGATGAGGGCGTTCGCCTCGAGCTGCTCGACGATGTGCGCCGTCCACCCCGTGACCCGGCTCATGACGAAGAGGGGCGTGAACACCTCGATGTCGAAGCCGAGCAGGTGGTAGGCGGGCCCGGTCGGGAAGTCGAGGTTGGGGTGGATGCCCTTCTCCTCCGCCATGGTGCGCTGCAGCTCCTCGTACATGCGCACCCACTTCTCCCCGCCGCGGGCGGCCGCCAGCTCGCGGAACGCCGCCTCCATCGTGGGGACGCGGGAGTCGCCGTTGCGGTAGACGCGGTGGCCGAAACCCATGATCTTCCGCTTGGCTGCGATCTCGCCGCGCAGCCAGTCCGCGGCCCGCTCGGGGTCGCCGATCTCGAGCATGGCGTGCATGACGGCCTCGTTGGCCCCGCCGTGCAGCGGTCCCTTCAGCGCCCCGATGGCGGCCGTCACGGCGCTGTGCAGGTCCGACAGCGTGGAGGTGACGACGCGCGCGGCGAACGTGGAGGCGTTGAAGGAGTGCTCCGCGTAGAGCACGAGGGAGACCTCGAAGGCGCGCACGGACACCTCGTCGGGGACTTCCCCGAAGCACATCCGCAGGAAGTTCTCGGAGTAGCCGAGCTCCGCGTCGGGTTCGACCGGCTCCAGCCCGCGGCGGCGGCGCATGTCGTGGGCGACGACCGCGGGCAGCTGGGCGAACAGGGTCAGCGACTTGGCGAGGTTGGTCTCGCGGTCGTCGCGCGCGGCCCGGGGGTCGCGCGCGCCCAGGACGCTCACCGCGGTGCGCAGGACGTCCATCGGGTGGCAGGTGGTGGGCAGGGCGTCCAGCACACCGCGCAGCACCGGGTCCAGCGCCCGCTGGGAGCGCTCCTCCTGCTGCTGGGCCGCCAGCTCGGCGGCGGTGGGCAGTTCCCCGTGCCAGAGCAGGTGCGCGACCTCCTCCATGCTGCACGACTGCGCCAGCTCCTGGACCGGGTAGCCCCGGTAGGTCAGCGAGTTGGTCTCGGGAACCACCTTGGAGACGGCGGTGGTGTCCACGACGACCCCCGCGAGGCCCTTGCGGATCTGCGGCTCCTCCGCACCGGACCCCGCGCCTGCCGCCGTGCCGTCCGTCGCTGCCGTCATCGCTGCGCCCCTTCCTCGTCCCGGCCCCCGGCGTCGTCGCCGGCGGCTGTCCCGCTGGAGCCGCCCTGGGCGGCGGTCGCACTGGAGCCGCCCTGGGCGGCGGTCAGGCTGAAGTCGTAGATGGCCGTGTCGAACTGGGCGTACGCGGAGTAGTCCAGCAGCTCGTACAGCCGGCCCCGGGTCTGCATCTGCGGGACCAGGCTCTCCTGGGTGCCCTCCGCCGCCATGGTCCGCAGCCCCGCCTCCACCGCGCCCATGGCGATGCGCAGCGTGGTCACCGGGTAGATGACGACGTTGAACCCCAGCGACTCCAGGGTGGCGGCGCTGAGCAGCTTCGACTTGCCGAACTCCGTCATGTTGGCCAGCAGCGGCACGTCGACCGCGGCGCGGAACGCCTCGAACTCGGACTCGTCGGCGAGCGCCTCCGCGAAGATCATGTCCGCTCCGGCGTCGGCGTAGGCCTTCGCCCGGTCGATCGCCGGGGTCAGCCCCTCCACACCGCGGGCGTCCGTGCGGGCGCAGAGGACGAAGTCCGGGTCCCGCCGCGCGGACACGGCCGCCCGGATCCGGCCGAGCATCGTCTGCACGTCCACGACGGCCTTGCCGTCGAGGTGGCCGCAGCGCTTGGGGTTCACCTGGTCCTCCAGGTGCATGCCCGACAACCCGGCGTCCTCGGCTGCGCGCACCGTGCGGGCCGCGTTCAGTGGTTCCCCGAAGCCGGTGTCGGTGTCCAGCAGCGAGGGCAGGCCCGTCGCGCCGGCGATGGCGCCGCCGCGGGAGGTGACCTCGGTGAGCGTGGTCAGCCCGATGTCCGGCAGGGCGAGGTCCGCGGAGAGGACCGCACCGGAGACGTAGACGCCGTCGAAGCCGATCTCCTCGATGAGCCGGGCGACGAGGGGGGAGAACGCGCCCGGCATCCGCAGCAGCCGCCCGGAGGCCAGCCCCGCGCGGAAGGCGGCGCGCTTGTCGGTGGCGGAGGTGGTGGAACCCAGCATCAGAAGATCCCCCTGCTCGTCCCGGGGGTGTCGCCGAGCCGGTCCGCGGGCACCTCGAACGTGAGGCGGTCCAGGTCGCCGGCTCCCAGGTCGGGCAGTTCCTCCACCGCGGCGAGGAAGCGGTCCTGCTCCTGCGGCTCGAGGACGCCCTCGGCGAGGGTGCGGAACTTCTCCACGTACTGCGGGCGGGAGAAGGGACGCGCCCCGAGCGGGTGCGCGTCGGCCACGGCGAGCTCGTCCTCCAGGACCGTGCCGTCGTCGAGGGTGATGGTGACGTGCCCGCCGAAGGCCTTCTCCGCGGGGTCGTGGGAGTGGTAGCGGCGCGTCCACTCCGGGTCCTCCTCGGTCCGGATGCGGTGCCACAGCTGGACAGTGTCGGGACGCTGCGCCCGCTCGGGGAGGTAGGAGTCGACGTGGTGCCAGCGGCCGTCCTGCAGGGCGACGGCGAAGATGTACGGGATGGAGTGGTCGAGGGTCTCCCTGCTGGCGTGCGGGTCCATCTTCTGCGGGTCGCCCGACCCCGTGCCGATGACGTGGTGCGTGTGGTGGCTCGTGCGGATGACGACGCTCTCGACCCGGGAGGTGTCCGGCACCCGCTCGCGCATCCGGCGGGCGAGGTCGATGAGGGCCTGCGACTGGTACTCCGCGGAGTGCTCCTTGGTGTAGGAGTCGAGGATTCCCCGCTTCGGCTCCCCGGCTGCGGGCAGCGGCACCGTGTAGACGTGCCCCGGCCCGGACAGCAGCCAGGCGATGAACCCGTCCTCGCCCTCGTAGATCGGGGCCGGGGAGGTCTCCCCGCGCATCGCCCGGTCCACGGCCTCCACCGCCATCTTGCCCGCGAAGGCCGGGGCGTACGCCTTCCAGGAGGAGATCTCCCCCTTGCGCGACTGCCGGGTGGTCGTGGTGGTGTGCAGCGCCTGCCCGATGGCCTGGTGGACGGTGTCCGCCTCCAGGCCGAGCAGGGTTCCGATGCCGGCCGCGGCGGCGGGGCCCAGGTGGGCGATGTGGTCGATCTTGTGCTCGTGGAGGCAGATCCCGCGCACCAGGTCGATCTGCACCTCGTAGGCGGTCGCCAGGCCGCGGACGAGGTCGCGCCCGCTGCGTCCGGTGTGCTGGGCCACGGCGAGCACCGGCGGGATGTTGTCGCCGGGGTGGGAGTAGTCGGCTGCCAGGAACGTGTCGTGGAAGTCCAGTTCGCGCACGGCCACGCCGTTCGCCCACGCCGCCCACTCCGGGGAGCTGCGCCGGTCCGGGGGCAGCCCGAACACGGTGGCTCCCGGCTGCATCGGGTGGGCGAGCGCCTGGGCGCGCGCGGAGACCACGGGGCGGCGCGCAACCGAGGCCGCGGCGACGGCGGCGTTGTCGATGATGCGGTTGCCCAGCATCTCCACGACCTCGTCCTCGACCTCGACCGGGTCGGTGGCCACGAGCGCCAGGCGCCAGGCGAGTTGCTGTTCCTTCGCCGGACCGTCAGCGGATCGGTGTGGGCGGACGGTGTGCGACTCCATCGTCGGTCCTCTCGACGTCCTGTGGGACGCACGCAGACTACGCCGCCGCCCGTCGCCGCCCGCGGCGCCTCATCTCCCTGCGCGCGACGGCCGGAGAAGGAGCCGCCGCACAAACGGCGACTTCCCCGGAGTTGGGCACTGGAGTTGGAATTGGAACACCGATTCACGTTTTTCCCGCGCTGCCGTTAGCATGGTTCGCGAACCCTCGGTTATGCAGGGAGAACGCCCGGCGGAACAGCCCGGCGGACCGCCCTGAACCGGGACGCTCACACCGACCGCTGAACCCGCTTCCCCCCAATCCGGAGTGCAGAATGGCCACACACGACGTCGCTCTCAAGGTCGCATCCGAACTCTCCGTCGGCAGCACCGACCTCGAGGTGCCGGTCAAGAAGAACGGCCGTCGTTACGGCGTCCTCACCATCAGCAGCAACGGTCTGCAGTGGAACCCCTCCACGAGCCGTCCGCCGGTCGGCGTCTCCTGGGACGACCTGCAGGACGCCCTGACCGCTGCCGCTTCCGGTGGGGAGGCCCCCGCGGCGAAGTCCGGCGGGCGTGCGGCGAAGTCCGCCCCGGCGAAGAAGCAGGCCTCGAGGTCGGCCGCCAAGTCCGTCCCGGCGCCGGTCGTCGAGGAGGCGCCCGCGCCCGCCGCGGAGGAGGTGCCCGCCGCCCCGGCGAAGAAGCAGGCCTCGCGGTCCACCGCCAAGCGCGGTGCGCAGAAGCCGGCCAAGGCCGACGTCGCCCCCGCGGCCGAGGAGACCCCGGCCGCGAAGACCGCCGCCAAGGCCCCCGCGAAGTCGGCGGCCAAGAAGTCGGCTCCGGCCAAGTCCGCTCCGGCCAAGTCGGCTCCGGCGAAGTCCGCGGCCGCCACCGTCGACGCCCGCGCGGTGCGCGAGTGGGCCGCGGAGAACGGCATCACGGTCGCGTCCCGCGGCCCCATCTCCACCAGCATCATCGAGCAGTTCCAGGCCGCCACCCGCTGAGCGGGCCGGCGCGGGTGCCCCCTGGCGGGGCGCCCGGACGCACGGGCACCTGAAACGCACGACGGGGGCGCCGGTCCGATCGGACCGGCGCCCCCGTCGTGCGTTCGGCGTCCCGCCTGCGGCGCCCCGGGCGATCGGCCCTCAGCGCTGCACGCGGCGCGCACGCCGTCGCCGGCCCGGCACCGGCAGCACCGGCGGAACGCGCTCCGCCCCGAAGATCTCGGCGCAGATGCTGAGGTAGAGCCGGTCCGGGACCGGCAGCCACTTCACGACCCGCAGGGCCTGGTCCTGCCCCGCGGACTCCATCACGAACTCGCCGTAGTGCAGCAGGCGCCCCAGCAGCGACTGGTTGTAGCTCATGTCGGTCACCTTGATGACCGGCATCATCGCCACCCTGCGGTTGAGCACGCCGTAGCGCAGCAGCAACCGGCGGTCCGTGGCGATGAACCAGTCGGCCCGCCACTCCAGGAAGCGCCACAACGTGCGCAGCAGGAGCGCGAACCACGCCAGCCAGAGCACGTCCCGCAGGTAGGGGATCACCGGCGCCACCACGTCCAGCCACAGCACCAGGGCGAAGCCGGCGACCACGCTCGCCACCGGCTCGGCGAGCTGCGCGGGGTGCCGCCGCACGGCGACGACGACCCGCTCGCTGGGCAGCAGGTAGCGCGACAGCGGGCCGACGACGTCCACCGGCAGCACCGTGCCGGCGCCACCCGTCTCGATGGCTCCGACCTCGACGGCGCCGATGTTGGCAGCGCCGATGTCGATGGCCCCGGTGGCGCGCTCGTCGCCGTTCACCGGCTCGTGACGGGGCACGCCCTCCTGCCCGCCGAACCCCGGCTCGGGCGCCCTGTGTGCTGGCACGACGCGCCTCAGCTCTGCAGGATCCGGTCGAAGAAGTTGAAGATGCTGCTGATCGCCGTGCTGATCCAGTCACCCACGCTGCGCACCGCGCTCGCGGCCTGCTCCGGCGACTTGTAGACCGCGTACAGCGCGAAGATCACCACCGTCCACCACAGGATCTTGCGCCAGTTGATCTTCATCCTTCATGCCTCCCCGATTGACGTGCCTGGATGGTGCTGACCCTGCGTGCTCACCCTGGACCCTGATGTGCACGCAGGGTCAGCATGCCTGATCTTCATCGTCACGCCGAGTGTCCGGGCCGTTCTCGTGCCGTCACGTCGGTGGATTCCCGCCCCGACGGGACGGCGACGGTGGAGGGACCGGTCCAGGAGGCCTCAGACGATGCCGTAGAGGCGGTCCCCCGCGTCCCCGAGCCCCGGGACGATGTAGCCGTTCTCGTCGAGGCGCTCGTCGACCGCGGCCGTGACGACGGTGACGCGCGCCTCCCCCTCGAACGCGGAGCGCACGACCTCGACGCCCTCGGGGGCGGCCAGCAGGCACAGCGCCGTCACGTCGACGGCACCGCGCTCCAGGAGGAACCCGATGGCCGCCACGAGGGTTCCGCCGGTGGCCAGCATCGGGTCCAGCGCGAAGCACTGCCTGCCGGAGAGGTCCTCCGGCAGACGGGTGGCGTAGGTGGTGGCCTGCAGCGTCTCCTCGTCCCGGATCATCCCCAGGAAGCCGACCTCCGCCGTCGGCAGCAGGCGCACCATGCCGTCGAGCATGCCCAGACCGGCGCGCAGGATGGGCACCACCAGCGGCTTGGGCGCGCTCAGGCGGACGCCCGTCGTCTGCGCCACCGGCGTGTGGATGGGGAACGGCTCGACGCGCACCTCCCTCGTCGCCTCGTAGGCGAGCAGGGTCACCAGTTCGTCCGCGAGGCGGCGGAACGTCGGCGAGTCCGTGCGCTCGTCCCGCAGCGCGGTGAGCTTGTGCGCGACGAGGGGATGGTCGACGACGTGCAGGCGCATGGCGGAGAACCTACCCGGACGGGCCCCCGCGCCGGGCTCTCCCGGTCCGGGACCGCGCGAGTCCGCCGTCGCGCGCTTGCCTCGACCGGCGTGGCGGGGGGTGCCACGATGCTTCCGTGCCCTACTTCACCGCCGTCCTGGCCTCCGACTCCTCCGGGTGGCGCGCCCGCGACGTCGACGTCCCCGCGGGTTCCCTCGAGGAACTGGCCGACGTGCTGCGCGCGGCCGCCGCGGGGGACAGCCCCGTCCTCGCCGCCATCGAGAGCGAGGACGAGTGGTTCGCACTCGTGCGGGCCGACGAGGGCGGCGACGTCCGCTTCTTCGTCTCCGACGCCCCCGCGGCCTCCTCGGGCAGCTACGGCCCGCTGTTCTCCGAGGAACTGCTGGAGACCGACTTCCCCCGCCCCGCCGCGGCCGCCACCGCGGACGGCGACGAGGACGCGGAGGACGCTGACGGTGACGACCCGGAGGACGGCGTGCGTCCGGTCGCCGAACTCGGCGGCGAGCCGGCATGGGCGGGGGACCCCGCACTCCTGGCGGACCTCGGCTGCCCGGCGGACGACCTCGTGGAACTGGCCGAACGCGGCGACGACCCCGCCGCCGCCCTGGTCGAGGTCGGGGAGCGCCTCGGCTGCGCGGACGTGATGGAGTCCCTGCGCTGACGGGGCTGCGCGTTCCGCCGCAGTACGAGGAGTGGATGCGGCTGGCGCTGGAGGAGGCGCGGGGCTGCCTGCGCACCGGCGACGTCCCGGTCGGCGCGGTGGTGGTCGACGACGCCACGGGCGCGGTGCTGGGCAGCGGCCGCAACGCCCGGGAGGCCGACGCCGATCCGACGGCGCACGCCGAGGTCCTCGCGCTGCGGGCGGCCGGCGCCGGCCGGGGCGAGTGGCGGCTGGCCGGCTGCAGCCTCGTGGTGACGCTGGAGCCCTGCACGATGTGCGCGGGCGCCCTCGTGCTGGCCCGCGTCGACCGCCTCGTGCTCGGCGCCTGGGACCCCGCGGCGGGGGCGGCGGGCTCCCTGCGCGACGTGGTGCGCGACCGCCGCCTGAACCACCGCGTCGAGGTCGTGGGCGACGTGCTGGCCGGGGAGTGCGCGCAGTTGCTCCGGGAGTTCTTCACCGAGCACCGGCGCTGAGGCGCCCGCACCACGCGCACCTCACCACTGCCGCCGCCCCTCGCCGTGTATCGTTTCCCGCGGTGGCGTGTCCGAGCGGCCTAAGGAGCACGCCTCGAAAGCGTGTGAGGGGGCAACTCCTCCGTGGGTTCAAATCCCACCGCCACCGCTCGTGACCGAGGGCCCCGCACCGGATGGTGCGGGGCCCTCGGTCGTCCGCGGCGTTCCGGCCCTAGGGCGCCGGGGCGGGCGGGCACCCTTCGGGCAGCGGCGGAGCGGGTGCCGGGAGGAGCGCCTCCTCCGGGGCGAGCTGCTCGTAACCCTGCCCGAGCACGAGCGCCACGTCCGCAGCCGCCGGGTCCTCCCGCAGCAGCGCACCGGGAACGCGGACCGCGAGGGCGTGGGCCGCGGGCGCCGCGGCAGGCGGGAAGACGATGTGGGCGCTCTCCACGACGGGTTCCCCGCCGCTGTTGGCGACGTTCGTCACGAGGAAGCCGCGGCGGCGCAGTTCCTCGGCGACGTTCCCGGCCAGCCCCCGCCGGTCCGTGGAGTTGAGCACCCGCACCCGGACGTCCGCGGGTGCCGCGACGGGCTGGACCGGGACGCTGCACGAGGGCTTCGCGGGCGCGGCCACCTTCCCCGGGTCCAGGTCCAGCTGCCAGCGCCCGGTGACGACCATGGCCGCCCCCGCGCCGACGGCCAGGACGAGGAGCACGACGAGCAGGAAGACGATGCGCTGGCGCCGGATGCGGCGCAGGCGCTTGCGGCGGGCGAACTCCTGGCGCTGCTCCCACTCGGCCTCGTCGGCGGCGTCCCAGCTCTCGCCGTCCCAGTCCTCGCCCTCGGCGTCCCAGCTCTCGCCGTCGGGTGGTTCGTCGGACAGGGCCTCGTTCGGGCGCGTCGCCTCCGGATCCCCGTCGTCCCGGGCGCCCCCCGGGGCTCCGCGGCCGCCTCCGCCGCGCACTCCGCCGTCCGGCACGTGCACCCCTTCCCTCGTTCCAGCCCGCCGGTCCACCCCGTCCGGCGGCGCGGGTCCCCGAACCCCGGTCGCGACCCCGGCCCAGCAGCAGTGTGGGCCAGGACCCGCCGGTCCGGGAGCAGACGCGTCAGTCCGGCAGCACCAGCACGCGCGCGTGCAGCACCGCCCGCTGGTGCAGCGCCGAGCGCACCGCCCGGTGCAGGCCGTCCTCCAGGTACAGCACGCCCCGCCACTGCACCACGTGGGCGAACAGGTCGCCGAAGAACGTGGAGTCGTCGGCGAGGAGGGCGTCGAGGTCGAGCGTGCGCTTGGTGGTCACCAGTTCGTCCAGGCGCACCTGGCGAGGGGCGATGTCCGCCCACTGCCCGACCCGCACGTACCCGTGGTCGGGATAGGGGCGCCCCTCCCCCACGGCCTTGAAGATCACCTGCTCAGTCTAGGAGCGATGCGGTGGACGCAGGCGGCGTTCGGCCCGACCGCGCGTCGTGTCGGCGACGGGCCGCGCGCGGTGGGGCCGGGGAACGGCAGAGGGGCCCGCACCTGCCGGTGCGGGCCCCTCGGGGGCGGAGGATAGGGGATTTGAACCCCTGAGGGCGTTAACCCAACACGCTTTCCAAGCGTGCGCCATAGGCCACTAGGCGAATCCTCCGTGGAGGAGCCTACCGCGACTGTCGGGGTGCGTGCTCCCCGGGCCTGCGGGCCGTCGCAGCGCACGCACCGGCACCCGGGAGCGGTGGGAGCGGTTGGCCGCGGCCCCGCGGCGCGGTCTACAGTGGGCGCGGCCCCCCGCGTGGTGCCATCCTGCTGAACCCCCCCAGGGCCGGAAGGCAGCAAGGGTAGGGAGGCTCTGGTAGGTGCGCGGGGGGTCCTGCACGTCCGCATCCGTGCGGACGACGGGCGGCCCCGGCTGTCGTCCGGCAGAGCTAGCCTCTGCGGGTGTCCACCGCCCTGTACCGCCGGTACCGCCCGGAGTCCTTCGCCGAGGTCATCGGTCAGGAGCACGTGACGGGCCCGCTGATGCAGGCCCTGGGCAAGGGCCGCATCACCCACGCCTACCTCTTCTCCGGCCCCCGCGGCTGCGGCAAGACGACCAGCGCCCGCATCCTCGCCCGCTGCCTCAACTGCGCCCAGGGCCCCACCCCCACCCCGTGCGGGGTCTGCGACTCCTGCCGCGAGCTGGCGCGCGGCGGGCCGGGCAGCATCGACGTCGTCGAGATCGACGCCGCCAGCCACGGCGGGGTGGACGACGCCCGCGACCTGCGCGAGCGCGCCACCTTCGCCCCGGCGAGGGACCGCTTCAAGATCTACATCCTCGACGAGGCCCACATGGTCACCCCGCACGGCTTCAACGCCCTGCTGAAGACCGTGGAGGAACCGCCGCCGCACGTGAAGTTCGTCTTCGCCACCACGGAGCCGGACAAGGTCCTCACCACCATCCGCTCCCGCACCCACCACTACCCCTTCCGCCTCGTGCCGCCGTCGCAGCTGTCCGCCTACCTGGAGGAGCTGTGCACGCGCGAGGACGTCCCCGTCGGCAAGGGCGTCCTGCCCCTGGTGGTCCGCGCGGGCGCGGGCTCGGTCCGCGACTCCCTGTCGGTGCTCGACCAGCTCATCGCCGGTGCGGGGCAGGACGGCCTGACCTACGACCGGGCGGTCGCCCTGCTCGGCTACACCCACGCCTCGCTGCTGGACGACGTCGTCGAGGGGCTCGCCGCTCAGGACGCCGCCACCGTCTTCCGGGTGGTGGAGCGCGTGGTGGACTCCGGGCAGGAGCCCCGGCGCTTCGCCGACGACCTCCTCCAGCGACTGCGGGACCTCGTCATCACCGCCGCGGTGCCCGACGACGCGGCGGCGGTGCTGGGCGTGCCCGAGGACCAGGTGGACCGGCTGCGCGCGCAGGCGGCCCACTTCGGGCGCGCGGAGCTGTCCCGGGCCGCCGACGTGGTCAACGCCGGGCTGGCGGAGATGACCGGCGCCACCTCGCCGCGGCTGCAGCTGGAGCTGCTCTGCGCGCGGCTGCTGCTGCCCGCCGCCGACGGGGCCGACGGTCTGGGTGCTCGGGTCGACCGGCTGGAGCGCCGCCTGGCCGCCGGGGCGCCGGCCGCTACCGCTCCTCTCGCGCCCGCACCCCGGGTCGGGCCGCCTGCCGGTGCCGCACCGAGCGCCGCTCCGGCCCCCGCGCCCGCCACCCCCGAGGCCGAGGCACCCGAGGCCGCCACCCCCGAGGCCGAGGCACCCGAGGCCGAGGCGCCCGAGGTGGCTGCACCCGCGGCGGCCCCGGCTGCAGCTCCGACTCCTCCCCAGGCACCGGCGACCCAGGCTCCGGCACCGGCGGCCCAGGCACCGGCTGCCGATCCGGCGCCCGCGCAGGCCGGCACCGCCGACGGCTGGCCGACGACGCGCCTCCCCGGCAGCGGGGCAGCGCCGGGGCAGACCCCGGCCCCGGCCGACGGTGCCGCCGAGGTGCCCGCCGCGGCGCCCGCCCCGCCCACCGGTGGCGGCGAGGAGGTCGAGGTGGTCCGCCGCCTCTGGACGGACGTGCTGGACCGGCTCTTCCGGCTGAAGCGGGGGGCCTGGACCCTGGTCTCGGAGAGCGCGACCGTCGCGGGCTGCCGCGGCGGCGTCCTCACCCTGCAGTTCAAGACCTCCGGGCTCGCCGCGACGTTCTCCCGCGGGACGTACGCGGACTACCTGCGCGAGGCGCTGCTGGACGCCACCGGCCTCGACTGCCGCGTGGAGGCGGTCTCGGCCGACGGGCAGTCCGCCGGCGGGCCGCAGGGCGGGCGGCGCGGTCCCGCCCGTCCCGCCCCCCGCAGCGCCGCCCCGCGCACCACCCAGCCGCAGCCCACCCAGCCGCAGCAGACTCCGCCACAGCCCGCCCAGCCGCAGCGCACCCCGGCCGGCCCCCCAGCGGGCGGACCTCCCACCGCCGCCCCGTCGCAGCCGGGCCGCCCCGAGCAGCCCGCACGCCAGGCCGGGCCCGCGCCCGAGCCCCCGGCCGCGGTCGTGCCCGGGCCGGACGACGACATCCCGTGGCCCGACGCGCCGATCGACGACCCCGGGGAGGAGCAGCTCAGCGCCCCCCGCCGCAGCCGCCCCGAGCAGCCCACCCCCGAGCAGCCCGCCCCCGCCCAGGCCACCCCCGCCCAGGTCCCCACCGGGCGTCCCGCGGCGCGCCCCGCACCGTCGGGTCCGGGCCCGCGTCAGCGCCCCGTCGCACCTTCCTCGCCGCCCGCGGCGGCCCCGGCGGCCCCGGCGGCCCCGGCGGACGACGAGCCGAGCCGCGACGACGTCGACGCCGAGGACTCCCCGCTGATGGGGCCGGCGGTCGTCGAGCAGATCCTCGGCGGGCGGGTCATCTCCACCGACGAGTAGCTGCGGCCGTCACCGCCCCGGACGCAGCCCGCCCGGGCGGCTCCCGGCCGGGCTGCGCTGTCCGCCCCAGGACGTAGGCTGCGGTCCGTGTACGAGGGAGTGGTCCAGGACCTCATCGACGAGCTGGGCCGGCTCCCCGGAGTGGGTCCCAAGAGCGCGCAGCGGATCGCCTTCCACCTGCTGCAGGCGGACCCCGCGGACGTGCAGCGGCTCGCCCACGTCCTCACCGAGGTGAAGACGCGGGTCCGCTTCTGCGAGGTCTGCGGGAACGTGGCGGAGGAGGCGCGCTGCCGGGTGTGCCGCGACCCCCGCCGCGACGTCTCGGTCATCTGCGTGGTGGAGGAGTCCAAGGACGTCGTCGCCATCGAGCGCACGCGGGAGTTCCGCGGCAGGTACCACGTCCTGGGCGGCGCCATCAGCCCCATGGAGGGCGTGGGCCCGGACGACCTGCGCATGCGGGAACTGCTGAGCAGGCTGTCCGACGGCGAGGTGCAGGAGGTCATCCTCGCCACGGACCCGAACCTGGAGGGCGAGGCCACCGCGACGTACCTCGCCCGCCTGCTGCGCCCGATGGGTCTGCGGGTGACGCGGCTGGCGTCCGGGCTGCCGGTGGGCGGTGACCTCGAGTACGCCGATGAAGTTACGCTCGGCAGAGCATTCGCTGGCAGGAGGTCACTTGATGCCTGAGCAGGACCTGGAACTGCTGGCCGTCGCGGGCACCACCGCGCTGGAGGCCCAGGGGTACCTGGACGCCGTCACCGAGGTCGCGACGGGCCGCATGAACGACACCGCGATCTCGGTGCTGCTCCTGGCCGTCAGCCAGGTGCTGCTCACGGGTGCGCGCCTGGGCGCGATCGGCGACTTCGTGCCGGTGGAGCGGTTCGAGCCCGACTCCGGTCCCGACCCGGACATCGACCCCGTGCGCGTCGGCCTGGCCAACGTCCTGGAGGGCCTCGACGAGTACGCCGACGTGGCGGACCCGCTGACCGATGCGCGGCTGGTGCCGGGGTCGCTGTCCGACGACCTCGCCAGCGTCGCCGCCGACCTCGTCCACGGGCTGCGCCACCACCAGGCGGGCCGGGTCGAGGAGGCGCTGTGGTGGTGGCAGTTCTCGTACCTGTCCTCGTGGGGGCTGCGGGGCACGGCCGCGCTGCGGACGCTGCAGTCGCTGCTGGCCCACCTGCGCCTGGACGTGGACGCCGAGGTCGCCGCGGGTGCGGAGTTCGACGCCCTGCACTCGCTCTGAGCGCCCGGAACCCCGTGGGACCGGAAACTTTCCGGCCTTCTCCCCTGTTCGGCCCGCTGCACTGAAAACTGGTCGGAAGTACTTCTGCGGCTCAGTAGGATGGTGCCTCGTGGCTCTCGTGGTGCAGAAGTACGGCGGTTCCTCGGTCGCAGACGCCGAGGGGGTCAAGCGCGTCGCCCGGCGCATCGCCGAGACGAAGCGGGCCGGTCACGACGTGGTCGTGGTCGTCTCCGCGATGGGCGACACGACGGACGAGCTGATCGACCTCGCGCAGCAGGTCACGCCGATGCCGCCGGCCCGCGAGCTCGACATGCTCCTCACCTCCGGTGAGCGCATCTCGATGGCGGTGCTGGCCATGGCCATCAACAACCTCGGCCTGGAGGCGCGCTCCTTCACCGGCAGCCAGGCGGGCGTCATCACCGACTCCGCGCACGGCAAGGCGCGGATCATCGACGTGACGCCGGGGCGCATCCGCACCGCCCTCGACGAGGACGCGATCGCGATCGTCGCCGGGTTCCAGGGCGTCAGCCAGGACACCAAGGACATCACCACGCTCGGCCGGGGCGGCTCCGACACCACCGCCGTGGCGCTGGCCGCCGCGCTCAAGGCGGACGTCTGCGAGATCTACACCGACGTGGACGGCGTCTACACCGCCGACCCGCGCATCGTGCCGACCGCCCGCAAGATCGACCGCATCACCAGCGAGGAGATGCTGGAGATGGCGGCCAACGGCGCGAAGATCCTCATGCTGCGGTGCGTCGAGTACGCCCGGAACTACGACCTGCCCATCCACGTGCGCTCCTCCTTCAGCCACCACGAGGGCACCTGGGTGACCGACGGCCCGGTCCCCGCGCACCTGACGTCGAACCCCCAGTCCAGCCAGGAGGGCACCGTGGAGCAGCCGATCATCGCCGGGGTCGCGCACGACCGCAGCGAGGCGAAGATCACCGTGGTGGGGGTGCCGGACACCCCCGGCACCGCCGCGCAGATCTTCGAGGCCGTCGCCGAGGCGGAGATCAACATCGACATGATCGTGCAGAACGTGTCGGTGGCCGCCTCCGGCCGCACCGACGTCTCGTTCACCCTGCCGAAGGCCGAGGGGCAGACGGCCGTGGCCGCCCTGGACCGGGTCAAGGCCGCGATCGGGTTCGAGCGCCTGGAGTACGACGACCAGATCGGCAAGGTCTCGCTCATCGGGGTGGGGATGCGCTCGCACCCCGGCGTCTCCGCGAAGTTCTTCAAGGCGCTGGGCGAGCGGAAGATCAACATGGAGATGATCAGCACGTCGGAGATCCGCATCTCCGTCGTGACGCGCGCGGACGAGCTGGACGACGCCGTGCGCGCCGTCCACAGCGCGTTCGAGCTGGACGGCGAGGCCGAGGCCACGGTGTACGGAGGGACCGGACGATGAGCACCCAGGAGAGCACCGTGAGCGACCAGAACGGCACCGGCCGCAGGAACGGCAAGCCCACCCTCGCCGTCGTCGGGGCCACGGGCGCCGTCGGCTCGGTGATGCTCGGGATCCTCACCGAGCGCGAGGACGTGTGGGGCGAGATCCGCCTCGTCGCCTCCGCCCGCTCCGCCGGCAAGGTGCTGCGCGTGCGCGGCGAGGACGTCGTCGTGCAGGCCCTGACCCCCGAGGTCTTCGACGGCGTGGACGTCGCGATGTTCGACGTGCCTGACGAGGTCTCCGCCGAGTGGGCGCCGATCGCGGTGGAGCGCGGCGCGGTGGCCGTGGACAACTCCGGCGCCTTCCGCATGGACCCCGACGTGCCGCTCGTGGTGCCGGAGGTCAACGGCGAGCAGGCCCGCAACCGGCCCAAGGGGATCATCTCCAACCCCAACTGCACGACCCTGACGATGATGGACGCCCTCGGCGCCCTGCACGCCCGCTGGCGGCTCACCGAGCTCGTCGTCGCCTCCTACCAGGCCGCCTCCGGCGCGGGGCAGCCCGGCGTGGACCGCCTCTACGACGAGCTGGAGGTCGTCGCCGGGAACCGCGGCCTCGGGCAGCGGGCCGGGGACGTCGCGGAGGCCGTCGCCGCCAAGCTCGGCGACGGGCCGTCCCCCTTCCCTGCTCCGCTGGCCCTCAACGTGGTCCCCGTCGCCGGGTCCGTGAAGGACGGCGGCTGGACCAGCGAGGAGCTGAAGGTCCGCAACGAGTCCCGCAAGATCCTCGGCATCCCGGACCTGAGGGTCTCCGCCACCTGCGTGCGGGTGCCCGTGCAGACCACCCACTCCCTCGCCGTGCACGCCACCTTCGCGGAGGAGATCACCGTCGAGGAGGCGCGCGCCGCGCTGGAGGCCGCCCCCAGCGTGGAGGTCCTCGACGACCTCGCCGCCGGGGTCTTCCCGACGCCCGCCGGCACCGTCGGCGGTGACCCCACGGTGGTGGGCCGGCTGCGCCAGGCGCTGGACTTCCCCAACACCCTCGACCTGTTCGTGTGCGGCGACAACCTCCGCAAGGGGGCGGCGCTGAACACCGCGCAGATCGCGGAGCTCCTCGCGGCCGAGTTCACCGCCTGAGGTCCGCGACCTGAGTTCCCCCCAGCGCGCCGGCGGCCCGGCGAGCGGCATCGAGGTGCTGCTCGCCGGGCCGCTGCGCTTCCTGCTGCCCCGTCCCGCCCGCACGACGGGTGCGGTGCGCAGCGCCGAGGCCGGGGCGAGCGCCGGGCACCTCGTGCAGTCGGCCGGGGTCCCGCTGACCGAGGTGGGCCGGATCCTGCTGGACGGGGCACCCGCCGGCCCCGGCACCCCGGTCCCGGCGGGGTCGCGACTGGAGGTCGAGCCGGTGTCCCGGCCGGAGGCGGTGCCGGCGGGCGGCTTCCTCCTCGACGTCCACCACGGCACGCTGGCCCGCCGGTTGCGGCTGCTGGGGCTGGACGCCGCCTACCGCAACGACGCCACCGACCCGGAACTGGTCGAGCAGGCCGTGGCGGAGAACCGGGTGCTGCTCACCCAGGACCGCGGGCTGCTCATGCGCCGGGCCCTGCCGCGCGGGGCGCTGGTGCGCGGGAGCGCCCCGGCCGCGCAGCTCGACGACGTCCTCGACCGCTTCGCCCCCGCCCTGGCGCCGCTGTCGCGCTGCCCCGCCTGCAACGGGGTGCTGCAGGACGTGGCGAAGGCGGAGGTGGCGCACCGGGTGCCGCCGGGCACCTGGCGCAGCTACGAGGAGTTCCGCGAGTGCACCGGGTGCGGGCGGGTGTACTGGCGCGGGGCGCACGCGGGCGAGATCGAGCAGGTGCTGCGACGCGCGGGCGCCGCCGACCGGTGATCCGCCGGGTGGTGGGCGGTCCGGGCCGCGGGCAGGCTGGATCCATGAGCGGACGCGAGGACGACGAGAAGAACGGCATCCCGAACCCGGAGACGGGGGTGGGCATCGGCGCGAGCGACGAGCCGAGCACCTTCGAGCCGGAGGAGACGGCCGAGGACGCTTGATCCCCGCGGGATCCACGGGTGCGACACCGAGGTGTCGCACCCGTGGATCCCGTCAGGATCGTGCGGAGCGGCTCGCGGCGGGAACCGCCCGGGCGGGCTGCGACGATGGGGCCGTGAGCGCCACCCTCGTCGCCAAGGACCTCGCCGCCGGCCACGGGGAGCGGATCCTCTTCTCCGGCCTCGACCTGGTCGTCGCCCCCGGTGACGTCGTGGGCCTCGTGGGCGCCAACGGAGCGGGCAAGTCCACGCTGCTGCGCCTGATGGCGGGGTTGGACGCGCCCGCGGCGGGCTCGATCTCGCTCAGCCCGCCCACGGCCGCGGTCGGCTACCTGCCGCAGGAGCCCGAGCGCCGGCCGGGCGAGACGGTCGCGCAGTTCCTCGCGCGGCGCACGGGCGTGACCGCTGCCCAGGACGCGATGGACGCCGCGGCGCAGCGGCTGGCCGAGGGCGCGCCGGGCTCGGACGACTCCTACTCCGAGGCGCTGGAGCGCTGGCTCGGCCTCGGCGGCGCCGACCTCGACGAGCGCAGCGCGGAGGTGGCCGCCGACCTCGGCCTCGACGTCTCCCTGGAGCTGCCGATGACGGCGCTGTCCGGGGGGCAGGCGGCACGGGCGGGTCTGGCGTCGCTGCTGCTGAGCCGGTTCGACGTCTTCCTGCTGGACGAGCCCACCAACGACCTGGACCTGGACGGCCTCGCCCGCCTGGAGCGGTTCGTGCAGCAGCTGCGGGCGGGCACCGTGCTGGTCAGCCACGACCGGGAGTTCCTGGCCCGGACGGTGGACCGGGTGGTCGAGCTGGACCTCGCGCAGCAGCTCGTCCGGGTGGTCGGCGGCGGCTACGAGGCGTACCTGGAGGAGCGGGAGGTCCAGCGCCGCCACGCCCGCGAGGAGTTCGAGGAGTACGCCGACACCCGGACGGGGCTGGAGTCGCGGGCGCACGCGCAGCGGGCGTGGATGGAGAAGGGCGTGAAGAACGCTCGGCGCAAGGTGAAGGACAACGACAAGATCGGCCGCAAGTTCCGCAGCGAGGCCACGGAGAAGCAGGCGGCGAAGGCCCGCCAGACGGAGCGGCGGATCGAGCGGCTGGAGGTCGTCGAGGAGCCCCGCAAGGAGTGGCAGCTGCAGATGAGCATCGCCGCCGCGCCGCGGGCCGGGGCGGTGGTGGCGACGCTGCGGCAGGTGGTGGTCCGGCGTGGGGGCTTCGCGCTGGGTCCGGTGGACCTGCAGGTGGACTGGGCGGACCGCATCGCCGTGACGGGGCCGAACGGCTCGGGGAAGTCGACGCTGCTGGCGACGCTGCTGGGCCGGCTCGCGCCGGACTCGGGTTCGGCGTCGCTGGGAGCGGGGGTCGTCGTGGGGGAGGTCGACCAGGCGCGGGGTCTGTTCCTGGGACCGGACCCCCTGGTGCGGGCGTTCGCGGACGCGGTGCCGGAGATGGCGACGGCGGAGGTGCGGACGCTGCTGGCGAAGTTCGGGCTGGGCGCGGCGCACGTCCTGCGGCCGGCCGCGGAGCTGTCGCCGGGTGAGCGCACCCGCGCGGCGCTGGCGCTGCTGCAGGGGCGGGGGGTGAACCTGCTGGTGCTGGACGAGCCCACGAACCACCTGGACCTGCCGGCGATCGAGCAGCTCGAGCAGGCCCTGGAGTCCTACCCTGGAACGCTGCTGCTGGTGACCCACGACCGGCGGATGCTGGACGCGGTGACGACGACCCGCCGCTGGCGCGTGACAGGCGGAACGGTGCACGAAGAGTGATCGCCTTCTAACCACTCGTGACCGTTCGTGGCGGACGTGTCACGACACGCGCCCGGTGATCGCCACAAGCTTGACGTGAACGTCCACGTCCCCTTCTCTCTTCCACCATGTCCCTACCCGGCGCCCTCCTCCTCGCGGCAGCCCCCGACACGGGCGCTCTCGCGAACATCGAGAATGCGATCGACAGCGTCTTCGCGCCTGTCACCAAGGCCATCAGCTCGGTGATCTTCTACACCGTCACCATCGGTGGAGCGACGTTCCCGCTCATCGTGGGCTGGCTCGTCCTCGCGGGCATCATCTTCACGATCTACTTCAAGGGCATCCAGGTCCGCGGCTTCAAGCACGGCGTCGACCTGGCGCGCGGCCGCTTCTCCGAGGCCGACGCCCCTGGCGAGGTCACCCACTTCCAGGCCCTGACCAGCGCCGTCTCCGGCACCGTCGGCCTCGGCAACATCGCCGGTGTCGCCGTCGCCGTGACCCTCGGAGGCCCCGGCGCGACCTTCTGGATGATCGTCGCGGGTCTGCTCGGCATGTGCACCAAGTTCGTCGAGTGCACCCTGGGCGTGAAGTACCGCGAGGTCCACGAGGACGGCACCGTCACCGGCGGCCCCTTCCGCTACCTGCCCGTGGCCTTCAAGAAGTTCGGCCCGCCCGCCGTCGGCAAGGTGCTCACCGGCATCTTCGCCATCGGGCTGTTCTTCTTCGGCGTGGCCGGCGGCAACATGTTCCAGGCCAACCAGACCTACGCGCAGATGCGCAACGTCACCGGCGGCGAGGACGGCCCCCTCGGCAGCGACGTGGCTGCCCTGATCTTCGGCATCGTCCTCGCGCTGCTCGTCGGTGCGGTCATCATCGGTGGCATCAAGTCCATCGGCCGCGTGACTGCCCGCCTCGTCCCGGCCATGGCGATCCTGTACCTGCTCGGCTGCCTCGTGGTCATCCTGGTCAACATCACCCAGGTGCCCGCGGCCATCGCCGCCATCTTCGCGGGCGCCTTCTCCCCCGAGGGTGTCACCGGCGGCGTGGTCGGCGCGCTCATCATCGGCTTCCAGCGGGCCGCGTTCTCCAACGAGGCCGGCGTCGGCTCCGCTCCCATCGCGCACGCCGCGGTGAAGACCCGCCACCCCGTCTCCGAGGGCTTCGTCGCCCTGCTCGAGCCGTTCATCGACACCGTCGTCATCTGCACCATGACCGCGCTGACGATCATCATCGCGAGCCCGACGCGCTGGGTGGACGCCCGCGCCGAGGTGGCCGCGACGGGCAGCATGAGCGAGGACGGCGTCGTCCTCACCTCCGACGCCTTCGCCGAGGTCATCTCCTGGTTCCCGGTCCTGCTCGCGATCGCCGTGGCGCTGTTCGCCTTCTCCACGCTGATCACCTGGAGCTACTACACCCAGAAGGCCTGGACGAACCTCTTCGGCCGCACCAAGACGAGCGAGCTCATCTTCAAGGTCGTGTACCTGCTGTTCACGATCGTCGGGACGGTGCTGACCTTCAGCGAGGTCCTCAACCTCGCCGATGCCATGCTCTTCGTCTGCGCACTCGTGAACATCGCGGGTCTCTACCTGCTGATGCCCGTCGTGAAGAGGGAACTGCGCGACTACATGGAGCACCGGCGCAAGGGTCACATCACCAAGGAGGACACCGCGCCGCTCACCTGACCGACCCGCACCCCCACCTCACGGGCGGGGACGTTCCGCGGCGACACACCGGCGTGTCGCCTGCCGAACGTCCCCGCCCGTTCGCGTGCCCGGGGGCGTCCCGGTTGGACCGGTCCCCGCAGCGCGTGAGAGCGTGGTCAGCGCAGGCACCGCAACGACGCGGTCGTGCAGTCCACGACCAGCACTTCCCGCGGAGCCCCTCTCGTGCCCCTCGCACTCCTCGCCCTCGCCGTCGGCGGCTTCGCCATCGGCACCACCGAGTTCGTCGCCATGGGCCTGCTGCCGGAGATGGCCGCCACGTTCGGCGTGTCCATCCCGACCGCCGGCTGGATCATCACGGCCTACGCCCTCGGGGTCGTCGTCGGCGCACCGACCCTCACCGCCCTGGCGCACCGGTACTCGCGCAAGCACGTCCTCATCGGGCTCATGGTGCTCTTCACCCTCGGCCACGTCGCCACCGCTCTGGCGCCGACGTTCGGCCTGCTCGTCGCCGCCCGCGCCGTGAGCGCCCTGTCCCACGGGGCGTTCTTCGGCGCGAGCGCCGTCGTCGCCCGCCACCTCGCCCCGCCCGGGAAGCAGGGACAGGCGATGGCGCTGGCCATCACCGGGCTCACCGTCGCCAACATCGTCGGCGTCCCGCTCGGCACGGCGCTGGGCCAGCAGTACGGCTGGCGGCTGACGTACGCGGTCGTCGCCGGCATCGGCCTGCTCACCATCGCCGCGCTGGCGCTGCTCGTGCCCGACGTCCGCACGCCCTCCGCGGGGCTGCGCGCGGAACTGTCCGCGTTCTCCCGCGCCCAGGTGTGGCTGACCATGCTGATCACCGTCATCGGGTTCAGCGGCCTCTTCACCGTCCTGAGCTACATCGCCCCGATCCTCACCGACCTCGCCGGCTACTCCCCCGGCAGCGTCTCGTGGCTGCTCGTGCTGTTCGGGGTGGGCGCCACCGCGGGCAACCTGCTCGGGGGCCGGCTGGCGGACTGGTCCGTGCCGCGCACGCTGCTGCTGGGGCTGTGCGCGCAGACCGGCGTCTTCGCCGTGTTCGCCGTGGCGGGCGGACGTCCCGTCGTGGCGGCGGCCGCGGTGTTCGCGTTCGGCTTCGCCGGGTTCTCGATGTCCACGGCGATCCAGACCCGCGCCATCGTCGCCGCCGGGGGCGGGGCGAGCATGGTCGCGGCGGCGCAGCAGGCGGGGTTCAACATCGGCAACGCGATGGGGGCCTTCCTCGGCGGGCTCGTGCTCGACGCGGGCCTGGGGTACCGCTCCCCGATGGTGGTCGCGGCCGGCCTCACCCTGACCGGACTGGCGGTGGCGGCGCTCGCGGGGTGGCTCGACCGCAGCGGGCGCGCCCCCCTGGAGCCGGCGCCGGCTCGACCGGGGGAACCCGCCGCCACGACCGGCTGAGATCGCGCGTCAGGCCGCGCGACGCCCCAGCGGGACGGCAGCGCAACACCGGCCCGGACGCTCACGGCGCAGGGACGACGACGGGGACGGCGGGGCGGGGTCGCCCCCGTCCCGCCGTCCCCGTCGTCGCGTCGGTTACTGCGCGGCAGCCTTGGCGGCGTCGACCGCGGCCGGTGCCACGGCGTTCGGACCGCCGAAGACCCAGCCCTTGCCGCTGAGCCGGGGAGCCTGGGCCTGGAGGTACTGCGTGGTCACGGTGCCGAGGGTCGCCTCATCCGCCGTGAACAGCAGCGGCACGCCCTTCGAGCCGGAGATCGGCGCTGCCGAGAGCGCGTCGATGGCGGCGCCGTCGCTCCCGCCGACCAGCGCGATGCTGTTCGGGTCGAAGTTCTCCTTGGCGACCGCCTCCTCGGCGACGAGGGCCGCGGTCTCCTGCCGCGAGTTGCCGGCGATGCGCTGGGTGGCCTTCAGCGACGCGTAGGTGGCGTCGGAGACCCGACCGGTGCCGCCGACCACCGTGCGGTTGGTGGACTGCAGCTTGTCGAGCGCAGCCTGCGTGGCCGCGGGAACCGAACCGGCCTCGGTCAGGAGGATCGGGTAGTTCTTCGCCCACGCGATCGGGCCGACGGTGAGGGCGTCCGCGGTGGACGTCCCCGAGGCGATGAACACCCGCTCCGGCGCGAACTGGTCCTCCACGAGCGCCACGGCGGCGGCGGTCGCGTACCGGTCGGGGCCGGCGAGGCGGTTGACCGTCATCCCCGCGTCCCTCCAGGCCTGCACCTGGCGGGCGGAGACCACGTTCTCGCCGCCAACGACCCAGATCTGCTTGGCGCCCAGGCGCTGCAGCTCCGCCTGGCTGACCGCGGGCAGGTTGTTGGTGGTGGTGTAGAGGATCGGCGCGGCCTTCAGCCCCGACAGGTACGAGGCGGTGAGGCCGTCGACGGTCGCCGTGCCGTTGACGATGACGACGTCGGTGGCGGACCCGGCGTTGGGGTAGAGCAGCTTCGAGGCGGCCACGGCGGTCTCGTAGCGGTCCGGCCCGGAGATGCGGGTGCTGAAGTCGAAGCCGGGAGCGGCGCTCGCCGGGGTGATGGACAGGACGAGGCCTGCTGCCCCGGCGAGGGCGACGGCCGCCGTGCGCAGGCGGCGGTTTCGGGGCTGGGTGCGGGTCGTGGTCATGATCGTCTCCAAGGGTGTGTGCGGCCGGGGCTCAGGTGGTCTTGATCTCGCCGTTGAGGCCGGCCGGGTAGAACCCGCCCTGGCTGACCCCGGCGCCGGGCGTGAGGTAGACGATGTTCATGACCTGCGACGGAGTGCGGGAGAAGGCGATGCCGTTGTCGTCGGTGGGGACGAGGTTGGCGCGCATGGCCTTCGGGTTTCCGGTGACGATGCCCTGGTCGAGGTCCTCGGGACCGTCGAGGGAGTCGCGGGCGTCGGAGATGGCGCCGGCTGCGGCGACCATGCCCCGGTCGTACATCTGGGTGCGGATGATGCCCGCGTGGTACGCCTCGACGGCGAGGATGCCCGCCGCGGCACCGATGAACTCGGTGTTGCCGATGAGGGGGGCCGCGCCCTTGTACGCCGTCACGCCGACGTCCTCGAAGAGGAACGCCCCGGCCAGGAAGGCCTCCTCGCTGGCGAACGGGTCGAACGTGGCGCCCGCCGGGATCAGGCCCGCGGCCTGCGCAGCCCCGGAGAAGCTCTCCTGGAGGTTGATGGCGGGACGGGAGACGGCGGCGGCGCCGAGACCGGTGCGCAGGAACTTCACGTGCGCGATCTCGTCGGCGGCGATCTCCTCCGCGATGTAGCGCATCTTCCGGCTCTTGAACGGCACGCGGTGCCCGCCGGTCACCGGACCCTTGGTGCCGGTGCCGTTGGTGAGGCTGTCGGCGATGCCGTGGCCGAAGGCGGCGAAGGAGTAGAACTCCGCCTCCAGGTACTCCAGGTTGAGCGCGAAGTTCAGCACGGCCCCAGCGCTGGGAGCGGCGGTCGCGGCGGAGGCGGCGGAAGCGGCCCCGGCACCGGCGAGCCCGGCGCCCACCGCGCCGGCGCTGAGCAGGCCGGCGGAGCGCAGGAAGTTCCTGCGGTCAGTGGCGTTCTCGGCACTGCGGTTGATCATGTCGATGACGAGCGACTTGCGGAACATGGACCATCCTCGATTCTCCCGGCCCGTACCGCAGCGCTGCAGTCGTGGCCGATCGGGCCGTCACGCACCCCGAGGGCCCGCAACGACGTGACGACTCCCCCCGTTCGAGCTGGAGCCGTACCCACTTCGTAGCAGGAGTGACAGCGGATGGCCAAAGATGCAGAAGTTTTCGGACCTCTACCGCGGGACCGGCTGGAGGGCTCCGCGCAGGCGGACGACACCGGGGCCGTAGCGCTCGTCGAGCTCTCGCTGCTCGGAGACCCGGGCCACGGGCACCCCCACCTCCACCGTCCCGGTGAGGACGTCGACCGAGCCCCAGGAGCCCTCGTACCGTGCGAAGACCTCATCGGCGATGCGCTGCACCTCCGCCTCGGTGCGCTGAGCAGGGCTGATGCAGAGGGCGCCGCCCCACACCTCGCGGACCGCCGCCTTCATCGCCTCCCGGTCGCCGACGGTCCGGACGTTGAGGACGACGCGCTGCGGGTCGTTGGCGAGCTCCTCGGGGATGTCCGTCCCAGGCGCTCCCGCGGGCAGGTTCTGGTCCATCCACGACCCGGCGTAGCCCTCGACGGCCTCGGCGCGGGCCGCCCCCGCTGAGAAGGCCTCGTCCGTGGCCCGGGCGGGATCGACGGGCTTCCAGCCACCGGGCGGGGTGGGGCAGGGGCTGCCGAAGTCGTGCTCGCGCGGCTCCTCGGACGCCAGGACGCCCCCGGCCGCCGCGGGCGGGCGTGGCGGCTGTGTCAGGGTGAGGGTGTCGCCCTCGACGGTGCCGACGACGAAGTAGTCGCCGTAGCGGCTGCCCGCCTTCGACTCGTACGACCCCGGCTCCAGCGCCGACCAGTCCCACCCGGCCAGCTCCAGCCCCCGGCACTGCGGCGGGTCGGAGGCGGCGACGGCGCCCGTGCACAGCTGCGGGTCGTGCGAGGAGTCCTCCAGCACTAGGCCCACGGCCCCCAGCGGCCCGTCGTAGCCGTCCGGCACCAGGTGCGGGGAGGGGGCCGGCTCGGCCGGGGCGGGGCCGGTCGAGGCGGGCGGGGCGGGCTCGGGCGGGGCGGGCGCCTGCACGGCGGCGCGCCCCGGGCCGCTGGGCTCCTGCCCGCACGCGGCGAGCAGCAGGCAGGCGAGCAGGACGCCGGGGCCGGTGCGGGCTCTCATGGGACCTCCGACGCAGCGACGGGCACGGGCGTTCCCCGGCTTGCGGGGACGTTCGGGCGACGACACGCGGCGCGTCGCCTGCGCAACGTCCCCGCCCCGCGCTCACTCCCCCGAGGCGGGGACGTTCGGCCGGGCGACACCGGCGCGTCGCCCGCACAACGTCCCCGCCCCGGGGTGGCACCCCACCCAGGGGCGGCAGTCACCCGGGGCGGCGTCAGGGCAGGTGGCGGCGCACGAAGTCCAGCTCGACGCGCATCTGCCGCACCCGCTCGTCGTCCACGAGGGAGCCGTGCCCCGCGTCGTAGCGGTACACCTCGTGCGCGGCGCCGCGGGCCCGCAGCGCCTCCAGGTAGTTCTCGATCTGCCGGATCGGGCAGCGCGGGTCGTTCTCCCCCGCCAGGACCAGCACCGGCGCCCGCACCGCGCCCACGTACGTCAGCGGCGAGGAGTCCCGGTACTTCTCCGGTACGTCCGCCGGGGAGCCGCCGAAGAGGGAGCGGTCGAAGGACTTCAGCCCCTCCATCTCGTCCTCGTAGGCGGCGACGTAGTCCGCCACGGGGACCCCGGCCAGGCCGAGCGCCCACCGCTCCGGCTGCGTGCCCAGCCCCAGCAGGGTCAGGTAGCCGCCCCAGGAGGCGCCGGCCAGCACCAGCCGCTCCGGGTCCGCGACGCCGGTGGCGACGAGGTGGTCGGCGACCGCGGCGATGTCGGCCAGCTCCGTGTGCCCGACCCGCTGCTCCAGGGCGTCGCGCCACGCCGAGCCGTAGCCGGTGGAGCCGCGGTAGTTGACCTGCACCACCGCGCACCCCGCGTCCACCCACGCCGCCGCGTAGGCGCGGAAGGAGTCCGTGTCGTGGTGGGTGGGCCCGCCGTGGGCCTCCACGACCAGCGGCAGCGGCCCCACGGCGCCCTCGGGCCGGCGCAGCAGCGCGTGGATGCGCCCGCCCTCGCCGTCCACCCACACGTCCTCCACGGGCACCGAGGGCGGCGCGACGGCACCGGTGGGCCGCAGCAGCACCTCCCCGGCGAGGTTGCGGACCGCGGTGGGCTGCGCGGCCGACGACCACGCCAGCCACACGTCGCCGTCGGGACGGGCCGTCGCCGCCCACACGCTGCCCTCGGTCGGGCCGATCGGCTCGGCGGCACCGGTCCCGACGTCCACCCGGTGCAGGAGGGTGCGGGCGTCGTGGTCGACGAGGACGACGAGGCCGCGGCCGTCGTGCGTCCACTCCGCCGCCGCGACCTCCCCCGGCACCTCCAGCCGGACCTCCTGCTCGGTGTCGGCGAGGACGTCCCACACGAGCAGCTCCCCCCTGCCGCGCCGCTCGTGCAGCACCAGCAGGCGCGGGTCGGCCGAGCCGTCGGGACGGGCCGGGGCGAAGGCCAGCGGGTTCAGGCCCTTCCCGGGGCCGTCCCACTTCTCCGCGACGGTCCCGGCGCCCTCGACGCGCAGCACCCGCAGGGCGTGGTGGCGGGAGTCGCCGTGCTCGCTGTGGGCGATCGCCACGAGGGCGTCGTCGGCGGACAGGTCCGCCACCCAGGCGTCCTCCCGGTGCTCGTAGAGCAGCCCCGGGGACCCGCCGGGGACGAGCACCTCGATGCGGGTGCCGTACTCGTCGTCGTTGCGCCCCACGACCACCACCCCGGTGCGGCCGAGCGCCAGGCCCGCGGAGTACGCGGGCAGGAGGCCGAGGGGGTCCTCGGTGGGGATCTGGGGGCCGGTGCCCCACGGCTGCCGCCGCCAGACGCCGTGCTCGTCGCCGGCGGTGTCGTCGAACCACCAGACCCACTCGCCGGCGGGGTCGATCGTGACGTGGGAGGTGCCCTCCGGCCGGGACGTCGCCTGCGTCAGCTCACCCGTCGCGGCGTCCCAGCAGTGCGCCTCCAGCACGCCGCCGACGGTGGCCTCGACGACCGTGCGCTGCGGTGCGAGCTCCGCCCACTCCGGCAGGCCGATCCGCCCGGCGCGGAAGCGCTGCTCCCAGCGCGGGACCTCCTGGCCGGGCTCCGCGGGGGCGTCCGACGCGGGGCTCGACCCGAGGGGCACGGCCGGGTCGGCGGCGAGGTGCGCGGGCTCCCGGTCAGCGACGTCACTCACGGTCCGATCCTGTCACGGCCTGCCCGGCGCGCTCCCCCGGCTTGCGGCGCTCCGGAGCCGTCCCCGACCGGGCGTCAGGGCAGGGGCCGCGGCAAGGCGAACCTCGTCGTCACCCGGTGCGCGAACAGCACCGAGTCCGGCGGGCGCACCGCGAGGCCGGGGAAACCCGCCGCGGCGAGCAGTCCCCCGGGAGCGGGAGGCACCCCCACCTCGTCGAGGGCGAGCACCTCAGCCCGCTGCAGCGGCCACGGCTCGTGCTCGTTCGCCACCCACCAGGTGCGGCCGGCGTGGGCGACGTGCAGCCCGAAGCGCGCGGTGAGGAAGTGCGCGAGCGGGGCGTCGGCGGCGTCCGCGGGCAGGTCCTCCCCCACCCGGACGACGATCCTGCTGCGGACGCCGCGCAGGCCGGGCCAGCGGCTGCGGGCCGTCCACACCAGCTCCCGGGCCCCCGCGCGGGTGCGTTCCGCCCCGCGCATCCGCGCCCACCGGTACGGCAGGCCGAACGCCGCCCGCGCGCCCAGGACGGCGCCGAGGCGGGAGGCGTCGAGGCTGGCGAACACCACCCCCCGCCGCCCCGCCGCGTCGCGGGAGTACATGCGGACGTTCGTCTCCCAGAACGTCCCCAGCCACGGCACGGCCGGGCCCCGGGCGGGGCCGAGCCCGACGAGGCGGAAGGGGATGAGGCCGACCCAGCTGCGGCCGCCGTGCTCGTCGGGGACCGTGCCCGGGGGCAGGTGGGGCGCCACCGCGCCGGGATCGACGGCCCAGTGCAGGAAGGCCACGTCGCACCAGTGCTGGCGCATCATCACGGGCCCGCGCAGCGGCGGGGCCTCGACCGGGAGGGGGGTTTCCACGTGCGGATCCTCCCCGAGCACCCGCGGTCGTGCAGCCGGGGCGGAGTGCCCGGCGGGGACGTTGCGCAGGCGACGCGCCGGCGTGTCGCGGCCGAACGTCCCCGCCGGGCACCACCACTCCGCACCACGCGTCGCGTCCGCGGGCAGCCCCGGCGGGGCGCTCACAGCCTCCGGAGCAGGGCGGCGTGGAAGTCGAGCGCCCGCAGGTAGGTGGGCACCCGGATCCGCTCGTCGCGGGCGTGCAGGGTGGCCCGCTCCTCCGCGGTGAGGTCGAACGGCTGGAACCGGTACACGCCGTCGCTGATCGCGCAGTAGTGGCGGCTGTCGCTGGCCTGCAGCATCACGTAGGGCACGACGACCGCCTCGGGGAACACCTCGGCCACGGTGGCGCTCAGCAGGTTCCACACCTCCCCCTCGGCCGGCGACACCGCGGAGGGTTCCGTCGCCTGCACCACCTCCACCGCCACCCCCGCGTCGCGGACGGCACGGCGGATGTGGCCGACGGCGGCCTCGACCGTGGAGCCGGGCGCCACCCGCACGTTGACGGCCGCCGCGGCGTCCTCGGCGAGCACGTTCGGGGCGGCGCTGCCCCGCAGCTGCGTGACGGCCTGGGTGGTGCGCACGAACGCCGCGGGAACCCCGCCCGCCCGGGCCAGCAGCGCCGCCAGCGGGCGCCCCGTGACCCGGAGGTTCTCGTACACCCACCGGTGCGGTGGCCCGGCGTGCGGGGCGACGGCGGCGAGCATCCGGCGCATCGTCGCGTCCACGCGGGCGGGGTGGGGGTGGCGGTCGAGGCGGGCCACCGCCCGCGCCAGGCGCGCGGTGGCCGTCACCCGCGGCGGCATCGCGGCGTGCCCACCGGGTTCGGAGACCCGCAGCACGACCGTGGCGATGCCCTTCTCCGCCACGCCCACCACAGCCAGGGGGACCCGCACCCCGGGCAGGATGCCCTCGACGACCGCCCCGCCCTCGTCGAGCACCAGCCGCGGGCGGGCACCGCGCGAGCGGAGCAGCGACACGACGGCCGGTGCGGCGGGGCCGGCGATCTCCTCCTCGTGGCCGAAGTGCAGGTAGACGTCGTGGCGGGGGCGGAAGCCCTGGGCGGCGAGCCGCTCCACGGCACCGAGGAGGGAGGCGAGGACCCCCTTCATGTCGAGGGCGCCGCGGCCCCAGACGACGCGGTCCGTACCCTCCCCGGTGACCTCCCCCGCGAAGGGCGGGTGGGTCCAGCCCTCCCCGTCCGCGGGCACGACGTCGTAGTGGGCCAGCAGCACCGCCGGTTGCCCCGCCTCGCGACCCGGCCACCGGTAGAGGGCGGTCCGGCCCGCGACGAGTTCGCGGTCCAGCACCTCGTGCGCCCGCGGGTAGAGGCCGGGCAGCGCCTCCAGCAGCGCGTCGAAGGCGGCCCAGTCGGTGGCGTCCGGCTCGATGCGGGAGACGGTGGGGAAGCGCAGCAGGGCGCGCAACCGCTCGACGGCGGCCTCCTGCTCCGCCGCAGCACCGGTCCCCGCGGCCTGGGTCACCCGGCCATCATGCCGGGAACCTCACGCCGGGACGAGGCCCTGCGACTCCCCCGCCGCCGGCGGCGCCCCTGCCAGTTCCCACGAGGCCAGGCAGGCGGCGGCGCTGAGGGTGGCGCGGTGCAGGCACTCCTCCAGCCCCGCGCCGTCCAGGCTCGCGGCGAGGAAACCCGCGAAGAAGGCGTCGCCGGCGCCGTTGGTGTCGACCACCTCGGGAACCTCCGCGGCGGGCACGTGGCGCAGTTCCCCGCCCCGTTCCGCGGCGAGGGCGCCGCGTGCTCCCTGCGTGCAGACCACCAGTCGCTTGCCCGCCGCCACCTGCGCCCGCACGAAGGCCTCCGGGTCGGCGAGGCGCTCGTCGCTGAGGAACACCACGTCCGCGGCGGCGAGGAACTCCTCGTGGAACGTGCTGGAGCCGTCGTAGTCGTGCAGGTCGCACCAGACCTCCTTGCCGGCCGCCCGTGCCGCGGGGAGGGCGGCGCGGGTGTGGTCGGCGAGGTCCGCCACGACCACGTCGGCCGCGGCGATCGCGGCGCGCTGCCGCTCGCGGCACTCCCCCGTCGTGTCGGGCGCGGCCTCGGGGAGGGTGAGGTACACCGACAGGCGGCGCCCCCTCGCGTCCATGAGGTTGGCGTGCCGCTCGGTGCCCTCGGTGCTGCGGCGGGCGAGGACCTGGACGCCGGCGCCGCGCAGTTCTCGCAGGACCCGCTCCCCCGCGGCGTCGTCGCCGAGCAGGGTGGAGAGCGTCACGTCGACGCCGAGCCGGCGCAGGTTCAGCGCCTTGCCTGCGGAGGTCCCGCCCAGCGTCTCGTGGTGCCGTTCGGCGAAGACGGTGTGGGGGCGCGGCTCGGGCAGTTCCGGAACGTGGACGAGCAGGTTCCAGGACACCGGGCCGATGACGTGCACTCGTGGCATCGGCAGATCGTGCAGCGGGTGGCAGCCGGCGTCCAGTGCTGGGCGGGGCGGGCTGGAAACCTTGCAGCGCCGCTGCCCCGCGCCGAGACCGGGACCGGGACCGGGACCGGCTGAGGCTGGCCCGAACGGGGTCCCGCGGGTGAGGATGGTCCCCGGCCCGGTGGGCCGGGGACGGGTGGACGGCATCGGGCGGGAGGTCGGACGTGACGGCAGGCGACGCCCTGACGGGGCTGCTGCGCCTCCTCGGCGCGCTCGCGGTCGTGACGCTGCGGATGACGGCCCTCGTGCTGCGGCTCTCCCTGGCCCTGGCCGCCGGCCTGCTGTCCCTGGCCGGCGTCGGACGGGGCGGCCGCGGCGAGCGGCGGCGCAGGCGGGGCGGGTCCTTCGCGCGGGGCTACCGCGCGGGCCGGCGGCTCTGGCGCTGAGGCCCACCGCCGAGGCCCACCGCGCGCCGGGGATCGGCACGCGGTGGGCGCGACCTCAGTAGCGGAAGCGGGAGACCAGCGACTGCAGCTCGTGCGCCATCGCGCTGAGCTCGGTGGCGGCGCGCTGCGACTGCAGGACGCCGTCGGTGGTCACCTGGGAGGCCGAGGCGAGGCCGGCGATGTTCGCCGCGATGCCGCCCGCGCCCTCGGCCGCCGCGGAGACGCTGCGGTTCATCTCACCGGTCGTGGCGGTCTGCTCCTCCACCGCGCTGGCGATGGTGGTCTGGTACTCGTTGATCTGGGCGATGATCGAGGAGATCTCGCTGATCGCGGTGACCGCGCCCTGGGTGTCGGTCTGGATGGCGTGGACCCGCGCGGAGATGTCCTCCGTGGCGCGCGCGGTCTCCTGCGCCAGCTCCTTCACCTCGCTGGCGACGACCGCGAACCCCTTGCCGTAGTCACCGGCGCGGGCGGCCTCGATCGTCGCGTTCAGCGCCAGGAGGTTCGTCTGCTCCGCGATGGAGGTGATGACGCCGACGACCGTGGCGATCTCGCGGGAGGAGTCACCCAGCTTGCCGACCTGCGCGGTCGTCGCCTGCGCGACGCTCACGGCGCTGGCGGCCACCCGGGCGGCCTCGTTGGCGTTGTGGGCGATCTCCCCGATGGAGATGCCCATCTCCTCCGCGCCCTTGGCGACCGTGGACACGTTGCCGGAGACCAGCCCGGCGGCGTCCGAGACGCCCTGCGCCTGGGAGGCGGCCAGGTTGGCGGAGGTCGCCATGGTGTCGGAGGTGGAGGCGAGCTCCTCCGCCGCGGCGGCGACGGAGTGCGCGGACGCCGACACCGACGCGACCACCGAGCGGACGCCCGTCTGGGCCTCCTCCAGGGCGCGGGCCATGACGCCGACCTCGTCGCGGGAGGTCACCGGCGCGGGCACCGTGAGGTCGCCGTCCGCCATCGCCAGCAGCGACTTCCGCACGAGGCGCAGCGGCCGGGTGATGGAGGTGACGACGACGTGGGCGAGCACGCACAGCAGGACGGCGGCGATGCCGACGGCGACCCACATGACCTGCTCCGCGCGGGTGCGGCTCTCGTTCGCCGCGGTCTCGGCGCGGGCGATGGTGTCCGCGAACAGGGCCCGCTCGTTCGCCAGGACGGCGCTCACGAGGTAGTTGTCGACGTCGATCTGCTCCCACGCCAGCCGAGCCGCGCCGGGGTCCTGCGCGGCTCCCGCCACGTAAGCCTTGATGGTGGTGGTGTACTCCGCGTAGACGCCGGTGAGGCGGTCGACGGCCGCGGACTCGGCCTCCGGCAGCGGAACGGCCTTCAGCTCGGCGAGGAGGGCCTCCGCGTCGGTGATCTTGTCCTGGAGGAGGGCCCCCTGCACCGAGGGGTCCTCGCGGACGATGGCCTGCAGCCCGTTCACCTTCAGCTCGCTGGCGACCCGGTCGAGCTGCAGGACGGTCGCACCGGCGAGGTTGAGGTCCTTCAGCTGGGTGGCCGTGGCGTCCGCGATGCGGCCGTTGTAGGTGGTCACGCCGAGACAGGTGGACAGCGCCAGCAGGGACGCAGCGACGAGCACGGTGAGCTTCTTGCGCACCGGCAGGTCGGTGAACGCCGCGGCGATGCGGTTCCCGCTGCGGGCGGGGGCGGTCGGGGTGCTCATGCGCGGGGCTCCTGGGATGCGGGGGGAGTGGTCGTCATCGGGAGCCTCAGCCCTTGACCTGCTCGGCGGTGTAGTACCCGCCGTCGACGAGGATCCGCTCGTAGTTGGTGGCGTCGACGTTGACCGGCTGGAGCAGGAAGGTCTTCACCTTCTTGACGCCGTTGTCGTACTGCTCGGTGTCGTTCACCATCGGGGTGCCTCCGGTGAGCAGCGAGTTCGTCATCTGCACCGCGACCTTGGCCAGTTCCCGGGTGTCCTTGTACACGGTCTGGGTCTGCTCGCCGCCGGCGATGAGCTTCACGGAGTCCAGCTCGGCGTCCTGGCCGGTGAGGACCGGCAGCGGCTTGCCGCCGGGGCCGTAGCCCGCGCTCTTCAGCGCGTCGAGGATGCCGCGGGTGATCCCGTCGTACGGGGAGAGCACGGCGTCCACCCGTGCGGAGGAGTAGGTGCCGGCGAGGAGCCCCTCCATGCGGGCCTTCGCCACGTCGCCGCTCCACTGCTGGGTGGCGACGTCCGCGAACTGCGTCTGCCCGCTGCGCACCACGAAGCGGCCGGAGTCGATGTGCGGCTGCAGGACGCTCATCGCCCCGTTGAAGAAGAACGTGGCGTTGTTGTCGTCGGCGGAACCGGCGAACAGCTCGACGTTGAACGGGCCGGGGCCGGCGCCCTCGAGGGCCTGCACGACGGCCCCGGCCTGCTGCACGCCGACCTTGAAGTTGTCGAAGGTCGCGTAGTAGTCGATGTTCGGGGTGTCGCGGATGAGCCGGTCGTAGGAGATGACGGGGATGTCCGCGTCCGCCGCCTTCTGCAGCACCGCCTTCAGCTGCGAGCCGTCGATGGCCCCGACGACGAGGGCCCGTTCCTTCTTGTCGACCATGTCGCCGATCTGCGCGATCTGCTCCTGGACGTCGTCGTCGGCGAAGCGCAGGTCCGTCTCGTAACCGAGCGCCTCGAACTGCTTGACGATGTTCTCCCCGTCGGAGATCCACCGCTGGGACAGCTTGGTGGGCATCGCGATCCCGATCGTGCCCTTGCTCGTCACGGCGGCGGGCTCGACGGTGGCGGCCGGGCTGGAGCAGGCGGTGCCCGCCAGTGCCAGCGCGGCGGCGGCCACGGCCAGGCGCATCAGCGCGTGCGGGCGGGGTGCGTAGGGGCGGCCCATGCGTCCTCCAGCGTCATCGGTGGAGGACCGGCGCCCCCCGTCCCCTCATCGGCAGGGCACCGGAGCTGGTTGAGCATCCAGGAGCGCCTTCCCTCCCCCGGTCGGACGTCGCCCGGACGGCCGACTCAAGCGGCTCCGGCCCCGGACCGATGATCACGGGTGGGTGGACTGCGCCACCCCGCCCGGCGGAGTCGCCGGTGACTGCAACGGCACCGCCATCGAGACGGCGGTGGCCGCGGAACTGGAGCGGCATGAGCGCGAGGAAGGCGGCGGGGCCGGCAGCCCGGCGCGAGCCTGCCCTCCCGGGACCGGTGGCGGCCGTGCGGCCGGTGGCGGTCGAGGGCCCGGGCCCGCTCGAGGTGGCGCTGGGCGAGGCCCTCGCCGAGGCCCTCGCCGAGCGCGACGCGGCCCGCGCCGAGCTCGCGGCGGCGGAGTCGCGGCGGGCGCTGCTGGAGGCCGCCGTGGAGTCCCTCGACGTCGGGGTGCTCGTGGCCGGTCCCGACGGGCGGATCGCCCTGGTCAACCGCACCGCCCGCCGCTGGCACGGCACGGAGGCCGACGCCCCCGACGCGGCCGTGCCCGCACCGGAGCGCTGCCACGTGTACGAGGTCGACGGGGTCACCCGCCTCAGCGCCCGCCGCTCCCCCCTGCACCGCGCCCTGCACGACGGGGAGGTCAGCGGCCAGGAGGTCGTCATCGCTCCCCCCGACGCCCCCACCACCACGGTCGTCTGCTCAGGGCGCGCCCTCACCGGCCCCGACGGCACCGTCCTGGGCGCCGCGGTGACGCTCACCGACGTCACCGTGGACCGCGCCCGGGAGGAGGCCCTGCGCGCCGCGCACGACCGGCTCAGCGAGCGCGGCGAGGAGCTCGACGAGACCGTGCGGGAGCTGACGCGCTCCAACGCCGACCTGGAGGAGTTCGCCGCCGTCGCCAGCCACGACCTCAGCTCGCCGCTGCGGGCGGTCGCCGGGTACCTGGAACTGCTCGGCGAGGTCCACGGCCACTCCCTGGACGAACGGGCCAACGAGTGGATCGACGCGGCCCTGCGCGGCACCCTGCGGATGCAGGAGCTCATCACTGCGCTCCTCGCCCACGCGCACGCCGGCGCCTCGGAGCACCCCCGGGAACTCACCGAGGTGCGGGAGGTCCTCGACCAGGCCGTGCTCGACCTGCGCGGGCGGCTGCGCGGCACCGGGGCGCGGGTGGTCAGCGACGGCCTGCCCCAGGTGCACTGCAACCCCGTGCTGCTGCAGCAGCTCCTGCGCCACCTCATCGGCAACGCCCTCGACCACCGCTCCCCGCAGCACCCCTGCCGCATCAAGGTCAGCGCGGAGCTCAGCGAGGACCGCTGGGTGTTCTCCGTCGCCGACAACGGCATGGGCATCCCGCCCGGGGAGCGCGAGCGCCTCTTCAGCCTGTCCGCGATGCTGGAGCAGGCGGCCCGCACGGGGCAGGGCATCGGGCTGGCGACCTGCCAGCGCATCGTCGAGCGACACGGCGGGCGCATCTGGGCGGAGGACGGCGCCAGCGGCGGCACCGTCATCCGCTTCACGATCCCGCAGCGGCAGCCGGGGCGGAACTAGGTGTTCTGACCACTGAGGTTGGTGACGCGGGAGGCGGGCGGTAGCCCGCCGAGTGCGGTGTGGTGACGGAGGGGGCACCTCCCGCTCGCGGGGGAACGACCAAGACCCACCTCGCTGTCGACGGGCGCGGCCGCCCGCCGGCGATCGTGCTGACCGCCGGCAACATCAACGCTCCCCCGCAAGCGGGCGGTACCCCCACCACCATTCTGCCGACCCTGCTCAGCCGGATTCGCGTGCTTCGTCGCAGCCCAGGACGGCCCAGAACCCGTCCCCCCGATCGAGTCGTCGGCGATGAGGGCTACAGCTCCCGCACCAACCGCCACTACCTCGCCTCCCGCGGGATCGCCGTCACGATCCCGGAACGCGATGACCAGCTCGCCAACCGCGCCGCGCTGCTACTGGCCTCGCCTCTGCTCTGGCTGAAGTGAAGACCCATCAGACATGACCTACGGCGTCTGCAGCGGCCCCGGCGCGAGGAGCACCTCGTCGTCGGGAACGGCGCCCGAGGGAGTACCGGACACGATCACCGTCGCTCGCTCCCAGGGGCGGTCCTGCTCCAGGAAGGGCAGTTCCTCGGCCATCCACTGGTGCCAGAAGGCGACCGTCTCCGCCGCGTCGCCGTTGACGCCCAGGGCGGCGTCGCGGGCGATGCCGCGGCGCTCCGCCTCCTGGAAGTCGGACTGCACCCACACCGACGCGTCGAGCAGCCCGGACACGGCGCGTTGACTCGAACCCACCCCCTCGACGATCACGAGGTCGAGCCCGGCGGGCACCTCGATCGCGCCGTCGCGTCCGCGGGCCTCCCAGGCGGAGGGGCGGTAGCGCACCGCCTCGCCCCGTCGCAGCGGCTCCAGCACCCTCTGCACCAACAGCGGCGCCCACCCGAAGTACGACTCGTGCCAGGAGATGTCGTCGATGTGGACGACGGCCGAGGCCGGGACGGCGGCGTGCAGGCGGTCGGCCAGGGTGGACTTGCCCCCGGCGCTGCGGCCGTCGACGGCCACGATGCGCGGGCGGCCCGCGGGCACCGGCGCCTGGTGCAGCAGCCGGAGCAGCTCTCCGAAGGATGCGGTGGCCCACGGACCGGCGGGCGGCTCACCGGGGGGCAGTGTGATCGTCATGGACCCAGCATGCCCGGCGGCGGAACCTCCCGGACGGGGGGTCACCTGGGCGGCCCGTCCCCGGCCACCGTGACGACGAGGTCGTGCCAGTCCTTGTGCGGTTCCGGGGCCGAGGCGGACATCACGTGCTTGAGCTGCGTGTACTCCTCCAGGCTGTAGGTGCTCATGTCCTTGGCCGAGCCGGAGGCCTTGTACCCGCCGTGCGGCATCTCGCTGATGATGGGGATGTGGTCGTTGATCCACACGCAGCCGGCCTGGATCTCCGCGGCGGCGCGCTGGGCGCGGAAGACGCTGCCGGTCCAGGCGGAGGCGGCCAGGCCGTAGCGGGTGTCGTTGGCCAGCGCCAGGCCCTCGTCGTCGCCGTCGAAGGGCAGCGCCACCAGGACCGGCCCGAACACCTCGTCGCGCACGATCTCGGAGTCCTGCGCGGCGCCGACGAGCAGGGTCGGCTGGTAGTAGGCGCCGCGGGCGAGTTCCCCGGTTCCGGGCGCACCGCCGGTGACGACCTCCGCCCCGGCGTCGCGGGCGCGGTCGACCATCGCCGCGACGCGGTCGCGGTGGGCGGTGCTGATGAGGGAGCCGAGGTCGGTGGCGGGGTCGTCCACGGCGCCCACCACCACGCCCGCCATCAGTTCGGCGACGCGCTCGACGAAGGCGTCGTAGTGGCGGCGCTGGACGTAGGCGCGGGTGGCGGCGGTGCAGTCCTGCCCGGCGTTGATCAGCGAACCGGCGACGGCGCCGCGGGCGGCGGCCTCCAGGTCGGCGTCGTCGAAGACGAGGAAGGGCGCCTTCCCCCCGAGTTCGAGGTGGACCCGCTTGATCGCACCGGCGGCGGTGGCGGCCACCTGCCGGCCCACGGCGGTGGAACCCGTGAAGGAGACCATGTCGACGTCCGCGTGGGCCACCAGCGCGGAGCCGACGGTGGAACCGTGGCCGGTCACGACGTTGATGACGCCGTCGGGGATGCCCACGCGCTGGGCGGCCTCCGCGAAGAGGACGGACGTGATCGGGGTGAGCTCGGACGGCTTCAGCACGATCGTGTTGCCGGCTGCGACGGCGGGCAGGATCTTCCAGCCCGCCATCTGGAAGGGGTAGTTCCACGGGGAGATGGAGCCGATCACCCCGATGGGCTCGCGGCGGATGCTGGAGGTGTGCTGGCCGGAGTACTCCGCCGACGCCTTGCCGTCGAGGTTGCGGGCGGCCCCTGCGAAGAACGAGACGTTGTCGATGGTCCCGGGGACGTCGAACCCGGCGGCGAGCTTGATGGGCTTGCCGCCCTGCGCGCTCTCCAGCGCAGCCAGTTCCGCGGACATGCCCTGCAGTTCCGCGGCCAGCGCGTGCAGCAGTTCCGAGCGCCGCGCCGGGGTGGTGCGCGACCAGCTCCGGAACGCCGCACGGGCGGCCGCCACCGCCTCGTCGACGTCCGCGGGCGAGGCGTGCACGTCCTCGGCGAGCCGCTCGCCGTTGGAGGGGTTGACCACCACGAGCTCCTCGGCGGACGTGCCCCGGCGCCGGCGTCCCCCGATGAACTGCTGCCCTGCGACGTCCACGGAAGCGGTCATGGTCTGGTGCTCCTTCGAGCGGGAGTTCGAGCGGTGGATCGGGATCAGGTCGGCGGTGGGACGCGCCCGGTCCGGACGGAGGACAGCGGCGGTCGTCTCCCCGCTCACCCCCAGGCGCGGGAGTTCGCCTCAAAGCTCTCCCGGTCGCTGTGCAGCGGTATGACGCAGAGGAGGTGGCCCCCGGGCGCCCGCAGCGTCCGGCAGTCGAGCCACCGCTGGACCTCCACCGCCCCGAGGCGCACCAGCCGTGCGGTCTCGGCCTCGACGTCGTCGGTCTCGATGTCGAGGTGGTAGCGGGGCTGGTCGTCGACCGCCTGGACCGATGTCACGACGTTCGGAACCGCTCCGGGCAGGGAGGTGAACTGCTCCTCGCCGGGGACCGGCAGCGCCGGCACCCCCAGCGCCGACGACCAGAAGGCCGCAGCGGACGGAGCGTCCTCGCGCGGTACGTCGATCAGGAGCGTCGAGACGCGGCTGCGGTGCACCCGGCGAGGGTAGCGACCCACCCGGCGCGACCCCGTGCTCCCGGGGTCCGGGGACGTCGGCTCAGCGCCCCTCGGCGCCGTCCGCCACCCGCTCCGCGCCCACGCGCTCGGCGCCGGCTCCCGTCGGCTGCGGGTCCTGCCGCCCCGGCTCCAGCACCCCGGCGCGCACGACGAGGTTGCGCCCCGCCCGCTTCGCCGCGTAGAGGGCGCGGTCGGCGCTGCCGATGAGGTCCTCCGGCTCCAGCATCCCCGGGCGCAGCTCCGCCACGCCGATGCTCGCGGTGGCCGACGGCGCCGCGTCCGGGCCCCGGACGCCCTCGATGGCGGCGCGGATGCGCTCGAACAGGACCGCGGCGTCGTCCTCCGCGGTCTCCGGCAGCATCACGGCGATCTCCTCGCCGCCGTAGCGGTACACGCGGTCGGAGGAGCGCAGCTGCGCACCGACCACCTCGGCGACGAGCTTCAGCCAGGCGTCGCCGGCCAGGTGCCCACCGGTGTCGTTGATCTTCTTGAAGTGGTCCAGGTCGATCATGCCGAGGCTCAGCGGGCGCCCGTGCCGGGTGCTGCGGGCCCACTCCACCGACATCTCCTCCTGCATGGTGTGGCGGTTCCCGAGGCCGGTGAGCTGGTCCTTCGCGGCGCGCTCGCGGGTGGCCTCGTGCAACTGCACCGCCTCCCAGTGCGCCGCCGCGCTGACGGTCAGGGTCTCCAGCGCGGTGCAGCCCGCAGGCGTCCCCGCCCCGTCCGCCAGGGCGTCGGGGAAGGCGACGTGCAGGACGGCGAGCACCTGCCCGGACCCGATGAGGGGCAGGGCGACGTGGTCCGGCCCCTCGCGCCGGCGGCCGTCGGTGGCCGCGGCCGCCACCACCTCCGCGTGCTCGTCGGTGCACGCCTGCAACGGGTCCGACCACGCCACGCAGCCGTGCGGCCCCTGCTCGGTGCGCACCCACAGCGACCCCAGCCCACCCGTCAGCTCGGCGCTGCTGCGCACCACGAGGCCCGCCAGCGCGGCCGAGGAGGTGCAGGCGGCCATCGCACGGCCCGCGGCCAGCACCGCCTCCAGCTGCTCGCGGGAACGGCGCACGTCCGCCTGCTGCGCCTGGGAGGTGGCGCGCTCGCGGTCCAGGTCCTGCGACAGCTGGACCAGGGCCGCGACCACGTCGTCCAGCTCCCCCGCGCCGGAGGCGGGCAGGTCACCCAGCACCTCGCCGCGGTGGATGCGGGCGATGGCGCCCTCCACCAGCTGCACCGGCGCCTCCAGCAGCTCCACCAGCCGGCGGGTGCGGCGCAGCAGCACCGCCACGGCCAGCGCCCCCAGGATCACCTGGGACAGCGCGAGGCCCTGCAGCGCGCGCTGCTGCACGCGCATCGCCGCATCGCGGCCCGCCGCAGACACCGCCACCGCGTCGGCGGAGACCCGCCGGTAGACGTCGAAGCTCTCCTTGCCCTGCACCAGGAACCGCGCGGTGTCCGCGACGGGCGCACCCACGGGCCGCTGAAGCGCAGGCTTCGCCCACTGCTGCTGCCACGACTGCTGCGCCAGCGCGAGGTCCACCAGCCGCGAGGCCAGCTCGTCGTCCGCGTGCAGGTGCCCGCGCAGCCGGGCCTGCGCCCCCGCCGCCGCGTCGCGGCCGGACTCGTAGGGCTGCAGGAACCTGCGGTCACCGGTGGCCAGCCACGCCCGCAGGCCCGTCTCCTGGTCGAGCATCGCCTCGTGGCTCACGCGCAGCTCACGGGTGATCGCGGTGTAGTCCTGCACGCGCGGCTGGGTGACGCCCAGCACGTAGGTCGTCACGGTCAGCATGAGGAGCACGGCCCCCACGACGGCCGCCAGGAGGCTGCGCACGGTGCCGCGCACGGCTCCGAGCAGGCTGGACCCGCGGGAGCCCGGAGGGGCGCCCGCTCCGGGGCCGACGACGCGGAGGAGTCTCACACTCCGGTGATCGGCACGCCCGCGCCGCCGCCTGAGGTCCCCCGTCCGCCGGATCCGCCACGCTCCGTGGCCGGCTCGTGCGCCCGACCCCACCCCGGAGAGGACCCTTTCCGGGGTGGGGAGGCCTCCCCGGCAACGGAAAGGGTCCTTTCCGTTGCCGGGGCGAGGGTCCGGCGGGGCGGGGCGGGAGCGGGGGCGGGGCTGGACGACGGCTCGGCTAGTGGGTGGCCGGACCCGCCTCGGGCGGGCGGGGCCGGTCCTGCGGGTGCAGACGCACCGCGACCAGCGCGACGTCGTCGTCCAGGGAGGCCGGCAGCATCCGCTCGAGGATGCCGTCGCAGAGCCCGTCGAGGTCCGCCCCCGCCAGGTCGGCGAGCACCCCCACGAGCCGCTCCAGGCCCTCGTCGAGGGACTGCCCCCGCCGCTCGATGAGGCCGTCGGTGTAGAGCAGCACCGTGCTGCCCCGCTCGACGGCCAGCTCCGAGTCGGCGCGCGGGAACTCCGGCGCCACCCCCAGCAGCAGCCCCGGGTGCCGGCCGTCGAGGACGGTGACGGTGCCCTCGGGGGAGACGAGGACCGGCGGCGGGTGCCCCGCGTTCGACCAGCGCAGGCGGGTCAGCCCCTCTCGCTCCTCCGCCGCGGTCTGCTCGACGCGGGCGACGAGCGCCGTCGCGGTCGTCTCCACCCCGAGCCCCTGCATCGTGGCGTCCAGGCTGCTCAGGACCGCCGCGGGCGTTCCCCCGCTGGAGTAGCCGATGCCGCGCAGCAGGGAGCGGATCTGGCCCATCGCCGCGGCGGCGTCGACGTCGTGGCCCATGACGTCGCCGATGACGAGGACGGTGCCGCCGTCCGGTTGCAGGAACGCGTCGTACCAGTCCCCGCCGACCTGCGCGGCCCGGGCGGCCGGGCGGTAGCGGACCACGATCTGGAGGTGGTCCGGCTCCGGCGGCGACGTCAGCATGCTGCGCTGCAGCCCCTCCGCGAGGCGCTGCTGCTGGGTGTAGAGGCGGGCGTTGTCCAGCGCCAGCCCCGCGCGGGCGGCCACGTCCAGGCCCGTGCCCACCACCGCGTCCGTGGCGTGCCGCTCCGGGTCGGAGCTGAAGAGGCTCAGCAGCCCGAGGACCCGTCCCCCGGCGTGCAGCGGGAGGAAGAGCACCGAGCGCGGCGCCAGCTCCGCCAGCAGCGCCCGCGCCTCCGCCGAGTGCAGGGCGCTCCCGATCGCCTGCACGGCTGCCTCGCGCACCAGCACCGGCTGTCCGCTGCGGAGGGCGCGCCGTGCGGGTGCGTCCTCGGCGAGCGCGGGCAGCCGCAGCGACGCGTACCGCTCCAGCACCTCGCGCAGCGCCGGGTCCTCGTGCCACCAGCCCAGGTCGCGCATGCCGCGTCCCGAGTCCTCGCCGGCCCGGTCGTCGACGGCGCTGACGATGCACCACTGCGCCAGCCCCGGCACCACCAGCCGGGCCAGCCGGCCCACGGCCTCCTCCAGGCCCACGGTGGCGGCGAGCGCCTCGTTGACGCCGGACAGCAGCTGCATCCGCTGCGCGGTGCGCTCCGCCCCCTCCCGGGCGGCCTCCGCCTCCCCGCGGGCGTCCTCCGCGGCGCGGCGGGCGTCCTCGGCCTCCTCCTGGGCGACGCGGCGGGCGGTGACGTCGAGGAAGTAGACCGAGAGGCCCTCCGGCGTCGGGGTGGCCCGGATCTCGTACCAGGCGTTCAGCGGATCCGGGTAGTGCGCGTCGAACGACACCGGCTGCCCCGTCGCCACCGCCTCGCGGTAGTGCTCCTCGATCGGGGAGCCCACGGCGGCGGGGAACAGCTCCCACACGTTCCGGCCGAGAACGTCCTCCCGCGACATCCCGATCAGCCGCTCCGCCTCGGCGTTGACGTAGGTGATCAGCCACTGCCGGTCGTAGGAGGCGTACCCCACCGACATCGTCTCCAGCACCCGGGCCAGGCGGGTGTCGGTGTCCTTGCGCGCCGTCGTGTCGTAGGCGGCGCCGAGCAGCCGCACCGCCCTGCCGCTCTCGTCGCCCAGCGCCCGGCCGCGGGCGAAGATCCAGCGCGTCCCCACGCCGGGCAGCTCCACGCGGTACTCGGCCTCGAACTCCCCGCACGCGGCGATCGCCGCCTCCAGCGCCCGGGTGACCCGGGGCAGGTCCTCGGGGTGGACGCGCTCGTAGAACGCCTCGATGCGGCCGCCGAAGCCGGCCCGGTCGTAGCCGAACATCTCCAGCAGCCGGTCGTCCCACTCCAGCTCACCGGTGAGCAGGTCCCAGTCGTAGCTGCCGATGCCGGCGGCCTCGATGGACAGTTGCCAGCGCAGGCGGCTCGCCTCGTACTGCACCGCCAGCGCGGACAGCTCCAGCTCGGTGACGGCGGCGACGGCGAGGTCGTCCAGCAGCGCCACGTCCGACGCGCGCCACGTGCGGGGTTCGGGGCCGAAGACGCACAGCGCGCCGAGGACGGTGCCGTCCTGGCCGCGCAGCGGAACCCCGAGGCAGGAGCGGACGGGGCCGGAGCGCACCGGCGGCAGCGACGCGACGCGCTCGTCCGCCGCGGCGTCCGCCACCACCAGCGGCCCCGCGCTCGTCGCGGCCGCCGCGCACAGCGCCGCCGCGAGGGGGACCTCCGCACCCGTCACGCTGACGTCCGAACCCGCCGCGGCGGCCACGGCCTGCGAGTCCGCCCCCAGCGACACCTGCGCCCACGGCGCCCCCGTCAGCCGCGCCGCCAGCTCCGCGAGCCGCGTCAGGGCCGGATGGCTGCGCACCGTCGCCAGCCGCCGGGTCGTCAGCTCCCCCGGCTGCGCGTCCCCTGTCTTGGTTCGCACCGCTTCGTCGTCGCCCCTGGGCGGCACCGCAGCACTCACTCCGCACTCCCGATCCGCAGACACCCCGGCCCGGGCGCTCGCCGTCGGGGACCTCTGCTGCGGCCCGTCGGGCACGTCAGCGCGCCCAGGATAGGTCGCCCCGTGGTCCGGGAGGGCCGCAGCGGGCCGCCCCGCTCACCCGAACCGGTCGACCGCCCGAACCGCCCGAGCGACAGGACCGGCCGACTGCCCCGAACCGGTCATGCCGGGCCGCGGGTCTCAAGGCGGTGGGGCACCGGCCCGATGGAAGGGGGCTGCGGGCCACCGCACCCGAGCACCGCACACGAGCACCGCGGGCCGGCACCGCGAGCCACCGGGAGGAGCGCGCATGACCGTCCGCCTGGGCGTCCAGCTCGCCGTCGTGGCCGCGCTGGTGCTGACCGCACTGGCCGTGCCCGCCCTGCGCACCCCCCTGCTGCTGGCGACGAACTGGCTGTCCGTCGCCCTGGTCGTCGCCGGGATGCGCCGCCACCGCCCCGGGCACCGCGGGGTGTGGGTGCTCGTGGTCGCGCTCGTCGCCCTGGTCGCCGCGGGCAACACGGCGGTGGCGCTGGCCGGCGCCGGGCCGGCCGCGCTCGCGGCGACCTCCGGCGCGCAGCTGACCGCGGTGGCGGCCCTGCCGCTGCTGCTGCGCACGGGTCCCGCGACCACCGCGGCGAGCACCGCCGGCGCCGGGAGGGCCCGGTGGCTGAGCGGACGCGTCCTGGACCTGTCGGTGCTCACCGTGGTCGTGGTGCTCGCCGCGAGCGAGCTGCTCCTGCGAGGCCTGGAGCTGCGCGCGGAGCGGGACCTGCCCTGGGTGCTGGTGGTCGCCCCGAGCCTCGACGTCGCCATGGCCGGCGCCCTGCTGTGGGCGGTGTTCTCCCGCACCCGGCTGGGCCCCGCCATGGTGCTGGCGATGACGGCCGGGTTCGGCTGCCTGGCCTACGACCTCCTCGTCACCCTCGACGGGCGGCGGGTCGCCCTGCCCGGGGAGCCGCTGCAGGCGCTGGGCATCGCGAACATGCTCCTGTTCGGCCTCGCCGCGACGCACCCGTCGATGGCCGCGCTGGGGGGCACCCGGACGCCCGCGCACCTGCGCCGCTCCTCCGTGCAGCTGCTGCTCCTCCTGCCGTGCGTGCTGGCGCCCACGGCGCTGCTGTCCGCCCGCGCCGCCGGCGCCCACCTCCACCTGCCCGGGCCGGTGCTGACGGCAGCCACGTTCCTCGTCATCGTCGCGGTGCTGCTCCGGGCCTTCACCGCGCTGCGGGGCAGCGAGGACGGCGCGGAGCGGGAGCCGCTCACCAGCCTGCTGAACCGGCGGGGCCTGGCCCGCGCCTACGCGGAGGCCACCTCGACGACCTCCACCTGTTCGCCCGTGCTGGTGATGGTGGACCTCGACGACTTCAAGCGCGTCAACGACCGGCACGGGCACGGCGCCGGGGACGCGCTGCTGCAGACGGTCGCGCAGCGGCTGCGCGCGGCGGTGCCGGCCCCCGGGGCGGTCGCCCGGCCGGGCGGGGACGAGTTCCTCGTGCTGCAGGACGCGGCGGGCGTCCCCGCCGCGGAGATCGGGCGGGCCCTCCTCGCGGCGCTCCGCGCCCCCGTCGACGTGGCGGGCAGCACCGTTCACGTGACCGCCAGCATCGGCGTCGTCGAGGTGCGCCGCGGCGACGACCTGGAGCGGGTCCTCGCCGACGCGGACATCGCCATGTACGCCGCCAAGGCGTCCGGGAAGTCGGCGGTGGCGGTGTTCTCCCCCGCCCTGCGCGAGGCCGCCCTGACCTCCTTCACCCTCGCCGAGGACCTGCGGGACCTGCTGGACGGCGGAGACCCGGCGCGCGTCGGCGAGCTCTTCGTGCTCCACCAGCCCCTCGTCGACCTCGGCACCGGCCTCGTCGTGGGGGCCGAGGCCCTGGTGCGCTGGCGGCACCCCGAGCGCGGCCTCATCCGCCCCGACGAGTTCCTCGGCGTGGCGGAGCGGCAGGGCACGGGCGCGCGGGTCGACGACCTGGTGCTGCACCGGGCCCTGGCACAGCTGCGCGCCTGGGACGCCGAGGGCCCCGCCGGGATCACCGTCAGCGTCAACCTCGGCCTCTCCAGCATCTGCGACCCCACGCTGGCCCGGCGCGTCCTCGCCGCGCTGGCCGAGCACCGCCTGGCGCCCGAGCGCCTCCACCTGGAGATCACCGAGCACGACGCCCTGCCCGACGACGACGCGGTGCGCGCCCGGCTGCAGGAGCTCGTCGACGCCGGGGTGGTGCTCAGCCTCGACGACTTCGGCGTCGGCTACACCTCGCTCAGCTACCTGCGCCGCTTCCCCATCAGCATCCTCAAGATCGACCGCTCGCTCGTCGCCCACGACGACGAGGCGTCACGGTCGCTGCGCGCGGGCATCGCCGCACTGGCGGCGACGCTGGACCTGCACGTGGTCGCCGAGGGCGTGGAGCACCCCCACCAGGCGCAGGCGCTGCGGGAGCTGGGCATCACCTTCGGGCAGGGCTACCACTTCGCCCCGCCGCTGGCGGCGGAGGCGTTCGCGCAGCACTGCGCGGCCCGGGCCGGCGCCACACCGGCGCCCCCGCCCGCAGCCCTCTCCCGATGAGGTGGCGCAGCGCGACGATCGCCGCCGTCGCCGCGATCTGACGCCACGACGGGGCGGTGGCCAGGCGCAGCAGGCCGGCCGCGAGGAGGAGGTCGAGGCCGATCCCGAGGGCGAGCGCGGGCCGTCGGGTGCTCAGCAGTGCACCCACCGCCGCCAGCAGCGCCGCGCCGGTGAGCAGGAGCGCGACGAGGCGGACGGCCTCGGCGGCGCTCGTCACGGCGCGCTCCGGTCCTTCCCCCCGCCCGTGGCCGACGGCCTCCCGTCGGCGTCGTCCTCGGCGATCTGGCGGCGCTCCTCCGCGATCTCCTTGGCGAGGAAGTAGTTCAGGGCGGTGCGGATCGCCGCGACCACGGCGAGCTTGGCGAGCTCCTCGAAGCTGGGCGCGACGGCGGTGCGCAGCACGTCGCTGGCGAGCTGGAACTCCAGGCCGAGCGCCAGGAAGCGGCCGAGGGTGAGACGGACGGAGACGAACTCCCGCGCGGTCCGCCGGGTCGCCACGGCCTTGAGGAAGCGGAAGAACGCCCACAGCGCACCCGCGACGATGACCACGGCGGCGCAGGCCTCCACGACCGTGACCAGGAAGCCCACGGCCTCGTGGAGCAGCTCCTCCGCCTCCTCGCTGTTCATGGTCAGCCATGCTCACGGCGCCCGCGCCGGCCCGCCACCGCAGCGCCGAGGGGGGGATCTCGCTCGCCGTGCGGACGCGGGGGCGATCAGTAGCATCGCCTGCGTGGGCGTCAGCCCGGCGGCGGTGACCCCGTGATCGGGCGACGACCGGGCCGGTGACCCGAGCGACGAGGGGGCACGGTGGCGAGGATCGAGCCACATCCGCGTCCCGGCACCCCCCACCTCCACGCGGGCAGGTTCGCCCAGCGCTACGCCCGCGCGGTGGTCGCGTGCCGACACGTCGTGGTCCTGGTCTGGATCGGCCTGGTCGCCGCCGTCCTGCTGACCACCTCCCCCGCGGAGGGCGGCCCCGCGGCGCGCCTGCAGGGGTTCATCGATCCCAGCGACCGGACCCTCGCGACGGAGATCGAGTCGGCGAAGGAGTTCGGGTTCCCGCTGATGTCGCGCACGCTGCTGGTGCAGCGCGACCCGGACGGGCTGTCCCCCTACGCGCAGGCGGAGGTGGTGCTGCGAGCGCTGGCCCTCAACCGCGGCGAGTACCCGGAGGCGGAGCCGGTGCGGGGCGCGCTGCCGGTGACGAACACGCTGGAGTGGTTCCCGGCGTCGTCGGAGCGCGGGACCACGGCCCTGACCTACCTCTTCATGGACCCGGAGGCGGGCACGGGACGGCAGACCGGCTCCGCGCAGCGCTTCGCGGCCAACCACCTGGAGGCCGACGACCACTACGTCGGCGTCACCGGCTCCATCCCCGCCCGGGAGGAGCAGTCCCACATCATCTCCGCCGCCCTGCCGATGGTGGAGCGCGTCACCCTGGTGGCGATCGCGCTGGTCGTGGCGCTGCACTTCCGCTCGGTGCTGGCGCCGGTGCTGGCCATCGGCACCGCGGGCGCGGCGTTCCTCGTCACCATCCGCCTGGCCGAGATCGTGGGCACCTTCTTCGACACCACCGTCCCGGAGGAGCTGCGGCCGCTGGTCCTCGCGCTGCTGCTCGGGGTCGTCACCGACTACGTGATCTTCTACTTGTCGGGGATGCGGCGCGCCCTGAACGACGGGCTCCCACGGCTGGAGGCCGCCCGCACGGCGAGCGGGCAGTACGGCCCCATCGTGGTGGTGGCCGGTGTGACGGTCGCCGCGGGCACCGCCGCCCTCGCCGCCGCCGACTCCCCCTTCTTCGCCGCGGTCGCACCGGCGATGGCGCTCGCCGTGCTCGTCGGGGTGGTCGTCTCCACCACGCTGGTCCCGGCCCTGATGGCGCTGCTGGGGCGGGCGCTGTTCTGGCCGACCCGCCGTCCCGTGCTGCGTCCCGCCCGCGTGCAGGCCGGGCAGGACCGCGGCATCCGCTTCCTGACGCGGCGGCCGGTGGCGCTGGTCGTGGTGCTGACCCTCACGGCGGGGCTGGCGGCGGCGTCCCTGCCCCTGCGGGACCTGCGCCTCGGGGTGGGCTTCGTGCAGTCCCTGCCGGAGACCGAGCCGGCCGGGCGGGCGGCGGCGGCTGCCGCGGAGGGGTTCACCCCGGGCATCGTGGCGCCGACCCTGCTGCTCGTGCGGGGGCAGGACGTCACCGCCCGGCGGGGGGAGCTGGCGGAGCTGAGCGCCGCCGTGGCGGCGCAACCGGGCGTCGCGGGCGTGCTGGGCCCGGGCACGCTGCCCGCCGAGCTGGAGGACCGGCTGCTGCTGGCCCCCAGCGGCGACGCCGCCCGCTACCTGGTGGTCTTCGAGGACGACCCGACGGGGGCGAGCGCGATCGCGGCCCTGCGCACTCTGCAGCAGCGCCTGCCGGAGCTGATGACCGGGGCGGGGCTGGCGGGGGCGAGCTGGGGCCTCGGCGGGGACACCGCGCTGGCCTCGGCCCTCGTGGGGATCACGGAGGGCGACCTGGGCCGGATCGCGCTGGCCGCCCTGGTGGTCAACCTGCTGATCCTGGTGCTGTTCCTGCGGGCCCTCGTGGCGCCGCTGTACCTGCTGGCCTCCAGCGTGCTGGCCCTGACCGCGTCCCTGGGCATCGCCACGTGGGTGTTCCAGGGGCTGCTGGGCCAGGACGGCATGACGTTCTACGTGCCCTTCGCCGCCGCGGTCCTGCTCGTCGCGCTGGGGTCGGACTACAACGTCTTCGCCGTCGGCAGCATCTGGGCACAGGCGCGGGGCCGTCCGCTGCGGGAGGCCGTGGTGCTCTCCGTTCCGCAGTCGTCGCGGGCGATCACGGCCGCCGCCGTCGCGCTGGCGCTGAGCTTCGGCGCGCTGGCGCTGGTGCCGCTGGCCCCGTTCCGGGAGCTGGCGTTCGTGATGGCCCTGGGGATCGTGCTGGACGCCATCGTCGTGCGCTCGCTGCTGGTGCCGACCCTGCTCGTCCTCTTCGGCCAGGTCAGCGGCTGGCCCGGGCGTGCACTGTCCGGGCGGGCCACCGCGGCCGCCACCCCCGTCCCCGCAGCCCCTCCCGGGAGCCCGTGATGCCCGCGCACAGTTCCCCGCCCCGCCCGGGATCCGCCCGGCGGCGGCCGACCTCGCGCCTGCTCGTGCCGCTGGCCACCCTGCTGCTGGGCGGCGTCGTCGGGGCCGTCGCCGTGACGGTCCTGCAGGACGACGGGGACGGCGGGCCCGCGCAGGTGAGCACCCCGGCCGAGTCCCCCGGCGGAGCTGCGGACGGCGCCGCGTCGCCGGTCGCGCCGCGCTCGTCCACGCCCGAGTCGCTGCTGGTCCCTCAGTCGTGCCTGGACCTGGCGGCGATGTCCCTGGAGACGCTGGACCTGGCGGAGCGGACCGCAGGGGCGATCGGGTCCATGAGCGCCCGGGACCTCGTGCCGGTGGTGGACCGCCTGGAGGAGCTCGACCCGCAGCTGCGGGAGCGCGTGGCGTCCTGCCGCGACGGCGCCGGAACCCCCTGAGGAGGGCTCAGCCGTCGTCGCCGCTGAGGAGGCTGCGGGGCTGGGACGTCAGGAAGCTCAGCGTCCCGTCGGTCTCCAGCACGATCGCGCTGACACCCTCCAGGTCCGCGTGCCCCTGCCCGCGGGCGGCCTGGCGCAGCTCGTCCTCGGTGACGCGGGCGCGGCGCATCGCCTCGCGCAGGAACCCGTCGCGGTAGAGCATCTGCGGCTCCGACTTCACCAGCCGCTCCACGCGGCGGCTGCGCATCGAGGCCCACGCGACGACGTACTGCAGCCCCACGAGCAGCACGAGGGCGGTCACCCCCTCCGCGAGGGCGACCGTGGAGGACAGCAGCACGGTCGCCAGGGTGGAGCCGAGCGCGACGGTGACGATGAAGTCGAAGGCGTTGAGCTTGGCGAGGGTCCGCTTGCCGGAGGTCCGCAGCAGCAGCACGAGCGCCACGTAGGCGATCGTGCCCACGACGAGGACCCGGACGATGCCCATCCAGCTGTCGAAGAACATGGCGCCACCCTCCCGGCTCCGCGACCGGACGGCGAGGCGGGAGCGGCCGCCTCACGCGCTGCGCGGCCAGCTCCACCCGTCGTTGAGCGTCAGCCTGTGCAGTGCCGTCCGCCGCTCCTCCTCCGCGCGCAGCACCTCCTCGAGGACGACGGGGTCGACGAGCGGGACGCCGACGGCGGCCAGCACGCTCATCGACGGAGTGGGCGGCGGGCCCGGTGTCGCCACCATCGCCGAGGTCACGGAGACGGTGTCGATGTAGCGGGTGATCACCTGCCGGACCGGCTCGGTGGCGCTGTCGTCCGGGCGCGCCTCCCCGGCGACACCGGCGCTGAGCAGGAGCACCGCCTCGTCCAGGACCGCGATGGCCCGGGCGGGCGAGGAGCTGGCCTTGCCGGTGTGGAAGTAGTGGAGCACCGGGTAGGCCAGGTGCTGCTCGGCGACCGCCGCGACCTCCCCGGTCAGGTCGACGAGGTGCTGCACGAAGGCCGAGCCGAACTGCCCGTCCGCCCACCCGCGGGCCACCAGCTCCTGCGGGTGGTGGCCGAGCGCCCAGATGCGCACGGCCAGGGCCCGGGCGCCCACCACCGCCTGCACCACCGAGAACAGGTACGTGATCGCCAGGGTGATCAACATGAAGCCGCTGAAGCTGGCCACCGCGGTCACCACCCGCCATCCGGGCGAGCTGGCGACGTAGTCACCCACGCCGAGCGTGGAGGTGGTGAAACCGGCGTAGTACACGACGTCGAGCACCTGGGCCGGCTTCCCGGTGTTGGAGTGGATGATCGTGCCGCTCCCGAGGAAGAGCAGCGCCCATCCGGCCCACAGCAGCACGAGCCACAGCAGCGCCGTCGACGCGAGCAGGAAGGTCCCCGCGAACCGCAGCTTCGTCTCCTCGTCGTCGACGGTGTGGCGCGAGAGCACGACCCGCCACAGGAGCCCGGTGAGGGGACGCGTCAGCGGGCCGGCACCGGCTGCGACCGCGAGCGTGGTCGTCAACGCGTCGACGAAGACGAGGACCAGGAGCGCGATCCCCAGCACGATCTCGAGCGTCGCGAGCATCGGCACATCATGCCCACCGCTCCCACGGGGCACCTCTCGCACGGCTGCAGGCAGTGACGGGGCGGCGCCCGCGGGTGGGCGGGGGGCAGCGCCCCTCGGCATGATCGGCGTGTGCACCAGCTCTACCTCGTCTACGCGGTCGCCGGTGTCGCCAGCCTCCTGCTGGCGCTCGTGAGCCGGAGGATCCGCCACCTGCCCCTCACGGAACCGCTCGTCGCCCTGCTGCTCGGGATCCTCGTGGGGCCGGCGCTCCTCGGCCTGGTCCACGTCGAGGACCGCACCCGGGACCTGCTCCTGCTGGAGGGTTCCCGGCTGCTGCTGGCGTTCTCGGTGATGGCGGCCGCCCTGCGCTTCCAGGCCGGCTCGCTGCGGCCGGTGCTGCGGGCGGTGGTGGTGCTGCTGGCGGTGGTCATGCCGGTGGCCGCCCTCGCCGCCGGTGCGGCCGCGCTGCTGCTGGGCCTGCCGCTGGCCCTGGCGCTGCTGGTGGGTGCCTGCCTCAGCCCCACGGACCCGGTCCTGGCGGCGTCGGTGGTGTCCGGGGAACCGGCGGAGGAGCGGCTGCCGGAGCGGGTGCGGCAGGTGCTGACCACGGAGAGCGGCGCCAACGACGGCCTCGCCCTGCCCGTGGTGGGCCTGGCGGTCGCCGCCGTCCTGCCGCACACCACGCCCGTCGACGCGGTCGGGCGGCTGGCGTGGGAGGTGCTGGGCGGCAGTCTGGTCGGCGTCGTCCTGGGCGTCCTCGCCGGCATCGGCCTGAACCTCGCCACGAAGGAGCGCGACCTCGCCGGCGGCCCGGAACTCGTCTACACGCTGCTGCTGGCCGTGGCCGTCCTCGGCGTCTCCCGGCTGGCGCAGACCGACGGGGTGCTCGCCGCCTTCCTCGCGGGCCTGGCGTACAACTGGTGGGTCGGCGACCGGGAGCGGGAGTCGGAGTCGAAGGTGGACGAGGCGGTCAACCGCTACGCGGTGCTCCCGCTGTTCCTGCTGCTGGGTGCCGTCCTGCCGTGGGCGCACTGGGCGGAGTTCGGTCCAGCGGCCGCCCTGTTCGTCGTGGCGGTCCTCCTGCTGCGCCGGCTGCCGTGGGTGCTGCTGCTGAAGCGGCCCGTCGGGCTGAGCACCCGCGACGCCGTCTTCGCGGGGTGGTTCGGGCCGATGGGGGTCAGCGCGGTCTTCTACCTGGCGCACAGCACCCACCAGGGCGTGCACGACGAACGGCTGTTCGCGGCGGGCACGCTCGCCATCGCGGCGAGCGTCGTGGCCTTCGGCGTCAGCGCCGCTCCCGGCACGCGCGCCTACGCCGGGGTGGCAGAGCGCGAGGATGCCGGCGCGGCACGCTGAGCCGCCGGCCCGTTGCGCCGTGCGGGTCGAGCATGCCCCGGGTGCGTCAAGTCGGGTGCTCGGCGCCCCGAAGCCTCTTGCGTGATCCCCGCCGAGCGCACGAGCGGAAGCTCCGCCGGACCCGCCCCGTGGGCGACCCGGTGCTTCCCGCTGGCCTGCCTCGTCGTCCTGGGGTTCTGGCCGGTGTCGCTGTGGCTGCTGCCCCCGCTGGCGGCGGCGGTCGCGGGGCTGTGCCTGCCCGCCGTGATGGCGCTGGGGCTGCACGTCCACCGGCCGGCGCAGCGGCTGCCGTGGGTGCTGCTGGTCGTGAGCCAGGGCTTCGGGGCGGTGTCGCACGTGGTCGCCGCGCTCCCGGGTGCCCCGGCGGTCGCCTCGCAGGGCCTGGCGGTGGTCTCGCACGTCACGGGCAGCCTGGTCGTGGCGTGGATCCTGGTGTGGATCGTCCGACGCCGGGCATCCGCCCGCCGGGGCCGCGCCTGCGCGGCGTGGCTGGAGGCGCTGGTCCTCGCGGCGGTGGTCGGGCTGGTCGCCGCACACGTGCTCGCCGAGCGCAGCGAGGTGTCCCTGACGCAGGTCGCCAGTGCCGCGAACCTGCTCCTGCTGGGCGTCGTCCTGCGCTACATCATCACCATCGCCAACACGGGGCCCGCCGTCACGATGCTGCACCTGTGCGGGCTGGTGGCGGTCGTCGGCCAGCTGCTCCAGCACCTGCCGGGCGAGCGGTTCGCGGCGGCGTACTTCGACACGCCGCCGCTGGCGGTGCCGATGGTGGCGCTGCTCACCCTGGCCGCGGCGCACCCGTCGATGGTGCTGGTCTTCGACCCCGACCTGATGGCGCGGCGGCGCTCGGCCTCCGTCCAGATGCTGGCGCTGCTGCCCCTGGTGGCGCTGCCGCCGGCGCTGTGGCTGATGGAGGGCCACCACGACGGGACGACGCTGCCGGTCTGGCTGTACCTGCTGGTGGGCGCGCTGGTCGCGGCCCTGGGGTTGCTGCGGGGCGCGTTGGCGCTGCGGGCGACCGAGCGCCGGGCAGCGCGCGACCCGCTGACGGACCTGCTCAACCGCAACGGTCTCGCGCAGGCTTTCGCCGCGCGCCGGCGACCGGCCGCGGGTGGTTCGGGCACGGCGGGTGATCCGGGGGCGGCGGCCGGCTGGGTGCTGTGCCTGCTGGACGTGGACGACTTCAAGCACGTCAACGACTCCCTCGGCCACGACGTCGGCGACACCCTGATCCTGGAGGTCGCGCGGCGGCTGACCTCGGCGGTGGGTCCCGCCGACGCGGTCGCCCGCACCGGCGGCGACGAGTTCGTGCTGCTGCTCGCCGCCGGGACGGGGGCGTCGAACCCGGAGCAGGTCCTGGACGCCGTGTTCACCGAGCCGTTCGCGCTCGCCGGGCGCCAGGTGAGCGCGCGGGCCAGCACGGGCCTGGTGCCGGTGGAACCGGGCTCCTCGATGCTGCAACTGCTCGCCGACGCGGACGTGGCGATGTACGCGGCGAAGGCCGCCGGGGGCGGGACGGTCGCCTTCACCGAGGACCTGCGCCGGCAGGTGCTGGGGCGGCGGGCGCTGGTGGAGGACCTGCGCGTGGTCCTGACCGGTGACGAGGCCGAGCGCGTGGGCGGGCTGCACGTGGTCTACCAGCCGCTGGTCGACATGGGCAGCGGGGACGTGCTGTCGTGCGAGGCGCTGGTGCGCTGGGAGCACCCCACCCGCGGGCGGGTCATGCCCGACCAGTTCCTGAGCGCGGCGGAGGACCACGGCCTGGGGGTGGCGGTCGACCGTGCGGTGCTGCGGGCCGCCCTGGCGCAGCTGGTGCGCTGGGACGCCGCCGGCCTGCCGCCGCTGTCGGTCAGCGTGAACCTCGGCCGCTCCAGCACCTGCCACCCGGGGCTGGCCCTGGACGTCCTCGACGCCCTCGCCGAGGTGGGGCTGCCCGCCTCCCGGCTGCGGCTGGAGATCACCGAGCACGAGCACCTGCCGAACGACCCGGCCATCGCCGAGGAGTTCCAGGCCCTGGTGGCCGCGGGCGTGGGGCTGTCGCTGGACGACTTCGGCGCCGGCTACGCCTCCCTGGACTACCTGCTGCGCTACCCGGTGAGCACCCTGAAGCTCGACCGCTGCATCACCGCTCCCCTGATGAGCGACCCGGAGTCGCCGCTGCTGGAGGGGGTGGTCGGTCTCGCGGCCCGGCTGGGGCTGACGGTGCTGGCGGAGGGGGTGGAGACCGCCGAGCAGCGCGAGCGCCTGGCGGGCCTGGGCATCGACCACGGCCAGGGCTGGTACTTCGCCCGTCCGCTCAGCGGCGACGACTTCGCCGGCCACGTCCTGGAGCGCACGGGCGGATCCCCGGACCTCGCCCGGGCGTGACCGCGGCGACGGCGACCGTCGGCCGGGGGAACCGCGAACCAGGGAACCCCGACCGGAGGGGAACCCTCAGGAGGCGGCGCTGCGGGGCTGCTCCGCCGGCCGGAACCCGTCCGTCGCGGGCATCGTCTCGAACAGCGGGCTGAGACCGGTGCGCTGCAGCACCTCCAGGCTGCTGCGGCTGACCCCGCGCAGCACCACCCGGGCGCCGCGGGCCCGGCACTGCCGCTTCGCGCGCAGCAGCACCGCCACGGTCACCGAGGACAGCCGGTGCACCTGCGTCAGGTCGATCACGAGGGTGGCAGGGCCCCGGTGCAGCACCTCGTCGAGGTGCCAGCGGAGCGTGCCGAGGCCCTGCAGGAGGGTGGAGTCGTCCAGCGCGATCACGACCGCGTCGTCGTGGCGCTCGAGGACGTGGATCCCCTCCACTCCGCTCACCCCCTCCCGGACCACCCATCGCGACCACCCGCCGGCCGGGCGGCGGGAGCTGGCCGCCCCACCGTGCGGCGGGGCGTGGACCCATCGTGGGAGAGGCACTTTGCGGTTCTCCGGACGTGGAGTTTGCGAACGTGTGACGATCCGCGCCGGAGGGGCCGTCCGGCACCGGGGCCGTGGCCGCGCTGGCAGCATGGCGCCGTGGCACCGCGACTGCTGATCCTCGACGACGACGACGGCATCCGGACCGCCCTGTCCCTGGCCATGGAGGACGACGGCTACGACGTGACGGCCTGGCCCAGCGCGGAGGAGGCCCTCGCCCACGTCGCCTCCGGCGCGCCGGTGGACGTCATGGTGGTCGACCTGATGCTCGGCGGGATCGACGGCTTCACCTTCATCAGGCGGGTCCGTCCCCTCAGCGACGCCCCGGTGATCGTCCTGTCCGCCCGGCAGGACAAGGGCGACATCGTGGCCGCGCTGGAGGCGGGGGCGGACGACTACGTCACCAAGCCGTTCGACCTGGCGGAGCTGTCCGCCCGGTTGCGGGCGCTGCGGCGGCGGCTGGAGGTGGCCCAGCCGTCCTCCGAGGTCGTCCTCGACCGGGAGCAGGGGCCGCTGGTGCTCGACCCCGCCGCCGGAACCCTGCGGCGGGGGACGGAGGCGGTGCACCTGACCGCCACCGAGTTCCGCCTGCTGTGCGAGCTGGCGTCCCCGCCCGGCCGGGTGCTCAGCCGGCCCGTGCTGCTGCAACGGGTCTGGGACCACGGCTTCTTCGGCGACGAGCGCCTCGTGGACGTCCACATCCGGCGGCTGCGCACCAAGGTGGAGCCCGATCCGTCCACACCCCGCCTCGTGGCGACGGTGCGGGGGCTGGGGTACCGGCTGGACGTGCGGTGAGGGGATGGGCGCGCGGGGGGCTGCGCACCCGGGTGGTGGCGTCCTTCACCCTCGGCGCCATGGCGCTGGCGGGGCTGGCGGCGCTGCTCATCTACGGGCTGGCGCGCGGGTACCTGGTGGACCAGCGCGAGCGCAGCGCCGTGCGCCAGGCCTTCGCCGACGCCTCCTACGTCCGCGACGGCCTGCGCACCAGCGGTTTCCCGGTCAGCGACGTCCTCGGCGGGGTGGCCCCGCCGGCGGGGGCCGCGATCCTCGTCCGCCGCGACGGCCGCTGGTACTCGACGTCGCTGGAGGTCGGTGACGAGGACCTGCCCGCCGGGCTGGTGGGCGTCGTGGAGGGCGGGGAGGCGGGGACGGCCTGGGCGAGCCAGGGTCGCCGCCCGGTCCTGGTGGTGGGGGTCCCCCTGCCCGCCGTCGACGCGGAGTACTACGCGGTGACGGTCACCTCGGAGCTGCAGAGCACCCTCGACGCCCTGCGCACCGCGCTCGTCGCCTTCGCCCTGCTCATCGCCGCCGGCGCCGGGCTGCTGAGCGCGTGGGCGGCGCGCCGGGCGATGGCGCCGCTCAACGCGGTCGCCGGGACCGCCGCCCGCATCGCCGGCGGGGAGCTGGGGACGCGGCTGGCGCCGACGAGCGATCCCGACCTGGCCACGATCGTGGGGTCCTTCAACAGCATGGTCGACGCGCTGGAGGAGCAGATCCAGCGGGAGGCCCGCTTCACCGCGGACGTCAGCCACGAACTGCGCTCGCCCCTCACCGCGCTGGTGACCAGCGTGGACCTGCTGCAGCGCCGCCGCGACGACCTGCCCGAGCGCTCCCGCCAGGTGCTGGACCTCGTGCGCCGGGAGCTGGACCGCTTCGCGCGGACGCTGGAGGACCTGCTGGAGCTGGGGCGGCTGGAGGCGGGGGCGAGCGCCGGCGAGCGCGTCGACGTGGCGCTGGGCGACCTCGTGCGGCAGGCCCTGGACCGGTGCGGGAGGCCCGTCTCGCTGCTGGCCGCGGCACCGGGCGGGGCGGCCGAGGTCGTGGTGCACGTCGACAAGCAGCAGCTCAGCCGCGCGCTGGTGAACCTCGTCGACAACGCGGAGCGCCACGGGCGGGGGCTGGTGTCGGTGTCGCTGCGCCGTGAGGGCGCCCATGCCCTCGTGCAGGTCGACGACGCCGGGCCGGGGGTCGCCGAGGAGGACAGGCAACGGGTGTTCGAGCGGTTCGCGCGGTCGGGCTCCAGGGGTTCCCTGCCGGGGGCGGGCCTGGGGCTGAGCCTCGTCGCGGAGAGCGTGCACGCCCACGGCGGCGCGGTGTGGTGCGAGGACTCCCCCCAGGGCGGGGCGCGGTTCGTCGTGCGGCTGCCCGCGAGGGCGCGGATCCCCCGCGGGGTTCCGGCGTGAGGGCGTCGGGGCCGCTCGCGCTGGCGGTCGCGCTCGTCGCCGGCGGCTGCGGCGCCCCCGGTCCGGGGGAACCGCACGTGCTGCCCCGCAGCGAGGTTCCCTACGACCTGCTGAGCCCGGCGCCGGAACCCGCGCCCGTCCCGTCGGGGTCGCCCGAGGTGGCGGCCGGGCCGCAGGCGTACTTCGTCGACACCAGCGGGCTGCTCGTCCCGGTGAGCGCGCAGGTCGCCGCCGACCCCGGGCACGGGGGCGGCAGCCGCCTGGACGGGAACGGACCGCGCAGGGTCGTCGCCCGGGTGCTGGCCCGGCTGAGCGCGGGGCCCGACGAGCGGGAGCGGGCGCGGGGGCTGGCCAGCGCCCTGGAGCCGGGGGTGGAGCTGGAGGTCCTCGGCGTGGACTCCGGGACGGCCACCGTCGAGGTGCCGCCGTTCGCGCAGGAGCCGACGGCCGACCGGCTCCCCCTGGTGGTGGGGCAGATCGTGCTGACGGCCACGTCCGTCCCGGGGGTCCACACCGTGCGGCTGCGTCGCGACGGCGAGGTGCTGGAGGTCCCGGTGCCGGGGGGTGCGCGGACGTCGGCCCTGCTGACGGCGGCGGACTACGCCCCGCTCACCGCCTCCGGCACCCGGGCGGTGCCGTGACGGTGCCGCCGTGACGGTGCCGCCGTGACGGGGTTCCCCGACGGGGCTTCCCCCCGGGCGACGAAGCCTCCTAGGGTGACGCGGGTCCCTCCGCCGCGATCCGGCGGTTCCAGGCACGCATGCACCAGGTGACGACAGACACCCATGCGACGAAGCATCCGGGAGTTCACGTGATCTCGAGCACCACCTCGTCCCGCCGCGCGCGCAGGGCGCGCACCGGCGTCTCCGCCCTGGCAGGCGCCGCGCTCCTGCTGACGAGCGCCGTCGGCATCGCCTCGGCCCACCCGACCCACGACGGCAGCGGCAAGGAGGCCGGTTTCGACCTCGTCGCGGAACAGCTCAGCCCCGGCGGCGTGCCGATGGAGCGGATGGGCCCGCAGCGCTGCGAGGACGGCAAGGCCGGCATCTTCCCGTGCCACAAGGTCGACCTGGCCGCGTTCCTGCCGCTCACCGAGATGGACAGCGTCTGGTCGAACGACGTCTGGGGCTGGACGGACCCGAAGACCAAGCGCGAGTACGCCCTCGTCGGGCTGTACGAGGGCACCGCGTTCGTCGACGTCACCGTCGCCTCGAACCCGGTCTACCTCGGGACGCTCCCGACGGCCCACCCGGGCAGCGGCAACATCTGGCGCGACGCCAAGGTCTACCGCGACCACGTCTACATCGTGAGCGAGGCGCGCGACCGCACGCCGGGCGCCACGACGGGCGCCGGCCTGCAGGTGTTCGACCTGACGCAGCTCCGCGGCGTCACCTCGGAGCGGCAGTGGACGGCGACCAACCACCTCACCGAGTTCACCCAGGCGCACAACATCGCGCTGAACGAGCAGAGCGGTTTCGCCTACGTCGTCGGGGCCTACGCGAACGTGACCGCGAAGGGCTGCGAGGACGTGCACGGCGGCCTGCTCGCCTACGACCTGAAGGACCCGGCGAACCCCGTCCTGGCCGGCTGCTTCGGCGACGACGGCTACACCCACGACGTGCAGTGCGTGGACTACGCCGGGCCGGACGTGCAGCACCGCGGCCGGGAGATCTGCATCGCGTCCAACGAGGACACCGTGACGATCGTCGACGCCACCGACAAGAAGGCGTTCGAGCAGCTCGCCCGGGTGCCCTACGAGACCAGCAGCTACACCCACCAGGGCTGGCTGACGGAGGACCACCGGTACTTCCTGCTCGGTGACGAGCTCGACGAGCTCAACGGCGAGGTGTCGGAGACCACGACCTACATCTGGGACCTGACGGACCTCGACGCGCCGGTGCTCAACGGCACGTACGGCCACGGCAACCCGGCGATCGACCACAACATCTTCGTCAAGCAGGGGCTGGCCTACCAGAGCAACTACACGTCGGGCCTGCGGATCACCGACACGTGGAAGGCGAACCAGGGCCGGCTCACCGAGCGCGGTTTCTTCGACGTGTACCCGGCCGACGACTCGACGACCTTCGCGGGCACCTGGAGCAACTACCCCTACTTCCCGTCGGGGACCGTCGTCGTGACGGGCACCGAGGAGGGTCTGTTCGTCCTCAAGCCCCGCGTGAAGTCCTCCGACAACGACCACCGCCGCGGCGCCAAGCCGTGACGCGCTGACCCGGTCGCGTTCGAGGGCCGTCGCATCCCACCGGGTGCGGCGGCCCTCGCCGTCGGTGCTGGTGCGCGACGGGTGCCTGGCGGGTTTCCGCGGCGGACGCCGACGATCACGGCTCCGGTTGCCCCGGCCACCGGGGCCGACGTACGGTCGGAACGGGTCCGGATCGTGGCTCTCCGCGTTGAACCATCGAGGTACTCGTGCAACCGCCCCGGCCGTCCCGTCCCTCCCCGCCGCCTGCCGTCGCGGCCGAGCTCGACCGCGGCGTTCCTCCGGCTCACGCCGGGGACCGCGTCCGCCTGGACCTCGCGCCGGACGCCGACGCCCTCGCGCAGGCGCGCCGCTTCCTCCACGTCTACGCCCAGCAGTCCGGGTTCGACGAGGACGGCGCCGACGACCTCGTGCAGGCCGCCGCGGAACTCCTCGCCGCCGGCGGCACCACCCACCAGCCGGTGGCGGTGGCGGTGCAGGAGAGCCGCGACGCGCTCACCGTCCTGGTCGACCTCGCGGGCCCGGCGACCGTCGACGTGGCCGACGACGCCGTCCTGCTGCTCAGCGGCCTCAGCCGCGAGTGGGGTTGGCGCCGCTCGTCCGAGGCCGTGCAGGTGTGGTGCGAGGTGCCCGTGCGGGCACCGCGCTGAGCCCGCCCGGCGGGCGGACCCGCTCGCATCCGGCCCGGCGCACCGGGCGACGAGTGACGACGAGGACGGGTGGGCGGACGTGAGGCAACGGAAGGGTTCAGGGGCCGAGCGGTCCGGGGCGGCGGTGTGGGTGTGGCCGGCCGGAGCGGGCGCGCTGGCGCTCGTGGCGGCCCTCGTGCTCGCCCAGATCCGCCCGGAGGCCCAGACCCTGCTGTCCCGACTGGCGTGGCCGGGCGGGACGGACTCGGCCACCACCATGCTGCAGGCCATCGCAGCGGCCTCGATCAGCACGATCACACTGACGTTCTCCCTCACCGTGGTGGCCCTGCAGCTGGCCTCCCAGCAGTTCTCCCCGCGGCTGCTGCGCGACTTCATGCGCGACCCGTGGACGAAGTCCGTCCTGGCGGTGCTGGTGGCGACCTTCGTGTTCTCGCTCACCGTGCTGCGCGGGCTGCGACCGGACGCCCCGGTGCCGGCGGCGGCCGTGTTCACGGCGTTCGTGCTGGGCATCGCCTCGATGGCGGCGGTCCTGGGTTTCATCAACCACCTCACGACCCTGCTGCGGGTCGACACGATGATGCTCACGGTCCACAACGAGGCGCGGCGGGCCATCGACGCCTTCTACCCCGACTACGGCGACCACCGGCCGCGCCGGCCGGAGGAGCTCGGCGTCGACTGGACCGCGGGCACCAGCGTCGCGGCACCGGGCAGCGGGTTCGTCCGCAGGGTCGACGTCTCGGCCCTCGTGCAGGCCGCCGAGGGCGCGGAGGCGGTGGTGTGGATCGACGTCCGCCCCGGGGACCACGTGGTGCGCGGCACGCCCTTCGCGACGGTCCACGCGCCGCACCTGGCGCACGGGAAGCTGGAGGAGCTCGAGGAGGCGATCCGCTCCGCGGTGGTGGTCGGCTACGAGCGCACGGTCGAGCAGGACTCCGCCTACGGGTTCCGCCAGCTCACCGACATCGCCGTCAAGGCGCTCTCGCCGGGCATCAACGACCCGGTGACGGCCGCGCACTGCATCGGTCACGCTGCCGACCTGCTCGTCCAGCTGGAGGGCAAGCGGCTCGGACCGACGCTCCACGAGGACTCCCGCGGCGTCGGGCGGGTCGTGGTCCCCGACCGGGACATCCGCTACTACCTCGACCTCGTCTGCGGGCAGATCCGCCGCTACGGCGGCCGGGAGCCGACCGTGCTGGTCGCGCTGCTGCGCATGCTGCGCGACATGGCGACCGCCGTGCGGGAGGACACGAACCGGGAGGAGATCGAGCGCCAGGTGGACCTGATCCTGGCGGAGGTCCCCGACTCCCTCGCCGCCGTCGACGTGCAGCGGGTGGAGGACCTCGCCCACCGGGTGCGCGCGACCCTCGCCGGCGACGTCCGCCGCGCCTACCAGGACCGCGCCGGAGAGACCCGCTCGCTCTGAGCCGGCGAGCCGGCCGGGAACGGGACCTCCGGCGACGGGCGGCGCCCCGGAGACGGCGGCCCCTCAGTAGCGCAGGACCGCCGCGAGGGGCCCGTCGAGGGCGTCCTCCTCGTCGAGGAGGTGGAGGCGTCCGCCGTTGCGCAGCGTCTGCACGGCCGCGTCCTCCAGCAGGTCCCGGCCCGCGGACGCGTCGTCGCCCCCTGCGAGGGTCACCTGGTCCGTGGACTCGTCGTAGCGGCCGCGGACCACCTCCTCCCGCGCGGTGAGGAAGAGGACGTCCACGCGCCCCTGGTGCGCCGCCCGCACGGCGTCCTCGACACCGGCCGCGGCCTTGGCGTCACCGTTGCCGAGGAGGGAGCGGAACCGCTCGAGGTCCGCGCGGCGCTCACCGTCCAGGCGTTCGCGCACGGCGGTGTAGGCCGCGTCGTGCAGGGCGGCGGAGTCGAGCACGTCGGGGTTGGTCTCCACGAGGGCCGCCAGCAGGGGACCGATCGTGCAGGCCTTGCGGACGTGCCCGCCCAGTTCCGCGTCGGCGACGAGCACGACGGGGACCTGGCGCTTCGCGGAGCGCGCGTCCAGGGCGCGCGCCACGTCGTGGGCGAAGTCCACGAGCCGGTTCTTGGCCCACTCCGCCGGGCTGTCGCCGTAGACCTGGGCGTTGCTGATGTCCACCACGCCGGTGTTCGGGCGAGCCGCGGGACTGGCCTGCACGGGGTTCTCGTAGTCCAGCTCCCCGATCTCCTCCTCGAGGTTCTTCGGGAAGCCGGCCTCCTCGTCCTCCACGAGGGCGAAGCGCGACGCCTGGAAGACGCGCACCGCGCCCGCGGTGACGGTGACCACGTCGAAGACCCCGTCCGCGGCCAGCACGGGCAGCAGCGGCCTCACCTGGAACCCGGAGCCGACCTCGACGTGCTCCTCGACCGGGAACGGCAGCTTGTGCACGGCCACCCCGTCACCGTCGAGGAAGAGGGCCAGTCCCTCGCTCTGGTGCTGCCAGAAGGGGTGGTCGCCGAGCAGCTCCGTCGCCGGGGCGAGGAACTCCTCCGCGTCCGCCGGCGCGACGCCGATCGAGTGCAGGCGCTCCCGCGCCAGCGTCGTGAGGTTCTTCAGGCGGATGGGGTCCTGGCGGATCTCGCTGCCCCGCACGTGGGTGGGCAGGTAGATCGACACGCCCAGGCGTGGCTCTGCGGACATCAGGGTCGTCAGGTCGTCTCGGGTGAACACGGTTCCTCCTCGGCTTCGTCGGCGGCGGGCCGGTGGGGCCCGCCCTCGGTCGCCCGGACCGTCAGATCGGGCCCTCCTCCACGGGCAGGTGGCGGAGGGAGTCCCCGCCCTTGTGCATGCCGGCCTTGTCGAAGGTCCGCTGCAGCAGCCGGGCGAGCTTCCTCACGGCGCCGGTGCAGGCCTCCTCCACGGAGCCGGCGTGCTCGGTGACCGCGACGGGCTGCCGGCCGGCCGGGCGCGCCTCGATCGTGCAGCGCATGTCGGCCACCTCGGACCTCCCGGCGGCCTCGTCGCCGACGTGGACCTCGACGCGCGTCAGGTGCTCCCGGAACCGCGCGAGCTCGTCGTCCACCTGGGACTCCAGGCGCTGGCTGAGATCTGCGTCCACGGTGCCGTGCCCGTCGGAGTTGACCAGGATCTGCATGAGAGCGCTCCTTCTGGTTCGTCGGGAAGGCTCGGTCGGTGGTGCGGTCCGAGCGCAACGACCACTCCCACCAACGTAGGCGCCGGGGCCCCGACGGCAAGCCGGACGCCGGGGCCGGAGGCGGACCTCGCAGCATCGCAACGAAGGGGACCGGGATCCGTCACGGGACCGCCGGACGATCGTCACGGCACCGTCACGGGGCCGGCCGCGGCAGGGCATGCTCGTGCCCGACGTGCGGTGGCGAGGAGACGCGGGAGCAGATGGACATCACCGGCTGGGTGGCCGACCTGCTGACCTCCGCATGGGCGTACGTCGCGGTCGTGGGGGTCATCGCGGCGGCGGGCGTCGTCGCCCCCCTGCCCAGCGAGGCGACCATGGCCACGGCCATCGCGCTCGGGGTGGCCGGGGACCTGGAGCTGGGCTGGGTGTGCCTGGCGACGACCGCGGGCTCGCTGACGGGTGACGTCGCCGCCTACGCGCTGGGGCGCTGGATCGGGCACCGCGCAGGGCACCGGGTGGCGGCCTCCGACCGGGCGGGCGCCGCCCTGCGGTGGCTGGCGAGGCACGAGCGCTCCTGGGGCCCCGGACTGATCGTGGGTGCCCGCTTCGTGCCCGGGGGCACGACGTCGGTGGGTGTGGCGGCCGGGCTGCTGCTCCACCCGCTGCGCAGCTTCGCGCTGTGGGCGCTGGTGGGGTCGCTGGTGTGGACGGGCTACGGGGTGGCGCTGGCGCTCCTCGCCCGTGCCGCGTTCCCCGGCGGCACCTGGCCGGCGCTGGTGCTGCCCGTGGTGGTCGCCGTCAGTGCCGGTGGCCTCCTCTGCGCCGCGGCACTCCGGTGGCGGCGACGCGGGCGGCGGACCGGGGAGGCGGAGGTGCGGGTCCAGCAGAGCTGAGGCTGCGGGGTGAGGATGGGAGGACCATGGACGACCAGGAGCGGAACCCCACTCCCCCGGCGGCGGACGCGCACCCCGCCGGTCCTGCCGCGTCGGGCCCGGCTGCGAGCCCCCGGGCCCGGAGGTGGGCCCCCCGGTGGATCCGCCGCGGGCTGGCCTGGCTGGCACTGCTCGCCGTCACCGCCCTCGGGGCCGGGCTCGGCGCCGCCCTGGCGCCGGGGGCCAGCACCTACGTCGGCCCGCTGCAGACGGAGGTCACGGTCCGCCCGAGCCTGCATCCGGGCGTGCGGGTGGACCTCCCCCCGGCCGGGCAGGTCGGCTTCGCCACCCACCGCGCCCCCGTCCTGGTGACGGCCCGCATCACGTCGGTGGACCTCGATGCCGCCGGCCGGCTGGTGCGCTCCCCCCAGCAACTGCTGGCGCTGGAGGCGACCGCCGGCAGGGCGATGCGCGCCGCCACCGTGCGGGCCGCCGTCAACACCGCGGTGTGCAGCCTCGCCGGCGCCGCCCTGGCGGGCTTCCTCGTCTACCGGGGCCTGCGGAGGACCGTGCAGACCACGGCCACCTGCCTCGGGGTGATCCTGGCGAGCGGCGCCCTGGCCGGCGCCACGTTCGATCCGGCCGCCCTGGGGCAGCCGCGGTTCACGGGCGTGCTCTCCCAGGCGCCCTACCTCGTCACCAACACCCGCAGCGCGCTGCAGCGGCTGCAGTCCTACCGCAGCGGCCTCTCCCAGATCGTGCGCGACGTCAGCGCCCTCTACACCGCCTCCGCCGGGCTGCCCGGCCAGGACCCGGCGCCGGGGGCCGCGGACCTCGGTGCGGACGTCACCACGCTCCTGCACATCTCCGACGTCCACCTCAACCCGCTGGCCTACGACCTCGCCCAGTCCCTCATCGAGCAGTTCGACGTCCAGGGCGTCGTCGACACCGGCGACGTCACCACGTGGGGCAGTGCCCTGGAGTCGACGACGCTCAGCCGCATCGGCGGTCTGGGGGTCCCCTACGTCTTCGTCCGCGGCAACCACGACTCCCTCGGCACCGCCGCGACCGTCGCCCGGCAGCGGGGTGCGGTGGTGCTCGAGGACGGGCAGACCGTCGACGTCGCGGGGGTGCGCATCGCCGGCATCGGCGACCCCCGCTTCACCCCCGACCCCGAGGGGCGGCAACCGCAGGGCAGCGAGGCCGACATCATGCGCGGCCCCACCGAGGACCTGGGAGCAGCGATCACCCGGTGGAACGAGGAGCATCCCGCCGACCCCGTGGACGTCGCCGTCCTGCACAACCCCAGCGCCCTGCAGCCCCTGGCGGGGAAGGTGCCGCTGGTCCTGGCCGGGCACACCCACAAGCGCACCGTCGACCTCGACGCCTCCGGCACCCGCTTCATGGTCCAGGGCACCACGGGCAGCGGCGGCATCAGCTCCGCGGCACTGGTCCGCCTCTCCGACGGCAAGCCGCTGCCGATGTCCGCGACGCTGCTGCACTTCGCGGCCTCGGGGCAGCGCCGCGGGGAGCTCATCGCCTACGACGAGGTCGCCGTCGCCGGCCTGGGCCTGGCGGCCGTGCAGATCAAGCGCACCGTCGTCCCGGCCGAGGAGACGGCCGGAGCACCCGGCTCCCCCGACCAGCAGCCGGGTGAGCCTGCGCCGACGTGAGGGCGGCCACAGCGGCGCACGCTTCAGTCGAGCAACGCCGGAGTCGATGCGACGAGGGACCTGACACCGATCGTGCCTCTGCAGCGCCGCCCTCCGCGGTGCGCGCAGCAGGCGGAGGAACCCCGTGAGCCCTCAGCTCCCCGCGCCGGCCGAGCAGTCCGAGCAGGCGCAGCAGGCGTCGATCCCCGCTCCGCGGGTCCCCGCGCGGGCCGCGGAGGCCCCACCCGCGCCCGCCCCGGTGGAGGTCTCGCTCCTGGGTCCCTACCTCGGCTACATCGGCTACTTCGTCGGCGCCGGCCTCATCAGCGGCGGCATCGTGCACTACCCGATCAACCCCGGCCACTACCTGCTGCTGGCCGCGGTCGGCGCGGCGGCCTTCCTGGGCGCCACCGTCCTCAACGAGATCGTCCTGACCACCACGCGGCTCGGCCGGGCCGCGGTGGTCCGCCTGGTGGCCTCCTCCCTCGTGCTGTCCCTGGGCATCGGGATGCTCTCCGGCGGCATCGCGCACTTCCTGGACTTCCCCGTCCGCAGCGCCGTCCTGGTCCCCCTGGGCATCCTGTGCTCGTTCGTGGCCTTCGCCGTGCGCAACGCCACCTCGCCGCTGAGGGTCGTCGTGAGCAGGACCGGCGCGGGCGTCGCGGTCCTGGCGGCGGTGACGTTCCTCGCGCTGCAGGCCTACGCCGGGCACCTGCTCGCGCACGGCGGCGGCGGCCACGGGCACGGCGAGGAGACCACCACCCAGTCCACCGAGGTCGGCGGGGACGCACACCACTGAGCGCGGGGGAGGCTCGCGCGACGGCCACCCGGAGCGGCTACGGCCGAGGTCCGGAACCCCTCCCGCGCCCCCTGCTCACAGCAGATCACCCAGGTCCGCCGCCCAGTCCGCGGCCTCGAAGGCGACGTCGCAGTCGGCGTCCGTCGGCAGCTCCTTCGGCTCGAACCACACCGTCTTGCCCGGCCCGAACTCCTCCGGCAGCTCCTCGATGCCCCAGGCGGAGGAGAAGGAGGCCACCAGTTGCATGCCCCGCCCGGTGGGTGCGGCCACGCCGAAGTGGCGGAGCTGCACCGGCAGGGGGGAGGAGTCGGTGACCTCGATGCGCACCCGCCCGCTCGGCATGGTCCGCACGGTGAGGGTGAAGGAGGTCCGGGCGTGCAGCATCGCGTTGGTGACCAGTTCGGAGACCCCGAGCTCCGCGGACTCCTCCAGGTCCTCCGCACCGAGGCGGGTGAGGACCCGGCGGACGTGACGGCGTGCGGCGGACACGCTGCTGGCCATCGACTCCATCACCACCGGTTGCCCCACCACCGCACCCGCGCCGGAGCCGGCGGGCGCCGGTGACGGCGGAACCCGCCCGCCCTCCTGCCCGCCGTCCTGCCCGCCGGCCGGCCAGACCGGCGTGGCCGGTGACCCCGGTCCCGCGGTCGAGGTGCCGGCGGGACCGGCGGGAACCACGTCCTCCGCCGGAGGCGGCGGAAGTGCACGCCAGGGGCGCGGGGCCTGCCCGCTCAGCTGGCGCTCGAACTCCCCGAAGAGCCAGCGGCGGTAGGCCACCACCTCCTGCGAGGCGGGCAGGGTGAGGAGGTACTGCTCGCGGCGGCAGAAGTCGTCGGCCTCCTCCAGCGCCTCGGCCATGCCGCGGGCCAGGGGGACCAGGGTGACGGGCACGGTGTACGTGACGTCGCAGAAGTCCTCCCCGGCCGCCAGGGCCGCCTCCATCACCGCAGCCGGGCGGGTCTGGAACGGGGCGTAGGCGCTGTGCAGCTGCGCTGCGACCTGCAGCAGCCGGGGCGGCAGGAAGGTCTCGGGGTGCTGCTGCGCCCCGATGCGGAGCAGGGTCAGCTCGCGCACCAGCGCGTCCAGGTGCTGCAGGTAGCGGGCGCGCGCCTGCAGGGGCACCCCGAGCAGGTGCACCTCCGCCAGGGCCACGTCCTCGCTCACGGATCGATCCTGGCACGAGTGTCCCGGCCCGAGCCGGGCGGCCCGAGCCGGGCGGCCTCGCCGCGACGGCCTTCCAGCACTCTGTGTAGGGTTACGGCTTCGCTCTGTAACTCAATGAGCGTCGGATCACCGCTGCAGCTCACGGGAGGCGTCATGGCGGATCCCGGTGCGGCGACCTCCGCCGGGTCACGGGCGTGGGAGCTGGAGCAGCGGGTGCTGCAGCAGGCCCTGGTCGCGCAACTGGGCATGGAGGCCCTGCGCGAACCCAGCCGCAAGGCACTGCTGGACCGCATCTGCCATGCCGTGTTCGCCGCCCTGGACATCGACGCGAGCCTGATCCTCACCCGCGGCGACCAGGGACGGCTGGAGGTCCACTCCTCCTTCGGCGAACCGCACCCCGCGGCTCCGGAGCGAAGAGGAGAGGGGGCGATGAACGCCCTCGACGCCCTGCTGGACCGCCTCTTCGAGGAGGGGATGCCGAAGATCGTCGGTGACTGGTGCGACAGCGGCCACCCCTCACCGCTGCCGGGGGTGCGCTCCTCCGCCGCCGTGGCCATCCCCGGCCCGGACCACCCCTACGGGGCCCTGCTCGCCCACAGCAGCCTCCCGAACGCCTTCTCCAACGACGACGCCCACTTCCTGCAGGCCCTGGCCAACATCGCCGGCGCCGCCACGGAACGCCTGCACGCCGAGGACCGCTACCGCCACGCGGCGCTCCACGACGGCCTGACCGGCCTGCCCAACCGTCTCGCGCTCGTCGACCGCCTGGAGCAGTCGCTGGACGCACTGCAGCGGGAGAGCAGCGGCCTCGCCGTGCTCTTCCTGGACATGGACAACTTCAAGGGCATCAACGACACCCTCGGCCACGGCGCCGGCGACGCCTTCCTCCAGGAGGTCGCCGCACGCCTGCGCTCGGCGCTGCGCCCCGGTGACACCGTCGCCCGCTTCGGGGGCGACGAGTTCGTCCTGCTCTGCCCCGGCATCTCGACCCCCCGCGCGGCCGGGGAGGTGGCCGAGCGGGTCATGGCCGTCCTGCGCCCCCCGGTGGAACTGCGCGGCAACCAGGACAGCGAGGTGGTGCACCCGGCCGCCAGCATCGGCGTCGCCCAGACCTGCGATCCGGACCGGACGGCGGAGGACCTCTTCCGCGACGCGGACATCGCGCTCTACCGGGCCAAGGACGCCGGCCGCGGCCGTGCCGTCCTCTTCCGCGCCGAACACGCCACCCAGCTCGCCACCCAGCGGCAGCAGGAGATCGACCTGCGCCGGGGCGTGGAGGCCGGCGAGATGTGCGTGCACTACCAGCCCACCATCGACCTGGCCCACCGCCGGGTCACCGGCGCGGAGGCCCTCGTCCGCTGGGCCCACCCCGAGCGTGGGCTGCTCCCGCCGGGGGAGTTCCTGCCCGTGGCCCTGCGCGCCGGGCTCATGCCCGCCATCGGCGGTGTCGTCATGGGTGAGGCCCTGCGCGAGGCACGCGACTGGCCGGACGGCATCCACCTCGCGGTCAACGTGGATCCCCACCAGCTCAGCGACCGCGCGGCGCTGCGCGCCATCCACGCCGCCCTGGACGCGGCGGACTGCACGCTGCAGCGCGTCGTCCTCGAGGTGACCGAAGCGGCGTTGCTGGACACCGGGCCCACCACCCTGCGGGCCCTGCGAGGGCTGCGGCACCGCGGCGTGCGCATCGCCATCGACGACTTCGGCACCGGCTACTCCTCCCTGGCCTACCTCGCCCGGCTGCCCGTCGACATCCTCAAGATCGACCGCTCCTTCGTCGACCAGCTGCACCGGCCCGGCCAGGGAGAGGAGGCGGTGGCCATCAGCCGGCTGATCATCAACCTCGGGCACACCCTCGGCCTGCACGTCCTCGCCGAGGGCACCGAGACCGCCGAGCAGCTCGACATCCTCACCGACCTGGGGTGCGACAGCGCCCAGGGCTTCCACATCGGTCGCCCGGCTCCACCGGAGGCCTTCCGGGTCATGGTCGACCTCCGGGAGGGCGAGCGGTCCACCGGCGGCGTCCGGCAGCGCTAGGCGGTGCCGCGCCGCGCCGGGAGGAATCGCCCGGATCGGGCTATCAAGGTCGACGTGGAACCTGCCGATACCTGGGGCGGGGAGCCCGGCTCCCCGTCCGAGAGGAAGGGCGACACGTGCACGACAGCACCGGCAGGGACCAGGCAGGCGAGCGCATCCACCGCCGGTGGTTGCCGCAGGGCACACCGCTGCCGGAGGACGTCTGGCTGCTGCGGCACCGGGTGTTCCTCGTCGCCGCGTGGGCGGCGTCCGCCGTGGCGCTCGTCTGGGCCACCGCGGCCCGCGGCCCGCTGCACGGGGTCCTGGACTTCCTTCCCCTCGCCGTCGCGGCACTCGTCGCCACGCTCGTCCGCCCCGGCGCCCGGCGCTGGGGACGGGAGGCCGCCGCCTGCGCGGTGATGCTGTCGCTGACCATGGCCGCGGCGGTCGCGGTGCACCTGTCCGGCGGCCTCATCGAGATGCACTTCCTGTTCTTCGTCGCCGTCGGCGCGGCCACGGCCTACCAGACGTGGGCGCCGCTCCTCACCGCGGTCGGCTTCGTCGTCGTGCACCACGGCCTCATGGGCACGGTCGCCGGCCACGCGATCTTCAACCATCCGGCCGCGCAGGAGCGGCCGGGGTTGTGGGCCCTCCTCCACGGGCTCCTGCTGGCCGTCGCGGCGGCGGTGGGGATCGCGTCGTGGCGCGCCGACGAGGTGGTGCGGGCTCGTCTCGCCGCCGTCGCCGCGCGCAGCAGCCTGATCATGGACACCGTCGAGGACGGCATCGTCGCCCTCGACGAGACCGGCAGCGTGGTGGAGGCGAATCCGGCGGCGGTGGCCCTGCTCGGCCGGGACGGCCCCGTCCTCGGGCGCCGGCTGTGCGACCTGGTCCCCGGCGTCTGCGACGACGACCAGATCGAGGCCTTGCTGCGCGGCGAGCGGCCCGCCGTCCCCCGGCAGGTGAGCGTGCTGGACCCTCGTGGCAGCGGCGGGGGCGCCGGGGTTCCCGTGGGCGTCACCGTGGCGCCCGTGCGCGGCGACGAGGCCGTGCGCGCCGTGGTCACCCTGCGGGACCTCTCCTCGGCGGCCCGCGCGGTCACGGCCGAGCGGGCCCTGGTCGACCTGACCGAGCGGGAGCGGGTCCAGCGCGAGGACGTCGCCGCCCTGATGGCCGCGGTGCGGCCGCCGACGCTGGCGGTGGAGGGCCTGGAGCTGGCGGTGGCCTACGAACCGGCTGCCAGCGCCCCTGCCGGCGGGGACCTCTACGACTGGCTGGTGCTGCCCTCCGGGGAGGCGCTGCTCATCGTCGTCGACGCGATGGGCCGGGGCACCGCCGCGACCCGCGAGGCCCTCGCCGTCACGTCCACGGTGCGCACCCTCGCCGTCGCCGGCTGCCCGCTGCAGGAGCTCGTCGCCCGCTCCGCGGCCGTCCTCGACGTGACCCACCCCGACCTGATGGCGACCCTGCTGATCGCCGTCGTGGACCCCGCCACCGGGCGCCTGCGTCTGGCCGGCGGCGGGCACCCACCCGCCATCCACGTCACCTCCACGGGGGCGCGGGAGGTCACCGCCGAGGGCCTGGGCATCGGCTACCCCGACCCCGGCAGCTTCGGCACGGCCGAGGTGGTCCTCGCCCCCGGCGACACCCTCGTCCTCTACACCGACGGCCTCATCGAGGGCACCCGCGACGTCCCCGCCGGCCTGCGGGAGCTGGCCGGGACGGCGGCGGGCATGACCGCCGTGCCCGTGGAGCAGTTCGCCCCGCGGCTGCTCACCGACGTCACCACCTGCGCGCTGGAGGAGGACGACTGCCTCGCCGTGGTCATCCGCCGCCCCGCCGCTGCGACCGCACCGCAGGAGATCGCACCGCAGGAGACCGCACCGCAGGAGGCGGGCCCCGCGGCCGCGTCCGGCCCCGGGGCGCCCCGGTTCGTGCGCGACGTCGCCGCCGACCTGGCCCAGGTTCCCCCCGCCCGCGCGGCGGCTGCGACCTGGCTGGCGGAACGCGACGTCGACCCCGAGGTCGTCGACACCTGCGCCCTGCTCGCCAGCGAGCTCCTCGCGAACGCCGTGCGCCACGCCCGCACCCCGGCGCAGCTGCGCCTGCAGCAGGCTCCTCGCGAGATCCTCCTCGAGGTCAGCGACGGTCTCGGCGTCGAGCCCCTCGTCCGGGCCGCCGACGAGGAGGCCACCGGTGGCCGCGGCATGCACCTGGTCGCAGCCCTGTCCCAGCGATGGGGAACGCACTCCGCAGCGGAGGGCAAGACCGTCTGGTGCGCGGTCCCCCTGCAGGAACCCCCCGCCGGCCAGGCGCCCCGGGTGCCCGCACGCGTGGCGTGAGGAACCCCTCCCCCGACCGGCCGACCGGCGAGCCGGTCCACCGCGGTCACCGGGTCGGCATCGACACCGGACCGGGACGGCTGCCCACCGACGACCCGAGAAGTCACACCGGGGACCGGACGGTTCCGGAATCCACGGGGGTCGTGGGTTCGGGTGGGATGTGCGCCGGCACCCGGTTGGGGCCGGCTTCTGCCGGACGGGGCCGGTCCTGGCGGTGCAGGCGCACGGCGATCACGGCGACGTCGTCCTCGGGACGGCTCGGCAGCATCTGCTGCAGCACCTGGTCGACCAGCTCGTCCAGGGAGGGGTCGTCGCCCGCGAGGTCGGTCAGGGTGTCCTGGAGCCGCTGCAGTCCTTCCTGCAGCGGCTGGTCGCGTCGTTCCACGAGCCCGTCGGTGTACATCAGCACGGTGGCCCCGCGGTCGAGGACGACCTCGCAGTCACGGCGGTCGGTGTCCGGCTGCACGCCGAGCAGCAGGTCCGTGGTGAGGTCGAGCAGCGGCTGCACCGACCCGTCGGGGTGGACCACCATCGCCGGGGGGTGCCCGGCGCTGGACCAGCGCAGCCGGGTCACGCCCCGGGCCCGCTCGTCGAGGGTCTGCTCCAGGCGGGCGGCGAGCGCGGTGGCGGTGGTGGTCAGGTCCAGGTTGGCGATGGCCCTGTCGGCCCGGGCGAGCACGTGTGCCGGGGAGTCGTCGCCCAGCGCCCCGAGGGTGCGCACGATCGTGCGGACCTGGCTCATCGCCGCGGCGGCCTGGGTGTCGTGGCCGACGACGTCACCGATGACGAGCATGGTGGCGCCGGCCGGCTGCATGAACGCGTCGTACCAGTCCCCTCCGACCTGGGCGGCTTCGGCGGCGGCGACGTAGCGGACCACGATCTGGCCGTGGTCGGGCTCGGGCGGGTCGGTGAGCAGGGAGCGCTGCAGGCCCTCGGCGAGGTCGTGCTGCTGGCGGTAGAGGCGCGCGGAGTCCAGCGCGAGGCCGGCGCGGGCGGCGACCTCGCGGGCGGTGGCCGTCTCGTCCGGCGTCAGCGGTGCCCGCCCGGGGCCGTTGAACAAGCTCAGCAACCCCACGGTGCGCCCACGCCCGCGGAGAGCGAAGTACGCCGCGGAGGTGGGTGCGAGCTGCTCGATCAGCTGACCTGCCCGTCCACCGGGAGTGAGGCGGGCGGCGATGGCGGTGGCGGCGTCCTCCAGGACCAGCACCGGCTGCGCCTGCCGCAGCGCCTGCAGGGGCAGGGATCCCTCTTGCAGCGCAGCGACACGGTGGGCGGCGTAGGCCCCCACCAGCGGTCGCAGCGCCTCGTCGCGGTGCCAGGAGCCCACGTCGCGCAGCGCCCGGCGCAGGTCCACCGCGCGGCTCGCCCGCGCCGTGGCGGGAGTGGTGATCGACGCTTCGTCCTCGACGAGGGTGACCACGCACCAGTCGGCCAGGGCGGGCACCACCAGCTGGGCCAGCCGCGCCACGGCCTGCTGGGCGTCGAAGGTCTCGCTCAGTTCCGCACTGACCGCGGCCAGCAGCGCCAGGCGGTCCGCGGCGGCCTCGGCGGCTTGCTGGGCGGCCTTGCGGGCGCTGATGTCGAGGAAGTACAGCCCGAGCCCGCCCTGCTCGGGCTGAGCGCGGACCTCCACCCACACGTCCAGCGGCGCCGGGTAGTACGCGTCGAAGACCCTGGCCCCACCGGTGGCGACGGCGCCGCGGTAGTGCTCCTCGAAGACGGAGCCGAGCGCGGCGGGGAACTCCTCCCACAGGTTCCGCCCCAGCAGCTGCTCCCGGGGACGGCCGATGATCTGCTCGGCCTGGGCGTTGGCGTAGGTCATGCGCCACTCGGCGTCCAGGGCCAGGTAGCCGACGGCCATCGCGTCGAGGATCTGCTCCATGCGGGCCCCGGCCTCCCGCAGCGCGGTGACGTCGTAGGCGGCGCCCAGCAGCCGCACCGCGTTTCCCTCGGAGTCGCGCGCGACGGTGCCGCGTGCGGCGATCCAGCGGATCCCGCCCCCGGGCAGCAGCACCCGGTAGGAGGAGGTGAAGTCCTCGCCGGTGGCGATGGCGGTGTCGATGGCGTTCTGGATGCCGGCCCGGTCGTCGGGGTGGATGCGCTCGTAGGCGGCGCTGAGGTCGTCGGCGAAGCCGGCCGGGTCCACGCCGAACAGGGCGTACATCTGCTCGTTCCACGTCAACTGCTCCGTGGCCAGGTCGAGGGTGTAAGTGCCCACCCCGGCGGCCCGCACCGACACCTCCAGCAGACTCCGGCTGGTCTGGTACTCAGCATCGAGCGCAGCCAGCTCCAGCTCGGCCGCCGCCGAGTCCGCCACCTGCTGCAGCAGCACGACGTCCGCCTCGCTCCAGGTGCGCGCAGCCGCATCCACCACGCACAGCGCACCCACGACCTGCCCGCTCCGAGCGGTCAGCGGCGCCCCGAGGTAGGCACCCACCGCCCCGGAGGCCACCGGCGGCAACGCGGCCACCCTGGCATCAGCACGGGTGTCGGCCAGGACCAGCGCAGAACCCGAGGCCACGGTCAGCGAGCACAGCGTGTCCTCCAGCCGCCCCTCTGCCCTGACGGCCCCTGCCTGGGAGCCGGCGCCTGCGGCGATGAGCTCCGTGTCACTCAGCAGCGACACCTGCGCCCCGGCGGCGCCCAGCAGACGCGCCGCCAGCTCGGCCAGCCGGTCCAGCCCGGGCAGGGCGCCCACCTTCTGCAGCCGCTCGGCCGCCGCCACCCTGGCCGCATCGGCCACCACCTCCGCGGCGGCCGACCTGACAGCCGCAGTGGACTGCACCTCAACGACGGACCGACCCGCCGGAACCTGACCTGCCGCAGCCGGACCAGCGCCCGCGTCGGCAGGGTCAGCGCCGGCCTGCCCCGGGCCCGGACGCGGCACCTGCGATGACCTGCCCGACACTCAAGCTCCCTCGACACCGCTGATCCGCCGGCCTCGCGCCGGCTGCCTTCGCTCGCGTCCCATCCTCGCCGGTCGCGCAGCGCTGTGGACCAGGATGCGGCGACCGCTCCACCTCCACGATGTCACGAGCGGCACCCGGAGGCGGGGCGCGCCCTCACGGGGACAGCGCGGCGAGGATCCACGCGTCGTCGGGCGTGCCGCTCACCCCTCGGGAGGTGCGGTAGAGCCGGCACTGCAGCCCGTAGCCCTCCCGGCCGTCGGCTCCCGGTTCGACGTCCCGGCCGTCGATCCGCACGCTCGGCGAGCCCAGGAACCGCAACCGCTGAGCATCCTCGTCGCTGCCGACGTGGACCAGGCGCACGCGGGCGGAGACGCCCCGGCTGCCCAGGAGCTCGCGCAGGTGCGGCAGGAAGCTCTCGTGGTTGGGACAGCCGTCGATGTAGAGCACGTCGACGACGAGAGGCTCCCCCTGACCGGCTCCGGTGGCGGCGAGTCCCGCTGCGTCCATGTCCGCGACGGTAGCCGCCACCACCTCCTCGACGCGCGCGCACCGCCCCGCCGCAGCCGATCGGCATCCGGCACCGGCCGTGGATCCCCCGACGGCGAACCTCACGCGGTGGCGGTCGTCGCGGTCCCGGGGAGGGGGTCGATCCAGGCCAGGTACAGCGAGCGTCCAGCCGGTGCCGGGCGCTGCTCGAGGCGGAAGCTGCAGAGGACCTCCCGCCCGTCGGCGTGCAGCACCGGCAGGGTCAGCGCTGCCCCGACGATGCGTGACTGCCCCGTGCTGAGGTGGCGGCTGAAGGCGGCGATGTGCGCTTCCCGCAGCCGCGGCGGGACGAGGGTCACGATGCGCCGGCCCACCAGGGCCGTCACGTCCCAGCCCAGGGCGGCGGCCAGTCCCCGGCTGACCGCCACGATCCGGTCGCCCTCATCGGCGGCCACCACACCGGCCTCGCTGGCCGAGACGACGTCCACGGCGGCGCCGAAGCCGTGCCCGTCGCCCCGGCGGAGGTGGTGCGGGTGCTGGGCGGTCTCGAACCGCTCCTGCGCAGCACCCGGCCACGGGCGCGCAGCCACCCCCTCCAGCTGGGACTGCAGCTGCGACTGCACCTGCTCGCACACCCAGTCGCGCACGGCGATGATCTCCGGCTGACCGGGGAAGGCCAGCAGCTCACCCCCTGCGGCGAGCCGCTCGGCAGCGTCCAGGGCGTCCTGCAACGCGGCTGCCGCCGGGCCGACCTCCGGATGCAGCGCCAGGTGCAGGTCGAAGGGCTCCGGCGCCTCAGGCAGGTGGCCGTCGAAGGCCTCATGATGTGCCGCCGACGCCGAGGGGGGCACTGCGTGCCGCTGGGCGTCTGCGATGGCGGCGATGATGGCGTTGGAGAAGGTCTGCCGCGCCAGCTCCACGCCGGCGAAGTCCACGACGACGTCCTCGCGCACGGCGGCGTAGAGGGCCAGTTCGCGCAGCAGCGCGTCGTGGTGCTGACGAGCGGCCATCCACAGCAGCGGCGGGATCGCCAGCAGCCGCACCTGTCGGGTCTGCTCGCTGGGGGCGTGCTGGACGGCCGTCTCGACGAGGTCCACCCCCTCGGGCAGCTCCCACTGCTCCTCGTCCCAGAGAGCGAGCAGGTCCTCCACCGACGGCTCCGCCGCGGGAGGGACGACGACGAACCAGACGATCTTGCCGTCGGCGAGGGGGGTCACGCCGCAGCTGTCGGTGATCGAGGCCACCAGCGCCATCCCCCGCCCGGTGCTGGCCTGCTGTCCGTAGTGGCGCTGCATCGGGATGACGGAGTTGAAGTCGCGCACCTCCACCCGCACCCCGTCCGGCTGCACCGCGACGCTGACCTCCGCAGGAGTCCGGGCGTGCAGGGCGACGTTGGTCACCACCTCGCTGAGCGCCAGCTCCGCAGCATCCAGGCACTCCTGCCGCCCCGCCTCCAGCAGGGCCTGCGCCAGCCAGCGACGCGCCTGCCCCGGCGCCTCCGGGACCGGCGCCAGCAGCAGGCTTCGACTCGACACACCCCATCTCACCACGATCGACCAGCGGATGACCTGTAGTGGTCTCAACCAGCCGCCGTCGCGCGGCCCGCGGGTGTGATGTGCCCCATCAGGTGGCCAGGCGCACCACTGCGGTCTGCGAGCACGGTCAGCAGGACGTCGACCGCCGCACGCGAGCCGTCTGCACGAACGCACTCCCGGCGCAGGGTCGCAGCAGCGACCTCACCCGAGAGCAGACCTGCGACGAGAGCCCTCTCGCCATCAGGGTCCCGGGTCACGGTGAACTCCTGGGAGCACCTGCCCAGCAGATCCTGGGGAGCGTGGCCGAGCAGCGCCGCCGCGGCTGCGTTGACGCGCACGAAGCGCCCACCGAGGTCGGTGAGAGCCATCCCGGTGGGCGCGTCGTCGAAGGCGAGCTGGAGGAGCCGTCCGGTGTCACCGAGTCGCTGCTCCGCCGCGACGGATGCGGTGACGTCCCGGCACGCATGGATCGTCTCCACCTGACCACCGGCGGTGCGCATCCGCTTCGACGTGCTGGAGAACCACCGGTCGCTCCCGTCGGCGTGCCTGACGCGGTGGGTGAGCGGCACCGAGGTGGAGCCGCCGGACCCACCGTCGGAAGTCAGGCGCGCCAGGTCGTCGGGGTGCAGGTGCTCGGCGATCGACGTGCCGATGAGCTCGGCGGGGGAACGCCCCAGGAGCGAACGGGACGCCGCCGACGCGAAGGTGATCGTGCTCTGGGCATCGGTGGCGAGCACGAGCTCCTCGCCCGTCCCGAGGGGCAGCGGCACGCCGGTTCCCCTCCGCAGGAGAGCATCCGAAGCCGGATGCTGCCGCTGCAGGACGTCGGTCAGCTCCGCGGAGGGGGCCAGGGGCATGCCGAAGAACCAGCCCTGCGCGAGGTCCGCGCCCATCGCCAGGAGCTGCTGCGCTTGCTCGGCGTGCTCGACGCCCTCGGCGCACACCCGGCGACCGAGGCTGTGGGCGGTGTCGATGACGAGCCGCACGAGCACGGCATCGGCCGGGCTGGTGGCGACCCGGTCGACGAAGGACCGGTCGATCTTGACGGTGTGCACGGGCAGTCGCCGCAGCGTGGTCAGCGACGAGTGGCCGGTGCCGAAGTCGTCGAGCGCCAGACGCACTCCGAGGCGGCGCAGGTCCTGGAGCCGGGACGTCGCCTCCTCGAGGTCGGCGATCGCCGCGGTCTCGGTCACCTCCAGGCACAGCCGCTCGGGTGCCAGGCCGGTGCCGGCCAGGACGTCCGCCACGTCGGAGACGAAGTCCGGATCCGCCAACTGCACCGCGGAGACGTTGACGGAGATGCGCATCGACGAGCTGACGGCACGCCAGCTCGCCACCTCGGCGCAGGCCGTGCGCAGGACCCACCGCCCGAGGTCGAGGATGAGGCCGGTCCGCTCTGCGAGCGCGATGAACTGGTCGGGCGCCACGAAGCCGAGTTCCACGTCGCACCAGCGAGCCAGGGCCTCGACCGCCGTGACCCGGCCGCTGCAGAGGTCCACCACGGGCTGGTAGTGCAGCTGCAGGCCACCTTCCTGGATGGTGCTGCGCAAGCGGCGTTCGATGCTGCGCTGCCGACGGACCGAGTCGGCGTCGGCGGAGGGCGGCACCAGCGCGGCGTCGAAGTGCTCCGCCCTGCCCCGCCCTCGGCTCTTGGCCCGGTACATGGCCAGGTCCGCCTGCTTCAGGAGCACGTCGAGCGACGAGGCTCGGCCGGTCTCGTGGGCACCGCTGCGGGCGACGCCGACGCTCGCACCGACGCTGACCTGACGCTCGACCTCCTCGACGGCGCCCCCTTCGGTGATCGTGAAGGGAGTCGCAGCCTCCATCACCAGCCGTTGGGCCAGCGCGGTGATCTGCGCAGGACTCATGCCGCGGTAGACGAGGACCGCGAACTCGTCCCCACCCAGGCGCACCACGAGGTCGTCCTCGCGAGCGACGCCGCGCAAGCGCCGCCCGAACTCGACGAGCACCTGATCGCCGGCCTGGTGACCGTGGAGGTCGTTGACCTCCTTGAACCCGTCGAGATCGACGTAGAGGAGGACCGCCTCGCCACCGGCCCGCCGGAGGACGTGCAGGTGCTGCATCAGGTTGAGCCGGTTCGGCAGGCCCGTGAGCGGATCGTGCAGCGACTGGTGGGCGAAGTGGCCCGCGAGGCGCTCGAAGACGGCCGCGACCCGGGCGATGCTGACACGCCCGTCGGGGTCCGTCACGACGATGTCGTCATGACGGGTGCCGGCGTCCGAACGGGCGAGCACCGCGCTGGCGGCGAGGGGGACGGGGGTGGAGGCGTCGAGGACAAGGGTGTCGGGGAGGTCGAGATCGCCGATGCGGCGGCGAGCGTGCAGGCCGCGACCGAACCCGAGACGGCCGGCCATGCGCAGCTCGAACCAGGTCCGGTCCACCAGGCACAGGTTCTCCGCGGTCTCCACCACCACGCTGCGCAGCGTCTCGTCGCGACGGAACACGGCATCGACGTGAGGCACGGGAGTCTGGGCGCCGACGGTGAGAGCCGGGCGCGCCAGCTCCCCCAGGCGACCGACCGCCGCACCGGCACCCGTCACGGCACGCGCCGCGGCTCCGAGGTCCGGCAGTCGCGCAGCCGTCTCGGCGACGCGCGTCAAGGTTTCGTACATGTCCGCCCATCCATCCTCGTGGAACACCGCCGGTCGAACCACCGGGAATCGGCCCGGTTTCCAGGAGTCGGGGCACCACGTCGGCACCCTGACCGCCGCGTTGCCGGGAAGCGCTCTCATGGTGCACCGCCTCGCACCCACCACGCGCGTCCAGAGTTCCGAGAGGTTCCGCGGAGCAAGCCGGCAGCGTGATCGGCACAGTCCACCAGTCGGTTCCTCGGCCCCTCGGCCCGAGCGGGCCGGGTCGGAGTTCGACCGCAGTTCAACCGCTGGAGGTCTGTGATCCGCGCCGATGCCTCCCGGTGCCACCGCGAACCCAGGCCGGTGGTGCGGGACTGCGCGGACCGGAACGCGGGCACGCGGATCGCATCGCCACGACTGCTCCGTGCCTTCGCGTGGAATTCACGTTCCGCTTCCTCGACCAGCGACGTGGGGACACCCGCACTGTCCGGCTCGTCACGGAGCAGGATCTGATCGATCGCGCTGCAACCGAGTCCGGATGCCTGCTGACCGGGATGCCACAGCGGTGCGCGCACGTGCAGCAGGTCGCGGTCCACGCACAGGAGAGGCGGCCACCGGCACGGGCCAGGCAGCACGGCGACCCGCTCCCGCACCGGAGTTCGCGTCGATCTGAGCGCCGCAGCGTCCGGACCCTGCGGCGGGTTTCGCCGGGCCGGCCTGCGCGCGCCGTTCACCGCCTCCGCGGCGTCACCACGAGCGTCGAGGACGCGCTCGCACCGCAGTGCTCCTGGCGCCGAGGATCCGTCGGTGCGCGGTCGATCCGCTGACGCGGCTCAGACGCTCTGCGGCCACAACCCCAGCCGGCGACCTGCCTCGTGGTGCGTCGCGGCCGCCAGGTGCAGAGCGGCGACCACCTCTCGCGTGGTGAAGGGACAGCACGGCCGGGCGAAGGTGAAGAAGCCTCCCCACGGAGACGGGAGGGACAGCACCGAAGGTCCTTCGGAGCCGCGCTCCGGGTGGCTGCTCAGCAGGGAGTTCGTGACGACCTGGGCGCGGAGCAGGCCGGCCACGACCAGCGGCGCGGCACCGGGTTCGGCACGGACCTTGTCGACCGCCGCCTCCACCGCTCGGCTCCAGGCAACGGCCGCCCCTGCGTCGACCGCGTCGGCCCTGGTGTCAGGTGCGTGCTCCTGCGCAGCACCGGAGGAGGAGCTGTCCGGGCGAGGTGCGCAGCAGCGCGGCCCCGGAACGGGGTCGGTTCTCATGCCTCCACCGTGCCCTCGGCGCATGACGCGAGCATGAGCATCACGCAACGCTTCGTGAACACATCAGCACATCGAGTAATCGCGTCCGCTCGCAGGCGCCGCAGGCGGTGGGCCACCCCAGCGGGGGGCCGAGCGGTGGCGCAACACCCTGCCACTGGAGCGGCGCAGCACCCCGACCCGCACCCGACGCCGACGCAGCGCCCTCGACGCCCTGCCCGCCGAGACGCTGCTCGAGGTCGGCGTCGACATCTCCGACCAGCGGTGGACGCCGCTCACCGACGGCGCAGCACCCCGACCCCGACCTCGACGTCGTCCTCGACCGGCAGTCGACCGGCACCGCGACCACGCAGCGGATCACCCCGGCAACGTCAGAGGCCCGCCACCCTTGCGGGCGGCGGGCCTCTGACCTGCGACGTCACGTGTCGGGGTGACAGGATTTGAACCTGCGACCTCTTCGTCCCGAACGAAGCGCGCTACCAAGCTGCGCCACACCCCGTGAGCCTCGGAAAGGATAGCCGACGCGGGGCGGTGCCGCCGACCCCCGTCACCCGCCCGTCGCGGGGACCAGCGTCAGCAGGGTCGCCTCGGGGTGGCAGGCGAAGCGCACGGGCGCGTAGGGCGAGGTCCCCAGACCGGCGGAGACGTGCAGCCACGCCTCCAGGCCGAGCGGCTCCCGCCACCGCGACAGGCCGCTGGCCATCTGCCGCGGCAGGTCGCAGTTGGTGACGAGCGCCCCGAAGCCCGGCACGCACAGCTGCCCGCCGTGGGTGTGCCCGGCGAGGACCAGCGGGAAGCCGTCACCGACCATCGCGTCGAGGGTCCGCCGGTAGGGGGCGTGCGCGACACCGATCGTCAGGTCGGCCCCCGGCGACGGCGGGCCGGCGACGTCGTCGTAGCGGTCCCAGCCCAGGTGGGGGTCGTCGACGCCCACGAACTCCAGCGTCCGCCCGCCGACCCGCCGGGTGGCGCGGGCGTTGGTGAGGTCGGCCCAGCCGGCGTCGGTGAGGCCGCGCACCAGCTCGTGGGTCGGCAGCCGCGGGGCCTGCTCCGCGATGGGCTGGGCCTTGCCCAGCAGGTACCGCGTCCAGTTCCTCGGCTTCGGGGCGTAGTAGTCGTTCGACCCGAGGACGAAGACGCCCGGCAGGTGCAGCAGTGGCTCGAAGGCGTCCAGCACGGCGGGGACCGCCTCCGGGTGCGCGAGGTTGTCGCCGGTGTCCACGACGAGGTCCGGCTCCAGCTCCGCCAGGCCTCGCACCCAGTCGCGCTTGCGGCGCTGGGAGGGCACCAGGTGCAGGTCGGAGACGTGCAGCACCTTGATCGGCTCCGCGCCGGCGGGCAGGACCGGCACGTCGAACGTGCGCAGGCGGAAGGCACGGACCTCGTAGCCCGCCGCGTAGCCGAGGCCGGCGGCACCCACCGCGGCGGTGGCTCCGAGCAGGCCGAGGGGAACGGCGAGGCGGCGCATCGGCCCATCCTCGCAGCCGCCCGCTCCCGCGCCGGGGCGTCCCTCCCCGCAGCGGCGCGGAACCGGCTCGACAGGGGTGGAAGGATCGCCCCCATGCCGAGCACCTCCCTCAAGGACACCCTCCAGGACGACCTGACCACCGCCATGCGCTCCCGTGACGAGCTGCGCGCCGCGACGCTGCGGATGGCGCTGACCGCCGTGAAGGCGGAGGAGGTCGCCGGCAAGGCCGCCCGGGAGCTGTCCGACGAGGAGGTCCTGAAGGTCCTGCAGCGCGAGGCGAAGAAGCGCAAGGAGGCCGCCGAGGCCTTCGCCGGTGCCGGCCGGGCGGACTCCGCGCAGCGCGAGCGCGACGAGCTGGGCGTGCTGGAGGGCTACCTGCCTGCACCGCTCAGCGACGAGGAGCTCAGCTCGATCATCGACGACGCGGTGATCGTCGCCACCGGCGAGGGCCTGACCGGGATGGGCGCGATGGGCGCGGTCATGACCGCCGTGCGGGGCAAGGTCGCCGGGCGCGCCGACGGCGGGCGCATCGCCGCGGCCGTCAAGGCGCGCCTCCAGACCGGCTGACCGGCGCGGGGGCCGCCCGCTCCCCCACCGCGGCCAGCAGCAGGCCGACCGCCCGTTCCAGCTCCCCCAGGGTCGCGGAGCCGTAGCCCAGCACCACCGCCGGGCCGTGACCCGGCGCGGCGGGGTCCAGCGCGTACGCCGCGAGGTCGGCGAGCAGGACCCCGCCGTCGGCCACCCGCGCCAGCACCGCCGCGGCGTCGGCGCCGGCGGGCAGGTCGACGACCGCGTGCAGCCCCGCCTCCAGCCCCCGCAGGCGCAGCCGCGGGTGCGGGGCCAGCAGCCGCTCCAGGCGGGCCCGGACGTGGGCGTAGTCCCGCCGGCTGCGGGCGATGTGGCGGCGCAGGCTCCCCGCCGCCAGGTAGCGGGCCAGGGCACGCTGGTCGAGCGCGCTGACCGGGGTGCCGAGGTCTCCCCGCACCGAGCGCACCGCCGCCCCCAGGGCGGGCGGCACCACCACGTACCCCATCCGCAGCCACGGGGTGAGCACCTTGGAGAACGTGCCGACGTAGACCACCCGCCCGCCACGGTCCAGGCCGGCCAGGGCGGGCAGGGGCGCCACGTCGAAGCGGAACTCCCCGTCGTAGTCGTCCTCCACCACGACGGTCCCGCGCTCCTGCGCCCAGCGCAGCAGGGCGAGGCGCCGCTGCAGGGGCAGCCGTCCGCCCAGGGGGTACTGGTGGCTGGGGGTGACGAACACGAGAGCCGGCGCGGGCCCACCGCGGGGCAGGGCGTCGACGACGAGGCCGTCGTCGTCCACCGGCACGCCCACCAGCTCGCCGCGGTGCCGGGTGAGGACGGCCCGCGCCGCCGGGTAGCCGGGGTCCTCCACCACCACCGGGCGCCCGGGCAGGTCGAGGGCGTGGGCGAGCAGGGACAGCGCCTCCCCCGTGCCGGCGGTGACGAGGACGTCCTCCGCCCGGGCGTCGAGGCCGCGTGCGGCCCGCAGGTGCGCGGCGATCTCCTCGCGCAGCTCCGGCAGCCCCTCCGGCGGCCCCTCCACGTCGGGCACCTCCGCGACCGCCGCCCGCCACGCCCGCGTCCACGCCGGGTCGGCCAGGCGGCGGGTGCTGGGACGCCCGGGCCGCAGGTCCACGACCCCCGGCAGCGGGCGCGGGGCGTCACCCGGGCCCCGCCCGGATGGCCGTGGCGGGACCCCGGCCGCGGCCAGGGAGGCGCTGAGGAAGGTGCCGGAGCCGTGCCTGCCCTCCAGGAACCCCTCCCCGTCGAGCTGCTCGTAGGCGGCGAGGACGGTGCTGCGGGCCACGCCGAGGCGCGCGGCGAGCACGCGGGTCGGCGGCATCCGGCTGCCGGGGGGCAGCAGGCCGTCGAGGGCCGCGCTGCGCAGCGCGGCGGCGAGCTGGACGTGCAGGGGCACCGGTGAGGCGCGTTCCAGCGCGAGGGGGACGTCGAGGTCGGCAGCCGGGCGCACGGGCCCTTCCTACCGCAGCACCACGGCGGAAGTGGCCTGTCGGCCGGAGGCGGGAGTGGCCCTGCCCCTCGGACCACTCCGCGGCCAGCATCAGCGGGGTGAGCACCCTCGCCATCACCGACCGCACCCGCATCACCCGACTGCGCGACCGGCAGGTCCCCGACCGCCGCGCGCTCCACGACGTCCTCGACTCCGCCCTCGTCGCACACGTCGGCGTCGTCCGCGACGGCACCGCCGTCGTCCTGCCCATGGGCTGCGCCCGTGACGGGGACGGCCTCCTCCTGCACGGCTCCAGCGGCGGGGGCCTGCTGCGGGCCGCAGCCACCGGCGCGGAGATCACCGCGACCGTCACCGTGCTGGACGGGCTCGTCTACGCGCGCACGGTGTTCGACAGCTCCATGAACTACCGCAGCGCGATGGTCGTCGGCGTGGCGCAGGTCCTGGAGGACGACGCGAAGGTGGCGGGGCTGCGGGTCCTGTCCGAGCACCTCATGCCCGGCCGCTGGGACGAGGTCCGCCCCCCGACCCCCCGGGAGCTGGCCGCGACCCTGGTGCTGCGCCTGCCCCTGGACGAGGCCAGCGTGAAGGTCCGCTCCGGCGCCCCCTCGGACGACGCGGAGGAGCCCCGCGACGTCTGGGCCGGCGTGGTGCCGCTGGCCGTGGCGGTCGGCGCGCCGCTGACCGGGCCGGACGTGCCGGCGGCGGTGGAGGTGCCGGCCAGCGTGCGGGCCCTGCACCGCACCCTGCCGGGGAGCTGACCGTCCCGGACGCGAGAGGGCTCCCCCGGCAGGTGCGGGGGAGCCCTCTCGTCGGTTCCGGATCAGCCGGCGCGGGTGCCGTTCAGCCCTCGTCGGCGAGCGTCGCCGGGGCGGGGGCCGGTGCCGGCGGGGCCGGCTCGGCGGGCGGCTCCGCTGTCGGCTTCGGCTTCGGCGCCGGCTTCGGCGCGGGCCCCGAGCTGCGGATGAGCACGACGGTGTCGCCGGTGTCGGCGCTGCGCCCACCACCCGGGCTGGTCTGCGCGACGTTGCCGGCCTTGATCTTCTCCGACGCCACCCGCTTGGAGGAGACCACCACCTCGAACCCGGCGGCCTCCAGCGTCGCCTTCGCCGAGGCGACGCTGCGCCCGGCGACGTTCGGCACGCGGGCGGCACCGTCGGGGTTGATGGTGGTCAGGCCCCTGTCCGTGCCGGGGACGAACCCGTCCGACGGCAGGCCCAGGACCTCGGAGGCGGGCCGGACGACGTCCACCCAGGTCGGCGCCGCGATCGTGGAGCCGTAGACGCGGTGGTAGCGCTTGCCGTTGATGGTCTCGCGGTTGAGGGTCGTCTCGCCCTCGTGGTGGCCGACCCACACGGCGGCGGCGAGGTACGGGGTGTACCCGGCGAACCACGTGTTCGTGCTCTCGTTGGTGGTGCCGGTCTTGCCCGCGGCCGGCCGGCCGGGCTTGCTCACCCGGGCGGCGGTGCCGCTCCAGACGCCCTGCAGCGCCTCGTTGACGTTGCGCGCGACGTTGGGGTCGAGCGCCTGCGTGCACTGCGGACCGGGCACCGGGAGCGGGTTCCCGGCAGAGTCCCGGACCTCCAGGACCGCGACCGGCTTGCAGTACAGGCCCTCGGCGGCGAACGCGGCGTAGGCGCTGGCCATGGTGAGCGGCGCGATGCTCTGCGTGCCGAGCACCGCGGCGGGCAGGTGGTCGTCGAGTGCCGTGGTCTTCTCGCTGCCGCGGACGCCGTTCTTGACGTCCGGGCTGCCCTTGTGGACGCCCAGGGATTCCGCGGTCCTGGCGATCTCGCAGAGGTCGAGCTGCCTGGCCATGTTCATGTAGGCGGTGTTGATGGAGTTCCGGGTCGCGTCGCGGACCGTCATCCGGCCGTTCTTCTGGCTCTCGGACCCGGCGTTGTTGAAGTCCTTGGGGTCACCGGTCTTCTGGCCGCACGCCGTGAACTCCTTCTGACCGGTCACGAGCTTCGGCGGGGCGTTGACGACGGAGTCGAGGGACTTGCCCGACTTCAGCCAGGTGGCGAGGGTGAACACCTTGTACGTCGAGCCGGTGGGGAACCCGACCCCGCCGCCGAACTCCTGGTCCACGTTGTAGTTCACCGTCGTGACGCCGGGCAGGTGCTCCTCCGGGGACCACCGCGTGTTCTGCGCCATGGCGAGGATGTGGCCGGTGCGCGGCTGCACGACAGGGACGGCAGTGCGCACCGGCTGCCCCGGGTTCACGTGCCGGTCCACGGCCTCCTGGGCGATGCCCTGCACGCGGGGGTCGAGGGTCGTCCTGATCGTGAGGCCGCCGCGGCGCAGCAGCTTCTGCCGGTCCTCCACGGTCTTGCCGAACGCCGGGTCGTTCTTGACGATCCGCGTGACGTAGTCGCAGAAGTAGGCGGCCGAGTGGGCGTTGAGGCAGCCCTGGTAGACGGGGCTCAGCCGCAGCTCCAGCGGGGAGTTCACGGCGTCGAGGTACTGCTGCGCGTCGAGGTGACCCGTGTCGCGCATGCGCTTGAGGACCACGTTGCGCCGCGCGACGGAGTCCTCCGGGTTCTTCACCGGGTCGTACTCGACCGGGTTCTTCACCAGGCCGGCCAGGACCGCCGCCTCCGGCACGGTCAGCTCGGCGGCCGGCTTGCTGAAGTAGAACCGCGACGCGGCCTCGACACCGTAGACGTGGTTGGCGAAGTAGGCGATGTTCAGGTAGCCGTTGAGGATCTCGTCCTTCGACATCTCCTTCTCGACGTCGATGGCCATCTTCATCTCGCGCAGCTTGCGCGCGTAGCCCTTCGTGCCGCGGGAGGCGGTGGCCTCCGCGATGGCCTCCTTGTCACCGCGGGCCGCGGCCTGCTCGACGAGGACGTTCTTCACGTACTGCTGGGTGAGCGTCGAGGCGCCCTGCGTCCCGCCGTCGCCCGCCGCGTTGTTCACCACCGCCCGGCCGATGCCCTTGAGGTCCACGGGCCCGTGCTCGTAGAAGCGGGAGTCCTCGATGGCGATGATCGCCTGCTGCATCGCGGGGGAGATGGCCTCCAGGGGCACCACCACGCGGTTCTGCTCGTAGACGCGCGCCATCACCGTGCCGTCGGCGTAGAGGATGGTCGACGCCTGCGACAGGGTGTCGTCCCCGAGGTCGGCCTTGATGCCCTCGAAGAGGTCCACGCCCTCGCGCGCCACCGCGCCGGTCGCCCCGACGGCCGGCATCACCAGCCCCGCGGTGAGCACACCGCCCGCTGCGCTGACGGTCACGAAGGCCGCCAGGAGCCGCATGACGGGGCGGCGTGGACGAGCGGTGGAGCGGTTGGCCATGCACCGAGGGTAGACAACCGGAGCGCCCCGTGGACGCAGTCCGCGATGAGCGCGTCGCAGCGACACCGGACCGTGACTGATCCATCACGAGCGGTTCACCACCCTGAGGTGGTGAGGACTAGTCCGTTGGAGCTACGGACGGTCGTCACAACGTGCTCTACAGCGACGTCGGAAGTCGAGTCTACGGTGGGTGGGCACCCCTTCGCTGGGTGTTGGGGGAAGACACAGGATCGCTGCTCACGGGGGGAACCGGCGTCGCCGCCGGGCCGCGGGCAGTGGGGCGGAGGGAACCACCGATGGTGTGGACTTTGGAATGGGCCGGCCGGGGCGCGTGCGCGTCGAACTCGGCGGACGAGCTGTTCGTGCAGGGCTCCGCGCAGAACCGCGCCAAGACGGTGTGCGCCGGCTGCCCGGTGCGCACCGAGTGCCTGGCCGACGCGCTGGACAGCCGCATCGAGTACGGCGTCTGGGGCGGCATGACCGAGCGCGAGCGCCGCGCCCTGCTCAAGCGCCGCCCGAACGTGCAGTCCTGGCGGCGCCTGCTCGAGACGGCCCGCGACCAGCACCTGCAGCAGGCCGCGACCGCCGTCACCGGCGCTCCCGCCAGCCAGGCCGACGTGCCGGCACCGGCCGCAGCCCACGCGAGCTGAGCCCCGCAGCCGCCGGTCCCGACCCGCCGCGGCGGGGAGGGACCGGCGGCCCGGCGGCGGACTACGGTGGCGCCCATGACGACCTGGGAGTACGCCACCGTGCCGCTCATCGTGCACGCGACCAAGCAGATCCTCGACCAGTGGGGCTCCGACGGCTGGGAGCTCGTGCAGGTCGTGCCCGGACCGAACGGGAACGGCCTCGTCGCCTACCTGAAGCGGCCCTCCCAGTGAGCGCCGCCCCCGGGTCGATCCAGGCCCGCCTCGACGAGCTCGGCCTGGAGCTGCCGCAGGTCGCCGCCCCCCTCGCCAGCTACCTCCCCGCCGTCCGCGACGGCGACCACGTCTGGACCGCCGGGCAGCTGCCCTTCGTCGAGGGGAAGCTGCCGCTCACCGGCAAGGTCGGCGACGGGGACGGGTTCGTCTCCCCCGCGCAGGCCCAGGAGCTCGCCCGCACCTGCGCCCTCAACGGCCTCGCCGCCGCCGCGGCCGTCGCCGGCGGGCTCGACGCCATCGAGCGCGTCGTGAAGGTCGTCGGCTTCGTCGCCAGCGACCCCTCCTTCACCGGCCAGCCCGGTGTCGTCAACGGCGCCAGCAACCTCCTCGGCGACCTGCTGGGCGACGCCGGCGTGCACGCCCGCAGCGCCGTGGGCGTGGCCGTGCTCCCCCTCGACGCCCCCGTCGAGGTCGAGTTCGTCTTCCGGGTCCGCTGACGTGGGCGAGGACGCGGGCGGGGCCTGGGCCGGCGGCGACGCCACCCCCCGCGCCACCTGCGTCCTCGCACCCAACCCCGGGGCCATGACGCTGGAGGGCACCAACACCTGGGTGCTCTCCGAGCCGGGCTCCGCGCGCGCCGTCGTCGTCGACCCCGGCCCGGACCACCCCGGCCACCTGGAGCGCATCCGCACCGCCCTGGCGCGCCGCCGCACCCGCCTCGCCGCCGTGCTCCTGACCCACTCCCACCTCGACCACACCGAGGCCGCGGAGCGGGTGGCCGCCGAGGCAGGGGTCGACGTGCACGCCGCGAGCACGTGGACCGACGGGGAGGAGCTGGACGTCGAGGGCCTCCACCTCGTCGTGCTCCGCACCCCCGGGCACACCGCCGACTCCGTGTGCTTCGCGCTGCCCGCGGACCGCGCCCTGCTGACCGGCGACACCGTCCTCGGCCGCGGCTCGACGGTGCTCGCGGAGGACGGCTCCCTCACCGACTTCCTCGCCACCCTCGACCGGCTCTCGGCGCTGGCGCACCCCACCCCGGAGCGACCCGCCCTCGACGTCCTGCTGCCGGGCCACGGCCCCCTCGTCCGCGACCCGGCGGCCGTCCTGGAGCAGTACCGGGCGCACCGGGAGGAGCGCCTCCAGCAGGTCCGCGACGCCCTCGCGGCCGGAGCCGGCTCGCTCGCCGACGTCGTCGCCCGCGTGCACCCCGGCCTCGACCCCGCGCTGCAGCGGGCGGCGACCTGGTCGGTGCGGGCCCAGCTGCTCCACCTCGGGGTCGAGCTGCCCGCGCAGCACGGTTGCTAGGGTCGGCGGACCGCCCAGACCTCAGGAGGTGCCGTGTCCGAGGACACCGCGGTGGACGCCGCCCGTGACCCCGCGGGAACGCCCGCCGACCCCGAGGTCCTGCGGGAGCTGGGGGTGCTGCGGCACAGCATCGACAACCTCGACGCCGCCCTCATCCACCTGCTCGCCGAGCGCTTCAAGCTGACCCAGCGCGTCGGCGTCCTCAAGGCCACCCACGCCCTGCCGCCCGCCGACCCCGCCCGCGAGGCGGAGCAGCTGGAGCGGCTTCGGGGGCTGGCGGTCACGGCGCAGCTGGACCCGGCCTTCGCGGAGAAGCTGCTGGCGTTCATCATCTCCGAGGTGATCCGTCACCACGAGAGCATCCCCCGCGGCTGAGCGGGGGCCGGCGTGACGGCCCGCCTGCGGGCGACCCGGGACACGCCGCTCCCGAGCGGGCGGCACGCCGAGGCCGCGGTGCAGCCCGCAGGCTCGCTGTCGGCCCGGGCCGCCCCGCCTCAGCGGGCGCGGCGGGCGAGGCGCTCCACGTCGTGCAGCACGACCGCGCGGGCCTCGAGCCGCAGCCAGCCGCGGGAGGCGAAGTCCGCCAGCGCCTTGTTCACCGTCTCGCGGGAAGCGCCGACGAGCTGCGCGAGCTCCTCCTGGGTCAGGTCGTGCGCCACCAGGAGGCCGTCGCCGATGGGCCGGCCGAAGCGGCGGGAGAGGTCCAGCAGGGCCTTGGCGACACGACCCGGCACGTCGGTGAAGACGAGGTCGGCCAGCGCCACGTTGGTGCGCCGCAGCCGCTGCGCCAGCGCCTGCAGCAGGTGCCGGGCCACCTCGGGCCGGCGGCCCAGCCACTCCAGCATCTCGTCGTGGCTCAGCGCCATCAGGTCCGTCTCCGCCACCGCCCGCGCCGAACTGGTCCGCGGACCCGGGTCGAACAGGGACAGCTCCCCGAACATCTCCCCCGGACCCATGATCGCCAGGAGGTTCTCGCGGCCGTCGGGGGCGCTGCGCCCGAGCTTGATCTTGCCCTCGCGGATGACGTACACGCGGTGGCCCGGCTCCCCCTCGGAGAACAGCACCTGGCCGCGCTCGAGGTGCACGGCCTCCATCGACGCCAGCAGCTCCGCGGCGGAGTCGTCGTCGAGCGCGGCGAACAGCGGCGCCCGCCGCACGACGTCACCGGCCCGGTCGACCGTCCGGTCACCGGGAACCGGGCTCCGCAGCTCGCCGTCGTCCACGTCGCGATCCTCCTCCGAAGTCGTCCCGTGCGGGCCCTCCGGCCCCGGCCGGGCGCCCCCGCAGCGGTCGGGATCAGTCTGCCCCACTCCGGGCCCCTCGTGGCCCCCGGTGTGCCCCGCGAAGCGCGCGTCGCGGCGGAACGGCCGCCTCAGCGGTCGGCGAGCGCCCCGCAGTGGTGCTCGACCAGCACCTCGGTGGCCGCGGCCAGCTCCTCGCGCAGGGCGCGCTCGTAGTCGCCGAGGCGCCGCTGCGCGGCGGTCAGCCGCCGCAGCGCCTGCTCGACCGCCCCCGGGCCCGGGTCGGCGGCGAGCCCGGGCAGCACCAGGTCGCGCAGGCCCGCGGAGGGCTCCGTCAGGCCGTGCGCCGCCAGGTCCGCCACGGCGTGCAGGTCGAGCGGGCCGCCGTCGGAGGCCGCCTCCAGGGGGACGCGGAGCTCGTCCACCCCCGTCACGAACGCCAGCACGAGGTCGCGACGGGCCCGGACCAGCCGCAGCCAGTGCGCCGTGCTCTCCGCCTCCGCCAGCAGCGCGCGGCGCCGCGATCGCAGGGCCGGCAGGGCCAGCTGGCGCAGCTCCAGCCGCACGCTCTCCCGGGCCGCGGCCTCCCCGGCGGGCCCGCGCGGGACCTGCGCGTCGGCGCGGGCGATCCCCACCACCGCGACGGTGGCCCCTGCCTCGTCCTGCGCTCCCGCACTGCTTCCCATGCCCCGGCCATCGTCGTGCCCCGCTCCGCCCTTGACGCGCGGGGCGGCTGCCTCACCCGAGCGGCACATCGGTTCCGGCCGTCCGGCGCAGCCCGCGGGCCCGGACGGCGCAGCCCCCGCCGCAGGGCCCCGGCTGCGGGAGGGCGTCGGGGCTGCGCCGTACCCTCGGGTCGTGGCCGCCGACCCCTCCCAGGGCTCCCCTCCCCGCCCGCGCGGACGGCGCCCGGCCGGCGGCTCGCACGCGGCCGAGACCCCGCTCGCCCTGACCCGGCGGGCGCGGCGCATCCACCGCATCCTCGCCGGGCGCTACCCCGACGCCCACTGCGAGCTGGACTTCGGCACGCCCCTGCAGCTCCTCGTGGCCACCGTCCTGTCCGCGCAGTGCACCGACAAGCGCGTCAACCAGGTCACCCCGGCGCTCTTCGCCCGCTACCCCGACGCGGCGGCCCTCGCGGCGGCCGACCGCGCGGAGCTGGAGGAGCTCATCCGGCCGACGGGGTTCTTCCGCGCGAAGGCCGACGCGATCCTCAAGCTGAGCGCCCGGCTGGTCGACCACTACGACGGTGAGGTGCCCCCGCGCCAGGCGGACCTGGTGATGCTGCCGGGTGTGGGGCGCAAGACCGCGAACGTCGTCCTGGGCGACGCGTTCGGCATTCCGGGGCTCACCGTCGACACCCACGTGGGGCGCCTGTCCCGCCGGCTCGGGTTCACCACCCACGAGGACCCCGTGAAGGTGGAGCAGGACCTGGCAGCGCTCTTCCCGCGTCGCGACCACACCATCCTGTCGCACCGGCTGATCTTCCACGGCCGGCGGACGTGCCACGCCCGCCGGCCGGCCTGCGGCGCCTGCCCGGTGGCGTCCCTGTGCCCCTCCTACGGCATCGGGGAGACCGACCCGGTGAAGGCGGCCGCCCTCGTGACCGACGCCGGGCCCGCCGACGGCCCGGTGCCCGCGTGAGCCCCGGCGCCCCGGCGGGCGACGCCCTGCCCGGCTGGCTGCTGCCCCTGGCGCAGGCCCTGCCGCAGGTGCGCGCGGGCAGCGCCGACTGGCCGGCGCGCTCCGTCGTCGTCGACCCCACCGCCCCCCGCCGTCCCGCGTCGGTGCTGCTGCTGCTCGCCGAGGACCCCGAGGGCGGCGACGGCGGGGCGCTGCTGCTCACCGAGCGCGCCACCGGGCTGCGCAAGCACTCCGGGCAGGTGGCCTTCCCCGGCGGCGGCGCCGACCCCGACGACGACGGCCCCGCCGCCACCGCGCTGCGGGAGGCCGCCGAGGAGACCGGCCTCGACCCCGCCGGCGTGCGGGTCCTCGGCACGCTGCCCCCCATCCACGTCCCCGTCAGCGGCTACGAGGTGACCCCCGTCGTGGCGTGGTGGCACACCCCGGGTCCGGTGGACGTCGTGGACCCCACCGAGGTGGCCCGCGTGGAGGTCGTGCCCCTGGCGGAGCTGGCCGACCCGGCCCGCCGCTTCCGGGTGCGCATCCCCGCCGGGTACGTCGGTCCCGCCTTCGCCGTGCGCGGGCTGCTGGTGTGGGGGTTCACCGGGGAGGTCCTGCACCGGGTCCTCGCCCTCGGGGGCTTCGAGCGCCCGTGGGACCGGGCGCGCCGCGTGGACCTGGCCGACGCCCTCGCCGACGTCGACGCCGCCCTCCGTGCCTCCGGGGGCACCCCGTGACCGGTTCGCTGCTGCTCGACCTCGTCCTCGTGATGCTCCTGCTGGCGCAGATCGTCGCCGGCTACCGGGAGGGCCTCGTCGTCGGGGCCTTCGGGCTGGCCGGGCTGGTCGGTGGCGCCGCCCTCGGCGTCGTCGTCGTGCCGCAGGCCCTGGCCGGCTGGGCGGCGGGCACCCCCCGGACCCTGGCCGTGGTGGTCACCGTCGTCCTGCTGGCGATGCTGGGGCGCCTGCTCCTGGGCCTGGCGGGCATGCGGCTGCGGCGCGGGGTGGAGTCGCGCCCCGTCCGCCTCGCCGACGCCGGGCTGGGTGCCACGGCGGGCGTGGTCTCCACCGTCCTCGTCATCTGGGTCGCCGCCACCGCCGTGCGCGGCTACCCGCTGCCCGCCGTGACCGACGCCGTCGCCGGGTCCCGGGTGGTCGCCGCCGTCGAGGCCGCCGTGCCGGCGTCGACGACGCGGGTGCTGTCCTCGTTCTGGACGACGGCGGAGGAGACGGGCTTCCCCCGCGTGTTCACCGCGATGCACGAGGAGTCGGTGCAGCCGGTGGCCCCGCCGGCCCAGGAGGTCCCGCAGACCCCGGGGCTGCTGCTCGCCCAGCCGAGCCTGGTGAAGGTGACGGGGGTGGCGCGCTCCTGCGACCGCGGCCTGGCGGGCAGCGGCTTCGTCTACGGGCAGGACGGGCGGGCGGCCCTCGTGGTCACCAACGCGCACGTCGTCGCGGGCATGACCGAGCCCCTGGTGCAGCCGCAGGGCGTGGGCCTGCGCCACCGCGGGCGCGTGGTGCTCTTCGACCCCGCCCGCGACGTCGCCGTGCTGGAGGTGCCCGGCCTCGACGCCGCCGCCCTGTCCGTGGTGCCGGACCTGGTGCGCGGCGACCCCGCGATCGTGGCCGGCTTCCCGCTGGACGGGCCCTACACGCTGGCGACCGCCCGGGTGCGGGAGGTCGTGGAGGCCCGCGGCCGCGACATCTACGACTCCGCCGACGTGCTGCGCGAGGTGTACGCCGTCTACGCGACGGTCGAGCCGGGCAACTCCGGCGGGCCGATGCTCACGGAGGAGGGGAAGGTGGCCGGACTGGTCTTCGCCCGCTCGGTGGAGCGCGCCGACACCGGCTACGTGCTGACCTCCGACGAGCTCGCGGAGGCCCTGCAGCCGCTGCGCCTGCCGCTGCGGACGGTCGACTCCGGTGCCTGCACCCCGCAGACGCCCTCGGGCTGAGCCCCGCCCGCCGACGGGGAGCGGGCGGGGTCCTACCAGCGGGCCAGCCAGGACAGCAGTGCGGCGCTGACGTGCTCCGAGGCCTCCTCGGGGAGGAAGTGCCCGGCCCCGTCGATCTCCTGCACCCGGTGCGGGCCGGCCACCAGGTCGGAGGCCGCCCACACGGTCTCCGCGCCCAGCGTCGGGTCGAGCCGGCCGTGCAGCTGCAGGACGGGCACCTCGACGGGCCTGCGCAGCGCGGCGGCGAAGCGGCGCCCCTCCTCCCGCAGCGGGGAGCGCACGATCCAGCGGTGGTACTCGCTCGCCGAGTGCGCCACGAACGGCACCCGCATCGCCGAGCGGTAGCGCTGCAGGGTCTCCTCGTCGGGCCAGCCGGGGGCCGACCACGACGTCAGCACCCGTTGCACCCCCTCGCCGGTGACGAGCTCCCGCTCGGGCAGCGAGGGGACCTGCGAGGCGGCCAGCGCGGCCAGCGCCCTGCGCCCGGCGTCCCCGGCGCGCAGCAGGTCCAGCAGCGCCGAGCGCCACAGCAGCGGGTGCGCCGCGCCCAGCACGGCGACGCCCCGCACCAGCCGGGGGGTCAGCGCGGGCATCGCCCACGCGGTGCGCCCGCCCAGGCCGTGGCCGACGACGAACGCCTCGCTCTCGCCGAGCGCCCGGATGACGGCGGCCACGTCCGCGGCGGACGTGGCGGTGTCGTAGCCGCGGGGCGGCTTGTCGGAGGCCCCGTAGCCGCGCAGGTCCATCGCGACCGCGCGGTACCCGGCGTCGGCCAGGTCGCACAGCTGCCAGCGCCACGCCCACCAGAACTGCGGGAAGCCGTGGAGCAGGACCACGAGGGGCCCCTCACCGGCCTCGGCGACGTGGAAGCGGGCGCCGTGGGCGGAGACGAAGCGGTGCTGCCAGGGTCCGTGGACGAGGACGGTGGAGACGTCCTCGGTGTCCTCGGGACGCACGGCAGGCCCGGATCAGTGGTGGCCGGCGCGGTCCAGCTGGCGGTGCTGCGGGCCCTCCAGGGCGTGCCCCTTGCCGGTGGCGCTGGCCTTGAGCACGGCGACGGTCTCCTTGGTGGTGCGGATGGTCCGCTCCGGCGGGCCGACGCGCTTGATGCGCCCGTAGCCGACGAGGGCGAGCAGCCCCGCGCCGAGGACCAGCACACCGCCGACGATGAGGAAGCCCGCCCAGACGGGCAGCCCGAGGGCGGCGAGCACGAAGGCCAGGGCGACGCAGATGAGGATGAAGGCCACGGCCCCCAGGAAGCCGGCCGCCCCGAAGAGCGCGCCGCCCAGCGCGCCGTTCTTCACGTCGGCGGTGATCTCCGCCTTCGCCAGGGCGATCTCGTGGCGGATGAGGTCGGAGAGGTCCTGGCTGGCGTCGGCGACGAGCTGGCCGATGCTGCGCTCGGCGCCGGGGATGCCGGGCCGGGGGGTCGGGTGGCTCATGGGGGCTCCTCAGGGCTCCTCGGGGCGGCGCGCCGTCCAGACGGGACCGGCGAGAGAAGACCCTAAGTGCCAGGGCTGCCCGCCGCGCGACGCCCCTCCGCGCGGACCCGCGCCGGAGAGCGAAGAAGGGGGCACCGCCGCCGACGGGGGCACCGGCGGCGGTGCGAGTCCGACCGCCGACGGGGGAAGACAGCGGCGGACCACTGCAGACAGTAAGACCCTCAACCAGCTCTGGGCATGCTTTTCCGCGAGATCGTCGGCGTGGCGCGGGACCCGCGCGCCACCCCTCACCCGGGTGGCGCCGATTCCTCACGGACAGGACAGGAACGGCCACGCGGAGCGACCGGATGCGGCCTCAGGCGTGCAGCAACCGCTCGTGGTCGTCGTGCCCCGCCGGCTCCAGCTGGATCGTCGAGTGCACCACGTCGAAGTGCTCCGCGATGCACTCCTGCACCTGGTCCAGCAGCTGCGGCGCGTGCCCGTCGAGGAAGCACCCCGGCTCCACGCTCACGTGCACCGACAGCACCGGCAGCCCCGAGGTCACCGTCGAGGCGTGCAGGTCGTGCACGTCCACCACGTGCGGCACGCGCAGGATGTGGGCCCGCACCTCGTCCAGGTCGATGCCCTTCGGGACCGTCTCCAGCAGCACGTCCACCGCCTCGCGCAGCAGCCGCCACGCCCGCGGCACGATCAGCACCGCGATCGCCCCGGCCACCACCGCGTCCACCCGCTGCCACCCCGTCAGGCGCATCACGACCGCGGCCACGATCACCCCCGCGCTGGCCACCGCGTCGGTGAGCACCTCCAGGAACGCGCCCCGCACGTTGAGGCTCTCCTTCGAGGCCCGCGCCAGCAGCAGGATCCCCACGGCGTTGCCGACGAGACCGACGACGCCGAAGATCAGCATCTCCGCGGTCCGCACCGGCGACGGCTCCGCCAGGCGCTGCACGGCCTCCACCACGACGAGGACGCCCACCGCGCCGAGGACCATGGCGTTCGCGGCGGCGGCCAGCACCTCCGCACGCGCCAGCCCCCACGTGCGGCGCGACGTCGCCGGCCGCTGCGCCAGCTGCACCGCGACCAGCGCGAAGGCCAGTCCCGCCGCGTCGGTCACCATGTGCCCGGCGTCGGCCAGCAGCGCCAGCGACCCCGACAGCAGGCCGCCGACGACCTCCGCCACGAGGACCACGAGGGTGATCGCCAGCACCACGGCGAGGCGGCGGCGGTGCCGGGCGGAGGCGGTCGCCAGAGCGTGCCCGTGGCCGTGTCCGTGGCCGTGCCCGTGGTGGGTGCCCATGGCTGCCACTGTAGGAGCGGGCCGGGCGCCCTCAGGAGGGGCGGACGCGGGCCACCACGGCCCGGTGGTCGGTGCCGGGGACGTCCACCACCGCGCTCGCCACCGGACGCCAGCGCCGGGCGTCGGCCAGCACGTGGTCGATCGGCGCCCCCAGGAGCGCCGGCACCCGGGAGGGCCAGGTGCCGCGCGAGCCCGTCCCGGTGGCGACGCTCACGTCCACGCACTCCCCGAGCGCGCGCAGGGCCGGGTGGTCCGGCGTGGCGTTGAAGTCCCCGCCGACCAGCGCCCCGGGGTGCGTCTCGCACCAGCGCACCGCCGCCAGGCCCTCCGCCTCCCACGTCGGCAACCCCTCCCCCACCGGGGGGTAGGGGTGCACCGCGGCCAGCGGCGGGCCGTCGCCCGCGACCGGCACGGCCGCCACCGCGCCCAGCCGCATCGGCAGCTCCCTCGCGGGCAGCTTCCGGTAGGGACCCCAGCGGTCGCTGACGAGGAGGGAGGTGGAGGTGTTCTCCGGCCCCCGGCCCTCGTGCGCGAGGACCTGCAGGGCCGGGCCGCCGCCGGTGCGCACCGCCGCCGCGACCTCCCCGGCGAAGCGCGCGGTCGTCTCGGGCATCGTCACCACGTCCGCCTGGGTGCGCAGGACCAGCGAGGCGACCGCCTGCACGTCGGCACGGGAGAACTCGGTGTTGACGGTGACCACCGTGACGTCACCCGCCTCGGCTGCGGGCAGCTCCCCCGCCCCGGCGCCCCGGTGCAGCACCACCGCACCGCTGACGGCCGTGGCCAGCGCGAGGGCGCCGGCCGCCGGTGCGGCGCCGCGGGCCCGCAGTGCCACGGCGCCGAGGAGCACGGTGACCGCCGCCAGCCCCAGCACCCGGGGCACCGGGAACGCCGCCGCGTAGAGCCAGGGGCGGGTGCCGGCCAGGCCGAGGAGTGCGGGCTCGACGATGGTGAGGGCGCCCGCGGCGAGCACGGCCGTGGTGGCGGTGCACGCGGCGCGGCGGAAGGAGACGGCCACCCCTCCACGATGCCGCACGCCCGCGGCCGCGACGCGCACCGGACGCGGAGGGGACGTGGAGGTCCTGGGCAGCGGCCCGCGCCCGGTTCGCACGGCCCGGCTGCGGGGCTGGGACGGGGGCGTCCGGCCGGCCGGCGCCTGCGCGGCGGCGGCCGGACGTCCCCCTCGACCGGAGCGGCCTCAGTCCTCCGTGGACTTCGACATGCCCGCCCGGATGGTGTCCATGACGCCGGCGTCGGTCAGGGTCGTCACGTCACCGGTCGCCCGGTTCTCCGCGACGTCCCGCAGCAGGCGGCGCATGATCTTGCCCGAGCGGGTCTTCGGCAGCTCCGCCACCACCATGATCGACTTGGGCTTGGCGATCGGCCCGATCTCCTGCCCGACGTGGTTGCGCAGGTCGATGATCGTCTCCGGCCCCTCCTCCTCGCCGCCGCGCAGGATGACGAACGCCACGACCGCCTGCCCCGTGGTCTCGTCCGTCGCGCCCACGACGGCCGCCTCGGCGACCTTCGGGTGCGACACCAGCGCCGACTCGATCTCCGCCGTGGACAGCCGGTGCCCCGAGACGTTCATGACGTCGTCGACGCGGCCCAGCAGCCAGATGTCGCCGTCCTCGTCCCGCTTGGCCCCGTCACCGGCGAAGTACATGCCCGGGAACCGCGACCAGTACGTGTCGGCGTAGCGCTGCGGGTCGCCCCACAGGCCGCGCAGCATCGCCGGCCACGGCTCGGTGAGGACCAGGTAGCCGGCCTCCCCGTTCCCGACCGGGTTGCCCGCGTCGTCCACCACCTCCGCCACGATGCCCGGCACCGGCTGCTGCGCCGAGCCCGGCTTCAGAGCCGTCACCCCGGGCAGCGGGGAGATCATGTGGCCGCCGGTCTCGGTCTGCCACCACGTGTCCACGATCGGGGCCTTGCCGCCACCGATGACCCGGCGGTACCAGGACCACGCCTCGGGGTTGATGTTCTCCCCCACGCTGCCCAGCAGGCGCAGGCTGGAGAGGTCGTGGCGGCCGGGGTACTCCTCGCCCCACTTCATGCACGTGCGGATCGCGGTGGGCGCGGTGTAGAGGACCGTCACGCCGTACTTGGCGACGATGCTCCACCACCGGTCCTTGTCCGGGGTGTCCGGCGTGCCCTCGTAGACGACCTGCGTCGCACCCAGGGCCAGCGGGCCGTAGGTGATGTAGCTGTGCCCGGTGACCCAGCCGACGTCGGCCGTGCACCAGTACACGTCCCGCTCCGGCTTCAGGTCCAGGACGTTGCGCGAGGTGTACGCGGCCTGCGTGAGGTAGCCGCCGCTGGTGTGCAGGATGCCCTTCGGCTTCCCCGTGGTGCCCGAGGTGTAGAGGATGAAGAGCGGGTGCTCGGAGTCGAACGCCTGCGCCTCGTGCTCCTCCGGCGCGGCGGCCAGCGCCTCGTGCCACCAGACGTCGCGACCCTCGGTCCAGTCGACCTGCTCGCCGTTGCGCCGCACCACCAGCACGTTGGTCACGCTGGAGGCGCCCTTGGCCAGCGCCGCGTCCACCGCCGGCTTCAGCGTGGTCGGCTTGCCGCGGCGGTAGCTGCCGTCGCAGGTGATGACGACCTTGGCCTCGGCGTCCTCGATGCGGCTGCGCAGCGCGTCGGCGGAGAAGCCCCCGAACACCACGCCGTGCGGGGCGCCGATGCGCGCGCACGCCAGCATCGCCACGACCGCCTCGGGGATCATCGGCAGGTAGATCGCGACCCGGTCGCCGGCCTGCACGCCGAGGGCGGTGAGGGCGTTGGCCGCCTGGCGCACCTCCCGGGCGAGGTCGGCGTAGGTGAGGCTGCGGGCGTCGCCGGGCTCCCCCTCGAAGTGGATGGCCACCCGGTCGCCGTTGCCGGCCTCGACGTGGCGGTCGACGCAGTTGTGCGCCACGTTCAGGCGCCCGTCGACGAACCACTTGGCGAAGGGGGCGCCGGACCAGTCCAGGGTCTCGGTGAAGTCCTGCTCCCACTCCAGCAGGGTGCGGGCCTGCTCCGCCCAGAAGCCCAGGCGGTCGGCGGCGGCTCGCTCGTACAGCTCGGCCGAGGCGACGGCCTCGGCCGCGAAGGCGGGGTCGGGGGCGACGGTCTGTGGAGCGTGACCCGTCGGCTGCGACTGCGTATCGGTCATCGTCCGCGTCCTCTCGGCGTGGGTGCGCTGCGCGATCCCGCGGGGGCGCACCGCTGCGCCACCGTCGGCGGACACGACACTAGTGCGCGGGCGCCCGCCGCGCCCTGGGCTCGGCCCCCGCATCTGCGCCCTGGCCCGGAAAAGGTCCCTTCCGTGGGTGCAGGCGCCCCTTCGGCCCCGGAAAGGGTCCTTTCCGGGCGGGCGGACCGGGGCGGGGCGGGGCGGTCAGGCCTGCGGCCGGCGGGACGCCCCCATGGCACCCGCGCTGGCCACCACGACCAGCGCGATGGCGAGGACCGCGTGCAGGCCGAGGGCCTGCCCCAGGACCGCCAGCCCCGCCAGCGCCGCCACCGCCGGCTCCAGGCTCAGCAGGATGCCGAAGGTGCGGGCGGGCAGCCGGCGCAGCGCGGCCAGCTCCAGGCTGTACGGCACCACGGACGACAGCACGCCCACCGCGGCGCCCGCCAGCAGCAGCCACGGCTCCAGCAGCGCCGTCCCCGCCGTCGCCACCCCCGCCGGCAGCACCAGCACCGCGGCCACCACGCTGGCCACCGCGAGGCCCGACTGCCCCGGCACCGCCGCCCCCACCCGCGCGCTCAGCAGGACGTAGGCCGCCCACAGCGTCCCCGCCACGAGGACGAGGACGACGCCCACGGGGTCCAGCGCGGTGGCGCCCTCCCCGCCGCCGAATCCGAGCAGCACCACCCCGGCCAGCGCCAGCACGACCCACAGCAGGTCCCGGCGGCGGCGGGTGAGGACGGCCGCCAGCGTCAGCGGCCCGAGGAACTCGATGGTGACGGCCGGGCCCAGGGGCAGGCGCTCCAGCCCGGCGTAGAAGGCGCTGTTCATCCCCGCCAGCGCCCCGCCGAACGCGAGCACCGGCCCCCACTGCCGGCGCGTCCAGTGCCGCACCCGCGGGCGGACCCAGACCATCAGCAGCACGGCGGCCGTCGTCAACCGCAGGGTCGTCGCACCCGCCGGGCCGACGGCGGGGAACAGCTGCGCGGCGAAGGCGGCACCCACCTGCACCGACGCGCAGGAGCCCAGGACCATCAGCACCGGCAGCAGCTGGCTCTGCCCGTGCCGGTCCGTCCCGGCCTGCACGCTCGTCACGAGCGGCCACGCTACGTCGGCGCCCCCGGGGTTCCCGCACGGCCCCGGCCGGCGCGGGGCGGCTCGGGCCCCGGCGCGGGGACGTTGCGCCGGGCGACACCGGCGCGCCCCCGGCCGAACGTCCCCGCCCGCACCGCACCAGCCGGGCGCTGGACCAGCCCCGGCGGCGGGTCAGCCGAGCAGGTGGGCGCCCGCGACGGGGGCGCGCTCGGGCCACTCGGCCCGGAAGGCGTCGAACATCCCCGGCGCCACCGGCCGGGACACCCAGTACCCCTGGACCGAGTCGCAGCCCATGTCCCGCAGCCGGTGCCACGCGTCGGGCGTCTCCAGGCCCTCGGCCACGACCTCCAGGGCCAGGTCCTTCGCCAGGGCGACCGCCGCGCGCACGATCGCGGTCTCGGCCGGGCTCGGGTCGGCGGTGCGCCACAGGAACGCCCGGTCGATCTTCAGCTCGTCGAAGGGCAGTTCGCGCAGGCGGGCCAGGGAGGAGTGGCCCTGCCCGAAGTCGTCGACCGCGATGTGGAAGCCGCAGCGGCGCAGCTCCGCGAGGGTCTCCGCGATGCGGTCGGCGTCGGCCATCACCGCGTCCTCGGTGACCTCCAGCCGCACCTCCGACGGCCGCGCCCCGCACTCGTGCAGGATCCGCATGACGCGATCGGGCAGCTCGGGGTCCAGCAGGTCGGAGGGGGCGAGGTTCACGGACACCGTCATCCCCCACGGCCGCCACGCCACGGCCTGTGCGGCGGACTGGCGCAGGACCGTGTCCGTGACCCGCCGCATCAGGTTGGTGTGCGCGATGGCGGGCAGGAACTTGTCGGGCGTGAGGATGCCCATGCGCGGGTGCTGCCAGCGCACCAGCGCCTCCGCCCCGCAGATCCGGCCGTCGGCCAGGCTCACCTGCGGCTGCAGGTAGGCGATGACCTCACCCGCGCCGAAGGCGTCGCCGATCTCCCCGGCCAGCGCCAGCCGGACGCGGGCCTGGTCCTCCATCGCGCGGGTGTAGGCGGCGACCTCCTTGCCGCCGGCCGCCCCGTAGGAGGTGCTCAGCTCCACCGCCGACAGCACCTCCGCCGCGGTCCGGCCGTCGCGGGGGAAGGAGGCCACCCCGGCGGTCGCGCGGGCGTGGACGTTGATGCCCTCCAGGCCGAAGGACTCGTCGAAGCAGCGGACGAGCTCGGCGGCGCGGTCCACGCCCCGCTCGGAGTCCTCGTCGGGCAGGGGCACGAGGACGCTGAACTCGTCCTCCCCCGCGCGGGCGACGAACTCCGCGGAGACCGCGTCACCGGCGAGCCGGCCCGCGATCTGCACGAGCAGCTCGGTGCCCAGGTCCTGCCCCAGCGCCAGGCGCAGCTGCTTGTAGCCGCCGACGTCGAGCAGCACCAGCGCGAAGGGCTTCTCCTGCCGCACGAGCTCCCGCAGCCGCTCCTCGGTGGCGCGGGCCGTCGGCAGGCCGGTGGTCTCGTCGCGCAGGGCGCGGTGCTGGGCGTCGGCGAGCTGGCGGGCCTCCCGCAGCGCGGCGACGAGACGCAGCAGGCACAGGATGAGCGCGACGGCGGCGAGGAGGACGGCGCCCAGCGGCACGTCCGCCCAGCTGGCCACGACGAGCACGAAGGTCGCGGCGAGACCGGAGCACAGGGTCACGCCGGAGGCGGCCGCGCGGGGGCGGGCCGCGACCCGGGTGCCCAGCGCACCGGCCGCGGCCATCGCCAGCAGCGCCGCGGCCCACAGCAGGTCCGAGGTGAGGTCCTTGCCGCCGCCCTCGACGGTGCGCACGAGGTAGCGGGTGTCACCGGCGCCCAGCAGCAGCACGCCCGTGGCCAGCACGACGAGCGCGGTGCGGCGGTAGCCCCCGGCCCGCCACAGCCCCAGCAGGCAGGCGGCGATGATGACCAGGTCGCCGACCGGGTAGAAGAGCGCGAACGGCATGGTCGCGGCCGCGACGCCGACGTGGGGCCACACCGGAGCCACGACGAAGGAGGTGGCGACCGCGGCGCCGCCGATGAGCACGATGGGCCCGTCGAGGGAGGCGCCGCGGCTGCGGTCGCGCGCTCCGGAGCGGCGGGCCAGGCGCAGGGCCGCGACGAGGACCAGCGGGTACATGGCGAAGAACACCATGTCCGCGACCGAGGGCAGCCCGGTCAGCGACAGCGGGATCCCGTAGACGTTGACCAGGTCACCGGCGAACCAGGCGGCGACACCGCCGGCGACCGCGAACCAGGCGAGGCGGTCCTCGCGCTGGCGCAGGGGGCGGCGCAGCGCGAGCAGCAGCACGCCGGTGAGCCCCACCCACCACAGCGCCCGCGCGGGGCCGAGGAAGCTCCCGGTGACGACCACGACGGCGGCGTACGCCACGAACGGCAGCGCGGCCAGCGCCACCAGCGCCGGGGCGCGCCTGCTCTCGGTCATCACCCAGGGACGATCGTCATGGCGGGCGCGCGCCTTGAGCCGGGTGGGCACCTGGGCCCCCACCCGGCCCAAGCCCGGCCCCTACTTGCGGCCGGTGCGCCAGCGCATGCCCCAGCCGTACGCCTCGTCGAGGGCCTGCTGCCCGCCCTGCACGTAGCGCACCTCCCGGCGCACCGTGACGTCGCGGCCGTCGGACGTGAGCAGGGCGACCGCGCACATCGGCGAGCGCGGGTCGTGCTCGTCGAGGTGGACCTCCACCTGCGGGCCGCTCGCCGGGAAGAGGGTCACGACCCCGTTGGCGGCGGCCCAGTTCGGCACGCCCTCGTAGATGAAGGCGTAGACGAGCACCCGGCGGATCTGCGCGGCCTGACCGAGGTCCACGTGGAGGTTCTCCCCGCCGCTGCTGCTGCCGCTGCGGTCGTCGCCGTCCAGGCGCAGGATCGGCTGCGCGCGGCGGTCGTCGAACATGCCACCGAGGGCCTGCACGGCTCCCTTGCTGCCGTCGGCGTACTCGTAGAGGGCGCCGAGGTCGAGGTCGACGGGTCCGGCGGCGGCGTTGCGGAGCTTGTCGAGGAACCCGCCCTGCGCGGCCGGGCGGGCGTTCCAGTTCAGGTTGACGCGCAGGACGCCGCCGGCGGAGCCCTGCTTGCTCAGCGAGACGGAGGGGGCGGCCTTGGTGAGCGTCACCTTGCTCAGCGACACCCCACCGGGCGTCCCCGCTCCCCCGTCGGCGCCGGGACGCGACGGCTCCGGCTCCGGCTGCTTCGGGCGGCGGGTGTAGTCGATGGGCACGGCGGGGCCTCCAGGGGACGGGAGCTGCTGGGCGGACCGCGCGGACCCGCCGTCCCAGCATTCCGGGGGGCGCCCGGACGGGGCAAGCGCGGTCAAGGGCGCGGACCCGGGCGCCGATGATCCCGGGGGGCCCGGAGCCCCCCCGGGCCCAGAGCCGGCACCGGGAGCGGCAGGAGGTGCGGCGTGCAGTGCAGCGGGGAGGACCGCCTGCCGGCGAGCGCGCTGCCCGGGCGGCGCCCGGTCCGCTCCGCCGCGCCGTTCGCGCCGGACCGGCGCCCGTCCACCGCCTTCGCCGTGACGGTCGCCGGGCTGGCGCCCGTGGCCCTGCTCCTGTCCTCCCTGGACGCCTTCGTGCTGCCGGCCTGGCTGTTCCTGCTCACCGGGGGCCTGGTGGGGACCCTGGCGCAGAGCCGGGTCCAGCGCTGGCTGGCGGGCGGCGACGAGGAGGACGGCCGGCTCTGGCTGCGCATGGCGGTCGCGATGGTCCTCTTCGGCGTCACGACCGCCTGCACGGGCACGACGTTCCTGCTGCCGCTGGCGGCGCTCGTCGTCGGCGCCAGCCACATCGACACCTCGGGCGGACGGGCGTGGCGGCCGGTGGCCGGGTGCGCCGGAGCGGTACTCCTCGCGCTGGAGGCGCTGGTGCACCTGGGCCTGCTGGACTCGCCGCTGTCGCCGGGTGCCTCCCACGGCGTCGCCCTGGTCGCGGCCCTCGTCGCGATGCTGGCGCTGCTGACCCTGGCCCGCACCGAGGACGACCGGCGGGCGCTGATGTGCGAGGTCCGGTCCGCGGAGGCCTGGTTCCGGGCGCTGGTGCAGGACTCCCACGAGGTGCTGGCGACGGTGTGCGCGGACGGGACGCTGTCCTACCTGAGCCCCTCGGCGGTGTCGGCGTGGGGGGCGGACCCGGAGGTGCTGCGCGGCACGCACTTCCTGGACCTGCTGCACCCCGAGGACGTGCTGGAGGCCAACGCCCGCTTCTCCCAGTGCCTGGAAGCAGGCGGTGCGGAGCCGGTGCGGGCCGAGGTGCGGCTGCGGGTCGCCGCCGGCGAGCACCGGTGGATG